>JBLWXO010000045.1:0-5038 GCA_048267385.1 Neptunomonas sp. | reverse complement strand
GTAACCTTTGTGAGCATCAACTCGGTTCATCACCTCGAACGCATCTAGCCACTCTTCTCGATTTGCCATTTTGAGTAGCATTGATTCAGCTTGAGATTCCAACTGCTTTGGGTACACATAAAAATGGTTGTATCCAAAATATGCGCACATCAATAAAAAAACGACTGCTAATGAGGTTGTTCTTGTCATGCAAGTGCCTCTTGTTGTTATAAAAACTCAACGTTGTAGCCTGAGTATAGGAGCTCAGCAAATTTTAGGTTATAGAACTTGCCTGAATAACAGAGGGCGGTCAGAAACAGTCAATTCTCTGACAATCTCGCGTCCAGTTAGCATAAAAAAGGGCAGGGATCCGATTATGATTCCTGCCCATTGCCTTCGCTAGGCTCAATGCCGAGTCTGTTTTATCGTGTCGGTCTACTCCGTATGGTTGTGTTCAGTGGCTAAGCTCTCAGCCTTAACGGGTTCTACGATTTCAATTTTCACCGCCGCAACTTTAAACTCGGGAATTTTCGCATGCGGATCCGTTGCCGTTGTTGTTAATCGGTTGACTGGCGATTCAACAAAATGGAAAGGAATAAATACCACCCCTTTTTGCATTCTTTTCGTTACAAATGCATCGATTTCAATATGACCACGACGCGTCGATACTTTCAGGCGTTGACCATTGCTAATCCCTAAAGCCTCTGCATCTTCGACGCTGAGCATGGCTCTCGGCCCTGCAAGATTATCCAACCCTTTCGTTTTTCGCGTCATGGTCCCTGTGTGGAATTGCTCCAACACTCGCCCGGTTGTCAGTACCAAAGGATACTCTTCATCTGGAAGTTCAGCAGCATAACGGAACGGAATCCCCACCATTTGCCCTTTACCACGCGTAAACTGGGTTTGGTGCATGATTCGCGTACCATTCGGATTGTTCTTACTGCTCGGCCATTGCACACCATTTGGTGTGATAGCGTCCCAACGTAAACCCGCATATTGAGGCGTCACACGAGCAATCTCGCTGGTTATTTCAGACACGCCGTGATAATTCCAGTCACTGCCCATCGCGTTAGCCAGCTCTTGAATGATCCACCAATCCTCTTTAGCTTCTCCCGGAGCGTTAACAACGGCATTCACACGCTGCACCCGACGCTCGGTGTTAGTAAAATGACCTGATTTTTCAGCAAATGAGCAAGAAGGCAGAACCACATCGGCATACTGTGCCGTTTCAGTAAGGAAGATATCCTGCACTACCAAAAAATCCAGAGCTTCCAAGCCTTCTATGACATGCGCTTGGTTAGGATCACTCAATACGGGGTTTTCTCCCATAATGTACATGCCTCGAACGTCACGTTTACATGCGGCATCGATGATTTCCGTCAGCGTTAATCCTTGTTCAGCCGACAAATTTGGAGCATTCCATTCTATGGAGAACTTCTGTCTAACCATTGGGTTATACACTTTTTGATAGCCCGGATAGCAATTCGGTAATGCCCCCATATCGCACGCCCCTTGCACGTTTGATTGGCCACGTAATGGATTGATGCCTCCACCTTCGATACCAATGTTTCCGCACAACAGTTGCAGGTTAGCAATCGATCGAACGTTATCATGCCCGGTCGTATGCTGCGTAATACCCATCGAATAGTACACAGCAGTACGCTTGGCAGTCCCGATCATACGTGCCATGGCAAAAATATCGTCGGCTTTCACACCCGTGACCAGTTCAACTTTGTCCAAGTTGTAAGCGGGTGACATCACTTCTTGAAGCAAGGTATCAAAACCATCAACGCGCTCTTCGATGTACTCTTGATCAAACCAGCCATTCTTAATAATCAGCTGCATCACACCATTTAGTAGCATGACATCCGTACCCGGACGATGCGCTAAATAAAGCTCGGCATGCTCAACGATATCGACACGTTTTGGATCAGCCACCACCAACCGTGCACCATGATGACGGATGGCTTGCTTGATATGAGATGCGATGATTGGGTGCGCAGAAGTGGTGTCTGAACCGATAATAAAAATCACATCCGAGTGTTTGATACTCGGAATATCATTCGTCATTGCCCCACTGCCTAATGAGGCTTCCAGCCCGGTGACGCTTGACGCATGACAAAGTCTCGCGCAATGGTCAACGTTATTGGTACCGAGTTCTCGGCGAATGAATTTCTGAAACGCGTAGTTGTCTTCGTTGGTGGTTTTTGCCGAAGAGAAACCCGCCAGCGCATTGCTGCCAAAGTCTTGCTTAATAGACGTAAACTTAGACGCGACTAATTGGATAGCTTCTTCCCAACTTGCTGGTTGCAGCCATCCATCTTTACGAATAAGTGGCGTGGTTAATCGGTCTTCGCTTCCAATGAAATCAAAACCAAAGCGACCTTTTACGCACAACATACCTTGGTTCACCGGAGAGTCAGCGCCTTTGACATAGCGAATTTTATTCTCCGCCTCGTCAACAAAAATGGTTAACTTACAACCGACACCACAGTAAGTACAAATAGTATCAACGGCTTTCAAAGCCTCGCTTCGACCTTGCGATCGATCACGGCTATCTACCATTGCGCCAGTTGGGCACGCTTGCACACAAGCACCACACTGCACGCACTTGGAGTCCCCCATCAGCGTTACACCACTAGACTTATCTCCTTTCTTGTCTGAACGGAATCGAGGTCGGTCATCCGGTCTCAGTGCCGGACGACCATGGGCATCACTCACAAAACTGAGCACTCCATGGACGGCTTGCTCTCGACATGCCTGAATACACTGACCACAGCTGATACAGCGGTTGGCATCGAATTCGATAAACTCCGAACTGCGGTCGACTTCGTATTTATGACGAAGATCTTTTGCTCGTAGGTCAAGCCATCCTTGATGATCGACGACATTGGTTGCTTTTGCTTGTAACGAATCCTCGAATTTCTGTTCAGCTTGATATTCTGTTGAGTAATCTCGTAAAGCACAGTCTGTGTTCGCCTGACAGCCACATTCAAGACAACGTGCCGCTTCTTTCATTGCTTCTTCATTATCAAATCCGAGTTCAACTTCGGCAAAGCTCTGCTCACGTTGTTCTGGGGTTAATTCAGGCATGATCGTACGAGCGATTTTTTGAATATTTTCAAAGTGAAGCGGATCAACTTGCGACAATTTTTGCTCTTTGCGAGAGTTAAAAGCAGGTGTTGGCATATCCGCCATGTCACCGTTAAGAAACAGATCAATGGCTTTCGCGGCAACTCGCCCATCTCCAACTGCCTCTACCGCAGTCGCAGGGCCGCGGCGGAAATCGCCAATACTGAAAATATTCCCCGTCCCGGTATGCATGGTTTGCGCATCAGATTCAGAGGTGTTCCAACGCGTTACGGGAATAGATAAAGCATCGTTGTCTAAAAAACTTAAATCTGGCTTTTGAGACACGGCAGAGATCACCGTATCAAACGCTTCAGTGAAGAATTCCCCTGTGGGTTTGGGGCTACGACGTCCTGATGAATCTGGCTGTCCCAGAGCCATTCGCTCTAATCGAACCGCATTAACGCGCCCGTTTTCATCCGCTAAATTTTCCGCGGGATTGGTCAAAAAGTGGAACTTAACACCTTCGTGTTCAGCTTCAACAATTTCGTAATCTTCTGCTGGCATTTCGTCTCGAGTTCGACGGTAAATCAGCGTTGTATCAGCCCCTGCCCGTCGCGCAGTTCGGGCACAATCGATCGCGGTGTTACCACCACCAATAACCGCCACTTTTTTGCCAGTAACATAGTGTTGTTCCGTCACGTAGTCTTTCAAGTAATCTACCCCCAAGTAGCAACCGTCTAGGTCACTCCCTGGGTACTTCATCTCAACCGCTTGAGATGCGCCTACAGCCAAACAAACTGCGTCATAATCTTCACTTAATTGGGAAAGCGTGAAGTCAACGCCAAGCTTTTTATTGGTGTTGATCTGCATGCCATTGCGACACATCAATTCGATTTCTTTATCCAGAATATCTTTTGGCAGGCGATATTCCGGAATGCCATAGCGTAGCCACCCACCAGCTTTCGGCATCGACTCAAATACCGTTACGTCATAGCCCTCGTTAGAAAGATAATAGCCCGTGGTTAAACCACCCGGGCCACTTCCCACCACCGCTATTCTTCGGTTTTTAGTTGGCTTTTTGTGAGGAACGTAGGCCTCGTAAGAAGCCAGATCGGTATCAGCTGCGTGACGCTTAAGCTGCCGAATGGCAATAGGTTCATCGACTAAAGAACGGCGGCATTCGCTTTCACAAAATGCCGGGCACACACGTCCGATAGATAGCGGCATTGGCAGCGTTTTTTTGATCACTTCGACCGCTTTTTGGTGATCGTTTTGCGAAATATGGTAAAGGTAAGATTGAATGTCGACACCGGCAGGACACGCCGTTTTACAAGGTGCTTCGCAGTCAGCGTAATGATCCGTCATGATTCGGTTAAGGGCTTTTCTTCGGTGCTCACTGAGTTGCTCTGACTGTGTAACTGCGTTAAGCCCATCATATACTTCCAGCTCACAAGCTCGCTTTGTCCCCCCACTTTCTATCTCAACGACACACAAGTCGCATGGCACTTTCTCGTTACTTTTGTTCATTCCGCAAAGTGACGGAATTTCTACCCCACATACTTTTGCCGCTTCAAGAAGAGTCAGCCCTTCTTCTACAATTCGATACTTCCCGTCGATGATTATTTCGATCATACGTTACCCTGAGCTAGACACTTTACCCTCACTTAAACTAAGGATAAATCCTACTGCGGGAAGTTCATGTGACAAAATGCTCACTAACTACATTTTTATTGTCAAATATTAACTATTGACTTTCCCCCTAGGGTAACCTTTACTATCCAAGGGTTATTAACGAGATACATTCATTTTTACTGGAACGAGTATGCACCTTAAACTCTGGCATACAATTTGGCTCACCCTGCTGACAACGCTGATCCTTTTGGTATCGAGCGTGGTAAACAGTGCGCCACTTATGAACCTAAAAATGATGTCAGATCAGACAATAGCTAAACAAGCCGAGCACTGTGGCTCCCACAGTATGAATATG
>JBLWXO010000044.1:0-5061 GCA_048267385.1 Neptunomonas sp. | reverse complement strand
ATATGAAGCCATCATCCCTTAATTACTTCCATTTAGTGCTACTTTTTACTGCTGCTTTTTCTACTTCGGTATCTGCGTATGAGGTGCGTTCGGGCGGAAAAACCAGTGTTAAAAAAGAGGGCGCGAATGCCTACTCTCTTCCTGCCGCTAATTTACCTATGAGTAAACGACTGGACTTTAGCGTTGGGAATAGCTTTTTTAGAAACCCTTGGGTACAAGCGCTAGCTTCTACGGATGCGCGAGATGGACTCGGCCCGCTATTCAATACCAATGGTTGTCAGAACTGCCATATTAAAGATGGTCGAGGTCATCCACCTGAAGAAGGGGATATCCATGCCGTTTCAATGTTGGTGCGTTTGAGTATCCCTGCGGTAACACCAGAGCAAAAAAAAGCGTTCATTATTGATGGTGGCATTCCTGAGCCGACTTATGGTGGTCAGCTACAAGATTTTGCCCTCCAAGACCAAGTTCCCGAAGGCAAAATTTCGATTACTTATAGCGATGTTCCGGTGCAGTTCAACGATGGCACAACGGTAACGCTAAGAAAACCAGCTCTAAAGATTACTGACCTAGGCTATGGAGACATGCACCCAGATACCCAATTTTCTGCGCGTGTTGCGCCACCAATGATAGGTTTGGGTCTATTGGAGAGCATTCCTGACGATACTTTGCTTGCTTGGGCGGACGAAAAAGACACCAACGAAGATGGTATTTCAGGAAAAGTAAACAAAGTTTGGGATATAGAAAAAGGGGGCTTTTCACTCGGTCGCTTTGGCTGGAAAGCGGGTCAACCAACATTGATGCAGCAGAATGCCGCCGCCTTTAATGGTGATGTTGGCCTCACAAGTCATCTGTTCCCGAACGAAAACTGTACTTCAAAGCAATCAATCTGTGATGAATTGCCAAATGGCGGTGACCCAGAAGTTAGCCAGAATATTCTCGACTTCGTTGAGTTTTATAGTCAGCACTTAGCCGTTCCAATTCGTCGCAATGTAGATGACCCACAAGTTCAACTAGGTCAGAAGATTTTTGCCGCATCAGGTTGTGAAAGCTGCCATAAAACTAACGTAAAAACCGCTAAACGAGCTGGCTTACCTGCGCTTTCAGAACAAGAAATTCATCCATATACAGACTTACTGTTACACGATATGGGCGAGGGGCTGGCAGATAATCGACCTGAATATCTGGCGAATGGTCGCGAATGGCGTACCCCACCACTTTGGGGGCTAGGTTATACCGAAGAAGTTAATGGTCATACCTACTATTTGCACGATGGCCGTGCTCGCAATGTTATGGAAGCGGTACTGTGGCATGGTGGTGAAGCTGAAGCTTCAAAACAGAACGTACTGGCTTTAAGTAAGCGCGAGCGTGATGCGCTGGTGGCTTTCCTGGATTCGTTATAAGGAATCGAACGTGAATAAAAATCCATTAGTTGGTGCCGTCGTTGCTGCCCTAAGTCTGACTGGCTGTCAGTCAATATTGAGTTTAGAAGATGATCAGGCGGAGAAAACGAGCCACATTTCACAAAGTGTGTATGAAATCGAGTATCAATCAGCACAGACCTTCTTAAATCAGAGTTCTTTATTAGAGCGCGTTTTTAATGATTTTTGTACATCAGAGGATAAAGACCCGTCTGCAGTAAAACAACAATGGCATGAAACCATGCGCGCCTGGATGGCTCTGCAAGGTCAGGAGCGCGGACCAGCGAGAGCGTTGGAGCAAAGTTGGAATGTGCAGTTCTGGCCGGATAAAAAGAACACAACCGGACGAAAAATGTCTGCACTTGCTAAAGCGGATCACGTTTGGAGTGCACAAGAAATATCAACGCGAAGTGTGACTGTACAAGGCTTGGGCGCTCTTGAGTGGTTGCTTTACGACAGCGCATCAACGCTGGAAACGAACAGAAATACTTGCTCCACAGGCGTTTCGATTGCGCAAAACCTCAATGCTAAAGCCAAGATGATAGCGCAAGCTTGGGGTCAGAACCCATGGAAAACGATGCAAAAAACGGAGTGGGAGTCAGAATATATTTCACTACTGTCGAACCAGCTTGAGTACAGTATGAAGAAGTTAAGCCGTCCGATGGCGAAAATTGGTCACCCGAGGGCTTACTTTTCAGAGTCTTGGCGTTCAGGCACTTCACTCGCGAATTTGAAAGCAAACGTGCAAAGCATGCAAACCTTATACTTCGCTAATGGTGGCGGTTTAGATTCACTTTTACGTGAACAGGGCAAGCCGGAACTCGCCGATCGAGTGTCTCGTCAGTTCGACATAACACTTGATACCTGGCCTGAAGAGAAGAGCTTATTTACCGCGCTGCAAACGGTAGATGGCTACCGCACAGTATTGGCACAGTACAATAAGTTAGAGCAATTGAAGTACCTCATTCATGAAGAGGTGGCTATCGAACTCGGCGTGGTTATAGGATTTAATGCTACCGATGGTGACTGATCAAACAAGACGAACATTGCTTAAAGCGGCCTTGTTTGGAGCGGCAACACCATTACTGCCTTTTGGTTGTGCTAGTACTGTTCAGAGCAAACCCGCTTTGATTGGATGTTCTATCATTGGTCGTGACAAGTATGCAGCGGTTGTTGCTGATGAACATGGAATGCCGATTTCTAAATTGCCAATCCCAGAACGTGGTCACGGTGTTGCTACCAACCAACACGGACATGCGGTGGTGTTCGGTCGTCGACCGGGTACCTTCTTCATGGTATTCGACTATCGGACCGGGCAAGCGATAAAGCTGCATTATGCAAAAGAAAATCGTCACTTCTATGGCCACGGCGTGTATTCCCATGATGGGAACTACCTGTTCACGACAGAAGGTGAAAGAGGCACAAGCAGAGGTATTGTTGGCGTTTACGATGTGCGCAAGCAATATCAAAAGATGGACGAACTGTCAGGCTTTGGGATTGGGCCACATGAAGTCATCATGATGCCCGATGGTGCATTAGCGATCGGTGTCGGCGGTGTGCATACTAATGGAAGAGAGCCTCTAAACCTCGACTCAATGAATCCAAACCTGAGTTACCTGTCTCAAGATGGTGAGTTGCTCGAACAAATATCTCTGCCCGATAACAAGCTAAGCATTCGTCATCTTGCGCATGATGGCTCAGAGACAGTGCTATGCGGCCAGCAATATCGAGGTGAGCCAGACGAATATCCGGCTCTCATCGCTATGCACACTCGAGGAGATAAAATGCTAGATCTTAAGGCTGAGCCTGAAGAGTGGGCTCGTTTCAACCATTATGTCGCCAGCATTGCTGCGACAGAGGAGTGGATATTAGCCACTTCTCCTCCAGGCAGCTGCTATGGGATCTGGTCTAAAGCGACGGGCAAGCTGGTTGAGTTGAACGCGTTACCCGATGCATCGGGTGTCGTGCTCTGCGGGGATGAGTTCCGCATCAGCTCTGGCGCAGGTAAAGTTGTAGAACAACGGCCAACAGAATTCAAAAATACATTTTCCAGCGGTATACAGTGGGATAATCACTGGTCTAGAGTTGTCTAAAAAGCACTCTAACTGATAGTTTTATGTGAAACTTATCGGAAAAAACATTGTCCCGTTCTTATTTTTAAAGCAGCAACCTGTGAGATATTTGCCATACTTTTTAATAAGGCAAGTAGGTAAGGGTTGTATCAGTGTTTGCTAGGGTTTTAATAATGACGGCACTTTTAGTGCCGTTTTGCAGCTTTTCCACCGTTGTTTCTCTTGATAATGCTTCACAAGCGGAGCAAGAAAGCGCGGTTAAGGAGCTCTCAATTGGAAAAATGATCCACTATCCATCTGTGGTGGAGCAATTGTACCAGAGCACTAATTACCGTTTGAACTGGCAAAATGAAAGGGATGTTGAGCAGTTCATTTTTCAGCTGAATATTGTCGCGCTTGCTGACGTCACTGAAGAGTTTGATGACCAGCTGCATAGAATCAACCAGACCAAATGGCAAGGTGACAACCTCGACTTTGATTTGGTGATGACTGACTCGTTGCTTATGTATTTGAGCTACCTTGAGCAGTTGCCTCATGAAGGGGTTAACTGGCTGTTTGCCAATAAAGCCCAAGTTGATCTCCCTCCACCGAGCATCGATACATTGTCGGTCCTTAGCAATGAACTTACTGTTGGTAAGTTGGATCAGTTTTTATCAAGTTTGCGTTCTCCACTGCAAATGGATCGAGATTTCAACTCGGCTTTTTCAACGCTATCTGAGCACGCGCAATACCAATACCCTCTATACGAGCAACAAGGCTTACTTCGTTTTGGTGATCCAATAACGAATAAAATGTCTTTGACAGAGCGCCTTGCGATTGTGGGCGTGGATGTCAGCTATGTTGATCTTTACTCACCTCAGTATGACGAGAACCTTGAGCGAGCAGTGAAAGAATTCCAACGCATCCATGGTTTGAAACAAGACGGTATTATCGGCCCAAATACCATTCGTTGGATTAACTTTTCCCCGCAGCAGCGTCTGCACTTACTTGCTTTAAATGCCGAGCGCTCAAGAATATGGGCGAAAGAGCGAGATAACGTCGTATTTGTCAATGTGCCAGGATATCAAGTTACGTACTGGCACGATGGTCGGCCATTGTTTGAGTCGAAAGTCGTTGTTGGGAAGAGTTCGAGAAAGACACCGATAATGACGGTCGACATGGATTCGGTTATTTTGAATCCGACCTGGAATGTGCCATGGAAAATCATGGTCAAAGACATCATTCCTAAAGTAAAACAGAACCCGATGTATTTGATCCATAATAACATTCAAATAATTCGCTCATGGACCTCGCGAGAGATCATTGATCCAACCACTATCAATTGGGCAACGGTTAATCCCAGAGCTTTCCCATACCGTATGCGTCAGGCTTCTGGATCGCAAAATGCGCTGGGCTTGTATAAGTTCAACATGCCAAATCCGCAGGCGATTTATTTGCACGATACGCCAAGTAAAAATTTGTTTGAACAAGATCGTCGCGCATTTAGTTCTGGTTGTGTTCGAGTGGAAAATGCCGATCAATTAGCTGAGCTGCTTTTCAAAACGCAGGGGCTGGAAGAGCGTTTCGCG
>JBLWXO010000043.1:0-5218 GCA_048267385.1 Neptunomonas sp. | reverse complement strand
CGTGCTTAAGATGACGGATGAGTCTGGTGAAGATGCTAAAGTTGTCGCGGTTCCTCACTCTAAAATCTCTAAAGAGTACGAGCACATCCAAGATGTCGGCGACATCCCAGAGCTACTGAAAGCGCAAATTACGCATTTCTTTGAGCGTTACAAAGAACTGGAATCAGGTAAATGGGTGAAGGTTGATGGCTGGGCTGATGTTGAAGCCGCTAAAGCTGAAATCCTAGAATCTTACGATCGCGCTCAAAACAAATAAGTTAAAGCGGGTACGACAAAAAAGAGCTGCAAGTACGCAGCTCTTTTTTATGTCTGAACGCCAGATTAGCTTGAGTAGGTTTATCGATCGAATAGCATACGACCAACGTCGTAGTCATACTATAAATGCGTAGAGGTACCCCGCCGACCTATACTCTTTGGCACCAGTCACCGGATGATATCTCTTCGGTCAAATGCTCGGTATCTTGATAAATATAAATCCAAGCCTGACCAAACGGAGTACTGATGCTCTCACGACGGTACTCCACCGGAACATCCTCAAGCTTATCGAGTGCAACCAGCGTATCGTCATCAATCATATACACTTCCCCCTGCACTGAGCGGTGACCTTCAGACACTCCTGGGTATGGCCCTAAGTCGTACAAAGTATATTGAGCATCACTTTCATGGAGACCAAGAAATTGTGCCGAACTCAAATAGTGATGATTGTATTCCCCTTTGCGTAACGTTCCGTATACAAAGACTAAATGCTGCATAACCACTCCTTAGCTATGAGTTACGCCTTAATCAAACTCAAATTGATAGAGTAGGTCAACTGCGCTGTCTACACCAGAAACCGCTTCTAAATACAGATCCTGCATTAATCGGTAACGAACGGTAAATTCACCTAAAGAGTTAAAGATCCCCACTCCATATTTCACCTGTAGACCCGGTAAAATATAACCACTGACCGTCACCTGAGAATCATCTCCCGAACCAGCGGTATCGAGCTGCAAATCTTGTACGCCAAAAGCTTCTCCTATCTGACCAACAACACGACCACTTTTCGCCAGGCTCAAGCCAATCAAGGTGGTGGTCATGGCATTACCGCCTGACTCTGCATCGATATCCTGGCCACGTAACAGATAGGACAGCGCGTTAGCCTGAGCCATCGACGGTTCCGAGAAAATCTCTAAACTTGGGTTAGATGCGGGGCCAGTAACACGAACCCCAGCGATCACATCATCTTGAGTGTTATCAGGATTACGAATGGCAGAAATCGACAGATAAGGTTCATCCGCTGGTCCGTTCATCATGATTTTACCTTCTTCAATGACCAGGTCCTGGCCAAATGAGCGGTAAGAACCATCGACGATGTTTACTTCACCGACGATAAACGGGCCTTTATCTTTTTGAGTTACGTTGAGATTACCTCGCAGATCACCTTCCAAGCCAAACGCCGAAAGCCGGAAGTCGTTACCAATCTTGATGTTAATATCGGTTTCGACATTAAACGGTACCGCCACGGTATCATCGACCGGCTGTAAGTTTTCATCCAGAATAACCAAGTCATCTGAGACACCAACGGCACTAGGAGGCAACTCTTCAACGACAATGCGACCCCAAGGCAGATTAATATTCCCTTGTACCTTGGCAAGGTTCGGCGTCACCTCAATCGTCATGTCTGGCTCAACTTTGATTTTCACCATTGGCGGCATATCGACTTTTAACTCTTTAGCAAACACACGAGCGTTGGTGCGCCAGTTTTGTAAGTCTTGCCAATCGGCGTCACCCGTGATTTCCAGTTTTCCGTCAGGTGTATTGATACCGGCACTTAGGTCTGCTTGATGGCCTTTAAAGTTAATCGCAACCTGACCCGAGTCGATATCGATTGGTGTCACTTCACCGTTCAGTTCAATTTGGTCAATCAGGAACTGGCCGTTCACCATAGGGTGCATGACATCACCGGATAGCGTTAAATCGGTATTCATATTAGATTTGAACAGGCTGTACTGGCCAATCAATGGCGCTAAGAAGTCCAGATGGAGCGTCGAAAGTGACACATTACCTGCGATCTCTGGAGACTCAGAAGAAACATTAATCAGCGAGACATTCCCGGATAGATCACCATTATCTGCCACGTCTACCAGCCACTGTGCATCTAGCTTGTCTTTTGCTAAAGCCGCTTTAAAGCTGATACTTTCCCAGCCAACCGTAATTGGCTGTTCTAATGCTTGTTGTACCTGACCTTGTGGCATATCGACATTCAGCGTCACTTCTGGCTTCATATTTGGAGCCCACTTGGCAAAAGCTTGCGCATTCAATTCGCCTTGCAGCTTAGTTTCTGCCGGTAATAGTGTCTTTATTTGGCTAAAGTCAAAGTTGCTCACCGCTAACTTCACCTCGCCACTTTTACCCACACTGATGTTTTCAGATAAACACACGCTCGAATCAGCTTGCAGCCAACAATGCGCCTGAACATCCGCTATCTGCTTATCGATATTGATCTTTACAGGCGTCGACTTTTGCAGGGCCCAAGGTCCTTGAATGGTATCAAGTGACAAACGAGTTAAGGCACCATCCCAGATCATTTCTGGCTTTTGCGCCAATGAGCCTTGGATTTCTAAGCTAGTTGATACGATATCCGAAACCACATCTAAGGTGAGTTGATGCAGTTTTTCATCTCCTGAAACTTCAAGGTCTGCGCTATCAATATTAACGCTGTCATAGGTGATATTATTTGCCACTAGGCTCACGTTAGCTTTGGGTACGGGTAACGGTGAGACATCACCTTTCAGCCTGACCGTTTCTACTTTGGCTAGCTGCTGCCAGTTCGCTTTATTTACAGCGAGATCTAGGTTGATATCCGGCTCTTTCAAGCTGCCTCGTACTGCAATTTTACCGTTCATGTTACCGCTAAGATCAGGCACACTTTTCGCAAAATCAGGGAAGTTAACGTCAACATCCATCAAGATTTTTTTATCGATCTTACCCTTGGCACTCAGCTGGTTAGGACCATGAGCCAGTACTAAACCTTGAGTTGTGAGCTGGATATCTTCGGCTTTCCCACTGTTATCGGATGCTTCTAACTGCCCTTTCACTTTTAGTGGGTAACCGCGTAAAACACCATCAATATCAAGCGTAGGAAGGCTAACCTGCCAGCCGCCCAGCTCTGTCAACGAACCTGAAGTTGATAAGCTACCACTAATGTCTCCTTCGGCTTCCTGCCACTGCAGACCAGGCTGAATATGTTGCAGGTTGAGATCGGCTTGCCAGTTAATTGGCGCCGCCCAGTTAGCCATGACCTTGCCCGACAGTTCTCCACCTAAGGTTTTTACCACAAGACTTTGTAGATCAATTTGTTCTAAGGTTCCTTTTCCGTTTAATGCCACATCAACAGCTGGAATATCCTTACCGGATGCTTTAGTTTCCAGCGCCACCTCGTAGCCATCTAACGAGCCTTTAGCGGTAAGACTCGGTACTGCAACCTGATAATCACTTTCTCCCAGCAGTGGCCACTGCGCTTCCACATTGTTAATCGTCACATCAAACGGTAACTGCACTTTCAGCGGCTGAAGTTTGGCTTGGATTTCGGCTTTAGTCAGTTCAGACAGCGTAGCTTTTAGTGATAAGTCCCCCGCTGAACCAGATGCCGACAGCGACAATTTCTGTCCTTTCACCTCAGCATGCTTCACTAACGCATCCAGTTGTACATTTAGAGGATAGTCTGCGGAAAGTGTCGCTTGCGTACTCAGCGTAGCCTCAACTTCAGGCATATCGAGCTCAAGCGTTTGCAGATCAACACGATCGCGGCCCGCCTTCGCCACCAGACCGAGATGATGAACGATAACAGGCGTTTCACCCGCTAACTTAAAGTTATGGATATCGAGGCGACGAACATCGACTGTCAACGGAATCCAGATTTCAGGTAAAACAATATCTTGCGGTTCTACATCGGCTGTTTTTACTGCTTCCGAATCCGTCGCCTTAGCTGCGTCACTCAGGGAGTCGGCGGCGTCAGTATCAGTCCCCTCGACTACGGTATTCTGCTGCTGACCTTCCTCACCTTCAGCACCTTCGGCTGCAGGAGTCTGGGACTGTGCAATTTCCGGATCAGCTGGTACCTGCTCGGTATCAGCTGGTGCTAATGCAACATTAATCTCTTTCAATGCCGTTGGAGCGATGACTAAGCGATCGCCTTGCATCGATAATGCGGTCGAGAAATCCTGCCAATCAACTTGATTACCCAAAATATTCAGATTGATATCATTAAGGCTAACTTTATTGACGAAGATTGGTACTGGCGTACTGACTGAACGAAGCGGTGGCGTCTCTTCTTCTGGCTCGTCACTCGCCGGTGGAAGTTCCGGCATCTGGAAGTTCACGCCCTGCAGAGATAACTCATCGACACACACTCTAGGATCGAAAAAGCAGCGGAAGTTCACCGCCAGTGTCAGGCGGTCTACTTTCGCATCAATATTCAGAGATTCATCAACAAAGCTGAGCTTTTCCAGTGCAAATCGTGGAAATAACGCGCCCTGAACTTTCTCCACCTTCAATTGTGGTACGGCCGTTTCTGCCCCCCATATGGCGAGCTTTAATCCAGGGTGAGTAAAGAGCACTGTTGAGAGTAAAATGATGAGCAACAACAGAAGACCAATCAAAACTAGCGATAGCCATTTGGTCCACTTAAACATCTTTTTCATCATAGTTCAGGCCCCAAAGAGAAATGGATACGAAATTCGTTCTTCTGTGGCTCATCCAATCCCCATGCAAAATCAAAGCTGATTGGGCCAACCGGCGAAGCCCAGCGAATACCTACCCCGGCGCCCGCTTTCCATTCGGGTGTATTATCAAATGCGTCACCAATATCGTAGAAAGTCGCGCCCCACCAGTTACCAGTAATACGGTACTGATATTCCAGTGTGCTACTCAGGATATATTTTGCCCCCGTTAACGCGCCACTTTCATCGACAGGCGAGATGGACTCATAACCATAACCACGGATGTTATTGTCACCACCCGCAAAGAAACGCAACGATGGAGGCAACTTATCAAACTCTTCCATAAAGTTAGCGCCGCCTTCTAAGCGGAAAAGTCCACGATGGTTTTCACCAATCCCTCGAATCCAAGAGGTTCGGCCCAAAAAGCGAAATACTCGGGTCGCAGACAAAACGCCTGGGTCACCATATTCAAAAGTGATGGTTTGCTTATCGCCCCACATTGGCATACTGCCCCCACG
>JBLWXO010000042.1:0-5336 GCA_048267385.1 Neptunomonas sp. | reverse complement strand
GGAAAACCTGCGGCTATGTCGACACAAGAAGAACCCACGCTGGAGTTTATTCACCAACTGGCGAGGGAAGGGTTATCTAAACTCGGGAATCATGGCCCCATGGCAGCAATGGGGGTACCAAGACACCTTCTACCACATTGGGACGCAATACAAATTATGGTTGCTCAGTTGGCCACGCAACCTTTGATGGAAGATGTGCCAGTAGCGACCGAGTTAATCGTTGGACCAAACGCACGTAAGCCTCTCAAGTTAGCGATCCCTTTATTAGTTTCGGACATGAGCTTTGGCGCGCTATCGGAGGAGGCAAAAATTGCACTTGCTAAAGGCGCGGAATTAGCAGGAACAGGAATTTGCTCTGGTGAGGGGGGGATGTTGCCTGAAGAGCAAGCCGCAAACTCTCGTTATTTTTATGAGCTTGCTAGTGCACAATTTGGCTATGCTGAGTCAAAATTGCATGGCGTACAGGCTTTCCATTTTAAAGGCGGACAGGGCGCGAAAACGGGAACTGGAGGACACCTGCCGGGAAGTAAAAACGTAGGTAGAATAGCGGAAATACGTGGCATTCCTGAGGGCGAGCCTGCGATATCGCCTCCGACATTTAAAGATCTCCATTCTGCACGTGATTTCAGGAAGTTCGCAGATAGAGTGCGTGCCATCACTGGAGGTATACCCATTGGTTTTAAGCTTAGCGCAAATCATATTGAACAAGATATTCAGTTTGCTTTGGATGCAAGTGCGGATTACATCATTCTAGATGGCCGTGGTGGTGGTACTGGTTCGGCACCATCAATGTTTCGTGACCACATTAGTGTTCCAACCATCCCTGCTTTAGCTCGTGCTCGTAAATATTTGGATCAAAAAGGTGTTAGTGACAATGTCACGCTGATTGTAACTGGTGGATTGAGAGTGCCAATGGACTTTGTTAAAGCCTTGGCATTAGGGGCGGATGGCGTAGCCATTGCAAATAGTGCAATGCAATCTATCGGGTGTGTCGCAGCACGAATTTGTAACACCAACAACTGTCCCGCGGGCATTGCCACGCAAAAATCCGATTTAAGGCAGCGTCTTGATATCGAAAAATCATCCAAACAATTGAAAAACTTTTTCGATGCGTCTGTAGAGCTGATGCAGGTTATGGCTAGGGCGTGCGGGCACGATGCCCTAAGTCAGTTCAACATAAATGATTTAGCGACATGGGATAGAAATATGGCGCAGTTATCTGGAGTGAAGTATGCGGGCGTGACGGATATTTACCGTTGATGGAAGTTAACGATAAATGGGTACATGTTTAGTTGCAAATACCCATTTCATACGTAACAAAATATTGACCAAAAAGTCATCAGCAATCTGGTGTATAGACTACGCTGTTATTAATGAATATTTTCTATTCATTTGATCAAGTGAACATTTTTATTAGCGGCTTATGTGCCCCTAACAAAGGAGTTTTTATGAGCAACACAAGCGGCGGTTCAGTAGGTAAATGTCCGGTTATGCATGGTGGGCAAACATCTACAGATAAGTCAGTGATGGACTGGTGGCCAAATGCGTTAAATTTAGACATCCTGCATCAGCATGACTCCAAAACAAATCCATATGGTAACGACTTCGATTACAAAGAAGAATTGAAAAAATTAGACGTCGATGCGCTTAAGAAAGATTTGAAAGATCTGATGACAGACAGTCAAGATTGGTGGCCAGCAGACTGGGGCCATTATGGCGGCTTAATGATTCGAATGGCATGGCATGCCGCTGGTAGTTACCGTATAGCAGATGGTCGTGGCGGTGGTTCTACTGGTAATCAACGTTTTGCACCTCTCAACTCGTGGCCAGATAACGCTAACCTCGACAAAGCAAGACGACTCCTTTGGCCAATTAAAAGAAAATACGGTAACAAACTAAGTTGGGCGGATCTGATTCTTCTTGCTGGTAACATGGCTTATGAATCGATGGGCTTCAAAACCTTCGGTTTTGGTTTCGGCCGTGAAGATATCTGGCATCCTGAAAAAGACACGTACTGGGGCTCGGAAAAAGAGTGGCTCGCACCGAGTGGTGGAGAAGGAACGCGTTACTCAGGTGAACGTGACTTGGAAAACCCACTTGCGGCAGTAATGATGGGCCTTATTTACGTTAACCCTGAAGGTGTGGATGGCAATCCTGATCCATTAAAAACCGCGGCAGACATGCGTGTTACTTTCTCGCGTATGGCGATGAATGATGAAGAAACTGTTGCACTTACGGCTGGTGGTCATACCGTCGGTAAATGTCACGGCAACGGTGATGCCGAAAATGTTGGCCCGGAACCAGAGGCTGCAGATCTTGAAGAACAAGGTCTTGGTTGGATGAATCACACTACGCGTGGTATCGGACGTGATGCAGTGACCAGTGGCCTTGAAGGTGCATGGACAACGAATCCAACCCAGTGGGATAATGGTTATTTCCACCTGTTGTTTAAGTATGACTGGGAACAGAAAATGAGCCCTGCTGGCGCTCATCAATGGGAGCCTGTCAATATCGACGAACAAGATAAACCCGTTGATGTTGAAGACAGCTCGAAACGATACAACCCAATCATGACCGATGCCGATATGGCACTGAAAATGGATCCTGAATATCGTAAAATTGCAGAGCGCTTCAAAAATGATCAAGCCGCTTTCGAAGACGCGTTTGCTCGTGCTTGGTTTAAGCTAACACACCGTGATCTAGGGCCGAAATCTTGCTACTTAGGGCCAGATGTCCCAGCGGAAGATCTGATTTGGCAAGATCCAACGCCTGCGGGTAGCACAGGTTATGATGTTGATTTGGTTAGAACCAAGATCGAAGCGAGTGGTTTAAGCATCGGTGAGCTGGTCAGCACGGCCTGGGATAGCGCACGTACATTCCGCGGCTCCGATCGTCGTGGTGGAGCAAACGGCGCTCGAATTCGCCTCGCCCCGCAAAAGGATTGGCAAGGTAACGAGCCACAACGTTTGAGTAAAGTGTTAACGGTTCTTGAAAAAATTGCTTCTGAATCAGGATGTAGTGTAGCAGATGCTATCGTTCTTGGTGGTAACGTTGGTGTTGAGCTAGCCGCACGTGCAGCAGGTTACAATGTCACGGTTCCGTTTTCACCTGGCCGTGGTGATGCGACTCAAGATATGACTGACGTTGAGTCTTTTGAGGTGCTTGAACCTTTGGCAGATGGATACCGAAACTGGCTGATGAAAGATTATGTCGTTAAACCAGAAGAATTGATGTTAGATCGCACTCAGTTAATGGGTCTGACTGCGCCAGAAATGACCGTGCTTGTCGGCGGTATGCGTGTAATGGGCACCAACTATGGTGGTAGCGCAGATGGCGTATTTACCGACCGCGTCGGCACCTTGTCTAATGACTTCTTCGTTAACTTAACCGACATGGCATACCAGTGGGTTCCGAAAGGTGAGAACCAATACGAAGTCGTCGATCGCAAATCGGGTGCAGTGAAATGGACAGCAACCAGAATTGACCTTGTTTTCGGTTCTAACTCCATTTTGCGCTCTTATGCGGAAGTGTATGCGCAAGATGATAATCAGGAAAAATTCGTTCATGATTTTATCGCTGCTTGGGCAAAAGTGATGGATGCTGATCGCTTTGATCTCTAGCGAAACAAGAGAATACGGTTATTAACTGGCTTACAATAAACACAGGCGGACATGATGTCCGCCTGTTTTTTATAAGTGATATCGGCGATCTCACCACGCAATCAAACCCGTTTTGGACGTTAACCATCTAGAAATCAAAGCAAGCGTAATGAATAGCAATTAAACTGCGTTGAACGGCCAACCTAAGTGCAGAATTATGACTCAAAATGCTATTCAAGAAAAAATCGCTAGCTTCTCTCGCATAGAAGAGGCCTTGAATTATTTCGAGATCGAGTTCGACAGCCAATTTATCGAGAGTAATCGCACCGAACTAGTAAAGCGATTTAACGGCTACTTAATTTTGACCAAACCCGATGATTGGTTTTCAGCACGTCGAGCACTCAAGAATGCGTACTGCAAAGTGCAACGCAGTTTGCTGGACAAAACTACCCGTTCAGCATGCCGCGGCTGTACTAGCTGTCAAAGACGCTAAGGCTGTTGTTCGCCGTTGAATGTCTACATACTGCAAACATAGATTACTCGCGACTTCCGTCAGGGTATTTGGCATATGCTAAATACACATTTTTAGACCGTGTAAAGTGCCACTATGCTAACAGATACTGAACATCATCAACCTCATCAGTCCCACGACCATTGCGCAGTGTGCGCACCAATTGCAAACAATCCCCACTCTTTATCCGTCCATTACCAACAGCTATCGGATCATTCCATTTTTGGCGAATTCGATGTACTTAACCGTCATCAAGGTTACACAGGACTGTTGCATGGTGGTATCGCCAGTTCACTACTCGATGGCGCGATGACCAATTGCTTGTTGTCGATGGGTGTCGAAGCACTGACGGCTCAGCTCGATGTCCGCTATCACGCGCCTATTGCTTTAAATGAACATATTGAAATTACCGCGCATTGCGAAAGGGAAAAGCGGGGTGTTTATCAGTTAGTCGCTCAGCTAATAGTAGATGAAGAAGTCAGAGTGAGTGCAATAGGAAAATTTATTCGCCCTAAAAGTTAGCTAACCGTATACTCGTAGCTAATGACTATTCCATGGAGGGAATATGAAAGAATTTGATGAATTACTCTCAATTGCGACGAGGAAGTCAGAGTTTGATCTGACCAATACCTGGTTTAAAGGTGTCGAGACCTATCTGGTTGCAATTGGTAAAGAAGTGGAAGAGGTACGTGAAGAAATAGCCGAAGATCGTCTCTGTTATCTGGAAGACGAACTTGGCGATGTACTGTGGAATTATTTGAATGTGCTGAAAGCGTTGGAAAGAGAGAAAGGCATTGACCCTAAGAAAGTTCTGGATAGGGCTTGTAAGAAATACGAACAACGCGTGTCAGCTATCGAATCAGGCAGCAGTTGGGAAGACGTCAAATTGAAACAAAAAGAAGCGTTAAGTATCGAGTTGGCAGAACATCCAGAAAACAAGCGGAGCGTCATCTAACGATAGAGATACGTACCGGTCTATAAATGGCGTAAGTCTTACTATAAACAGACAAAACCAGATGCTAAACTACGCGTCTGTTTTACTTAGTGATTAAAGGTAATTTGATGAACCCGATTCTTGCAATGCTGAAAGAAAACAATATCAGTGATGCTCAGATTAATGAGCTATTTCAGGCGTTGACGCAAAACCCTCTTGCAGCAATGGCAACTATCAGCCAGTTGGGTCTACCTCAGGAGCAGCTTCAAGCATTGATGGCGCAAGTGGTGCA
>JBLWXO010000041.1:0-5396 GCA_048267385.1 Neptunomonas sp. | reverse complement strand
GAAAATAAATTCACGAACGGTACGTCCGCGCGATACACGTGCGATAAACATACCAACAAATGGCGACCATGAAATCCACCAAGCCCAGTAGAATGAAGTCCAGCCTTGAGAGTAGTTGACGTCTTCGCGATTAAATGGCATCGACAATGCAGGGAAATTTTTCATATAAGACAGAATGTTGTCGAAAAAGCCCGTCAAGATAAACAAGGTTGGTCCAACAATAACTATAAAGAACAGCAATAATGCCGCCAATACCATGTTAATTTCAGAAAGGCGTTTAACGCCACCGTCCAACCCCGCAAGTACGGATATCAAAGCAAAAGCAGTAATAACAATAATTAGGACTATTTGTGTTGTATCCGTTAGTGGTACACCAAACAGGAAGTTTAAACCGGTTGCTGCTTGTGAAGCACCATAACCCAATGACGTCGCGAGACCAAATACCGTAGCGACTACCGCCAAAATATCAATAATGTGCCCTGGCCACCCCCAAATACGTTCACCAAAAACTGGGTAAAAGACTGAACGCATCGTTAATGGCAACCCCTTATTGTAAGAGAATATGGCCAAGCCTAACGCTAATAACGCATAAATAGCCCACGGATGCAAAGCCCAGTGGTATATCGTCGCTGCCATGCCTAATGATTGAGCCGCCTCTGTATCACCAGAAGCCCCACCTAATGGCGCCCAATCTGTCCGGACTCCGTTTTCAAGTACAGGCCCTGCAAGGGAAGAACTGAAGTGGGACATTGGCTCCGATACGCCAAAGAACACCAACCCAATCCCCATACCAGCGGCAAACAACATTGCCAGCCAGCCTGCGTAACTGTAGTCGGGTAAAGCCTCGGTCCCACCTATCCGAACTTTGCCTAGAGGAGAAATAGCGAGTCCAATACAAACTAAGACAAATATGTTACCGGAAAGGATGAAAAACCAATCAAGGCTAGAGGTTAACCAGGATCGCATGTGGACAAAAATCGGCTCTACTTGCTCCCTGAAAATTAAGGTAGCAAATACGAATATCACAATTGCTAACCCTGAAACCGCAAACACTCGGTTATGAATATCTAAACCAAAAGGCCCAACGGATAACACGACGTTGTCCTGACCGACTTGATAATCGGTATCTATAGGGTTTGCTTTTCCGCTGTGTTTAGGAATACCACCATTATCTTTACTCATTGAATGTTCCTTTATCTTTACACAACCTAAATAGGTGAAAGGCATGGATCAATTAACAACTACTTAATAGCCATAAGTATAAGTCTTAATAAATAAAAACATCTCGAATGCGTTCAAAACCAACTCAAAAAGTCAAAAATAAACGGCATTGGTTAGACATCTAAATGCAAGCACACGAAGCAAAAATGTAACGTATTTCAGTGACAAAGTGCTCTAAGTAACGTGTCTAAACGAGAGTATAATAGCTTTCTTTGATACATTTCAAATATGACAATTTATGAAGTAGATAACATAATCGCTCACAAGAAGCACCCAGTTATACAAACCACTAAACTCACCCTGCCACAGCTAAAATCCCATATTAAAAACCAACAATATTTGGAACCAAGATCACTATAAGTTGAAGGTCATCACTATATGTAACAGAACCTTGTGCTACTTTAGACTTATCTAATACTAAAAAATAATAGTGCATTGTCATTAAGCGATTTTTGACACAAATAATAAGCACTAAATCGCAATTTGCCTTATTGCTGCCAAAAGGAGAACGGATGTTCGATTTTTCTTCATCCAAGCCAACTGTATTGGTTATCGACGATATCCCCGAGAACCTCTCGTTGATGTACCAATTACTTAAAGATGATTACAAGGTAAAAGGGGCAAACAGCGGCGAGCTCGGACTTACGCTTGCAGAAACTGCTAATCCCGATTTGATCTTGCTCGACATCATGATGCCGGAAATAGACGGCTATCAGGTATGTGAGCAGCTTAAATCAAATCCAGCAACCCGTGATATCCCCATAATATTTATCACAGCTAAAGCTGAAAGAGTCGATGAACAGAAAGGACTAAAACTAGGTGCCGTTGACTACATAACTAAACCGATTATCCCAGAGATCGTGAAAGCACGAGTTAACACACATGTGACGCTCAAAATGGCTTCTGATACCTTAAAAGGCAAGAATCAAATCCTAGAGCAGGAGGTTGAAAGACGAACCAAAGAAGCTTTGCGCCAAAAAGAAGAGCTTCACGCAATTCAAGATGTGGCCTTTTATGCCATGGTTTCGTTAGCAGAAACCCGTGACAACGAAACGGGCAACCACATTAAGCGTACCCAAGCCTACATAAAACGTTTAGCAGAACAATTATGCCAAAACTCGCGTTATGTTTCAGAGCTAAACGATGAATTTATTGCTCTATTACATAAATCAGCCCCACTCCACGACATCGGAAAAATAGGTATTCCAGACAATATCTTGTTGAAGGAAGGTCCCCTGACAGATGATGAGTTTCAGATAATGAAAACCCACACCACCATTGGTTACGAAGCGATTAAAAGCGCAGAGAAAGTATGCGGACAGCCAATGAAATTCTTGACGGTCGCAAAAGAGATCGCTTACTCACATCACGAACGCTGGGATGGTGAAGGATACCCATTAGGTCTTGCTGGTGAGCAAATTCCATTGTCCGCCCGACTCATGTCGTTAGCAGACGTCTATGATGCGCTAATCAACAAACGAGTTTACAAACCTGCCTTTTCACATTCAGACGCAGTGAAGATCATTTTGTCAGGGAAAGGAACGCAGTTTGACCCTGCTATCACCGAAGCCTTCGCTGAAATTGCTGACGAATTCGATGCAATAGCACAAAAATACACTGATTAGATAAGACGAGTTCTTATGGAAGCTGCTGGAACAAGAATGAAAAACAAAAAAATCACCACACAATCGTGGGTGTGGCGTTCAATGGTCAAAACCGGAATCATTCCCCTCATCCTCGTGGAATCGGTTCTTATTGCCGTTTACCTGATAAGTAACCACTTTATCAGCACCGACAACATGGAGTACATTTACACACAAGTAAATGATGAGTTAAAGATATCATCGGAAAGAGAGGCGGCAATCATTCGGGAAAAACTGCTTTCAATAGAAAGCTTAACCGCATTATACAGCAACGAAACGGAACGTGTTTTATCAGAAGAACACACCATTGACCGCTCTGAAAAAGTTAACCTTGCAGTTAGCGAAGATGGCGTCTTGTACTCTAAAGAAGATTTAGGTGGTTCCGCTTCTTTCTACTCTGGCCTTACCGCCGACAAAGATTGGGAGAAGGTGTATAAGCTTGCTCACCTTGATCCTCTGATGAAGCAAATCGAAAAAAATAACGATTTGGTTGCATCGATCTACTTTAATTCCTGGGACTCTTACAACCGAATCTACCCTTGGTTTTATACCGTCGAACAGTATCCGGCCAAAATGGACATTCCAAAGTACAATTTTTACTACCAAGCTAACGCTGAAAATAACCCAGCCCAGAAAACAGTTTGGACAGATGTTTATATTGATCCTGCGGGTCATGGCTGGATGGCATCCGCTATCGCTCCAGTCTATAACCAAGGTTTTCTCGAAGGGGTTGTCGGGCTTGATATCAAAGTCAGTGACATTATCGATAGCATTCAAAACCTAGCCATTCCTTGGGGGGGCTACGCTATTTTAGCAAGTAGTAACGGTACAATTATGGCTTTGCCACCACAAGGCGAACACGATTTTGGCCTGAAAGAACTCACTGAGCACAGCTACCAGCAAGCAATCACCAAAGAAGTTTTTAAGCCTGACGCGTTTAACTTACATAAACGCGACGACACCGCTGATTTGAGTATGCGTTTACTCAAGAACAACAACGGATTCATGCAGCTTACACTGAATGGTGAAAATAAGTTGCTCTCTTGGTCGACAATACCTGAAACCCAGTGGCGCTTATTGATGATTGTTGATGAGAACGAAATGTATGCAACTTCTCGTGCGCTAGAGGAAAAATACCAAAACATTGGTTATATTCTTATCTTCGGTTTAGTCACCTTCTACACTCTATTCTTGATCCTTATCTGGCGTTCTTCCAAGAAGATGAGCGAATTTATTGCTAAGCCATTAACCCAGATCCAGAGCATGGTAAATCAAGTCGGGCTTGGTGACTTTAATTTGGCTCATGAAGGTTTCCGTTTAAAAGAGCTTAACGAAACAGCAAACGCAATCATACACATGGGCGGCAAATTGGATAGGCTGACCTCTGAACTGACCGAGGCAAAACGGTCGGCAGAAGATGCTAACGTAGCCAAAAGCCAGTTTATATCGAATGTCAGCCATGAAATCCGCACCCCAATGAACTCGATTCTCGGGTTATCTCACATACTGCTAAATTCAGACCTCACATCTGAGCAGAAAAATAACCTGATGAAAATTGATAAATCTGGCAAACACTTACTAACACTGATTAACGACATTCTGGATCTTTCTAAGCTTGAAGCAAATAAGGTTGACTTTGAGAAGGCACCATTCGACATCCAAGCGACAATTCAGGATGTACATGACCTTTTTGAGCACAAATCCAGAAAAAAAGATGTTCATCTTATGACTAAAGTTGACCCGTCCATTCCTCAAATCGTTGGGGATCAACTTCGTATTAAGCAAATCCTCCTGAACTATGTCAGTAATGCCATCAAGTTTACTGAAGGAGGAGAGGTAACCATTGCAGTCAGTGTAATTCACAGAACCGAAAACCATATTCACTTGTACTTTAGTGTCATGGACACAGGTATTGGTTTATCTGAACACGACCAGGCCGTCGTATTTGACAGCTACCAACAGGCAGACGCCTCTACGACCAGAAAATACGGAGGTACAGGCCTCGGACTCGCTATTTCTAAGCACATTGCAGAGTTAATGGGCGGTCAAGTTGGTGTCGAAAGTGATCTAGATAAAGGGAGCAATTTTTGGTTTACCATTGAACTCGATATCGATCACTCCGGTGTATCAATAATTCCTAAGTGTAAAGAAATCTCAGAACCAGGTATCGTTAATACCACAGCTCTTCAACCGGAGTGTGATATCAAATGTTTCGAGGAATTTGAGTCCAAAGTGAACCACCTAAAGTCTTTGCTTGAAGAGTGCGATTTAGAATCTGAGTTTTATTATAGAAAGCACCAAGGTTGTTTTGAAAAACTCAACCCTGAACTGAGTTACGCTCTGTCTGAAGCGGTATCAACTTACCATTTTGGTGTCGCTCTAGATGTTTTGGTTCAAATCAAAGCCGAGTTGAGTCAATACAAAAAGACCATGGCTCTAAGCGAACAAGACGTTTAATAACCAATAAAAGCAGGTACGGTGTTCAAACTCGGTGCCTGCTTTTTTATGTGAATTGTACGCACTGACTTGGTG
>JBLWXO010000040.1:0-5627 GCA_048267385.1 Neptunomonas sp. | reverse complement strand
CATCATATTGTTGTTGCGCGTTCAAAATATCGCCTAAGTTTGACTCAATCCAGTCCACCAATTGTTCAACCTTGTGTGCGACTTCCGTTCCTTTGTCTGTCAGACAATATTCAACGTGTGGTGGAACGACTGGGTGCGCCATACGCAATACAAATCCATCTGCCTCTAATGCTTGTAAGGTTTGCGAAAGCATTTTTTCACTGACACCAGTGATCTTTTTTCGTAGTTCACTGAATCGGTGTGTCCCTCCGAGTAAAGCGAACAACACAAGGACACCCCAGCGACTGGTCACATCTTGCAATATACTGCGAGAAGGGCACTCCTTCGCCAGGACATTTCCTCGGCTAAACTTTTCTGAAAACAAGCTACCCATGTTTTCGCTCATATTTTCAATCCTCTTTCCCGGAAATGACACGATAATCGATACTTACCAAAAAGTACGTACTTACAAAAAGTAAGCTACTATGGCAGATTGTACATAAAAGAGCTCTTCATTAATAGACGAGGAAAAGTACAATGATCGTAGTTACAGGCGCTACCGGCCAATTAGGCCAATTGGTTATCAAACACTTACTGAACAAAATTGAACCTGATCAAATAGTCGCTTTAGTTCGAAGCTTGGACAAAGCAGCTCCGCTCACTTCCTTAGGTGTTCAGGTTCGTCAGGCTGATTACTCAAAACCTGAGACTTTAGAATCTGCATTCGACGGCGTGGCTAAATTACTCCTGATTTCATCGAGCGAAGTAGGTCAGCGTGCCGTCCAACATCAAAACGTTATTAATGCTGCGAAGCAAGCGGGCGTGGAGCTACTTGCGTACACCAGTCTTCTGCATGCTGACTCTTCTCCACTGGCTTTGGCAGAAGAGCACGTCGCAACAGAAGCGTATCTTAAACAGGCCGATGTTCCTCATGTGCTTTTGCGTAATGGCTGGTATACAGAGAACTACTTAGCTAGCGTTGCACCAGCACTGGCCAACGGCGGTTTTATTGGGTGTGCTAAAGATGGAAAAATCAGTTCAGCGGCTCGTGAAGATTATGCCGAAGCAGCGGTGGCGGTGTTGACGAGTGAAGAACCGCAAAGTGGTAAAGTATATGAACTATCAGGTGACGATGCGTATACACTGAGCGAACTGAGCGCGTTAATCAGCAAGAAGTCGGGAAAAGAGATTCCTTACATTAATATGGAAGAAGCGGATTTTGCAAAAGCGTTAGAAGGTGCAGGGTTACCTGGTCCATTAGCTGCTGTTTTAGCGAACTCTGATACTGGAGCATCTCAAGGTGCTTTGTACGACGATAGTAAAACGCTCAGCTCGTTGATTGGTCATCCAACCAAGTCATTAGAGCAATTGGTCGATGATTATCTATAAATAGAGTAATCTTAAAAGCCTAAAAAGCCCCTGAGTAGGGGCTTTCAATGTTTGAAATCACTGTTCGCAGAATTTTCCTTCGTGTGGTGATTGTGTAATAGAGTAGTCACCATCGAGGTTGCGATAAACAATCGTGTTCCAAATCACACCATCATCCATTTCAAACTCAATCGCGTAATTCACGCCGCTGACGATTTGTGCATGAACATTGAGAATTTGTTTGAATGATGAAGGCGTATCCATTTCTGTCAGAACAAAAGCCATTGCCTTTTGAACGTCGGGTGTCGACTTAAACATTTTCCACCCACCTGGCATATTTCCCTGACTACTGCATACGTCTGCCGAGGCTGTTATTTCTGTCGTCTCTTCTTCGGGATTGTTTTGTTGGCAACCAACAAGCAATACCAAAAGTGCACAAGCTGACATTGTCTTAAACTTCACAACAATAACCTCAATTTATATCGAAGCGTATTATAAAAGGCTCCTAAGAATAGAAATGTCTATGTTGTGCAAACTTTCGATAGGTAGAGAGTTAATTCGTGGAATAAATAACTGAATTTGTAGGAATGTTTGTAGGAACGATACTTTAACAATAAAAAATATATGTACGATAAGGGATACGCCATGGTACATAAACTAGTAAGGATTTATGATCTGTTTTAGAACTTATGCAGTAAAATCAGTCACTAACTTATATAGGAACTTGTAATGAAAGTAATAAAGTCGCTTCTGTTGCTGTCTGTCGCTGTTTTATTTGGTTGTACCTCGAAGCCTGAAGGTGTTGATCCAGTTCAGAATTTTGAACTGAAACCTTATTTGGGGAAATGGTTTGAAATTGCGAGGTTAGACCATTCTTTTGAGCGCGGATTATCCAATGTAACGGCTGAATATGAACTGCGTGAAGACGGCGGTGTGACGGTAATAAATCGTGGCTACTCACAAGAAGAACAAAATTGGAAGCAAGCAGAAGGTAAAGCGTATTTTGTTGACGACCCGTCAACGGGCCATTTAAAAGTCTCTTTCTTTGGCCCATTTTATTCGTCGTATATCATCTTTGAGCTTGGTGAAAACTATGACTACGCATTCATTTCTGGCTACAATCGAGACTATCTTTGGTTACTATCACGTCAGCCAGACGTGGACCCAGCAACTCTTGAAAGGTTTAAACAAGTTGCCCAAGAAAAAGGCTTTGACGTTGACGAGCTAATTCTTGTTGAGCAGACTCAATAGCTAAGAGAGTCGATAGAATAATCCCCCGTAATTGGGGGATATGATAGGGCTGTTTAACGCTATTTAATCAGGCGCACCAGTAATGACCCCGCTGCTCGGATAGATTCGACATTGTGGCTAATTATCGTCCCTGAAGTCGGAGCGGTGTAGCGCTTCAATTCGTCACCAAATCCATCATATTGGATTGCAATCAGTTGCCCTTGCTCTACAGTTTCTAAGATACTGACTTGTGGCAGAACAAAACCGCCAAGCTCTGCCCGAACGTTTACAATTTCACAACCTTCCACACAAGAATTAACCGACTCTGGATCACCAGAGAGCAATTCGAACTGTTTAAGAATATTGAAGATACCTGTTACCGTGCGATTGATAAGGGGTTGGTCGGTATAGCGACCCGTACCGACTTCCACGGTGATTGCAGGTACACCCACGTTGTTCCATGCCGTTTCTAATACGCCACTTTCACCTGGATCATCCAAAATGACATCAGGGTTAATATGGCGTGCCATTTTTAACGAGTCTTCAATACGGAAATCTGCAAAGACATAAAGTGGGTAGGCTGCACCACTGGTTTGGGTGTGTAAGTCTATCGCTAAGTCCGCATTAGGCTTTAATAAGTTATTCCATAGTGTGTGCAAGTAGCGGTTCGCTTCATTACCAAACTCGTTGCCGGGGAAGAAACGGTTTAGGTTTGCACGAGCGGCGTCTGGGTCAGGGGAACAAAAGTCTCGGCTTTTATTTAACATGCCGCTTAGGTTGATTCCCGGTACGATGGTTACTGTACCAGCAAGATCAGCGCCAATTAGTTCTCTTGCTGTTTTTTGCGCTGCCAAAACCCCATTGTATTCGTCGCCATGCACACCAGCGGTAATCATCACATTTTTACCTGGTGTTTGACCTTTAAACACGAGTACAGGTAGATGCTGCCATTGCGAAATCGCATTGGTTGCAATACGAAACCAGAACTTATGTTCACCGGATGGGAGGTCTTCGACATCTAAAGCTTGTATTACTTTATGCCCTTGCATTACGTCATCGGAATATATTGTTGCCATTTAAGGTGATCACTCCAAAAAGCATTTGTATTGATGCTTGCTTACTGAATTGGATTCTAATAACCGATAGGGTAAAGAGTACTAGGGGAAAGTACCAGCAGAATTTTTTGCTTGTGCGCCTCGTGCTCGATGTGGCGAGTAGGGGTAAAGTGTGATGAATATCAATTGGTTAGTTGTTCAGCGTAAAACGCAGCCACGTCTCGAAGATCGTCATCATTCAGCATTTTTAATTGGCTTGCCATCATTTCCGCTAAGGGGCCTTGGCGATCACTGTTTTGATAGGATTTCATTGCGTTAAATAGATACTGAGCGTCCTGACCTGCGAGGTTAGGGTAAGCTTCATTTACACTGATGCCAGTCGCACCGTGACAATAGACACAACTGGGTGACTTTATCTTACCTTTGGCTGCGTCACCAGAAGGGTTTGCCATTGTGACGGGAGCAAAGACAACAGAAATAAACAACAGGAATTTTAACATTAGCGAGCTCTTTATGGTGCGAATACTCGCTATAGATTAAAGCTTCCCCTAAGGGGAAGCTCAATGATCAAAATCAAGTTAAAGAAGAGATTTTAAGGTCGATAAGAACCTGGCAATATCTTGTTCTGAAATGTCTTTATGGGTCACAAATCGGACAGGGTTTCCTGGCGTGATAATGATGCCTTGCTGTTTTAGTGTCTCAGCAATGCTCGCGATATCCACTTGAGGCTCTAACTTAGCAAACACAATGTTGGTTTGGACCAAATCAGGATTGACTGAGAACCCAGGGAGTTCTGCTAATCCTTGAGCTAGCGTTTTAGCATTAATATGATCTTGCTTTAGTTGGATAACTTGCTCGGTAATCGCGAGTTTACCTGCAGCCGCTAAGATACCTGCTTGGCGCATTCCGCCGCCAACCATCTTTCTTAGGCGTCGTGCTTTTGCAATGTACTCTTTGCTGCCGAGAAGGAGAGAACCAACAGGTGCGCTGAGTCCTTTTGAAAGACAAATAGTCATTGAATCAAAATACTGCGCAATTTCTTTAACTGGTACATCAAGCGCCACTGCTGCATTAAACACGCGTGCTCCGTCAAGGTGTAACTTGAGGTTGTGCTTGTTAACAAAATTACGAGCTTCTGCAAGGTAGGTAAGTGGTAGAACTTTACCATTTATGGTGTTCTCAAGGCTCAATAAACGCGTTCGAGCGAAGTGCATATCATCTGGCTTGATTGCAGCTGCGAGTTTATCAAAAGGTAAAGTACCGTCGGGATTATTCTCGATAGGTTGAGGTTGAATAGATCCTAAAACCGCCGCACCACCCGCTTCATATTTGTAGTTGTGCGCTTGTTGGCCACAAAGGTACTCGTCTCCGCGATCACAGTGAGCCATCAAACCTAACAAGTTAGCTTGAGTGCCGGATGTGGTAAAAAGAGCGGCCTCAAAGCCAGCCAATTCTGCAGCGTATTGCTCCAGCGTATTAACTGTTGGATCATCACCGTATACATCATCCCCAACAGGCGCTGTAAACATGGCTTCGCGCATGGCTTGAGTAGGTTGAGTTACTGTGTCAGATCGAAAGTCCATGAATATCTCCTTGGTTTAAATATACCCGCAAAGGCGAGCTTTGCTTAAGCAAGCGATGGTTTTAGCATCGGTAATCGTGCCATCGATAATTTTTTCTTCTAACTGCTTAAGTGACAGCGTCACTACTTCAATTACTTCATCATCATCGCATTCATAGCGATTAGTTTCGGTTAGATCCTGTGCGATAAATAAGTATTGGATTTCATCACAGAAGCCAGCTAATGGCGTGACCTGACCGAGTGAAATAAATTTGTCTGCGCTAAAGCCCGTTTCTTCTTCAAGCTCTCTCTTTGCACATGACAAGGGGTCTTCAACACCTTCACGCGTTCCTGCCGGAAGTTCAAGCAACCACTTGTTGAGCGAAGGACGAAACTGATTAACAAGTACGATTTCATCTTTCTCTGTTATAGGC
>JBLWXO010000039.1:0-5843 GCA_048267385.1 Neptunomonas sp. | reverse complement strand
CATGCTAAACGTATTAGTGATTCAATTGAACGTCAATTCACCGTTACAAGGTAAACCGCGAATGTGTCCACTTCTCTAAGGTATATATAATAATATAAAGGGAGAAGTGGACACTGAGTGACAAGTCCTAACTAAAGAGTCTGAAGCGGAACCTCAACATCGAATGCTGCATGCGTTAGCATGCTAAACGTATTAGTGATTCAATTGAACGTCAATTCACCGTTACAAGGTAAACCGCGAATGTGTCCACTTCTCTTAAGTATATATAATAATATAAAGGGAGAAGTGGACACTCAACATCAAGCGTTCAATTGATATCCCACCTCAAAGCCACCATACTCTTGTCGATATACTCGCTCTTCGAGCGAGAAGTTCAATTGGATGGTTACTTGCCAATAAACAGATAGTAATTGTTCCAACAATGAACTCGTGGTCAACTAAATTCGGTTAAAAGAGTTGTGCTAGTCAACGCCGATGAAGTATTAATGGTATTTAACCTTAGGCTAAAGGTTACTACCCTCAATAACTTCATCCGTTTTAAAATCTTTCTTAGTAAGACTGGTACCATTGTCACTATTGTACTTTTCTATTGCTGCCGCCAGCTCGCGTGACGCTTTACCTTGAGACCTTTCTTTAAAAATCTCGTCTCCTACTTTAAATTTGACGAGTGGCGCTCTCTTACGCTGAGTGGTGGCAGAAGATTTCGAGCCAGACAAACTCTTTTGCTTGTGGGAGAGTTCCTCAGGGATCTCAATACCAACGGCTTTCAACGCTTGTATGGCCGTCTCAACTTTTTTAATCTCTTCAGCAGATTTTAGTTCTTCAATGATGTATCCAACTCTATCACAGATAGCTTCTAGTTCGCCAAGAGATAGCTGCAAACCTCTGATATTATTGCGATTACTAAATATCTCTATGGCTGCTTCTTGCTTTTCAGTAAGTGTCATTAGGTTTTTATTCCTATTAAATTTGCAATGGATAGAAACCTAATTTTAAACGAAACTAAAAAAGTGTGTTAGTTTTTAATAATTAAAAATTTTTCTTGATTTATATTTTTAATTTTATATTTACAATGGGTTTTTAATGTGGTTTATTAAAACCATATTAAAACACTACCTGGAGTTTAAAAGTTATGAATTTAAAAAGATGTAAATACGTGTATAATAATCCTAATTTGAAAGTTATTAAAAAACCTTTAAACGATGATTTAAATCTCGTTGAGGATTTAAGAGGAGAGAGCCTTCTAATCTCAGATAGCGAAGCTTTACTAAAAGCAAACAGTTTAACTGTAGAAGATCAACGTCAGATTTTTAAATCAAGATCATCAAACCCCAGCAACTGTTTTTCTGGCCACAGGTCTTTTGGTCAACGTAACGCTAGAACCAGCGAGTATCAATCAACTTTCCCAAAACAAACTGATAAAGAGTCTCGGGTTCCTGGTCTCTTTGGTTGTAATCGCTATAAATCAAAGAGAATCCAACAAGTAAAAGACACTGAAAGTTTTTGCTTTTTTTAAAATGAAGTAAGGAGAGGGGATGAATAAACAGCATCAATGCGAGCATATGCCGCAAGAAGTTCAAGTGTATCGCACAGATCATTACACAGCGGATAAGAAATGGTTTTTGTTTATTTCTGAGACAGCAAAAGAGATGGACCTTGAACTAAGCCATGAAATTAATGAAGTCGGTGAATTGCTTTGGCAAACCGCGTTTAACATCGTTCATTGTCCTTATTGTGGCTTAAAGCTAGAAACCACACAACAGACCATAGTTCACTTTCACAAGGCCGTTAACTATAAGCTTCTTTAGCCTATTAGCAATTGATGTTGTCCTGCTTATAAGCAGGACTGGGTGCCTATTATTGAGCGTGGAGTATGCGAAAAATCAGAAAACGTTAAAAATCAAAATTATCGCGAATGTATCAAATCGCAAATTCATATGACAGTAACAAAAACCATCGAGTTAAAGCATCGGGATTCTCACATAGACACAGCGAATCGTATAGCAGCCAAGTCTAAGCTGCTAGTTGATTGGTATAATTTTAGTTCCAACTGCTCTGCAATTACCGTCCCACTATGACTAGGTCACGGTCAATCTGTTTATTGCCTGTTCTCTTGAGCGACTTCCAGTAAAGTACGGTAATTGCCCTGGTGATATTGTTAAGGCTCAATTTACGATGGCTCTCGTGGAGGAGAGCTAATAACATACCAAAATTGCATTTTGTCGCCATTGTTGCTAAATGTTTCTATATGTTTCTGGAATGTTGTAATCTGATTGCGCTGACATGTTCAGTTTTGCGATAATTTAATTCAAAAAGGAAGGCCTACATGAATATACAATTGGAGGTCGTGTTTGTCTTGCTCTTGTTTATGCTAATCGTTTGGCTAATTCCGATGATATTAGTTTTAAAATCAACTAGAACACATGGGAAAGAAAAACTAGGTTGGCTAATAGCGATGGTTTTCATCTCTTGGTTAGCTTGGGCATTATATTTAGTTTTTGCTCCACTAAAGCCAAATGTTAAACGCTTTAGAGAGTAACACTGACCCCCAGTGGGATATTTTCAGGCGCGTAGAGTATTTTTGGCTTGTTTCACGTTGTCTTTGGACTATCCAGAACCAGTTTAATGATGTCTGCTGGAGAACGCCGCTATTTATCAAAAGCTTTTATTGAGCAGTTCGGCTGATACATTTTGGAACATTATATGTACTCAATATTTTTATGGATTTATTATGTCACGCAGTCAACGCCTACTAGAATTACACCAACTACTTCGACGCTATAGATATCCAGTCTCTGCTGAGGAATTAGCTAATCGGTTTAATGTCAGTGTGAGAACTATCTATCGAGATATTGCAACTTTGCAAGCACAAGAGGCAGATGTCGAAGGGGACGCTGGGCTTGGGTTTGTTTTAAAACAGAGCTTTGATTTACCCCCGATGATGTTCAGCGTAGAAGAGCTTGAAGCCCTAAGATTAGGAGCTGAATGGGTAGCAAAGCAGGCAAACGGAGAATTTAGTGAAGCTGCTATTAATGCACTTGCTAAGATTTCATCAGTTTTGCCTTCAGAGCATGAAGCTAAGCATACTGAGAGTATCGTTAGAATTGCTTCAGCCTTCAAAGCACCATAACTTTTAATTAAGCTAACTGATCTAAAAAACGATACAGAAAGGGCATAAAGCCGAAATATTTTACGAAGATGCAAAAGGAACTATAAACAAAAAGATTGTGTGGCCAATTATCATAGGTATGTTTGAGCAACACAATATTTTAGTTGCATGGTGCGAAACACGAAACGAGTACCGTAACTTCCGTCTTGATAGAGTTCAGTCTTTCTTGCCGCTTGAAGCTAAATATGAGCGTTCTCGTCAGGCTTTACTTTCAGAGTGGGAAACTCTGGAGGAAATTGATCACAAGCGTTTTCTCTACTGACAAAAATTGTCACTGCCTTCCGTTACATTTATTTCATCAATTCAAAAAGTGAAGGCTTATAACTATGTTATCCATTGACTCCATTGTTTTATATGTAGAGAACGTTCAACTCAGCATGAGTTTTTATGCGCAAGCATTTGAGTGTGAGTCAAAGCTTTTATCGCCTATCACCACAGCGAGTCAGTATGACTATTGGCTGGCTAACGCAATCTTTGACTGTCGAACCGTTGGGTAAAATTAATGCTCAATCTAAATATGCTACTGGGTTCAATAAGCCAGAGCAACGGTAGGTTCATACGATTTCATAACGACATAAATATTGGGAATTGGATTGGAGTTGGTGACTTTTTCATGAATATTTGAGCGGTATAACTTTAAAAAAACTAGACTTCGCTCATTATTTAATTCACGCTTTGAAATTATATTCACGCTTCTTTTCGCTTGTTCCAATTGGAACTGAACATGACACTATAAAAAGGTTTCCAATGTTTAAGAAACTGTCACTTAAAAACAAACTCGCGATTTCAGCGAGTACTGCCATTATAGTCGGGGGATTACTGGTAGAAGCACTTTCATTTAACGCTTCGCTAAGTCGCATGGATGAAGAGGTTGAGCAGCGCCTTGAGAGTACAACAGCATCTTATAATCAATACGTGGCTGACTGGTTACTATCAAAAGAGCGTGCGTTGACTTCTCTGTCTCAAGAGGTAGATAAAGCCGCAATCGTTACGCACCTAAAACAAATTAGTCACTCGGCTGCTTTCGACAACGTATTCTTGGCATATCCAGACGGTAGTCAAGTAAATGCGAATGGCGTTGTACTACCGCCAGGGAATAATGATCCGCGTAATTGGGGTTGGTACATCAATGCTGTCGCAGACCCAAACAAAGTCTTTATGGATAACCCAACAGTTGCCGCTGCTACTGGCGCAAACGTAGTTTCACTGGGTAAGGCGCTCAATCTACATGGTCAGCAAGTGGTGCTGGGTGCGGATGTAGAGATCACCGATATTCTTAACAACATGGACAAAGTGATCCTTCCAGGTGACGGCTACATGTTCATTGCTAATGAGAAGGGCAATATTTTTACCCATAAAGACACTAAGCTTCTTAACCAACCCGTTAGTCAGCTAGGGTTGGAATTCAAGACCATACAAAGCGCTTCACGCAGTGGTAATGATGAGTCTATTTCAATCGCAGGTGAAGAGTATGTTCTGTACGCTCAAAAAATTGATGGAACAGCACTAACAACAGTAACCATTCTCAACTATGGTTCTTTGGTTGCTCCGCTATTTGATGCGGTATGGAGCCAAGTGTTCGCAACAGCAATCGTGGTTGTTATTTGTACTCTGCTGTTCAACCTGCTGTGTAGCATCCTGTTTAGACCGTTAAACAACGTTTCTCAAGCGCTGGAGCAGATCGCCAATGGTAGCGGTGATCTTACTCAGCGTATTGAGGTGGAGAGTAGTGATGAAGTAGGGCGCCTGGCGAATAACTTCAATACCTTTGTGGGTAGTCTGCAAAAATTGATTGGTCATATTCGTGAGCAAGCACACCTCATTAATGAGCAGTCAGACAATAACACGCATCGTTCGAACAACGCCGTTTCTGAGATCCATCATCAGCAGCAGGAGATCACAATGGTCGCAACAGCGGTAACAGAGTTAGCGAGTGCTACCCGTGAAATCGCCTCTCATGCTGAACAAACTGCCAACGCGGCGCAGGATTCAACCGTGAGTACGAACAACGGTCAGTCTTTGGTTCAACGCACTATGGGTTCTATCAACAGTCTTGCGACGGAGCTTGGCGAAGCAAGTTCCGTTATCAGTGAGTTGGACCGCCACGCGCAAGAGATTTCTACCGTCCTTTCGACCATTCAAGGCATTGCAGAGCAAACAAACCTACTGGCCCTTAATGCGGCAATCGAAGCAGCACGCGCTGGTGAGCAAGGCCGCGGTTTTGCCGTGGTAGCGGATGAAGTTCGAGTACTGTCACAACGTACTCATGCGTCCACCGAAGAGATCAAAGCGACGATTGATACGCTTCAGCAAACTACCACACGAGCGGTTAGCTTAATGGATAGCAGCTCTAACTTGGCAAACACGTCGGTATCAGACGCAGACCAAGCAACGAATGCGTTGAGTGAAATTCATGAAGCGGTTTCGTTGATCAGTGATATGGCAACACAAATTGCGACAGCAGCGGAAGAGCAGACACACGTAACGGGTGAGATCACGCAAAATATCACTTCTATTAAAGATGTGGCCGATGAGCTTGTCATCAGTACTCAAGAAAGCTCGCAAGAGTCAACCAAGCTGAAACTACAAGCGCAAGAACTAACGGACAAGGTGGCAACGTTTAAACTTTCGTAGTGATAGTCAGTGTTAAAAATTAAAAACGGCGAGGCATAGA
>JBLWXO010000038.1:0-5851 GCA_048267385.1 Neptunomonas sp. | reverse complement strand
TACGGTATAAATACCATTAGGCAAGCCTTGAACAGAAATTTGTTTACCTTCTTTATCTATTTCACCTCCTTTAACACAGCTCATTAATCTTCCTGTTAAATCGTGAATTTCGATAAACTCAATCGCTGTGACCACTTCAAAACTAAGCAATGTATAGCCTGACGTAGGGTTTGGCGAGAGCCTCATTAGATCTGTAGTGTTTTCTGGTCTTAATGGAACTTGTGATGCCTCTGGTAAATACTGTATAAGTGTGGCTTTAGTTTCGGTACCACTATCATTTCTATAATTAGATATACCTCCACGACCTCTAAGATGAATACTTACCAAATCGGTTTCTCCATCACTATACACTTGTACTCGTAATGCAGCAGCAGTTATTGTTGACTCATATCTGCCATCCCATTCGTAGATACCACTATCAATCCAGCCTCCTTGGCCTTCTTCTATAGTGATCCATTCGTCATTGTTTAAATAACTCACTCTCCACATCGCATTAGGTTGTGGTTGATTAGCATAAGTACCTCCAAAAGTAACATAGTTAATGGCTTTTGGTACTGTCCAATCTACTTGCCATACAAAACCATTATCTGCCTCTGGACGTCCTAAATTCTGCCCAAATGCTACACCATACTCATTCCAATCTGTTCTTATAAAATAATCATCTATAGACGGATCATATAAAATAGCTTGTGGTCTGCCACGGCCATCAGGTGTTGATCCTGTTACGGTTGCATCTTCCAAGAGTGCTAAGTTGATACTCTCATCTGGTTCATTTACTGCGGTACCATCACTTACCGTGACTTCCTTAGAAATTGTACCTACTAAACCATCGTTATCTGTAACTTGTAACGTTACTACATAAATCCCTGGAGATGCATAATTATGCACTACTATTGGTCCAGAATTAGAAGTATTACCATCACCAAAATTCCATTGGTAATTTACTATACTACCATCTTCTATAGTAGTACTACTATCAAAAGTAACATTAAGTGCATCTGTAGCAGCCGTAAAATTGGCTATTGGTGTACCTATAGGAGCCAAATACTGAATAAGTGTTGCCTTTGTAGCTGTATTACTATCATTTGTTCTATTAGAAATACCTCCACGGCCTCTAAGATGAATACTTACTAAATCGGTTTCTCCATCGCTATATACTTGTACACGTAATGCCTCTGCTGTTATTGCTGGTGATGCTGTACCATCCCATTCATAAATACCACTATCTATCCAGCCGCCTTGGCCTTCGTCTAACGTTATCCATTCCTCATTATTGAGGTAACTTATTCTCCACATCGCATTGGGTTGTGGCTGATTATAATACGCGCCACCAAAAGTAACATAATTAATCGCTTTTGGAGTAGACCAATCTACTTGCCATTTAAAACCATTATCTGCATCTGGACGCCCTAGATTCTCACCAAAACCAACTCCGTATTCATTGTAATCGGTTATTATATGGTAATCATTAATTAAAGGATCATAAAGTATAGCCTGTGGTGTACCACGACCGTTAGAAACAGAACCTGATAAAATAGCTTCATCTAAAAGTGCTAAGTTGCTGTTTTCATCTGGGTCGTTGTCTGTAATTGCACTTGGTGCATTTACATTCACTATTCTAATAACTTCAGTGGCAGCATTACCAGCAGCATCAGAAATATTATAAGTTACGGTATAATTACCTGCAGTGCTTGTATCTATTGCTGAGGCATCTATAATAATAGTATCCGTAAGATCTCCATCTACGTCATCTAGTGCTGTAGCGCCAAACTCTTCGTAAGTATCGCCTACATTGAGTTCTATAGGGTTATCGCCAAGTAAAGTGATTATTGGTGCTGTCTCATCAATTATATCAGGTCCACACTTATAAATTGAAAAAGTGATATCAGCATTAGCGTCGTGGTGATAAAAGGTACCATCATCGTTTAATTGAAAGGAAGCTCCATCAGGGTAAGGGTTTGCCCATGGTGTAGAACTTAATGCATATCCGCCATATCCATAATAATCATCATACGTTTCTGGAGTAAGTATAAAATAATAATTATCTCCTGTTATAAGACTTAAAGTGTTAGCAAATTGAAACTGCACTTCATAACCTCTATTTGTTTCCTCGCTCGCTGCTTGTGTATAAATAGAAGAAGAAGCAATAACTGGATCTAGTCCATCCGTAGTTAATCCTTTATAAAGTTTTAAAGTGAATTTATAATCTGCCCTCAATGAGAAAAACGCCAAAGTAATGCCATCTATTTCGTTAACACCTATAGGTACAACAAAAGATTGACCAAAGCTCATACGTTCCGAAGGAACCGAGGCAATACCACCGGTCCAAACGTTATTTTCAATTTGAGGAATTCTATTTATACAAGGTTCAATAAATACTAATGAATCATTTACAGTCACCATTCTACTAACTTGTGTAGCCGCATTACCTGCAGCATCAGAAACATTATAAGTTACAATGTAATTATCTTCAATGCTTGTATCTACTGCTGAGGCATCTATAACAATAGTATCCGTAAGATCGCCATCTACGTCATCTAGTGCTGTAGCGCCAAACTCTTGGTAAGTATCGCCTACATTGAGTTCTATAGGGTTATCGCCAAGTAAAGTGATTATTGGTGCTGTTTCGTCTATTTCAACCATCAACACCTCAACATTATCGGATGCTGAACCTGTACAACCACTTGCGTTTGTAAAAGTATATGTTAGCGTATGCGTATCAACTCCTGCTACTGCTGGGTCAAAACTATAGGTAAGTCCATTACCATCATCTGTAACACCAGGTCCAGAATATATACCACCTGTTGGCAATCCGCCACCAAGACCTGTCTGTACTCCTGCATCTTCATCTAAGTCTGCTGGTGCTGTAAAAGTTACTGTTGGTGAAGGTGTAATTAATATAGTTACAGCTGCACTAGATACCGCAGTACAGTCATCAGATAAATTATCTGGGGTTGTATTGTCTGATTTCACAACTATTCTATAATAATAATTGTCTGGTACGGTTGGTGTCACTGTTACAGTAGAGCCTGTTGCACCTACTATGTCTTGCCATGGTGTACTAAAATCTGATGGTAAGAATTGCCATTGAAAACTTAGGCTACCATTACCTGTAAACTCAGATTCTAATAGAAAACTATCCGTACTGCCTTCACAAACCTGTAAATAATTTTCTCCATTTACTGTAGTGGTTTGTATAGCTACTTCGCATATAGGAGTTTCATCTACATCTGTAACATGAATTGATAAATTCTGGAGGGTCTGTGCACCTTGAGAATCTGTGATTAGAACTCTTATATTATAGCCATTATTTCCACCATAATCCTGTGGGTTTTCAAAATCAGGAGCTACAGTAAAAGTGACCACACCTGTATTAGCCTCAATATCAAACAAGTTGCGATCAATTCCATCAGTAGTCGATATTGCATACGTTAAATCTAAGCCTGCAAGATCATCTTCCACATCTGTAGCATCAACATTATAAGCAAATGTTTGATTTTCTTCTACAGATACGGTAATATTATTTCCACCTACTGCCACTGGTGGTGTATTACTCGCAACCGCAAACACCTCAACATTATCGGATGCCGAACTTACACAACCACTTGCATTTGTAAAAGTATATGTTAGTGTATGTGTATCAACTCCTGCTACTGCTGGGTCAAAACTATAGGTTAGGCCGTTACCATCGTCTGTGACACCAGAGCCACTATAAATACCTCCTGTTGGTAATCCGCCACCAAGGTTTGCCTGTACTCCTGCATCTTCATCTAGGTCTGCTGGTGCTGTGAATGTTACCGTGGGATTTGGGTTCTCTACAGTTGTAACAGAACCCGTACCTATACATCCATTTTCATCAGTAACTGTAACTGTAAATGTTTCGGCTGTATTTACAGAAATGGTTTGCGTAGTTTCACCAGTTGACCAAAGGTAATTTGTATATGCTCCAGCGTCTAAAACGGTTGAGCTGCCTGTACAAAAATTAGTTGCACCGCTTATTGTGGGTGTTGGTAATGCATTTACCGTTATTTCCACATATGTTTGGTTACTATATGAGCTTGCACAACCATTATAAACATTTAGACTTGATAAAGCATATGTAGTGTCACTTGTTGGATTTACGTCTATACTCCAAGATCCATTTCCTGAGCTATCCACAAAAATATAATCAAAATTACCGTTAACATCTTCTGACGATATTGTTAGACTCCAACCCTCATCATCACCTGATTGAAGACCGATTAACGTTACAGTACCGCCTATTGTTGTACCGTTTCCGTTGCAAATATTACTACTACCAATAACCTCTAGTGTTGCTATTGAAGGATTAGAAACAGTAAAGGAAGGGGAAAAAGCACTTTCGCTGTTGCCGTCGTAGGCTGTTGCTTGCACAACATCTCCTGGTGAAAAACTAGGGTTAAGAGGGGCAAGCCAATAATTTTCATTACTATTGTTAAGATTGTAAACCGTAGCTGTAGAAGCTATACTGCCATTTTTATATATTCTAATAATAGTGCCAACTGGATTAGATGTAAATCCATTTAAATATACACTACTAGCGCATATAGGACTATTAAGAATTGTTGGGACTTCTAGTGTGTTGCTCACAGCCATAATATCCACGTTAATATTATGGAACCCAAAATTATTTAAATCAGAAACTCCTGTTGGAGTAATTTTTACCTGAGAAATATCTAGAGCATTAACCGGATTAGAGGTCACCAAAGTTCCACTACCTACACCATAGGTAGTAGGATTAGAAATAACATCACCATCTTGATTTGTAACTGAAATAGTGCCTTGTCCAAGTGTATCATAATCAATACTATTAAGACTGAAGTTTGTAGGGCTTCCATTCTTTGTAATAGATAACGTGTAAGGCGTCAATGGATCTATAGCACTTAAGTAAAATATAAGATCTCCTCCTCCAAGATGATCGAGCTCTTCATTACCGGAATGAAAAACCGTTAATACATAAGTATCGCCTCCACTAACAATCGTTTCTGTAATACTTGTACCATTATCAACAGCTGTATCAATCGTAAAATTCAAGTTTTGAGCATTACTTTGCCAACTAAAGGCAAGTATAACCAACAGTAAAAACTTTGTTATGCCGTTACGAGCGAGATGAATTGCATCTTTATCGAAAATTGAAAAAGAGAATTTCTTGTTTTGAAATTGGAATGTTGTTTTTGTTTTCATATAAAGATAATTGTTTTAGTTCAACAAAAAACATCTCTAAATACTGAAAATGCACAAAAGACCATACCAATTTATGGCACAGTCTAAAATACAATTTCTATATAAAAATTGTGTTGTAATGTTGAGGGTTGATTAATTAATAGCTTGTTAAAATTAAGCATTAAAAATCAGTAAATCAGACCCTTAAAATAAAAAACCGACGAAACGTATTAGAAATCGGTTTTGTAGGAATTGTTTTCGATAAAAAGTAAATAAAAGCGTTAAAATTACGTCTTAAACTTTAAGAAAAACCACTAAACCACTCATTAAAACACTGAAAATGAAAGATCTACTTATAAATAAATGGTTGAACCAAAATTTACTAGATAACAATCTATACTTCAGAAACCCTAACTAATTTGTCATAGGATTAATGAAGAATTTAGTTTCATCATATTTTATCATAAAAAAACCTAACAAATAAGACCGTATTACATCTTACTTGTTAGGTTTAAGAACTATTTAAGCTCTACTTAAAGTTATATTTTTATCAACTTTTTTTGATATACTGTTCCTGTAGTTGACATTGCTTTTACGGTATAAATACCATTAGGCAAGCCTTGAACAGAAATTTGTTTACCTTCTTTATCTATTTCACCTCCTTTAACAC
>JBLWXO010000037.1:0-5912 GCA_048267385.1 Neptunomonas sp. | reverse complement strand
GAACCAAAAGCTCAAAAGCCCCCTGAGATGGAGGGGTAATGATCTGAAAAATCGAGGTTATTCAGGTTGTGAAGCAGTATTGGACTGGGTGATGGTGTTGCGGTTTAATAAGAAAGCAAACTAATAAGCTGTTCAATTTCATCAAGTATAAAGCCGGGTCGAAAGTAACAAGGAAATAAAATGGCTTCTACAAGTAAAATCACACCTTCTAGCCCTAGGCTCGCGTCTTTATTGTCAGATGTCGAGCGAGGGAATATAAAAATTCCAGTATTCCAAAGAGAATATATTTGGTCTGATGAGCAAATTATTAGCCTGCTGGACTCAATTTACAGAGGTTATCCTGTCGGCTCACTTTTGATGTGGTCTACTAGGGAGGAGTTAAAGCATGAAAGAAATGTCGGTGGTTTTTCGCTGCCTGTCACACCAGAAGACTACCCCGTAAACTATATACTTGATGGGCAGCAACGTCTGACAACGCTGTATGGCGTTTTTCATTCCGATGAGAATACTGCTGACGCAGAGCTAGCTGACCGATTCAATATTTGCTATTTGCCAGATGATGATTGCTTCGTACATCACTTGGCGGCGGGAGGTAAGGATAAAATTCATCTGAACGCAATACTTGACACTACCAAGCTACTTGTTGAACTACCAAAATTTAATGCAGAGCAAAGTGCAAAAATTGCAATATTGACTGAGGCGTTTAAGGATTATGAGTTTCCAATTGTAACGATACGGGAACGAACAAATAAGGAGGTTTGTAGCATTTTTCAAAGGATCAATTCGTCGGGGACTCCGTTGAGCAACCTTGAACTTTTGACTGCATGGACTTGGTCAGATCAATTTGATCTAAGAAGAGAGATCGAAGCGCTGCTAGATAATCTTAGAGATAAAGGATATGAGGAGATAGACCAACCATTGTTAATGAGAATGCTAGCAACCCTCACCTGCGGAACAATCGATTCGGACGATCTGGTGAATGTAGATCCTGATACCCTAATCGAAGGGATGCTAAAACTTAAAAAATCGATATCGGCAGCAGTCGACTTTCTGGAAGGGCAGCTTAAGATCAAAAATGTAGTCTTTCTGCCGTTCCCTATAATGCTGATACCTATTGTCAATTTCTATGCACTGATACCAAAGCCTAATTCAGATCAGTTGAAACAGCTTAAGAAGTGGTTTTGGCAATGCTCGCTCACCTTACGATATAAAGCTGGCACCAACCGCTTAGTATTAGAAGATTTAGGTAAAATGAAGAAAGTTTCCGAAGGGGAAGCTCCGTTTGATGCCGTGCATCCCGCGGTTAAAAATAATCTTTTTGCGAGCACGTGGCGAATCAATTCAACTGCAGCTAAAGCTGCCCTTTGCTTAATGGCCCAATTGAGACCGAGGTCATTTTTGACCGGCTCAGAGGTTGATCTAGGCACAGTGCTATCGTCATACAACGCTAGGCAATTTCATCATATTTACCCAAAAGCGTATCTGGCTGCTAATAACGTGAGTTTTCATGAGGCGAATGTTATCTCAAATATTTGTTTTCTTTCTGCATCAGAAAACAATGCAATCAGCGATAAAGATCCAAAGGATTACTTCAAAGACATTCCTGAAGATCACAAAGAAGCAATACTGGAGGCAGCTCTGATCCCTGAAGAAGCAAAGAATGGCGACCTGTCATTTGATGATTTCACAGCATTGAGAACAGAAATGTTAATTAATGTCGGGCAAAAACTGGTTGATACTGGAAGCCTATAAAAATTGAACAAGGCGTTGCACCGGACAAGCCGGTGAACGCAGCGTTATAAATCAGGGAGTAGCCACCGATGGAATGGCGCAAGGACGATTACCTAATCACTGACGAAGAATCCAAGGTGCAACTGGATGTTGTCCACCGCTTGCTTGGGGCAACGTATTGGGGTGGCCGACGCCCCAGAGAAACCGTAGAACGCATGGTTGCAGGTTCCATCTGTTTCAGTCTTTACCGTGGTCCCACACAGATTGGTTTCGGGCGGGCAGTTACCGATGGTGCGACGTTCACCTGGGTCGCGGATATTGTTATTGAGCCCGAGTTTCGGGGCACCGGACTGGGGAAGTGGATGATGGAATGTTTGTTAGATCATCCGGCCACAAAGGGTACCCAAATGGCGTTGCAAACCCGCGATGCACACGGGCTGTACGAGAGGTATGGGTTCTCTGGAAATAGCGCTCTCATGAGCACCGGAGTAACTGATTTATAACCATGCCAGTCACGGCGACGGCTTTTCCATTGCGGCTTCGCCTCCATTCCAAAGCCGCGCATGCTGGCTGGCGTTAGCAGGAAGTAGCTCATGGACATAGCGAAAGCTACAAAAAGCAGTGACTGGACCAACGCTTCAGAAATTCTGTGTCGAGTCGTCGATCGTCTAGCGCATTTAGGTCGGCATTTGTGGACGATGGATCAAGTATCGATGCAGGGTCTGAAAGAGTCCTACAGTCTGGAGGACCTTCACTTTTTGATGCTAAATGATAGGCGCATTGGAGTGGTCTTCCTTCAAAAGTCCGATCCAATGTTTTGGCCTGAAATCAATGAGAATGATAGTTTGTTCGTACACAAACTCGCTCTCGATCCAACTTTTCAGGGCAAAGGAAACGGGATAATAGCGGTCTCAAAGGTTCTTCGAGCTGCCGATGCTAGAGGCCTTAGCTGGCTTCGCTTGGACTGTGACGACCGGTCAGAACTCCATCGCTTCTACCAGCAGTGCGGCTTCGACTTTGTAGATTTAAAAGAAATGCCGAACTTTAAGGTGGCTAGATATCAACTGCTAACAAGTACAGGCAAGCGACGCCAAAAAGCGGCGCGCCTGCTGTAGGCGTTAGACCACACAGACAGTAAAGGGGGATCTGATGGAACGAAATATCAAAGTTGCACGCGCACATAGGGCGATTTCATGGCTCTACCTGGTAATAATCGCAATGATTGTCGTGTTGATGGTCTCGCGGCCGAACGAGATCGACCTCGCCGTCATTGCTCCTTTAATCATCATGTCCGCCATATTTCTTGCTCACCACATCACAGCCAGGGGCGCTCGGCAGTCCAAGCCTTGGGCGCGGACTAGTTCAATCATCATCTCGGTTCTGCTACTGGTTGGCTTCCCCATTGGCACTCTTATCGGCATCTATCTGCTGTCCAATACTTGGCGGCCCTGGGAAGCGTCCAATGCATCCGGGGCTGTGGTCTAACAATTCGTTCAAGCCGAACTTGCTTCGCTCCACCAACAACATGGCAGAAAAAGCTTGCCATGTTGTTAGCTCCGCTACGCAAGTCGGCTTAACTCGGGCGTTATGCACTAAGGGAGAAACTATGAGTATCAAGGATGATTGGGGAAAAGTTAAAACAGTGCTGGAGCAGGGGCAAGCCTCGACTCTCTATTGTTCAATCGCAACGGTAAATCCGGATGGTACACCGCACATAACACCTGTTGGCACAGTATTTTTGGGAGAGGATCAGCGAGGTTATTTCTTTGATCACTATGCCCAAGCTTTGGGTAGCAATATTGATCAAAACCCTCACGTATGCATTATGGCAGTAAACGCTGGCCGCTTTTTTTGGCTGCGATCTCTATTAAAAGGTCGCTTCGTTGCCCCACCTGGTGTGAGGTTGTATGGCAAAGTTGGGCCAATTCGTGAAGCTACTCCCGAAGAAGTCGAAAAAATAGAACGGCGGGTTAAGCCTTCGAGTTGGATGAAAGGCGCTCGGCAGCTCTGGACAGATTTTACCCATGTTAGAGACATTGAGTTTACCGACTACAAGCCAGTCACTTACCCTGTGATGATGGATGGCATGTGGCCGAAACATACATAACCAGACGGTCAACCGGACACCAAAAGCTTTCTGCTTTTGGTTCCCTCCGCTGGCGCTCCGGTGCCGGTTACCTAAGCGTTAGGCAAAACCAGGATCGGTGCATGGTATTAACTAAAGATAGAAGTTGCCTGATGTTTCTGATTGTGATAGCCGTCGCTTTTCCCCTTTTCGCGCATGGCTACTGTTTCTGGAAAGGTGGCTTTACTTTGATTGCGTTGAAAATTCACCTTTTCATGCTCCCTATAACGGTGTTGTTCTTTCTGGCTGCATACAGTATTCATCGCTCTTTGAAGCATAAATTGGTTATTACAGAGTCTGGTCTATTAGTAGAGGATTTTTCCCCAGTTGAATTCCCATGGTGCAAAATTCGTAAAGTTTCGACAAAGCTACAGAGTTTACCTCGTGGTGGTAGCTGTCTTTGGTTAGTCTTGCATACTAGTTGTGATGATGAGTACGTCAATCCGAAGATTTTGAAACTTAATAAGATTCTAGGCATAGATGGCGTGCCAGTCTGTAACCTAGCAACGTATTCAGGGTGTGTTGATAGTTTTCTAGGAGCTATAAGTCAGCGTGCTCGCAATGCCATACAAGTTGGTCAACGGGAACCACCACTACCAATATGAAAGCTTTAGTTAGGGCATTACTAACAATTGAGGCATTTGTCTGCTTTGCTCCCGTCACCTATATATGGTTCCTGAGCTTGGTGGCTTTCCCAGTCATGATCATGATTTTCTTAGAGGGTGGTGCACCGAATTCATTGGCTGGCCCCATAGCAACGATTCTGGGCGGTCTAGGGCTTCTTGGCGCAGGCGCCCTCTTTATCGCTTTGGATTCAGGGCAATTAGTTATTTCGCGAAAATGGCTATGGGTGTTTTTGGTGTCAGGATGGATAGCATCCGCAATTGGCATCTCGATGGTTGGTTTTGGGGGCGTTGCCATATGGGCAATATTTTCTGCTCCGGTATTGGCGTCTGTGCATTTCTTGTGCATATGGCGTCGGGGCGCGAGCAATGGTTAACCAGTGGGTGAAGCCGCCCGCTACTACGCTGCGCTCCGCACCGGCGGCTTACCCAGGGCGTTATCGCACCATCTGAATGTTCGCTTTGCGACCGGAGTGGCCAACTTATGATGTTATTACCGTTGGTGGCCGGCTTCAGTGTCCGGCGCTAATAGGTAATCGGAAGGCGCTGCTAGATCCAAAAAATGTTGCTGGCTGGCCGGGATTGCTCAAGCAGTAATGCTGAGAAATTTGTTGTTGGGATTATGTTGTCGACTTAAATTTCTAAGTCCCCTCATATCAATTCAACTCACTCACTCACCGACGTAAATCGCATATTTCATATTCGTATAAGGTGTCTTTGATCGCAGCTACTACCCATGCCTAGAGAAAACCCAAGCTCTGCCATTTGCTTACTACATACGCGCCGGCCACGATGGCACCGGCACTCGCAGGGCAATGGAAAGCATTACTACCGGCTTAAAATGGCGTCTGGTTCAAGAGCCGCTAATCTGTCGGGGGGAGTTTCAGGAGGAGTTTGTTGACCAATGTGAGGAGCTCGGATTGTCGATAGCAGCCAGCTTAGAGGCGGGCATTATCTGAGGTGCCCTGTCGAGGAAAGCATTATAAGCCCCAGCTAACATATCTGGCTTAAACTCAGGAAATCCATTCTTTCTGGCCTTGTTTCTGCCCGTAGTGTCGGCAAATTCAAAGCGGTATCATGCGACCGCTGTTAAATCCAAAAGCTGATACGCGACGACGGAGGCCCATTGACCGAGCGCGCAGAATCCAGAGCCAGGCCTTCCCTGATTGGTGGAGCGAGTATTATTGCCAGTGTTTGCGTCGGTGCCGGTATGTTGGGCTTGCCCAGTTCCGGTGCTGGTGCCTGGACGACCTGGTCCAGCCTGGCACTGGTGCTTACCATGGTGGTGATGACACTGTCCGGCTGGATGCTGCTGGAAGCCTTCAAGCACTTCGGTTTGCGGGCTTCGTTCAATACCGTTACCAAATCTCTGCTCGGCGCCCGGGTGAACGCATTCAGTAATCTGACGGTGTACTTTGTTGGCGGCATTCTCC
>JBLWXO010000036.1:0-6257 GCA_048267385.1 Neptunomonas sp. | reverse complement strand
ATATATGTCTTTGAATTTTTATGGCGATTAATTCAGTATAAAAACTGGGATCTGGCTTATAGAAATATCTCTTTTGAACGTGAAGCCTATGTCAAAGAAAAAGACCTTGAATATTTAAAAACAAGGCCTTTGTTTAGTTTTGTGAGTTATTTTAGAAAATAATTTTCGCAATCTTTTGTTGTCCATTAACCAGCTTTATTTTTAATACTAAAGTGGTGTGTTTTGGCTGTAGAGCATTAATTGTAAATTGGTTTAGGTTAATAGTTTTGTTAGTGAACAGGGTTCTGCCTAGTACATCGTAAACGTCAATAGACGCAATAGTTTTACCTTCAGAAGTTACTTTAATTTTATCATTTTCTTCAAACACTTTAATGCTAGATATAGCATCAAAATCTTTAATATTTAAATTGTTGTTTGTGTATCTTAAAATAAACCGCTCATTATGTGTGCCTGCGTTAATGGTAAAAGTATAAGGGGAAGTGCGCAAATGGTGTATAATGTTAAGTTCCGTGTCTTCGAGGTATATGTTTTGTGTTTCGTTTAAGAATAAACCGTCTAAAGTGTTGATGGCAATGGTGTGGCTACCTGTTTCATTTGCAATAACGCCTAGGGGAACAGTATCGTCTTCTAAAAACGGTAAGGCTCTACCTTGTATAGATAGCCCTTCACTGTCTAAAATAGAATAAAAGCCACTGTTATCTCCACTACTAAAGTCATAACCATCGTATAAACGGTCAAAACTGTTGGTTGCATTAGGTATATAACCAACTAAAATAGAATTGGTGACATTGTTGGGAGATAATAAATCTAACCAGATTCTATGTTTTTCATTATTGTTTTGATTTTCTTCAGAATAACTGTTTCGGGAAAACAGATTATTGTTATAAGCTGGGAGTACTTGTCTCATGCTATTGTTAAATGTAACATTAGTTCCTGAAGTCGCACTGTTGTTCATTAAAACAAAAAAGGCTTGGCCAGAGGCGATAAATAGATCGTTTATGCCTGGTGGATTAGAACCTGTGTTATTGTGTTCTATGTAATCATTGCTGTCGTAATTATAAACAAAGTCTTCATAAAACGGATCTAAGGCAGAGGTTGCCGCTCCGTTATGATCCCATAAATAAATGGTGCCATTAATAGCGGTATTTAAATTTGTAAATGCATTAGCTGAGATTGCCGAAGGATATGGATTTCCTATTAAATTCCAATTGTCATCTTCATTTGTGGCTGTATTGCCAATACCAGCATAAGGGCCGCCATTATAGCCACCGTGAAATATTTGTTTGGTAAGAATGCCGTTTTTAGGGACTCCGCTAAAAAGAGCGGTATTGTTTGGTATGGCATAAGTTGTTGAGGGAATGGTGCTTGGTGTGCCTGATAAACCTCTAACAATATAACCTGCTCCATCTCCCATTGTGCCCGAAGCTCCATACCAGTTGCCATGGTTTCCTATGCCATTACCAGCTACGGTAGGTTGCCAATAGTACAATTGACCAGATCCTGGTGAAATAGCATTGACCGAAAAATTGTCTACAGGAGACGACCAATACACATACTCCGTACCAGTTACGGCGCTTTCATCAAAATTTGGTGAGCGTTGTACATGTATATTACCACTGTTAATTGCACTATCTTCAATTTGAATTAAACTCGCGCTACTTTTTAAGTTTAAAATACCAGTGCTTTCTATAGTAACCCATTCTCGAATAACCAATTCTGTATTGGTTTCAATTTCTAGATAGGCATCGGCTTCTAAAGTTAGATTTTTAGCTTCTGCAGGTGTGGTGGGAGGTAAAGGTGGTGGTGCAATTAGTTGATTTGCAAGTGGGGCATTTGGTACCGTTGCATTATCAGGAATCACTACACAATCATCTAAAGTAGGTACGCCAGATGGTGTCCAGTTATCAGCAACAAACCAATTAGAGTCTTGTGACCCGTTCCACGTTTTACCGTTTCGGGTAATAGATACCGTTTCGGTTTTTATACATCCGTTAAAGCCTTCTGCAGTAGCGGTATAAATTTGAGTGCCATTAGGTGCGGCATATACTGTTGCTCTTGGGTCTCCACTATAAGGCGTGGTTAGTAAAGCATCTGTAAATAGTCCATTTGTAGGAGACCAGGTTATGTCGCTAGAAGGTAAAGTCATTTCTCCTTCTAAAGTAATATTATCTATTGCCCAAAATATATCATAAGCAGCTGTGTACCTAAAGCGTATTTGTAATGTGGTTTGCCCCAAATAAGCCGATAAATCAATAGTGTCTTGAGTAAAACCACCACTGCTACCTTGGTCAGTGGTATATTGCCTTAAAGGGGTTGCAGTCTCCCAAGTTGTTCCTCCATCAGTTGATATTTCTACATGTGCATTATCGGTACCGCTATAATCATTGTAATGGTGATAATAACTTAGAGATGCGCTAGTGAAAAATTCTAATGAATACACAGGTGATATAAGTTCTGTATTTGTGCTGCCTCCTAAACCTTGATCATCACTGTCTGAAAGTATAAAATTAGAACTGTCATTAGAATTGAATGTATAAATAAAAGCGTAATAAGAATCAGGTCTTATTGTCCAAGCAGCATTGGCTGGTGTGCCACCTGTTGAATTATTGACTGTAGACCAAGTCCCCGATATGTTATCTGTTAGTCCGCTTTCAAAATCTAGCTCTAATACTGTCTGGGTTATTGCGCTGCTAAATACTCCGCCAGATGCCGTTAATTCTGCATATTGTAAATCGCAACTAGTTGCTCCAGTAGGCGTCATAGTGGTGCTTATGGTTACGTCACTTGGTGTAGGAAGTATGTTGGCTACAACAGGGATTCTATTAGATTCACAAGTGCCATTATATACAGAGACGTAATACGTTGTTGTACTTGTGATAATAGGTGTTGTCCAATTCCCTGTTAAGGTTGTAGCTGTTGGTGTTCCTCCTGAAGCTGCTGTGTACCAATAAAAATCTGTTGCTCCCGATGTTGCTGTAGCACTTAAATCAACGGTGCCTTCTCCACAGTTTTCACCATCTGTGGTGGCGGTTATATAGTCTTCACAAGATATTATACAAGTAATATCAGCAGCCCATCCACTTCTATGAAAGGATGCATCACTATCAAACACAAAAGTTAAGGCGCCTGAAGGATCGGTAGATGTAAATGGGCCTGGTATTGTGGTTCCTGAAAATACACCTAAAAGTGGATACGTGGCATCAGGGCCATCATAGACCGAAAGCTCATCATATCCTGATTCTGTATTAAAAGCCGTAAAGGTGACGACAACAAAATCTCCAGGGTTATCAGGATAAAATGTAGACGTTTCTAATTCATTTGCAGAATAATTTCCACCAGAACCACCACTGTCATATAATGTAGTACCACAAGCTGGAGGAGGTACACAGGTTACATCTGCAGCCCAGCCGCTATTTTGAACCGCGCCATTACTAGTAAAAACAAAGGTAAGCGCACCTGTAGTAAGGTCTGAAGCGGTAAAAGCGCCAGGGTTTGTTGTTCCTGAAAACGTTCCAAGTAAAGGGTATGTGGCATCAGGGCCATCATAAATAGTTAATATATCAGTGCCGTTTTGGGTGTTAAATGCTGTAAAAGTTATGTTTACTAAGTCTCCAATTGTATCTGGGTAATAGGTGGTTGATGTTGTTTCGTTTGCTGCGTAATTGCCACCTAATCCACCACTGTCATAAACTGTACTGCCACAAACAGGAGTACTACAAGTTAAATTAGCTTCCCAGCCACTGTATTGAACCGAGCCATCACTATCAAATACAAAGGTTAAAGCACCTGATGCATCTGTTGATGTAAACGGACCAGGAATTGTAGTTCCTGAATAAACTCCAATAAGCGGATAGGTGTTATCTGGTCCATCATACACGTATAAATCATCTGCAAATTCGGTATAAAATGCTGTAAATGTCGCGGTAATAACATCTCCAGGGTTATCAGGATAAAATGTAGACGTTTCTAATTCATTAGAGATATAATTTCCACTTGGTCCGCCACTATCATAAAATGTATTGCCACATGTTGGTGGGGTAAAACAGGTAATATCTGCAGCCCAACCACTACTTTGTATGGTGTTATTACTTGTAAATACAAATGTTAGTGCTCCAGACAGGTCTGTAGCTGTAAAAGGCCCGGGAATGGTTGAACCAGAATAGGTTCCAATTAATGGATATGTGGTGTTTGGACCATCATAAACGGTTAAAACATCATTACCACTTTCGGTGTTAAATGCTGTAAAAGTTACGGTTATGATATCGCCTGGAGTATCTGGAAAAATGTTAGCCACCTGCGATTCATTAGCCATATAGTTGCCTCCTGCACCTCCGTTGTCATAAAATGTCTCACCACAAGATGGTGGTGGAGGTGGAGGGTCGCAAGTGATATCGGCTTCCCAACCAGTGCCAACATTGCCGTCGTTATCACTTATAAATTCAAAAGTTATAGCGCCTGTAGGGTTTCCGGCTATACTAGACGTGAATATTGCTGGTAGCCCAGTTACGGTACCCAAAACAGGGTACGTATTATCAGGACCATTATACACGGTTAATACATCTCCTGTATCTGGAATATCAACCACTGTAAAATCTACTGTGACCGTTCCTCCTGCGAAATAAGGGGTGATCGTTGTGGTTTCGTCACCTGAATAGTTATTAGTAGTTCCTCCTGCGTCAAGGTATACATTACCACATACAGGTAAGGATAAACAGGAAGTAGTGCCGCCACCACCACTTTGCTGAAAGTTAATGATGCCTTCTGCACTATCATAATTAGTTATTAATACCACATAAACTTGTCCGGGTAAGGCATTTAAAATAGTCATTAATTCTGTTGGAGCAATATCAAAACTACAGTCTGTTATAGTATCTGTAGCATAAGGGTAGAATGTAGGATCTGTGGTATTGTTTGGGCAAGTAGCGCAATCTGTATAAGAGATGTTTGTGTTGGCATCGTTGAGATCGGTAAAAGGACCCCAAGCAATAAAATCGACATCGATAGGATTGCCAAAAAGGTCTTCTTGGTCAATATCAAAATACAAATCTCCGGGTTGATCAATGACCATATAGAAATAACTTGCATTAGGTATAGAACCTAAACATCCAACTGGTGTATAGTCTGTGCCACCATACACATTGTTAAATGTTAATTGTGAATTACCTGAACAAAACTGTTCTGCACTTAAAATGTCTGTGCCTTGAGAAAATGCTGAATTAACGGTAATAATAAGCGTGAGAAAACGTATAATTTTTTTCATAGGGATATGATTATATGCTGTTAGTGGCTACAGAAGATTAAGAAACTGCCATTTGGTTTCGGTGCTGCAGTTGGCCTCTGTGTCTGTGATGACAGCTTGCCATTTAAAACATTTGGCATTAATGTCTCTATAAGTGATGGTGAGGTTTCCAGTATTATTTCTGGAAATATCTGAAATTTTAAATATTTTAATTTCAGATCTGTCGGTTCCTTCTAAGCCTTTCCAGCAAGAATTTAACGGCTGTGCCCTTAAGGTCATTTCAAGGTGTTCTTTATTGTTGGTTTTAGAGAAATCCCACGAAATGATAATATCATTTGTAGATTGGGTTACTGAAGGCACCGTTTCACTTTCTAGAGTGTAGTTTTCTGTACACTGGCTTGTGTTTGGCCTATTTTGTTGGTTAGAATATGGAGTGCAAACAAAAATTAGCGCAAAACAAAATACAATTTTAATCATCATCTATAATTTGGATATAACGTTATGCTTAAGGTAATAGGCATGCCGTTTTTTTTGCAGGTAGTTACCGAACTATAGATTTGAGGCTTTAGTTCTTTAAATGTAAGAAAAAATACATTTTTTTAACGTTTTGTTGATAAATAATTCAAAATTTTAGCTAAAATGATGTGATAAAGGGATGTGTTGTTGTGATCTGTTACTATAATCGAGGTTTTTAACACTTGTTTTGCTTATTTGTCTGATTTTAAATCTTATGAGTTTTTAGTTTGTGTAGATTATGTTCAAAATCATTACCGATAGGTTGCTCTGTTGCTACATGTTAAGGTTACCGATAGTAAAATTGTATAGGGCACAAAAAAAAACCTTGATTTTAAATAATCGAGGTTTTCTAATTTTGGTTAGTTATTGTGGATTGTGCTAAAAAATAATTTTAGCAATACTTTGTTCGCCGTTAGTTAACTTCACTTTTAAGAATAACGTTGAATTGGTAGGCTGAAGCGCATTAATAGTAAACTGCGTTTGGTGAAGCGCTGTATTTGTA
>JBLWXO010000035.1:0-7083 GCA_048267385.1 Neptunomonas sp. | reverse complement strand
GATATTGTGCGAACTCATCCGATGCAACCGGACCTTGAGATACCGCCCAGCCGCCTACAGCAAGGCTCAACGAAAAGCCCGCCACCAGCCATAACCAAGGTTTGCTACGAGAAACATGAGGAATCTCTGCTCTGGTTAATTTAGAAGATGATGCTTTCTCTGTGATTTCTGATAATGCTTTATTGATGGCACTCAACGTTGACTCCATCCCCAGAATACGGGTGTTTTAAATTTGGGTTTACGGGCATCAAATGTGTCGTGTATTGCTAAATAAACGTGCTGATTTTTCAGTAAAGTACAACCTTCATTAAACGCAGCTAGCAGAGCTTTGTGACAAATTTGATTGATCAGTCTTGGTATGCCCATCGCTGAACGCCAAATCGCTTTTTTCTGCTCGACTGAAAAGATCTGCGCTCCATTTCCCGCAATATCTAAACGATTGTTGATGTAGGCTACTCCCTCATCGAGCGAGAGCGGACGTAACTCACAACTGAACGTAATGCGCTGGCGAAACTGTCTAAGATCATGAGTAGCAAGGCGCTCATCAAGTTCTGGCTGACCAAATAAAACGATCTGAATCAGCTTGTCATGTTCAGTTTCTAAGTTGCCAAGCAAGCGTAATGCCTCTAGTGCCTGAGGAGAAAGTGCCTGCGCTTCATCCACAATCAGTAGCGTTGTCTTGGCTGATGAATGAACGCGAATCAAATGTTCCTGAATGAGTGACACAATAAGCAAAGGATCGTTATTCTCTATCCCTAACTCTCTGGCAACTGCAAACTGTAACTGCTCACCATTTAAGACAGGGTTTGGCAAGTAAACCAACTCTACTTGTGAGTCCAACTGCTCAATCAGTTTACGGCACACCATGGTTTTTCCGGTACCGACTTCTCCGGTCACCTTAATCACCCCTTCCCCCATTTGAACTGCGGCCAGAATGGTCTGAATTGCTTCATAATGAGGGACTAACCCCAAAAACATTTCTGTATTTGGGGTGAGTGAAAACGGCTGAACTCGAAATCCAAAATGTGACAAGTACATACTCGAATCACAAACTCATTGAAATACAGGACACTTCCCAGCGCTTATTGCGCATCTGGGAACCACTCTTGTAACAAGTCACGCGAGCGTTCTAGCTCTTTTTGCCAAGAGTTCACACCAACCACAGTCGGTTTCAACAAGATGACCAGTTCTGTTTTCTCGGTAATGTTGTTCACGTTACGGAATAAGTGACCCAACGCTGGCACATCCCCTAGGAATGGAACCTTAGAAACCATTTCACGATTTTGCTGCTTCATCAAACCGCCGATAACGACAACATCGCCATCTTTTGCACGAATAACTGAGTCAGATTCTCGGATGGAACTTTTCGCCAATGGCAATTGGATATTTTGAAAGTCACCACCAAGGTTCAGTTGCTTCAATTCTTCTGATACTTCAATAACAGCAGGGTGAACATGCAAGAACACATTACCTTTGTTATCGATTTGAGGTGTGACATCAAGGGAGATGCCTGAGAAGAACGGTGTTAACTCCACTTCTGGTACTGCGTTTGAGTTTTCACCATTGCCTGCATTACTCGAAAGCTCGGTAACAAAGTATTCATCAGTACCAACTTTGATGACTGACTTTTGGTTATTCGCTGCGGTAATGCGAGGGCTCGAAAGTACGTTCAAGTCACCTTGAGTCGACATAAAGCTCAACACGGTCTCGAAGTTACCATCAGAAATAGTAACGTTTGTTTGGCCACCAAGTAAGGTGCTAATTGCATCCAAGGTCGGTAGTGCAGAACCTGGACGATCGACAACAATACCTCCAGAGCCAATAGACGCTGATAAATTAGACCAGTTAATGCCTTGCTGATAACCGTCACTCAACGTCACTTCAAGGATTTTTGCTTCGAGAATTACTTGGCGCTGCATACGCTCTTGCGATACACCCAAGAACTCGCGAACTTCACGAATATCATCCGGGAAAGCACGAACGGTAATGACACCAGCTTGCGGCGTCACAACAACACTTTGTCCCCTGTCTGAGCCAATTAAGTTAGCAACGGCTTGCTGTAACATTGGCCAAAAGTCGCTTTCTGTCACCGTTTCGATGCGTGTGCCGCCTGTTGAGGTGGTCGAGCTATCGTTGCTGTTATTATCACTGTTGGAATTTGACGAATCAGAGCTATCTGAGCTACCCCCAGAGTTTGAAGTTCCGGCGGATGTTACTGAGCCCGTGACAATACTCGTTAGTGAGCGGCCAGTGCGTTTGAATTGTAGATAATCGACAGGAATGGTCACGGTACGCATACCAGCCGGGTACACCTGAATGACTTTACCAGACTTCATCACATCATAGCCGTACATGTTCTGTACCACATTAAGGACTTCATCCAATGTAACGTCTGACAAATTGACTGTGATGTTACCTTGTACAGCAGGATGAATCGCCACACTGTACTCAGTACCTTTCACTAGTGAGGCAAAAAAGCTTCTTGCGGCGACTTCATTTGCTTGGATACGAAAACGCTTCGATGTGCCTTGTTCTGAAGACACATTCGAGTCTAAATTTGGCATCAGGTCCGCCTCAACAGAAGAGGGGATTTCTTCTAACGTGCGGCTATTGGCTTGATTGATAGATTCATTGAGCGCTTCTTTGACTTCCACCGGGTCACGATGACCCATTGAACATCCCATTAAAGAAGCAATCGCTATTCCTACAACTAATTTGCGCATATCTGATCAGGCTCTGGTTATTATTTTTTTACGTTTAAACCAAAAAGCTCTAGGTTCCACTGACGGTTACCACGCTTTAAAGTTACAAATTCACTATTAATGCTCGTCACGCGATAACCTTTGAACAGTTCACCCTGCTCTACAATGCGGTTATCCATGATGGCGCTACATTGGCTGCCAACGTTACAAACAATGCTATTTAACGTCGGTACTCTGTACCGTTTTTCTGTTGGCTTAGTGTTTAATTCGGTGATCGGCTTCTGCCAGTCTAGTGGAGCGGTAGGGTCTTGGCTTGCCCATACTCCTCCCGTCATTGCCGTTAAGGCTATTGAGATAATGATGTTCTTAACCACCGATAAACGCCTCTCTAGAGCCTAATGTGTACACTTCCAACACTAATGTTGCTTTAGGATATTCATCCACCTTGTAATGAAAACTGCGCCAGTAATAACTTGCAGGCAACTTTTCCAACTTGCTCAGGTAATTCGCAATAGAGAAGTAATCTCCCGTCACTTCCATACGCACAGGATGTACGTAGTATCCTGAATATTGAGATACTTCTTTATCGTCAGAGATCGGCTCTGAAGGCAACGTTTGCAAAGAGACTAAGTGAATTCCCGTTTGTTGCTCCAAAACTTGCTCAAGTAACCCCGCCATCTGCGAAGGGGTGATAAGGTGTTCAATAATCTCTGAAAGCTGCTGCGACAGGCGCTGGCTTTCAGCTAGCAGGCCTGAAACCTCCAAATCAATTTCCGAATTTGGATCTTTCTTTAGCTGCGCTTGTATACGCAAAATATCAATCTCAGTTTTTTGATTAGTCTGCTTTAAGCTACTCAGCTGTTTTTCATTGTTATTTATTTGGTTGAGTTTGGGCTCGAGTACGAGCGTAAATAGCAGCATCACCACTGTCACCAACCCGCACAAGGCGATCAGTACTTTTTCTCGGGCACTCATTTCACCAAAACGTTCTTCCAGAGAAAGCCAGAACTCGCTCATTTCTTTTTATCCTCCCCGGCTTTCAATTCAAACGTAACAATACCTTTTTCATTACGACCAATATTCACGTCATCGAAAGTACGACCAACAAGGTTAATCTCATCTTTAAATCGGTTCACCCAGCTAGGCACTGAGCTTGGGACCTTAGCCAATCCCTTCAAATTCAACGTATTATTGTTAATTCTAATTTCTGATAAAGAAATCTCGCGATTGCCTAACTTAGCAAGAGACTGCATCACACCGGAGTACCCTGTCAGTTGCGAATCGTCATATTTCCCGACCGCTTTTAGTGAGTCTCGCTTAGCCTTCACGGTACGCTCAAGACGCTCTTTCGCTGCTAACTTACTGGTGTCAGGCTGATGCTTGCGTAACTTGACCTGAGCCCTCTCCAGCTCAGATTTCATGATCTCGCCTTTGCTCTTCACAATGGCAATTTCATCTTCTAATCCTTCACTCTGCCAAGTAACGTAGCCATAAGACAGCAAAATAGCGGCTGCCGCGACACCCCAAGAAATCACCACATTTCTTAAAGTCAGAAGCTCTTTTTTCGGCTTTAAGTAGTCAGGGTATAAGTTAATGTGTAGCGCGTTGGCTGCTGTCGCAGTATTAGCCAGCACATGTCCCGATAATTCATGCTCTTCATGTATTAACGGAGAAACTTTCGTGCTCAGACGGTAATTAAGAGACTGAACCAGCTCGTGCTCATCTTCTTCATCACAGCACACTTTCATCTGATGCAGTTGCACATGGCGAAGCTGTGAAGACAAGTAGTCAATCGAGCGCTGAAGCTCCAATGACAGACTGTCCATTTGCAGCTCAGTAGAAGGCACACCAGTCAACGGCGGCGTCACGCTGCGAATGGAACGATGAAATGCAATCGTACGTTCGACAAATGCACTGATGCGAAAGTGCCCTCGAACACTGCGTTGCAGCAAAATGAAATTACCCAGCTCTCCGGCAGTATGGCCCCATACACAGTCTTCAGGGACAATAGCGTCTAACGATAGCTGAGCGTGATTCGCGATCTGAACAAGCTTATCAAGTGTTTTTCTTGATAACACATACGCCTGAAGCTTACTTGAGTTCGGCAGTTCTACAGCATCCGCAACAATATCTATTGCACGTTCGGAGATCAGCTCTTTGAGCAAAAACGGCAATGCAGCAGGCCACTCATGACGAGGCATTGCTGGTTTATCGATTTGGTACATCTGATAGTAGTTGTGAGACAGCACTACCTTTAATGAATCATAAGAACTGGCTGCGACACTGAGTGCCTGTTCAAGCGCTCTTTCCCATTTTGACTCAGAGACTTCAAACCGGGTCGGTCGAGTACTTTTCTGTGATGACGATAAATAGATTGCGTCTGGCTGAATAACTACAAAACAAGCGCGACCACTACCTGACGATCGCACAAACTTGTCTACTACTGCTTTAAGATCCATGAATATTATCTTTATTTTTTACGCCAGCGATTTCGTCTCCCTGGCTTAACTTGGGGTTCTGACCGAGTGGGCTGCATCTTTTGCGGACGGGGAAGAAATTGTCGTTCTGTCGAGAAATAGCGACCTTGACCACCGTATACACCTAACTCAAGTAAAGTATTTAATTCATTTCGGTTCTCAATACCCACTGCCACAATTTTAGTTTTACTGTTTGCGGCAGCACCTAACATACTGCGAATAAAAAGCTGGTTTTCATGCCGCTGATCTATCTTGGTCACCAAGCTACGATGGAGCTTAAGGTAACGAATGTCGACCTCTTTCAAATAATGGCTACTGACGATAGTTCGCCCAGCTTGCCCAATCATTAGCTGGCATCCTAAACCTGCCAGCATTTTAGCCACTGGGCGCATAAAGTCTAAGTGTCTTACAAATTGTGCTTCCACAAACTCAAAATTGAGACACTTTCTTTGCTCACGTGACAACTGTAGCAATTCATCACGAAACCATTTGAAATATTCTCGATTAGCAAATGGGATTACAGTCAAACTCAGCGCATATGATTTTGAATGGTCAAAATTGTCCTTAAAACTTCTTAGGAATTTATTAACCACAGCCTTATCCATTTGAGCTTCGTAACCCACCTGCCTAACTGCAGCAATAAACCTGGACGCTTTCACAATACCGTTTTCCGGGTCTTGAATCCGGCAGGTTAACGCTTCATACAGCGGTGTCTTATGCGATGAATCATTCATCACATAAACAGGTTGCGCATACAGTAGTACATTGTCAGGAGTCAGCGCTTTATCAAACAAAGTGCGCCATCTAACACTTCCCCGAACTTCCTCATCATGATTCCATTTTTTAAAGCGACTCCAATTATTGTTATTTTGTAGCTGTGCGCTGCGTAATGCAGTTTCTGCTTCATCAATAATCTGGCTATGACGCTCACCTTCTTTAAACATTGTGATACCGATGTGACACCAGTTATCTGGTTCCAAAGGCTCTGGTGGCGTCAATTTCTCAAGCTGACGAATACATTGTGAGGCAAGGTTTGCTACCCCTTTTGCATCTTGGAGAGGCAAAAACAACGCAAAGTCAGAATCGTAATAGCGCGAAAAAACCACGTCAGGGTAACGCTGAACTAGGTTAGATAGCAGACTGCCAACTTCAACAATAAAATCATCGGTAACTTGCTTATCTTGCTCCTCTTCAGCTAACTTCCAATCGTGGATACGTATAAGCATCACCGCGCCACGTGCGCCACTTTCGAGTAAAGAAGATTCCAATTTACTGTCGAACAGCACTCGGTTCGCCGTTCCCGTTAATTTGTCTAAAAATGTTTGCGTTCGGATAAAAGTATCGAATCTACTGCGCTCCTGGCGAGCATCTTGTAGCTCTTCAATGAGTACATCAAGCGCTTCACTGGCGGTGTAAGGCCACTCCGATTTATCACCTTTTGCGTATTGCTCAACACGGCCGGCCAAAATCATTCGGCCACGCTCTTCCAGCATTTCTGACCCAGCTAACTGCTCTTTCAACCAAGCGACGCCACGCATCAGACAGAAAATGATCAAAATCACCGCCAAAGTGATCGACCACAGTGCTTGCATCGAGTAGCCGTAACCTAAGTACGGAGGTATCGCCTTAAAATGGATCACATAATCTTGGTTGTGAGTAAGTGGATACTCCTTTTTAAACAAGACCGACGCGTCTATCTTATGGGACGTGTCTTTAAACCGATATACGACAGCGTCATTGGTCGTCAACGTCATTTCAACAATGTTGCTGGCCTGCAGCATTTTGGGCATCCAACGCTGCATGGAATATGCCGCATCCGGATCTTCCATCTCCTTGTCGACCACCTCTACGATCCCTTCTAAATAATGGGTAAGATATTCTTGCCCAAGCCGTTTAAAAGAGAG
>JBLWXO010000034.1:0-7616 GCA_048267385.1 Neptunomonas sp. | reverse complement strand
TGACCAGTCATAAAGTATTAGCTGGCTGGTAATACCGAACGTAACCCCCAGTAACGTACCCATGGCTCTTTTACGCGCATAACCTAGGGCACCATTCCAATGCATCGGAAACAACAACAATATCGTCGTTGCCTGAGCCGATAAAGAGTCACTTAAGTCGAAAACCTGGAAAACCAGAAACGACATAGTTGCAATGCTCGCCCCCATCAACGCTTCATGACGCATACGATGGCTTTTCTTTGGTTCCGAAGGTCTGGCTAGCGGCTGACGAGGCTCTGCATCTGGGATTAAAAACGTCACCAAGTACGCAACAGCAACTGAAAGAACATTCGCTTCCAGATTACTGAAGATAAGATCATTTAGGTCAGTACTGACATAGCTGGAAAAATGCAGCATGATGCTCAGATTTAGTACACTACTTGCACCAAACAGGAAAAGACTTCCTTTTGACATACAAGCAAATTTGTACAGAAATAAACCAAATGCAATCATTGTCATCATGACGGGATGGCCGCCAAACAGTCCGGCAAGGATACCAACCTCGAGGCCACAGACTACGGCTGCAAATATCATCTGCCTAGCCGCGTGCAAGCTCATCACAGGTACCATGCCAAGCAGCAGCATTGGCGTTACCGTATAAAATACACCATAGTTCCAGCCGAAAAGTTTACATACGGTGAAACCTATCATAGCGCCCGTGGCGATTCGTAAGCACTGTCGGAGATCATTCTCAGACATGGGGTGGTCCCATAACTTCATACCACCTCCTAATTAATATATGTAATGCAGAGCACTCAAGAAATGAATCTGTAGGTTACTAAACCAGCCAGAGATCGTATTCTCAGGTAACAGTTGAACTGTTGCGCGTGCTCCGGCAGGGAACGATTGCAGCTCTTGATCGTCGATTGCTAAATGCAAACGCATGCGCTGTGCATCCCTAACCCAACGGTCGGTCTCCGTAGGCTTGGCAAGCCGGCCATCTGCATCAAACTGACCAGAACTGACACCGGCATCAATACTCGTGATTTGAGCTTCAAAAACTTCACCAGGCAAGCTATCAAAGGCCACCAATGCACGGCTGTCGCGATTAAAGTGGCGCAGGCTCTTTTCACGGAAATCAGCAATAATGTCAACGTCATTTGAAACTAATGCTACCAGAGGGCTTGCCGTAGAGGCGTAAGCACCAACTTCCAATTGAAGGTTGGCAACTACTCCATCATGTTCAGCAATAACTCTTGTGTAAGACAGATTCAGCTCCGCTTGCTTGAGTTGGTTCTGCGCAACACGAACGCTGACATTATCGTCACCCATTTCACCACGACTTACTTCGAGTTCCTTCAGACGAGCACGGGCTGCTAACAGGTTGGCTTTTTCAGCGGTGGCACTACTCTGAGCATCATCTAGTTGCTGCTGAGAAGTACCGTTACGATGAAAAAGCTTATTCAAACGCGCCGCTTCTCGTACCTTTTGCTCTGCAATAATCTTACTTGCTTCCACATCAGCTTTGGCAGCGGCGATTGAAGCATCCAGCTGGTCATTGTTTTGAATCACCTGGTCCAGGTTGAGCTGAGCACGCTCTACCGCCAGTTGATACGGTTGCGGATCGATCTGGAACAACAGGTCGCCCTTGTGGATTTCCTGGTTGTTCGTGACGTAAATTTCTGTGATTTGCCCACTAACACGTGGAGCTACTTTGGTTACTACGCGAGTTGCCATTGCTTGAGGGGTAAGAGGCATTGCCAGGTCGGCAACTAGAAAATAAGCAAAGACAAGGACAAACGCTACGCATGAATATTTAATCCAGCGCGCGAATTTTTGGTCTGGAGTCATAGGATTCAACTTCTCTTTTTTGGGTTTTCTGACTTATTCGCTAAGTGTATCGAGTGCATTACGGGCTATTTGCTCTAGGATTAATCCCATGGCTTTCAGCTCATCATCATTGATGTCCGACAGTAATTTTCTACGAACCTCAAATATTCGGCTCTCTAGTTGAGTAATAAGAGCTTTACCTTCATCAGTCAGACTGACGATACGGGCGCGCTTGTCATGTTCACAACAACGTCGTATTACCAGAGACTGCTCTTCGAGTAATTTTAAGGTTCGCATCAACGACGACAGTTCAATCTCTAGTGCTTCAGCGAGATGCTTCTGGCTGACATGGTCCCCCATACGATGTAACTTCCATAAGGCAGTCCAGCGCGGATACGTCAGGTTCAGTGGCTCAAGCTCTCGGTCTGCGACCATCTTCCATAAACGTGAGACGCGAGATAACTTCTCTGCAACGGAAAGTTCTCTCAAAATGTCGATGTCTTGAATCATTACAAACACTCAATTACTTAGCATGCTAAGTAATATAAATTAGTTAGCATGCTAAGTAAATAGCTTTGTGACAAAAATCACATTAAATTCAAGGTGAGAGATTTTGTTGCAGAGGGATCTTAGGTAATAAAAAAGGCACAACTTGCGTTGTGCCTGATATGAGGTGATGTGTTTCTTATACCCAGTCGACTAAGAATCGCTGTTTGTAATCCAAAAGCGCATCGTGGAATGCATTTTCTTTAATTGGTTTAAGTAAGATGTAGTTCGCCCCCGCTTCCATAAATGCATCGCCTGTTTCTTTTGCAGTATCAGCCGTGCAAGCATAAATCGGCGTGCCTAATTTCAAATTTCGGCGAATCTCTTTTGTGGTTTCTATACCACCGAGATGCGGAAGTTGATTATCCATTAAGATCAAGTCATAGGTATGGTGTTTTAATCGCTCGATAGCCTCAAGCCCATCTTTTGCCCATTCAACCTGCATTTCATATTTACTACAAAAGGCTTTTAAAATAAACGCATTGGTATGATTGTCTTCAACCAGCAGGACCTTCAACGTTTCATTGAACATATCCTCGGGATTGATATGTTGGCTGGGCTTATTTTCACTTGAGAGACGCTCACGATCTCTCACTGGCAACGTTACAACAAATGTCGTTCCAACCCCTTTTTGACTGTGAACTTGAACATTACCGTCTAGCATATCGACCAAACTTTTGACGATTGTCAGTCCTAAACCACTACCACCATATTCACGCGTTGTCGTTTCCTCTTCTTGCACAAACGGCTCAAACATTTGCTCAAGTTTATTCGGGTCAATACCAATACCTGTATCGGAAACTTCAACCACGAGCACGCTGTTCTCAGCGCCTTCAAAGTGCTCTAATTTCGCGCTTAGCCGCACGCTTCCTGATGGAGTAAATTTGACCGCGTTACTAAGCAGGTTAAACATAATTTGGTTGAGGCGAACCTGATCCGTAAATAGCGCCACTTTAGGATCCAACTGGTTTTCAATAATCAGATCCACACCTTTGCTTTCACAAATCGGACGATAAATATTCTCTAAAGTACGAACGGTATCGGTAAAAGAAAAGGAATGTTTTTGAATATTAAATTTCCCTTGCTCTATTTTCGAGAAGTCCAGAATATCATTCAAAACAGCTAATAAGTGCTCACCACTATGACGGAGAACGTCTATCTGATTACTTTGTTCTTGCGATTGAACAGAACCTTTCAATAGCTGAGCAACCCCTAAAATACCATTTATTGGCGTTCGAATTTCGTGACTCATTTTAGCGAGGAAATCAGCGCGAGCTTGGGCGGATTTTTCGGCTTCTTTTCTGGCGACATTACTTTGTTTTTCCGCTTCGATAAGGGTTGTGATGTCTTGCCCTTGTACAATGATGCCACTAAGATCGCCATCAACGAGAATGGGTGATAAGTTCCAGCGATACACTTTTTCCCCAATCGGCACATTCACCCCAGTTAACGTCGCACCTTGCGATGCCATACGAAGATGTGGAAGTAGTTTTTCCTTAAAGTTTCTAAACACGGGAGGCATGGTCTTAATGTCATCTTCGAGCACTAGCTCTTTTCTCGCCGCCGGGTTTACCTGTATCAGTACTCCCGCTTCAGACCACACCATGATCGGCGATAATGCAAAGTTAAACAGGTCGCGAAATGAACGTTTTTGCGCTTCAAGCTCTTCAAAAGTGTTTTCTAACGTCGTTCCAATATCATCAAACTCTTCGATATCTGACCCACCAAAACGTTCAAACCCTTTTTCTTCGCGAGCGGAACGTGTGTAGGACATCAAGGAGTCAAGTTGTTCTGCTACCTTATTCTCAATCCACTCTTTGGTCAGTAAGGCGATTAAGATCATTCCGATGACCGAAGCCATCATCGCCAAAAGATGCTGAACCTGCAGGGTAACGACACTTTGATTGTCCTGAACTGTTAGCAAAGATAAGTCGGTATGCGCTGCGTTCACTTCAATTGGTGTCTTAATAATCAATAATTGGTCTAGTTTCTCTTGAGACTCTTTACGTTTCAGAACATCAAATATTTTATAAGACTCATCACCAGCTAATGAGTTGGCTAAAGGTAGATTATCGGAGATGAGTACAACATTATCGACGTTACCTTCGCTCTTCAGCCTTTCCATCAGGCCAAAGTTATTATCCAAGACGACGACATTGTAGGAATACCCCCTCACTTCTCCCGTTTTGGGTTCAAGTACCGGGACTCTTCTAACCAACAGATGACGAGCCCCCATCGGGGTCAGCGAAGTAATGTAATACCAGTTATTGGTGAATGTGACGTTACTGGCAATCGTATCCAGTATTGAGTCATTAATGCCATAAAAATGGGCGTTTCCATCATCCCAGATAATGCCTTGATGATTAGTGAGGAAGCGAATTTCAGGCGTGTGTGCAGGATCACTCTGGTCAATGCTGAGAAAAAAGAAATTTAAGGCTTCTTCATCTCGCTTCGTATAAAAATCAAGCACCACATCGCTTTTAGAATTGCTGTCGTGGTGGATTTGAATCGCAGCGAAATGACTGTCGAAAATATTCAGAATCAGGGCGGATGTTTGTTGCTTTGTCCTATCGACTTCTTGCCAAATAATCTGTTTGGAGAAGTAATAACTCTGAACGAATATGCCTAAAATAATCGGAGCAAGAACGAGAATTATAATTTTAGTAATGAGCGTCGACAAAGAGCGACGCTTTCTAGTTGATGTATTTGTCATCAATTATCTGAGTATCTAAATGCGCGCTTTCTTAATGCTTCTATTCTGTCAGGAGAATCAGATGTGGTGACTACTTCATAGTCGCCAGAATATACGGTTGGTACCGACTTCCCTTCCAGATCCCACTTTATTGCTTCTGCCATTGCAATACCGGTATCATCGTTCATACGCATGACGGTTATATCTAACTCTCCGCTTAAAATTGCGTCTAGCTCCGCAGAGCCCCCTCCCCAGCCGTTAATCATAATATCATCGCGCCCGAGTTCTGCTAGCGCTTCAACGGCACCAAGTGCAACATCTGTTGAGCAAGCATAAATAAAATCGACATCTGGGTACTTGTCCAGACTGGCTTTTGCCGCCTCATACCCAGATTGCTTTGTCGCCTTGGTGTAATAAGCAGATTGTAGCTCAAAGTTGCTGTCACGGTTTACTTGGTTAATAAATGTATTCCCTCTTACATCACTAATGTAGCCTTCTGAAAAGTAAAGCACACTGTAGTGACTGTTTTTTGGGAAGCGTTTACTAAACTCTTTCGCCAGTTTTCTGCTGCCTTCAGTATGGTCAAAACCAACATAAAGAAACGGTTGGTGATTATCCCAATCTCTTACTGGTGTCGTAATGTTTTGTAAGATCAGTTTGGTTTGCTTCGAATCCAATACATGCTCGATAAATTTACGATGTCTAGTGGTATCGAGAGTAAAGATGAGATAGTCCGAATTGCCTTTCAAAGCCTCCATTAGAGACAGACTTTGCTGTTTGATATCGGCATTTGGGCGAGTAAAAACCTGATTGAGCTGATAGTTAATATTAAGCTTATCTAACCGTTTTTCAAATGCATCAATATTTCTGACCCAGTAATCCGAGATTTGCTGCCCCGGGTAAACAACAGAAATCTTCAGTTCACGCTTTTTCTCGCTAGTAATCGGAATCGGATTTTCTCTGACAGCCTCAGCCAGCGCGTTGGTCAGTTGCTTTTGCTCCGGGAATTCATCCAGAAACTCTTGATATTCCCAATATCCATTCAGGACTTGAGATGCTTCCGCCACAGGGGCAATACCAGTCATTAAAACAAGGGAAAATATTAACTCTTTTTTCATCTGTTGCTCTATTAGTTTTATACCGAGTCTCATTCACTCTATTTATTATTTAGCCAAGCCATCCGTTACTTTGACGCGTTGAACTATTGTAATCTACCTTCCACTAAGTACTGGTTTCAATATCATTTTCTTAGTTCTGCATTATGCGTCAGATGAGTCTTACATCACAAACGAATATTGCATTCTATTTCATAACATTATGAATGCACATTTTAAATAAAAAGAAGCCGCCTTATAAAAGTTGGCGGCTGATCGTAAGTCAGTGTAGTACGTTTATTCGACCATTTATCGAGCATTTAACGACAAACGGTAAATATCAAGCAGTGGTTTTCATCGACACCAAGTGACGCTTTTGACTCAACTAATAGCTCTTTTTTCTTTTTAGCTAGTTGCTTAATAAAGTACTCAGCTTTCATCGCTAGGCTCTTAGAGTCAAAGTTCATTGTCCATACCAGGACTAATGGACCTTTACCTTTTAGTGCCTTAGCACCTTTGCCCTCTTGATGCTGTTTAAACCGGCGCTCAATATTGTTGGTTACCCCACAATAGAGTGCATTACGGTTATTTCGTATCAGATAAACACTCCAAACCTGTTCCACACAATCATTCATTAAAGCAGAGATTCTACCTGAGCTTTCAGAGCATCGAGTTCTTCTCTAAGCATTGCCACTTCTTGTTCAAGCTGACTAACCCGATCTGAGCTCGGTGACACAGCCGTAGACTCAATTGCAGATACATCCACTTCACCGCAGAATAAATGCATATAGCGAGATTCACGCTTGCCAGCTTCTCGTGGCAGTTTTACGACTAATGGCCCTTTTTCTTCGCTCGCCAAATGTTCAAGAACGTTTTCCACCTCTTTAACGTCGCGGAAAGTCGTCAGGCGGTTAGTGCGAGTACGAATCTCACCTGGCGTCTGAGCCCCACGCAGCAGCATACAGCATACAATACCTTTTTCTTGCTCAGTGAGTTTCAGATCGCCAAACTCTGTATTGCAAAAACGGTGCTGATACTTGCTCACTCGGCTATTAAAAGCACTTTCATCACTAACAAGTCGACGTTCAATCAGCGCATCTACCGCATCTAATACATCAGACTCGGACAACGACATGACTGGCTCACGATTACTTTTTTGATTACATGCGTTGGTAAGTGCATTCAGACTAAGAGGATAAAGATCGGGAGTCGTCACCTCTTTCTCGATCAGGCAACCAATTACTCGTGCTTCTATTGCCGTTAGCTCAACTTTCATAATGCATTCCTTATTATTTTTTGCATTTGAATTTTATACTCAAGCCACTTCAGCGGGTCAGACTGTAATCTGAACAGGCTTGAAATCGCTTGAATATAAGGTAGTCAGGCTAAAGCATAGACTAAGACCTGACCCCTTTTGTGAATCGGGATAGGACTTAGTGCTCGGAGAGAATAGGTACTTTTCTCAGATTACCATC
>JBLWXO010000033.1:0-9022 GCA_048267385.1 Neptunomonas sp. | reverse complement strand
TGTCCCATTCCTACACCTCAATGTTTGACGTTTATAGTCTCTCATTAAAGTGTCCGGTGTCATTAGACCATTACAAGTTAGTCTAGACAAAAAAAACCAAAACACACAGAATTGAAATGGTTTTACTTTTGATTATTTCCACTTCACTATTCCCTCATATCTCTTTTACATAAACTTACACCCTCATTTAAAGGAAAGGTCGACTACATGTTTACCCAATTAAAAAAATTAGTGCTTATTGCCGCTGTATTACTTTTCAGCAATACCTCTTTGGCAGATAACCCGAAAATTACTCTAGAGACCTCCATGGGAGCCATCACACTGACATTGTTTGCGGAAGAAGCACCCGTCACCGTTGAAAACTTTCTTCGTTATGTCGATGAAGATTTTTACGTAGGCACACAATTTCACCGCGTTATCAGTGGATTTATGATTCAGGGCGGAGGTTTCACTGAAGGGATGTTGCAGAAACAGAATCATAAGCCGATCAAAAATGAGTCGGCCAACGGGTTGAGCAATAAACAGGGCACTATTTCCATGGCCAGAACTCAGGATCCTGATAGTGCAACCAGTCAGTTTTTCATTAACCTTGTCGACAACATCAATCTAAATCAGGTAGGTAATCGTGCCGGCTATACTGTTTTCGGGGAAGTAACTCAAGGTATGGACATTGTTAACAACATTGGAAAAGTGAACACGACTACACGGTCGCGCCACCGTGATGTGCCTGTTGAGCCGATCCTGATTTTAAGCACTAAACGCCTTTAATATCCTTAATAGCTATCCAGAAATAATAGACTGACCATCATATTTTACGAGATGGTCAGTGCTTTTTAGCCGTTATAAACGCAGCACCGCGACATAATTGCCTTGCATGCTTAATGCCTTTTTTCCGTCTTGAATCACAAAAACATCCAGTGCCAAACGTGCCCGGCCTTTCTCTTTCAGGCGTAATAAAAAACTATCGACTATATCGCTATCCGGCAGAGCCACTTCTGCATGAAAATCTCCCGTCACTGGAGCAAGGTAGCGCATCTCGCAATCCCTGATCATCACATCGCAATCCAGCGACCAATTCCGCAGCAGCAAAGTTGTCAGACACCAGCCTGAAATAGTGGCCAACGTCGCTAACGAGCCTCCAAACCCGGTACCTTTATCATTAATATTAGGTGCCAGTTCGGCAGGCAGACACAACTTGCTTCCATCAAACTCAAGATCACCCAGCCCCATGTAATTAAGCAAAGGTATCTGTGTTTTTAACCACTGCAAAAAAAAATCTGGGGACTCAGAGGAAAGCTCTCCAGAATGTTGCTCTGACTTTAAGAATGCGGACATCAGCTTTTACCTTTCCAATCTGAAACGACCTCGTCAATACTCACAGCAGACACGTCACGCATCCGCTTAGCTGTTCCTACATAAAGAAAACCGATAACCTGCTCATGTGCCTGCAAGCCAAGACCTGCTTTAACAACAGGGTCATATGCCATCTCACCGGTACGCCACATAGCACCTAAGCCTTGCGCATAAGCAGCCAGTAAAAGACTATGAGCTGCGCAACCTGCGGTAATAATCTGTTCGACTTCCGGTACTTTAATATGACTTTGCGTTTTAGCAACAGCCACAATAATCATGGGTGCACGCAATGGTTTTTTCTGCAGCTTTACAGCCTTATCATCAGCCAAGTCATCACCTTTAAAGCGGACGGCTTTAACAAAAAGCTCACCTAACTGCTCACGAGCTTCTCCCTCGATCAGTAAAAACCGCCAAGGCCTGAGCCCAGCATGATCCGGCGACCTTAACGCAGCCTTGAACATCACTTCCAACTGCTCCTTAGTGGGCGCGGGCTCCAGCAATACCGGTACAGAGACACGGCTACGCAGCATTTCAATTGCATCCATGGTTACATTCTCTCTATTGTCGACTGAGTCTAAGGTTCACAGCAGAAACCGCTTTGCTACTGCGGATAGGGTTAATATCCAAACCACCACGACGAACATATCTGGCATAAACGGTTAATGATTCGGGCTGACAACGCTGCCAAATATCCATAAAGATATTTTCAACACATTGCTCGTGAAAATCACCATGCTCCCGATAAGAGATCAAATACTCTAATAAACCTTCTTGGTTGATCTCGTTACCCACATACGAAATCTGTATAGAAGCCCAATCAGGCTGACCCGTAACAGGACAATTGGACTTCAGTAAATGGCTATACAGCACCTCATCGACTCTACCCTCGCCCGTCATCAATAACGATACTTCCGGCTGGTAATGCTTCACGCTGATATCAAGCTCATCCAAGCACTTACCTTCGAACCGCCCCAGATCAGACATGTGATCCAAATGAAACAACTCAACTCGGACATGTCCGCCAGCAGTGAAAGACAGGTCCTTTTGCATCAGCGCAATAACAGCCGCTTCATCTTCAAATCGACTTAGATTAAAAGAGTTCAGGTAGAGTTTGAATGACTTCGATTCAATAATATTGCGAGAATCCGCCGGTATAACGAAGGCTGCTATTCTGACAACCGGTTTTCCCTTAAGGTTAAGCCACGAGACCTCATAGCCGTTCCAAAGGTCTTCACCAAAAAAAGGCAGATCATCACGCTCAATACCACGCTTTTCCCAATTTAAGTCACGCTGGATAGGAAACAACAGTTCCGGTGCGTATTGGTTAACATAAATCGTATCGCTACCCAACGGGGATTGGTCCAGAATCTTCTCTTCACTCATTATTGTCTAATCCCCTTCCCCATATTCAATAGCTTTAGCGCGATCATAAATAAAACCACATTAAACAAAATGATAATAACGAAAGCAAAGCCGATATTAATATCACTAGCACCCAAAATACCGTAACGAAAGGTGTTTACCATATACAAGATAGGGTTAAGCTGTGAAACGCCTTGCCAGAATTCCGGTAAAAGTTGAATCGAATAAAATACGCCACCCAGGTAAGTTAATGGTGTCAGTATAAAGGTTGGAATGATGGAGATATCGTCGAATGAGTTAGCAAAGATAGCATTAATAAAGCCACCCAAAGAAAATAAAACAGAGGTCATGAAAATCGTTGCTATCGTGATCCAAAAGCTATGGATCTGTAGCTCAGTAAAAAACAACGATAACAAGGTCACAATGAAGCCAACCGCTAATCCCCGCGACACGCCCCCCAGTACATAACCAGACAGAATCACCCAATTTGGTGTAGGTGATACCAGTAACTCCTCTATATTTCTCTGGAATTTAGTGCTGAAGAAGGAAGAAACCACATTACCATAGGAGTTGGTAATTACAGACATCATGATCAACCCGGGAACAATAAATTCCATATAGTTAAAACCACCCATCTCACCAATTCGGCTTCCAATCAGGTTTCCGAAAATAATGAAATATAACGTCATTGTAATAGCGGGTGGCAATAAGGTCTGTGCCCATATCCGGGTAAAACGCCTAATCTCTTTTTTTACAATGGTAATAAACGCAACCCATAGCTCATGATGACTCATGCTTCACTCGTCCCCAGATTTTTTTCAACCATCGCCACAAAAAGCTCCTCCAAACGATTGGACTTATTGCGCATACTTGTCACTTCTATGCTTTGCATTTCCAGTTGCTTGAACAAACCATTCAAACCTTTACTTTTATCCACTTGAACCACCAGCGTGCGCGGGTCTTCAAGGCTCGAAAAGTACCCATCAAGCACCAGATCAACTGATTGCTCAGGGCGGATATCAAGAATGAATGTTTCAGTATTCAGTTCTTGTAACAATGCCTTCATAGAGGTGTTATGTATGATTGCGCCATGATCAATAATCGCAATATTCCGGCACAAGCTTTCCGCCTCTTCCAGATAATGTGTCGTTAATATGATCGTGGTGCCCGCCTGATTAATCTCCTTTAGAAAAGCCCACATAGAACGGCGTAATTCAATATCAACGCCTGCCGTAGGTTCATCCAGAATCAGCAGTTTAGGTTCATGCACCAGCGCTCTGGCGATCATTAAGCGTCTTTTCATACCACCAGATAGCATACGTGCAGGACTATCGCGCTTATCCCAAAGCCCGAGCTTCTTTAAGTACACTTCTGAACGTTGTTTAGCTAAAGCGGCAGGTATTCCATAATACCCTGCTTGAGTACGAACAATATCGCCTACTTTTTCGAACATATTGAAGTTAAATTCTTGCGGCACCACACCCAAACTACGCTTAGCTGCGGCTTGATCTTTTTCCAGATCAAACCCAAAAATTTCAACTTGCCCGCTCGTTTTATTGATCAATGAGGAAACAATCCCCAACGTAGTAGACTTACCTGCACCATTGGGACCCAGCAAAGCAAAAAAATCTCCTTGCTGCACATCAAATGAGATGCCTTTAAGTGCTTCAAATTTATTACCATAGACTTTACGCAAATCTTTAATGGATAGCGCTAGTGTCATTATTTTTTCCTGTTTATTAAGACGATAGGAACCGCGATGATAATCAATATTTTTCAATTTATGCGATATTGTATCAGGTAAAATTGACAGTTAAATAAAAGCAACAGAGTTATCCCTGAAGAGTTGTTCCAGAGACGTAGAATCGACCACTCGTTTCCTCTTCTCTGATCTAATACAAATGACATTCCTCCTCCCGCTTTATATATTCCTGACAGGTTTCTGGCAGCTCCCGACTCCAAACGCTACAATGCGCTCAGAATTAAGCGGAGATATATATGACACCACACCAATTACACCACCTGAACTTTCTCAAGATTGCTTATAATAACTTTATCAAGCAAGCGCCCTTCACCTCAGACGACATCTCCAGTGAAGAGGAGCAATTCATTCTGGACTTCCAAAAACTCATCACAGATTTTGAAAACGGTGCTGAAAATGTATACCTCAATGGGGAGGATTTTATTGATCGGGCCTTCAAAATGCACCCGAAGCTCGCCCATCTAATTGCCCGTGATCTGCTTTGGTATTTCGGTGGAAAATGTCTTCACAATATGCCGGATTCTGAAATCGACAAATTTCAAATTCTGGATGAGTTACGCTTTGAGGCTGAAGAAAAAAACGAAGAGTTCGATTACCTTAACAAACGAGCAAATCTATTTGGCTTGAATTAACAGAACTTTCGTTTAATTAGCCGCTGTCAATCAGCACGCACATCTTCGTATTCTTTGATATCAGAGTTTTTGAAGCTAGATTCCTGATGCCGGTAATACTGATAGTTATTGACGCCACAGTCTCGGGACAAATGCATAGCTATTTCCGCATGGCTGACAAGCTCAGCCCCTCCCGAAGCTTGATCAGGAAAAATACTGATACCAATATTGATATCAATAGCAGGTGCCCCGTCATGGGAGTCAAACGGGGCAGAAAACGCTGTAATAATTTTCTGCGCTATCCGCTCAACACTACCAGAGTTCTTTATACTCTTAAGAACGACCATAAATAGTTCATCTGCGAACCTTACTACAATATCATCACTACGCAAACAATTTGATATACGCTGAGCGACATCAGTCGCCAACGTAGGGGAATGTCCAGATATACCCACCAACTGACGGCTATCATGCAACCCTGCTACGTCACAACACAGGACTGCCAACGAATGCTGATTTTTCTGGCACTCCTCCACAACTTCAGTCAGTTGCTGCAAGAAAAACTGCTTATTAGGAACTTTCGTCATGGGATCATGCAAAACCAACCAGCTAAGCCGCTTTTCTGCGACTCTTTTCTCTGTTACGTCCATACCAATAGACAGAATGATAGGCCGACGCTCTGCACATTCAGAGAGATAGGAGTGAATCCATAAAAAATCACGTAATTGCCCCTTCAAATCCAAACTCTGGCTATCTGAGCAAACCAGAGTCTCCAATCCCATATAAAGTCGATTGAGACGGTCTATCGCTTTGTGGTTAAATTCACCCGCAAAGAATAGATCTGAAAATCTTGGTGATGCCTCTCCTTTCGTAATGTTAAATATCTTTTTGCCTACATCATTAATCGTCAGTACAGCCCCATCCATGCTTTGAGTAACGATAATGTTTTCTGAGCGACCCACCAGATGGGCCACCACCTCTTTTTCCATCCTTAAGGCACTGGCCATATTTTCAATACGTTGGTTTGCTTCATCCCCTCTTTCAGATAAGCGGCCTACCTTGTCACTGAGTTCCCTAATCGAGCGGTAAATATCGACGATCTCGTCATTAAAAATAAACGCTTGTTCTCGCGCATCGATATGCGGAAAACCACCTCGCTCGGCAGCAAAACATTGCTCTTTACTAAATTGAGCAACCTTTGTGACACGACGGGCAGTTTTTAAGGTACTCATGAAAGTAATCATTAACAAAAAAATACTACTGACTAGCAGCCCCACAGCCAGTTGATTTTTTAATACCTGTAAAGCCTGATACCTAAGGGTGCCATCTGTGATTAATACCCATACGGTATCCGTTAGAGCAACGCTTTCTGGAACGGTGAAATAAACTTCATAATGACGATCAAATACATCCAGTTGATATAAAATCTCATTGGATATTTGCGCGGTTTGCTGACTCAGAGCCTGTAAGATTTGTATATTTCTATTTCGCTGTGTGAGTTGGGTAAAATCTAAAGACCACCCCTCTATATCGGGTTGCCTTTCCAGATTTTTTCTAGCGATCCCGATTTCAACCGCCGTTAATTGTTTGAAATCCAGCACCATATCCTGCATCAAGCGACCGAGAACTATCACCCCTTCGACTTCTCCTGAATTAAGCAGAGGGATAGCAATTGTGCGCACGCATTGTTTATCGCAAAGTATTTCACGAACAGGCTGTTCATTTTTTAATGCCGAATGAACCCCTGAATTTGATTGTAAATCGATATTCCCCGCAGAAAAAACCTTTCGTCCCTGAGTATCGAATACAGCGGCCCCATCTAATATCCCTTGAGCTTCAAAGTAGGGGAACTTTTCCTTTATGATGGAATGTATGAACTCCTGATAAGAAGTAGTTGAAACGACGGGCTTCATAAGAAGAATAGTGTGCCCCACTTCTAACAGCTTGTGGTAAGAAGTAGTTAATACACCATCGAGTGCCTTGAGGTTACTTTTAAAGGACAGCTGCTGATCCCGCTCATATTGACGCTCGAGCTGAAAACTAAAATAACCATAAAGCCCCCAGTGAGCCGATAGCACGAGGAACAAAAAGGGTACCCATAACTTCCAGCGAATGCTCACAAACCGAGGAGATGAAACCATACAAATACCCCCTATTTAAAATCGGTACGTCGCTTGCAGAAGATACATGTTCCAATTTTTCTTTATCAATCCAACATCAGGATTATCTTGTGCCGGTAACCAACCGGTTCCTTGTACATGGTGCCATTCGGCACGAAAACTGACATTTTGCGAAGCCTGCCAACCAAGCCCTATTGTGTAATCTTTTGCCCAGATAGAGTGAGCGGGCACACCTATCAGCTGAGCCGTTTTCAAGCCCGCCCTGTCGTTTTTATCTAGAAAAAGCACATCATATCGAGTTAAAAACTCCCAATTTCTAGTGAATCTGTGTACTGCTTGCAGATAATAGGACTCCGAATGATTTTTCCCATTTACAGTAAATACTCCTCCCAAGTCGCTTCTATCAACACTTAAAATCATATGTTCAGCAGCAAAGGACCATTTCTCCGTATTATATTGGCCACTAAATATTACTACGCCTATATTTAACTCCCCCACACCTAAGCCAAGCTCTTTCAACGATCCTGGCCGATACGTTAAATCAAACTCTCCAAGCGTAACACCCATTTTCCACTGCTCTGTATCATTTGATAACATTAGCCGCGACATAACACCGCGACTTTCACCAAAACCACCAGAAAAATCTGTTCTAAAATAAGCATATTCAGCTTGATTATCCTGTCTAGGATTACCAATAATAAGATCTAAATCTAATCTAACATCTGATATAAAGAAATGTCCGTACAACATTGCTCCATCCGCCGAAAGCTGCAGTTTTCTTGTCTGATCAAAATATATAGATTGAGGTAAGATTATTGACGGGCGAGTAAAAGAGACATCTCGTGTTTCATTATAGAAGCCGTAAGGTATTTTAATCCTGCCTATTCGTACGCCAAACTCATTAAAGCCGCCCTCTAAAAAATTATAATCAGCTAAAAAGTAATCTAACTGTGGCGTTCCGCTATCAACCCGCCCAAAAGGTCGGGACATAATTTGTCCAGAAAAATGCATATTACTGAGAGGCCGCCATGTAGCATAGGCAGCTACTTCACGAAAATCTGAACTAATGCCTTCACTGCTGTTTCCTGCAAAATTATTACTATCCGTTGATACAAACCCCTGAGTTATAAACCCACCAAAATACCATTCCGACACGTTTTTCTCGGCCAGCGCGCTGCCAGAAAAACATAACAAACAACATAACGATAACAATCTAATATATTTCAATGATCTTCACTCCCTTCGCTAAAGGAAAACTGTTGTCATCAATATATCCAATGGAACCTTTGGTGCTTTGAACACGCAGAAGCATTTCCGAAATGGAGGGAACTAATATTGGAGGATAGCCAGCACCGCTATACACAGAGCGATCCCAAATCATTCTTAATTGATAAGGAAATATATTTAACTGCGTTTTCACAAATGAGCGATGCAAAGGATGTGAATCAGGAAGCACAAAAACATGAACGGCGCTCTGATCCGGCCAACGAGCAGCACGCATCGTAAAAATAGAGCGCAAGGATTGAGAAGAAAGACTGCTAACGTTAACATCCGGGTGAGCAATCACTGCATCCGCCCCAGAAAACTGAGACATCAGAAGAAAAAGAACAGCCAGGTATTTTCGTGGTTTATGCGTCACTACGGTCCCTCGTAAAGCGACATAACTAGCCAATCAAAATATAATCATTCGATTATATTAAATACTTTATCAACACTCATATTTTGATTATTCATAGGATGGCGTCCCATAGGGGGTTCGAACCCCTGTTACCGCCGTGAAAGGGCGGTGTCCTAGACCACTAGACGAATGGGAC
>JBLWXO010000032.1:0-10093 GCA_048267385.1 Neptunomonas sp. | reverse complement strand
CATACATCTGCCGAACCCGGCGTAGGAGTGCGAGCTTTTGGTTCAAACTCCTTACCCGATTGGTGCAGATTGATTTTCTGGGCACCAAATTTCAGCGCAACTCTTCCCTCACCAAAAATTTCCTGCTCCATACCTAGGACATCCGTATAAAAGCGAACCGTATCGTCTATGCTGCGAACAGTGAGTACAAAATGGTCAAGTCTCAAGATCACAACGAGGCTCTCCTAGCAACATAACGCGGAGCGCACCGGTGGCATTGACGTAGCGAAGCGAAGACAAGGACATCCGTGTGACGCGTCTTGTTACGTATTCTCGATGATGGCTTCAGCTTCTTTGACCCCCAATGGCGATATTTTGCAGGTAGACTCTTGAACAATATCGATTAAATTCTTGGAACGCAGAGCTTTTGTGATTGCTTTAAATCTGGTCTTGTTTTTATAGTCGACCAATTCACGGAGAGCTTCAATGCTCGTTCTATCTCTCTTATATAAAGCTACGAGAATCTTTTGTTCGGTATTCAGCTTGTTATTAAGAATCATAAAGGATTCGCCATCATCCCATATAATGTCTAAATCTCTTTCGAGAATGGCATCCGTAAGTGCATGTGCATCGTCAGGGCTGGATGCGGTGACATAGCGCACGAACTCCGCCAACACCCATTTGGTCGAGTTCAGTATGTACGTAGCATCCATTTTATTCGGTGATATCGATGATATATGACCTACACCTCGTTTATTTCGAATGCAATATATAGAAAATAGGACTCTCGGGATTAGTATTCTGAAAGCCTCGTCACCGTTAGCAGACTCATATTTTGTTAATACAGCTGGACTAAAAGAACCCATTGATTTACTCAAAGGAACCGACTGACCAAACAGTTCTTGTTCGACAATCCTCCTGGCAGCTTCGACAAAGTGCCCAGCATCAAGCTCGCTTGGCTTCCATCTCTCGATCCGATAGTTCCTTAAGACTTCGATATACGCCGCAAGCAGCGCATCGATAATGTCTTCAGCATAGACAGAAACTAGATAATTTCTAATCTTGGGGTTGAGCACTTCCAAGTAACTCCTTTGCCTTCTTTTCGCCTTGGAACGTGAGCTTTACATTCTTATTTCCGCCCTTGACACCATCCGATAGGAAAAGTGTCCTGTCGTTAAAAATCTTCGAAAAGTTTGCTGAATCCAAGAAGCCATGCTCTTCACAGATGGTGCGTATATCTTTCGTAGCAACCAGTTCATCCCCCAAAAGCTTAGATCCGTAGCAAAACAAAATAGCTGCATTAGTCATTTTGGATTTCACAGAACTCCCCGGAATATCGGAAACAATCTTTAAGTTTCCATTTATCTCCGAGAGGTATTCCGGGTACAGGGCAATACTTTCTTTTTGAACTTCTCCCACAGTTGGGCTGACGTTGGTGATATTATCTGTTTTCGGCAGGGAAGTTACTGTGTTTTCGTTCTGTGATTCGGCTTGCTCAGCTGTGCTCTCTTGTTGATGTTGCTGTTCAACAACCACATGCCTAGATATGATTCTAATTAGGTCTGTGAGACTTTCGAAGTGCTCCGATACGAACGCCTCTGAACCTTCAAGTTCTAGAACCCCATCTTGGGCAGAGTATTTGAATTTTGCACGATCCGTCATTTTTCCTCCTGATTTTGTATACGTAACACCTAAGCATTTAATGGTCGTGCGCAGCATGACCATTAAATGTCTGTTGGACTAAGCCGCCACTGCCGCAGCTAGTGAGCGGAGCATAAGGATAAAGTAATTTGGCCGCGGGGTCGGTCGGGCGAGTCTTTCGGTAGACACACATCAATGACAACGGATGTTGACCTTATTCGTTCCTTCACGGGGCAATTCCTTGTTGTGTTTTTCTCAGATTACCCTGCAGATACCGTTTTTTCCAGCCTTCGGGCGCATAGGCGCCCAGCTCATAAAGAACTGTCGCTTTTCACCCGACGGATTAGGTGAATGGGTGGGCTAGCCCGTCGGCACGACCACTGTCCTGAACCGTGGGACCTGGCGAATCATACGAACCAGACCGTCATCACAATGTGGGCATGGCCAGCATCTCTGGGATGTTGGTCTCTCTGTTGTCGCTTCGAGCTGGGGAGGCTGCGAGAGGCAGTGCCGGATCACAGCCAGTTTGCGTCGACGGGTTCGGTTGCTCAGATAACCAAAATGGCGAATGCGCATAAAGCCTTTGGGCAGGATGTGCATGAGAAACCGTCGCACGAACTCCTGTCCCTCCAGCCACTGAGTCTTGATTCGGGAGTCGTCGCGGTAATCTTTATATCGGAACGCGACCCGGTCACCGTCCATAGATAATAAACGCCCGTTACTGATGGCAATTCGGTGCGTGTAGCGAGCCAGATAATCCACCACGCTCTCGGCCTGATTCAGACAGTGTCGGGTGTAGACAACCCACTCCTGATGCATCAGGCGGTTGAGCACGTCATCAATCTCGACACTATGGGTGACCCGATGCAGGTCACCGGCGTTCGCAGAGGTTCTCAGCAACGACACCATTCGCCCGCGAAAACGCCGGGATAAGGCTCGCACCGGGAATAAGTAGTCGTTTTTGGCTTTGTTCCAGTCACCCGTGTCGGTCAACACGCCGCCGGGAACCAGACAGTGCACGTGAACGTGACGACTCAGGTTCTGTCCCCAGGTGTGCAGCACCACTGTCATACCCAGCTCTCCGCCAAGGTGCCGGGTGTTGCGCCCAAACTGGCTGAGCGTATCCCATGCTGCTGCGAACAAGCAGCGGTAGATCACCTCGGGGTGGATCTGAATCCAGCCGTTTAAGGTATGGGGCAGTGTGAACACCAGATGGAAGTATGGCACTGGCAACAACAGGGATCGCTGCCGCGCGCTCCATTGCGCCGTTGTACGCCCCTGACATTGCGGGCAATGCCGGTCCCGACACCCGTAATAACAGATAGAACGGGTCTGGCAATGATCACAATGCATCTCCATACCGCCCATACGGGCGGTTCGGCAAGCCGTTAGGCGAGCGCAGACTTTGCGACGGTGGCTGTCCAATGGCTGACCCGGAAGGAATCGTTGCAGAATGTTCTGGACGCTGAGTGTGGCGGTCATTCTGCACCTCCGAGGCCCGCGATCAGGTCTACAGGACCACGGTTCTGAGGTGTTGCCCCTGGCAGCCAATGTAAATAACGCTGAGTACTGCGCAGATCGCTATGGCCCAAGAGTCGTTGCAACTCATGGAGAGGTACCCCCTGTTCTAACTGATGGGTGGCATAGGCGTGGCGTAGGGCATGAATCCCTCCGCCCTTCTGAATGTCGCTGACGCGCTTGGCCTGGTGGTACACCTTCTGGGGTGTGGTGATATGAAGATGCTTGTCTGGCAGAAATTCACTGGGAAATAACCAGGGCATAGGTCGACAGGTTCGCCAATATTGACGAAGCACTTGGAGTAACCCGGGTGCCAACGGCACCATCCGATCCTTGGCGCCCTTACCTTGAGTGACTCGAAGTAGGTGACGTTCACCATCGATGTCCTTTACCTGCAACGCCACCGCTTCACTGACGCGCAAACCACAACCGTAGGTGATGGACAGTAAAGCTCGATGCTTGGGGTTGGAAATTACCGACAGTAGGCGGGCAACTTCCTGCCGGGTGAGCAGTTCCGGAATGCGCTGAGGGCGCTTGGGTAACACCAGTGTCACATCGAAGTGCGCCCAATGCAGCACCTGCAAATACAGAAATCGAATGCCATGCAAATAAACGCGACAACTGGCCGGTGACAGGGAACGCTCCTGAACCAGATAGTTGAAATAGGCTTGTAAGTCATCGACCTCCAGCTGATCGGGCGAACGCCGATAATAACGGGCCAGCGCAGTGACAACATACAAATAGCTGTGCTGGGTTCGGGGGGAAAAGCCATGTTGGCACATGGCCTGGATCATGGTCTGACGTAGGGGTGTCATGACGAATTCTCCTCTTCTGAATAGCCCACTTGGGCTAATCAAAAGTATCCGTCAGTTCTCCCAGCTTCGCAGGAAATGTGAGGGCGAAATCGCTACCGCGAAGCGGTTTAGTTCAACGCCCGCATTTGCGGCTGGTTTGGAGCGCAGCGGAAAACCAGTCCGACAACATGCGCTTGTTAAATTTTTGAGAGCTTGCTAAGTGCGATGCTTGCGGCATTGGATAAACGCTCCCATTCAGGTGTATTTACGAATTCATGTATGTCTGGAGGGTTTTGCGGTGTATCTTTAGAAACAGCCTCCAAAGCCTCATCGAATTCTTGGAGAATGCTTAATTCCCCATCAGTAAAGGCCTCTTTGTACCACTCCTGCTCCTTGGGGATTTGATAACAGTCATCCCACTGATTGAATAGCTCCGCTGAAACATACGCAATAGGAGCCTTCGCTTGATAATCTAACTGCTCCTCCTTTGAGGAAATTAGATCAAGCACTTCAAAAACTTCCTTTCTGAAGTTTGTTTTTAATTGTTCTCGGAGCTCATTATCCATATTGAAATTTAACGCTTAGCTAAACGGCTAAATGTGGTGGCAGTTTTTTTGCGTGTTTTTGCAAAAAAGATGACAGCATATTTTGTCCGTTTGAGCTTCTGGTTATACGATTTTTTCCAGCTTGCAACAAACTCATTTTTAGCACCATTACTTTTAAACTGGTTGAGTGCACTTGTTTTTAGATATGCTGTTTAACTTTTTCACCAATTGCTTTGCACTAAAAACATCATAATTAAATACACTAGTTCCAGTGTTTCGTTGAAGTCTTGCAGCATAGACATTGTTTACCGTTTCAATATCTATTCTATAAATGTTCGGATTTGTATTTAAACGAAAATTTATTGCACAATTAATTAAATGCTGGTTTCTCCAGCCCCATGGTGGTTCAGTAGCAAGTTTTTCGATGAGAGTTACAACTTCGTATACCTGAAGCTCTGACAAGTATATTTTATCTTCACCGACTTCGATAAACACTTCTAATCCTTCAGAATATTGAATCAAAGCTATATCTGATGGAGCATAATACAACGACTTATGACGTATTACAGTTACGATCATAATCACTGCAATTAAAATTGGAATCGCTAGTACGCAATACAGGATTTTTTTAAAAATGCGATTCATTCTTTACTCGTATAACGCCAGCAATAAACGGCGGCTTTTACGCAGCGAAGCGGAGAAAAGCCGTCCGGTGGAGGCCCATCGGGCCGGAACGAATTTGATTGCATTGTTAGGGAAGTGCCACGAGGATCTGGATGCTCATGATGAACATACACGCCACTCCGACTGCATACGCCACCGTTCGCCAAGGCTGAATTCCAGCCAGATAGAATAATGTATGCAGGTAGCGGGCTCCCGTAAATACCAAGAAGAGCCAAACGGCCCAACCGGGAGAAGCACCGACCCAAATATAAGCCACCCCCAAACCCAGAAAAACGGGGATATTCTCGAGGTCGTTTAACCACGCTCGGGCTGCTCTCTGAACTTGAGGCAACTCCTCTTTGGCAGCCTCCCGCCCAACGAATGCTGCATCTTCGGGAGTCTTGAAGGTCAGCTTCCCGATACGATGGAATCCCTGATATGCGGAGATGGCAAACATCTTAAAGAACAGCAGCACTGAGGCTACCGCGTACCAATATTCTGCCTGATCCATGGTGTTTCCTTACTCCCTAACGCCAGTGGTAATGGGCGCCAACGGAGCGCAGCGTAGTTGGCGTCCCGTTGACCACATTGTTAAAGGATTCATCGGGTTAGCTTGAGCATCGCGTCCGATACAGTCCTAGCGCGTGCTACAAGCGCAACAGCTATAATTAGCTCCATTACCGTGGTGACCATCGCTGCTTTGCTGTCGCTCCCCAAGTAAAGGGTAGAGTCGGAGTAGTTGTCATGGCTCATTTGCCACAGAGTTAACCAATAGACGGCATCCGAAACAGCGAAGTACAGAACGTACAAGCCTATTCCCAGCACTATTACCGTGAGTAGACCTTTTGCGCCGACCGGTTCGAATGACTGATCCAACTCAGGTCGAACAACCCAGCGCGACACGGTCATTGGAAAGAACCATAAAAACAAAGAGACGAGCAAAGGGACCAAGGTCGGTACCCACGCAAAGGCTGAGGGTAGCTCATAGCCTTGAACACCGCCGTTTTTGAGCACCTCGATCAGAAAGGATGATTGCCTAACAGCGTAGATGGCCAATGCTATCGCGAATAACCGAACTAAGATTGCGAAGTAGTGAGTAGGTTTCATCCTGTACCTTTAACGCTTGCAGCATGCGCGCCCACGGAATGGAGCCGAAGGCGCAATGTAATGGGCGTCGCCGTGCCTGCCCTTGTTAACGAAGATCCTTCATACACTTGCAGCGCCGGCTCCAAACAAATACCCGACTACTATTGTCATTAGGTTGTTAAGGTCTTCTGGCGTAGAATATTCAGTATCACCAGCATTACTAGCTCTGAGAAAGATATAGAGCCCCACCAGCCCTAGCGCGATCATTCCGGGCACTATATATACGAGAAAATTCTTCGTTACATTACCGTGCTCCTTGCGAAGTGGAGTGTCCGTCACCTTGTTCTTTTCTATGGATCGAACCCTTAGGACTAAATCCTCAAGCTCATCTTTTGAAAGCACTTTCTCAAGTTCTTCCATATTCTCTTCGATTTCTAGCCTCAAATGCTCGATTGAATCTTCTCTCTCAGATTTCGTTTTTCTGATACCGGAAATAATGCCTAGAATTCCCGCAATAGCCGTCATCAGTGGAAGAATGAATTCTATGTCCATGCTTCAAAATCTCCTTCTTTTTGCAGGCCCGGTCTCGTTAACGCCAGCGCACAACGGCGCACTTGTAATGGAGGCGCAGCCGCAATGGAAAGGGCGTCCGGCGGCCAACGGCCGCGAATTGATGCGCCTTGTTAGATGATCTTGGCTGTGCGGATGCCGTCCTTCACGACCGTTGCTGGAGGGCTGCTTGAGTTAATTCGCTCAGGCGGGCGCGCTGCTCACCCAACTCATCAAAGTTCTCTGGCCTCAGCCATTGTGAGAACGCCTTTGATAGTGCCGGCCATTCGATATCGATAACGGAGAACCACGCAGTATCCCTGCTACGCCCTTTATACACTGTAGCTTGACGAAAAGTGCCTTCATGACTGAACCCAAGGCGCTGAGCGGCGGCACACGAGGGTGCATTCAAAGCGTCGCACTTCCACTCATAACGCCGATAGCCTAGTTCGAAAGCTTTTTTCATCATCAAGAACATGGCTTCCGTGGCGACAGGGCTTCGCTTGAGCTGCTCAGAGAAATGGAGATGACCAACTTCGATAGAGCCACTCGCTGGCATTATCCGAAGATAGCTTGCAACGCCAACGGCTCGGCCATCCGACTTCTGAATAATCGTGAAAAACAATGGATCATCCTTCTGACTCATTGCCTGAAGCCACTCATAATAGCGCTCAAAGGAACCAAAGGGGCCATAAGGAAGATAGGTCCAGCTACTCCCATCTTTGTCCAGCACGTTCGCAGCATAGAGCTCTTCAGCATGGCGCTCTGGAGCAAGCGGCTCCAAACAGCAGAAGCGGCCATCCATTGGCTCCGGCGACGGGTGCGCGGGCTCTACCCACTGAGCAAGCGGCTCCCCGACAGGCTGGCCGAGATCATTCACAAATTGAGACATATTCTACCTTTTACATCTAACGCCTGCGTAAACGGCGGTTTTTGCGCAGCGAAGCGGAGCAAAAACCGTCCGGTGGAGGGCCTTTAGGCCCGGAACGTATTTGACGCACTTGTTAAGCATTGAGCTGACGAACGAAGCCGGCTTCATCTCTGACACCGACCCGATTGCCGTCGGGATCGCAGATATTGATGGTCCTGCCCCAAGCGTTTTCTGTGATGTCTGCATCGATGCCCCATGCTCTAATTTCTGCCAAGGCTTCCTCTAGGTTCTTGACGTTGAAACGCAGCTTGAAGCTCCCCTCTTCGGGCAACTTGACGCCGTCCTTTGCTTTGCCGCCTTGTTCCACCATCAAGTAACCCTCTCCGTATTCGAGGCAGGTTAGCTTAAAGTCGTTCTCGTCTTTCTCGAACAGCTGACGCAAGCCAAAGAGGTCTCGATAGAATGCCACACACGCCTCAAAGTTTTCCGTGTTCAGAATTATTCCGTAGCGGGCTATATTCGCATGCATGGACCTTCCTTGTGCTTAACGCCTTGCGAAGGGGCAAAGTGCGCAGCACTTTGTCCCGCTTGCGCAACTTGTTAGATTACGCCTAATCCGCACTTTGAAGCTCGAGAGGGTTGAAATTATGCGCATGGTTAGACCAACTGGAAGCAATACCTATGTCATAACCATACGTTAGGTTGATGTGAATTGTATCTTTTTGCAAAGCTTCAGGGTGGTTGGCGACAACTATAGTTGCTAGCCGACGGGCTAGCTCAGTATCACTAACATTGTTGGTCTTTAGGAATACCTGACTGCTTATATATGTGGTTGTTTTGGTGTCTTCATTGGTTGAGCTGAAAGTTGATGAGCCAGAGGATATAGTTGCGTAAGCAACACTTGGATCATTTGATAGCGCAGATTGGACGGCCAGCATTCCCTTGAATGGTTCACTCTGAGCTAGCTGAGTAGTGAAAGCCGGAACTACGGCAGCCGAAATAAATAACACTGCAACTATTATAAGATGAACATTCCAGACCTTTCCGGGATCTTGCTTTTCTACATCCGCATTAACGACATAGGTGCCAACCACTAGATCATGCAGTGACTGACGGGTAACTCTATTGAATATGTATAAGTATAAAATTGAGAAAAGACCACCAAATATAATTAATGAAAGCGGATACATGAGAAAAGAAAGCATCGCCTCATTTGAAAACTGAGCCCCATTTAGAGAGAAAGGAATTGCCAGAATGAAGTAACGGAGTATAGACTTTCCAAGGTTTATTGGAGAGTTATTAGAATCAACCACTCTGATCTTTAAGGCCTTCTTGCCTATCGTTTGACCACCGGCGATAGAGCTATTCATGACACCAAAGTAAATGAGCGCTATTGAGAAGCCAACCAGACGTCCCCATCCTCCCATTTGAACAAACAAGCTTTCAAGAAATAAGCCGAGCGCTAAGCCGCACACGCCAAGTATTAATGTGTCTATGAATAGAGCGCCTATTCTTCTCCAGAAACCGGAAATCCATTTCAGTTCTACTTCTTCAGTCATTATTATTCCTTGTTGGATGTTTAAAGTAATCTAACGCCTGCAGCATGCGCGCCTGCGGAATGGAGCCGAAGGCGCAATGTAGTAGGCGTCGCCGTGCCTGCACTGGTTAAAACCTACCATCAGGAACCACCGGGTTTAGCCAACCGCACCGCAACGTTGTTGTGTTGCGATCCAGTTTCATTCTCATGCTGTGAGCCGAAAAGGTTGACCCACTGCCCCTGAACCAACAGCAACTCCCCGTTACCAGCACTGCTCCCATTGCTTGTAGTGTAATTGCCAGCATAGTTGAACTGAAATTGGTCGGACGAGCCCATGATTGGCTTGAGTTCATAACCTATGGACAACTCACTGGAAGAGGCAAAGCCTTTATCCTTGCTCGATACGCTAACCCTTAAAAATCCCGATTCCTCCAGAAAACTTGGCAATAAATCAGAGGGTAAGCTATCCGGTTTTGTGGCCTGACACTCACAATACCGAACCTCCAACACCAGCGGTTTATTGGCGAGATAGTCTTCAGGGGCCGAGTTTTCGGCAAGGGCAATGCTAGGGATCAAGGATAGGAAGAACAGATTAACCCCCAGAGTAATTTGTGATGCGATCCGTTGCATGTAACCTCCTGTATTTACGTTTTAACGCTTGCAGCATGCGCGCCCACGAAATGAAGCCGAAGGCGCAATGTAGTGGGCGTCGCCGTGCCTGCTCTTGTTATGCAAGCATGCGTCATGCGGCCAAATTCCAGACCGATACAGCCAGCATAGCCAACAAGACCAAGGCTCCGGTCATGAAGAGTGGCAGCCTCACTGGTATATAGTTTGAAGTCACATGCACGTATGCGTGGGCGTACCTGCTCACGACGAAGAGCCACGCCAGAAATACTGCGACAGATCC
>JBLWXO010000031.1:0-10417 GCA_048267385.1 Neptunomonas sp. | reverse complement strand
TGTTTGCTGTAAGTGCCTGACAGCTCTACGTGACTAACGAAGCAGGCGTTCTCGCTCATGGATTTAGATTGGCCGCTGGCGCGGCCAAAAAAATGACTATTGCCTATTGATTCAGAGAAGGCTCATATGTGTTAGGAGTTCTCACTTACTGTGCCAATTGCGTGTCGAAGGCACTTCTTAAGCTCATCTTGTAACTTCGGTATTTGCTCTATATCCGCAAGAGCCTTATCTTGTTTGGCAAACATACGATCTAGCTGTTTATCACTGATATTCTGTCTATTTATCCGGTGTTCAGCCCCACGGTAGTCAGTTGTGCTAAAAAATGCTGTTCTATGAAAATCTCCAAAAATTTTCTCAATACTTTCAGGTAATAAAATTTGATGATCATCATAATACTTGATCAATTCTCGCCACTTTTCTAGAAAAGCTTCATATGACTCATCATGATCAGACCGAAACATGGCGTCATTGATTGTTTTTTGAAACACCACAATTAGCTTATAAAACTCAAGGATTGCTTCCGCTTGTTTTTCAAAGATTCCTCCATATTGAATTTGAAGCCTTATCCTTTCTTTTTCTAGCTCTGATTGATATTGAGATAGGGTCTGTTTTGCTTCTAGTTCAATTTTATTCTTAAAATCTTTTACATCCTTTTCGAGCCAGTGCTTGATTATAGACTTGCATAGGAATGCCAGTATTCCAAGGGCAAGAGTATTTTCAACTATAGCCTTGATTAATTCTTCGCTCATTGTCTATCCTGACTCCTGACGCCAGCCATAAGCGGCGCCCTGACAAGGGCGTCCGGTGAAGGGCCATCGGCCCGGAACAACCTTAATGGCTTTGTTAGATTTCACTTGCATGGTGCTACTTCAACAAACAGAAAACTCAAGCCATCCTCAACGGCTTGCCACGCGAAGGTGTAATCGTTGCGAAGGGTGATTGGCCGCCCATACGGCGTTGCCGTCCGGTATACCAATTCTTTGCCAGCTTGATACCTCCTACCATTCCGGAAATCAAAATCTTCCGTATCCGGTGAATATACTTCTTGGTCGATGTAATGCGAATGGTCGGTTGCAACCAAGAGGTAACCTGCATCAACGAAGTCACCATACCGTTCTAAATTCTGAATATCCTTGAAGACATCGTATCGGTTGTTTGGTTCGCGATGATTGGCTCGCTTAAAATATTTCAGTTCGATTGCGCAAGAGTGGCTTTCCCCGCTTTCTATATCCTCAAGCGAAAACCAAATATCGATGTTCGCCTTTTTCGTTCCGCTTTTGGCAAAGGTGCCGCCTGAGAGCTTTACGCTCTTTTCTAGCTCGATCTTGAAGCGTTCGCTCGGTGATTCTTCGTACAACTCTCCGAGAGTTTTTAGAATCGATGCTAGTTGAAGTTGCAAAGATGCCTCGTTGGCAACTTGGATTCGCTGGCCGGTGATTTTGCCGCAAAGTCGATCATAAGCTACCGCAACAATTTGCTTAATCCGATCCTCATGAGTCATGCGATAGTCTTCCGGTAAAATCTAACGCTTGCAGCATGCGCGCCTACGAAATGGAGCCGAAGGCGCAATGTAGTAGGTGTCGCCGTGCCTGCACTGGTTAGGATGTAGAGTTAATCCACGCATGGGAAGGTTTCAATTAGCCCCGAATATAAGATGAGCTCTATAGGCATTTCTGCCACCGCAGCCCCCCCCAAACTAGCGATCCTATTATTAGTAATGCTGATATAATTTTCCGCGTTCAAGGCCATGTTTTTAGGAACACAGAACAGTGCCTTTCCTCCGCGATCCTGCAAGATGGTATTGCTCCAAGAATAACCCTCGCCAACTCCATATATGTAGATTTTCACCATATCTTTGGAACTCTTTTGTAGTTCTTTATAGGCTTTTAAGTCCATGGCAGCAGATAAAGTGGTAGTGAAAAATGCGAAAAATACAAATGCGAAATATTTTTTCTTTAGATATGAGCTCATGGTGTGCTCTCCATAGTGCCTAACGTCCTGAATAAGCGGCCGTTTGAAGCGCCAGCGCAAAACGGTCCGCTTGATTCACTGGTTAGATTTTGCCCACGATGGACCGCCAGTTTTCGTAAACCTCCTCCTTGAAACCGTCACCTAATTCTGAAAATTCGGTGCGAAGGAAGGCCTCAAATTTTCGGCGCCGGGTTTCTTCTCCATTTGCCGACATAACTTGCTTGAACGTCTGGGTAAGATCTCGCTCCTGTAGACGTTGCTTAAAACCATCCAGAGTATGAATTTTGGGTTCTAGCTGCTCATCGAGTGCACGAACAAACCTAATAGCGATGGCAATCAAAGTCGTGAAATCTTTTAAGGTGATTCTATTGCTATTGAAGTTCTTCAAGCTTTCTTCAATATCAATATTCGCATGATTTTTAGCCAATTTTTCAGCATTCGTTATCAGAGTTTTCCGTTGCAAGGCCGACAAATCAGCTTGTGAGTTGTGAACGACTCTATTTCTCCACCTTACAAGAAGAACCACCATTGGCTCCCAGTAGACTTCTTTTTGGGGCAAGAATCTCGCAACCTCGCTCACTCTATCTGCAGATCTTTCTATCCGCAGGGCATCCTGGAGTTTTTCGTTCTCAAAGGCACAAAGCTTCAGAAAATCAAGGTACTTGAGCAGCGCTTCCTCTACGAAGACTAGAGAAGCCCGTAATGCAAAAGTTCTCGCTTTAGCCGCTGCCAATGCAGGGTTTTGAGTTGACCAGGTGATAGTGAGGTCATCCGGTTTTTCAGCAGTACCTTGCGATACGGAAGTTAGACCGACACACAGCGTGTTGACTGAATACACTGCATCGCCCACTACATTCAAAAACTGTTTCAGCCCTTCGCTTTCCATAAAGCCCTAAAAACTGGTGGTGCCGTGGGGACTCGAACCCCAATCTCCCGCTTTGACCTTCATTCGTAATCGGCGGGCATCTTAACCTATTGAGACCACAGCACCTATCTATGGTGAAAATCTAACGCCAGCGCACAACGGCGCACTTGTAATGGAGGCGCAGCCGCAATGAAAAGTGCGTCCGGCGGCCACAGGCCGCGAATTGCTGCGCCTTGTTAAATTTGGTTGCGACCGACAACATGGATTACCCCAGCAGCAATGAGTGCGACTGTGGCTATGATGTCTGCGATGACGACCTTGCGAACAGACTCATTGTACCCACCAACCGACCACGCAATAGCGATGAAAGACACAACGCTGATCAAGCCTGCGATGATTGCCAGTGTTTGCAACGAAGGCTGGAAGGCTGCGTACACCAAAAATAGGCCGAGTAGCCCAAACAGAATAGCCCGGTGACGCATCAGAATTTCGATATTGGGCTCACCCAGGGAAATGCCATACAAAGCCGCAAGGCGATCCACGCCCAATACACCGGAAACAGGCAGGAGATGAATGATGCCTACAAGCACCAGTAGGCCGGTGACAACTTTCTCCATGTTTGCGATTCCTCCCTGAATTTAACGCTTGCAGCATGCGCGCCTACGGAATGAAGCCGAAGGCGCAATGTAGTGGGCGTCGCCGTGCCTGCACTGGTTATGTGCTGATGGATAAAGCACAGGTTCCTCCCGCTATCTCGACGGAGCCAAAATCTCCAATGATTTGAACGCTCTCAGGCTGAATCAATAATGTATCAATGTTGCCGTAATCGCACTCACCGGAGGCATCCGTGGACCTATTCGCTTCTGCCATCGAGAGTAGTCCCTGTACCGATTTAACCCCCTCGAATATTAAATTACCTTTCCGGTAGCAGGTGTACTCACCGTCCTTGGGCGCATAGTAATACTTCGATTCTGGCCAAACACTGACTTCCAGATTGAAAACCAAGCGATCACCCTCGTAATGCCACCCGAGCACGAACGAGTCATTCAGATCAATTCCCCGGAATAGGTCAATTTCTCGCCAGTCCATGGTCACCTACACATAACGCTGAAGCGCACCGGTGGCTTTGTCACAGCGCAGCGGAGACAAAGGCATCCGAGTGACGCGCCTGGTTAAATTACTACCGCTCACCTTCAAGGCCATGCCATACCCGGAGAATGATGATGGCACTGGGATGGAGCGAATATCGAACGACATATTTCCCGAAAACCATATCTCGAACAGAGTCAGGCACCGGTGCCATTTCAACTGGTGTGCCCATCTTGGGAAAATCAGGAAGCAATTCGATTTTGCCAACCAGTTCGGTGGCGATCCGGGCTGCCGCCGATGGATTGTGGACTGCAATGAACTCCCTGAGGCGCTGTAAATCTTCAATGGCTTCGTCCGTGTAAACCAGTTTCACTTACCTGACCTCGGTGCATCCTGCTCGTTGTCGGTTCCCCAACTATTAAGCCAGCTGTGAACCTCGCGGGCATCAACAACCTTGCCTTGTGCAGCGGACTCCATTGCTTCTAAGGTCTGTTTCCAGCGTTCTTGCTCCAGCTGCTGCTTTTCTATGTACTCCGATAATGCTTGGTTAATTACCCAACCTTTGCTCCGGTGCAACCTGCCAGCAATTGCTTCCAGGTGCTGTTCAACTTCTGCTTGAAGGCGAACCGTGGTGACGCTCATGACTATACCCTCGAGTTTGGCTACTACAATGTATTACAACATAGTCTACGAGGGTGCGGCAAAAAATTTAACGCCCTGTTAAGGTGTGAGCAACGCAATACCGAAGCCTCCGCATACCACCTTAAACACTAAACGCAACGCATAGTAAAAATGCCACGCGTTGCGAATCACTCTTAAACAGATTGTTAGCCCTTTGCCCAAATTTGGTACGTGTAATCAATATTTGAACTGAAACTTTGCTCAAATGTTTGCTTGAAGCCCTGTGGAACTGGAGGAAAAAACACATCGCCAGAGATATGCTTGTGAATCACTGAAAGATGGATAACATCTGCTTGATCGATTAAAGCTTTATATATTTCACCACCACCAGAAACAAAGATATGTGCTGTCGCATTGTTTAGGTAAGCTAATGCCGATTCAACACTTGCGAAATACACAACATCAGGGTCATTCGAGATAATTTTAGAACGAGTAACCACTGCATATTTTCTATTCGGAAGTTTACCCATTGAGTCGAAGGTTTTACGACCAACTAGAAGCCATTGATTGTAAGTCATGGCTTTGAATAGGAGCTGCTCGCCTTGTACATGCCAAGGTATATCCAATCCAGAGCCAATTACTCCATTCTCGGAAACAGCTGCCATAAGAGATATTTTCATTTTTCCTCCTGAGGGCTAACGCTGAGCTTAGCGGCGCCACGACAGGGGCGTCCGGTGGACGGCCGCAGGCCGGGAACGTACTACAGCGACTGGTTAGCTGAGAAGCACCGGCGGGCGACATACCCAGATCCTTGGCAACCAGCATGACCGCCTGCTCCGTTGCTTTATGCACAAGCTCTGGACGATGCACTCCGATTAAAAACACTCACTCCATTGATGCGGAAAGTGAACCTGAACTTCAGAGTAGCAGGTAAGCAAGGAACCAGGTTTCGACGGACACCGGGTTCCGGCAAACACTAACCTTTATGCCAACGCCTCTGGCCGATTTTTGCTACCCACTCGACGCAGATTCCGACGGCCTTGGCAAACCACCAAAATGCCGGATTTGCTGCCAGTTTACGGCCAAGGCCAATACCACCGAGCCGACCAAAAGGCACAACGCACTACCCAGCTAACGCCAATATTCAGCGGCGGCCTTTGCGTAGCGAAGCGAAGAAAAGGCCGTCCGGTGGAGGCCCAAAGGGCCGTAACGAACTGGAATGACTTGTTAACTGTGCCGCATGCGACGCCGTTGGTTCTCATTGGGGAGTGGCTTTTCAGGTCGGTTTTCACAATACCTACACCCTGCATCTCCGCAACGGCCCTCAAGCCATATGTTGCAATACGCGCAGATAAAAGCATCAAAAGGCTCATAGTAAATCGCTGGCTCCTGACACTTGTGGCATGAAACCGAGTCTTCCGGAATGAAACCCTCGATTTTGACCGCCCCGTCGATGAGCAGAAACCCTTCTTCATCAGCCTTTTCTACGAACTCTGTATCCATGCTTTTCTACAGTTAACGCTGAGCTTAGCGGCGCCACGACAGTGGCGTCCGGTGGACGGCCGTCAGGCCGGGAACGTACTACAGCGACTTGTTAGCTGGGGGCATCAATGAAGCTCGATCCTTGGCAACCAACATCGCAGCCTGCACCGCTGCCCTTGCACCAAATTCCACTGATGCACTGTGATAAAAACCACCGCCAGTGATGCGGCGAATGAACCTGAGCGTCAGAGTGGCAGGTAAGTAAGGAACCATTTACCGGCGGACAACCCCACGACCGGAACACTCACGTTACTACCAACACCGCTGACCGATTGAGCTGCCAGCAACACGCCAAATTTGCGGGCCTTGGCAACACCACCGCGCTACCAGATTTGCCACCCTTATTTCGGCCAAGGCCATTGGCACCCGGCCACCCCCAAAAGACCAAAGCACTACCAGCTAACGCCAGCGCACAACGGCGCCCTTGGAATGGAGGCGCAGCCGCAATGTAAAGGGCGTCCGGCGGCCGCAGGCCGCGAATTGATGCGCCTTGTTAGAAGCCGGCATAATCCGAAGCTTAGTCTTCATGCAGACCTCCTGTGACGGAAAAATCCAGCGAACCATGCTCTTGGGCGTTCACGAATAGGCGCGTGCCGTCGGAGAACTGCAAGAGGACTTCGTTGCTCTGATGTCTTACAACACCAGCGAGAATTTTACCCGCCAGCAATTTCTCAATAGATTTGGCCTCGCGCTCAAGGGTATGTTTTTGTTCGATGCTCATCTTATGGCTCGCAAGGCTTTTAACGCTGCCAACAACGGCAGACTTGTAGTTGTGTTTTTTGTGCAATAATGGCGAAGCCATGCACAAAAAGCGCGGCTGCAAGGCTGTCCAAGCCACGAAGTGGCTGATGTTGATTGGCCTTGTTATATGTTTGATAAATATCCCAGTTTTTCAAGAATAAACCAGACACCAAACCCTCCTGCTATTACTAAAATAGCTAATAGGTCTTTTTTAGACTTCTTATTCTCTAACTCAGCAATTTTTACATGTGATTGCTCTAGATTACTCTCATTCTCCATAGCTTCAGTAGCTTTATTCTTTAGCCACTTAATTTGAGCATTCATTTCTTTCATTTCATCTCTGATTTCAGAAAGCACCTTGAGTGCCTCTTTATCTTCCATACTCAAACCTCTAGAGACATATAACGCTTTGCACAGGGGCAACAATGACAGCGGCCGGCTCTTTGGCCGCTTTTGTTGTTGTCCCTTGCTGCTACTGGTTAGGTGTGGATATCAATTCGGACTTTTACCTTTGCTCTAAAGGCTCTTATTCCCGTGATCCACACCCTTTAATGTTTATTCCACTCTATCCATTTTGCACGATGAACTGAGCGATGAATTTTAAACTCTAAATACTTCTGTTAATGCGAGATGCCCCACAACTCAAGCGGGATATTTTACGAGACTTTCAATGCTTCACTTTTGCACTGAACTGGGTACAAATAAATTTGAATCTTAAATACAAGCCCGCAAACACAAAGCCTTAGCACACCTAACGTTTGCAGCATGCGCGCCCACGGAATGGAGCCGAAGGCGCAATGTAGTGGGCGTCGCTGTGCCTGCACTGGTTATACAGTGTTAGAAGAACACCTGCTCTGTCACGATTACACCAGCGACCTTTTTGTAAAACGGCTTTTCGCGATCATCACAGAGTTTGATGAAGGACTTATAGGTTGCAGGCTTAGTGAAAAGCAAAGTTACTTCTTCAAGGTTGAATTCATAGTCACCTTTTATCCTCCATTCCCGCTCATGAGTCCAATCTTTGAAAGACTCATCCTCGCTTATGTCGAAATTGACTATGCGCCACCACTCAGTGTCAGGAAGGTATTTCTTGGCTTCAGATGTCTTATCGTAAATTACGGGACGCCCGCCTTTTCGGTATATTTTCTGTTTGTGGAACAAGAAACCTGATGGAACATAACGCTTTTTTACTTGCTCACCGCTTTCTCGCAGCTTTTGCTCAAACCAGCAGTTCTGAGCTACAGCATGTACAGGAGCGTCCTGAAAGCAAACAGCGCGGCTTTTTCCGACGATGAATCCCTTCTCAGTACTGCTACCGCGCAGAAGTTGTTCGTCGAGAATTTTAAACATTACCTCGACGATCTTACTGTTGGAAGGCGCTTTTGTAAGATGAACAAGACTCGTAGAAAGGTCTGTACGTTCCGAGTAGCGACGCCTCCAACTATCTTTTGTATACGGCAACTGAGCACTCCCTTGAATCTGTATAACGCTGAGCTTAGCGGCGCCACGACAGTGGCGTCCGGTGGACGGCCCTCGGGCCGGGAACGTACTACAGCGACTGGTTAGTTGGGGGCATCGGTGAAGCCCACTCCCTAGCAGTCAACATGATGGCATGCTCCTTTGCCCTTGCACCAAAATCAGCCGGTGCACCTTTATTTGAACCACCGCCAATGATGCGGTGAATGAACCTGAACGCCAGAATCGCAGGTAGGCAAGGAACCAACTTTCGGCGGACGACCCCACGACCGAAACACCCAATTCACTACCCGCACCGCTGACCGGCTGAGCTGCCAACATGATGCCGAATTTGAGGGCCTTGGCAAAGCACCGAAACCTCCGGCATTGCTACCCATTCGGGGCCAAGGCCAATGGCACATAGCCACCCCAAAGGGACAGAGCACTACCAACTAACGCGGAGCACAGCGGCGCCACGACAGTGGCGTCCGGCGGCCGCAGGCCGCGTACTGGTGCGTATTGTTAGATGCCGGTTACCCGGCAGTTCGTTACGGCACCCAACCCTGAATGCCTACTCCCGATACTTTGACCTAGCTCGACCCATGGCGCTAGGAACCAGGGCACGGAATACGCCCAAGATGCCCGATGGGTATGCAGGATTGCCCCGCGACCTGAACACCCAATTAGCCGCCAAAACTGATGCCTGACTGAGGGCTGTTTTCTGCGTGCCGGCAACCACTGAAACCGCGCCAGAACACAACACCAAGAGCACCGGAGCAAGGCATTTAACGCCAAGCACATGGGTGGCAAAAGTGGAGCACGAAGTGCGGAGCTTTTGGCATCCTATGCTGCTTTTGGTTAGTTTTTGAATTCTGGCTTAGGTGCCCAATCATTGGATATCCCTGTTTTTTCATAAAATTCTTTTGTTAGTTTCTTTGAATACTTAGATAACCTTACGCTCTTTAGAGTTTTACAGGGTGCGAGTTCAAATGGAGATTTATTCTCTGGCCTTACACCCATTAACTCAACATGTTTAAGCATTGGTATTTTGGCTAATGGTGCAATAGAGGATATAACCGATACCTTTCCTGATGAATCCCAGCTTGGCAGAGTAGATAGTGAAACAGTTTCTAAGTTGGATAAGGATTCCAGCGGGGCTAAATCTTCAACTTTCGGTAAATGCAAAATAGACAAGTATTTTAATTTTTTGCATTTGCTCAAGAATTCAAGACTAGACTCTGGTAACGAACCAACCACTAATACTTCGAGATTTTCACACTCATTAATTTGCTCGAATGACTCATAATTGCAATGCCATATATGCATTGATGTTACATCCAAAGGGGTTTCAATATGAGGCATGATTTTCGCCTTGTCCCTCATAAACTCAATATGCATCCGAGCTTCCTTAGAAAACTAACGCCTTGCTCAACGGCGTAGTATGTTTGGCGGTTTTTATGCGTGTCTTTGCATAAAAAGTGACAAATATACGGAGTCCGTTGCAGCTATTGGTTAGGCTATAAATTTTGACCAAACCGCCAAAGAACACCACTTGGATCATGTACTACAAAATCTAGCATGCTCCATGGTTGTTTAGTTATTTCTGAAATTTTAACACCATACTTATCGGCGACACCTGAGCCTAAGACCTGCTTATGCCATGATTCTATATCTTCAACGAGGATATGCATCATAAGATTTTCTGCTAATGATTGATTGTAGAAATCTTGAAGTAAGAAACTACAACTGCCACAGTGAAAGTATGCAACACCATTTTGATCTGATGCTTTTATGAAACCTAAATCAGAATAGAACTGTTTTGAGACTTCAAAATCCTTTGATGGAATAAACGCTTTCAGTTCTACTGTATTTAAGTTGCTCAAAGTCTACCTCCTTGTATGCCTCTTGCGGGTTTAAGAGCCTAACGCTTAGCACAACGGCGTAGTAGATTTGGCGCTATTTTTTGCGGCCCTTTGCAAAAAAAGTGACAAATATACGGAGTGGACTTCCCCCAATAAAATGGACACGCCCCATCAGTTAATTCCCTCGAACTCTATCGGAGTCCGGTAACCAAGGCTACTGTGCAGCCGTAGGCTGTTATAAAAGCGTTCAATATAGTTACTTATATGTTTC
>JBLWXO010000030.1:0-10827 GCA_048267385.1 Neptunomonas sp. | reverse complement strand
ACTCAAGACGGTTGTCCATCGGTTTTTTGAGCCACCTGAAGTGGCATAGCCCGATAGCAATGCAATCCCAGTTTCAATTCGAGCACCTGAATCACGACTAAATGCTTTACAAACAGGATACCCAAGAAACTCTATCGCCTTGCCCTGCTCTTGTATTTCCTCGATAGCTTCAATTTCAACAATAACGGGAGCGCTGTTAAAGATCTCATCGAGTTCTTCAACTTCTTTTTCTACAATACTTGAAAATATCCAAGCGCCCTGAGGTTTATCCCAAGTCCCGCCAAGTTTACGGCATTTTTCAATCAACAGTGTGTTATATTCTGATTTTAAAGAACAAATGCCTAATTTAGTTTGTTCTTCTACATTTGCTGCTAACTTGTAAATCAGGTCAGTTCCATACTTCGAGCGTACAGAGATATCTTTAACAGCAAGAAAATGCTCACCTAACGCTAAATCTTTTGAGTAATCGTCGATCAAAATCTTACAAGATTTATTATTGTCTGTTGTCGCAGCAAAGTACTTTCTGTTCTTTTTAATTACATTGAAATTCATAATATTTACTCCATTTATTTACTAGTGATACCCTCCTCTCACCGCTAGGGTGACGAATATTTTTGATATTGTTTCATTTATTTAACTCAATCTTTACGCAAGTAGAGATAGAGAGTTTTCAGGTATATTAAAACCAATAAAAACTGCCCAGTCAACCACCATTTACATTAAAAACAATGACTTATATTTACTTTTAAGCTTGTTTATATCTAATAAGAAACATGAACTAGCGGGAGGAAACCTATTTACCCCCTATCGGGGGTAAAAGCCGACTTACCCTCTAGAGGGGGTAAATCCCATTGTAGAGCCTTAGTTGATTATAAAGATAGATTTGTGAACTATTGGTAATGCACTGCGTGAGCAGTGTTAAGTGGTCGAAGAGTATACACACTTTTGCTGCCGTACTATTAGCTATCCGTAATGTAGTAGTACACTATCCCTTTAACTCTGTGATGATAGGTAGAAAAACCATAATCGGTGGGATTCAACGTTGCTCTTTGATTGAGTAAAAATTGGTTTGAATCGTGGTTTCTTGACGTACCATTGTGGCTCTTCACAGTGTTAAGGCTCATAGACTGAGCACTCAATCAGATTTCCATCTGGATCTCGAAAGTAGAAGGAAGTGATCGGCCCCAGCGCTCCAGTACGATTGACAGGGCCTTCTATAATAGAGACGTTTTGAGCCTGAACATGTTGCATTGCGCTTTCTAGTTCGCCGTCAATGATAAAACAGAGATCTGCACTACCAGCTTGTACATGTCGTGCCTTAGGCTCAAACTCACTGCCTAGCTGGTGCAAATTGATCTTTTGCTGACCATATTCCAAAGCAACTCGCCCTTCTCCGAAGGTGACAGCATTCATACCCATAACCGATTGAAAGAAAGCCACCGATGTTGGAATATCGGCCACGGTTAAAACAAAATGGTCAATGCGCTTAATGTTCAAATTCCTTTCTCCTTTGAAGTTATGACGTGATTAAACGGATGAACTCCATACTAAGTAGACAGCCAACAATATAAACAAGATAGCATTGACCTTATTCAACCAGTGTCGATGTGCGCCCAGGAAGAGTGTTTTGGCCTTATAGGCGAGTAACGCATAGGTTGAATGCGCACAGATAAACGCCAGACTGAAAATCCCCACCAACACTGAAAACTGCATAACATAGCTTTCATCTGGCTTGATAAAATGAGGGAAAACAGAAAAGAAAAACAGGATAGCATTCGGGTTGCTAAATTGTAACAGTACACCTTCCCCGAATACCTGCCTCTTTTTGAAAACCACGCCCGTAGAAATAACCTGAGTCTTGCGGCTGCTAAACCACAGTTTAAGTCCCAAATAAAATAAGTAGGCGGAACCGCAATAAGAAACCACTTTAAAAGCGATCGGCGAGGACACTAACAGCAGCCCAAGACTTGTAGCAGAGAACAGAGCGACAGAGCAAACGCCCAGCGTTAAACCTGATATCCCAACGACCGAACCTTGAAAACCAAAGTTAATCGCGTTCGTAATGGATTTTAAGGTGCCTGGGCCAGGCATATATACGACGGCTAATGCAATAGCAGCAAAACTGAAATAGGTATCCAAGATGACACTCGTTATAGTAAAGAAAGAAGTACTATTGTCAGTCGTTCTTGAATGGGTGAAAAATACTATTTAACTAATAGTTTGATACGTTTTTCTTATCAGTGACATGTTCTTCCAACCACTTAACACCGTATTCGACTAAAGGATGCCCTCGCTTAGGATCCCATACTAACGCGGCGGTCACGATGGATATCAGCTCTTCAAGCGGGACAAGCTTTACATTACTGGGGATCATGCTGACCATGCTCATAGGTACTAAAGCAACCCCCTGGCCACAACACACATAGGCAATCTGAGCAGTAACCGAACGAACTTCGTAGAGTATGCGTGGGTTAAACCCATGGTTTCTACAGGCTGAAGTTAATAGATCGAAATACGTTGGATTGACCCGCCTGGAAGACATAACAAATGCTTCCTCTTTGAGATCTCTCAACGAGATACACATCGCTTCCCCCATTGGATGATTCAGTGGTAACGCAACGCCGAGTTTATCTTCTGTTAAAGGAAACGTGCTTAACCCCATACCGACCTCACCTTCCACCCGAACAAACGCCAGATCCAATTCACCAGAAGATAACGATGTGATGGCTTCAGCGCTGTCAATTTCATCCACAAAAACCGTGACATTTGGGTAACGTTGTTTGAAATGTTCTAGAAAGACTGGCACAACTTCAAACATAGCAGACGTGATGGCACCAATATGAATGACACCAGATTGTCCATACGCCACCTCTCGAACGATCTTTTCCAGAGATGACATTTGAACAACAAACTTTTGCACATGAGGAAGAATAGCTTTTCCCGACGCGCTCAGTTTAGTACCGCGTCGAGAGCGTTCAAACAAAGTGAGCTTCAACGACTGCTCAAGTATTTTGATTTGCTCCGTTAAAGGAGGCTGAGACATTCCCAGTCGCTTTGCCGCACGACCAAAGTTCTCTTCTTCGGCAACCGCCAGAAAAAGATAAAGCTGTTTTATCAACCTGTAATCGATTTTACTCATCAATAGTCCCTAACGACGCAATAATGAAGTACGTTAAAATGCCCAATGCTATACTGCTAATTCTATTTTCGTATCACAGAGATACTAACATTAGAATTTAACTATCAATCAAAAGCTGTACATTGGCAACATCAACAACAGATGTGAGTATTGTATGGAACTATTTTCAAGCCAACGTTTCCCTTTATTAATCGAAGGTATACACCTTAGCGTTTCCGCGATAACCAGATCGGGCGAAAAAGCTCCGATTGTCTTTCTCCATGGATTTGGTTCCACCAAAGAAGATTACGCCGACATCGTTCACTATGCAGAGTTTAACGGTCATCCTATTCTTGCCTACGACGCACCGGGATGCGGCGAAACACAATGCAGCGACCCCACATCCGTTACGATCCCTTTTCTGCTGAAAACAGCCATTGCGATACTGGATCAAGTTGGGTTCAAACAGTTTCACCTTGTGGGACATTCCATGGGAGGATTAACCGCGTTAATACTGGCACATCAGTACCCAAACCGTGTTCTCAGCTTCACCGATATTGAAGGGAACATAGCACCAGAAGATTGTTTTCTTAGCCGCCAAATTATCAATTATCCATCGGACAACGCAGCAGATTTTTTTGATGAATTTATTATGCGAACGCGCCATGCACCACACTACGCAAGTGCCTTGTATTCCGCTAGTTTGCGTCACAAAGTACGAGCAGATGCGGTTAAACCTATCTTTACGTCTATGGTGAAACTGTCAGATGATGGTGATCTGATGGATAAGTTTCTTAACTTACCTTGTCCTAAGATGTTCATGTATGGGGAGCAGAATCAACATCTGTCCTACTTATCTCATATTGAGAGCCAAGGCGTAAAACTGGCAGAAATACCGCACTGCGGGCATTTTCCTATGTACTCAAACCCTGTCAGTATGTGGAACCATATTGCGCAAAACATTATACGTTCATCTTAACGTATTCTTTTGGTGTCACTCCTATGATTCGTTTCAACATAGCGATAAACGCAGACGAACTTGAATAACCAAGTTCAAGCTCTAGCTGGGTGTTAAGAAGAATTCACCGCTTGCAACAAGCTAAAGAATGCAACTGAATTGATTGATTTTGGCATACTAAAGAGTATGCCTTTAGTTTTAAGTATACAGAACCAACGCAGAAAGACGGATATCTCAAGACTGACCTTTTAAAAACAGAAAAGATACAAGGTCAGTCATTCTCCCTCATACTGACGTCTCATCGGACAGCAAAAAGAGCGAGATTTATTGTCTCTAATTCACGAAAAGACATTTATTGGGAAAACAAAGTAGATATCTGTCTCTTTCCAACAGATTAGCCTATAGATATAGAACTATCATTGGGTGAGCCAAACTTATAGCAATGCCAAACATAATACATGCGATCACGGAGTCTAAAATGATCCAGGTCTTCTGTTTACTAAACACTGGTATCAGTTTCTTTGCTAGAAAAACCAGACCATAAAACCACGCCGCCGAAGCCGCTAATGCTCCAACCAAAAACCACAATTTTTCACTAGATGGCATCGATGCCGTTACGCCGCCAAGTATCACAACGGTATCTAGATAGACATGTGGGTTTAAAAATGTCATTGCCATCGCCATAAGCACAACTTGGATCCAGCTATGATTTATCGAAGAATCTTCCAGTTCTAAATGACTCGCTCCCGCCCAAGCGGATTTTGCCGACTGATACCCATACCAAAGTAAAAATAAGACACCGAACAATGTCAGAGCATCTTTCCATAGCGGTTCACTATAGAGAAGTGTTCCCACACCTAAAACACCCGTACTAATGAGCAATATATCGCCAATGAAACAAACGGTTGCCACAGAGAGAGCGTATTGTTTCTTTAACCCGCACTTCAAAAGAAAAGCATTCTGGCTACCTATAGCGACAATCAGGCTACCAGAGACCACTGCACCAGTGAGTATTGTATTAACCACGTATGACTCCAACCTATTCTTCTGCAAACACGGTACTTTGTTCTATCAGGGCATCAGGCATTAGTATCTGTAGATGCTTAACCATATCCAGCCCAGCTTGATGTAAGCTTTCTAAAGGCATTTCAGGTAAACTTTCCAGAATAAACCACATGTTCCGTGTGTCAGACTCAATACGAGTTCTGATCCCTTGTCGCCAATTCCAACGGCGACAAGTTACACCTATCTCATCTCGCCATATCACTTCTCCAGCGTCTGGACTTTCGATTGCAGGCGTACCATCCTTCATTGTGTCAAATGCCTCTGTCCCATCTGCAATAGTCAGTGTTGGTGTACCTTGGTAAGCGTCTATATTTTCACCACCAACAGGGATGGCATATCGAATACTGATGGCATTATAAATATCGACAATAGGGTCAATGCTCTGCATTACCCCATCTTTTAAGACTCGTTTTCGCAAAGCCGCAGCTGAGCAGGGGGTTCGATTAGGCTTAGAGCCAAATTGTCGAAAAATGTCTCCCCACGCATTAATGTGCGATTCTGCCCATGAATAGTCATTCTCAATGACAAAGGCACATGCTTCTTGCAGAACCTGTTTTGCGTACTCTGGGTTCTGAATTTCAGCTCCTTTGACTGATATACTCAGTGCTCTAAATTTTGGTGCAATATGAGAAATTCGAGCATCAATTGACGGCACTATAACAACCATTAGATAATTCCTTTAGTGATTCATTTTCATGCAAGATACATTACAATGACCAAATTAGTCAATATAACGACCGATAGTGGTGCTGATGCCGCATTCGTCAATCAAGCTGTAGCAACACGAATCAAGGAACATAGAAAACGTCTCAAGCTGTCACTGGATGCTTTATCAAAAAGAGCGGGTATCAGTAAGGGCATGTTAGTTGAGGTAGAGAAAGGTGCTGCAAATCCTAGCATTTCGACGTTGTGTAAACTGTCTGCTGCCCTTGGGATTTCTGTTGCGGATATCGTTAATGTCGCAAGTAACCCAACAATTAATGTCATTTCCAAAGAGGATATTCCAACGCTTTGGACTGGGGAACGAGGAGGTAGTGCCAAACTTCTCGCTGGAACAAGCGGTCCAGACATGATTGAGTTGTGGCGCTGGAATATGAAGCCATCAGAAATTTTTGAATCATCAGGTCACCCTCAAGGTACATTTGAACTTTTTCATGTCGAATCAGGAACACTTACTTTGAACATTGATGAGCAAACGATAGAACTGCTTGAAGGTCAGTCCGCTATTGCTAAAACAGACGTTCCTCACGCCTACTCAAATCAAGCTGATTCTGATTTAGTTTTCACGATGAGTGTTGCTGAGTTACATCGATAAACTGAATGATAATTGAAGTAAAGCAAAGATATTTGGGCGCATCATCGAAAAAGGATGATGCGCCAAAGTTTACGAGTTAGCTTGATTGATTTAATTTATGCAATGCATTCTTAGCCACTGTAGCAAAGTAGTTTGCTCCGGTAACAAGTAACTCGTCATTGAAATCATAATGAGCGCTGTGTAGAGGTGTACCGCCCTGGCCTATTTGATGACCATTACCGAAAAAGACAAAGTTGCCTGGTATTTTTTGTAGAAATGCGCCAAAGTCTTCTGAAATCATCATGGGTTGGATATTGTCTTCAACATTGTCTTTTCCCACCACTTGTACTGCCGTTTCTACCGCTAAGCTGATGTATTCCTCCGTGTTTACTGTAGGAGCAAATTCGTGAGTGTAAGTGACGGTGCCATTAGCGTTGTGCGCTTCACAAATCCCTTTAACAAGACATCTCATACGCTCCTCAAGTTGTGTTTGAATCGCTTTGGAATAACTACGAGTGTCGCCTTTAATTACCACATTTCCAGGAATGGCGTTACGTAATCCATCGGTTAAGATCTCTGTACAGGAAACAACTGCCGGTTGGCTTGGGTCTACGTTCCGAGACACGATAGTTTGCAGCGCTAAAATAATGTTTGCCGCTATCACCATCGGATCATTGCCCATGTGCGGCCGTGCAGCATGTGTACCACTGCCTTGAATGGTTATTTCAAAGTTATCCTCGCTAGCCATGATACCACCAGATCGAGTAGCGATAGTCCCTAACGGCATTCCTGGCATATTATGGCCACCAAAGATTGCGTCTACTGGGAAGCGCTCAAACACGCCATCAGCCATCATTGCCTTCGCACCGCGACCATGTTCTTCCGCTGGCTGAAATAAAAAACGCACCGTTCCATCAAAATCAGGATTATCGGTAAGTAATTTTGCTGCACCGAGTACCATAGCCATATGGCCGTCGTGACCGCACGCATGCATCTTTCCCTGATGTTGAGAAGCATAGTTGCGCTCATTCGATGCCTCACAAATGCTTAAGGCGTCCATATCAGCACGAATAGCAACGGCTTTGTGGCTAGTTCCCCGACTGATACTGGCAACTAATCCTGTGCCTCCTATACCTGTGGTTACCTCTAGCCCCATATCCGATAAAATTTGGGTAACAAATTCAGCAGTCTGATACTCTTCAAAACCGATCTCGGGATGCTGATGCAAATGGTGACGCCAGCTCATTAACTGATTTTTAAACGATTCAATAGATGACATTTCCATTCCTTATTGTTTTGCAATGATTTCTTCTGCCGTAATGCCTGTTAATTCTTTGAATAGATCTGGCGCTGTGGCACCTTCGGTATTAACGATTAAAACTTTGGAGTTCGCGTTTAGACCCAACGCATTGAGCTGACTCTGCTCTGCCAACTTGCTTAGTAGTGCCAGACCTGCCACCCCAGATTCACCGCCAACAATTGGAGTGTCGTGATGTTTACCATGAGCAAGATTCACCATGCTGTCGATCGCATCCTGATCTTCAATCAAGGCGAAATAATCCACACTCGGTTGGAGAAAGTTCCAGGCGATTTGTGAAGTTTCACCACAGGCTAGTCCCGCCATTACGGAATCTACCGACCCTGTTGCCGATGACGGTTTACCCTGGATAGCACTCTGGTACAAACAGTCTGCCTGGCTGGGTTCGACCACAATAAATGTTGGACGCTCAGCTCCGTATTGTTCCCAGAAATAACTGAACACACCAGCCGCTAATCCTCCGACTCCACCCTGAAGAATTATATGGGTCGGTTTCTGCTGTTGCGCTTCGAGTTGTTCAGCCGTTTCCGCAGCCATCACACCATAACCTTGCATAACATCTCGAGGTATTTCCGTGTATCCTTCATAAGAAGTATCCGAGACGACAATCCAGTTATTTTCTTTCGAAATGCGGTCAGCTTCTTCTACCGACTCATCATAGTTTCCAGTGATACGAACCATGGTTGCTCCATACTCAGCAATGGCGTCTTCCCTTTCTTGGCTGACTTGTGCATGAATCACAATGGTGCAAGGACAACCACTCGATTGTGCCGCTGCTGCTAAAGCACGTCCGTGGTTACCGTCAGTAGCACTGACCACAGCAAAGTCTGCAAGTTGCTCTCTGTATTCACCCAGTAGAATTTTTTCCGCGTCGAGTGAAGGGAAATGTTTAAGGATTAAATTTATTAATGCATTGGGGGCGCCCAACGCTTTAAAGCTTCCTAATTTGGAGCGTTTGGATTCATCTTTTATCCAAAGCGTTTCAATGCCTAAAGCATGGGCAGTTCCCGTCATCGACCAGAGTGGCGTAGCGTTGGCATTGAGTAAAGGCCAACTGGAAAGCCATTGCTTACTTTTCTGAGCCGTTTCACTGTTTAGCACTCCAGCCAGTTCGACAGGATAAGTGGCATGTGTAGCTTTTGGATTTTTAAATAACATAGTAACTTCTCTCAAAACGAATTATTGCTGGGTCGGACTTAGTAACGCTGCCACTGTAGCTAGAAGCACCTTTGCGCCTTGGACCAAATCTTCAGCTTCGGTAAACTCTTTAGGGTTGTGGCTAATACCATCTTTACTTGGTACAAAAATCATCGCTGATGGCGCAATGCGGGCTATCATTTGTGCGTCGTGACCAGCGCCTGACGTCATTCGGCGATACGGGATATTGAGTGCATTGGCAGCTTGCTCGATAGTATCAACCAGATTTTCGTCAAAGATAACAGGATCAAATCTAGCCAATACTTCCGTTTCTATCGTGACACCTTCCTTTTGACTCAGCACTTCCAGGTACTTAGTCAACGCCTGTTCTGAGGCGTATAAGGTCAAGTTATTCGGGTTACGTAAATCGACTGTGAACTCGGCTGATCTGGGGATGACATTAATAGCGTTCGGCTCAAATTTAATACTCCCCACCGTCGCCAAAGTGCCAGATTTACTTCGAGTTACGTCACGTAAATACGTCATAACAGATGCCGCTGCATAGCCCGCATCATGACGCATCGACATCGGTGTTGTCCCTGCGTGGTTGGCTTTACCTTTAATATGAATTTTTTGCCAGGAAATCCCCTGTAGGTTGGCAACAGCACCAATTTTAATGCCTTCTTTATCTAGTACTGGGCCTTGTTCGATATGTAACTCAAGGTACTGACTCGGAATTAAAGTGCCTAACGGCATATCACCATCGTAACCAATACGTTGCAGTTCATCCCCCAAACGCGTGCCATCGGTGCCGACACTATTTAGAACTTGTTCTGCACTTAAGCCTCCTGCATGAGCAAGTGACCCCATCATATCTGGCTGATAGCGAACACCTTCCTCATTGGTGAATGCCGCGACGATGATTGGTCGTGAAGGTATTATTTTTTCATCGCGAAATGCTTTAGTCACTGCTAATCCAGCTATTACGCCATAGCAACCATCCAAAGCACCAGCATTGAACACACTGTCAATGTGAGAGCCAATCATTAAAGCATTGTGTTTTGTGTTGCCTGATTGATCTGGCAGTATGCCAAAGATATTGCCGATTTCATCAACATGAACCACCAAATCCAGTGCCTTCATCCATGAGACGACTTGGTCTCGACCTAACTTCTCTGCATCCGTTAAGGCAATACGTGAACGACCTCCATTTAAGCGGTCTAAGCCAATGTTTCCTAAGGTCTCTATATGTTCAAGCAGTGTGTTAGCATCTAATGTAAGTGCTGTCATATAAGCAATCCTATATTGCAGGGCGAATAGTAACTTTTGATATAACTAGTATAATGACGCGTAATTGTATAAATTCTCTAAATTAACCCTGCCAGCGCAAATTTATTGCGTTCTTTAACCATTTAATTGAAAAAAGTTATGATTGAAGTTGATGAATTTGATTTAAAGATACTGCGAGCCATCCAAAAGGATGCGCGGGTTGCCCAAAGTGAATTAGGTGAAGAGGTGAATTTATCTACCGCCGCCGTGAACCGACGCTTAAAGAAACTTAAGACTAACGGCGTAATCAAGCAATACACCGCATTACTCAATCAAGAGGCCTTAGGGTTTGGTTTGACCATCATTGCAAACATTGAAGTGGAATCAGAACAAATCCACGAACTGGATGCGACACGCCGTGATTTTGAAAATTGCCCTTTCGTGCAACAGTGTTACTACGTAACGGGTGAATGGGACTTTGTATTGATTTTTGCAGTAAAAAGCATGGATCAATATAACGAATTAACCCGAGAGCTGTTTTTCCAGAAGCCTAATGTCAAACGCTTCAAAACCCTGGTAGCTATGTCTAAAGCTAAGGCTGGATTTGAGTTACCTCTTTAAATAAGTACACAGAATGTTCAGGTATTCTCTCTTTCGAGGGTAATGTC
>JBLWXO010000029.1:0-21429 GCA_048267385.1 Neptunomonas sp. | reverse complement strand
CGGCGAACGGAAGTTTATCTCCGGTCAACTTTGAAAATTTACAAAAAAAGGTGTCCGGTTGGAGTTGACCAGTACACCTGTATGAGTATTGTTGAAGCTGACGGGACATTTTCGTTGGTAAACAATACATTTGCGGCACTTGCAGGGAGTACGCCAGAGGCACTTATAGGCATTCCTTTTACAAAACTTATTGATGAAGATAGCCGTCAGGTATTACAAAAATACCACCTTGCTAGGCTACAGGGCGACGAAGCGCCTGATAGTTATGAGTTTGCTTTTGTCACACTCAGTGGAAAAAAAGGCACAGGGAGTTTACATGCAGCTTATTTAGCTGACACACGCCAAACGATTATTTCCGTTATTGATATTACCGCTAAAAAAATAGCGGAGGAGCAATTATTACTCATAACGAAATCATTACAGCGGGCCCAAAAAATAGCTAATCTCGGTAATTGGTCTTTTCGTGTGGCAGACGAATCTGTGGAATGGTCTGATCAGCTGTATACTATTTTTGGGCTTGACCGTAAGAAAGATCCGCTGACGTACGAATCACTGTTGTCTTGGGTCCATCCTGATGATAGGCAGCGCCACCACGAATATATGGCAAGGATGCTCACGCTTTCGCCTGAAACCGCAACAGATATTGAAAACCTAAAATATCGACTGGTGCGCCCAGATGAAGAAATTCGCTGGGTAGAAGTAGTGTTTGAAAGTGAATTTAACGATGACAAAACACTCTCGCGCTTTTTTGGTACCGTTCAGGATATAACAGAAGAATATCTAGCCGAAGAGAAAATCCTTGATAGTGCAAGGCAACTGCGCGTTATTACTAATAACGCCCCCGTGCTTATTGCTCACTGTGATACTGAAAAGCGCTATAAATTTGTTAATAAATCCTATGCCGAATTATTTGGCTTCGAACCCTCTGACATCATAGGAAAACATGTCCGAGAGGTTTTAGGTGACCATGCCTATGCTCATGCCCTCTCTCATATGGAGCAGGCACTGTCAGGACACGTTACTTCTTATGAACTGCGAATGGACGGTCTGCTAGATGACTCATCGTACCTGTACGTTAAATACGTACCTGAGTTTGATCATCAGCAACAGGTGGTTGGTTTTATCGCTGCCATTACAGACATCACTGAACGCAAGCAAGCCGAAGAAAAACTGATTAAGCTTTCTATGGCCGTTGAACAGACGCCCAATGCTATTTTTATTACTGATTTTGATGGCAACATCGAATACATCAATCAAGCATTCACGGATGATACGGGTTACAAACTTAATGAAGTGATTGGCAAGACTCCTCGTATTCTAAAGTCAGGCAAGACTCCTCAAGCGGTTTATGAAGATATGTGGGCTCATCTGTCTCGAGGTAAAGAGTGGCGAGGTGAGCTGATTAATCGGCATAAAAACGGCAATGAATATATAGATATGACGCTGATCTCGCCCGTGCGTGATAGTGCCGGTAAAATTACCCATTATTTAGCTTTTAAGGAAAACATTACTGAGAAAAAACGTTCTGAAGAGCGCATCAAGCAACTCGCTTATTTCGATCAATTGACGGGGTTGCCCAATCGCGTCCAGTTAACTGATCGCTTCACGTATACATTGCAACTGTCAGAGCGTAGCGGTGCCTCTTTTGTTCTTATGTTTCTTGATCTCGACCACTTCAAGAGTATTAACGATACATTGGGACATAGTGTCGGAGATAAGATTCTGATTGAAGTAGCTAATCGGCTCAGATCTATTCTGCGCGAAGAAGACACCTTATGTCGCCAAGGGGGCGATGAATTTATCTTATTGTTGCCAGACACGGCGGTGGAAGGGGCAAGGGATGTTGCGTTAAAGATGATCAAAACGATCACTCAGCCCAGCCAAATTGAAGATCACGAGCTTACGAGTACGATATCTATAGGCATTGCTGTTTACCCCGATGATGGTCAAAACTTTGAAACACTGTTTAAGAATGCTGATACGGCTATGTACCGTGTGAAGCAAACCTCGCGCAACGACTATCGCTTCTTTACTGAAGAAATGCAGGCCCATTCTGCTCGCTCGCTGCAGGTAATGAATGCATTACGGTATGCGTCTGATCGTAATCAGCTAGAATTATATTATCAACCGCAGATCTCCCTGGAGACTGGGCGGGTTATCGGCGTAGAGGCGTTATTACGTTGGCATCACCCAGAAATGGGATGGGTGTCGCCTATTGAGTTTATTCAGGTCGCTGAAGACAGTGGTCAGATTTTGCACATTGGTGAGTGGGTAATTCGTAGGGCTGTTCATCAATTAAAAACGTGGATCGACAGTGGTATAACGCCGTTCGTGATGGCTGTTAATTTATCACCAGTGCAGTTTCGAAAATTAGATTTTCCTGATCTTGTAATGCAGGTCCTTGATGAGGCGAACCTATTACCAAAATACCTAGAGTTGGAGTTAACTGAGGCGGCAACTATGGATGATCCGCGCGCTGCCATTGATATGATGAACCAGTTACACGACCGGGGTATCAAGATGTCTATTGATGATTTTGGCACCGGTTACTCCAGCTTGAGCTATCTGAAAAAATTCAAAACATACAAAGTGAAGATTGATCAGTCTTTTGTACGTGACATCACAGAAGACCCTGATGATAAAGCTATCGTAACAGCGATTATTAGTTTGGCGAGTAGCTTGGGAATGCGAACTATTGCTGAAGGTGTCGAAACATCCAGTCAATTAGCTTATCTACGTCTACAGGGTTGTGACGAAGTTCAAGGTAACTACTTCAGTAAGCCTTTACCCGCTGATGAGTTCGAGCTGTTCATCAGGCGCTTTGATAAATAGATAAAACAGTAAGATCTTCACCGCTACCGAGACAGAGCGAGCCCTGCCAGCACGTGGGAACCGCTGTAATCCCTATATGATGGGCACGGTCTCAGCACTATGGCAGTGGCTCAATGGGCAGAGTGCGGCCCTCCTGCAACAATGCACTCATTTCATGTGAGGGTACAGGCCGGCTAAACAGATAGCCCTGTATCTGGTCACAGTTGTTGCTCCGCAAGAAGCTGAGTTGCGCCTCTGTTTCAACGCCTTCGGCAATGACGTTCATTCGCATATGGTGTGCCAGATCAATGATCATCTTCACAATGGTGGCAGCGTCGGGATCAGTCACCATGTTTTGCACGAATGAGCGATCAATCTTGAGTAGGTTAAACGGGAAGCGACTGAGGTAGGCCAGGCTTGAGTAACCGGTGCCAAAATCATCGAGAGAGAGGGAGATGCCGGTGGCTTTTATACGTCCTAACAGGACGCCGGCAGCTACGGGATCATGCATCAATACACTTTCGGTTATTTCAACGTCGAGCAGGTGCGGCTCCACATCATTCTTTTTTAGGGCTTGAGCTACAATCATATCGAGGTCGCCTGCGAGAAACTGGTGCGCCAACACATTGACCGCCACTTTGACCGGAGATAGTCCGGCCTCACGCCACGCCCGAATCTGAGCGCACGCCTCTTCAATTACCCACTTTCCCAGCGGGTTGATGAGCCGAATTCGCTCAGCCGCCGGAATGAAATCGTTGGGGGGAACCAATTGTCCATCGGGACGCTGCCAGCGGATCAAAGCCTCAAGCCCGGTTAGCTTTCCGGTGAGCAACGACACTTGGGGCTGGTAATGCAATATAAATTGCTCCGTCTCCAATGCCCGGCGTAACGACGCTTCCAGCGCAGTTTGCGCGTCTGCATTCGCCTGGATTTTGGAGTCAAAGAAGAACAGAGTGTCGCGCCCGGCGCTCTTGGCTTGGTGCATGGCTTGATCTGCACGAATCAAGGGATCAGAGGCCTCGGATGCCAAAGGCCCGCCAAAAAGGGCTAGGCCAATGCTGGCGGTGACGTGATGCGGTCCGCTGGCAAGTGAGTATGTGCGGCGCAGCTCCTTCAGAATTTTTTCTCCGGCGAGTCGCGTCTGTGTGGCGGCTTCGAGCTCACCTTCGGCTAAGTCTTCGAGCAGCACCACAAACTCATCTCCACCAAGGCGGGCAGCGGTGTCGCATCCACGGATGCAGGAGCTCAATCGTTCGCTCACTTGTTTAAGCAGGCGATCACCCTCGGTATGCCCTAGCGTATCGTTCACGCTTTTGAAATGATCCAGATCGATAAAGAGCAAGGCACTTCTACGAGGATCGCGTGTGTCAGCGGCCAGCGAATGCTGCAGACGATCGAGCAGAAGTCGCCGGTTAGGCAAGTTGGTCAGCGGATCATAAAAGGCCAACTTTTCGATTTGTTCGGCAGCGGCTTTTTGTGCTGTGATGTCTTCATTTACCGCGACGTAGTGGCTGATGCTTCCATCGGCCTGACGGATTGGTGTGATGATGCACTGCTCAATTAATTCGCTGCCATCCTTGCTTTTGTTGTACAGCTCACCCTTCCACGCTAGACCTTGGTTCAGAGTGTCCCATAGCTCGGCGAAGGTTTGCTGTGGTGTCGCACCGGATTGCAGTATTTTCGGGTTCTGACCAATAACCTCTTCGCGGCTAAAGCCTGACTTTTGCACAAAGGTTTCGTTCACATATTCGATTTCGGCCCGTAAATTAGTGATGATGATGCTCACCGGACTTTGTTCTACCGCTAGGGATAGATTACGTAGTTGTGCGTCGGCTTGTTTGCGATCTGTGATGTCACGGACGCTGGCCTGTACGGCTGGAGCGTCGTCGTACTCAACACCCGATAGAACAATGTCAGCAAAAAACTCGCTACCATCGACGCGTCGGTGCACCCATTCGAAAGCACATGCTCCTTGCCTGATGGCCGTATCAACCAACTCCTGTACCTTTTCGCTGGAGCGGCGCCCGTCGGGTTGAAATTCGGGAGAGGCATCAGCAACAGATAAGGAGATAAATTCTTGTTTGTTGCGACAGCCAAACAAGTCAAAGGCGGCTTTGTTGCCACCGATAAAGTGGCCTTTCTGTGACGTCAGTGTAATCGCATCGCGGGAGGACTCAAACAGGGTTCGGAACGCTGCATCGCTCTTACGTGCTTGCGCTTGTGCCTGATCACGTTCGGCTCGGCCTGCGAAGTTGTCGAGCGCAAAACTAATGTCTGCGGCCATATCGACAAGCAGGCGGCGCGCGGATTCGTCAAACGCATTGGTAGGCCGCGCATTAAGCGCAATCACACCAATAGGTACTCCCTGACGATACAACGGTAGCACGCCCATTGAGCCCCAACGGATACCCAACCTGACGCGAATGGCATGCCAGGGCGTCAAGCGTTCATCATGCTGCACGTCTTGGCACCATACTGCTCGGTGTTCACGAATAGCTGGCCCCGTCAATCCCTGCCCAAACGGACTACTGGCATCTACTGAAATTTCTACCTCCTGAAGGTAAGCGTCTACTCGATCTCCAAAACTGGCAACGGGCGTGATTAAAGACGTGGTAGTGTCAACGAGGCCGATCCATGATGTCTGCATGCCGCCGTACTTTACTGCAATGCGACATACTTGTGAGAAGAGTTCTTCTTGCGACGTGCAGCGTGCCATTGCTTCATTGCAGCGGGTTAATGCCGCATATAGGCGGGTTTGACGTACTACCTCGTGCTTTAGTTTGCGGTTCAAAAGATAGAAGGCGAGTGCACCTAGAGCGACCAGCAGCGCCAGAACCAGCGTCCAGCGCAGCACCTGTTGTAACGTGACACCACCCTGAAGCGGCGCTCCTACCCACTGACGGCGAATGTCAGCGGCTTCTTCCGACGTGATTTGATCCAAGCCGATATCTATTAGCTCACGAAGCCCAGCCAATTGTGGGCTGACGGCTATACTCAGGCGCACCGGTGCCTGACTCAGCGGGCCGGCGTAACGCAGACCAAGGAGGGACGCATCTTCCACTACGCGCAGTGCCGAAGTTGTCTCTGCTACTAGATAGTCTACCTCGGCATTAAGCAGTGCCTGTGCGGCCGCTTCTTGGCTTTTCTGTGGGACGAGGGCAATACGCGGATGCATGTTCAGTATCTCTTGGGCATAGCTTCCTTTATGCACGGCAACACGGTGGTCAAACAAGTCGCTTAATTCACCCAGAAAGACATCATCTTTGCGCACAAATACACCGAGAGAGGACACCAGATAGGGCTGGCTCAATATTGATTTGGGTACGCCCGGCGCAGCACCGTTTACTGCCAGCACTAAATCAAGCTCTCCGGCAGACAGTTGCGCTAGCAACTGTTTACTGCTGGAGCCCGAGATAGTTCGCGTATTGAGCCCGGTATGTTTGACCAGCGTTGCCAGTACATCAGCCGCCAGTCCCTGTTGACGCCCATTGGCATTAACAAAGTCAAATGGAGGACGGTCCTGTAATACGCCGACACGTAATTGGGGCAGGGCCTTGATTTTGGCGCGGACTGTTTCGTTGAGGGCAGTATCGGTGGACGTAAGACTCTCGATTGATACCGAAACCCAGCGTGAAAGAATCGCCTGCTTTTCGTTTTCGGGGATGGAGTCAAGCGCTTTTTGTAGCAAGGGGACTAATTCGGGCCAGTCCTTGCGTACACCATAGGACTGGCCGTTTTCGGAAAAACTCGTATTGACCTTGAGGTTGGAAATACCGTTGCGGCTGGCAGTAAAGGTATTGACGCCGAGCGAGCCAATATAGGCTTCAACGCGCCCGTCGGAGACCGCGAGTAAACCTTCAAGCGGGCTGGATACTGCCAGGACCTGCATTTGAGGATAACGCTCAATCGCCTGTTCCGACGATGAATAGTGTTTAACAAGAGCCACGCGTCGCCCGTTAAGCTGCTCCAGACTGCGCAGGCGGGGGGGCTCTGTGCGGGTCATTACGACTAGAGGTGTCATCAGATAGTTTTCGGTAAAATTCAGAAAGGCGTCGCGATCGGGTCGGTAGGTCGCCGTTGTGAGCAGGTCAACTTCGCGCCGGCGTGTGCCTTCAAGGAGCTGCCCCCAGCTTAAACCTTGCACATATTCCAACCGTACGCCCAGACGCTCCGCCACCAAGGCAGATAGCTCGGTTGCTACACCTACTGGGTGCCCCTGTTTATCAAAGAAGGCGTAGGGCGCCATGCCGGAAGCGAAGCCCACGCGGATTACCGGATGCGCAGCCAGTCACGCTCGGCAGAGGTCAGATCCAGCGGCTGAGCCCCCGCAGTTTGTACTCCGGATAGAATAACTAGGGTGATCACTAACCCAATGCGCTGCAGCAGCTCTCTTGCCCAAACCCGAACCAAGCCTATCTCTGCTCCGTAGAGGCTTACGTTAACAGAAGAAGGTGTTTGTTTTGTATTGGGCATTCTTGGCCTCCTTATCGAATGGAATAGTCAACGCGCACCGCGTAGCAATTAAAAATCGGCGAGGATCAGCCATCGGCTGACAACAGCTTCCTGCACTTTAAATCCTACACCGTTCACACCGTACTTGCATTCATACAGGTTGCGCGGCATGCGGGAGTGTTAATCGCTATCAGATTCACTATTGCGTTAGAGTGATGAGAACCTTGGTGTCTATTATTATAGAAGTCATGAGCGTCTCATTCTGTAACTAAGCTAAAGATACTTATCAACAAATTAACTTGCCAGTACAAATGCCATCGATTCCCAGTTGAAATTATCCAATACGCGGTTTGGTTGTCCTACCGGTTCAACCTCAGCCATCGAGGCATTGAAGATTTGCTTGCCGAGCGTGATATTGATGTCAGCTATGAGTCCATTCGTTTGTGGTGCATTAAGTTCGGTCCCATATACGCGAGGCGATAGAAACGTAAGCACCAGAGTTACGGGGCGATACATTCTAAATTGACGAAGTTTTTGTGAAGATAGGTGTGAAGCAGCACTATCTGTGGCGAGCAGTAGATCAGGATGGTGGAGTGGTCGACGTATTCCTACAGGCACGTCGGGACCGCAAGGCAGCTAAACGGTTCTTTCGGCGGCCACTGCGGCGGTTCAAGTCACCTCGGCAGGCTCAGCATTTTGTCAGTAGCGAGGGGACTAACATACCCGATTTCACTCATCTTTTTTGAAAACGTCATCCTTCCAGTCAGGCCCAAGGTTCTCTTCTATATACTCACGAATAAATTGTCTCACTTTCTGTGATGGCGTTACATCTTCACGACTGCACAACTGTTCAAAAGCCTTCTTTTTCTTGGGATCAATCAGCAAAGTTAACCTTGCGGTACGATTTTCCATAGTGAAGTTCCTAAATGAATTTATGTTAATCATATTAACATTGAATTAACTTATGATGAGAGGATAATACGCATATTGTACGATGTTAGATAGCGAGTGAAAACACTATGGCGCATAGATCCCATCTCTTCACATTACGCATATTTCATGCTTTACGAGAGTCATTAACTGAATCCCCCTACGGCTTCAAGATATTTACACAAGATTTACTAGCCGGAATTACTGTTGGCATTATTGCAATCCCGTTAGCAATGGCTCTGGCTATTGCCAGTGGTGTTGCGCCGGAATACGGTTTATATACCGCGATTATTGCCGGCTTTATTATTCCGTTGACAGGAGGCTCCAGATATAGCGTTTCAGGGCCTACTGCCGCTTTTGTCGTGATACTCTACCCAATAGTGCAGCAATATGGATTATCCGGATTACTGCTGGCCAGTATTCTTGCTGGCGTTATCCTGATGTTAATGGCTTTTCTGAGGTTGGGGCGGTACATCGAATATATCCCTGAGTCTGTGACCCTGGGTTTTACGGGCGGTATTGCTGTTGTTATTGCAACATTACAAATAAAAGATTTCTTAGGCTTACATATAACGGATATGCCGGAACATTATATTGAAAAAGTAAATCTGCTTTTTCATCTGATACCCGACTATAACCTTTGGAGTTTGTCCGTTGGCGCAGTCACTTTACTGGTCATGCTAACTTGGCCCTATCTGAAAACACCTGTACCTCCGCATCTCCCGGCAGTAGTGATAGGGAGTGTTATGGCTTTATTGGCCAATCAATCAAGTATAGAAGTAGCCACAATAGGCTCTGCATTTAGCTTCATTTTACCCAATGGAGTGCAAGGTTTTGGAATACCGTCGATGCTACCGGATCTGCAATGGCCTTGGGATAGAGTTCAACCCGGGGAGTCGGCTTTAGTTTTTAGTTGGCAACTATTACAAGATTTGCTGCCCGCAGCCTTTGCAATTGCCATGCTGGGTGCCATTGAGTCGTTATTATGCGCGGTTATATTAGATGGGATGACAGGAAAAAAGCATAGTGCGAATAGCGAACTGTTGGGGCAAGGCATCGGGAATATCATAACTCCTTTCTTCGGAGGTATTACAGCTACTGCAGCCATTGCCAGGTCTGCTGCCAACCTGAAATCCGGCGCAAAAACCCCTATTGCTTCGATTATTCATGCTCTTGTGGTTTTAGTTGCTCTACTGTCTTTGTCAAAAGTACTTTCATTTTTGCCTATGGCGAGTATGGCTGCTTTATTAATCATTGTTGCGTGGAATATGAGCGAGGCACCCAAAGCTTTGCATCTGATTAAAACAGCCCCCAGAAGTGATTTAATGGTCTTTTTGGTCTGTTTTTTTCTGACAGTACTCTTTGACATGGTGCTGGCAATAACTGCAGGGATCATATTAGCGTCTTTACTCTTCATGAAAGAGATAGCCGAAATGACTACGGTGCGTGACATAACACACAGCAGTAAACTAATCGATATCGACATACCTGCCGGATGGAGTGTCTTTAAAATAACCGGACCTCTTTTTTTCGCTGCTGCTGATAAGGTTTTTGGTGAACTGTCCTTATTGTGTGAAAGCAAAAAAGGAATAGTGCTTTATCTTGATGGCGTCTCTATTCTTGATTCTGGAGGGGTTTCCGCGTTGAGTAAATTCATAGAAGTGTCAGTAAATTATAATACCCGGATATACTTGGCGGACTTGCAAAGGCAGCCATTAAAGACCCTGAACAGGGCTAATTTACCTTCAAAAAATAGTGTTATGACTTTTCCAACCCTGGCGGCAGCGCTGGAAAATTTACAAAAGGAGGAGGGGGTTCATTGAAGATTGACCTAGCAACTCGGCGATATAAGGAAGGCATGCTAAGTTCTGCAATAGTAAGGAGAAGTCCAAACAATCTTGATGAGTGGTTCATTATGTTGACCGACAACGATAACCTGTCATTTATTATTGCCGATAATGATGACGCTATCATTACCAGTACAGATCTTGGAAATATTTTTGATGCTTTGAAACAAATTGGATTTTCTTCAGCAGAGGTTGTCTTTAAGTAAAAAGCCCAGGGCAGCCCGGGCAAGGACGATAGAGAACTGCAAATGATCTTATAGTATAGGGCCTGCCTGAGCTAACAGTTTGCCTTCTGTACCCGAGAATCGGATGAAATTATCAATAAACTGATTAGCTAAAATACGGGTTCTTGAGTCCCACTTCTCAAAGGGTGCTGAGTTTTGTGGGAGCAAAACTTTTAAATTCCATCCGGTATTAACTAAATAGGCAGTTGCACCGGATGCCTTCATTCTTTGAGCAAGAACGTGAGCATATTTTGTCGGGTGTCATGGAAAAGCGCAGCCCCAAAACAGGCTGAAAAGGTAGGTTTAGGCTCTCGGATTCCTAGTTCTGTTCCGGCTACCTTTGATGTGTAGCCAGATAAGAAGTAATACATTAGCGTAACAGTCCCCTTCTAAATTAAAAATGCCATCGATTTCCAGTTGAAATTATCCAATACGCGGTATGGTTGTCCTACCGGTTCAACCTCAGCTATCGAGGCATTGAAGATTTGCTTATCGCGCGTGATATTGATAACGACTATGAGACACCTCAGCAGGCTCGGCATCTGGTTGCGGCTAAGCACTTCCGAAACCTTAGGGGAAGTGCATTAGCATGTTGGAAAGAAGCAGTGGCCTAAAAGTAGAGCGCGGAATTTGGCTTTCGTTGAGACGTTAATTTGTCAGTACCTAAATCATTAAAAGAACCGCTGTTTTTCCGTTTTATGACGATCTTCTGTCATGCCATGTTGCCAGTAGCTGCTGATATACATACGTACCTTGTCGATATTTGGCATTATTTTAAGGTGGGTGCGGGCTCTCAAAACCTCATTTAGTTCACCTGCTATCCAAATGGCAGGTTTACCTTCTTGCCATTTAAGCGTTCTGATTGAATCACTAAAGTGTTTGTTAGTACCCGGATGCGGATTGATCAGCCATTTAATCTCTAATTGCGCAGGTAGTAGATTCTCTGGAATATCTAACGCATCTTTATCTGCTTCCGTGAGAACCTCCAGGATCAGGTAGCCCCGTGTGTCTTTCGGCAGAGCTTTCAAATTTGCTCGGATAGCGGGGATCGCAGTCATGTCGCCTGCAATAAGAAACCAGTCTGCGTCAGGGGCAAGTGGTTTAGCCGGGCCTGGGCCTGCAATATTGATGGTGTCTCCTGCCTGTGCTTTTTCTCCAAAGCGGGATGCAGGACCGCTGCTTTCATGGACGACAAAGTCAATATCCATTTCAGATCTGGCTTTATCAAACCTTGCAATTGTGTAGGTTCGCAGAAGGGGTTTATCACCTTGTGCATTGGGAAAAACCAGCTTGATGTAGCCCCCTTCAGCATTGTCGGGATATTTCTGAATTGCATCGCCGGCCAGTGTTACACGCCGTATGTTAGGGCTTAACTGTAGGGTAGAGGTCACGGTAAATGGTTGTGGGCTTGGTTTTGCCATTTTTTTTCCTGGTTTTAATGAAAAGACGCCATCAATAAGCTTTGGAATTGCTTTCGCTGCTGATTATCGGATTAACCTTGTAGTTGACCACTACTCCTTGATGTAAAACATCTTGAAGGATGTCGCTATGGAGTCCCTCTCAGCATGAGCTGGTCTGGCGTATAGGTAGCTTCGGGTATGGACCTAAGAGGTTATACATTTTGTCTTTTCCAGCCCGAGCAGGACTTTGTTCAGTAGTTGAGCTAACTGGTCTATCTCTTGTTTTGTTAAAGACTTGCTTAAGAGATTCAGATTGGTTTTTATCAGCTGGTTGATGATGTCTTCCACTAGCTCACAGCCTGCTGATGTTACTTCAACTAAGCGACTCCTACCGTCATCTGGATTGTCCACCCGGGTAACCAGGCGCTTTTGTTCTAATCCGATCAATATCTTTGTCAGCCCGCCGGATGTTACCTGAACAGCGTCATAAAGCTCGGTAGGTGAAAGCCGATGTGGCGGAGGAGCGTTTCGTAGCGATACCAGTGTGTCGAACTGGCCCCAGGTCAAAGCAAACTCAGCAACAATCTGATGGTCCTGATCCCAGATGAAATTGCGTGTTCTAAATAATCCTCTGACAATAGAAGCAATATTGTTATCCATTTGTGGCCAGTTGGAGTTGTCATTCTGGTGCATAGTTTCGCTCAGTAAATACTTTTCGTTAGACGCTGTGAATAACTTAACATTTCGTAACAAAACAATATTAGCTTTCTGGGAAGATAAAAGCTATCTTTCTGGATAGATAAAATTTGCTTCGTAATTGAACTAAAGAGATCAAGACAGTAATACGCTTATGATGGCAGGGTATAAAACTATGAAATTTTTAAAGAAAATTATTAACTCGTACGTGTTTTTCTGGCTGCTTCTCTCGCTGCCCGCTATCGGAATGATTTATTGGGCATTTTCTGTTGATGATTTGCAGACACTGCTACATCCAACGGGGGAGTTTGCTGCTCGATTCATGATTATCGCGATGATGTTGTCACCTCTAAGGTTACTGTTTCCAAAATCTAATGCTGTGCGATGGCTGTTACAACGCCGGCGGCACCTTGGGGTAGCTGCCTTCGGCTATGCATCCCTACATACCCTGTACTACCTGATTGATCTTGGTGCTTTATCCGCGGTTATCGCCGATATTACAAAGTTTGGTATATGGACAGGCTGGCTGGCTTTCATGATATTCGTGCCACTGGCTATTACTTCCAATAGCTTATCGATGCGTACAATGGGGCGTTGTTGGAAAACCTTACAAAGGTTTGTATATCCGGCAGCACTAGCCACATTCCTGCACTGGGTCTTTATACACGAAAATATTGGTCCGGCCATGGTTCATTTTGTACCCTTGGTTCTTCTTGAAATTTATCGTATCTGGCGGGTCAGCAAGTCCGGATCTCGATTGGTTGCTAATACTTGATAAATTCATGTAAGTGTTTTGAGAGGAAATTTTTATGAACATTGCTGTTACTGCTGCAAGTGACCAACTGGAGCGCGCTATCGTTAAAACTTTTATAGATATTGTCGGGAGCGAGAACATTATCGCTATTGCCCGAACACCTCAAAATACGGCAAACCTAGGGGCTGACAAGTTAACGCGCAATGAGTAACAATTCTCTTTTCAACAAATGAACTTGCCAATACAAATGTCACCGTTTCCCAGCTGAAATTATTCAATACACGGTATGGTTGAGAATACAGGGCATTGTATATCCTTAAGCCGTGGGTGCATGATCATAGTAACTGTGGGATCGTTGATGAAGTGCGATAAGGAAAAGTCTATATAAAGAGAGATGTGTATTAGGAATAGTGTGATTCTATGTGCCACGAAAGTTCTGCAGTGGGGGATATGGTCTATGCGTCTGAGTCCAGACACATTGGCCGTATTAGAGAGTATGCAGATGATGAATTTGTCGGTATATCGAAGACATCTACCTGTACATTCAGGCCTCTATTTCATTTCCGTGTTGGTTATTTAAGCTACAATTCTGCGTTAAATTTCTTTGTACGCACTTAAACTCCCAATTCTATGTGTACGTTTCGATGCCTGCACTCAAAAACGTCATTTTATGTGCGCATCTCGACGGGTACACTCAGAAACACTATTCTGTGCGCGCGAAACGAACAGCAAAATATGGATTACTACGATGACTACCAGCAATTATTTAAAGCCATTAGCGACGCTGGGGGATTTAGAAAGTCGAGCGGTGTTGAAGGCGACAGTTAAAGCGCGTGAAAGCTCTGAGATAGAAAATATTGTGACAACACAAGATGAGCTACGAACTATTTAAATAAGCTAGCTGAAGCTAGAATCTTAGATAAGATCGAGCATGGTAATGAGTACTACTATCTAAACACGTCACTATGCGGACTATTTACGAAATAAGATATGCTAATAACCATGATAAATACGTGTCCTATAGTATAAGTGGCATACTTATATCAACAAGCAGTTGGCCGCAGAAATCACGCATGTTGAAAGCCTTGAAACGTTACGCACGAGAATTACTGAGTTATAGCGATAAATCATTAACTGAGGCGATTAAGTATGGCGAGTTAATCGAGGTAGAAAATGATGGATAAATCAATCTTAGATATGGTTCACGATAGCGCTAAAAGCTTGCATGCCGCCGGTGTTATGAAAGAGACCACATTACGTGAGTTCGATGCGCTTTGCTTGCCGCCAGTGAAAGAATGCTCGCCATTTTTCAAGGATGTTGTTGCATATTCTGGCTCAATCTGAACACCCACTCTCCCGTTCAACTTCACCAGAATACGCAGCATAAACCGATCGTTGCGCTTAACGGCACGCATGTTTTGGAGGGTGTGTATCAAGCGGTGCAATGGTGTCAGTACAAAGTATTTGGATAACTACCTTGCTTGGTTCATATTTGTGGAAGAAAAAAAACAATAGTGGAAAATGCTGGTTCATCGAAACTATGTGGCCAGAAAATACAAAGCTCGATCCTTTATTTTAATCAAGGAGAGCTTATTTCTGCGCTTAAATCTCGTTTTCTCTGTAGGTGTTTTTTAGGCGACATTTCTGACGAGATAACCCCCAGAAAGATCACTTTATCATCTCTTTTAAGGTAATAAACAACATGATTTTCTATCGGAAACCTAAAAGCATTTGGTGATATCTCATCAATGGCCATTCCAATAGAAGGATTGTTGGCTAACGACTGAAACTTCTTGAAGAGGGCTTTCTTGTAATTCTCCCATTGCTCCTCGCCCCACTGCTTTATGGTATAGCGTCTAATCTTCGCAATATCGGATCGAGCATGACCTCTGAAGTAGTATTTGACGTTTTCCATTAATCATAATTTCCAGACTCAAGGTCTTTAAAGAAGGTATCGTCATCAACCAAGTCGTCATCATTAATATCGGAAAAGCGAGCTTTTACTAGCTCCATTTTTAAATCTTCTATACGACTGTATTCTTCAGATGAGACAACGACTGCAACAGGAGTACCGTTCTTTACAATTTCGATTGGCTCACGCTGAACGCTGATCAACATTTCACCAAACTTCGTCTTTGCATTATTGGCCGTTAGACTTCGCATTTTTCAACTCCTCGCCTCGTAGTTAAATGACAAGCACACTAAAAAATAGCGTACTACAAATGAACGAATCGTTCAAATCAAACGATTTTATAGAGGCTTGGGAGTGGGTAACAATAGCCGAATTGAACAGTAGTCCTGAAATATCCACTTGTTATTATTTGAGGTAAGTTGAACGAGAGACTCTAATGCAATGCTATCTTGTTGAACCTACTGTAACGAGGTATATACATGTCTAATTTTACGTTGCTGGTGGGTAAAAACGTCACCCCAATCTGATTTTTTTGAGTTTTTACACAGGCGGGGTCTAAAGCGGACCCACATACAACCAAAACCAGACCGGAGAAAGTGCGCTTTTGCTGTGCGCTTAAAGTGTGGCCAATGCTAGGTTAATTAGTAGAGAGTTGTACAGAGTAGGACTTAATAGGATGTCATGACGCACAGATATTGCACAGATGGAAGCCCGGATATGGACCGGAGGCAAATTTCAGGCACAAAAAAAGCGGTAACATTTAAGTTCCGCTTTTTCTTAATGCCTTGATTTAAAGGCTTTTTTCTCATGATCAGTGATTTGATCAAGTAGTGGTACCGGTGGGCGGACTTGAACCGCCACGCCTTGCGGCAACGGATTTTGAATCTGGTGGGGGTATAAATGTTACTTAACTTTCAATTAGTTAGGTGATATTATGCTTTTATCTACAGAAAAGTCTACAAATCATATGCAAAGGAATTGCGTAACTATGGATAAATTGGATTTCATTCAGTTCGTCACATCAATGCCTCAAGATCAGTACCAGAAGATGCTCACTCTGCTGGATTCGGGTCGAATTATCTCTTCAGCAGGTTCAAGTTTTTCAACCGATAAAAACACTGACTGGCTTCAGGTCAATGACTATATTTCAGTGTATCGCCAAAAAAATAAATCACGATTCTGGTCAGCCAGAATAAAAATTGTGGTCGGTGATGAGGTCAAAGAAAAACGATTCTCAACGAGAAAAGAAAATATCGAAGAGGCCAAAATTGTTGCCGCTGAACAACGGCTCAAGCTTATGGGTAAAGTTGAATCAGGCTACTCAATTGAGTTGAACTCAGATCTGTCGTTCAGGGCCGTTGCTACCAAAGCTATCGAAGCCATGCAAACTGTTGTTGATGACCCGGATAAAAAAAATACCACTTACAAAGATTATATATCGCTCCTGAATAACCATATTATCGATTTTTTCGGTAATACCAATATTAAAAATGTCGACTATCCGATGCTGATGGAGTATTTCGAGCAAACACCCGTTAGATCAAAATCTCGGATTATTATGCAGAAAACAAGCATCAGAAAAGTGTTTTCTTATGCTGTTAAGAAACGACTGCTGAGCTCAATGCTCGTTCCTGCCATGCCGACTGATATTGTTATTAAAGACCCTGACTACAATGTCGAACCCTTCAGCGAACATGACTTGAAGGTCCTTAAAGATAATTACCCTAGCTTTATTGAAGCCAGCAGAACCAAGCAAACAAAGCATTACCGCAATGCTTTTCAACACTATTTCAGCTTTTTACTTTCTACGGGTGTCCGGCCGGGCGAAGAGCCTAAGGGCATTCGTTTTAAAGATATCAGTAAGCACACAGATACAGAGAGTGGTAATCAGTATTACGTTATTCGGTTGCACAAAGGTAAAACGCAATCCGGTAAAAATCAGTATCGGGATATTGCTATTGATGCGACTGCGGTTGCCGCTATTGAGCATGCGGCGAAAGAGCTTCTGGGATTAATGACAATCGAGCGCATAGATTACTTGATTAAAACGTATCCAGATCGCTTTATCTTTAAAAGCCACATCTATAAGGCCTACCCAGCGTACGACCGTATTTTCAGCAGAAAGCAGTATCTGGAGTATGTGGGTGACAAGTTACACCACGATAGATATGTTTCTTACAGTACGCGCCATACGTATATTAACAACCAGTTGGCTGCTGATATAACGCACAATGATATTGCAGAGCATTGTGGTAACTCAGTGCAAGTCATTGAAGCGCACTACCAAAAAGCAAGAGTCAAAAACAAAGCGCCTGCACATATTGCTGGAAACATTGTGGATTACAATGAGAACCGGGGTGCAAAAGAGGGGATAGAGCGCTTGAGACAGCAGGGGCTTGTATATCCTTGAACCGTGGGCTCATAATCAAGTAAACCTACATAGTAGCTTAGGATGTGTCGCTTCCTACTCAGTATGGTGAGACAGTTGATGGGGATTACACGGGCGCTGTCAAATTAACTAATTTGAGGGCGTGACTAGAGTGTTCTGATAACTCTAAGCCATTGATTTTTATTTGTGAGTAAGTAGGTTTACGGCTCAAATGACAAGGTTTACATTAACTTGAGGACGCTGTCATGATGCAGAAAAAAACCATTTTAGATCTGTCATTGAAAGAGCTTAGTGAACGAGCTAGCAAAGCGAGTCGTGAAGCCGTTCAGTGTATGCTCGATAACGGGTTTTATATTTTTGATGAAAATGACTTTGTCATTGGCAGTGTAGATATTGAAGGCGATTGTATTCGCCGAGTAGTAATTACGCCTACTGAAGATTATCGCATTTTGGTCGAGCAGGCGGCTCAAGAAGTTAGCATTAATCCTCTTCTTCCTGTAGATGAATGCCAGCGTTTAGAATGGTACTTCATAGCTAAACGATTAAAGCGTTTTCCTCAAATCATTAACCCTTTACGTGAAGCAATAAATGGGTTGATAGGTGTTGAAACAGCACCGATTCAGGATCCTTATCAGCAGTGGCTTCAACTGATTGATGAGGAGCTATTTAAAGGTCGTTTTGAGCGGCTTTACGATTCGTCCGAGTAGATGGCGTATCTGCGACGTCATGTGCCTGAGTTAGGCTTATTGAAACTTGATGGCAATCTAAAGCTTGCCATTAATCAGCTTATTTATTAAGTCAGTATCTTAAATTGGCTGAGTAAACGGTATTAGGGAAATGGTAAGGTTGAGGGCTCCATTCCATGAAAGCGAGTCATTATAGAGTATTCCGTGACCGAGCGTTTGTTGAATGGGGTAGGGCGAGTTGTGTCCAAAGTTTGACATAGCTAGCTAAATCACCATTCAATTCATCCGATCCCGGTAACTTGACAGTGCCTATTGTTGCTTTGAATGGGAAAAAGATTAAACGCCTAACCAGTTTACGAGTCGTAAGATAAATCTATCAATTGATTTGTCTAAATTACAATATTCTTTCTATCTCTTCAGCGCATATTGGCTTGCTATACAGGTAACCTTGACCTTCGTGGCATCCGCAGTTTTTTAGATATGCTTCTTGGGTTTCTTTTTCAATTCCTTCAGCAATGACAGTCAATCCTAAACTTCTACCCATGCTGATTATCGCATTGACTATTGCGTTATCGTCTTTGTTATCGGGGATATTTTGCACAAAACTCATGTCAATTTTTAGTTTACTGATAGGTAGTTTCTTCAGGTAGCTTAATGATGAATAGCCAGTACCAAAATCATCTACCGACAACATTACCCCCATTTTTCTGAGCTGATCCATTTGGGCAATAGCACTGTCTGTCTTTTTCATAATAGCCCCTTCTGTCACTTCTAGTTCGAGAAGAGAGGGTGGTAGGCCGCTTTCAAATAATGCAGATGACACAATCTCTACCAATTCATTCTTATTAATCTGAACACTGGAAATATTTACGGCAATACGACTAAATTCAAGTCCCTTGTCCATCCATTCTTTACCTTGGCGACATGCTTCATTTATCACCCATTCACCAATTTGATTGATGAGTCCAGATTCCTCAGCCAAGGCAATGAACTTGTTTGGTGGAACTATACCTAATTTAGGGTGGTTCCATCTTACTAGAGCCTCTAACCCAGCGATACGCTCAGACGATAGGTTAATTTGAGGCTGGTAAAAAAGAAGAAACTCATTATTTGTTATTGCGTGGCGTAACTCATTTTCCATGATCACGCGCTCAAAAACCTTTTTCGTAAGGTCTCTGGTATAAAATTGGAACGTGTTGCGGCCTTCCTCCTTTGCGCGATACATTGCTGCATCTGCATTGCGAACAAGGAGATCCGAGTTATCTCCGTCCATAGGGAATAGACTAATACCAACACTCGCTGAGACTTGAATATTATGACCCTCAATCTCAAAATTTGAGGATATTATGGTCATTATCTTCTCTATAGCACCAATGATGTGATCAGTATTATCGATATCTTCAAATAGTAAGATAAATTCATCACCACCAATGCGGGCAATAGTATCTTCCTTTCTGGTAATCGATTTCAAACCGGTAGCTATGTACTTTAGCAAGTTATCACCGGCGTGATGCCCGAAACTATCATTAATGTTCTTAAAATTATCTAAGTCTATAAAAAGAATTGCCAGTTTAGAATTACGACGATTAGCATGTTTCAATGCTGCTTCTAGTTTTGAATTAAAACTTACTCGGTTCGGAAGGCCAGTTAGAGCATCATGAAAAGCAAGGTGATCGAGTTTCTCCTGCGATTCTTTGATTGATGTTATATCGCTGAAAACAGAAACATAATGTATTACATTACCTTTTTTATCTTTAACTTCACTTATAGTCAGCCACTCTGGATAAATTGTATTATCTTTTCTTTTATTCCAGATCTCTCCACGCCATCTTCCAGTATCTTGTAAGGCAGTCCACATCTGTTTATAAAAAGAATCATCATGTTTGCCAGAGCTGAGTATGCGAGGATTTTTACCTATTACTTCCTCTTTTAGGTATCCAGTAATTTCCGAAAATGATTGGTTAACATCTAAGATATTTGATTCTTTATCAGTAATCACCACGCCCTCAGTAGAGCTTTCAAATACAATCGCTGATTGCCTCAACTTTGCTTCATTCTGTGATCGTTCAGTGATGTCATGACCAACACCAAGAACCCCAATGATTTGCCCATCTTTACTGTGTATTGGTGTTTTGGTTGTTTCTAAAAGTACATGCTTTCCATCATTAGCAAAATTAACCCACTCCTCATTTGTCGATTGAAAGCCTGAGTTAATAACTTTTTTGTCCATTTTACGAAACAAATTAGCCAGTGTTTCATCAACATAATCGTAATCCGTTTTCCCTTTTATTTCAGACTCAGGTGCCCCAAAAAAAATTTCAAATTGATGATTACACATGAGGTAAACGCCATTCACGTCTTTGAGCCACATTAAATTAGGGCTAGCATCAAAAAGCCCTCTTAGTTGTGCGGTAGATGAGGTAAGTTGTTCTTCTATATCGTATTTTCTTTCAATGAAGTTGATTAAATATCCCAAGAAAACTGTCATGGGTGGGTAGATAATGAAGAAAGGAATAGATAGGTTTTTAATAACTGTCCACATGATTTCATTTGGAAGTGCAAATAACCCAAGCAAGGCGATAAAATGACTGAAAAGTCCAAAAAAGAATAAATTAACAACAGTCACAGGCAAATAGTTTTTCTTACGCAAGTAGTATGCAGTAAGACCTGAAACAGTACTTAACAGCACGACAAGCATCCCAGCGATAGATCCTTCTCCCCCAAGCCATAGGCGATATCCACCTGCCAGTATTCCGGCAGGTATTGCTGTCAATGGTCCACCAAAGAAACCGGCTACGGAAACTAATACTGATCGTGGGTCAATAATAACCCCGGGAGAAAAATGCACAGGCATACTCATCCCTATAATGGCGATGAAGCCAAATAGCATTCCCTGCAACAGACTGCTTCGTGGGTTGTTTTTTCCAACGGCCCCAAATACAAAGGTAAGAAGCATTGTAAACGCGAGTAAAAGGGCAATGAGCTTTATGAGTTCAATCAACATTGGGATCCTAATTTTTCTACAGTCTTATTTATTGTTAAGCTAACTCTAGATTTTTTTAATGGTAAAGGCCATCAATTTAACAGGGTTATCTCTTACATCTCAATTGTTGCCTGAATCCGTGACTTAAACGCCACAATAAGTCTACCAAAGCCTGTATCTGGTGCTGTCAAGTTAACAAGCTAACTCAGAAACATGCGATAATCTGGGCATGCAAAATACTAATATTTATGCCGGATATCGCTATCCCTCCCAAATAATCAGTCACGCTGTGTGGCTTTATCATAGATTTACACTTAGCTTTCGTGACATCGAAGAATTGCTGTC
>JBLWXO010000028.1:0-25929 GCA_048267385.1 Neptunomonas sp. | reverse complement strand
GGCGCGATAACGCTGGGTTGTTATACGACGAACGACAGCGTACAAGAGCAGATCGAAGATGCTGCCTTAGACAGCGGCGTTGCATTGAGCAGCAACCTGACTGGCGGTGTATTCGTCAACCAGAGTGCTGCGTACAGTGACTTCCATGCGACCGGCTGCAACCCTGCCGCGAATGCTTGTTTGTCTGATCTGGCGTATGTCGCTAATCGTTTCCGTGTGGTGCAGAGTCGCCGTCACGCGTAATAATGTGTAGTAAAAAGATACATTAAAATTAGGTTTAGCTAATAAATACTGGTATTCATGTATTTATTTCCGTTATATAAGGGGATTGCTGATTAGTTATGAGCAACCCCTTTTTTTATAATCGAAACATTTTCCTGATAATCTGGTTTGGAGAACAGAATGAAAGTATACGAAATTGATGGTGTTACGCCGGTGATTGATCCTAGCGCTTATGTACATCCAACAGCGGTGCTCATTGGCGATGTTATTATCGGACCACGTTGTTATGTTGGCCCTGCGGCTTGTTTGCGTGGTGATTTTGGGCGTTTAGTCCTTAAAGAGGGAGCCAATATTCAAGATACCTGCGTTATGCATGGTTTTCCAAACAGTGATACGGTCGTAGAAGAAGATGGCCATATAGGGCATGGTGCTGTACTGCACGGCTGTACTATTAAAAAGAATGCTTTGGTGGGTATGAATGCTGTGATCATGGATGGAGCGGTAGTAGGAGAGTCTGCTATTGTCGCTGCGATGGCGTTCGTTAAAGCGAAATTTGAAGTGCCTGATCGTACTTTGGTGGCGGGTTCGCCAGCTAAAATTATCAGAGAGCTTAGCGACAAAGAGATTCAATGGAAATCTCAGGGAACGTCTCAGTATCAGGATTTGGCTGTGCGCAGTTTAAAGACTATGCGTGAAGTAGAAGCGCTTACAAGCGTTGAACCAAATCGTAAGCGTCTTGAAATTGATGTTAATGTAAAGCCGCTTTACCAGCTTAAAGAGGAGAAATAAGCCGCTTTCTCTGCATTACATACCATCTGGTAGTTCGAAGAATTTATAGATAAGTCATTAATGTAAAACCATTAATGACTTTTTTTGGGTGCAAGAATTTAACTTCAGTATTAATATCATACAATTACCCTGACATAGCTCAGTAGTAAGCGTGTATCTATCAGAGACATTGACCTGTTAGACAGGTATGATGCGTCTCCAAAAAGGGACGTTTTGGGACGGGGTGTTTTTTATATGCAAAATTTGGCGATTAATAAGTAGGTCATATTACTGCTTTGCGAATGAAGCCACTAAATTTTTAAAGACTGCCCAACGTTTGAATAGGATTTTATGAAAAACAACCCATCTATTGGCGCGATGCTTCTTGTAATATCTCTAGGGGTTTTATCCACAACAGTCGTAGCTAAAGAAAGTTATGTTGATTTCGAGCTTGAGGCGTTAATGAAGGCTGATGTTCAAGTCACTTCGGCGATGAAACGCTCCCAGCCTATTAGCAATACGGCTTCCTCTATTTATGTGCTTACCCATCAGGATCTTATTGATTCAGGAGTACAATCCATTCCTCAGGCCTTAGGGTTAGTGCCCGGAATGCAGGTACGGCAAATTGATAATAATCAGTGGGCTATTACCTCAAGGTTTGCTGGGGGACGGCATTCAAGCAACTTGTTAGTGTTGATTGATGGACAGAGCTTTTATAACCCCACTTTTGCAGGCGTGTATTGGGAAAATATTGATGTCCCGTTAAGAGATATTGAGCGTATTGAAGTTATTAGAGGGCAAACAGGAACATTATGGGGAGTGAATGCTTCCAATGGTGTTGTGAACATCATTACAAAAAATTCAATTGATACCCGGAGCAATTATATTAATGTCAGTCGTGGCTTGGCTAAGAATTATGATGTTAATGTCAGGCATGGTGAGAATATTGGGGAGCAGGGTAGCTATAGAATATTTGCGCACAGTAAAAATGGTAATGCTGCTTCGGAAGGGCTCTTCATACCAAACGATGATATTGAATTACATAGTATTGGTCTGCGGGCCGATTATGCATTAAATGACGACCTTACATTTTTTACTAAATGGAATTATCTGCATTCTAATGTTGGGCAGACTTCACGACTAGTGGATCCGAATACGCGAAAAAATTCATTTTCAAATGATAATACAGAGCGAGATAAGATAGATTTTCTTTTTCGTGTTGAAGAAAGGCTTTCAAAAACATCTAATCATATGGCTCAATTTTCAACTAATTCAGAATCGGGAAAGCAAAACGTTTTTGATGAGCAGTTTAATGCAGTTGATCTCGATTATCAGATCAATACCTTATTGGGTGAGCATCAGGTTGATATGGGTGTGTACTATCGATATAACGATATTGATTTGGATGGCTCTGATTATATTAGTCACATTGGTACAAGTACTAAACTCGAAAATTATGGGGGATTTTTCCAAGCTCAGCTAAATATTATACCTGATAAGTTCCATATTATTTTAGGAAATATGCTGGCTTACAACAGTTACACCGCGTGGGAAAATCAACCAAGTTTACGTGCAATATATCAATTATCATCTGAACAGACTTTCTGGTTTAGCGTCTCGGAAGCAGTGAGGGTTCCATCATATTTAGAGCATGATTTAATACTGACAGTTTCGGGCAGTAAAGTAGGCGATTTTGAACAAACAGGCATCAGTGCAATTGATAATTATGTTTTATCGACCTACTTAAAGGGAAATCGGAATATAGAGGCTGAAAAAAATATCTCTTATGAGGTCGGGTATAGATATACAGCAAGTGATTATTCTTTAGACTTGTCTGCATATAATAAACAATCTGATAACTCATTAAGTTACACGCCAGTTATTGACCAAAACAATCTCAATGCTGCCAGAGCGGCGTTACTTTCAAGTAATATTCCATTGGCATTATCAATATTAAATAATACACCTTTGAATTTTGAATTGGGCTCTATGTTGTCTAAACAAGTATCCGGTATTGATGCAGTATTGAGCTGGAATATTTCTCCTGGCGTTCATTCTGAGGCTTCTTACAGTGTTACTAAAATTGATTATGATATTCCCATTGGTTCGATAGCGCCTATCAGTAGAGATTCTCTTTTAACTCAGGTTATGTTGAAAACAAACTTTAAACTTCTGGGCAATCAATATTTAAATATCAATATAAAATCTGAAACAGGTGATACTTACCATACTGCTGATATTTTTAGTGTTGATATTGGCTGGAGAAAAAAGATTAATCCTAATGTTAGTGTAGCTGTGAATGCATGGAATTTATTAAATAACGATGACTTCAGATATTCAAATAAAGATGAGTTGCACACATCCTCTACAAAAGTTGAAAAATCATTTTCTGCAAGTATTCATGTTGGGTTTTAAGTTTGAGTGATGTGAACATTGAATTTTTAATGCTAATAAACAAGTTGTTCGGGTGGAGCGCTCGAAAATCAGCTTGTTTCATAGTGCTTGTCATGTACTCAGCATCGGCTTTTTCTTTCGATTTTGATAGAGAGATTGTGCTGAAATCAGGCTTTATTTATAATTTTGCGCGATTGAGTGAAGGAAATATTCCACAGACTAACAGCAGCTATTATATTTGCAGCCAAGATGATGATTTTTTATCAGTTTCTAGTAAGGTTTATGAAGGGAAAGAGGTTAAAGGTTTACGTGTTATCACTAAAAAAGTAACCAGTATCAATGCGGTTGAAGGCTGTAATATACTCTTTGTCAGTAAAAAGTACTTCCCTGCTTGGAGAACCGTTCTATTATCAGATGCACTTAAAAAAACTATGCTTATCGGCGAAGAAAAAGGCTTCATTCAGTCGGGAGGGCATGTTAATTTTTTCTTACTATCAGGAAAAATCAGGTTTGAAATTAGTTTGATTAATCTTGAAAGGTCAGCGATTAAGCTAAGCTCTAAAGTCTTGAGATTAGGTAAAGTTCATGGAGAGAAAGACCATGAATAAGTCGAGATCAATCGGAAATAAGCTACTATTAATGTTGGTAGGGATTTCGACATTGTCGGCAGTTATTACAGCGAGTGTGTTATTTATTAATGAGTGGTACTCAGCTACCTATGAGCAGCAAAAGAATTTAAATTCTATATCTGAAGTATTGTCTCCAAATTTAACCACGGCGCTACTTTTTAATGATAGTGCGACAGTTATCGAGCTTATAAAGCCATTAGAAAATAGGCATGAAATAGTTTATTCGCATGTGACTGATGTGAATAATATTATTATGGGTCGTATAGGCGACTTTCTTTCTTATAATATATCCACTACTAACCCAAGCGAATATATTATAGCTAAAAATAGGTTGATGTATGAAGGGAAAGTGTATGGCGAGCTGATGGTTATTGCCGATAAATCATACGTTAAGACGCGAAGTGGGTTTTATTTTTATTTTTTATTAGTATTGATTACGGCTAACTTTTTTATCTGCTTAGTTGTTTCCCTGAAGCTCAGAAAAATGTTCGTCTCTCCTATATTGGATCTGGCCTCTTTGGCTAAGAAGGTGTCGGCTAATGGGGATTACTCTTTACGTGCTCACAAAACGACTGATGATGAAGTAGCCGAGCTGATGGGGCATTTTAACCAAATGCTGGAAGTTATTGAGCAGCGAGATCTCTATTTGGAGTCTCAGGTTAAGGGTAGGACTAATGAGATTGAATTGGCAAATAATCAATTACGTTTGCAGGCATATCATGACAGTTTAACCGGCCTCCCTAATCGTCATGCTTTTTATGAAAGCTTACAGAAAACTATTGATCACTCAAAAAAATTCAATTTAAAGTTTTCATTAATATTCATTGATTTAGATAATTTTAAAGAAGTTAACGACACGCTGGGGCACGATTATGGTGACCTGCTGCTGATAAATACAGCCAAACGATTGCTGGGTTGCGTGAGGGAATCGGATATTGTGGCCAGGCTGGGGGGGGATGAGTTCACCCTCGTTATTCAGGACTTGTGTTCAAAAGAACGTATCAGTGTCGTGGCAAATGATATTCTGAAAAGCTTATCGATTGCCTATCAACTTAATGATGAGCGTGTGTTTGTTTCTGGAAGTATCGGCATCACTATTTATCCTGATGATGGAGAAAGTGTTGAAGATCTTGTTAAGCATGCAGATCAGGCAATGTATGAGTCGAAGCATGCAGGCAGAAACTGTTTTCACTATTTTACCCATGATCTGCAGGTCAACGCTCAGAACAAAAGAGCCTTGTCGGATGACTTAAGACGAGCTGTTTTAGAAAATCAGTTTGAACTTTTTTATCAGCCAATTATTGACCTTAATACCATTGAAGTCGTAAAAGCAGAAGCACTAATACGCTGGAACCACCCCGAACGGGGGGAAGTATTGCCTGGTGCTTTTATCTCTCTGGCTGAAGAGATGGACTTGATCCATGTTATAAGTAATTGGGTTGCACACACTGCTCTCAGGCAGGCTATGGCTTGGAGAAAACAGGGTGACAAAGAGCTTTCGATCTCTATTAATACATCCCCCTTGTTATATAAAGGGGCTCCTACATGGATGGAGAGCTGGTTGTCATTCTTAAAGTCAGATAATGTTCCTCGCAATACTATTTCCATTGAGATTACAGAAGGTCTTTTGATGGAAAGTAGCGATTCAGTTAAAGATCAATTGATTGCCTTACGCGACTACGGTATCGAAGTATCAATTGATGATTTTGGTGTGGGGTATTCTTCTCTTTCCTACCTGCAAAAATTAGATATTGACGTGTTGAAGATTGATCAGTCGTTTGTGAAGGATATCAGGCAAGGAGGTGATAGTTTAGCCTTGTGTGAAGCTGTTATTGTCATGGCTCATCGCATCGGTCTTAAAGTGATTGCTGAAGGCATAGAAAACGAAAAACAACATATCTTGCTGAAAAATGCAGGGTGTGATTATGGTCAAGGCTATTATTATTCAGAGGCATTGTCTGCTGAACAATTCACGCAACGTTTTATTAAAAAGGAACCGCTAACGGTGTCTTCGCTCTAAGAAATAAAACACTCATGTCAGCCGTGCCCGGGAGAGGGCAAAGACTAGGTAAGCTTTCTTCTTCCCATCATAATAACGATAAAGCTAATGACTTCGTTGCGATGTTGGTTTAGCCCTCTGCATTTTATTCTTAAAATTCCTCTGTCTGATTTAGACTTTGATGGAATCATATCCACGATCTCTATTTCTGGTCGAATCGTATCACCAGGTCTCACGGGAGCGATAAAACGTAACTCATCAATACCAGGGCCGCCCATGCTCACTGTTTCGAAAAGGCGGGTCTGAATCATCATTCTGAAGCAAAGAGAAACCGTCTGGAAGCCGCTGGCAATGAGGCCGCCATAAACGCTTTCTGAGGCTGCCTGTGTATCAATATGAAAAGGTTGTGGGTCGTAGGTGAGGGCGTAGTCCAGTATTTGGCCCTCGCTTAAAGTGAACCCTTGTGCTGCAAAAACATCGCCCACTTTAAAGTCATCAAAATAGCGATCCATAATCATCTCCTATATTAAACGTGCGCTTTTTATTTATCGAATACAGCAAAATGTGGCCAGTGCTTTTGTACAACAGGGCTTTTTTGACTCCAGCTGTGACAGGTGTTCATTACGTCAGGTAATTTATTGCCGGCGGTCCAGTTGTCTTCTGTTTCGCGTTCTTGGTAGGTTGCTTGGTAGGCAGAGGTAGCAATAGGCCCAAGCAGTTCTAGCAAGTGCGTGCAGCCGTTTTCGCCGCTAAAGAGTGATTTAGTCACTTTAGTGAATCCGGGTTTTATCTGTAAACCAATCAGCTTTTTATAAGCGTCAGTAATGCCTTTACAGTATTGGAACGGTGTGAAGTCCATGCAGGCTTCGGCATCGATAATGTTTAAATCAAGATCAATAGTTATACGTAGTGCCATATCATGAATGGCTTCACCGGCCGGAATTTTGCCATCATTGCGCTCTTTTGAGGTGATATCATGATCTTTTACATCAACCAGGTGTCCTTCAATATCCCATAGGCCGTCATCTCTCCGAAAGCCTTTACAGGTGACGGTGCGTGTATGTTGTAGAGCTCTGTTGGCAGGAGGGGATAAAGGCATGAGCGTTTGGTCTTCTGTGAGTTATTTGAGAGAGTTATATAGGCAGAGGCAGCCTGAAACTAATTCTTTTGTAGTAAAGAGAGCATCTCAGTAATGTCGGTGAATTTTTCACGCGGCTTACTTGCGAGCGCTCGTTTCATTTCAGCCTGATCAATTATCTGCCAGTCATTATAACTGACGGGTTTAATATTCCGCTTGTCTAATAGTGTAGATATACCTGAAAAACCGGCTTTAGGAGAGGGAAGAACAGAATGTTCCCAGTCTGCAATAATCATTTTGCTAATGCTGACAGCATCAACCCGGTTAGATGGTATGACTCCGTGAGGGCCACGTTTGCACCAGCCGGTAGCATATACGCCCGATTCAATTTTACCTTGCTGATGTAAGAAGATACCTTTTGTCGCATCGAAAGGAGCATCTGGTATGGGGAACGACTGGAATCCAATAGCCGAGATCACTGTTTCGACATTAAGGGAAATGTAATCCTCAGTTGGCGTTACCGTAGCGTCATCAGGGTGGTTTTTTACTAGATGTAGAATCGAGGCTGCACCATTATTACCGCTGATTGAGACGGGTGAGGTGCCACTAATAAAGTGTAAGCGTGTTCTGTTATTTGCGTAGTCACTCTCGTCGTTAAAGGAGTAGTTATTGGGTGTTGGAATTGTGTTGTTTAATCTACGCAAGATCGCTAGGTTTCTTTCAGCGTTTGGTCGTTGCTCATCTTTAATGTGTTCAGGTAGTCGTTCCGGAATCTGATCCTGATTGATAAAGGCGGAGAGGTTGGGGAGTGATACGAGTTCCTCTAGTTCAGCAGAGGTGAAACTGGCATCTGCTATGCTGCGACGGCCAATAAGATAAATATTGTTGATGGTTGAAGCATCGAGCAGTGACATAGCGTGCTGATTCATGTCGCTGTTGATGAGTTGTTGCTTCTGTTTGATCAGTAATCGGGCAATGTCTAATGCAACATTACCATGGCCAATGATTGCTACTGCATTTGATAAATGTGGCTTTAAATTAGCTGAATCAGGGTGCCCATTGTACCAGCGACTGATTGCCCCTGCGCCATAAACGCCGGTGAGGCTTTCCCCCTCAATATTCAGTTTTTTATCGATTGATGCGCCGCTTGCAATAACAATGATGTGGTAATGCTGCTTTAGCTCTGTATACCTAATATCCGTTCCGATATTGATGTTACCTGCAAAACGGATATTCTCCCGGGATAAAATGCGCTCAAATTGCCGTGTAATGTTTTTGGTGTGAAGGTGGTCAGGAGCAACGCCTGCGCGTACCAGTCCGAAAGGGGTTGGCAGCCTATCAAAAACATCTACTTGTGAGTCGGGTATTTTTTTTGCAAGTATGTCAGCAACATAACAGCCGGAAGGGCCGCTGCCTATAATGGCGATATGAACCATATGTGTTCCGGCTATCCTTGAGATACTAATCACAAATCAGGCTTGGAAATTATCCTGATAAAGTAATGAAATAAGCGCTAAATTAAAGGCCACCAAAACGTTTATAAAAATGGGGTGCAGGTTCCGGAAGAGGCCCATCGGCAGTTTCTTGTGTATCTGAAAGAAACTCTTCAGCTTGCGCGTAAATTTTACGATAGATATTTCTGCATAAAATTCGTGCAGAAGTACCAACCCAGTCTGCAGGAAGCAACTTTTCTGGTAAGCGGGGGTCTCTGAGCAGCAGGCGGCGATAGTGTTGAATCAACAATGTTCTTAATAAGAAGCATTGTTCCGGATCCAGATCCGTATTGCTATCCAAAACGCGCAGTATTGGTCGAAAACGATCAAGGAACGCTTGGTAGTCTTTGGAAAGCTGCTCTAGATTCCAGCACTCATGAACCAGCTGCTTAAGTGATGCTGATGTATGACTGCCGAGTAGCTCAGACTTCATATGAATGATTTCGTTGGTCACGCACAGTTCCTGTAGCGTGTTATTGATCTCAACAATATCAGCCATGGGGTGCGCCATGACACCGGGCGCTATATTGCCAAACCCTTGCCATTCAAACTCTTTCTTAAGTACTTTACGCAGCTCATTATCCAACTGGGTGGTTATGAGCATATCCCACTTGCCTTGCCATTCTGGATAGAGTTCAGCATAAATTCTTTTAAAAGCACTTTCAAAACGACGGCGACCCGAGTCAGTCAGGCTGTAATAACTGCGTCTTCCTACTTGGTTGGATGTTAACCAGCCTTCCTTTGTTAAACGGAATATAGAGGTCCTTACCAGTCTTTGGTTTAGTCCAAGTGGCTCAAGCAGACGAATCAGGCTTCCAAGCCAAACAGAGCCTCCACGTGGCGCGATAGCATCACCATAAATAGTGATGATAAGGGATCCTCCCCTAATCGGACGCTGGTTTTTAAACTCCTCAACGAGTTCGTCTATGCATTTGAGTTTGTTCATAAAATCATTATATCACGGAAGTTTTAATAATTTCAGAGCATATATAGCGGTGAAACGGCTGTTGGCGGCTTGGTCCGGCTCTGCGCAGGGTTAGACTCTTTCTCGGTGCGTGTGTGTATTAACCAAATTAACTATAGAGAGGGTAATTGACATCGAGCACGTGATACACTATTTTCTACTCTACTATGTTTTTGTGTGTCATTTTGTTTGATGCATAGACATTAGTCGATTCAGAAGTAGTCTGGATAGGTGAATTGCTAGCTATGTCGCAATACATAGGCTAAAAGTTGAAGAACAATTTCCAATAAGGAAATAATCTTCTGCAAAAGCACTAGGTTATTCCCTTAGATAATTCAGGTATCTTTTGATGATTATCAATTTTATGGTGTGGTAACTGTGAATATTTGATACAAAAAACAATCTGATTGTTAGGATGTTTGTAGCGAATGTAAATGCTGCAAATAGTCCTGATGAAAAGAGAGTTAGCAAAGATACTAATAATAAAAGATTTTTAAAAAGATATTTCGCTTACAAAAAAGCGATCACTTAAGCCAGGAGAGCAAATCAATGATAAGAAGAAACTTCCTGAAAGTCGCCGGTGCAGTCACACTGGGTATGTCACTTTCTACTGCTGCGATGTCTGAAACTGTCTTGCGTGTAGGAAGCTGGTTACCTTCAACGCATGCACAAAATGCTGTCGTTTGGCCTACCTGGGCAAAATGGGTTGAAGAGGCGACAGAAGGTCGTGTCAAAGTTCAGATGGAATATGATCTGGACCACCCAAAATCAATGTTTAATTTGGTCGAAGATGGTGCCATTGATGCGAGTTACGGTTACCACGGTTATGTGCCGGGTCGCTTTAAGCTAACTCAAGGTATCGAGCAGCCATTGTTGGGTGTTAGCGCTGAAGCGGCGTCGGTTGCTCACTGGCGTGCACATAACAAGTATTTCGCTAAAGCTGGCGAGCATGATGGCCTTGAAGTTCTGGCGCTGTTTACCCACGGTCCGGGTCAGATTCATATGGCCAGCCCGATTACCAGCCTGAAAGAACTGCAATCTAAGAAAATTCGCCTGGGTGGTGGAGTTCAGGGCGAGCTAGGTAAGCGTATGGGAGTTACCGCTGTCGGCGCACCTGCTACAAAGGTTTATGAAATGATGCAGCAGGGTGTTATTGATGGTGTATTCATTCCGATGGGTGAACAAAAATCACTACGCTTAAAAGAAGTGGCCAAGAATGTGGTCGCACTGCCAGGCGGTATGTACGTGGGTAGCTTTGCCATGTTTATCAATCCTGATTTTATGGCTGGCTTGAGTGAAAAAGACCGCGAAGCGATTCGTTCAGTTTCCGGTGAAAAACTCTCAGCTATGGCTGGTGCAGCATGGGATGCAGGTGATAATGAAGGTTTGGCTGCAGCACTGGAAGATGGAGTAAACGTGACAGAAGTAGCTGTTGGTGGAGCGATGGATAAAGAGTTCCGTGATCTTGTAAAAGGTATGGACGAAGAATGGATCCATAATGTTGCTGATCGTGATGTTGATGCAAAAGCAGCGTTAGAAGAGATGCGCTCTATTGCTCAAAGCTACGGTAAGTAAGGAGTATTAGTATGGGATTTAGTGCCTGGTTAACAGCGCACTATGAAGAGAAAGGGCCAGTCCAATGGCTGGCCTTTGCTCTTGAATTGGTGGCTGCCCTTACTTTGTTTTTCCTGATGATGCTGACATGCGCTGATGTGTTTGGTCGATTTTTCTTCGACAATTCTGTTGATGGTGCAACCGAGTTAACCGAGATTGGTATTGCTATTCTTGTCTTCGCTGAGATGCCTATTGTTACCTGGCGTGGTGGCCATGTTGTGGTCGATATCCTTGATAAGGTATGGAGCAATACAGCGATAAAAATACTGGGGTTACTCTCAGCGCTACTGATGTCGGGGTCTTTGTACTATGTAGGCGTAAGGATTTTCGAGTTTGCAGATCGATCTTTCAGGCGTGATGTGGTTACCGAGCTACTGGAAATTCCAGTAGGTTTGATCATTCAGTATATCGCTTTTATGAGCTGGGCAACTGCCGCGCTGATGATGACGTATGGTATCTACCATATCCTCACTCAGGACCGTGACTAATAAACCCTTTCATTTCACCTTTGACGTTATAGGTATCTCCATATGGAAACTGCGTTAATCGGTTTCGCGATTTTGCTGATTCTTATCGTTGTCGTTCGTATTCCTATCGCCTTTGCGATGGGTATCGTTGGCTTTTTTGGCTTTGCTGCTGTACAGGGGCTTAGCTTAGATAATATTTCTGATTTCAATTGGACGCCGTCTATCAGTATGGCGGCTATGCGAATTGTTAATACGGCTCAAGAATACAGTCTTTCAGTAATACCCTTATTTATTCTGATGGGTAATCTGGTTACAAAATCAGGACTTTCTCAAGAGCTATACCGCGCTTCTTATGCTTTTCTTGGGCACCGTAAAGGTGGCTTGGCGATGGCGACAGTCGTGGCGTGTGGCGGGTTTTCAGCTATTTGTGGTTCCAGTCTGGCAACATCGGCAACGATGGCTAAGGTTGCGATGCCGCCAATGCGTAAATACGGATATGCTGACTCCTTAGCGACTGCTTCTATTGCCGCAGGCGGCACCTTAGGTATTTTGATTCCGCCAAGTGTTATTCTTGTTATATATGGACTGTTAACAGAAACCAGTATTCGAGAGTTATTTGCAGCAGGTTTCATACCTGGCATGCTCGGTATTTTTCTGTATCTGGTTGCTGTGCGGTTTGTCGTGTGGCGTAAGCCAGAGTCTGGCCCTTGTGGTGAAAAATTCACCTGGAAAGAACGCCGTGAAGCGCTGAACGGTGTATGGGGCGTGTTGATACTTTTCGCTATCGTTATGGGCGGAATTTATCTGGGTGTATTTACACCGACAGAAGCAGCAGGTGTTGGAGCCGGTGGTGCTTTTGCGATAGCACTTTCTCGTAAATCTCTTACTTTCGGCAGCTTATTTGACATACTGACTGATACGGCTCGTACATCTGCGATGCTGTTCACTGTATTAATCGGTGCGTTGATATTCTCGAACTTTATCAATCGTGCAGGCTTGCCGGCAGATCTCCTGACGATGGTGTCCGGATTGGATGTATCACCGATGGTGATCATCTTTGTAATATTGCTCATCTACGTTGTGCTTGGCATGGTGTTTGAGAGTCTGTCAATGCTGTTGCTGACTATCCCGATCTTCTTCCCGCTGGTACAAAGCCTCGGATTTGATCTGGTTTGGTTTGGTATTGTGGTGGTTGTGGTAACCGAGATTAGTCTGATTACACCGCCGGTAGGTATGAACGTTTTCGTCTTGAGTGCGGTATTGCGTGATGTCAAAGCCAGTACCATATTTAAAGGTGTGACACCTTTCTGGTGTGTGGATATTATTCGCTTGATTCTGATCACGTTGATAGCGCCTATATCTCTCTTCCTTCCCGAACTACTTTACCGATAAATCACAAGGGTGCTTTTGCACCCTTTTTACTATGTTCCAGATACGTATCCGTTAAATGAGGTGTTAGCATGTTACCTGATGTTAAAACGATTCTTTATGCTTCTGATATTGAAGAGGGCTCTCGTCCGGCATTCAGGGCGGCGGTTAGTATGGCCGGCCACTATGATGCAAAAATCACGTTTCTTCATGTGATTGAGCCCTTGAGTGCGACGGCCCGCAATATTCTTAAAACTATGATGAATGATGCTTCGTTAAATGAGATGCATGATAGCAGTGTTGAAAATCTTAAAAATAAACTCGTCTCACGTATAGAACGCTTTTGCGAGAGCGAACTGGATTCAAGCGAGGCGATGAAAGAGGGGCAGATTATTCCTCGTGTGGAGGAGGGAACGGCAGATCGCGTTATTCTTAAAGTGGCAAATGAAATTGGCGCTGACCTGATTGTGATGGGAACCCGTACGCACTCATCTGTCGGTCAGTTTTTGTTAGGCTCCACTGCTAATCGTGTGATGCATCATACTCAGAAGCCTGTGTTGATAATCCCTTTGAAATAAGCCGTTAATGGTTGCATTGCTGCGGTAACAGTACTTATTTGAAGGTGCTCATGCTTAATTTATTTCCCGTATGGAAATAATATTCTTCATTTTAAGTACTTATTTAGAAAGAATAGATTCGGTATTGTATTCCCTATCGAATGGGACTGAGCGTTGTGCTTGTTTTGCTTATAGTCCGCTTCACTGCTGAAACAGTGACGAAATCAGAATTTACTGTAGTAAACAATAGGTAAAAAATATGACAAAGAAGTCTTTTGCGTCCTCTGCGGACCTCGGTGTAAAAACTGAAACATTGGAAATCCTGGGTGATGGTATTTATGCACTAACGGCCGAAGGCGATCCAAACATTTGTGCTGTTGAAGGTGAAGACTTCATTGTTGCTTTTGAAGCACGCGCAACACCAAAAGCTGCTAAAGATTGGTTGGAAAAACTACGTGAGCACACAGACAAGCCTGTTAAGTACCTGGTTTTGTCTCATTATCATGCTGTTCGTGTATTAGGCGCCTCTGCCTACAACGCTGAATCTATTATTGCTCATGAAAATACTAAGTTCTTAATTGAAGAGCGTGGTATGCAGGATTGGGCAAGCGAATTTGGCCGTATGCCTCGTTTGTTCCGTGAACCGGAAGGTATTCCTGGTTTGACGCATCCTGATCTTGTTTTCAATGATCGTATGGAGATCCCACTCGGTGGTGATCGTGGCAACCTGGTACTCGAATATTGTGGACGTGGTCATACTGCGGGTGACATTGTTGCCTGGATCCCTAAACAGAAAGTACTGTTTGCTGGCGACTTGGTTGAAGCAGCGGCTGCGCTTTATACCGGTGATGCTTTTCACTTTGACTGGTCTACCGATACGCTGGACAAAGTTAAGAAATATGAAGCAGAAGTGCTTGTTGGCGGCCGTGGTGCGGTGGTGCGTGGCCGTGCAGAAGTTGATGCTGCAATCGAGCAGACACGTGGCTTCCTGACTGGAATGATCGAGAAAGTCGGCGAAGTTCACAAGCGTGGTGGTAGCGTAAAAGAAGCGTTTGAATCGACACGTGATCACTTAGGCCCTCAGTTTGGTATGTGGCCTATCTTTGAACACTGCCTGCCATTCGACGTTCAGCGTCTATGGGATGAGTTTGACGGCATTGACTGGCCACGTATCTGGACTGATGAGCGTGATCAGGAAGTATGGGATAAGCTCCAAGACTAACGGCTAAGGTCTGGCTTTACTATATCAAGGCACCCACTCGTAGGGTGCCTTTTTCATTTCCTATCTATTAAATCAAAGACTTGTATCTTACCCGGACAGTTGTTAGCTTCATCTTATGCATACCCAGGATATTAGAGGTGTTTAATGGATGTTCTTTCTGCGATGGGTGTTTTTGTTCGCGTCGTCGATCTTAAAAGTTTTTCTATGGCTGCCGCAGAGATGGGAATCTCAAGCTCATCTGTCAGTAAGCAGGTTTCTCAGTTAGAACAGCATGTTGGTGCAAAGCTATTACAAAGAACAACCCGGCGTTTATTTGTCACGGATGTTGGCGCTGCTTATTATGAAAAGTGCCTGAGTATCCTTGAGGATATTGAAGAAGCAGAAAATCTGGTATCACAACTGCAGGGAAAACCGCGAGGTGTATTAAGAATTACCTGTAACATGACATTTGGCCAGATGCAGTTATCTAAAGCCATTCCGGAGTTTATGGATAAGTACCCGGATGTGCAGGTAGATATTACTCTGGATGATCGCGCTCCAGATCTGATTCGTGATGGGTTTGATATGGCGATTCGTATTGCTGATCCTCAACTACCCGATTCAAGCATGATTGCCCGCGAGATATCCAAAATTCCCATGTATATCTGTGCGACTCCGCATTATCTGGAAAAACATGGTCGTCCGGAAACCGCGGAAGCATTAAAAGAACATAATTGTCTGGTGTTTGTGTATGCCGCTAATGCGCATCAATGGACGTTAGAGAAAAATGCTAAGCGTTGCACCGTTCAAGTAAGTGGTGATCTCAGAGCGAATAACAGTCTGGTCGTCAGAGAGTCGGTATTACAGCATCGGGGGATTGCCAATTTGGCAGACTTTGTTATTTCCCGCTTTGTTCAGTCAGGCGACTTGGTACAGGTGTTTCCGGATTATCAGCCTGAATTACTCTCGATTTTTGCGGTGTATCCCGATCGTAAATATACCTCACCAAAAGTCAGTGCTTTTATTGACTTTTTTAGAGATTGGTTGGATCGCCATCATAAAGAAGATTTGTGGGCAGAGTAGTTTTTCCGCGATTAATGACATAAAGGCACTATTAATCGCGCTTAATCGGCATTTTGATCTACTTTTGTTTCTTTTTTAGAAAGAATCTTATTCGTACTGAGCTAATTATCATGGCCAGTGTTTCAGGTATCGTTAGTTTCATAAGAGCGCTGTTCGCTATGTAAACTAAGCACATAAAACGAGAGCCATGTAATGCTGAATACTTATACTTTTCCCGAATTTCATTATGCCCGGTCAACAGACCAAGATGCCAAAACGCCTGTAAAACATCCCGTTGTTGTTGTTGGCGCCGGCCCTATGGGATTGGCAGCAGCCATTGATCTGGCTCAGAACGATGTTCCGGTTGTTATTCTTGATGATAACAACACTGTTAGCGTAGGTTCCCGGGCGGTTTGTTATGCTAAACGCTTTTTAGATATATCTGATCGTCTTGGCGTAGGTCAGCGTTTGGTTGATAAAGGGGTGACATGGAATATTGGTAAAGTCTTTTTGGATGAAGAGCAGATATACAGCTTTAATATGCTGCCAGAAGAGCATCATCGCCGCCCGGGCTTTATCAATCTGCAGCAATACTACATGGAAGAGTATTACGTCGATCGTCTCAGTACACTTCCCAATGCTGATCTGCGTTGGAAAAACAAAGTGATCAACGTGGTTGAAGCGAATGATATCGTTACCCTGACCGTAGCCACACCTGAAGGTGAGTATCAGATTCAGGCTGATTACATCATTGCATGTGATGGTGCTAACTCAAAAGTACGTGCTATGTGTGGTTTGGAATCAAAAGGGCAGATTTTCCATGATCGCTTCTTGATTGCTGATGTGGTCATGGATCCGAAGAATTTTCCACCTGAGCGCTGGTTCTGGTTTAATCCTCCTTTCCATGATGGTCAGTCTACGCTGTTACACCGCCAAGCGGATAACGTCTGGCGTATCGATTTTGATTTAGGTTGGGATGCAGACCCGGAAGAAGAGAAAAAACCAGAAAATATCATTCCACGTGTTAAGGCTTTCTTAGGTGAAGATGTTGAATTTGAACTGGAGTGGGCGTCTGTTTACACCTTTACCTGTCGCCGTATGGAAGAGTTCCGTAAAGGCCGGATCTTCTTCGCCGGTGATGCCGCTCATCAGGTTTCGCCGTTCGGTGCGCGTGGCGCCAACTCTGGCATTGAAGATACCGATAACCTGGTCTGGAAAATTAAACTGGTTCTGGAAAAGCGTGCGCCGGCCACGTTGTTAGATAGTTATTCGATAGAGCGCACCTTTGCTGCGGATGAAAACATTCTTAATTCAACCCGTAGTACTGACTTTATAACGCCTAAAAGCAAGGTTAGCCGCGTATTCCGCGATGCAGTCCTGAAGCTTGCCAAGAACTATAATTTTGCCCGCCCGCTGGTTAACAGTGGTCGTTTGTCAGTGCCGCCGATCTTGACCGAATCTCCTTTAAACACGGCTGACAGTAGCAAGTTTGCTTGTAAAGTGGTTCCCGGAGCACCCTGTACCGATGGGCCGGTTGTACGTAATGGACAGAACGATTTTCTGTTAACCTGTTTAGGTAATACATTCAATGGGCTGTTGTTTATCGAACAGCGCCAGGATTTGACATCCGAAACGCTGGAGCAATTGGCAGTACTGGCTAATCAAGATGTGCCAGTCAAAACCTACCTTGTAGCTCGTCATGAGATGGATCTGAATCTACCACAAGGTGTTGAATTATTGGTGGATAAAGTAGGTGCCGTTAACGAAAGACTGGATGCTAAATCAGGTACATTTTATCTATTACGCCCTGATCAATTAGTGACAGCGCGGATGCGCCAATTTGATCAGCAAGCGGTGGTCGCGGCTTTAAACAAAGCACTGGGCAACTAATTAGATAAGCATTCAGGAGATATGAAAATGACTACATTAATTACCGAAGCAAACCTGCCGCGCCCGGATGATTTTTATCAAGAGCTAACGGATATGCATCGTGAACTATCCGAAGAACAAAGCGCCGATGTTAATGCTCGTTTGATATTGTTGTTAAGCAACCATATTGGCGACCAGAAAATACTGGAAGAAGCGATGAAGATTGCGCGCGAACATATCAGTTAGGCTGTTTTCAGCCTGTGACTACTACCGCAAAAATACCCACCCGGCTTAGTGCCGGGTTTTCATCTTATATGTACTATTAAATACAGACCGACTGACAGAGGAAATATGATGATTCTTTATGATTACTGCCGTTCATCTGCCGCTTATCGTGTGCGCATAGCGCTAAATCTAAAAAACTTAGCATACCAGCAGCGTGCCGTGAATCTGGTAAGTGGTGAGCATCGTGAGAATGAACATCTGCAACGTAATGAGCAGGCTCTGGTGCCTGTTTTGGAAGATAACGGCATACAATTAAGTCAGTCACTAGCCATCTGTGAATACCTGGATGAAGCCTATCCAGAGACGTGTTCACTTATCTCGGGGAGTCCGCTAGAGCGAGCCAATCAGAGAGCATTTGCGCTGGCGATAGCCTGTGATATACACCCGCTTAATAATTTGCGCGTACTTCAGTACTTGGTCGGTGAAATGGGTGTGGATGCAGAGAAAAAAATGCAATGGTATCACCACTGGATTCATACCACCTTCAGCGCGCTTGAGGCCAAATTAGAGAAACGTAAGATAGCTACATCCTTTTGTTGTTCTGAGCAGGTAACAATTGCAGACATTTGTCTGGTTCCGCAAGTCTTTAATGCCAACCGTTTTGAAGTCGATATGAGCAACTATCCACTGATCAGCGCGATTAATGCTCGTTGTCTTGAGATTGAGGCTTTTGCTAAAGCACACCCGGATTTACAGCCGGGTGCGTGATTGAATAGCGTGTAGTGGATTCGGAAAGATCATTTAGGCGGAGTAGTTTGGAGTAGTTTAGCTGGATTCGGTCATAGCTTGCATCGCTTCCCGGGTCCACTCCATCGCTTCCCGGTACGATTGCTCATAGATGTCAGCGTCAAAATCTATGGGCAATAAATCCCAGTTACCGGCTTCATAGTTAATGACATTAATGAGTACGCTGCCTATATCGCCACTTCCGTTGCAGATAGCTTCTTTAATATCATCGCCCAAAGGCACCTGTTCAAGCATCTTATCTCTTTCGATATCAAGCAGGGCGTGCAGGCCAGACATCATGCCCGCCATAAAATAACTGGAAGCATTGGTTTTCTTTTGGTGCTCAGCGACTTTCTCAGACATGCGTCCGCGGATAAGCAGTGCGCGGGATAGCTCTTCCGGCTTATCTGAATTGGTAGACATAGCGATAAGGGTTGTCCACTTTTTCACCTGTGGAATACCGAGCATAACGATCGCTTCAGAAATAGACTCTACCTTGCGTACTAACGAGTAGGCGGCTGAATTAACAATCCGTAGCAATTTATAAGTGAGCACCGGGTCGGTAATGATTAATGCTTCGAGTGTTTCTGGTTTTGCGTTAGGGTTTTGTAATGCTTGCATCAGCTGCAGCAGGGCAATTTGCCCCGTGCTGATTTTTCGACCTTTGATGAGCTTAGGGCGAGATAAAAAATGCCCCTGAAATAATTTAAAACCCATATCAATACAGGCTTCCAGCATTTCATGGGTTTCAATTTTTTCTGCAAGAAGGGTGACTTTATAGGGCTTAATGGTTTTAATCAGCTGGGCCATCTCTTCATGCGTATGTTGAAGTACATCAATTTTTACAATCTGAGCCATCTCTAACAAGGGGATGTACTCTGGGCCGTAGACAAAATCATCCAAGGCGATACGGTAGCCCTGATCAACCAGACTCTTTACTCCGTTGATAAAAGCCTCATCAACATGTGCGTCTTCAAGTAGCTCAAGTACGATCTTTTTTTTGGGAAGATCCGGAATATTACCATCTACGACGATGTCATAGGTCAGGTTGATAAATGCAGGAACACGTCTTATCTCTCCGGCATCACAAATAGAGGTGTATTCGTTAAGAAGTACTTCGCTGGTCGCTTGTGAACCTCCATGAAAAACGGCTCCTTCCGTCTCATTTTCAGTTCGATATAGTATTTCATAAGCGACAACACGCTGCTGGCGATCAAAAATCGGCTGGCGCGCCATTAAGACTTGGCTGCCTAAAGAGGCATCATTCATTGATTTGCTTTCCTGCGCATGAATTTAAACTTAAGTTTAGTTGCTCAAATGACAGTTTGCCAAAAATTAATCCAGTTATTTCACGCGTCATTGGCCGTGATCGGTATAATACGACTTACTGATAAGGAGAGTGATATGACAATCAACTGGTTTCCTGGCCACATGCACAAAGCCCGCAAGGAAATTGCCAAAGTCATGGATGAAATTGATGCTGTGATAGAGGTATTAGATGCGCGCTTGCCGCTGTCGAGTGAGAACCCGTTAGTTAACTCTCTGCGTAAAGGTAAGCCGGTATTAAAGATACTGAATAAGAATGATCTGGCTGATCCAGAAAAAACAGCAGAATGGCTAGAATACTTTAATAGTCAGGAGAACATACAGGCCATCAGTCTGGATCAAGCTCAGAAAAAGCTGATCGCCAGCATCCCGGATATGTGTAAACGTATGGTGCCAGGTCGCGCCAATAAAGAACGGCCGGTTCGCGTGATGATTATGGGTATTCCTAACGTGGGGAAATCAACCTTGATTAACGCCTTACTTGGGCGGAAAATCGCCAAAGTCGGTAATGAGCCTGCGGTTACCAAAAATCAGCAACGTTATACATTGAAAAACGGCATGGCACTGTCAGATACACCCGGGTTCCTTTGGCCTAAAATAGAGGATCAGGAGTCTGGGTATCGTTTAGCGGCTAGTGGCGCGATCCGCGACACCGCGATTGAGTATGAATTGGTCGCACTGTTTGCAGCGCATTTCATGCTAACACAATATCCAAAGCAGCTACTTGAGCGTTATAAACTCAAAGAACTGCCCATAGGTAGTGATGAGCTGTTGGATGAAATTGGCCGCAAGCGGGGCGGATTACGTCCGGGTGGTCTTATCGATCGGCACAAGGCATCAGAAGTGCTGTTGCACGACATGCGCTCAGGAAAGCTTGGCCCGATCACATTTGAAACAGTAGACGAGTGGTTGTTTAAACAAGCGGAAGCGGAGCGCCTGCTACTCGAAGCAGAAGCAGCCCAACGACAGCTTGAAGCCGATGCGCAAGAAAAAGCACGGCAAAATCAGAACTATTACGAGAACAGAGAAAATAACGATGACGCGTAAAAAGAAACAACGCAGTTTTGTGGGCCAATTTGTCACAACTGAATCAGATAAACCCAGTAAAGAGGAGCTTTTGTTAGATCCAAACAGCCGTGAGAGCCTGAAGAAAAAAGCGCTTGAACAGAAAAAGAAAAAGAAGTCTGTCTATCAAAAAGAGTTAGATAAGAAGAAAGAAGAGAAAGAGCAGGCTGATAAAAAGCAAACACCTAAAGGTGGCCGTTTAGCAGATAAAATCCGCGCAAATGCCAAAGCAAAAGAAAATAACCAGGCCGACTAATAGTAAAGTCAGCCGTTCGTCAGAGACTCCGCGTTAGTGAAATACGATGTCGTTATTATTGGAGCCGGTGCATCCGGCTTAATGTGTGCTGCTACCGCAGGGTATCGTGGTAAATCAGTATTAGTAATCGAACATACTAAGAAAGTAGGCCGTAAAATTCTGATGTCCGGAGGCGGGCGCAGCAACTTTACCAATTTACATAATACGGCTGACAACTTTGTTTCAGAAAATCCACACTTCTGTAAATCAGCATTGAGCCGTTACTCTGTCCGTGATTTTGTTGAACTGGTCGAGCGTCATGGCGTTGAGTATCACGAAAAAACACTGGGTCAGCTATTCTGTGATGACAGCAGTAAAGAGATACTGCGCGTACTGCTCACCGAATGTGAATGGGCGGGTGTAGAGATCCATAAAGAAGTTACCGTTAACCAAGTTGTTAAACAAACCAACGGTTACCAGCTGAATACCACGGAAGGAAAAATACAGGCGCAATCGGTTGTTATCGCAACAGGTGGTTTGTCGATTCCAAATGGAGGCGCAACGCCGTTTGCTTATGAGATAGCAAAACAGTATGGATTAACGGTGCTGCCAACATTTGCAGGCCTTGTACCCTTTACACTACAGCCCGACTTATTAGCACCGCTTAAACCATTGTCAGGTGTGTCTCACCGTATAACAGCAAGCATCGGCAACACCTCCTTCACCGAGAACATGCTGTTTACACACAGAGGCTTAAGTGGTCCGGCGATTTTACAAATATCCTCTTACTGGAACGCCAGCGCAGCAGTAGAGATTAACTTCTTTCCTGAATTTGATCTTTTTAGTTGGCTAAAAGATCAACGGGAACAAAGACCTAAAGCCGATATCTCAACAGTAATATCACAAAAAATGAGCAAGCGAATGGCGCAAATACTGTGCGAGTTATTTGCTTTAAGTGGCAACATGGCCGACAAAAGTAACGCCGAACTCGAACAGATCGCATACGCCTTTTGTCGCTGGCGCGTAAAACCATCGGGCACAGAAGGCTACCGTACAGCCGAAGTCACCTTGGGTGGCATATCCACCAAAGAGATCTCGCAAAAAACCATGGAAGCGAATAAAGCCCCCGGCCTGTTTTTTATTGGCGAATGCCTAGATGTAACCGGGCACTTAGGCGGCCACAACTTCCAGTGGGCCTGGGCAAGCGGGTTTGCAGCAGGGCAGGCGGTTTAATTGTGTATTGAAGGAATTATAACGAAGACTATTGGAATTAAAACGAAGACAATTCGTTTTGCCTGAATTCAAAAATTCTAGGTTCTATGGGCCTTTGGGATTAAGAAAGTCTTCGTTTTTAAAACTTAATAGGGTGGGCCTGTGCCAAAAGCGGACATGGCATGGTACGACATATTCTCAAGCTTATGTTTGGCATTGTAGATTGCTTCTCGTTTCTTTTATTCTCGAAAGCGGGTAGACATTTATAGCTAAGTGTTAGTTATTGGGGCTCAGGTTCACCATCTACTTTTTCAAATTTATAAATTAAGCAGATAATTTTGCAGCTAAAAAATCAATCAATATCCTTACTCTCCGAGGTAAGTTACGACTGAGCGGGTAGAGTGCCGATATAGAGGTCGGTTGTTGATAATAATTGGTGAGCAATAACTGTAAAGAGCCTTCTTTTACATGTTCATTGAACAAAAAACTGGGACCAAAACCGATGCCCAGGCCATTTAACATTCCATCGACAACTAACGTCCCGTCATTACTGGTTAGATTGCCTTTCACTTTCACCGTGATTGATTCTCCACTGGGCATACGAAAAGGCCAGGCACGGTTCGATTTTGAATCACCATAGATCAGGCAGTTGTGTTGTGTCAGATCAGCCGGTTGAGTTGGCTCTCCCCACTTTTCTACATACTCAGGTGATGCAGCCACCTGGAAAATGCATTCTGCAAGCCGGCGGGATAACAGACTGGAATCCTCCAGTTGACCTACTCGGAGAGCGATGTCGATACCTTCCTCCACTAGATCCTCAACCCGCCCACTGGCAATGACATTCAGGTCGATATCGGGATATTGATGTTGAAACTGAATCAACAGCTGACTGACGCCCGAGATTATGAGGCTTTGAGGTACCGTTATGCGAATCTTTCCCCGTGGTGCGCTTTGGCTATCCATTATTTCGGCACAGGCATTCTCCGCCTCTGCCATGATGAGTTTGCAGTGATTGTAAAACTGAGAGCCTTCCTCTGAAAGGCTTAGCTTACGTGTGGTGCGGTAAAGCAAGCGAGCACCCAGGTCTTGCTCTAACAGAGATACTTGTTTACTGACAAACGATTTGGATAGCCCTAGTCGCTCTGCTGCCGCTGTAAAGCTTCCTACTTCCACAACGACTGCAAAAGTTTCCATCAACGTTAAAATATTCATATTAGTTACTGCCAGAGAGCAATGAGTTCACTCTTAGACTATATATCAATCTATAAGAACACAATAAGCTTGGCTCATATGGTTTTCACCAAGCTTTAGGTGCTAACAAAATTCTTATGGAGGTGACTTATGAATACAGTACAGGTTGACGCGCAGAGCCATGGGAAATTAGCGAAATGGCTTCACTGGGGAATGGCCCTGATGTTGATAGTACTTGTTTCAGTCGGTACTTATATGACGGGGTTGGATAAGTCAGATCCCAGTCGCTTGCAAATTATGGGGGTGCATAAATCTTTTGGTGTCATCTTCATGCTGCTTGCCATTCTTCGTTTGATCTGGAGCCGTATTAACCGTTCACCTTCGTTGCCGCAGGTTCTGTCCGGTTGGGAACGGGCACTCTCGCGCATCGTCACAGCTTCTCTTTATATATTAATGCTCGCGATTCCCTTTAGCGGATTTGCCATGACTAACTTTGCGGGTTTTCCCGTCAGCATGTTTGGTCTGGTCGAGCTGCCGCAGTTGTTTGATAAAAATATAGAGATGGCAGGGCTGGCTAAGCAAGCCCATTGGATTTTAGTTTACACATTGATAGCGGCGATCTTCATGCATGTTGCTGGTGCTCTTAAGCACCGTTTCCTGGATGCGCCCGAAGCAGATGTTCTTCCCCGAATGATGCCGTTAAAGCCACGCGTCTAAGTACTTTGGAAAACTATTCTTTATCCACTTTTTAGATATTTGAGGTTAACGCGATGTCTTCATTAACGCTGCATCACCATCCACTGTCGGTCTGTTCAATGAAAGTTCGCCTTGCATTAGAAGAAAAGGGTTTAGATTGGTCTTCTAATGTAATCGACATTGTACGAGAGCAAGAGCAGCTTGAACCATGGTATGTAAAATTAAACCCCAATGGTGTTATCCCTACGCTGGCGTTCAACAACGGCACAACGGAGGTTGTCACTAATTCAGCCCGAATCATTCGGTTTATAGCAGCATTACCTGAAGGTAATTCACTGTTGCCAACCAATAAGAATGATATCCAGTTAATGGATAAACTCATTGATCTGGCTGACGAGGTTGACCTTCAGATTCTCAGTTATGCACGCCATCCCTCCATGGAAAAGTCTGAGAAAATTCTGGATGCCCGTATTAATAAATCGTTGTTACTTGCCGAGCAGCATCCCGAACTTAAGAATAATTATCTTGCTTGTGCTGCCAGATCGGAGAAAAGCAAAACGTTCAGGGTAGACGTAAAACATATCAAGGACATTGAGCAAAGCGCTGTTGAGTCCCTTACTCTTGCTGAAAAACAGATGAACGGCAACACATACCTACTGGGCGATATCTACTCCCTGGCTGACGTTATATGGACAGTGGTGCTCTCAAGGCTTGATTTACTCGGCTATACCGACTGGATTAACGGTAATAAATTCCCGCTACTAGGAAGTTATTACCAACGTGCCCAAGACCGTGAAAGTTTCACTCTCGCTCAGATTCAAAATGAGTGGTGGGATAAATAACTCTGAATAAAACAACGGAGAGGAAAGCTAAAGAAAAACTTAATCTACATTTATTTCAATAACGATAATCAACCTGAGAGAGTCATCATGAGAAAAAAATTACTTACTTATATTTGTTCAATTATGCTACTTGGCTTTTTTTCAATATCTTCAGTATTTGCAGAAGATACAGATTCAAGAACGACCTATGCTGTTGAGTGGTCCATAGATACCGATGATGCTGGACTTTTCAACAATACGATCGCCGCTCATTCAACAGAAGTTCTTGAATTGTGGAAAAATGGCATTATTGAAAATGTATATATTGACAGTAAAAAAACGCATGACCTTGTGCATAAAGGTGATACAGCAAGAGTTATGTTTTTTATTAAAGCAAAAACAGCCGAAGCAGCTAAAAAAATATTGGATGAAATGCCTCTGGTTGAAAAAAAAGTAGCAACATATACCTTGCATCCTGTTGGCACTCTCTGGTTAAAACAATTTTAATCTTGGACTAAGACAATAAAGATGTATAAAAATTGACACCCTTCCTCCACTAAATCAAAGGTTTTTGTGTGGGGAAGGGCTACTGTAAGGAAGTTTACGGATATGTACTGGTCAACTCCAACCGGACACCTTTTTTTGTAAATTTTCAAAGTTGACCGGAGATAAACTTCCGTTCGCCGT
>JBLWXO010000027.1:0-29314 GCA_048267385.1 Neptunomonas sp. | reverse complement strand
CTGTCCCATTCCTACACCTCAATGTTTGACGTTTATAGTCTCTCATTAAAGTGTCCGGTGTCATTAGACCATTACAAAGTACATCACACCCTGTTACAGACATAGAAGTGTTAGCAAACACACTCTTAAAAATATTGCTCATCATCAAAAATAAAACGGGACATGATTTTTCACTTTATAAGAAAAAAACAATTTTTCGTCGTATCGAGCGGCGCATGCAAGTGCATCAAATTGAAAATATAAATGACTATTTAACATTTATTCAAAAAGACAACCAAGAAGTAAGTATATTATTCCGTGATTTACTTATCGGCGTTACCAGTTTTTTCAGAGATAAAGACGCATTTAAGATACTATCAAACAACATTCTTCCTGAATTTCTCGAAAAAAAACCTGACAATTATACGGTGCGAGTCTGGATTCCTGGCTGCAGTAGTGGCGAGGAAGCCTATTCTATTGCGATTATTCTGCAAGAGTATATGAGCGCTTCACGTAAAAATATAAACATACAGATTTTTGCGACAGATGTAGATGAATATGCCATTGAAACAGCCCGCCGAGGACGCTATCCAAAAACAATAATAGATGACTTGGGAGAGGAATATTGCCAGCGCTACTTTACAAAAAATGATGGCTATTATTACGTAAAAAAATTCCTCCGTGAGATGGTGGTCTTTGCTACTCAGAATTTAATTCAAGACCCTCCTTTTTCAAAACTTGATCTTATTTGCTGTCGTAATTTATTAATTTATTTCAGCCCGGAGTTACAAAAAAATATTTTCCCTATTTTTTATTACAGCTTAAAAGAAGATGGTATTCTTTTTTTAGGGCCGTCAGAAACGACTGGTCAATCTAATAATTATTTTGCAATAATTGATAAAAAATGGAAATTTTTTAAACGTAAGACTCTCGTACAAAATTCAGCTCCTGGTCTACATTTTACGGATACACTGAGCCCCTTAAAAATGGAAAAAACAAATACCCCATCAACTGCAGCTCCGATTACAGAACTGACAGCATTACAACTTGTTGAAGTAATCCTTAAAAAGAATAATATTCCGCCCTGTGTCATCATCGATAATCAGATGAATATTATATATGTACATGGACGATTAGGTCATTATTTAGAACCGGCTGAAGGCCGCTTAAGCAACCATATTTTAGAAATGGCACGCACACCCGCGCTTAAAGAAGAGCTATCCAGCGCTATTCGCAAAGTAATACTGCATAAAAAAGATGTCCACAAAAAATCGATTCCTATTGGAACAGATAACCATAAATTATTTTTAGATCTGACGGTTAAACTATTACAAGAAATAGGACACCTAAAAGATCTCTTAATGGTCAGCTTTGATGAAAGAACACATGCCACATCAACAACGGTTACAAACACACACACACAACCAAGCAATGACGCCAGCATTCTACAACAAGAACTAGAACATACCCGAGATGATTTACAAACCACAATAGAAGAACTCGAAACATCAAATGAAGAGCTTAAATCTTCAAATGATGAATTACAGTCAACTAATGAAGAACTACAGTCCACAAATGAAGAACTAGAAACATCAAAAGAAGAATTGCAATCACTTAATGAAGAATCAATTACTGTTAACGCAGAATTACAAAGCCATATTGATGACCTCTCCATGGCAAATGATGACATAAAAAATCTCTTAGATAGCACGCAAATTGCGACGCTTTTTTTAGATACTGAGCTAAGAATCCGTCGTTTCACGCCGAAGATGAAAGAAATAATTAACTTAATGGCAACAGATATACATCGTCCTATCGCTCATTTGTCATCGTCTTTGCAAAATATAAAATTAACTGACGTTGCTAGCGACGTACTGAAAACATTAGATAAAGCTGAGCTCGAAGTACGCGATGATAATGGCAAATTTTATCGGATGCGTGTTCTTCCATACCGAACCGCTAACAATGTTATCGCAGGTGTGGTTATCTCATTTGAAGATATTACCAATATAAAAGAAACAGAAAATTCACTAAAAGACAGCGAACAACGCTATAAAAGTTTATTCGACAACTGCCCATTTACTATATTGGAAGTAGATGCATCAGGGCTGGTTGAGTATATAAAGTCCCATAATCTGAAAACGTTTAAACAGCTGGAATCACACTTAAAAAGCATAGATCTAACAAAGAATAACATAACAAACCTGATACAAGTGCTTAATATTAACGATTCGGGTGTACTATTATTTGATGGATCAAATAAAGAATCACTACTGAAAAATATGTCGAAACTTATTGACATACGTGCATATTTACTCAATCACATGCACGCAATTATTGAGCACAAACCGAATATTATTTTCAACTCAAAAATACACACACTCAACCAAAAAGCTTTAAAGTGTCAAATTACAATAACTATTCCAGAAATAAAGGCAGTGTTTCATTCAGTCAATACAATTTTAGTTTTGATACCTGAAGTAAACACACTAAGTTAAGGTGCTATCTATGAGTACAGGCGATAAGTTTTCTCAGCTTAGAAAAAAAGCTGAAGACATATTGAAAATGACAGATCATCGGGATGTCGTAGACAATAACATCGACCTTGCCAGGCTTTTGCATGAACTTGATACATATAGGATTGAACTGGAATTACAGAATGAAGAGCTCCACTCTGCCAATACTGAATTAAATAATTTACACGACAAGTTAAAAGAGGAGATATCGGTTCATTTCAGACACTACGATATTGCTCCGGTTGGCTATATCACCATAGATACGAATAATGAAATACTGGAAATAAACCAAACACTGGCTATTCAATTAGGCATACATAAACGTGATCTCCTCGGCCACATTTTCAACTCGCTTATTTTTCCAGATGATCAGGATGTTTTCTATTTTTGTTGTAAAAAAACCATTCACGATAAAAAACCGCAAGCATGTGAAATACGCTTATATACTAAAGAGATGCTCCCCCTTTGGGTTAAATTAGATTGCGCACCTGAAAAGCATGAAAAGGGCATGCGCATTCATATTGGTGTCAGTGATATATCGCATTTAAAAGCGTTAGAGCAAGATTTATCTCTCTCAGCTTCTGTTTTAGACGAGTGTGCGGAGATGATTATAGTGACTGACACAAACGGTAACATCATCAAAGTCAACAAAGCCTTTGTAAAAACAACAGGCTTCACTGAAAAAGACGCTTTAGGAAAGACCCCAAGTATTTTAAAGTCAGGAAGACAAGATGATCAGTTTTATCAAAATATGTGGGCAGTACTAAAGAAAAACCTAAGCTGGCAGGGTGAAATATGGAATAAACGCAAAAACGGAGAAATTTATCCTGAATGGGTTAGCCTGACGAGCATCAATAATCCCGATGGTTCACCTGCTTATTATATTAGCGTGTCTTCTGATATTACCCAGCGAAAAAAAGATGCTGAACACATTCACTTTATGGCCTATTACGATCCTTTAACAGGCTTACCGAACAGAATTTTATTACAAGACCGCCTCAAACAAGCGCTCATTCAAGCGAAACGTAACCGCCAACACGGCGCCGTTTTCATATTAGATATTGACCACTTCAAAGTAATTAACGACTCATTGGGGCACTTAATTGGCGATGAGCTTCTGCAAGAAGTAGCTAAACGATTATCCGACTGTATTCGTCAAGAAGATACGATATCCCGCATGGGCGGTGATGAATTTGTAGTTTTGCTCGCAGATTTAGGTGAGGATAAGAAAAATGCGATAACACATGCCAGCAGTGTTGCCGATAAAATTATTCAAACAATATCAGAACCTATTCTAACCAAAGAGAATAAACTACAGATTACCGTCAGTATCGGCATCGTAATGTTTCCAGATGACACCGATCAGATCACAGACCTGATAAAGCTTGCTGATAATGCCATGTATAAAGTAAAGAAATCAGGCCGCAATAATTATAAGTTTGTCACCCCCAGCTTACAAAAAGAAGCGGATGAACGCCTGAACGTTCAACATGGTTTACATGACGCATTAAAAAGAAACCATTTTGAACTGTTTTACCAACCCCAAATTGACTTTAGGTCCAATGCTGTTTGCGGAGCAGAAGCGTTAATCAGGTGGCGCAATCCTAATAATGGTTTAGTTTGTCCAGATGACTTCATAACAATTTCAGAAGAGAGTGGATTAATTGTTCCTATCGGGACATGGGTATTAGAAGAGGCATGCCGACAACTCTCTTCATGGAGCACACTAAAAAAACAACCGATTCCTTACTTATCAGTGAACATGAGTGTTCGTCAGTTTCAGCAGAAAAACTTTATCGCTGAAATACAACGCATCATCTTGAGCAACAATATTCAACCTCAACAGCTAGAACTAGAGCTCACCGAGTCCATTCTAATCCACAACCTGGATGACACAACAAGGAAATTATTTGAATTAAAAGAGATGGGGATTCGCCTGGCGATAGACGACTTTGGCACCGGCTACTCATCTCTCCAATACCTGAAAAATCTGCCTATCGATGTACTGAAGATAGATCAGTCATTCATTAATGATATTTCTCTCGATGTGAACGACAGAGCTATCGTTCAAACCATTATATCTTTGGCTAAAAATCTTAATCTATGGGTTGTAGCTGAGGGAGTGGTTAACCAAAAACAATATGATTTTTTAAAGCAACAAGACTGTGATAGCTACCAAGGTTATTATTATAGTAAGCCTATACCTATGGATGAATTGCTTAGCGTCATCCAGCATAAAAATAAAAGCATGTTAAAAGGCATAAATACCAACGGCTAACAGGTATCTTCTCATTATTTAAGGGTAGGGCCTACAACATCTATGAAAAATGCAGATCTATTCGCATCAAAATTAGTGTTTTTAATATTGCTTATATCAATATTAATTGTATTTATTGTTTTAATAATTTGATTATCCAAACTATTTTGTGTCACAGAATTTAATACCATGTTACTGAAATCAGACGCTAAATCAGATGTCATTTGGCGGCTAAGTACAATATCTTTGGGCAGTTGAAAATAGGAATAAAATGCTTCTATTCCATTTTTATAAATTCTTTTATCGAAACTGAAATCAACGACCAACCCATTTGGTAATGAAAAACCACCACGTAACGTGTCCAGCTCCTCGTCAGATATTTTTTGCCAATCGCTGCTAACCTGCCCCGTTAACCGCATTTTATCTGAAAGATCTACAGCAGATACATAGGTGGAAAAAATTCCGGTTAATAGTAAAACAGATAGAGACGATACTTTTACATAGTCTCTGATATGAACCATCATACAAATACGCCGAATAGTCATCTACATGACCTCCCTATAAAAGACAGAAAAGTTGTAACCAAAATTAAAAGTCAAAACTTCCTGGTCGTAATAAGTTAAATGTCGCTAAACTCGCCCGGCTGATCACGGTATCTAAAGGTGCTTTAACACGAACACTCCATTCACTGGTATCCTGAAAATGCTCAGATGCAATATTTTCATTGCCTCTTATTAAAAATAAAATACGTTGTTCCCACATCTTAGTAAAATCATCCCGTGTTACTACCTTCACACCTACCGACGGATCTCCAACTAAGACCTCTGTTCCATTAAGTCCCTTGATAATAACAAAATGTAAGTAACCGTTATTATTAATGATTGTAATCGCAGGTACTTTTAAATCATCCAGGCCTATTCGAAACCCATCAGATTTATACCCACGTCTTTCAAGAAAACGCTTCATATCTAATAATGAGAACCCTTGTTTTTGAATTTTTAATTGATCGCCATTCTGAAACATATCTATAAACACACTTTGTTCATTAACATTATCGTCATAATGAAAAGTCAGGAGGCTAGCCAGCGCAGCAGAACCACAACTAAAATCATATTTTTGCTTATAAATTGTGGAAAACTTACGCTCATTGAAGCTAACGACCGGAATTGTATAATTCCCCCCTACTGAAAATCCATTTAACTCTATAGCCTGGGTTTTGAAATGAACTAATAACAGCATAAAAAAAACAAAGACTAGAACGAGTATTCTCATAACCCTCTCCTTGATTATGGTGTAATGCTTACATTAACAATAGTGGAGTCCTGAATAATAACGTTATTACCTGTATTTTGAATAATTGAGAAAATACCACTCGCTTCAGTAAATGCGCCGTTGTCTATAATATTAAAACCAGTAACATTATTGTTGGCTGTATTATTTGACAGCTCCGCCTCAATATTTGAATTTACGATGGTTGTAATATCAACCACTCCACCAAGGCCTCTAACTTCATCTAATTCGTCAAGTAATACAGCATCCCTTATAACCGAAAACTTGTTTACATCCACCGGAAGTGCTTTGGCCATTCCTGCATAACACACAACTAAAGGAACAATAAAAACATACAGTTTTTTATTAAACAATATCATCACACTCTCCCTTTTATTATTATAAAGGTTGCCGGCAAAAAACCGGCAACCTGATTACAGGTGATGAGCAAGTCAACACATTATGGTTGGTTTACATTCACATTTCCCTGGAAAGAAACCTGCTGTTGAGTCAAAGAGTTTGCCCCTGCATTCTGGATATTCTGGTTGACACCAGCTGTTCCGTTGAAGGAGTCAGTGATATTGTTTTCACCACAGCAGTTACCTGACAGCGCTTCAGGGTAACCGTAAGTATTACCGGTTACTGTGCCCATTAAATCTGAGTTATTTACACTGTAAGTAGTGGTTGCTGTTCCGCCATTATTAGCTGCGGATGTACCATGCCCACTTGCACTAGCAGAGCTGTGGTCACTATTATCACTGTTGTTAACTGTCGCCGTACTGCCATTATTAGCTGCTGCAGCCCCCATAGCAGTTGCAGATGCAGTACTGTTATCGCTGTTGTTACTATTATCCGAAGTTGCTGTACTTCCATTATTTGCTGCAGCTGAACCAGCAGCGCTCGCATTCGCCATACTGTGGTCAGAATTGTCGGAGTTATCGGAATTATCGGAGTTATCAGACGTTGCTGTGCTACCATTGTTTGCTGCTGCAGAACCAGGAGCGCTAGCATTCGCCATACTGTGATCTGATCGATCTGACGTTGCTGTACTTCCGTTGTTTGCTGCTGCATCAGTTGCCGTAGCAGAGCTATTATCTGAATTGTCTGAATTATCACTATTATCCGAGCTAGCAGTACCTCCATTGTTAGCGGCTGCGTTAGTTCCGGATGCATAGCTATTATCAGAGTTATCCGTATCATTATCAGCTGTGCTGTTATCTGAACGATCTGTTGTAGCTGTACTTCCGTTATTTGCAGCGGTATCAGTCGCAGCAGCTGAACTGTTATCGCTATTATCATCATTGTCAGCAGTACTGTTATCCGAGTTATTCGTATTGTCAGTGCTGTTATCTGAGTTATTGGTATTATCGGAGTTGTTGCTGTTATCGTCGTTGTCGGCAACACTGTTATCCGAGTTGTTAGTATTGTCAGTGCTGTTATCTGAGTTATTGGTATTATCGGAGTTGTTGCTGTTATCGTCGTTGTCGGCAACACTGTTATCCGAGTTGTTGGTATTGTCAGTGCTGTTATCTGAGTTGTTGGTATTATCGGAGTTGTTGCTGTTATCGTCGTTGTCGGCAACACTATTATCCGAGTTGTTGGTATTGTCAGTGCTGTTATCTGAGTTGTTGGTATTATCGGAGTTGTTGCTGTTATCGTCGTTGTCGGCAACACTATTATCTGAGTTATTCGTGTTGCTGTTGTCATCAGCTGTACTGTTATTCGTATTATCAGTTCCCACTACTGTGGAATATTCATTCGCAGTACCCGATCCATCACCAGCCGTTTCAGCACTAGCATTTGCTGTTTGTGTCTGAGCAGATTCGGTTGCCGTATTGGTTGGGTTTGCCCACGCATTAGTGGTTGTTCCCAATATAAGTGCAATACTAGCAGCTAGTAATTTAGTATTATTATTCATTTTAATGCTCCATTTATATTATTTTTACCCAGCGTGGTTAATTGACAAAATAATCAAATAATATCAATCTCCGTTTAACAACGGTGGTGATATCCCAACGCCTTCAGAATCTACAAATACAACTTAAAAATCCATATAAGTAAAATTAAAAATCTCTTAATAAAAAACAAAACTCACATAATTAAAAAATTATTAAAAAACTATTGAGTTATTGAGTTATTGAGTTATTGAGTTATTGAGTTATTGAGTTATTGAGTTATTGAGTTAAATATTTACAAATAACCATTAATAACCAACCTCATCATCACTTTTATACTAAAATACTATTTATTCTTATAAGTTATATGTAATAGCATTTATGAAATAATGACACATATCAAAATCATATGAAAAACATATACAAAATTATTGATAAATTTATTATTAGAACCTTATAATTGAACTGTTGTTCCATAAAAACAAAGTAAACTTCTCTTATGGGAAATATAATGGAAATTTCAAATAACAACTCTATATTACTGATATCTAATGATAATTTTATTATTGGAATGTTAAAAGGATACGGGCTTGCCAATCAGTTAATGGTATGCACAAAATCTCCTCTGGAACACATCAACCAGGATGAAGTTAAAAATTTATATAAATTGATAATCTTTGATATCAGAGAACTAGAGAAGTCCTCTACAAGGGCATATCTAAGAACATTACGAAAAATAAATATCGACTTTAATATTCCTATATGTGCCATTTTCAATCACTCTGATGACCATAATATTCAAGAAGAATCGTGGATAGATTTTTATTTAGAAGATCCAATAATGGAAAAATTAGACGGTTATCTACGTGAGCATTTCAGTTATAATTTTCACCCTTTCCCTGACAGAAGAAATAAGGACCGTAGAAACAATGACAGAAGATCAGAAAAAGATCACTCTATAGAAGCTACAGCAACACTATTAACAGACACTCCAAAGCTGAACTTCACCCGAAAAGTGAATTTCGACAATTACAAAATTGGCCCCTTTACTGTAAACATCAGTAGCCAGTCCGTTTATTTAAAAGAAAAGAATCTAAAACTAACCCGCAAAGAGTTCAAACTCTTCACTTTGCTTGCCGCCGATACTGATCATATCTTTACGCCACAAGAAATAATCAATCACCTATGGCCCGAAAACAATCGGGCAAACAAGTCTGATCTATACCAGTACATGCACCTATTACGTAAAAAAATAGAGATTGATCCTTATAATCCACACTGGGTGTTAACATTAAAAGGGATAGGATATAGGTTAAATACGAATACACCGGTTGAAAAAACCAATACAGAACTCAAAAGAATAAGCCTTTAAAAAATAACCGTGTAGAAATGCACGGTTATTTTTTATAGCCCCTTCATCATAAAATTGAAATTGGTACTCGTAAACTAAGCCTCACATCCTGAGCATCTTCGGTTGTACCAATACCAAGAGATAAGTTTATATTTGTTTTTGGTGATAGCCTGAAAGAATAACCTATCGATAACTGCCCAATATCCAGCACGCTTCCCTTGACATTCATCTCATCGATCTTTGATTCAAAAACGTGTTTATGAGAATAACCAAGACTAAATGAAGAGCGTTCATTTAAAGCAAAACCTAGCCCGAAACTCATTCCAAGCGTATCTCCAGGGTTTACAGTTCCTACGCTTTCATCAGTTTCAATATTGAAGCTATAACTTATATTCCCAAAGAACACACCAGGGTCTGTCGGGTAGAGGGCAGTAATGCTCGGCTGAATACTCACATAGCCAGAACCCGTGGGTAGCTCTGTTGGAAAAACGGCTCCTGGGGTGGACTGCACAAACTCTACATCAAACGGACTGGTTCCCGTCGGCAAGGTTACCATTAAGTTTCCAATAAAAATCGGCCATCCATCATTACCATTATTTAATTGATAGCGTGCAGCAAACTCCACATCACCTATACCATCGCCGCTGGCATTAAAAATTTCATCATCACCAACTCCTATGCTCACAGGACGTGAGCGCTGGCTGTCTGAACGATAAACATACGGTAATTTAAACTCAAGCTCCAAGCGACCGGTCATTCCATATCGTGTTGTTATACTGGCATATGTACTATGGCGCTTGATTTCGCGTAGATCAATAAGGCCAACAGCCAGCGCTGGTAAGAATGTAAAAGCATCAAGAAAAACCCTGTTATTCGAATTATATGAATACTCTATCGAAGGTTCGAGAATCAGCTTTCCTCTCTTAGTCAATACACCACCAACATTATCACTGAGCCTTGGAATTTCTGGTGGTGAAGAATCTTTCGTGCCTTTCGGCGGCTTTTGCCCGACAGGTCCAGAGGGTAAGCTCCGCTGGGAAGGTTTTTGAGAAATAGCATCAAGCCGGGATTTCAACTCATTAATCTTTTCTCCTTGTTGCGTTAAAATTTTTCTCTGCTTTTCGAACTCTTTTTGCTGATCTTCTAACAGTTGCTTATATTGCTTTAATATAGCTTCATCAGAAACCGCAGATACAGACAGGGCATTGCCTGAATACAACACTATTAAAATGATAACGGCACGGCGTGAAGCTACTTTATAGGTATTCCTGCACAAATAGCTCTCTTTATAATTCATTCCCTTCATTTAAATCTTAACCTCTTAATAGCTAATAACACGCACCCAATTAAAAGAAAAAATATACATTTGAACTTAAAACATCTGATAATTTAATTCATATGGTATTTAAATATTTTACAATATAAATATCACAGAAAAACAAACATTTAGACGATATTACACTTAAAAAAGCCTTAAATTAAAATCAATTTTTTGAGTGTTTTTTAAGTTACTTTTAATATCAATAAACTAAATTTATTAAGTCATACTCTTCTAAACTCACTACTATATGAGCCCCTTCTAAAGGGACTGAGCTACTTTGGTCGAGTAATGGTTAAAAAACGTACGACACTGCCTCATATCAAGCTGAATCCCTTACTACCTTTGTAGATTTTTTACATAATCAACGTTTTATTATCCTTAAGTGCATAGCCCAACCGTATAACCGTCATTACTCTTCCGGTATAATTCCGTTCGAAAAATACAGATAAAAAGCTTGGACCAGTGGAGTAACCAGACCAAAAGTCAACTTACTTCAGGCCTGTGGCGACTAAGCTAAACTACTCGGGGATGAGAAATGACTACAACGAGACAAACGATTTATTACACCCTTACTGACGAAGCACCAGCACTTGCTACCGCATCTCTATTGCCAATCGTCCGTACATTTACTGCTGCAGCGGACATCGACGTTAAAATTACTGATATCTCTCTGGCAGGCCGTATTCTTTCTGCTTTCCCCGAACGTCTGACTGAAGATCAGCAAGTTGAAGATGGTTTATCTTTTCTGGGTGACCTGACGCAGGACCCTGATGCAAACATCATTAAGTTACCTAATATCAGTGCTTCAATTCCTCAGCTAAAAGCGTGTATCGCTGAATTGAAAACACAAGGTTATGATATTCCTAATTATCCTGAAATGGCTCATACCGATGAAGAAAAAGCAATTCAGGCTCGTTACGGTAAACTGCTAGGTAGTGCGGTTAACCCGGTTCTGCGTGAAGGTAACTCAGATCGCCGTGCACCAGGTGCTGTTAAAGCTTTCGCACGCAAATTCCCACACTCCATGGGTGCATGGAGCAAAGCGTCCCGCACTCACGCTGATTACATGCGTGACGGCGATTTCTTCTCCAGTGAACAGTCCATCACTGCGGATGAAGCATGCGTTGTTCGCATTGAATTCGTAGCTCCTAACGGAGAAGTCACGGTTAAGAAAGAACTGCCTCTTGAACAAGGCGAAATTCTGGACAGCATGCGCATGAGCTGTAAAGCCTTGCGTGACTTCTTTGAAGAAACTCTACAGGACGCGCAAGAAACGGGCGTTATGTGGTCACTACACGTTAAAGCGACCATGATGAAAGTTTCTCACCCGATTGTATTCGGCCATGCTGTGACTGTTTTCTATAAAGAGTTATTCGAAAAATACGCTGATCTGTTCGAAGAGCTTGAAGTTAATCCAAACAACGGTATCGGTAGCGTATACGACAAAATTGCCAGCCTGCCACGCTCTCAGCGTGAAGAGATTGAAGAAGCTATTCACGCTTGCCACGAGCACCGCCCGGAAATGGCAATGGTTGATTCCGTTAAAGGTATCACCAACCTGCACGTACCATCCGATGTCATCGTTGATGCATCTATGCCTGCAATGATCCGTAACGGCGGTAAAATGTGGGGCCCTGATGGTCGACCAAAAGATACTAAAGCGGTAATGCCTGAAAGAACGTACGCGCGTATCTATCAGGACATGATCAACTTCTGCAAAACTAACGGTGCATTCGATCCAACAACAATCGGCTCTGTACCAAACGTAGGCCTTATGGCTAAGAAAGCTGAAGAATACGGCTCTCACGACAAAACGTTTGAAACTGAAGATGGCACCATGCGCGTTGTTGCTGCAGACGGAACGGTACTGATGCAGCATGAAGTTGAGAAGGGCGATATCTGGCGTGCGTGTCAAACCAAAGACGAGCCAATCCGTGACTGGGTTAAACTGGCAGTGACCCGTGCCCGTCAGTCTAATACACCGGCTATTTTCTGGTTAGATCAGGAACGTGCTCACGACCTTGAGCTAACTAAGAAAGTAAGAGAATACCTGAAGGATTACGACACTACAGGCCTTGAAATCAGCATTAAGTCCTACAGCCAGGCCATCCGTTTCACCATGGACCGCTTAGTACGTGGTAAAGACACCATCTCCGTAACCGGTAACGTATTGCGTGATTACCTGACCGATCTGTTCCCAATTATTGAACTGGGTACATCTGCCAAGATGCTGTCTATTGTACCTATGCTGAAAGGCGGCGGTATGTACGAAACCGGTGCCGGTGGCTCAGCACCTAAACATGTACAGCAGGTTGAAGAGGAAAACCACCTGCGCTGGGATTCTCTGGGTGAGTTCCTTGCACTGGCAGTTTCACTAGAAGAGCTGGGTATTAAGAAAGACAACCCACGCGCTGTGATCCTGGCAAAAACTCTGGATGCGGCCACTGGAAAATTATTAGAAGAAAACAAGTCCCCTTCTCGCAAAACAGGTGAATTGGACAACCGTGGCAGCCACTTCTACCTAGGCATGTATTGGGCTCAGGCCGTTGCAGCACAGACAGAAGATAAAGAGCTAGCAAATATGTTCGCACCACTGGCTAAAACATTAACTGATAATGAAGCCACCATTGTGAACGAGCTTAGCGCTGTACAGGGACGCTCTGCAGAACTGGATGGTTACTACCACGCTAAACGTGAAACCGTTAAACGCGTCATGCGCCCAAGCGCTACATTGAACGCTGCTCTGGCATCTGTTCATTCGTAAATTGATCTTTGGTAATTTCTCACTGAAATAACCACTCAAAGCCCGCAAGAGCAAAATCTTGCGGGCTTTTTAATCCCGCCCAAAAGCTTTAAACTAAAGTCTCGTCAGTTTCAGCAGCGCACTCCACAACTCGCTCGAACAACGCCAATTACGATATTAATAATACGTAAACCATTTCTATTTTCTGTAATGTGAGCCCCTTCAATGAGCCTAACACCAGACCAGATATCACTCATCAAAAAAAACGTTCTACTTCCTCAATTACAAAATCTAGATGAACTCCTTTGGCTGAACCCTTCTCTGACACACTTTAAAGCGGCCCAACCCTCCCTGACCTTAAACGAAACCAATATCAAAGATGCCGCTGAGAGACTAGCAAGATTCGCGCCCTACATCGCATTAGTCTTCCCGGAGACAGCCAACAGCCAAGGTTTGATAGAGTCACCGTTACGCGTCATCCCCAATGCGCAGCACACTCTATCGTGCATTGCTGGCATCCCTCTTCCTGGTAAACTCTGGATGAAATGTGACAGTCACTTACCCGTTTCTGGCTCCATAAAGGCACGCGGAGGCATTTACGAGGTGCTAAAACATGCCGAAACACTCGCTATGGCGGCAGGCTACCTAGACCAAGACTCCGATTATCGAATACTCAATACGCCGGCGTTACGCGATTTCTTCTTTCAGCACAGCATCATTGTGGGATCGACCGGAAATCTTGGATTAAGCATCGGAATTATGAGCGCCAAACTCGGCTTTAAAGTCACTGTGCACATGTCAGCAGACGCCCGGCAATGGAAAAAAGATCTGCTGCGCAGCAAAGGTGTAACCGTAGTAGAGCATGCCGATGATTACAGCAAAGCGGTTGAACAAGGCCGGGAAGAGGCCAAACAAACACCCCTCGCCCATTTCATCGATGATGAGAACTCTCAAGATCTCTTTTTAGGCTACAGCGTGGCAGCTCTGCGCCTTCAGCAGCAACTAGAAGAACAACATATTATTGTTGATGAAAAACACCCTTTATTTGTTTACCTGCCTTGCGGTGTAGGAGGCGGCCCCGGAGGTGTTGCGTTTGGCTTAAAACAAGTTTTTGGCGACCATGTTCACTGCTTTTTTGCTGAACCAACCCACTCCCCCTGTATGTTGCTAGGCATGTCTACAGGATTACATGAGCAAATTTGTGTTCAAGACATCGGGATAGATAATAAAACCTGCGCCGATGGCCTTGCGGTAGGCCGCCCTTCAGCATTCGTTGGGAAATTCATGGAACCTCTTCTAAGCGGAATTTACACCGTCACTGATGAAAATATGTACCGCTTTCTTAAAGTACTGAAAGATACCGAGCAGCTCTCTTTGGAGCCATCTGCATTAGCAAGCTTACCGGGGATTATAAATCTGCTATCAAAAGGTAGGGGGTACTTAAAACAGCACGCACTAGAAGGGAAAATGGAGCAGGCCACACATATCAGCTGGGCGACAGGTGGCAGCATGGTACCCAACGAGGAGCAAGACAGGTATTACCAAATCGCTACCCAATTAACAAAATTACGCAAATTGTAAATTTGAATCACTATTGAGCGTGATATTTTGCCTGCACTTAACTCGCCTAGTGCAGGCTATTCCATTGTTACTAATCAGAATTATAGCCATTTCTTCTTTTTAAAATAAACCAGCAACACCGCCGGTATCGTGATAAATGCCACCCATAATACCGGATAAGCCCACCGCCAATGCAGTTCGGGCATGTACTCAAAATTCATTCCATAGATACCTGCTAAAAAGGTTAGTGGAATGAAAATAGAGGCGAAAACCGTTAAGACCTTCATTACTTCGTTCATTTTATTACTAATGCTGGAAATATAAATCTCCAGCAGTCCTGACAAAATATCCCGATACGACTCAATAGATTCCATCACACGCAAAGAGTGATCAGAAACATCACGCAGATACAAAAATGTATGTTCATTGATTAACCGTGACTCGCTGCGCAGCATCGCCGACAACATCTCCCGTACCGGTGACATATTCCGCCTGACATTAATCATCTCTCTTTTGAGGCGCTGGATCTGATTCAACGTAGCAGGAACAGGGTTATCATAAACATCATTTTCCACCAAAATAACCGTCTCATCCAATGCATCGATCAGAAGGAAACCCTGATCAACGATGGTATCCAAAATAGCATAGGTGAGATAATCAGACCCCAGACTTCTAAGCCGGCCTTTGCTACTTCTGACCTGTTTCAACAGAGGATGAAACAGGTCATCCGCTTTCTCTTTAAACAGCAGAACCACATTGCCCAACATCAGAATGCTTATTTGCTCATAATGTACTGAAAATTCGCCCTTTTCTGGCCTTAAGCACTTTAAAACAATAAACAGATAATCATCATACTCTTCAAATTTTGGTCGTTGATGTGTATTAAGAATATCTTCAAGTACAAGCGGATGTATGTCGAACATTTTACCTATATCCGCCGCTACCCTCACATCAGCCAAACCCTCAATAATCACCCACGTTATGCTACTGCTGTCTTTATACTGACTTAGCTCGTTGATGGACTGAATACTATGCTCATTGGTGTACTCGCTTCTGTAGTCTACGACAGACAGCCTGGTCACTCCTTCATGGACGTCCCCGACATGCACCAAAGAACCCGGCAACATCCCGGATTTATCAGAAACAGTACTTAACGAATCAGACATAGCAGATTACTCTAAATGGATTTACGACAAAAATAGCACGGTAGACAATTTAACGGGAAACCCTTCGTCAATCCAATGCGTAAGACTCTTCTAACCAAGGAAATAATTCTCTTTCTTCAAAGCGCACATGAGCCATTAACAACTCAGCAAATACACTCAGCTTATCCAATTCATCAGTGTTGATATACTCACGCATGCACTGATGATCCTGCAACATACGCTTCAGCAGAGCGCCATTCGCTGCAACACCCAGCTCTTGTAAAAAGTAGCGTTCCTCTTCTTCAAAGTGCGGCAAAAGAGACGCTGCCAATAAAGGTTTAAGCTTCAACCACTGTTGTAATTGATTATCAGCAGGCAGCCTGACTATCTCTTTTAAACGCTTAGACAAAACCAGTGCTTGATGATGCTCCCGACTTAGTGGCTGAAGTGTTGATGATCGTTTCATAGTTTCATAACCAAACCCAATTAAGATGTATATATAATATATCATTAAGAGTTGCTTAATTGGATAACAAATTGTCAGCTGAAGTAAACACAAGGTAACGACTCACTTATTACATTAGTCTACCTGCATTTATGAAAACGATTTTTTACCAAAAAACCCAAAATACCTTGCACTAATAGGGACTTATGATAGAATTCGCGCCTCACAACGGTCAGGTGTCCGAGTGGCCGAAGGAGCACGCCTGGAAAGTGTGTATACCGCAAGGTATCGAGGGTTCGAATCCCTCCCTGACCGCCATTATTCCAACTTGTTGATTTACATATAAGTTTCATGAAAACAACAAGTTACCGCGCATAGCAACCTTTCGACTGGTACGTAACACTGGTACGAAAGGCATTGTTAAATCCATGTGCGGAGAAAGATAATGTCAACTATGGCCACCCCTTGGAAACATCCTGACAGCGGTATTTACTATCACCGCATTGAAGTACCTAAAGACATTCGTGATGTCATTGGTAAGCGTTGGATTAAAAATTCCCTTCAAACTCGTAATTTCAGTGAAGCTAAGCGTCTCTTTGCGTTGCAATACGCAGAGACTCAAGCCCTATTTGTTCAAGCCCGTGACAGAATCAACCTAACACCTAAAGACATCGAGATACTTTCCCAGCGCTGGTTCGAGCAAGCATTGAGTGAGATCGAGAACGAAGGCGTAACTGATCGCTACATCGTGAAGTATGATGGCGAAGAGTATCAGACCATTGATACGCTTGTGTCTGACGCATTAGAGCGCGGTTACCCTCAGCAGCTTAAGTGGGTCAAGGGCTTCCTCAATGACGTTCTAACAGACAATAACCTCATGCTGACTGAAGGTAGTGACGACTACAAAAAGCTGACAGAGAAGCTCTGCTGGCGTTACCTTGAGTTGAGTAAGGTCGCATTAGATAGACACTTTGATGATTGGTCATCTACCTCAGAGAGATTCACAAACAGAGCCAGTGAGGCACTAAGCACTGAAGGTAAGCAGAAGGCATACACTAAGCCTCGTAAGCTGGACTACAAGCCACTGAGCGAAGTGGTCAATTCATTTATCAGTTATAAGATACAGCGTGGAGACTGGGACGATAAGACACAAGCAGATGCTGAAGGTGTCTGCGCTCAACTTATCGACTACCTTGGTGCTAATACTGACCCCTCCTCTATTACACGAGAGCAACTAAGAGACTTCAGTGTCCTGCTGTCACAGCTACCGACTAACTACAGCCGTATTCCTAGACTTAAGAATCTATCACTGCAACAGCTAGTGGACATCTCAGCAGACGAAGAACTGAAAACAGTTGCCACTGGCACGGTCAGGAAGAAGTTTGTCTTCATCAAGTCATTGTTCAAACATGCTGAGCAGGAAGAGTGGACTGATAAAGACAGAGCCGCAGGCATTAGTATTCCCAAGGGTGCCACTAAGAAGCGCAAGCCGTATAACCCCAAAGAACTACAGAGCATCTTTGAGTTGACCGTAGGAGCAATCAGGGTGTCTGACTATTGGCTTCCTCGTATAGGTCTGACTACAGGCATGAGGTCTAATGAGATACTACAGCTAACAAAAGCTGATGTACGTCAGTGCGGGGGCGTCTGGTGTTTTGATGTCAATAAAGATGTGGACACCGAACGAGGTCAGGCGAAGAAGACTAAGAACGATAACTCCCAGAGACTTATTCCTGTGCCTGAGGTGCTCATAGAGGCAGGCTTCATCGACTATGTTCAAGCCTTGGATGATGGTCGACTATTCCCCTGCGTCCACTTAGGCACTGACCACACGTATTCCTCCGTTTACAGTAAGCGCTTCAATGCATTACTCGATAAGCTAGGCCTGAAGCCTGATGACTCTGAAGGGATAATGCGTGACTTCCATTCATTCCGTCATACTTTCAGGGCTAATTGTCGCGCCTTTGGTGTTCTTGACGAAACAGTCGATCTCTTAGGTGGCTGGCGTGATCAGGATGGAAGGACTGCAGGTGATAGCTATGGTCTTCACTATGAAGCATTTATTCATGAGCTGAAGGTCGGGATCGATAAGATTGACTACACCGGTATAAAGTTTCAATAAGAGTAGAGCGCCTTAACTATATGTGACATCTCGGTGCGCCGAGACGCTGAAGGCCGCTACTGTCTTAATGATTTGCATAAGGCGGCTGGGGGTGACGACAAGTATAAGCCTGCATACTGGGTACGTGGGGCAGGTGATTTAATCGATGAACTTATTAAAGGTGCAGATTTGCACCCTTATGCAACTACGGCTGGTCGGTACGGCGGAACCTACGTCTGCAAAGAGCTGATATCGAAGCCGTTGAGCAGGATATAAACCTTGGAATTCCAAGCATTAAAACGCAGTGTGGTCGGTACTGGATGAGTTAGAAAAGATACGAATACGTATGTTTGAGCTAAAAGGCTGGGATTCCAGCTTTATACTATGAACTGATTAATTCTTCTGAGGAGAAGAGTGTAGCTCCAACAGCTTCTCAGGGCACTTCTAACTACAGATATACCTGCAATTAAAATGATAACTGCCCAGATACGGGTATTAAGCCTCTTGATACTCAGCGTGAGTCTTAGTGTCAGAGCTATTCCGGCTATCTTCGGAGGTGATGCATGAGCGCCTTAACTGTATGTAACATCTCGGTACGTCAGGACACTGAAGGCCGCTACTGTCTTAATGATTTGCATAATGTGGCTGGAGGTGTAGGCCACCATCAACCTGCTAAGTACTTCGCTACTCAGGGCTCACAGGACTTAATCTCCGAAATCGGGGGGTTAGCGGTTAGCTCTCAGCGTGGACGCAACGGCGGAACCTACGCCTGCAAAGAGCTGGTCTATGCATACGCTATGTGGATTAGCCCTAAGTTTAATCTTCAGGTCATCCGAGCGTACGACGCTATGCAGACTCCGGCAGCTCCGGTTACTCCTATGTCATCCTTCGAAATGATGCGAGTGCAGTTGGACAGCATGATTGCACTGGATAACAAGCAGAAGGCACAGGAAGCAGCGTTGCAGCAGTAAACCTATCCCAGCAAACTAAACGTATTTGGTGGCGGCTACCAGTCGACCACAGGTTCAAACCCAGTCAACTCCCAGTAACACGTTACGATAACCTTCAGAAACCATTGAGCATCTTTGCTCTTTACTATGAAGCTGTTATGCACTGGTAGGACAGGCCTTTCCTGACCAACGGCTTTCGCCAGCACCGCATCCACGAGCTGACTATCTAGGAACTGTAATCGCTTCCAGCTCGACTTGAAGAAGTGCTTGGCTATCGCAGGGTGTTGGTCAACAAAGCCCTGCAGCTCATGATCAGCCTCGGCTGCTGTACCTCCGAAGTCGGCCATGAACGCTCTCTGCGCCGTCCTCCGGCTCTCAGTGTTGATGAGGTACATACATATCATCTTGTTCCGCTTACGTTGATCATCATTGTTGGCACTGTAGCAATCCTCAGGTGCCTCAGGCCCTCAAGGTTATACAGCAAGCGTGGGTGTAGGCTCTTCAAGTCAAGCTCTATGGTCGGCTCTCCGTCTATCTGGATGGTCGCTCGCTCAGCCTTATTCAAGCTCTGTGCAGCACAGTAGAATCGACCACCGGACTCAAAGTCACCCTTGAAGACACGGCGACACAGAAGGCTCTCAGGAGTGATCAGTACTCGTTTGTCGTCTAACGTAAACTGTCTATACTCCTTCTTCATCCTGCCTCTACGTAGCTCTCCTCTCTCACAGAGGTCACGGTCAAGCGGCACGTATGTCCACGTATGCTTTGTACGTAGCTCATTTCCTTCAAGGATTCGCTCACGAATAGCGTTGGTGTGATCGTCATCGCTGTAATCCTTCAGCTTCGCTCCCTTATCATCGCTATTCATGACCACACATTCTTCCAGCTCACTGAAGCTCACCACACGAAGCGAATCAGCATGCTCAGCCAGCCAGTCAGTAAACGAGGCATCAACCAGCCAGAGCGTGGCTAAGCCTTGCGGTACACCCTGTCCCTTGAAGCCAGCCTCATACCTGACGTAACCGCACTCTTTCAGCGCATCCAGAACTCGGGTCAGTTGCTCATCATTGAATATTCGATCTTTGTAGCGCGTTATAGTCCCTGTACGCTTCGTGGTGCGCTTATGAACAAAGGCACACTCAATGGTGCTCGAAGTATTCCCAGCGCACTGAGACAACGTCAGGAGCGCACACTGCAATGCTTGAAGCATCGCCTTGGCATTCTTGTTCGTTACCGTGAGTAGTACCTTGTACATTTCTTGCACAATCGGGCCATCCAACCCGTAACCATACATCGGTGTGAATGTCTGGAGTTCGTCAAGGTGGCTGAAGGTCTTCGGCTTAGCCTTAACGAGGGCTGTGGCCCACTGGTGGTTGTGCTGTGTATCTGTAATTGGGAGCATAAACGCTTGACTTCTCTATCCGATCCCTTAATGAGAGACGGGGTGTGGCGGAGTGTAAGACGAGGGCAAGATACTTACATATATGTATACAATCAATGATATAAGCTATAGGTAAGCACAGGATGCATAGCCCACTGGAAGCTCTACACTGTACATATAAATCAATAGGTTATAATTCATCAAGTGATACTTACGCCTCCTCAGCCTTCTCAAGCACCCTGACAGCGACTAATTCCTGCATCCTTGGCCTCAGTAACCAGTCAGACTTAACCTTTTGAGCAAGCATCCGTGCAGACCTCAATGGAAACCTTCCGTGTTCAGCAGGCATCCCGTCACGCTTGAGTCTGATTGAAGGCAGCGACTTAAACCCCAGCCCTCGCTTACAGATGAACAGCGCCATCTGGTCGCCAGACGCAAAGCCTTCTGGGTAAAGCTGTGTAATACCGACTACAGCGGTCATATGAAGCAGCCAATCAATGGGGTTACGGTTCTTAGTCACTAGATGGTGGTGATAGTAATGATGCAAGAGCCAGATGTCAGACCTACGTGCCAGCAGAGGGTCGCCCATGCCGTCCCACGTAGAATGTAGTTTAGCGCGCTCCAGTACAGCAGCCTGACCGCCTATCTCAGCACTTTGCTCTGTGATCAGTTGCTCACCAACTTCACGTATGGTTTCGTACAGCACTGCGAACGGCTGGCCTGTCAGTACCGGCACCTTGCTGTCAAAGGCCCCGTGGTCGACCAACTGCCGTGAACACGGGTTACAGTACTTCCCGTAGAACCCAGCGTCAGCTCTACGCAGGAGTCGATCACACCCTAGTCGGCAACATGTCCCAGCCTCATTGGCGTACTTCAGTGCGGGCTTGGTGCGCTCAGTATTACCTATTCTGTCCAATATCACTGTTCTCCTTATACTTCCTTCAAATTGTTGGTAGGAGACAGCCCCGACAGAGCCACGCAATTGTGTACGCTCGGTCTGTAACTTTCTCCTAAGGGGTGGGGTATCAGCACCTCAGGATACGACTATTGATAATAGGTCAGCTAGCAAGCACCGTACTGATAAAGTCCTTATGCCACCGCTGCCCCTCAGTTCCACAATTAGCCAGCTTGTCAGCCAGCTCGTTCCCAGCATTGCCATTATGTCCCTTGACGTGGCACCAAGTGACTTTATGCATAGAGCTTGCTTTATCAAGGCGTTTCCATAAGTCCTGATTCTCAATAGGCTTCTTCTTAGCATTTTTCCAGCCATTGGCCTTCCAGTTCAATATCCACTCCGTCATCCCTTGTGTCACATACTTACTATCAGAGTAGAGTGTGATTGCTGTCATTGGTTTTCTGAACGCTTCCAGCGCCTTGATAGCTGCCATCATCTCCATTCTATTGTTAGTGGTGTTAGGTTCATGCCCGCAGCAATGGCGCATCTTATCCGTTTCTGTATTAGTAAGGACGTAACCCCATCCACCCATATTTTTAATGCTCTGGTTACCCTTGCATGCACCATCTGTATAAATCTTAATCATGTGTGTGCCTCTTAAATTTTGTAATGGCCTTTAGTCACTTACTGACCGGAGTCGCCTACGCCTCTACAGCGTCGATGAGAGCGCCAAGACAGTCTTGTTCTCTCTGCTGGTGGCTTAGCCGTGCTGGTTTCTGCGCCCTCCCATGATCAGTAAATGTGTCACAGGAGACATGGTGAAAACTTCAGGTAGAGATAGACTCGCTAGTGATTGCTAATCTTTCCCTAAGGGGTGGCTATCAATGCTCAAGCCTGTGACCTGTCCACTTCTGATTACCCCACTGGCAGACGATCTCCTCTGTGCCTGTGAGCTTCTCTATGTGTAGCCATTGATAATCAAGTATTGAGTGCTCGTTGTAGTGGTCTAGCGTCACGCCTGAAGGGCTGTAAACGGAGAGTCGAGGGCTGAGGCTGATTAAGTCATGTACCAGTGCGGTCTGGTCGATCATAGTATGCTTCCTTCTGTTATCTTGTTTAGAAGGCCGCACAATATATAAATAATAATCCTTTTTAAACAACAAGTTACGCTCACTTGTGGTTATAATCTCACCTGTGATTCCAAACCCATATGTGAGTATGATCATACCACCCTATTGCGATAATGATCATAGCCCACAGAGCGTTAACACTCAGCCTTGATCTTAGCTACTGTGTTACGTGACATCTTCAGCTCCTTGGCTATCCGGTACACGGACAAGCCTTCAGTCAGCATAGCAATAACCTTCTGCTTCCTATCGTCCTGCATAGGTGGACGCCCTATGTGCTTCCCTGCCTCCTTAGCTGCCTGCTGGCCTTCTTTTCGTCTCTCATTGATCAGACTACGCTCGAACTCAGCGACAGCACCAAGGACACCGAGCATGAGCTTAGAGAACGGATTGTCTCCTCCTGTGAACTCCATAGCCTCCTTATGGAAGCGCACGGTGACGCCTCGAGACGTAAGGCCCTCCACCAATGACAGCAGCTCTCCTTGGTTCCTTGCTAGTCTATCCATTGAATGAACATGAATGGTGTCACCCTTACGGACGTGCTTAAGCATGGCTTGGAGCTGTGGCCTGTCTGTGTCCTTAGCTGATGCCTTATCAATGAATGACTCATCAAAGGTGATACCAGTGTCTCTAAGCTGACGAGCGGTATTCTGATCAACTGATGATACACGGATGTAAGCTATGTTCTGTGCCATGATACTATGCTCCCTAAGTTCTAAGAGCTTTAAGTTTCACATGATCACTAACTGTGCGTCAAGCTTTAAGAGCATACCTTATGTCAGACTCAGAGCATGCGCAGTAAGGTACACTAAGTGAGCATAGTGGCTGACCTTGTGTATAGGCACAGTGTTGTCGATCATGGGGAGCGACAGTGGCGGCTTCAGGTAGAGCGAGAGAACGTAGGGGTACGGGGGGAGAATGGCGTAAGCCAATGTATATAAAAGGTCTCACAGATTTTAGGTGAAAATTTAGTCGAAAGCTTTGAGGTTAACCAACTGCGCTGTAAAGTAGGCCCCATTCATTGACAAGGAGTGTATAAATGCCAACTGCACATTTAGATAGTGGTCACTTTAACTATGACCACAACCCTGATAATTGCCCTATCTGCCATCATGCGGTAGACCCGAGAGTCTTGAAAGAAATTATTACAGGCAGGGACGGTGAGAGAGGTACATTGCTTGAGATAGCCTTTCAGTGTCCAAGGCGTACCTGCTTGCATATCTTTATAGGTCGTTATCATCAGACTCAAACTGTCGGGGGTATGTGTATGGCAGGAGACTACATGCTTAAGGACACTCAGCCCAAGTCCTACTTAGAGCCTGATTTATCCTCAGAGGTAGTATCGATTTCTCCTTCATTCAAAGTGATATATGGACAAGCTGCGCAGGCGGAATCTCTTGGTCTTGGTGAGATAGCAGGAGTAGGATATCGAAAATCGTTAGAATTCCTCATGAAGGATTTTTGTATTCACAAGAACCCCACGAAAGAGGATGCCATCAAAAAATCTCCTCTTGCACAAGTAATCAAAAACCATGTCACAGCCCAAAATATAAAAGACTGTGCAGAGAAGGCAGCATGGTTGGGAAATGATGAGACTCATTATGAAAGAACATGGAAGTGCAAAGACATAAGTGACCTTAAACAACTCATTAAATTGACGTGTATCTGGGTTGAAAGCGACTTGCTAACAGAAAAATATATGACAGAAATGAGTCGAAAATAGTAGGCCCCTAACACCTTGTCACTCCACTTCTCATCTTTGCGCCGTGTAGCTTGAGGAGTGGTTTGCTGAGCTCCACTCACCTCTGATTCTAGGTAGACTGCTGGTACGTATTGCTGGTATGCTTCAAGAAATGCGCGGTATTTAATTTATTATAAATCAACAACTTAGTGTTTTCTTGCGGTATCGAGGGTTCGAATCCCTCCCTGACCGCCATTTCTATAATTTTATTTAAAATTAATAGATTATAGATATGCAATCACTCGATATGTTAACGTAATGGTCGACGCTTTCACCCTATTCCAACTTAACTCCGAGAAGAGCTGGAGCCTTAAGAATACGACAGGAAATGAGCCACGTACCTGAAAGCCGGCAACCGCTACACAGCGCTTCAACAAGCCGATTCATAAAAACCTTCTCTGTTTATGAGATATAGCCGCTCGCGCACTTACTGCAAATCATCCTCTGCTTTCATCAGTTCTTGAAAATCCTCTGCAGAAACAGGTCTGCTTTTTAAATACCCCTGAAAGGAATTACAGCCCCTTGAAGCCAAAAACGCCAGCTGCCCGACGGTCTCTACCCCCTCAGCAATAACATGAAAACCCAGATAATGCCCCATCGAAATAATAGTTGATGTTAACTCCATATTATCGGTAGAGTCAGGAATATCATCGATAAAGCTCTTATCTATTTTTAATGTATCTATTGGAAAATGCTTAAGATAAGCCAAAGATGAATAACCTGTGCCAAAGTCATCTATAGCCAAACGAATTCCCATTGTTCGCAAGCTTTCCAAAATAGGAATCACCTGCGCTTCCCTGTCCATTAAGGCACTCTCTGTTAACTCTAGCTCCAGCTGCTCGGCCGGATAACCTGTTTCATCCAGGGTAATAGTGACAGTTTTTACAATATCTCCATACCTTAGCTGGTGAGGCGAAAGGTTGACAGATAACAACAACGGCTTACCCCCTGCATCGAGCCAGGCTTTACCCTGCATACAGGTCTTTCTTAACACCGAGGCTCCTATTAAATCTATCAGACCCGTATCTTCTGCCAGCGGAATAAAATCGCCAGGCAGAATGTAACCCTCTTGAGGGTCATGCCATCGAACTAACGCCTCTGCACCAAAAATATTTCCTGACGGTATATCAACCTGAGGCTGAAAAAACACCTCTAAATCGTCATTCACAATACAATTACGCAACCGCACTTCCAACTCTATCCTATTTCGTGCAGCAACAGTCATACTTTGTGTAAAGTACTGAAATGTTCCTCTTTGTGTTTTTTTAGCCGCATATAATGCAGAATCGGCATGCTGCAGCAGCAGCTCTGACGTATCACCATGCTCTGGAAAGAAGCTAATACCTATGGTCGCGCCAACATGCGTCTGGATACCATTTATCAAACGCCAGGAACCGCTAATAATATCGATGATTTCTGTTGCCATCTGAGCAGCATCTTCAAACCTTTTAGGATCTTCCAATAAAATCGCGAACTCATCGCCACCTATCCTGCAAAGCACGTCCACTTCCCGGATGCGAGTCTTTAGTGCTACAGAGATCTCTTTTAATAATTCATCTCCAGAAAAGTGGCCATAACTGTCGTTCACATCCTTAAAGTGATCGAGATCTATTATTAACAGAGCAAGCTTGCCTTTCGTTCGCTTCGCCCTGACAAGACCCAAATGCAAACGGTCAAGCAATACACGGCGATTGGGCAAATGCGTCAAAGAATCATGATTAGCAAGATAAGTCAGCTGCTCCTGCGCACTTTTCATCTCGGTAATATCAGTAAGCACCCCCACATAGGTCATAATTGCACCATAGCTATCTTTGACCGAGTTAATTGATAACAGGCCGGCATGTTTATCACCTGACAAGTGGCGATAAGAAACCTCCCCTTGCCAAAATCCATCCCGAGCGATGCGCCGAAGCACATGCTTTTCAGACTCATTAAGAAATTCAATTAATGAACCCAAATGAGTAGCCTGCTGCACAATCTCAACTTTCTCAAACCCCGTCAGGGTAGTAAACGCATTGTTGACGCTAATAACACTTAAATCAGCGTTAGTAAGAATAATTCCTTCACGCGTATTATCAAACACTGCAGCGGCTTGCTGTAATCTTTCTTCTTTTTTCCGCATGTCCCGCATCAGAGCTTCGCTGGAGGTAATTAATAGCTGCCAAGAAAAAGGAGGGGATGCGGCGTACTTCGTTAACCTGTCTTTATATATATATAAAAAAAACGCCATTGGAATACTGTAAGCCGCCGCCATCAGCAACTTACCCTTCACTCCACCAATAACAATACTTATAAGTTTAGGGCTAAAACCAAATGCAATACTTGGGAAGAGAACGCCATCCAAACACAACACGAGTACAAATAATACAATATAAGCAACTGATAATATGAGGGTATTATCAATAGCATTTTTTAATTTTTCAAAAATAAAGAGTAAAAGCAGCAACTCAGTAACGATTAAAACCCCACCAAGGATCGTAAAGGGTACCGACACATTAAACACTGAAGCAGAAGTACTATTAGGGTTATAAACACCTTCTGTGCTCAAGATTAAGGCAACAGTAGAAAAGATAAGTACTTTAAAGACATTAACCGTAATAACGAGCCGCACAATACCTCTGAGAATAAACAGATCCCTCTCAACGATAACAAACAACACGCTCGTCATCATAAGAGCACCATAAGCAAGATTCCCTCCCGAAATATTTATGCTATCTGTAACAGGAATTGAGTAAACCGATCCTAAAAATCCACCCACAATCAAAACAATACTGATATAAATATAAAATGCAGCTGGACGCAAAGGCCTATCAAGGCGCGCAAAATAAAAGGGGAATATTGCGTATAGAGCAACCTGCAAAGCAACGAGCTGAATCATCCTTCTTCCTTAATATCCAATAGGAGCAGTGAACTATTTCCCTTCAATTTTATATCATAGAGATAACTCCATATCCCTCTGTTAGCCCTCAACCATATTAACGCAAAAAAAAAGGCCACTCAAAGAGTGGCCCAAAACTAAAACCTGAAAGATAATTACTAGCTGATATTAATCAGCCTGGCGACGCAAGAAAGCCGGTATATCCAGGAAATCCATATCATCGGTTCCTGTTTTTTTCATCGGAGCATGCATCATTTCATTTTCTTTTTGATCCGGTACGTTTCCACCACGCTGACGTGCTTCAGAGCGATTACGCAACACCGTTGGCAGTTCCAGTTGGCTAAAGTCTGCTGCAGATGAAACAACACGCGTTGTCGTTCCACCGTTAACAACGCGTAACTCTTCCGTCTGAGCCTGACCCAACCCCGTAGCAACGACCGTTACACGTAACTCATCCGTTAAATCCGGGTCAATAACAGTCCCAACAACGATAGTGGCATTCTCTGAGGCATACTCTTCAACAATATTACCTACTTCGGAAAACTCACCCAGGCTCAAATCAAGACCCGCCGTAATATTTACAAGAATGCCGCGTGCGCCTTTTAGGTCAACATCTTCCAGCAACGGGCTATTAATAGCTGCTTCTGTCGCTACTGTCGCGCGATCGTCACCTTTTGCAGCCCCTGTACCCATCATCGCCATGCCCATCTCAGACATCACTGTCCGCACGTCTGCAAAGTCGACGTTGATCATGCCGGGACGTGTGATCAGGTCTGCGATCCCTTGCACCGCACCGCGTAATACATCATTAGCGGTATTAAATGCATTGATAAGGCTGCAATTACGACCCAGAACCTGCATTAACTTTTCGTTTGGAATGATGATCAATGAATCAACGTTCTCTTTTAATTGCTGAATACCTTCTTCAGCAATCTTCATGCGCTTGCGACCTTCAAACGGGAAAGGCTTTGTCACCACAGCAACTGTCAGAATGCCTAGCTCTTTAGCTACTTCAGCAACAATAGGAGCAGCACCCGTACCTGTACCGCCTCCCATCCCTGCTGTAATAAAGACCATGTCAGCGCCTGTAATCATTTCTGCGATGCGCTCACGATCTTCAATAGCAGCCTGACGCCCGACTTCCGGATCAGCCCCAGCGCCTAAACCTTTGGTCAGCTCACCACCAATCTGAATCACTGCACGAGACAGCATATTCTGCAAAGCCTGTGAGTCAGTATTCGCACAGATAAACTCCACACCGTCAACATCGGTGTTTAACATGTGCTGTACGGCGTTGCCACCGCCGCCGCCAACACCAATCACCTTAATGACGGCATTTTCTGGCAGACTATCAACCAATTCAAACATAACAATCTCCTTCAGGTTTGCGTTTCTCGACAGCGTAACAACAGCTGTACAACGCTATTTTATATTCTTAAAAAACAGGCCATCTCAGCTCACTTATAGAGTGAACTGAGACTAAAAATTTCCTTTAAACCAATCCTTTACCCGGCTAACCAGCCCCGGGCCTTCGTAAACAGGTTTAGCCACCACCGGCGGCTTAGTCATACGCTTTTCGCCCGCCAAGGGTTCTGCTTTGGCAGGCATACGTACCGATGAAGCACTGCCTACCTGGCCACCCTGGCTGGCGTAATGTAATAAGCCAATGCCGGTCGCAAAAATCGGGTTATGCAGAATATCATCCATACCGCGCACCCCTTGCGGCATCGCCAGACGTACCGGCATATGGAAGATCTCTT
>JBLWXO010000026.1:0-32240 GCA_048267385.1 Neptunomonas sp. | reverse complement strand
CTGTCCCATTCCTACACCTCAATGTTTGACGTTTATAGTCTCTCATTAAAGTGTCCGGTGTCATTAGACCATTACAAGGTGCCCGTTAATTCGAATAACCGACGATACTTAATCTCAATTTCTTTACGTTGAGTTAAGTCTTGGATATATGACCATATGTAATCCTCTTTATCAGGACCTGTGATAGAAACACCATTTAATAACACAGGTACAAGGCGCCCATCTTTATGGATATATTCCTTTTCGTAAGGCCCATAACATCCTTGCTCTTTTAATAACTTTAGCTGCCGTTGCGTATCTTTATTATAAATTTTTGGCGTTATGTCCCAAAAAGTAAGCGTGGAAGCTTCTGCTTCGGTATAACCGACAATGTTAAGAAATGCTTGATTAACGTTAACTAAATTGCCATTTTTATCGTTTAAAACCATGCCTATGATCGACATTTCAAACATGGCTCGGTACTTATTCTCAGAAAATTTTATTTCATTCAGGTAGTCACGACTTATTTTAACTGTTTGATTTACAAAATTAACTGACTCATCAAACTCATCTTGCAAATAGACTTCTGGAGTTGATATTTTTTCAGTACTTATATCCTCTGTCCCCGCATCGGAAAACTCATTTTTTCTATTAGAAAGTAATTGATCAATAATTCTTCGTAACAGGATAAACAGGCATAAAACGAGCACCAAATGGCTGACAACCCCGCTAATGAGAACACCAATACTACGGGAGTAAAACGGAGCAAGAGCCGCGTCCATATTAATGGTGATGCTAAGCCGACCCAGCGGGTTGTCATTATTTTCGATAGACGTCAGATCAATAACATACGTTTTTATTCTGTGGATATGAGTTTAGTTAATGCTGAGGTTGGGCTATTGAGCGAATTATCGCGACTTTTTTCAGCAAGTACATTTTCGTGAGCATCGAGGATATTAGCGAAGAAGATAAAATCATATTCAAATAAGCCATCGACAATGTCAGAGGCTATATTATCACGCTGCGTAGAGACGGAAGCGTCAACATGTTTTTCAGCTGCTTTCAATATTTGTTGAACAGATTGCTGAAAGCGAGCGCTTTCCTGAGTGTAATTTTGATAGACTTCAAAGGCGCTAAGCAATAACCCCGTAGTCAACGCAAGTATGATACTGGTTTTTACAATCTTCTTGGCTATAGATCTATTTTCTGTAAGCATCAGTTATACCTACGAGGTTAGAATGAAGTATAGACGCAATTCAGATATGCGCGATGTACTAAGAGGTCGCTCTAATTTTACCCCGTAGACCTCACGCCATAGGCCAGTTGATCCAAGACGCTGATCAAATTCGGAGGTGACTTGCCCATACAGTCTATCCACAATTCATCTACCTTGGCAATAACAGGCGTTTGTACTTGTGCTGGGGTGATTTCAGTTCTAAATTACCTTGTAGTTACTGTTAACTTGACAGCACTCTCTTGATTAACACAAGGATTAAGCAAAGTGTATAGGAATGTATATTTTATTACGAAAGAACAAAATGACGATACTCTTAAAAAAGTATCCGACTATATAAAAGAAAAATACAATAGCGAAATAGATATCTTTCCTGATAATACAATATTTGAAGATTCATTAAGCACTGATGACAATTTATTCTTACTATGCTTAGATGACAATAGAATAAAGACTTTTTTCAAAAACCATTTACATAAAGACATAAACATAGGCATTCTACCAAATGATGAATGTGTAAATGCAATACGAAATTACGGAATCTCAAAAGATATTAACATCGCTATAGATGACGCTTTTAATTCTGAGCTTTTAAGCAAGGTAGATTTACTAAGGTGTAACGACTCCATTGCATTCAACCGAATTGTAATCGGTGACATGCATGGAATGAACAGATTTGATTACAATCAACAGAGTAGATTCAATAAAATTAAAATATTTTTTGAAAATTTAACGAATATCTCATTTAAAAGCTATACGTTAACAACATCAAAAGATCATTCAATTCAAACAGCAGCTTCAGGTATTACGATACTGGAACACTCATCTATCACCAACCAAGAATCAGCAATAAAAGATAAACTATCTATTCATGACGGTAAATTGAATGCTTACATTCTTGCCCCTACCTCTTTGCTCTCCTATATTTGGTATCTGGTATCAATATTTTTTTATCAAAGAATCTCTTTGATAGCGCTCCCAAAAAGCTTAGGCTTCATAAAAAGCTCCAAGCTCTGCATCTCTTCAGATAGTAATTTAGATTATAAAGTCGATAACGCAGACTCTTTCCAATCAAAAACGATTGTATTAGAAGTGCTTAAAGATTGCTTACATATCCACCTAGGGAGAGTGCTATTTGAAATAGTGAAAAATGATGAGAATAACTTTGAAGAGAAAGATGTTATCAAAATAAATACATTACCAAGAGGCGAAGTAAATAGTATCTTAATTGGCGGAAAACTACCTTTATTCAAGAAAGCAAGTGATGATGACTTTAAAGACCTGCTAGTAAGTTTAAAAGAAAATGCAAAGTTTTCTTATGTATATTTAACATTAATGATTTTAAGTACTTTGCTCGCAACTACCGGGCTTTTTGCCAACTCAGCCCCTGTCATAATAGGCGCTATGATATTAGCACCGTTAATGTCACCTATCATTTCTTTATCAATGGGGGTAATTAGAACAGATAGACTTCTGTTAATTGAAAGTGCTAAGACTTTGTTTATTGGCATCACGATGGCTTTAGTATTTTCTTGCATTTATACTTTATTTATACCACTGGAACAGATAACATCAGAAATGCAAGGAAGACTAAATCCAAATTTATTGGACTTAATGGTTGCTGTTTTTTCAGGCATTGCTGGAGCTTATGCTAATTCAAAAGAAGAAATTGCAAAATCACTTGCAGGGGTTGCCATTGCTGTTGCTTTAGTTCCACCATTAAGCGTGACGGGTATTGGGCTTGGGCTAGGAAACATTGACGTAATCTATGGCTCTTTTTTACTCTTTGTTACCAACTTAGTAGGGATTACATTAAGTGCAGCGCTGACTTTTATAGTTTTAGGTTTCGCTCCTGTCAAAAAAGCAAAAAAAGGTATTTTTTACACTGCGATATTAATGGCTTTAATTACAATTCCTTTATCTTTATCATTTTCTCAAGTGGTTGAGAAATACAATCTCTTCAACCAATTAAACAGTATAAACCACATCACTTACAATAATGAAGAGATCGAAATAAACATAAAAACAATAACAAACAAAGATAAAAAAATCATTGTAAACTTAGAAGTCATATCTACAAAACCATTATTGTTAATAGATTACAATATTATAAAAGAGACACTACAAAAAACAGTAGCCAAGGAGATAGTCCTTAAAATAGTACCTGTCATTATAATCAATTAAAGCAAAGAGAATAAGGTATAGTTAAACAATTATAATCTATAACTTTTTCCAATATAACTAAAAACCTAAGCTAGATAGACTTCAATAAAGCTGCTTTTCATAACCATCGCTAATATCAAGAGATTGAAAGCGAAAATCATCGTCTGAAGAAAATGCATGCCGAAGAACATCTGAAGGCAGAGATCGTTCAAGAGGCTTTACAAAAAAGTGGTGAAGCCGTCTCAGCGCAAAATTTTTAAGATGGGCATCACCGTTTCCGATCAGACAATTATTAAAATCGGTACTGACAAAATGCTGAGCCTGTCGAGGTAACTTGAGTCGCCGCATTTCCGCTCTCTCACCCGGGTCATGTTGGCATACTGAGACGTGTCGAGAATCGTGCCAGGGCTCAACTCTCGATGAGCGACACCATAACTGACATGAACACCACGCTCGGCAAGCAAATCTCAATGTCTCGATGACTGAGGTTGCGTCGGTAGTACAAGCATAACGCGTATTGGATAATTTCAGCTGGAAATCGGTGGCCTTTTGGCAAGTTAATTTGTTCATAGAGGATTGTTACCCATTGCGCGTTAACTTGTCATTAGTACCGGCCAATGTGCTTGGGCCCTGACACAGATTAAACTGTCATTAAATTTTACAAATGAATCGCCTAATTAAAAAAGGAAATTATTTTTCCTTTATATATAAACATTTTAAAAAAGCAGGCCTATTTTTTGCTAAAAACACTGTCTGCAAACAGAAACAATAAACTATTTTAAGCTAAAGCTGGGAGATAACTAGAAAATGAAAAAATTTGTAGCGAGTTTAAGTTTGGCATGCTGTCTACTAGGAAGCCAAACGGCGTTAGCTTCCCTGTTCGAAGTAAATATCGACGGACTGGTGACTACAAATCAATCGGATATTTTTGGCAATTGTGGAGCAGGTGGCTTTTCTGCCTGCCCATACTTTCCTCTAAACTCATCCGTCAGTATGAGTTTCACCTTCGATGATTCAACACCAAGCTCACCAACACCTAGCGGAACTGCTGCTTATTATAAAAATGCCCTTTCATCCCTGACATTTTCAATTGATGCAATAGGATACACCGGCTCTGCAACAGGTAGTTTTGGGCAAATATTTGTGAGCAATGATAGTACGGATAGAATATCCATCCATGCCTGGGAATCAACACAAACTATATTTTCCCCAACAAGCATTTCAGGGGCAAACGCAATGGACCTGACGACCCTCGATACAACACTGGCCAATCCTACAGATAATATCTACGGTGATATCGAGATTAATGCGATTCGCATCAACCTAGCTAGCCTTACAAACACTGTATTTTCATCATTCGCTTTGCCAATTAGTTTTAATTCGGCTGATTTTAATGACCCAAACAATACTAACTGGGGAGTCAACATCAGGTCTAGTAGTGGCTGGGGAGGCAGTGCAGGCATGAGTATTACAGGACTATCCATTAATAATCTATCTAACAACCAAAATACAAGCCCCTCGAATATCCCTGTACCAGGAACTCTATTCATGACACTGACAGGTTTGGCTCTGGTGTGCCGAAAACAGTTTTCAAAGACCTTTAGCTAAAACATCATCCTCTTCAGACAAACCAGAATAAACAGAGAAGCTTCATTCAGCAGCTTCTCTCCATTCATTAAGCGCACCTTCCCTGAAATTTCGATAGATCGATGTTGAAATCCCCCCCTACCAAGATTGAAAAGGTTATAAACCACTGCATGAACACTTAAAAATCTCTGCGCCTGATCTATTGATTTAAATCGTCGCATACCACGCTCTCTAACCCGAGTAGACTGATGCGATAGCTCTGCCTTACTATTCGCATACTGAGATGTATCGTGCATAACGTCGGGGATTAATTCATCTTTGAAATATCTCGTAGCTCGAGTTAATTTGACAGTATCCTGTACAGTCCTCTTACCCAGCTATTTCTGGGTCATCAGCCTCAGCTGCGGTGAAACGTGCTGGCTCCACAACGAACGATCAATGATGTAAAGTCACACTGTAATTCTGGCGGATTGCCGTACTTCGATTACTTGAGGTAAAGTGGCCAAGACGTTTGCTCTTCTTATCTTGTTTGCTTCGGAATTTGACTATCTTCTTACTGAAGCAAAAATAAGGGCGATTACAAACCTTGGTTAAAATTTAAAAGATTCATATATTTTTAAACGTACTTTGTAGTGCACTGACACCTCCACTCAAAAAGCTGAGATATTAAACATGCTTGAGCAATTTCAGACATATATCGCACCAATACTAGAATCATTCGGCGATAGTCCAATGATACAAGCAGCTATGGTGGTAGTAATCTCCTTCGCTATCGCCTCTTTTTTCAAATATATTATCATTGCAGGTTTAAAAAGAATCATAGCGCGCTCAAGCATAAATCTCGCCAATGGTTTTTGGGCACTACTACATGGGCCTATTTACTATACGGTTCTTCTCGTCGGTTTATCGAGCGCATTGTCGATTTTAAAGCCGACCTATCTAGTTGTGTGGCTATCGATACTGACAACAATTGGCATGCTTATCTGGACACTGTTTCTTTTAAAAGGCAATAGAGTGTTACTTCAAAGCCTTGCTTTACACCCGACCCGTTTTCAAAGCGTTAATCATAAAACCTTGCCTCTATTTCAGAATATTCTGAATATTGTCATTATCATCCTCTCTGTCTATTTAATTTTCTCTATTTGGAATATAGATATGACGGCATGGCTCGCATCTGCGGGTATTGTCGGTATTGCTGTTGGTTTTGCCGCCAAAGATACGTTGGCTAACCTGTTTTCAGGGGTGTTTATTATGGCGGACGCCCCCTATAAAGTGGGCGATTATGTTGTTTTAGATTCTGGAGAACGGGGTGAAATTACGCACATAGGGTTACGTAGCACTCGAATGCTAACAAGAGACGACGTTGAAATTACCATTCCGAATTCAGTCATCGGCAATACTAAAATTGTCAATGAATCAGGCGGGCCACATGAGAAGTCGCGCTGTCGCTTACCTGTTGGTGTGTCTTATGACACTGATATCGATTTGGTTCGTACCCTGTTAATGGAGATAGCGAATAATGATGTATCGATCTGCACAGATCCGGAGCCTCGAGTGAGATTTCGTCGGTTTAGTGGTTCATCACTCGATTTTGAACTACTCGTATGGATAGATAAACCCGCTAACAAGGGACGCATTATCGATATTATCAATAGTGAAATATTGAAAGCATTCAGGGCGAATAATATTGAAATCCCTTATGCCAAACAAGATTTGTATATTAAAGAGATGCCGTCTCAAAAATAAGGCAGAGAATTTCCAACGCTAACTAAACAGGCCAAAAATGCAGCTTCGCTTTAAGAAGATTGGTCATTTTATACAATTTTTGGAGCTATAGTTTTTTCATGGCTTTATCCGTATGGTTGGTCTTTATACAACATGAGCATCGTCGCTTAGAAACACTTATCAGGGAGCCTGCATTTGAACACTGATCAATGGCTGATCACCGCCGTTCTGACTCTGACATTGGCACTCTTTATCTGGGGAAAATACCGACATGACCTCGTTGCTGCAATTGCACTAGGGCTGTGTGTACTCGCCGGTCTGGTGGCCGCAGAAGATGCCTTTGCGGGCTTTAGCCATCCGGCGGTCGTAACAGTAGCCGCGGTGCTGGTAATTTCCGATGCGTTGCGCCGATCCGGCGTAGTAGACATGATTGTACAGAAAATTCTGCCTTATACCGAAAATCAGCTAAGTCATATCCTGATCATGACCACGGTTGTAACGGTGGCATCTGCCTTTATGAATAACGTTGGGGCGCTGGCTCTGATGTTGCCGGTCGCGTTAGCAACCTGCAGTAAACATCAGCGCTCTCCGGCGTTGATTCTTATGCCGCTGGCTTTTGGCAGTATTCTGGGAGGCATGACAACCGCCATAGGCACGCCGCCCAATATTATCATTGCGATGATGCGCGCCGAAGTGAGTGGAGAATCATTCAACATGTTTGATTTTTCTCCGGTGGGGGTCGCCATTGCCATAATGGGCGTGCTCTTTATTACACTGCTGGGCTGGCGCCTTATACCGGCTGCCCGCCTCAATAACAGCTCGCCCGAGCTGCTATTTGCCATTGATGAATATCTGACAGAAGTAATAGTAACCTCTGATTCCAGCCTGGTAGGTAAACCGGTGGCGGATATCGACGGTCTGGATGACAGCATCATCGAGGTGGTAGGTGTGGCTCACCGTCATGGCAAGATGCTGGCGATATACCCAGGGCAGCGACTCAATGCAGGCGATATTCTGATTCTGCAGGCAGATCCGTCAGAAGTTCAGCCGTTGCTCGATAAAAACGACCTAGAGCTGGTCACCAGTGCCGATAAGAAATTTGCCGAACTGACTCAGGGTAACCTCACCTTAGTAGAAGGTGTTATCAAGAGAGGCTCCGTGTTGGATGGGCGCGATGTGTCCTTTTTACGCAGGCGCAGCGGTAGTTCTCTGGCGCTGGTCGGCTTGGCACGAGAGGGGCAGCAGATTCGCAGACGGCTGCGGCGCGAGCAGTTTAAAGCGGGTGATATATTGCTGCTACAGGGCGTTGTGGGAGATGTCGACGAGCAGCTCAGCGAACTGGGCATGATTCCCCTTGCCGAGCGAAATCTCAACCTGGGGCAGCCGAAAAAAATCGCCATCGCGCTGGCAATCTTCGCCGTTGCCATTGCGCTGGGCGTTGCCAAGGTACTGCCGCTGGCAATCGTATTCTGTCTTGCTGTTGTGGTCTATTTGTTACTAGATATTCTGCCGGTACGCAATCTTTATGATGCCATCGACTGGCCGGTAATAATCCTTCTGTCGGCCATGATTCCGGTCGGCTCGGCACTCCAGAGCACGGGGCTTACTTTGCTACTGGCTACGCAGGTATTAGCCCTCACCGAAGGGATTCCTGTGTATCTGGTGATCGGACTCGTCTTGGTTGTTACCATGTTTCTATCAGACATCATCAACAATGCAGCCACCGCTGTAATCATGGCACCACTAGCCTACAGTATTTCCATCGGATTGGGTGTCAGCCCAGATCCATTCTTCATGGCCGTGGCTGTCGGTGCATCCTGTGCTTTTCTGACCCCGATCGGGCACCAGTCCAACACGCTGGTGTTGGGGCCGGGCGGATACGCCTTCGGGGATTACTGGCGGATGGGCTTGCCGCTTGAAATTATGATTGTTTTACTGGCCGTACCGCTGATTCTTCTGGTTTGGCCACTTTAGAAGAATAATATGTAGGGAATAATAATGAGTTAGCTTTCAGAAGCTTTTCAAACTCATCTTTAAGCATAGACTTAAAGAACATGCGATTAAATTAATCGCCTACTCGTCTTTCAGTTAAATAAAGGCTGAACCATCCATTTCTGCCAAGTGTGGCTGTTTTTAATCTCTTTATCCCCGTCTAACCTCTTTGGTAGACGGATTGCTCCCGCTACGATTTTAATAACTCGGAAGGAATACTCAACCTTCGCTCGAACACTGGCGTTGAGATACTTAGTATTAAAAAGTATTTTGTCTGTCTGATTCAGATCATGCTTATTGGCCGCTGTCCTGGCAAGGCTATGCATCAGAGCACACTATTAATATCAGCACAGCTGATTTTTCAGGAGAAAAGTCAAGGGACAATAAGAGGCAGGGAATTTCTGTGTACTATAGAAAACCAAAAAGCCCCGAGAGGTCATCTCAGGGCTTCATAGTCGGAGAAACTCTAGTGATTGTTTAGCCCGCAATACCGACAAAGCTATAAGCACTTTTCTTTGCTTTATCACCTGTCATATTTTTATCGTCTAAAGCATTATCGCGTACAGATGAACCCGCTTTCTCTTGGCGAGTATTAGTTTTTTGTTCGCCGGCGGCTTGTTTATTGTATGAATGAAAACCTTTAACGCTCATAGCTGTACCCTCTGTATTGTGTGCTACTCAATCTCTTGGGATTTAATATACCAGCAATCTTTTATAAGTAAACGGAATTAAATAACCTAAAATAATAACCAAATAGAATATGTATAAAAAATAACAAGATATGATTCTATGAGTGCGCACTTTCAGTAATATTTATTGTATCAGCAATAAGAAACGCTCAGATTAGAGCGCTACTACCTCAAAAACATGCTCACCTGCCCAACCGACGAGCTCTTCAGCATTGTGTGTAATAACAGCAATACTCGCATTATCAGGGGAAAGGTAAACCTCGCGAACACGTACTAAGTCATCCAGCGTTGTACTTAATACTCGTTCCCGAAAGTCCTGCCGCTGTTCAGTTGTCCGGCCATATAAACTATTGTGAAATACCTGTTTTGCATCGCTGGCAGGCGAGACCGGCTTATCCATGTAACTGATCATGGCTAAAACAGCGCTGTCCAGATGTTGCTGAGTGAGCCGGCGGCTTTGCAACCAGGCAGTCACATCACCGAAGTCCTCCAGCGTACCTATGGATCGCGGATCTCTGTAAGAACACATTCGAAAAGCACCAATATTCGAATCCTGACTGCAACCACTGCCATAGGCTCCACCGCGCTCACGTACAACTGGATGGAGATATTCATGCCGCACCAACTCACCCAACACGTGCAATGCTGCTGCATCAGGATGATTGATTGCTACCGTTGGGTAAGCAATGGAGCAAAAATTCACTTGCGTCTGTGTTGTCCATATTTCTCTTACCTGCCTAGAAACAGGCGACAGATCAAACGCTCTGAATTCCGTATTCTGGGTACTAAGTTTTTCCCATCGATCACGCAATACAACACGCTGATGTTCTAAATCATCACCCACCAGCAAAAACTGTTTGGGAGCGTCCATCAGTCGCTGATGAATCTTCTGAAACTTATCCGCCAGCGACTCAAGCAACTCATTACAGGAGGTACTCTGCAAACGTGTATCCATGGCACGTAATGACTTAATTCCACGAAGACCACTAAGCCGCTGAACCAAAGAAGCAACCGGACTGAAGCCGCTCGAAGCGGTACGCTTAGCTAAGATATGTCCGTTATCTGCCACATAACCTTCTGCAGCCAAACGCTGCTGCCTGATAATGTCACGTATTCGCTGATGCTCATCAAAGCGGGCTGTTGTCAGTGTTTCATATAACAGATCTGTGATTGCCGCATGATTCTTTGCCAGCCCACGTGTGGAAAAAGTAAAAAAGCCTTTTACCTGTTGGACATCCAGTAAAGATCCACGCACATTACTGCTGGCATTTATTCCATCAGAAATACCGGACTGCCATGCCAGCGCCTCTTGATAGCTGCGCTCGCCACACCCAAGCTCTGTCAGACATGCCGTATAAAAGGGCAGCACCGCTAACAGCTCTTCTTCCAAAAAAGGCATCTCAATAACGAGCTGCTGATGCACCAATCCATTGCTACCCTGCTCAAAGCACGTGATGGGCAACACCGTATCCGCGCCATAGCATCTACCTTGCGGTACTTTGAGCTCAGCTGGAATATCGGCTAAAGTAAGCGTTGGCAGTATGTCCGCATTATCATCTTGCGTCTGTAGCGCTTCCAGCTCATCGGCCTGCGCTACCAATACTTGGCGCTGCTGCTGGCTCATGGCACTCAGCATACTCGCCAACTTTTGCTTCTCTTGCTGTAGATTTCTTTGCTGCTTCTCTGCATCAGGTAAAAGAGAAAGGCAGACACGATGGGTATTTTCCAGCAAACGCTCACGCAGCAGTTTTTTTATATATTCGGGATCTTTTATCGCTTCTCTGAGCTCTGTCATGACAGTTTCTACATCAAGCATATCAGCCGGATTCTGACTATCCATTACTCCATGCAGCGCTGCCGGCAATGCAGAAAGAATTAACTGTAACCCGTAAGGATAGGCATCATCACTGATGTCACGCTGATCCAGCTCCAACTGATGCAGCACGGCGTCCAAGCGCTCTCTTTCCACTCCCTGCTCGGCCATATGAAGCAAAATAGATAGCACAAGTGATTCAAACGCCTGCGCGGACTCAGGATCACTCCCCTGAATCCCACAGACTAAGGTGATCTCTGCATTACCATCTTCCAAGCCACACAGATGAGAAGGTGAAGAACCTAATGTTGTCGTTTCCAACGCATTTAACAGCGGTGACGCACTATCCTGAAACAAAAGACGGCTTAAGAAGTGGGCTTCAAGCAGTGATTTCAAATCATGACTGTTTCCCACCAGCCACGCCAACAGATAACTCGTGCCATGTTGTGGGTCGGCGCTCACCGTCTCTTGAGCCCGCAGCGCAGAAACAAAAGGCTTTTCAGGCAGATGATTGATGACTAAAGGCTCACGCTTCTCAAAGCGAGACAGTGCTTGCTGATCTATGCGCGCCTGCAGCTGTGCAACAGGAATATCTCCATAGGTCATAAAAACAGCATTATCGGGATGGTAATGTTGTCGATAAAATGCCTCTAACTGCTCGTAAGTCAGATCAGAAATTTCTTGCGGATCTCCCCCGCTGATAAAACGATAAGGCGTGGTTGGAAACAAATATTTACACAAGACCTCCCAATGAGATGCGATTGATGCGTTAAATACACCTTTCATCTCGTTATAGACAACACCACGATGCTCTAGCTCCCCCGCTAGGTTGATCGCCAAGTGATGCCCCTCTTGAGCAAAGCTCAATGGACTTAATGTGGCAAAGAAAACAGCGTCCAGATAAACATCCAGAAGATTAAAGTAATCCTTCCGTATCTGACTGGCGAACGGGTAAGCAGTCCAGTTTGCACTGGTAAAAGCATTCATATACGTAGCGAGGGAACGTTTACGCATCGAAAAATAGGGAGCTCGAATCGGATATTTTTCACTGCCACACAGCACACAATGCTCTAGCACATGCGCCACACCCTTAGAGTCAGAAGGCGGGGTTCTGAACGCGACCAGGAAAACATTTTCCGGATTATCAGCTGCAATATGATAGTGCAAGGCGCCGGTTTGACGATGGCGATATTCCTGCACCTCTACTTTCAATGCTGGAATACTACGGTTACGAAGCTTTTCAAACGACATATGGCCAGGCATAGCGACTCCTTAATTCTCAGGTCGTAACCTGCCACCAAGGCTTGCAGCAATTAAGCCACTCAGGCAACAGCCAATACTCCCCCATTATTGGCCATAGTAGCCAAGCAGCTTTACAACCAACAGGACCAAAACCTGACTATTGGCTAGTGCCAACCCCTGCCCAGCGGATAACAATTCCGCAACCTTGTCCCCAGATCCGTCAATGCAAATAACGCAACGTAGTAATGAATATATATCAATATACGCAAGAATCGATTTTCTATAAAGTAACGCTATTAAAGTTTGCAGCTCCGCCGTATATAATGGGCGGCTAAGCAAATTTTGCATGATGAACCCATGCGTGAAGAATTATTGTTTTTGCCAATATGGCAACAGCACAATTAAACGGAACTATCAGGAAATTATCAGCTATGTCTAACAATTACTTCAATACCCTGCCTCTGCGTGAGCAGCTAGCGCAATTGGCAAAATGCCGTTTCATGGACATTTCTGAGTTTCCGGACGGCGTAGAAGCACTGAAAGGCAAAAAAATTGTTGTTATCGGTTGCGGCGCACAAGGCCTGGCTCAGGGTATGAACTTACGTGACAGCGGTTGTGATGTATCTTACACACTGCGTGCAGCGGCGATTGCTGAAAAGCGTCAGTCCTGGAAAAGTGCGACTGAAAACGGCTTCGTTGTAGGTACATACGAAGAGCTGATCCCTACGGCCGATGTAGTTCTGAACCTGACACCAGATAAGCAGCACACGGCTGTTGTTAATGCCATTATGCCGTTGATGAAGCAAGGCGCTTGCCTGTCTTACTCTCACGGTTTCAACATTGTTGAAGAAGGGATGAAAATCCGTGAAGACTTAACCGTTATCATGGTTGCTCCTAAGTGCCCGGGTTCTGAAGTACGTAACGAATACGTGCGCGGATTTGGTGTACCGACACTGATCGCTGTTCATGAAGACAACGACCCTAAAGGCGAAGGTCTGGCTTTAGCTAAAGCTTACGCAGTGGGTACAGGCGGCCATAAAGCAGGCGTTTTGATGTCTTCTTTCATCGCTGAAGTTAAATCTGACCTGATGGGCGAGCAGACTATTCTGTGCGGTATGCTGCAGACAGGTTCTTTGTTGTGCTTCGACAAAATGGTTGAAGAAGGTATCGACGCTGGCTACGCCTCTAAGCTGATTCAGTACGGCTGGGAAACAATCACAGAAGCACTGAAATACGGCGGCGTGACTAACATGCTGGATCGTCTTTCTAACCCAGCTAAAATCAAAGCATTTGACCTGGCCGAAGAACTGAAACAGATCATGCGCCCGCTGTACAACAAGCATCAGGATGACATCATCGACGGTACTTTCTCCCGCACTATGATGGAAGACTGGGCTAACGACGACGTCAACCTGCTGGGATGGCGTGCAGAAACCGCTGAAACAGCCTTCGAGAAAACCCCTGCTGGCGATGTAGAAATCTCTGAGCAGGAATATTTCGACCACGGTATCCTGATGGTTGCTATGGTAAAAGCAGGTGTTGAACTGGCTTTCGAAACCATGACTGCTGCCGGCATCGTTGCTGACTCTGCATACTACGAGTCTCTGCATGAAACACCGCTGATTGCTAACACGATTGCCCGTAAGAAATTGTACGAGATGAACGCGACTATCTCTGATACGGCTGAATACGGTTGCTACCTGTACAACCATGCTTGTCTGCCACTACTGGCTGACTTCATGAAGGACATCAAAACTGATGTGATTGGTAGAGGCCTTGCTGTAGATGACAATGGCGTTGATAACGCTCGTCTGATCGAAGTAAACCGTGCACTACGTAGCCACCCTGTTGAAGCAATTGGTACTACGTTACGCGGCCACATGGCAGACATGAAGAAGATCGTTTAATGTTGATCCCACCTGCAACCTGTTGCAGGTAACGGAAGGCCAGGACTCAACCCCTGGCCTTTTTTTTAAGCGCTACATTTATTCTCAACTTCCAAGCTGACACCGAATACCGGACACCTATACCTATGAAGATTCGCCTAGACAACCTGACCGTTAACTTTGATGATCGTTTCCAACTGGATGATATTAACTGGCACATCGATGCCAGCCAGCATTGGGTTATCACAGGGGCCAATGGTTCTGGCAAATCGGCACTCGCCGCTGTGCTTGCCGGCGTCGGTGAACACCTATCAGGCACTCTGGCGGGTATTCCTGCCAATGTTGCCATTGTCTCGTTTGAAGCACAGGCGGAACTGATAGAAGCCGAATTAAAGAAAGATGATGCTGATATCATGGATGTTATCTCAGCCGGCACTCCGGTTTCTGAAATTTTAAACCCCGGCAATCGCAATCAGACATTGATCGACGAATTAGTAGAAAAATTTGCCGTGGAGTCACTGATTAACCGAGCTTTTCGAAAGCTATCAACCGGCGAATCACGCAAAGTTATGTTGATTCGTGCGCTGGCAAGCGAACCTGATCTGTTAATATTAGATGAGCCCTTCGACGGGCTGGATGCACATACACTCGATATGCTACAGACCTATTTAGCATCACTGGTAGAAACCATACCAATGGTCATGGTGCTAAACCGCTTTGACGAATTTCCCGATTTCATCACACATATCGCCTATATCGATCATGGTCGCCTAGCACACCAAATTGATCGCAATGACAACAAAGCGTACAACGAGCTGTACCAACTCTTACATTTGAAGACCACCGACCTGCAAGTACCGGCCGCCGATCCTGAAACAGCGATACCGCGCTTAGACCCTACACAGCCGCTAGTGCGCCTCACTAATATCAACATCAAGTATGATGATCATAAAATTATCGATTCTCTGAACTGGACCATCCAGCGCAATCAGCACTGGCAGCTCAGCGGCCCCAACGGTAGCGGCAAAACCTGTTTGCTGTCATTAATTACCGGCGACCATCCACAGTGCTATGTTAACGATATTTTCGTGTTTGGTTTCCAGCGCGGTAATGGAGAAAGTATTTGGCAGATAAAACAGTTTATCGGTTACGTTTCTACGTCTTTACAGTGGGAATACAAAGTCGGAACAGGCCTGCGCAATGTCATTATTTCAGGTTTCTACGACAGCATCGGTCTGTACACCAAAGCAACAGATCGTCAAAAGAAAATAGCAGATGAGTGGCTCGCACTGTTAGGCATGAGCGACCGGGCTGATACGCCATTCAATAAGCTGTCATATGGCGATCAACGCCTGTTGCTTATTGCACGCGCGATGGTAAAACACCCGCCGTTATTGATCCTCGACGAGCCTTGTTTAGGGCTAGACGACATGAACCGGCAATTAGTTTTAGCATTGATCGAGAAGATCTGCGCAGGCAGTGAAACGTCTGTCCTCTATGTAAACCATCACCCGGAAGATCAGATTAAAGGGATCAATCATTATTTAGCGCTGGAGAAAAAATAACTTTTTAGCACAGCATCATCTCAAGCACTAAGGCAGGGCCATTCTTCAGAAACGGTCCTGCCAACCCACAGAAGACTCCCCCCCTAAACCCACCCGCATTAAATCAATACTGCCATGTGATAGAAAATTAATTTTTTCTTGGACCACAAGGCCTCTGTATTAAAACAACATCCTTCAATTTCTCTTCTATACTGTTGAGGTAATGGAATGACGAGGTCGTTTGATACTTTCCTCTGGAGGCAAGATTGAAATCTTTTAATAATCTGAACATCAATGTAAAACTGCTGGCTAGCTGCTTACTCATCGGCTTAATTCCTTTTACTATTCTGGCGCTCATCAGTATCTTTAAAGCCAGTGACTCTTTAGCCATACAAACTTACCATCAGCTGGAAGCCGTACGTAGCATTAAAGCCCGGCAAATTGAAAATTTCCTGGAAGTAACCCAACGAGATACGATCAGCCTTGCCTCTGTAGTAAAAACATTTTTGGAAACTGATACGCTTAATCACGTACTCTCGGATACCAATGCCGATGGCAAAAATCTATTCTCCGCTTACCTCGCCAGCCATGATTATTATAACATCTTGCTGATTGAACCAAACGGCCTTATCGCTTACACCGTTACCCAGGAGAGTGATTATCAAACTAACCTTATGACAGGCCCTTATCGCTCATCCAATTTAGGCAATCTGTTTCGCACAATATTGGCTAGCGGGCAGTATTCTGAGGTAGATTTTTCCACTTATGCAGCCAGTGCTGACATACCGGCCCGATTTGTCGGCGCACCGATTTTTAATGATAATGGCCAACTTGAGTTAATCGTCGCACTGCAAATATCCATTGATCCGATTAATGCGATCATGAGCTTACGTGAAGGTATGGGCGAAAGCGGGGAATCGTATCTGGTGGGTTCTGATCTACTGATGCGCTCTGACTCTTTTCTTGACCCCAAGCATCACTCAGTGGCTGCATCCTTTGCCGAACCCGACAAGGGGCGCGTTAATACTACTGCGGCAAAAGCAGCCTTAGCCGGAAAAACCGATAGCCAGATAACCATCGACTATAACGGTAACCCGGTACTTTCTTCCTACACCTACATTGATGTTGGTGATACCCGTTGGGGCTTATTAGTCGATATCGACGAAACCGAGGCATTTGCCGCCATTTATACTCTTGAGGTATGGATTTTATTAATAGGATTTATTGGGATACTGGCTATCTCTTATGCAGCATGGCGTATATCCCAACACATCACTCAACCGGTCATGCAACTCACAAATACTATTCGAACTGTTGAACAAAACGGCGACTTCTCAGCCCGACTGGCGATAACCAGCGAAGATGAGATAGGCCAAGCCAGCAAAGCGGTAAACCAACTACTACAGGCCACTCAGGATGCGCTGGCTGACACTAAGTCCGTCATGAGAAAAATGTCGTCAGGCGATTTTACAGGGAGAGTTTCCCGAGACCTCAGAGGAGACCTGAATGACTTGAAACAGGCAATCAATGACAGTGCAGAACAAACCCAAACCAGCATCCTGACATTGAAGCATCTCATGCAATCTTTATCAGCAGGCGAATTTGATGTTGAGATAGAGACCAGGCTGACTGGTGATTATCAAAGCATGGTCGAGTCGACCCAAACAGCCATGCTGAATATAGGAAATGCTATCAGGGAAGTCAGTTGTATCATGGAAGCGATGGCGAAAGGGGAATTCCATTTGCGCATTGAAAGCCCGTTACCGGGTCAATTAAATTTCCTCAAAGAGAACCTGAATCTTTCGCTCGACGCGATAGAGAAAGCAACATCCGAAGCAGTACTCGTAGCAGGCCTTCAATCACAGGGAAACCTGGTCGCACGTATTGACGGCCATTATTTAGGACACTTCAATGAGCTGAAACAAGCGATCAACCAAGGACAGCATTCTATTGCTATGCTCGTCAACGAGGTGCGCATAGCCACAAGCGATGTTACCGGCGCGACAAAAGAGATCTCATTGGGAAATAACGACTTGTCTCACCGGACTCAAGAGCAGGCAGTGTCCATAGAAAAAACCAGCATTCAGATAAATCAGATCAGTAAGGCGATACAAGCCACGGCAGATAACGCAACCCAAACTCACGTGGTCGTACACAAAACCAAAGAGATCACAAAACAGGGTGCTAAAGTCATGGAGAGCGCCATCAACGCAATGGCAAGTATTCAAACCTCCAGTAAACATATCAGTGAAATCACAGGGTTAATTGATAGCATTGCTTTTCAGACAAATTTGCTCGCCCTCAACGCAGCGGTTGAAGCCGCAAGAGCCGGTGAGCAAGGACGAGGGTTTGCTGTAGTGGCAACTGAAGTACGTGCGCTTTCCCAGAAGTCTGCTCAAGCGGCACGTGAAATCAAAGCACTCATCAATGAAACGACAGAGCGAGTAAAAGAAGGAACCGAGCAAGTTCAGATGTCGTCGGATGCGTTACAAGAGATCACCCAGAGCATTGAAGAGGTGAGCGAACTGACACAAGAGATAAGCAATGCCAGCCAAGAGCAAGCGAACGGAATCCTACCGATAACCCTTGCCATCACATCTATAGATGATATCACTCAACAAAATGCAGCCTTAGTTGAAGAGATATCCGCTGCAGCTGAGTCTATGCACGATCAGGCAAACGGCCTTAATATCTTAATGAAACGTTTTATCACCGAACAGCCAGTGCCCCAACAGCAAAATGATGATACGCATACCTAGCAAATACGATGTGCATCTATGGAGAGAAGCTTGCCTTTAGCTGTTTCAGTGTCTGCGCGAGCTCCTCAAAAACTAACTGGCGCAGCCAAACATGAGCCACATCTTTCATATAGCGCTCATGCCAAACAATAGAGTAGGTAAAACCACGCTGCTCCATGGGGAAGGGCAGAATCTTCAGCTGGTAATGCTTGGCACAGCTTTGAGCCAGTCCAAAAGGAATAGTTAATATCAGATCACTTTGTGCCACTAACGATAAGGCAGCCACAAAATGCGGAACACGCAACGCAATATGGCGGGACAGGCCCTGTTCCTCCAGTAAATAATCAATCGCACCTTTACGCGCACCTCCCATCGTGATTAATGCATGAGGCTGGCGGACATAAGTTTGTAAATCCATTCCACGCTGGGAAAGTGGATTAGCAGCACTGACAACACATACAAACTTATCATCGCCCACTCCTCGTCCATGTACCGCTGCAGGCGCATCAGTCACCGTACAGATAGCAAGATCAATACTTTCCTGATCCAGTTGATGCAATAAGCTTTCTTGCCAGGGAATAATCTCCAGATCCACATGAGGAGCCTCTCTTCTGAGGCGGCTCACCACCGCAGGTAATAACACCTGCGTGCCATAGTCTGTGGTCGCTATTTTAAATGTATTTTGAGCTTCTAACGGAGTGAACAGTGGAGGCTCAATCAATAAGCTAATCTCTTGCAACGAATGAAACAACTGTAGCGCCAGCGCTTCTGCACGAGGTGTTGGTGATAACCCTTTAGGCGTTCGGGTAAACAAAGGATCATTAAAGAGCTGCCGCAAACGTGCCAGATTACGACTAATCGCAGGCTGCGTCAGATTTAAGCGTCCCGCTGCACGGGTCACATTACGCTCCTCCAGTAGCACTTGAAATACGGGCAGAAGGTTAAGGTCTGCTGCCGACAAGCGAGCAATACTCATTAATCATAACTCATAATCATTATGGATATTTTTATAATGCATTGGATGCATACCTCATGCAACGCTAAATTAGTGCCTATCAATTAATCGCAAGCATCAGGCAGAGATATGTATATCGAATCAAGTCGTGAAATCCATCTTACTCATCGCCCTTCAGGCATCCCAAAACCAGAAGACTTCAGCCTAGTGACAACGCCTGTAGATGTTTTGAAAGAAGGCGAAGTATTGGTTAAAAATCTATGGATGTCAGTCGACCCTTATATGCGCGGTCGCATGTTAGAACGCAAAAGTTACATTGCACCCTTTGCACTCAACGAAGTATTAAGTGGTGGCGCGATTGGTGAAGTGGTTGAATCCAATAATGTTACGTTTCCTGTTGGCAGCAAAGTCGCCAATATGAGTGGCTGGCGCGAATACTTCAGCACTGCCGGTTCTGACCTGCAACTTTTACCGCAAACAGGAATCGCTGATCAGGCCTTTCTCGGTGTACTAGGCATGCCGGGAATGACGGCGTACACCGGGCTTAACAAGATTGCCCGCTTAAAAGAAGGCGATACAGTCTTTGTTTCCGCTGCCTCTGGCGCAGTCGGTGCCATTGTATGCCAAATCGCCAAACTCAAGGGCTGCTATGTGGCAGGCAGTGTAGGTTCCGATGAAAAAGCACGCTACCTGATAGAAGAACTAGGCGTCGATGCCGCCGTAAACTATAAAACTACCAGCAACTTAGAAGAGAGCATAGCAAAGGCCTGCCCTCAGGGTATTGATCTATATTTTGAAAATGTGGGTGGTGCCCACTTAGAAGCTGTTCTGAATCTGATGAACGACTATGGCAGAATTGCCGTCTGCGGCATGATTGACCAGTATAACGCTACATCACCCAGTGCCGGCCCTTCTAACCTGTCACAATTAATTATTAAAAAGCTAACGATGCAGGGCTTTATAGTATTTGATCACTGGGATGGCTACCCCGCCTTTGTTGCACAGATGACGCAATGGATTCAACAGGGAAAAATCAGTGCTGAAGAGACCGTTTACCAAGGAATCGAGCGAGCTCCTGAAGCTTTTATCGGCCTATTTACAGGAAAAAATACCGGCAAAATGCTGGTAAAGCTGGCCTGATCAAGCAGATGACGAACATTATTTAAAAGCCCTATGACTGGGCTTACTGACAGGAATTATTGATATGAACATACTATTTATACTCACATCGCATGACACCTTAGGTGATAGCGGCGAAAAAACCGGCTTTTGGGCTGAAGAATTTGCCGCACCCTATTACATCTTTTCAGATGCGGGCGCTAACATAACACTGGCTTCACCTGCGGGCGGACAACCTCCTATCGACCCTAAAAGTGAATTAGAAGATTTTCAAACGAATGCGACACGTCGTTTTGATACAGATAGCGAGTTGCAGCGAAAACTCGCTCACACATTCGTACTCACTGAAGTATCTGCAAATGACTATGATGCAGTCTTTTATCCCGGTGGACATGGTCCGATGTGGGACCTGACTAGCGATGCCGCTTCCATTAAGCTGATCGAAACATTTCATCAGCAAAACAAACCTGTGTCTGCTGTCTGTCATGCACCGAGTGTATTGTTAAATACTAAAGATGCTCAAGGCGAGTCGTTGCTCAAAGGAAAGAAAGTGACAGGGTTTACTAACAGCGAAGAAGCCGCTGTTGGCTTAACCGGGATAGTGCCTTTTCTCTTGGAAGATGAGCTAAAAACTCGCGGTGGAATCTATAGCCAAGGAGCTGACTGGACACCTTATTTTGTGCAGGACGGGCTGCTGATCACTGGCCAAAACCCGGCATCCTCAACAGCCGTAGCAGAAGCAGTCATCCGCCAGCTAAACACAATATCTAAATAATTCTGAGGAAAACAGGAGCCATATCAGGCTCCTTCATGCGCTTGTCCTATGAAAACTCATGTTTCAAATCAAGCGTGGAATTCATACCCAAACTCTCATAGTGCTGATCAAGAAACGCTTTAGCTGATTCACGACCTATATCACGTAAGTGTGTCAAAAACTCCCACTCAGAGTTCATCTTGCTGGAAGCCGATAAGGGATTTAGTTGCTCGCTGGCCTCGATACGATGTACCAGTATGTCGGCATAATGCTCCTTATCCAGTTTATTCTCTTTTAAGAGCCGATGAACAAACTCAACGCTGCGCAACTCTCGTAACAAAGATGAGTTAAACGAAATTTCATTGACTCTATTCAGTATGTCCCGAGCGGTTTTAGGTGTTTCGTTACGCTCGATAGGGTTCACTTGGATGACAATTACATCACGTGATGTTGTTGTATGAAACAGCGGGTACAAAGGAGGGTTACCAACATAGCCACCGTCCCAGTAAGGTACGCCATCAATTTCAACGGCTTGGTAAAGAAAAGGCAAACACGCAGAGGCTAAAATCATATCCGCTGTTAGCTCTTCACGTTCGAATACTTTTATCTTGCCCGAATGCACATTTGTCGCCGCTATAAATAGCTTTAGCGCATTACAGGCTCTGACCTTATCAAAATCGATACTGGACTCAACCAAGTCACGTAACGGATTAATATTCAGCGGGTTAGTGTCATAAGGGGAAGCAACACGGCTTAACAAGTCCATCATCATATAAGCAGGGGAGCCATCCATGCTCCAGTTTCCCGTCAGAACGCCCAAAGGACTACGCTTAATGGGGCTAAATCTCCCCATATGTGATACCTTTCGCCAAAACTGCTCAAGCGCCTCACGCGCTCCCTCTGCGCCACCGTCCATATAGCCTTGTGCTAATACAACAGCATTCATCGCCCCTGCGCTTGTACCCGATATACCCTCTACACTGACACGTCCATCTTCCATGAAGTGATCCAACACTCCCCAGGTAAACGCCCCATGCGAGCCTCCACCCTGTAGTGCCAGATTGACCGATTTTTTTTGCATCAGTGTCAATTCCTTGTATCTGTCGTTAGCCTAAGTGCTTGGATCCCTAGAACAGAGAGATCTCTATTGAGCAGTCCAACCACCTTCAACAGGCAGTGTAGAACCCGTGATAGAGGCTGCGCCATCACTACACAAGAACACAGCAACAGCAGCCACTTCGTCAACCGTGACAAACTTTTTGGTCGGTTGCGCTTTAAGCATCACATCCTGTTTCACCTGTTCTTCGGTAATTCCGCGCGCTTTAGCGGTACCAGCTACCTGCTTTTCAACCAAAGGAGTCCAAACATAGCCTGGCGCTATTGCATTAACGGTGGTACCAAATTCAGCTAATTCCAATGCAACGGTTTTTGTCAGACCGGCAATCCCATGCTTAGCCGCAACATAGGCCGACTTGAAAGGCGAGGCAACCAAGGCATGAGCAGAAGCAGTATTGATAATACGCCCCCATCCACGCTGTTTCATTCCAGGAATAACGGCCTTTGTCGTATGAAAAGCTGCCGTCAGGTTAATCGCGATAATCGCATCCCACTTATCTGCTGGGAACTCTTCAACCGGCGAGACAAACTGAATACCTGCATTGTTAACGAGGATATCAACAGAACCGAAAGCCTGTTCTGCATCAGTAACCATTCCTGCAATCTCATCAGGTTTCAGCATATTGGCCGCAGAAAATAAAACCCGGACACCAAAATCAGCTTCAATAGAGGCTCTGATCGCTTCATTTTCTTCTGGGTTCCCCAAGCCATTAATCATGACATTAGCACCCTGCTCTGCCAACCCTCGTGCAATCGCCAAACCTATACCTGAAGTAGACCCCGTTACTACCGCACTTTTACCCGTCAGCATCATCTATTTCCTATAAAATTATTTGTCAAAGCAAGAGCCTCACGCCAAAACCCGACTCTATAAAGAACACGACATTAACATATTTTTTGCACTGCACAAAATCACGAAGAAAGAGGGCTAAGCCAGGCTTCACTCCACATCTATTGATTCTTTAAAGCAGGAATAGCGTACCTAAACCCAAAAACGTAACAAATCCTACGACATCGGTAACTGTCGTCAGTATTACAGATCCCGACAAAGCCGGATCGATCTTCATTTTATCAAGTAAGACAGGGATCAATACGCCAGAAAAAGCCGCTGCAACAATATTGATAGCAATTGCCGAAGCAATCACTATGCCGATCATCATATCTGAGAACCAGTAAGCAACAATCCCTCCGATGGCAAACGCCCATAAAAGGCCGTTAAAGCCACCCACACTCAGCTCTTTAACGAGCAGGGGCACAAGGTTACCTTTAGAGATCTGCCCCAGAGCGATCCCGCGAATAATCAATGTCAATGTTTGACTACCGGCAATACCTCCCATTGAAGCAACAATCGGCATTAATACAGCCAGCGCAACCACTTGTTGCAGCGTTGCTTCAAACAAGCCTATCGCCCATGAAGCAAGAAATGCGGTCAATAGATTAATTCCGAGCCATGTTGCCCGGCGCATTGAGCTTTTCCAGACAGGCGAAAAAAGATCTTCATCTTCAGACAGACCCGCACGCGCCATCTGCTCCGCATCATGACTTTCTCTGATAATCTGAAAGCCATCTTTTATGGTCATACGACCAATAAGCATTCCTTTTGCATCAACAATAGGCAGAAGAACATAGTCCGACTTTTCCTGGATCTCGGCACTTTCTTCTAAGCTGGTTTCCGCTGCTAATGGCTTGGCATCTTCGTCTAACAACTCAACGAGAGGAATGTGTCCTGGGGAACCAAAGGTGCTTTGCAAAGGGACTGTACCTGCATAGCGCCCGGCACGATCTGTCAGAAACAGTGCATCTGTGCACTCCGGGATATCACGACGAAACAAACGCAAGGCATCATAAACCTTCGCATTTTGCGGCAGAATCAATAGGTCATGATCAGCATAACGACCTATTTGGTTATCGTTATATTGGCTACTGTGTTCAAAAAATTGGCGTTGTTTATGATCCATCTGCTGCAAAGCAAGATCGATCAGATGATCGGGTAAAGAGTCTGACAGCTCAATCAAGTCTTCCGGCGATAACCTTCCGAAAAGTTGCTCAAGCATATCGGAAGGCAAAGTATTAATAATAGAAAGGCAAGCATCCGAGCGCATATCAACAAGCACTTCAGCCTGCATTTCAAGCGGCACCAGTTGCCATTGCGACAAACGTTCCTCAGTTGGCAAAGCCTCTAGCAATAAGGCCCATTGATCATACTCAAGATCATCCAGCTGATCCTGAAGTGCTTCTTTATCAACGACTTTATCTTCATCATCTGAATTAACAATAAGGTCTACCAGAGGACCGATATCATCTGACATATTTCAAATAACCTGAGAGTAAATATGAGTTTGCAAGACTGCCACGATTTGAACAACATAACCAATCAATTAATCGCTAACCCGTAAAAATATTTTACTTAACTAAATAATTGCCAGCTACCCTGCGAGAACGGATATGATACGACGATAAGCTGTCTTACACTTCTACTTTTTAACAGCCACAAGAATAGAATTTACACCCTGACTATCAACTCATTTTGTCTTTTGCCTGATCAGACACATTACTCAATCCCCCTAAGATAAATCAGTCTCTTCCAGCAAAAATCTCTAGCAAACCGCGCGATTGAATCAAAAGAAAACATATCAAATCATAAAAAACCAATCCCGTTATTAATCGCATAATATTTATACAGTTTTCATCATCTATTCAATTTAAACCTACTACCTCCCGTCTAAATTAGTTATTCTTCTAGAAATTCTTTAGTGATTATTCCACATGCTAGATTGGGTTCTGACCAACAATGGATTTATTATTGAAGCAGTGATTTTGCTTGCCATCATTATTTATGTAGGCACACGCATTTAGTAATACTTAAATATCAGGTGTCATATGGTTTATCCACGTTTGGATTGTCTACAGAAAATTCTACTGGCGTTATCTTTATCCGCTCCGAGCATCACCTGTTACGCTTTTAATGAAACAGACTTGTTCAGTGATATTCCTGAAATAGCCTCAGCGACACGTATTTCTCAAGACATTTCAGAAGTCCCCGTATCAACGACGGTCATTACACAAGAGTTAATACAAGCATCCGGCGCCATTGATATTGCAGAGTTATTCAAGCTGGTTCCTGGTTTCCAAGTGTACACACCCAATGCGAACAAATACGCCGTTACCTATCACGGCGGGTCTGGCGAGTTTCCAAGAAATCTAGACGTTAGAGTCAACGGGCGCCCTGTTTATATTCCCTTACTATCTACTGTTACATGGAACACCCTAGGGATAACCCTAAGTGATATTCAACGCATAGAGGTAGTACGAGGCTCCAACGTCCCCTCGTATGGTTCTAATGCACTCATGGGGGCGATCAACATCATCACCAAAACTCCCATTGACCAAACTTCACAACAAATTACCACCACAATTGGAGCACAAGGCAGAAAAAATATAACGACCTCGTTTAATGGAAAAACTAACGACCTGTATTATCGAGTCAGTTTGGGCCATGAACAAAATAACGGGTTCGACTTCCAAAAAGATGGAGAGAACGTTAACTTGGGCAATCTGCACCTGACGTTTACCCCCTCTCTTTATGACAGCATTGATTTAACTGCCGGATTCAATAATGGCACTATGGTTATAGGCGATGGAAATGAATTAAGGGAATTTCAAGACAGAGAACACTTTTCCCACTTCCAGTATTTGCAATGGAACCATGTCATTAACGACAAGCATGAACTAAATACCCAGCTTTATCATAACTATCTCAAATTAAAAACTGAGTCATTCCTTGCTTCGGAGCTTTTAAATGATCCTGGTTTAAGCACCCTAAATAGCCAACTTGCATTCCTTGCATCTATCATGGGTAATACCTACCCCTTTCCAAGTACTCAGGTTACTGACTTTAATGTTAACAGCAGCGCAGAACATGGCAGAACCGAAACTTACGGTGCAGAAGTTCAACATACATTTTCTCCGGCCAGCTCTTTTACACTAGCATCCGGATTCGGGTTACGATATGAAAAAGCATCAAGCATCCCTCTGTTAGGCAAAGACAAAGCTGTTGATGAAGAAGTGTATTTTATTTTCAGCAATGCTGAGTGGAAACAAACGGAACAACTCAGCTGGAACGCGGGATTCATGTCAGAGTTCTCATCCATCACGAACCCTTCTCACTCGCTAAGACTCGCATCAAATTACAAACTTACTAATTCGTTAACATTACGTGGCGCCATAACCCAGGCATTTCGCACCCCTTCTTTGCTAGAAGAAAACGGGCAATCTGCTTATATATTTCCTGAAGGGGTGCCCTACGATTACGTTTCTTTTTCTAATGACAGTCTTGAGGCCGAAAAACTAAACGCTGCCGAAGTTGGCTTGTTCTGGCTTTTTCCAAAACAGAGTGGCTTTGTGGATTTGAAGTTTTTTAACGAACGTATTTCACACGGATTAGACAGCTGGTTTTATGAAGGCCCTCTTGACATTTTATCGGCTAAACAAAAATTTGAAGGTTCTGCTATAAATGATGAAGTCAGAGAATTACGTAATACATCTAACAGAACAACTCGTGGGGTTGAAGTTCAAGCCAGCTTAAAACCTACCGATACAGACCTTATCCACTTTGCTTACAGCTGGAATAAAATCAGCGGAACCCAAAGGCGCGGCTCTTATATCAATAAACCCGATCGGCTCTATGACGAGACTGCACCCCGTCATACTGCAACACTGTTACTAAACCACCAATTTAGCCCTTCTTTAGATGCTAGTTTAATTTTCAATTATATGTCTGAGGTTGTGTGGTTAGATTCCAATGTAAAAGAAAGCTATAAAACCACTGATATCAAAATTTCTAAATCTTTTCCCATAGACTACGATAAGCAGCTCACAACCAGTCTTTTAGTCAAAAACATGTTTGATCGCCAATATTCTGAATTCCAAACCAAGAACCTTTATGACCGGCGACTATACCTAACGATGACCCTAGATTTTTAAAAGCTCAGGCACGGATTGCCCAAAATATGAATAACAAACAGTGGAGCATACTAAAAAGAAGACTGACAACCATGGTTGCCATTCTGTTTTTTGCACCCATTTTTTGTCAGGCTGATACGCCAAATAAACTCACCGTTTTACTCAGTGCGAACAGCTCTGCTTACCAAACGGTAGCTCGAACTATTCACCAAACGCTTCAGGCGAATATTCAGATCGCAGAGTACACCCCTGAAACTATTGATTCTATTTCTGCGCCTCCGCAGCTCCTGCTAACTATAGGATCCAAGGCACTAAAAACAGCCTTAGAGAAATTTCCAGAAGCGCCAATTATTGCAAGCTTTTTACCTCGCAGGGTCTTCGAAGAGTTTATTGCTAACTATCCAAGAACACTACAAAATACAACTGCTATATTCATTGATCAGTCAATGTTTCGACAATTAGCTTTAGCTCGCTTAATTGCACCTGATGCAACAACAATCGGAACCGTCTTTGGAGCGTCATCAATCAATGAAAGACAACGTCTATATCAAGCAGCTACAGAAACAGGGTTCATTATTAAATCCGTACTGCTCAACAGCGAAGACAATCCTGTCAATACTTTGCAACCCATTATTCAGGAAACGGATGTTTTTTTAGCCATACCGGATCAGTCCGCTTTCAATCGAGCCAGTGCCAAATGGTCTTTATTTATGACGCTTCGCGCCAGAAAACCACTCATCGGATTTTCTGAAAAATATGTAGATGCAGGGGCTCTCACTGCGGTGTTTTCATCACCAGAACAAATTGGCAAGCATACGACAGAGGTAATCGATGCTTATCTAACGACAGGTGTGTGGCCACAGCCTGAGCACCCCAGATACTTCTATGTGAAATCAAACCGGCAATCCGCACACACCATACAGATCCAGCTCCCTGATAATGAGACCTTGCAAAACCGACTGGAAGGGATCAATTAACATGTCCATAACCTTGCTACATAAGTTTGGCATCAGGCAACGCATTCTTCTCCTGACTCTCTTACCGTTACTCTTTATCTCATTACTGTTAGGCGGATATTTCACTTATACCCGCTTACAGGATGCGGAGCAGTCTCTTGTAGAAAGAGGCCAGCTTCTTGCTCGGTTAATTGCATCATCATCAGAGTTTGGTTTCATTACTAACAATAACGAATTACTCAAATCCCTCACCAAAGGACCTCTTTTAGAGCAAGATGTTGCAGACATCCTATTTCTCAACGGCAAATATGAATTAATATTACGCTCTGCTAAATTTAATGTGGATTTAAAAGTATCGACCGCAAAAACATATCAAGAAAATCAATATTGGTATTTCACCCAGCCTATAGTAACAACAGGTATTCCGTTTTTAGACAATGCAGAATTTCAGGAATCAGAACAAATAGTTGATACAGTAGGCTGGGTCATTGTTGTTCTATCCGAGTCCCGCAAAATAAAAAAAGAGGAGCAAATCTTTCTTGCAAACTCAATGCTGTTATTAGTTGGTTTCGTTTTTACCTTTATCCTGGCACGTCGTTTTGGCAAACGTATCAGCCAACCTATTCTTGAACTCACTCAAGTTATGGAAAAAATTCAAGCCGGTGATTATGAGGCACGTATAACAAATACCTATACCGGAGAATTTAACTCACTCGCTTTTGGACTTAACAAGCTTGCTGATACCATCCACAAATCAATCAAAAATCAAGAATACAGGATTGAACTAGCGACACGACGTTTACAATCTACCCTGGATCATTTGGAACAACAAAATAGCGCTTTAGGTACAGCACGAAAGCGAGCAGATGAAGCCAATAAGGCAAAAGATGACTTTTTGGCGCGTATGAGCCATGAACTACGGACACCCTTAACATCGGTCGTCGGCTTCGCCAAACTGCTACAAAAAACACCATGCTCTGATGAACAATTAGAAAATATCCGAATTATTAACCGAACATCGCAAATGCTACTCTCGATTATTGATGACATCTTGGACTTTTCAAAACTCCAGCAAGATGCAATTTCTATTGAGAATATTCCATTTAATTTGGCAGATGTCATCTACGACGTCTTGGAAATGCAAGCGCCACAAGCACATGAAAAAGGGCTTGAACTAATCGCAAACATGCCTGACATCGCTTTCGAGGAAGTAGAAGGCGACCCAACAAGGCTTCAGCAAATAATCTCAAATATCATTTCTAATGCTGTTAAATTCACGAACGACGGCTGCGTTGAAGTACACCTGGAAACAAAACAAATGAACACACTACAGAGTGTATTCACAATCAGAGTTATTGATAGCGGCATTGGCATTCCGCAGGTACAACTGAAAAAACTATTCAAAGCCTTTACTCAAGCAGATACATCCATTACCAGGCGCTTTGGCGGATCCGGCCTTGGCCTGGTTATTGCCGAAAGGCTAACAGAACTGATGGGTGGAAAACTATCCATGAGCAGTGTAGAAGGTAAAGGAACAACACTTACACTGACTATCGCACTAAAGATAGGCCAGCAAAAAGAGCAGTGCATTACAAACACAGAAAAATCATCCAAGACTGTGCTCTATTATGAGGCCAACAACGCGTTAAGAAACACAATGGCTATCGCATTAGAAAAACAAATTTCTACAGTTATACCAACAAACGACTTAACAAAGTTACTGCGGCTAACGGACACCTACGATGCTATCATCATGGGTATACCTGCTAAGCACGGCTATCAGGAATCGGTTCTTGCAGCGATATCCCTACTACAATCTAACGGTACCCAACTAATAGTTCTGTCTCCCAATTACGCAAACCTCTCAGAACTATCTGCCGAATTAACTATATTAAACAAACCCGTAAGACCCCACTATATTTACCAAGCATTAAGCGTTGTACCTAAAATCAAACAGATTACAGCTGAAACTAAAACAACAGAGCATCAAATAAGAGTTGTGGTGGCTGAAGATAATGAATTTAATAGCATTCTGATTAAAAAGATTCTTGGTACTTACAACTTTCAGACATTTTCAGCCAGTACCGGGCTGGAAGCGATTAAACTTGTTCAAGAGCATAGTCCGGATATTGTATTAATGGATGCCCATATGCCCATCATGGATGGCTTTGAGGCAACTCAGCAAATAAAAGAGCGGTGGCCAGACCTTCCGATCATTGCATTAACAGCCAATATTATCCAAAGAGAGCATACTGCTCTATATGACGCAGGGGTTACTAAGGTTCTACTCAAACCGATTAATGACAAAGAACTCTTAGATAACATCTCACTACTAACACAGGAGAGCCTATCTACCAAAGCACAAAACCTTTCAGCTCGCCCTACAACCGCGCTTATCGAATATGATATTAAGCATGATCAAGTACATAAAGAGTTACAATCTTTAACCGAAAAACTCAAACAAGCCTATGGGCTCCAGAACATAACTGCCCTAAAAGAGATCAATCATCAGCTTGCAGGAATCTCAGGCTTATATGAATTACCTGAGGTAGAGTGCTGCGTTGCAGAAATACAAGCCTTACTTGAAAGCGATGCTCCGTCTTGGCGTGCAATCTGGAGGCTCATCTGGCGCTTATCACGGTCGCTAAACTAGTATACAAATACAAACAGCGAATCAGAAAGAACGAAATGTAGGCTCACCTTCGATTAACGCTTTTAACTCTTCGCGTATTTTCTCCAAATATTTCATTCCCGTAGGGTTATAACGATATCCCCCCGCACCAAAACAAACCTCCTTATTCATTTCTGCTTGAAGTTCAAGCTCATAACATTGCAAACGGATTTTCTCTAAATCAGGATCGTGAACAATGGGGATACTAATAAAGAGAAGCCATCTATCGCCATCTTCTGAACTTCCATCACACAAGGCTGAAATTAATATATAAGCGCTTTTTTTATCCGGGCGATATGTCGGAGGGCGTCCAAATAGCATTGAGACTACTAATAAAAGTAAGAGTAATAAACTAACCAGGAAGACAACGATAAACTCCACGTCAGTGAATAACCTGACTTAATTCAGCATTTAACTTCACAGCTGCAGCCTTTACCTCCTCGCCCCTGCTCGCTTCGATGTCAGACATAAATAATTCATATTTACGCTTAGATCGTTTATCAAGTTCCTTCCATGCTTTTAAAAAAGGAATATGCTCAGTTTCAGAAAATATATCTGAGAATACCGCATAAGACTGATTCTCATGTAAGTCAGGGTCGTGATGATCTATAAGTACTTTTATGCGAATAGCCCCCTCAACAACACCAACCTGACCGCTCACCAAAGCTTGAGACAAAATCTTAAGACTATCAACAACATATTTGTACTTTTCTTGCTGTACAGCACGTAGACGTTGGGCCTGTTTTTCTTGTTCTAGCTTGATATTTTGTAATGCCACCTGCTTTTTAAAAATAAAAATCGAGAGAAAAATAATCATCAACACGCCTAAAGCAATCAAAAAAAGAACCGCTGACTCCGACATTTTTTCGCCTTTTTATTAAAAATAAATTACGGGTAAATAATACAGGAAAAATAATCAGAAACCCTAAAAATGAAATGTTAACGGCCACATCCACACCATTAGAGAACTATTTTTTATGAAGCGATTAACCCGTCCGTGCGTACTTTCTTCCAGGCATAAAAAAACCCCGATCATTCCTGACCGGGGTTCTCTGTTAGGTGCTTGGCAATGACCTACTCTCACATGGGGAATCCCCACACTACCATCGGCGCTA
>JBLWXO010000025.1:0-32538 GCA_048267385.1 Neptunomonas sp. | reverse complement strand
TCATCCTGCTTGAGCAAACACGATGAAAACCGATAGCGCTTTGTGGGGCAACCCGCTGAGTGATTAAGCAGAAGTCAGCAGACGGCATAGTAGCCAAACGCTCACCGTAATGGGTGAGACAGGGTGAAGGCCTGAACCTGAAAATCAGTGAGGAGCCTGCGCAGCTCAACTGTTTCATGCCCGACCGGGTTGAGAAACATTGGCGCAAAAGCAGAAACCAGCATTGGAGTTAGTTGGAGCTAATCGGCCAGCTTACTTTAAATATTTTCAGGAAACGCCCTGTGCGGATCCGCATGCAGGGTGTTGTGGGGGCTGAGGGTTAGAGACCCTCGGCTACCCGATTATGCACTTACCACTGAACCAAGACGTCTTGAACCTTTAATGTTTCTAAATCAAAACCAATTGCCCAAAACGCCATAAAGTTACTTTTACTGTATTTTGCCTTCCAGAGAGTGAACTTTGAATCAGCTCTCACTAGAACATCTATGGGTTCGATGCTCTCTATATCACCCATTTCATTTTCTATGTCACTGCACATTTGTCTGTACATATCCTCTGTTATCTTTCCGTCATCGTTCGGATCTTTAGGCGGCATAGACATTTCTTGGAGTGCGCGATAACTTTTTCCGTCGTGCAATTTTATAAGTCTTTCAGCTAATTCAATCTCTCGTTCATTAAGCATGTGGCTCAATTCTCCTTGAGTGCATAACAGCCCGTTTAAGAGGCCGTTGGCCTCATAACAGTTATTAGAGGGCCTACACGAAAAAATGAACTATTTAAAAAAAGAGAAGTAACATTATGATTTGAAAACATTTTTAGCTTCCTTGTAATGAAACATAAATCCATTAGTGTTGCCATTGGCCTCATAACATATGCCAAAAGGGCCAAGATTACCATATGGTACATAAACGCACATAAAGCAGAGCTTACCTATCAACAGGAAGATTAGTCCGCTTTTGGCACAAAGCTGGCCTTTCCTGAACCTGAATCGAAATAGAAAAGCAGCCCATTGGCTGCTTTTTCGTTTCCATTTCATTCTATATGAGAAGCCATTTCACTATTCTGAGAAAGCATTTCATTTCAAATGAGAAATGACAACAACTACCTAAACATCCACATTCGTTGCATGCAGTGCATTTGATTCTATAAATGCGCGTCTTGGTTCAACTTCATCGCCCATCAATGTGGTGAACAACTGGTCTGCGGAAATAGCGTCTTCAATGGTTACCTGCAGCATACGGCGTGCATCCGGGTCCATTGTGGTTTCCCATAGCTGGTCTGGGTTCATTTCGCCCAGTCCTTTGTATCGCTGTATCGCATTACCGCGTTTAGACTGTTCTAATAGCCAGTTGATACCATCTTTAAAGAAGGTAACAGGGAAGGTGCGTTCGCCACGTTTAACGTAGGCACCCGGTTCCAGAAGGCCTTCCAGTACGTTCGCTAATGCGGAGATAGCGCTGTATTCACGTGATGAGAAAAAGTCTCTACGGAAAACAAAGTTGGTATCGACACCATGGTTGATATGAATGATTTTTGGCAAATACACACTGTGCTCTTTGTCATAAATCAGTTCAGATTCGTAACGCTCGCTGACACTGGATTGTAGCTCGAGCGCTTCAACCAATATTTTCAACCAGCTTTCAACCACGTCGGCCTTAGCTAGATCATCAACGGTCAGTACTGATTGATAAAGCATCTGCACTAATGCCGCTGGTGGATAAAGTTTGCTCAGCCTTACAATGTTTTTATCCACTGCTCGATACTGGTTAATCAGCGACTCAAGCGCTTCACCAGAGATCGCGGGGGCACCTTCGTGTACATGGAAGCTGGCATTATCCAACGCGCCTTGTAGCAGGTAGTTTTCTAGTGCATCATCATCTTTAAGATATTGTTCTTGCTTGCCTTTTTTGATCTTATACAAGGGTGGTTGAGCTATATAAATATAGCCACGCTCGATCAGTTCTGGCATCTGACGGAAGAAGAAGGTCAGTAGCAAAGTACGGATGTGTGATCCATCCACGTCGGCATCGGTCATGATGATGACGCTGTGATAACGCAACTTATCCGGATTGTATTCGTCACGGCCAATACCACAGCCCAAGGCAGTGATAAGGGTGCCGACTTCCGCAGAGGAGAGCATCTTATCGAAGCGCGCTTTTTCGACGTTCAAGATCTTACCTTTCAACGGCAAAATAGCTTGTGTACGACGGTCGCGTCCCTGTTTAGCTGATCCTCCCGCAGAGTCACCCTCTACAAGGTAAAGCTCAGAAAGCGCGGGATCTTTCTCCTGACAGTCGGCCAGTTTGCCCGGCAAGCCAGCGATATCCAAGGCACCTTTACGGCGTGTCATATCACGTGCTTTACGTGCCGCTTCACGCGCCCGCGCCGCTTCAATCATTTTATTAACAATGGATTTCGATTCTTGCGGGTTTTCTTGCAGGTAATCAGAAAAATGTTGAGCAAACATCTGCTCTACAGCCGTTTTTACTTCGGAAGAAACCAGCTTATCTTTTGTCTGTGAAGAGAACTTAGGATCTGGAACCTTAACGGAAATAATGGCGCATAAACCTTCACGGCTATCATCACCGGAGGTGCTGACTTTACTGCCTTTATTTAAGCCTTCTTGCTCAATGTATGAGTTAAGGGAGCGTGTCAATGCAGCGCGAAAGCCGGATAAGTGGGTCCCACCATCACGTTGCGGTATGTTGTTGGTGAAACAGTAAATGCTTTCCTGGTAGGTATCATTCCACTGCAAAGCGACTTCAACGCCAACACCATTTTCATGCATGCCAGTTAGGTGAACGACTTTATTGACCGCTGTTTTATTCTGGTTAAGAAACTCAACAAACGCACTCAAGCCACCGGTGTATTCGAACGTATCCTGACGAGCAGTTCGCTCATCGGTCAGTACAATACGCACACCAGAATTCAGGAATGAGAGCTCTCTTAAACGCTTCGCTAATAGCTCAAACTGAAACTCAACATTCGTAAATGTCTCTTCAGAAGGTTTAAAACGGACTTCTGTACCGGATTGGTCTGTTTCACCAACAATCGCTAAGGGGGCTTGTGGCACGCCATGAATATAGGTCTGCTCATGCACTTTACCTTCGCGGCGCACGGTCAGTTTCAATTCTGCGGAGAGGGCGTTTACAACTGAAACACCAACACCGTGTAATCCGCCGGACACTTTATAGCTGTTGTCATCAAACTTACCACCGGCATGCAGAACAGTCATGATGACTTCGGCAGCAGATACGCCTTCTTCATCATGCATGCCGGTAGGAATACCACGGCCATTATCTGAAACGGAAACACTCTCATCCGGATGGATGATGACGCTGATCTCGCTACAATGGCCTGCAAGTGCTTCATCGATTGAGTTATCCACAATCTCGAAAACCATGTGGTGCAGACCGCTTCCATCGTCTGTATCACCTATATACATCCCAGGGCGTTTACGAACCGCATCCAGCCCCTTAAGGACTTTAATACTGTTGGAATCGTAATTCTGCTCTTCGCCACTCATGGCATTCTCCTGACTCAGTGTGTTTGTACCAATTGGCCTGCTTCAATATTGAAATAGGCCACTGCTGTATCGGTTTGCCAGAACCTGCTTAATGCATCTGGCTCAACACAGGTAATAAAACATTGATTATTTGTTTGTTCTAAAAATTCGCAAAATAAGCGACTATGGCGCTCATCCAACTCAGACGGTAAATCGTCAATCAGATAAACGCATGGGCGATTGCTTAAGCGATGAAACAGAGCGCCTTGTGCTAATTTCAATGCACTAACCACTAGTTTTTTCTGCCCGCGGGATAAACGTTCTGCGGCACTCACTCCCTCAGATTTTACTTTTAAGTCGGCGCGCTGTGGGCCGATGCTGGTAAAACCCTGCTTCAGGTCTCTGAGTAAGTTTTCTGCTAACAGTTCATCCAGAGGTCGCTTTTTATCCCATCCTGCTGAGAATTTCAGCGTGATAGCCAAATCACCCACCAATCGTAATAAAATCTCTTCAAAATCCGGCATTAACAGATCAATATAGCGTTGCCGCATGCTTGTTAACTGCTCTGAGTAGAGAATAAATTCCTGATCCCATATCTGGCGTAAAACAGGATCAATTTTACCACACTTAAGCAAAGAATTACGCTGTTGTAATACGCGCTTAAACGCGCGCCATAATTGGATAAACGAAGCATCAGAATGAAACGCTCCCCAATCCACAAATTGGCGCCGTGTTGCCGGACTGCCTTCGAGTAATTCGAAGGTATCGGTATTGATTAATTGTAAAGGAATCAGTCCTGCCAACTCCGATAAATCAATACTATTGCCGCCGTAACGAATATTAACTTCGCCCGCCAGATCACGGCTCACGCCCAGCGGCTTCACCTGCCCACTACCCATCGCGTCAATGGTTGAAAAGACCAGCGACTGACTTTCTGATGCTGTTATTAAATATCGAAACTGATTGGTACGAAACGAACGCGTTAAACCAAGAAAATGTAATGACTCTAACAGCGACGTTTTTCCACTGCCGTTGGCGCCATAAATGATATTGATTCGCTCGGAAGGCTCGAAAGAAAGGGCAGTGATATTGCGTATTTTTTCTACGGAAAGTGATCTGATTGGCATAAAGTGTCGCGTGAAGCCTAAAACGGCTTCACGCAGATCATCCTGGCTTACATTCGCATCGGCATAACAACGTAAAGATTGCCCTGCTCATCGAGCCCTTCAATCAACGCACTGCTATTAGAATCAGATAAGGTAAAGCGAACAATATCTGAATTGAGAATAGAAAGGGCATCCAGCAAATAGTTCACATTGAAACCGATCTCCAGAGAGTCTCCCTCATAATCGATCGCAATGGTTTCTTCTGCTTCTTCCTGCTCTGGGTTATTCGCCATCACCTGCAGAAAACCACTGGTGAGTGTTAAGCGAACGCCACGGTATTTTTCATTCGAGAGAATAGCGATACGGCTGAATACTTTACGTAGTGCCTGACGATCACCCAGTACAAACTTATCGCCATTACGTGGAATAACACGCTGATAATCAGGGAATTTTCCGTCGACCAATTTAGACGTGAAGATAAATTCACCCACATGTGCACGAATGTGATTAGCACCGACAACCAACTTCAGAGGCTCATCACCATGCTGAAGTAAACGCGCCAGCTCCAGAATCCCTTTACGTGGCACAATAATCTGTTGTGCGGTCTGTTGGTCGGTTTCAACATTAGCAAGGCTCGTTGCTAGCCGATGCCCATCGGTTGCAACCGTGCGCAGTGAACCGTCAGCAATCTCAAGCAGCATACCGTTCAGGTAATAACGCACATCCTGCTGAGCCATCGAAAAACCGGTTTGTTCAATCAGGTAGCGAAGCTGGCCTTGCGACAATGTAAGGTCAAATGTCTGCGGGCTGTCTTCAACATTCGGGAACTCAGCAGCAGGTAAAGTGGATAGAGAGAAACGACTGCGCCCTGACTTAATAACCATTTTCTGGCCAGTCAGCGTCATCTCAATTTGTGAATCATCTGGAAGTGATTTACAAATATCCATCAACTTACGCGCGGGCACTGTCACTGAACCTGGCTCTGCCGGCTCATCAAGGATGACACAACCGACCAGCTCAACTTCCAGATCAGTTCCTGTCATGGACAGTTTATGATCTTCAGCGACCAATAGAATATTGGACAACACCGGAAGTGTCTGACGACGCTCTACTACACCCGCTACCAACTGCAGCGGCTTAATCAGTGCTTCACGTGAAATAACGAATTTCATGGCAACCCTACCTTTATTCCGCTCCGATACTACGCCGTCAGATGACGTAGCAGGTTCTGATAATCTTCTCGGATATCCGTATCGCTTTCCCGTAACTCTTTGATTTTACGGCAAGCGTGTAAAACCGTCGTATGGTCACGACCACCAAATGCATTCCCAATCTCAGGCAAACTGTGATTGGTCAGCTCTTTGGAAATACTCATGGCGACCTGACGGGGACGTGCTACCGAGCGACTTCTTCGCTTAGATAACAGATCGGATATCTTAATTTTATAATACTCCGCGACCACACGCTGAATATTGTCAATACTAACTTGTTTATCCTGTAATGCCAGCAAGTCTTTCAATGATTCTTTAATGAAAGGCGTAGTTATTGCATTACCCGTAAAATGCGCGTTCGCAATAACGCGTTTTAGTGCGCCTTCCAACTCTCGAACGTTAGAACGAATTTTTTGTGCGAGAAAGAAAGCGGCATCATCCGGAAGGATAATCTTGGCTTCTTCTGCTTTTTTCATCACGATAGCGGCACGGGTTTCCAACTCCGGTGGCTCAACAGCCACCGTTAGGCCCCAGCCAAAACGTGATTTGAGACGATCCTCAACACCATTTATCTCTTTAGGATAACGGTCACTGGTCAAGATCATCTGCTGGCCACCCTCAAGCAGCGCATTAAAAGTGTGGAAAAACTCTTCTTGAGAGCGCTCTTTACCGGCAAAAAACTGAATATCATCGATTAACAAAGCGTCTACTGAACGGTAATAACGTTTAAAGTCATTAATCGCATTCAACTGCAAGGCTTTTACCATATCCGCAACAAAACGTTCTGAATGCAAATAGACAATGCGGGCATTCGGATTCTGACGAAGCATTTCCATGCCGACGGCATGCATTAAGTGAGTTTTACCTAAACCGACGCCACCATATATAAAGAGAGGGTTGTAAGCGCCGCCAGGGTTATCTGCCACTTGCTGCGCTGCCGCTAATGCTAACTGGTTAGACTTACCCTGCACGAAGGATTCAAAAGTAAAAGCTCTGTTTAAATTGGATTGATGCCGCAAACCGCCTTCAACATCAACTTCAATCGCTCTATCGGGCTCAGACAATCCGACATCAAGCTCTAACTGCGGGGCCTGTATTATTTGTTCAGAAGCGGAGTAAACACTTACTTCTTTATTCTGATGCGTGTGTCTTTGTGCAGGCTCATAAGCAGTTTGAGCATTATCAGAATACGCGGGAACAGGAGGAGGCGCAGCAGGACGAGGGCGCGGTGGCATCCGGCGAGCGGTTGTTGAGCCAGCACCGACAGCGGAAATTTCCACTCTGACATCCATACTGATATCACCAGAAACATCGCATATAACCTGGCGAATACGGGATAAAAACTTGTCGTTAACCCAGTCCCGAACAAAGCGATTCGGCGCAAAGAGAACCACCAATGAACCAGAACTATCATCTGCGCTTAAAGGGCGAATCCAGGTATTGTATTGCTGGGCAGGGAACTCACTTTGCAAACTTGGCAAGCAGCGCTCCCACAAATCTCCCGACATAGATTCTCCACAAAAAATAGTAGCGCGACAAAAAACAACGTAAGTAACTGTTTATACAGCGGCTATTCTACAGAGATAGGGATCACTTATCCACACGATGATGCGAAATATTAACCTCCATCCGAGAAAAGAAATAAATTTATCCCAAAAAGACTAATTATGGTTATTTGTTAACCAATTCAGTACTTATATACAGAAAATAAACACGATATCTAACAGATTACTCACAGGCTAACCTGATGTTATATATAGGATATATATCTTATAAACATTTTTATTCAGTCATTACTATTTACTCACTCATGAACTCGAGCAAATAGATTTTCTTTAAAGTAATTACATCATTAGTTAAAAAAGCATTTGAATTATATAAATTAATTCACTAGAATTTCGCGTCTTAATTTTGCTCTGTAGCTTCAGCCAGCTAATAACCGAGCACTAAACAAGCGTTAATAGTAGGACTGACCTCATGAAAAGAACTTTTCAACCAAGCGTTTTAAAACGTGCTCGTACTCACGGCTTCCGTGCTCGCATGGCTACTAAAAATGGTCGCGCAGTTATCAATCGTCGTCGTGCAAAAGGCCGCGCACGTCTGTCTGCTTAATAATAGACAGCGGCCGGATCTGGTAGTTGAATGACCGAATTCGGATATCCCCGACAGCTGCGATTGCTGACTGCCGGGGATTTTCAAAAGGTCTTTGATAGTGTCACTATTAAAGTACCAGACCAGAAAATTCTTATACTCGCCCGTCATAACGGACTCGAACATCCACGTCTCGGGTTTGTAATATCAAAAAAAAATGTACGTAGAGCAGTGAAACGTAATCATGTTCGGCGTATCATTCGCGAGTCATTTCGCCTTAATCAGCATAATTTACCTCCCGTCGATATGATTATTCTGGCTCGTCCGGGATTGGGGGATATGAGCGCATGCGATTTACACCGCCTTGCTGTAAAATGCTGGTCCCGGTTGAATAAGAAATCCAAACACGTACTTAACAAGCAAGATTAACGGTCTTAAACTTATGGATGTACAGCGAGTCATACTATTTGCCGCTCTGGCACTTATCTCATATATGCTGGTCTTACAGTGGAACGAAGACTACGGCCAGAAGCCAACAGCACAAGCCCCCGTTGCTTCAGTCTCTGTCTATGGCAGCGCATCAACAAGCAGCAGCGACCTTCCCACAGCAGTCAACACCGAAAAAAGCAGCTCAGGCGACTTACCTAGCACCGGCATCGCAACTGCCAGCAGTGCTAACGCTCAGCTAATTACGGTTAAAACTGATGTACTTGATGTACTTATCGATGCTAAAGGCGGCGATATCATTCAGGTAGCTCTGCCAGCATATAATGCGACTCTGGGCAGTGAACTTCCGTTTATTCTGCTGGAACAAACACCTAACCGCACTTATGTTTCGCAGAGTGGCTTGGTAGGCGTGAACGGCCCGGATGCAAATCCAGATGGTCGTCCAACCTATACCGTAGCAAGCAGCGAATATACTCTGGGTGATAAAGACAGTGTCAATGTGGATCTGCAATTAGCAAATCCTAATGGCGTTAACATCACTAAACGATATACCTTCACCAAGAGTTCTTACACGATTGGTCATGAATATATCGTTAAAAATGGATCTGCGGATCTATTCCAGGCGAATCTGTTCGCTCAGATCAAACGCGACCAAAGCGATGATCCGAATTCATCGACAGATATGGGTATGCAGTCTTATCTTGGCCCTGTATTTTCTACTGCTGAGAACAAGTATCAAAAATACTCTTTCGATGATGTTGATGAGGTTAACTTCAACGCGACCACACCTGATGGCTGGGCGGCGATGATCCAGCATTACTTCCTGAGCGCATGGATTCCTGCTCCTGGTGCAGAATATACCTATAGTACCCGTAAGTTGAATGGCAACTACATTGCTGGCTTTGTCTCGCCTGCTTTTGAAGTTCCGGCGGGCAGCGAAAAAGTCGTTTCAGCTTCTTTCTATGCAGGCCCTAAAGATGTAGACCAGATGGAAGCAGCTGCGCCTAACCTGGAACTGGCATTGGATTACGGCTGGTTATGGTGGATCGCATCACCACTCTACATTCTGCTGAAGTGGATCCACAGCGTTGTTGGTAACTGGGGCTTAACTATTATCTGCATCACGATTCTGGTGAAAGCAGCCTTGTTCCAATTGAACGCTAAAGCCTTTAAATCTATGGCTAAAATGCGTAAATTCGGCCCTGAAATGACACGCCTGAAAGAACTTCATGGCGACGATCGTCAGAAGATGTCTCAGGCAATGATGGAGCTGTACAAGAAAGAGAAGATTAATCCGCTGGGAGGCTGTTTACCTATCCTCGCGCAGATGCCTATCTTCATCTCGTTGTACTGGGTTTTGATGGAATCGGTAGAGTTACGTCATGCGGAATTTTTGTATCTGACTGACCTTTCCACAAAAGACCCTTACTTCATTCTGCCGATCATCATGGGCGTGAGTATGTATATTCAGCAGTCGCTGAACCCAACACCTCCAGACCCGATGCAGGCTAAAGTAATGAAGATGTTGCCTATCATGTTCACTTTCTTCTTCCTGTGGTTCCCTGCAGGTCTGACACTGTACTGGGTAGTGAACAACATTCTGTCGATTGCACAACAATATGTAATCAACAAACAGATTGAAGCGGAACCTAGCGCGACTTAAAATAGTGTAACGTACACAAAAAGGCTCCTGCGGGAGCCTTTTTCAATGCCGCCAGAAAAACGGAGTACTTATGAGCCTGATATCTCAAGAAACCATTGCCGCACAAGCAACCGCTCCGGGGCGTGGAGGCGTAGGGATTATTCGGGTATCAGGCCCAAAAGCAGCAGAGATAGCTGAGCAGGTATTAGGTTTTCTGCCTAAACCTCGTTATGCACACTACGGGCCTTTCAATGACGCTCAAGGTAATGAGCTGGACGAAGGGATTGCGCTCTATTTCCCTGGCCCTAACTCTTTTACCGGTGAGGATATTCTCGAGCTACAAGGGCATGGCGGCCCTGTGGTCATGGATTTTCTACTCCAGCGGGTGCAATCACTTGGTGCGCGATTAGCACGGCCCGGTGAGTTTTCTGAGCGTGCTTTTTTAAACGACAAGCTTGATCTGGCTCAGGCAGAAGCGATTGCCGACCTTATCGATAGTTCATCTCAACAGGCCGCCCGTTGCGCGTTACGCTCGCTGCAAGGTGAGTTCTCACGCCGCATCGATACGCTGGTTGAGTCACTTATCCAGTTACGTATCTACGTAGAAGCGGCTATCGACTTCCCCGAAGAGGAGATCGATTTCCTTGCTGACGGTAAAGTCCTTTCTGATCTGCACGGCATCATTGCCAACCTCGCAGCAGTACAACATGAAGCCAAACAAGGTAGCTTAATCCGTGAAGGGATGAGTGTCGTCATTGCTGGCCGTCCGAATGCCGGTAAATCCAGTCTGCTCAATGCACTGGCAGGACGTGAAACGGCGATTGTGACCGATATTGAAGGCACTACACGTGATGTGCTTCGCGAACATATCCACATTGATGGCATGCCACTTCATATTATCGATACCGCCGGATTACGGGACGCACCCGATGAAGTAGAGCGTATTGGGATTAGTCGTGCCTGGGAGGAGATTCACAAAGCGGATCGGGTACTCTTAATGGTCGACAGCACCAAAACGCACGCAGATGATCCTCACCAGATCTGGCCAGAATTTGTCGATCAGCTACAAGATCAAAGCAAAATCACAGTTATTCGCAACAAATCCGATCTTAGCGGTGAAGAATACGGCCTACAAGAAGTACACGGCCATACCCTGATCAATCTCTCGGCTAAAGCAGGCGAGGGCATAGAAACGCTACGCGAGCACCTTAAAACCTGCATGGGTTACCAAGCAACAACAGAAGGTGGGTTTTTAGCGCGGCGCCGTCATCTTGAAGCATTAAATACCGCATCACATCTGCTGGAAACCGGCCGTGATCAACTTATCCACAACGGCGCAGGCGAACTGCTCGCTGAAGATCTCAGACAAGCTCAGCAAGCCTTAGGGGAGATTACCGGCCAATTCACGAATGATGACCTGTTAGGCAGAATCTTTTCCAGTTTTTGTATTGGGAAATAAACCTAATAGGCTAGAGGGAAGCCCTGAACGCCGATTACAGAAATCCCAACCACTCATAAAGATGCAAAAAGAGTATCTGTAAAAGCAAAAACTTCACGGTAAAGCGTCGGTTACGCATAAATAACTGGAAATTACTGATATTAAAGCGCCCCGATAGCGTCAGGTGCATTCCCGATAACGGTGACGCAATAACCCCGCCTGACCAGCACATCAGAAAAGTCATAGCCAACAGATCCGGTGCAGCATTCAGATTAGCTAGCAAGCCACCGGCAGTGGCGATAGTAATAACAGGGTGCACACCTGCAATCGCCAGAATAACGGATATCAACAATAAACCGCTCGCATGCCAGGCGCCAAAGCTGGTTAAACCCAGCGACAAGTTAGCGGAGGTCATCAAAACACCGATTCCCACGGCCAGCACTCCGGCTGCCAGAAACAGCAGTAGTTCTGAGCCAATATTCGGGATTACATTAAAAATGTGATTTTTATACACAGAAACACCGACAGCCTGTTGCCTGGACACCAGCAACAACAGAGGCAATAGGATGGATAAAAGAGAGATCAGTGTCAGCACCGGCACCAGCGGCAACAAAAAATGGCACGCCATAATCGATATAGCCAGCAATGACGGCATCCATAAGGCGGAAAGATCTAACGGATAACCTTTGAACTGTTCTACTTCTATCTCCTTGGTAATCTCGGCTCCTGCAATCCACAGAGCCACGGCGGCAATCGGCAAACCCGCGATGGCTAACACAAACAGATGTGCCCCGGGGGCATTGATAAGCGCCACCCCCATTGCCGCAAAGAACGGTGACCACAGAGCCGCCGTACCAAAGCCACGAGAAAGAGTCGCCGCCTGTGTCATACTTAAAGGTTGTTTCTGATTCAGGCGTTCAGCCATGATCATCATCGCTGATAGGTTGATGACCGAGCCGAACAGATGCACTCCCAACAAGGTTTTCCAGAACGCTTTTTTACCTTGGGGCTCTGATCTTTCATCACTCAGTGCCGAGGCCGCCACCAGCCGTAAAAAGCTGACAGCGGCTAACATAGTGACTAATGCCTGATTGGCGCTCAGCGCTTTCAACCATAACACCGGCGCACTCTGTGTATCACTCAACAACAAACAGGCAACTCCGACCAGTAACATCAAACCAGATTGCAACAGCTGCATCCGGCGCACCCGATGCAATAATAAAATGGCGGCGCACCAACCCATGATGCCCGCCCACCAACCAGGAAGCAGCCCGCTTAAACCACTGGCGATAGACAGCAATATCATCAGGAACAGTGCAACGCCTGCCAGACGTACGTGAAGGGGGCTCTGATGCGCCACAAGATCAGAAGAGTTGGACATTGTTTATCTCATAACAGCCTAAGCACGGGTTGTTGGAGTGCAAAAAACTGCTCTCGTAACTGTAATAAATGCTCACCCCAGTAACGCTCTGTATTAAACCATGAGAAGTTATGTGGAAACGCAGGATCATCCCAGCGCCGCGCAATCCAGGCGGCATAGTGCATCATGCGAAGGGTGCGCAGTGCCTCGATCAGATGTAGCTCTCGTGGATCAAAATCAGCAAACTCATTGTAGCCTTCAATCACTTCGCCTATCTGTAGCTGTTGTTGCTGGCGGTCACCCGTCAAAAACATCCACAGATCCTGAATAGCAGGCGCCATGCGCGCATCATCAAAATCAACAAAATGCGGTGTGTCATCACGCCATAAAATATTGCCGGCATGACAATCACCATGCACACGAATCTGTTTAACATTTCCGGCGCGTTTAAACGCAGCATCAATCTCACGCAACAGATCTGAGGTGAGGCTGTCATAGGCGTTTTTTAAGGATGTGGGGATAAATTCGTTACTGATAAAATGGGCGCTATCGATACCGTAGCTTTGTATATCCAAAGCAGGCCTGTGGATAAAAGGGCGTACCTGGCCCACTTGATGGATGCGACCGATAGTACGCCCCAACTGGAACTGATGCTCCGGATCATCCAGCTCAGGAGCGCGGCCACCACGGCGAACGAATAAAGAGAAACGATAATCTTTGAACGTAAATAAACTCTCGCCAGCATCATTTTGCATGGGTGGCACAACAGAAAGCTCCTGATCCACCAGTTCATACATAAACTGATGCTCTTCAAGAATCTGTTCGTTACTCCAACGCTGTGGTCGGTAAAACTTAGCAATGAGCGGTGTTTTTTCTTCTATACCGACCTGATAAACACGATTCTCATAGCTGTTTAACGCCATGATGCGGCCATCACTTAAATACCCAAGCGATTCGACTGCGTCGATAACGGTATCCGGTGTCAGTTCAAAAAAAGGCTGTTTATTCATAAGACTAGCGCCAGTACAGATCATGGGAAAGTTGAAAAAATAAAGCCTTATACTAAACCTTGGAGATCTGAATAGCGCGGGCAACTGTGTAAGTATTGTTTACATAGCGCAGATTCGCTTAACAAGAGTGGCTTTGTGCGCATCAGGCAAAAAACTCGCCTTAATGCTGTTAATAGCCAACTGCCGTGCCTGAGCTTGTGTCATACCCAGCGACTCATACAAAGCCATATAATTCTCGCCAACATAGCCTCCAAAATAGGCAGGGTCGTCAGAGTTAACCGTGACCATAACGCCTTGATCAAGCATTTTCAGTATCGTGTGGTCAGCCATATCCGCGAATACTTTTAAGCGTGTATTGGAGAGCGGGCAGACTGTCAGTGGAATCTGCTCATCGATCAAACGTTGCATCAGCCCGGCATCTTCATAGGCGCGTACCCCATGATCAATACGATCGACATTAAGCAGATCTAATGCAGACCACACATACGCTGGCGGGCCTTCTTCACCGGCATGCGCAACCGTTTTAAAACCTTCAGCACGGGCTTTCGCAAAGACACGCTGGAACTTTTCTGGAGGATGCCCCATTTCAGAGCTGTCTAAGCCCACTGCAACAAAGTGATCACGGTATGGTAGGGCCATCTCTAGTGTTGCAAACGCGGCTTCTTCGGATAGATGACGTAAAAACGAGAGAATCAGATAACTAGAAATGCCTAACTCGGTTTCGGCTTGTTTTAGCGCCGCTGTAATACCCTTGATAACAAGCTCAAAAGGAATACCTCGGTCGGTATGTGTTTGCGGGTCAAAAAAAGGTTCTGTATGAACCACACCCTGCTCTTTACAACGTAATAAATAAGCCCAGGTTAGATCAAAGAAATCTTCCTCCGTCTGTAATACATGGGCACCTTGATAATAGATATCAAGAAAGTCCTGCAAATTACCAAATTCATATGCGGCTTTGATTGCATCAATATCATCATAAGGTAAAGACAGCTTATTACGCTGCGCAAGCGTTAGCATTAACTCAGGCTCTAAGCTTCCTTCCAGATGGAGATGCAATTCCGCTTTAGGGAGCTGGCTAATAAAGTTGATCATCTCTGCCATAACAGTTCTGCCATAATAATGCCGTCCTATGCTGAGCAAAAAAAGATTCAAAAAAGGGGGCTGATGCCCCCTCGTATTACTTAAATATCACTTAGTTTAACTTTCCTGTTTACTTAGGAATATCGCCTGGAACACCTTCGATATACCAATTCATACCGGCCATATCAGCATGCGGTAAAATTTCGCCTTCTGCCACTTTAAGTTCACCTGCCTGATTCTTAATCGGACCAGCAAACGGATGCAGAGTTCCGGCTTTGATCTGCGCTATCAACGCTTGAGCCTCTGCAGCAACATCTGCTGGGACATTATCACTGAACTCAGGAATAACGATCTCTTCTTCAGCCATACCACCCCAGTGGTCTTCAGACTTCCAGGTACCATCCATTACTTGCTGAACGCGTTTAATGTAGAAGGGAGACCAGTTATCCACAACCGAAAGGATATGCGCTTTTTTACCGAAGCTAGACATATCGGATGCCTGACCTACCGCATAGGCACCACGGCGATCCGCTGCTTGCATCGCGGCAGGACTATCGGTGTGCTGCAATATAATATCCACACCCTGATCCATCATCGCATTGGCAGCATCCGCTTCTTTACCCGGATCAAACCAGCTATTAACCCAAATAATTTTCAACTCAGCATCCGGGTTATATTTATTCAACGCCATCTGTACCGCGTTGATATCACGAATAACCTCAGGAATAGGGAAGGAAGCGATGTAGCCAATTTTGTTGGATTTTGTCATTTTAGCAGCAGTAAAGCCTGCAACATAACGGCCTTCATAGGTATTAGAGATATAAGTACCTACGTTTTTTGACAACTTGTAACCCGTCGCGTGCTCAAACGTAACTTTTGGAAAGCGTTTTGCAACTTTCAACGTTGGATTCATAAAACCAAACGAGGTGGTAAAGATCAGATCATGACCGGTTTTAGCCAGATTACGGATCACACGCTCAGCATCAGCACCTTCCGGAACGTTTTCGACGTAGGTTGTTTTTACATTCTCCCCAAAATGTTTCTCAACCGCCAATCGCCCTTGATCATGTTGATAACTCCAACCATGATCGCCCACAGGGCCTACGTATACAAAACCTACTTTAAAAGGTTCTGCAGCTTGCGCCCCTAATGTCGCTATTAACCCCACACCGGCGAGTAGACCGGTCGCTACTTTTTTCAACAAGAGCTTTTTCATTACGGAAATCCTCGTTAAACTATTTTTTCTAATTGGCTAAAATGCTCAGCCGACGTTATTGGTTCTATCTGCCAGAGGCGTTGAGAAGGTGTACTCCATATCCCATGGAAAACGGATCCAGGTATCCTGGCTCACTTCCATCGCATAGGTATCCACCAAAGGGCGGCCAGCAGGCTTAGCATATAAGGTCACGAAATGAGCTTTCGGCAGCATTTCGCGCACACAGCGAGCTGTTTTACCTGTATCAACCAGATCATCCACCAGCAAGAAGCCTTCGCCGTCGCCTTCAACACCCTTAAGAATATTGAGCTCACCCTGATGCATCGCTGCATCACCTTCGTTATTAACACCATAGCTGGTAACGCACACGGTATCGATCAAGCGGATATCCAGCTCACGAGCAAGAATAGCGGCAGGTACTAAACCTCCCCGCGTAATCGCAATAATACCTTTCCAGGGGCCAAGTTCTAGCAAGCGCCAAGATAGTGCGCGGGAGTTACGGTGCAGCTCCTCCCAGGTAACCGGAAAATCTTTACTGTAAGGCGACTGTCCCATTCAATATTCCTCTTCAATCACTATTTCATATGTCCTACAAAAAGATGAAAAGACATAACATTGCCAGAAATCATAACCTAAAAGTCAGGTTTTTCTACTGTGAAATTTTTCACCCTGATAACTTTGCCGCTAATTTTTTAGCCAAGGCACTGTGCTCTGCGATAAGCGCTTGTCTATCGAGGCCTGGCACTTCGCCATCCTCCACGGTCCAGCGGCCAGCTATCATGACGCGATCGGCTTTCTCAGCACCACAAAGAAGCAGGGCGGCTAATGGGTCATGGCTGCCAGAAAAACGTAGCTCATCTAACTTAAACATCGCCAGATCTGACTGCTTACCCAGAGCTATTTGGCCTACATCACTTCGCCCTAAAACTGCAGCAGATCCCTGTGTCGCCCAGCGGTACGCATCCAAGTGGGTTACAGCCGATGATCCATAACGTAAACGCTGAAGGTACAAAGCCTGACGAACCTCCTGAATCATATTGGAACCATCATTTGATGCAGATCCGTCGACACCTAAACCAACAGGAACACCCGCAGCTTCGAGTTCTTTTGCGCGAGCAATACCGGACGCCAGCATCATGTTAGAGGTAGGGCAGTGACACACACCGACACCGGCGTTTCCTAAACGGCGGATTTCATCATCATCAAAGTGAATTCCGTGTGCCAACCAGGTACGTGATGATAACCAGCCGACACTCTCAAGATAATCAACGGTACGCATACCAAAACGTTGCAAGCAGAATGTTTCTTCATCGATGGTTTCAGCTAAATGCGTATGCAAACGAACGTCATTACATTCTGCAAGGAATGCACTGGATTTCATGATCTCCGGGGTCACAGAAAAAGGAGAGCAGGGGGCCAGTGCTATCTGGATCATCGCGCCGTCGCCACGCTGATGGTAGCGGTGGATAAGTCGCTCACTATCGCTCAGAATCTGATCTTCACTCTGAACCGTTGTTTGGGGTGGCAAGCCGCCATCGTTCTCGCCCAGACTCATCGAGCCACGCGTCAGCATTGCCCGTATACCTAGCTTCTCAGCCTCTGCAACCTGTACATCGATGGCATTTTCCATGCCAGCAGGAAACAGATAATGATGATCTGCTGCCAATGTACAGCCTGATAACATCAGTTCTGTCAGTGCTAAGCGACTGGCAGATGCTAGCATCTCAGGCTCTAATCCTGCCCACAGAGGGTAGAGCGTCTTCAACCAGGGAAACAGTTCCTTATTCAAGGCATCAGGGTAGGCACGCGTCAGCGTTTGATAAAAGTGATGATGAGTATTTATCAGCCCCGGTAATATGACATGCCGGCTGGCATCATAAACCTGAGCATAAGGCAGAGAGGGAGCGGCGCCTACAGCTACCAACTCAATAATTTTATCCCCTGAAACAAGAATACCGCCACGAGCATCTTTTTCTGAATCAGTTAAAATAGCCTGTGGATTTTTTATCCACAGGGAACTGTTTTCAATCATCTATCTTAAGATCCCGCATGAAACGGCTTGCCCAAAGAGATCGGCGCATACATTTTACTGCGTCCCTGATTGCGCGACATCATGACCAATACCAGCACGGTAGCAATATAAGGCAACATCGCTAGTAAATTAGGTGATACGGCAAACCCTAGTCCTTGCGCGACCAGGTGCAAAATACTGGCTAAGCCGAACAGGTAGGCACCCAGCAGTATTCTTTCTGTACGCCAGCTGGCAAATACAACCAACGCTAATGCAATCCAGCCACGCCCGGCGGTCATGTTCTCAGCCCATAACGGCGTATAAGCCAGTGAAAGATATCCACCGGCTAACCCGGCCATAGCACCGCCAAAGGCTACCGCTAAATAGCGGGTACGCATGACCGGCAAACCGATCGCATTGGCAGCATGCGGATTCTCTCCGACCGCTTTGACAATTAAGCCGGTACGGCTCGAACGGAAAAACCACAAGATCACACCAAATAAAACAAAAGAGAGATAAACGATGGGATCTTGAGCGAACAACATTTTGCCGATGACTGGAATATCGCTCAGAAACGGGATTGTGATCACTTCTAATCCCTCAATGGGCTTACCCACAAAGCTTGAACCGATAAACGCCGATAATCCGGTCCCAAAGATAGTTAACGCCAAACCCGTTGCAACCTGATTAGCATTTAACCCCAGTGTGATCATGGCAAATAACTGAGACATCAGCACACCAGCAACAATGGCCAGCAAAAAACCAAAGAACAGATTGCCCGTCAGCCATGTTGCTATAAATCCAGCCACAGCGCCCATCAGCATCATGCCTTCCTGACCTAGATTTAACACACCGCTTTTTTCGCACACCATTTCTCCCAAAGCCACCAGTAGCAGCGGCGTTCCGGTACGTATCATGGCGTAGAGAATATTTGTAATCAGATCAATATCCATTATTGTTGCTCCACACGGCTTGCCACTGTATCCATACCTGACCAGAGGAATTTAATTTTATAGCCAATCAAAACATCACAAGCGAGAAGATAAAACAGCAACATTCCCTGAAATAAACCGGTAATCGCTAACGGCATGTTCAGTTCGATCTGAGCCATCTCTCCCCCCATATAAATAAGAGCCATTAAAAGACTGGCAAATAAAATACCGACGGGGTGTAGGCGCCCTAAAAAGGCAACAATAATGGCTGCATAACCATAACCCGGGGATATTTGTGGTACGAGCTGCCCTAATGGGCCAGCAACTTCACCGGCACCCGCCAGTCCTGCCAAGCCGCCGCTGATCAGCATCGTTATCCATACCAATTTTTTGTCCTTAAAACCAGCGAGTCTTGCTGCACTGGCATCCAGCCCCAAGACTTTTATTTGAAAGCCGATAAAACTGCGCGCTAACAAAACCCAGACAGCCACCACTGCCAACAGAGCAAACAATATACCCGCATGTACACGCGTATCCTCGATCAAAACAGGCAACAATGAGGCATCACCAAACATAGCAGATTCTGGGAAATTAAAGCCATCAGGGTCTTTCAAAGGTCCATGCACCGAGAAAATCAGAAAGTTCAACGCAATATAGTTAAACATGATGGTTGTCAGTATTTCGTTAGCGTTAAAATGGGTTTTCAGCCACGCCGCCAACAGCGCCCATAACGCCCCCCCGGCTATTCCCGCCAGCATCACTGCCGGTAATGCCCAGACAGCTTCTACTTCGATAATATTGACCGCCAATGCACTGGCAGCAAGCCCACCCATCAATAACTGACCTTCAGCCCCGATATTCCAAACCTGAGCTTTAAATACAATCGCCAGCCCAATAGCACAGAGTAAGATAGGTGCAGTTTTAACGCATAACTCAGCTAAACCATAGGTATCAGAGATAGGCGTATAGAGCATTGTTTTTAATGCAAAAAAAGGATCATGTCCTTGCAGGTAAAAAAAGAGCCCTCCGGTAATCAGGGTGAGCACACCGGCTAACAAGGGTGATAAATACGCCATCTTGCGGGAGTGTTCGGCACGAGGTACTAATTTAAGAAACATCGACCACTCCTTAATGAGTCTGAACGGCTGTGGCCGCTGCTGCAGAAACTATATTTGCTTCAGACGTTTTTTCGTTAGACAGCTCCTCATCAAACATACCGGCCATCCAGCGTCCAACCTCTTCTAATGACACCTGTGGTGTGGGTTTAATCGGAGACAATGCGCCATCACAAATGGCACAAAGTCGATCTGATATCTGAAAAAGCTCGTCGATATCTTCTGACACAATCAATATCGCGGCACCCTGATCTCGCAAATCAATTAACGCCTGATGTATAGCGGTGGCTGCACCGATATCAACACCCCACGTTGGGTGAGCTGCAACCAATAGTTGCGGATTCTGCATGATTTCACGACCGATAATAAATTTCTGCAGATTTCCGCCAGAAAGACTCTTCGCATGTGTTTCACTGTTGGGTGTCTTAACTTTGAATTGTTTAATAATTTTTTTTGCAAAGCTATCGGTACCTTGATGGTCTATCATCCCATTTTTAATCAGGCCTGTTAAAAAGCCGGTTAGCAGTGCATTATCTTTCAAACTCATATCGGGTACAGCCCCGCGCCCTAAACGCTCCTCAGGAACAAAAGCTAAACCTTTACGACGGCGCTTTTCCGGACATAAATGCCCAACAGGACCCGATGGAAAATGAATGGCATCATGGTTTTTAATAGGGTCTTCACCACTCAGTGCAGCCAGTAACTCTTCCTGTCCATTACCCGCGACGCCAGCAATGCCAACAATTTCTCCTGCATGCACATCCAGATTAATATTTTTCAGGTCAACGCCAAACGGATCTTCACTGCGCTGGTTTAAACCGCGAACTTGCAAGAACACATCCTGCCCCTGCACTTTTAGGTAGTCCATGCTGATCGGTGTTTCATCTCCCACCATCATTCGCGCCATACTGGATGCATCTTCTTCCGCGGGAATACAGCCTCCTGATACTCGCCCTGCACGCAATACCGTCGCACGATGACACAAAGCTTTTACTTCGTTTAATTTGTGACTAATAAATAAAATACTACAACCTTCCTCAGCCAAACGGCGCAAGGTTATAAACAGCGTGTCTACTTCCTGAGGGGTTAAAACAGAGGTCGGTTCATCCAGAATCAGCAAACGAATATCCTGCACTAAGCAACGAACTATCTCGACCCGTTGTCTTTCTCCTACCGAGAGGGAATGAACATAGCGCTCTGGATTCAACGCCATACCATAGCGTGCAGATACCGTACGGATTTTTTCAGCTAAGGCTTTCATATCATCAGCATCATCACCCAATGCCAATGCAATATTTTCCGTGACAGTCAGAGTTTCAAATAATGAGAAGTGCTGAAAAACCATGCCTATACCGAGTTTTCTGGCATGTGCCGGATTTTTAATCCGGATAGGAGAGCCTTCCCAGATCAACTCACCGGCATCCGGTTTAACAACACCGTAGATGATCTTCATTAGCGTACTTTTTCCGGCACCATTTTCACCTAACAAGGCATGGATCTCTCCCACACCAATGTCCAGATCAACACTATCATTAGCGAGGCATCCCGGGTATTGCTTGGAAATGCCTTGCATAACCAACCGCTTGGGTCGATCTGAATTTGCGTAGGTGGAAGATCTATTCATCTGTGTCCTCATTCGACCCTGATACCGCCGATGATATATTTATTAACAATCAATCTTGCTCAAGCCTGTCTAAAACTTAATAAAAAAAGCAGCCCGTAGGCATCAACCTAATTCTTCTTTATGCATGACAGAATTAATACAAAACCTGACTAATAAGACAAGTCTTTGGGTAGCGTAGGTACAGTTATTATCACGGGCATTGGCTTTATACACACAAGCTCGGAAATAAAAATCCTTTAAAAACAATACAATAAAATTTATTTACTGATGATAAAAAGTAAATATCAATCTTACTAAGGTAACCTGATTTTCATTTTATCATGTTAATCATCTGACAAGAGTCAGAAATGACAGATCCTTACCAAAATGTGCTGATCTATCGACGATTACTTTGTAAAAATGGCCTTTCTTTAAAGTATGCAGGCTATGTTGAGTTCTTTTTCATCAAGGGGCGTATATAAGCAGTCCCTCCCAGCTGTCGCATTTGCCGAGAGATCCATGTCACCCGTTGGGCAATATAAGCCGTTGGTCTGCCCGCATTAAATCGCTTAGGGTTGGGCAATACAGCCGCTAACCGGGCAGCCTGTACTCGTGTCAGCTGGTGGGCATGCACACCAAAGAAATGCAGACTAGCGGCTTCCACTCCATAAATACCCTCTCCGAACTCGGCAATATTGAGATAAACCTCTATAATTCGGCGCTTAGACCACAAACCTTCCAATCCTAATGTTAATCCGGCTTCCAGTATTTTTCGTACAAATTGACGCCCATTCCATAGAAAAAGATTTTTCGCTGTCTGTTGTGAAATAGTACTGGCGCCCCGTAACGCATCACCTTTTTGATAGCCTTTTATAGCTATCATAATACCTTTAATATCCATTCCCCAATGGACTAAAAAGGTCTGATCTTCGCTCGCAATGACCGCTAATGGCATCCATGAAGAGATATTCTCAAGATCAACCCATGTATGATGCACCTTACGCTGCGGATGCTGCCACTGGTCAATAACGATAAAAGCAGACGTAGGTGGGTTAACAAATCTGAATAAACCAATCATGCCCAAAAACACTAAACATACCAATAGCAATGTTAAGAAAACACGCCGTATAAACGAGCGCAGCACAGATTTTTTTGCCACTCAGAACACTCCAAAATATTACAAATTCACTATCACAACGCCTCAGCCCTTAGTTGCCTAACGCCACAAAACGCCTGTTTATTCTTTTTTAATCTGTTATTACTTGTTAAAAAGAGATTCTATCTAATAACAAGAAAATAACAGCTCTTCGTTACTCAGACGATAGAGTTTCAGGGAGACGTTATGCATCCGTGCGAATTTCAAGCTGATTATATTATTATCGGAGCCGGTTCCGCTGGTTGTGTGTTAGCAAACAGGCTTTCAGCCGATCCAAAAAATACAGTCCTTTTACTGGAAGCAGGCGGAACAGACAGCTACCCCTGGATTCATATTCCCATCGGCTATATATACACGATGAACAATCCAAAAACGGATTGGTGCTTTAAAACACAGGCAGATGCCGGGCTAAATGATCGGGCACTAAACTATCCGCGCGGAAAAGTCCTGGGTGGTTGCTCCTCCATCAATGGCATGATCTATATGCGAGGCCAGAAACAAGATTATGATCAATGGGCAGCAGAGGGCAATCAAGGATGGAGTTGGGACGAAGTTCTTCCCTATTTTAAAAAATCCGAAGATCATTTTTTAGGTGCCTCAACACTACACGGATCGGGTGGAGAGTGGCGGGTAGAGCAGCAGCGCCTTTCATGGGAGGTACTCGATGGGTTCAGAAAAGCAGCTGCACAGACTGGTATTCCTTCTATTAGTGATTTTAACACGGGCGATAATGAAGGTTTCAGTTACTTTGAGGTAAACCAGAAAAACGGACGACGTTGGTCTGCAGCAACCGGATTTCTTCATCCTATTAAAAATCGACCTAATTTAACCATTCTTACTCATGCACATGTTGATCGCCTGCATATAAAGAACAAACAGGTTTCAGGCGTGGCTTTTGACCTGAAAGGTGTCCCTAGCTACGCACAAGCGAAGAAAGAGGTCATATTATCAGCAGGTGCTGTCATCTCACCTGTCATTTTACAACGTTCTGGTATTGGTAATGCTGAACTCTTAAAGCAGCATAATATTGAACTCATTCATGAACTGCCAGGCGTTGGCGAAAACCTTCAGGATCATCTTCAGGTGAGAGCTGTGTTTAAAGTAAAAAACACAGCGACGTTAAATGAGCAGGCCAACAGCCTGATAGGTAAAGCTAAAATGGCATTTGAATATGCGTTTTTTAGACGCGGCCCTTTATCGATGGCCCCAAGCCAGCTAGGCGGATTTGCCAAAAGTAACGACTCTTATGCAACTGCCAATCTTGAATACCACATCCAACCGCTGAGTTGCGAAAAGCTGGGTGATCCACTCCATCCATTCCCTGCTATAACCGTTTCGGTTTGCAATCTCAGACCGAAGAGTCGAGGGCATGTCAGATTAAGCTCTTCAGATCCTTACGCTGCCCCAATCATCACACCGAATTACTTAAACCATCCTGAAGATAAACAAGTTGCCGCTGATGCGTTAAAGCTCAGCCGACGTATCTGTCAGGCAGCTGCTTTTAAAAAATATGCTCCCGAAGAATTTAAGCCAGGTATTGAAATCAGTACTGATGATGAGTTGATTAAAGCAGCAGGAGATATCGCCACGACTATTTTTCATCCGGTAGGCACCTGCAAAATGGGAAATGACGCAATGTCTGTTGTCGATGACCAGCTAAACGTTCACGGAATTGATCGATTGAGAGTCGTTGATGCCTCCATTATGCCGTCAATCACCTCTGGAAATACGAATTCACCCACAATTATGATCGCAGAGAAGGTTGCTGCGATAATTTTAAAAAAATAATTCATTTTATTTTCCACAGATCAGCCTTTCCACAGGCTGATCTGCCTGCCTCAACAGACCTTTATTCACATTTCCGCACACAATAGTTATCTACATTATCATTTATATACATGCATAACATGTTGTTTTTGAATGAAAAAACAAAACTATTAAGGACTTATCCACTGTTAGTAATTTTTATCCATCGTTAACTTTTCAGATTTTAATATAGGAAGTTTTAAATGTTATTAACACTTTGCACAGATTTATCCACAAACAAGCATTACATTATTCAATTGTTATTCACTTTTCATCTGTTTGTTAATAACTACTGTGTAAATCAGGGGATATCAAAGGGTAAGAGTTGTGGGCAAATACATCTGTGTATAACTCGCTATTTTATACACACCTTATATACTCACAGGACAGAGGTATCTGACAGTTTCTATGCTCAGTTTGTCGATCTTTATCATATTGTTTTTAAAGTAAAAAAATGGCTTAAGAACAGCTAAGTAGCTACCTAATAATAACAACAACAATCATCTTATATATATATTCATATTCTCTTTATCTTTATTAATTAAAAATAAAAATAATTAAAGAATTGGTTAATTTTTAAACATTCCTTCCATCGTTTTAGAATGTATAATGCGTTCCCTATCAAATCTGTTTCCCAAAGAGCAGTTGAGCAATTAGCGTTATATCGAGGTAAAAACATTGGATTATCCTGATCGTTTTGATGTCATTATTATTGGTGGAGGACATGCAGGAACGGAAGCTGCATTGGCTTCAGCTCGTATGGGGGCAAAAACGCTTTTGTTAACACACAATATTGAAACGCTTGGGCAGATGTCATGTAATCCGGCGATTGGTGGTATTGGTAAAAGTCATTTGGTTAAAGAGATCGATGCGCTGGATGGAGCAATGGCTCGGGCGACCGATAAAGGCGGAATTCAATTTCGAGTATTGAATTCTCGAAAAGGGCCCGCTGTACGAGCAACACGTGCTCAGGCTGATAGGATTCTTTACAAAGCTGCGATTCGTTCTATTCTCGAGAATCAACCTAATCTGCAAATATTCCAACAAGCCGCTGATGACCTGATTGTTGAACAAGACATAGTCAAAGGAGTGATCACACAAACGGGTATTCACTTTTTTGCAGAATCAGTAGTTCTGACAGCCGGAACATTTCTCGGTGGTGTTATTCATATCGGGCTTGAGAATTTTTCTGGCGGGCGAGCAGGCGATCCTCCATCAATCGCATTAGCTAAACGCTTAAGAGAACTTCCTTTTCGTGTAGAGCGGTTGAAAACAGGTACGCCTCCACGTATTGATGCTCGCAGTGTTGATTTTTCTGTTATGCAAGCCCAGCCTGGTGATACTCCCAGACCTGTAATGTCATTCATGGGGTCTTTAAACGATCACCCTGAACAGATCAGCTGTTACATTACACACACGAATGAAAGAACGCATGATATTCTCCGTGCCGGGTTAGATCGTTCACCCATGTATACCGGAGTTATCGAAGGTGTCGGTCCTCGTTACTGCCCTTCAATCGAAGACAAAATTATGCGCTTTGCTGATAAAAATCAGCATCAGATTTTTGTTGAGCCCGAAGGTTTAACGACAAATGAGCTTTATCCGAATGGCATATCAACCAGTTTGCCATTTGATATCCAATTAGCCGCTGTTCGATCTATCATCGGTTTTGAAAATGCGCATATTTTAAGACCTGGGTATGCCATTGAATACGACTTCTTTAATCCACAAGATCTGAAGCATACGCTTGAAACTAAGTTTATTCAGGGTCTTTATTTTGCCGGGCAAATTAACGGAACTACGGGTTACGAAGAAGCAGCAGCACAAGGGCTTTTAGCAGGGCTTAATGCAGCGGCGAAAGCATTGGATAAAGAACAGTGGTATCCACGACGTGACGAAGCTTATATCGGTGTTCTGGTAGATGACCTTATTACCATGGGGACTTCGGAACCTTATCGCATGTTCACCAGTAGGGCTGAGTATCGACTGGTACTTCGGGAAGATAATGCGGATCTGCGTTTAACAGAAAAGGGTCGTGAACTGGGCTTAGTCAGTGATGAGCGCTGGGCCGCTTTTTGTAAAAAACGTGAAGCGATTGAGCAGGAAAAACAACGCCTCAGTAGTACCTGGATTCAGCCAGGAACTGAAGCCGCTGAAAAAATCAAAGATAAACTCTCGTCAGCCATGCAGCGGGAATACAATCTAGCGGATCTGATTCGTCGTCCGGAGCTTACGTACGCTGATGTTGCTGAGTTAAAAGGGGAAGCGGTCAGTGACCCGTTAGTAGCTGAGCAGGTAGAGATTCAATTTAAATATGAAGGTTATATTAATCGACAAATCGATGATATTGAGCGCGTTAAACAGCAAGAGAACACCCTGCTTCCGGAACACTTTGATTATGAAGTGATTGGCGGTTTATCAAATGAGTTAAAAAGTAAGTTACAGCAACAACGGCCCATATCAATAGCACAGGCATCCCGTATTCAGGGCATGACCCCTGCAGCTATTTCATTGTTGCTAGTACATCTGAAAAAACAACAAATGCTTAAGAAACAACAAAAGGCTACCGGTTAATGGATCTGACACAACTGCGTGCTTTACTGGAAAGACAATCGGAAAAAATGGAACTTGCTCTCACTGATAACCAGTTGGATACCTTGATGGCTTATCTGCAGTTACTGGTGAAATGGAATAAAGCCTATAACTTAACGGCAGTAAAAGATCCTGTTGAAATGGTCTCACGGCATCTGCTTGATAGTTTAAGTTTGTTACCTTTTGTAAAAGGGCCTCGAATAATTGATGTGGGTAGCGGCCCTGGTTTGCCGGGTATTCCTTTGGCTATCTGTCGTCCGGATATCGAGGTTACAACGCTTGATAGTAATGGCAAAAAAACGCGTTTTCAGAATCAGGTGAAAGTGGAATTAGGATTGAGTAACTTAACGGTTATCAATGGTCGTGCGGAAGCGTGTGACGATGAACCTTTTGATGAAGTGATATCTCGCGCCTTTGCATCTATCGCCGACATGATTAAATGGACACACCAGCTGTGCCGGCAAGAGGGTGTTTTTCTTGCTATGAAAGGACTTTATCCTGAAGATGAACTTGCCCAATTGCCCTCGGGTTTTGTATTAAAAGACAGTCATCCTCTTAATGTTCCCGGCACGCTAGGGGCACGGCATTTAATGGTTCTTGGGAGAGGATAAAAGTGGCAAAGATCCTGACGATAACCAATCAGAAAGGTGGTGTTGGCAAAACGACTACCTGTGTAAATCTGGCCGCATCATTGGCGGCAACAAAAAAACGTGTGTTAATGGTCGACCTTGATCCTCAAGGCAATGCCACCATGGGTAGCGGTGTTGATAAACATAATTTGGGACACTCAGCCTATGAGTTGTTAACCGGACAATCAACGGCTATTGAAGCGATCATTAAAAACCCTCAGGTGGGTTACGATATTATTGGCTCAAATGGTGATTTGACGGCAGCGGAAGTTGAATTACTACAATTACCGCGAAGAGAATTTCGCCTTAAAACGGCGCTGGCTGAAGTAATAGATGATTATGATTTCATATTGCTAGATAACCCGCCGTCACTCAATTTACTCACCGTAAATGCCTTAGCTGCTTCGTCTGGCGTTATTATTCCGATGCAGTGTGAATATTATGCGCTTGAAGGGATCAGCGCGTTGATCGGAACCATTGATAAAATTAATCAACGTCTCAACCCGAATCTACGTATTGAAGGGATTTTACGCACCATGTTTGATCCTCGTATGAGCCTCACAAAAGACGTATCAAATCATCTGGTTGATTATTTTGGTGACAAGGTTTATCGCACTGTTATCCCGCGTAATGTAAGGTTGGCCGAAGCTCCATCTCATGGGTTACCGGTGTTGTTTTACGATAAAAATTCGCGAGGCTCAGTAGCTTACTTAGCATTGGCAGGCGAATTAATTAGAAAAACAGCACAAGAATTAAAAAATGCCAAGCAAGTCGAGCAACAGGAAGCAGAATAATGGTTAAAAAAAGAGGTTTAGGTCGCGGACTGGATGCGCTACTTGCTGGTATTAATAGTGAAGATGTAAACGAATCCACAATAGGTGCTGACAGCAAAGAAACGACAAATGATGGCTATCGTTTAATGTCAGTTCATAAAATACAGCGTGGCCGTTATCAGCCACGTCGTGACCTAGAACCCGCAGCTCTGGAGGACTTAGCAAACTCCATTCGTGTGCAGGGCGTCATGCAACCGATCATTATTCGTCCTGTTGAGGACGAAAAATTTGAAATAATCGCCGGTGAGCGTCGTTGGAGAGCATCTCAAATGGCCGGGCTGGATGAGATTCCTGTCATTATAAAAGATGTACCGGATGAAGCAGCGATAGCGATGGCATTGATAGAAAATATCCAGCGGGAAGATTTAAACCCAATGGAGGAAGCAATTGCATTGCAGCGTTTACAGGATGAGTTTGAGCTGACGCAGCAGGAAGTAGCAGATGCAGTAGGAAAGTCTCGTTCAACGGTAACTAATTTACTGCGTCTGATGAAACTGACAGATGATGTGAGAAAAATGCTCGAATATGGTGATCTGGAAATGGGTCATGCTCGTGCATTACTGGGATTAGAAAGCGATAAGCAGTTGGCGGCGGCACAAGAGGTTGTTGGCAAAGCCCTTTCTGTTCGTCAGACAGAGGAACTTGTCAGAAAATGGCAAACGGAAGATCAGGTCAAGCCTCCTAGAGAAGTAAAGCAAGCTGATCCGCAATTGGAAAAGATATCAAATGATCTTTCACGACGATTTTCCGCCAAGGTTTCGATTAATCAGAACCTAAAAGGAAAAGGAAAAATCACGATTGCTTATGATTCGCCTGATGCTTTAGAAAGTATACTGAAAAATTTCACAGAGTGATTAAATCCATTTAAGGACAGCCAGACTGAATGTTTTAAGGACTTAAGTATGATCTGTGATAAGACATTAGTGCAAAACCCTTACTATCAGGTTGAGTCTCTCGGGCTAACCCCATATAATCGGCTCGCTGTTTGGATAGATAATTCCAAAATAGTACCGAAGAGTCGAAATGCATGTGAAAAAGAGTTATGAACCTGAAACCAGGTAAACATACTCAGGCGACACGGCAAAGAGTGATCAGAGTATTTCTGATTCAGACTTTACTGGTAGTAGTCATGGCAGTCATAGCGTTGTTTTCAGGTATGACTCAAGCCTATTCCGTAATACTGGGAGGCGTGCTTTATCTACTACCTAATGCATATTTTGCAAAGCGGTTACTGTTCAGCCGTCAGAATAGCTCAGCAAATCGGGCACTGGCAGAAATGTATATCGGTCAAATATGGAAAATGGCGATATCGATAGTGGGGTTTGCAGCTGTCTTTATCATGGTTCGACCTTTGAGCCCATTTTCCTTATTTTTCGCTTTTATATTGTTACAGATATCTGGTTGGTATCTGCAGATGAAAGCGAATTACCGATTCCTGAAACTTTAAGAAACGAGAGAACTGAGAATGGCTAGCGGAACTGTCACATCCTCAGAATATATATCTCACCACTTGACCAACTTGACGTTTGGCAACCATCCAGAAAGCGGATGGGGATTTGCACACACGGCAGTTGAAGCGGCTGAGATGGGATTCTGGGCGATCAATGTTGATACTATGTTGTGGTCTATCGGTCTGGGTGTGTTATTTACCTGGCTGTTTAGTAAAGTTGCTAAATCTGTTACGGCAGGTGTCCCCGGCAGCACTCAAAACTTCATTGAAACTATTATTGAATTTGTTGAAGAGAACGTCAGCAGTATTTTTCATCATAAAAATGCGCTGATCGCACCTTTGGCATTAACCATCTTCGTCTGGATTTTCCTGATGAATACGATGGATTTGATACCAGTAGACTGGATTCCTTATATCGCGGGTCAGATGGGTATTCACTTTATGAAAGTGGTTCCTACAACTGATATCAACGCCACAATGGGAATGGCATTGAGTGTATTTGGTCTCATTCTCTACTACAGCATCAAGATGAAAGGTCTCGGTGGTTTCTTAGGCGAACTGGCTTTCCAGCCTTTGGGAAAATGGATGCTTCCATTCAACCTGTTTTTGGAAATCGTTGGCTTACTCGCAAAACCAATATCATTGGCATTGCGACTGTTCGGTAACATGTATGCAGGTGAGATGATCTTTATTCTGATCGCTCTACTGCCGTTCTGGATTCAGTGGGTTCTTTCTGTTCCATGGGCGATTTTCCATATTCTTGTTATCACATTGCAGGCATTCATCTTCATGGTATTGACAATAGTCTATATGGCCATGGCGCATGAAGAGCACTAAATTGTGATCGCTGAATAAAACAATTTTGATTCAAAACTTTAACTTTAACTTTAACTTAGCAATTAGATCGGAGAAAAACTGATGGAAATGGCTTTGCTATACATAGCTGGTGCACTGATGTTGGGTCTTGGAGCCGTTGGTGCTGCAGTTGGTATCGGTATTCTGGGTGGTAAATTCCTTGAAGGTGCTGCTCGTCAGCCTGAACTGATTCCTTTACTGCGTACACAGTTCTTTATCGTAATGGGTCTTGTTGACGCCGTTCCGATGATCGGTGTAGGTCTGGGTCTTTACGTACTGTTCGCTGTTGCTGGCTAATTAGTAGAGATGCAAACTTATCCCATTGTTATGGGTAACTACTTTTTAGAACAACCGCGAGAGGTAATGGCGTGAATATCAATCTAACCATCATTGGTCAGGCCATCGCATTCGCAATCTTTGTTATGTTCTGCATGAAGTATGTATGGCCACCAATTACTGGTGCCCTGGCAGAACGTAAGAAAAAGATTGCTGAAGGCCTGGACGCTGCTGAACGTGCTCAACGCGATTTGCAATTGGCTCAAGAAAAAGCAATGGCAAATATGCGCGAAAGCAAAGATCAAGCAGCCGCCATCATCGAACAGGCTAATAAGCGGGCTAGTCAACTAGTCGAAGAAGCTAAAGAGCAGGCACGTGTTGAAGCAGAACGCATCAAGACAGCCGCTCAGGCAGAAATCGAACAGGATGTTAACCGTGCGAAAGAAACTCTTCGTAGCCAAGTTGCTGCATTAGCAGTAGCCGGCGCAGAGAAGATTCTTGAGAAATCGGTTGACCAAGCAGCCCACGCTCAGCTGGTTGATAAACTAGCAGCGGAGCTTTAAGCGAGGTTTACGATGGCTGAACTCAATACAGTCGCTCGTCCTTACACAAAAGCTGCATTTGAATTTGCTCAAGAAAAGGGCACTTTAGATCAGTGGTCAAAAATGCTATCTACTGCAGCAGCTGTTGCATCTGATAGTGCAATGGCAAATGTGTTGGGCAATCCTGCGCTAACGAGTGTGCAAAAAGCAGGCGCTATGGTATCAGTATGTGAAGATTATCTGGATGATTCAGGTAAAAACTTCATACAGTTACTAGCTGGTAATCAGCGTCTTGGTTTGCTCCAGGAAATAAATGCGCAGTTTGAGCAGCTCAAAGCAAATTTGCTGAAGTCGGTCGATATCGATTTGACAACTGCTTATGAACTGGATGAGCAACAGCAACAGAAATTAACTCAGGCACTCAGCGCCAAGCTGGGTCGGGACGTAACATTGACATCAACAGTGGATAAATCAATCCTCGGTGGTGTTGTTGTTCGTACACAAGACCTGGTAATCGACGGCTCAGTTCGCGCCCGTTTGGCGAAACTAGCTGAAGCACTGAATTCCTGAGTATGAGGAATAACCATGCAGCAACTGAATCCATCTGAGATCAGCGAGATTCTCAAGAAGCG
>JBLWXO010000024.1:0-33249 GCA_048267385.1 Neptunomonas sp. | reverse complement strand
AGTGAAACGCCCTGTGCGGATCCGCATGCAGGGTGTTGTGGGGGCTGAGGGTTAGATACCCTCGGCTACCCGATTAATTGTTTATGATGTTGAATGCCTGTTTAAAGAAAACCTCAAATACTGCTACTTGCAAGAGCAAGGAGCAGATTATGTAGACGGGCATATTAAACTTTTTCGATGCGAGAATTGCCAAAACGCCCTGTATTAAATTTAAGACTGCCAATAGGAAGCCACTTAGACAGATTGTAATGCCGAGAACAACCTCGAAATAGGGAATAGATAGTAATGAGCTGATTGGCTCACCTTTTGCGATTATTACCCCTAATGCAAATACTAGTGCTGATAGCCCTATATTTCTGATGTTATCGAAAACAAACTTTAATGTGACATCCTTTTCTTGTACGCGGATGAACTGAGGAAAGTTATCCGAGTTGAAGTCCTTCATTTTTACTCCTTGTCTGGTAAATACAATTAACACCGCGAACACAAGGCGAGCGTAGCGAGTCCTGCCCAAAGGGCATACGTGCTTCGCCTTGTTAGGTGAACTCTGTAAGTTCGTACCCTTGTTCCCTTGCCTGTTGGAATCGGAACTTCATGTACAAATCACGTATTTCTGGTGATGTCTGGTACGAAGTTCCAATATAACGTACCATTTTAGGCTTCAAGCCACTTGTAATAGCCAACTGGTAACCTTGTATATTCAGGTGTATGTCATTTACTCGTTCAATAATAGACTTATCCAATGCAAATGCTTCATTCTCAGCCACCAACCACTCTCTTAACTCCCCTTGAGAGTACAATCGCGTTAAAACATCCATAGAGCGAGAAACTTTTAAGTTACCCCAATATGAATCCAAAAATGAAGTTACACCAGCAGCACAATATCCTACTCTTGTAATACGACTAGAATATCGGTCATCTTCTATGTTAAATATTGTTTTCGCTAGTTGATATAGGCATTTCCCGATGCTATTTAACATACCCCCACTATGAAACTTAAATCCAAGTTCCTCTTGTAGATGAATGTTATTTTTCCCAAATGTAACTAAGGTCATCATAACTTTCGCACCAAAAAAGTCAGCCCATGCTTCTATGCTCTTCGTATCAAAAGGACTTTTATCTTCATGTTCATTATGGTGGTGCATATAGTGTGCAAGCTCATGTGAGACTATCATCAAGATAAAATTGTAGTCATCTACATTGTTTACCGGAAACGAACAAAAATCCTTCGAAAAGCAAAGCTTTGTCTTACTCCCTTTTCCAGAAAAAGAAGCATGTTCCCGCATAGATCGAGTTCCTAAGTCAACGTCAAACTTTGGGGCTTTATCTTTCAAAAAGAAGCTTTTCATATCCCAAAGCGCAGCTTTAACTATTTTCCGGCCAGTTACTGACACATTTTCTCCTGCTCACCTAACATTTAGATATACGGGGGGCCGTGTATCTACCCACACCGTTAGTCATTAAAAATAGATGTGATCACTTGAAAAGTAAGGGGGACCTTTAGAAATACAGAGGCCTCTTCCGTGGCAGGCTACGCATGCGTATTAACAATTGATATACGGGGGTCCGTATATCTACCCATGCTAGACATCCATCTGTCTGATTTACTTACATTTTTAACTCAGCCTAGTGAGCAATACAAGTATTTGTGTCGTTCTGGTTCATGAAAACAGGCATGAGTATTACCAACCTACAAATATACTGTATAAACACTCATAAAACCTAGCCTGCTTATAGACAAGAAGATCAGACCATTTTCGTCAGCTATTGGCACTTAAGGGTCATAGATTTGGACTTAGAAGTCCTTATCCAATGATTTACGTAAAAGCTAATATTGTTGAAGGTACATAAGAATTGAAGGAGGTCGAGGCTCTTGTATCACCAGCTCAGCAGGGCGTAATAGTTGGCGACTCGGTACTTTGCGAAAAGGATAGTAAAGCACTTGCTATGCTCCAGGTAATAAAAATGGGGCGACGGGATATTGTTGCAGGTAATACTGTGTCGATAGAAGAGGCTGCTTTTCGTGTACGTAGACAATTGAACCTTGGTTTATTGGCTGAGTAACTCCCTCTTAACAAGCTATAAAACAACAGGCTTTCCTTCATGCTCTATTTTTGTGCGTTGAATTTCTACAGTGCTTAGTGTGCTTTAATCTAGTGCATTATTGTTTGAAATCTCACTTCGAAATATCTCTTAACTGCCTGTTACTGACCTACTGGCCTGCTTTTCCCCCTTCTGGTACATAACTTGCTCTTTCTGATGCATTGACGTTTTGCTTTGCTTTATCAGGAGAGGGTTCCGCTTATGGAATTAACACCGCGTGAGAAAGATAAGTTGCTGTTGTTTACCGCTGGTTTGTTGGCTGAGCGGCGCAAGGCGCGTGGTCTTAAGCTTAATTACCCTGAAGCAGTTGCTTTTATTAGTGCGGCTGTTCTTGAGGGGGCGCGTGATGGCCGAACTGTTGCCGAGCTGATGGATTACGGGCGTACTCTGTTGTCGCTGGAGGATGTGATGGAGGGGATCGCTGAACTGATTCCTGAAGTGCAGGTGGAAGCGACATTTCCTGATGGTACCAAGTTGGTGACAATTCATGACCCTATTGTTTAACGCTAAGTGTTGGGCGTGTCGAGTAAGGGCGTAGGAGGTTTTTATGATTCCAGGTGAGCTGTTAACTCAGGCGGGTGATATCCACATTAATGTTGATCGGGAGATTTGTGTGGTGCGTGTTGCTAACACGGGTGATCGCCCGATCCAGATAGGGTCGCATTATCATTTTTATGAAGCAAATAACGCATTGAGCTTTGATCGTGAACAAACACGGGGTTTTCGCCTGAATATTCCGGCGGGTACGGCGGTGCGATTTGAACCCGGACAAACCCGCACAGTTGAGCTGGTGGCTTATGCGGGTTCCCGTGTTGTGTATGGTTTTCAGGGTAAAGTGATGGGGCCGCTGTGATGCTTCAATACCAACGATTAGTAGCGAGGAGGCATTGATGGCGACTATTTCACGACGAGCTTATGCTGAAATGTTTGGCCCGACAACCGGTGATCGGGTACGTCTGGCGGATACTGAGTTATGGCTGCAGGTTGAAAAGGACCTGACCACCTATGGCGATGAGGTAAAGTTTGGTGGCGGGAAGGTTATCCGCGATGGTCAGGGGCAGAGCCAGTTGTGCAGTGCCGACACGGTTGATTTGGTGATTACCAATGCGGTAATCGTTGATCACTGGGGCATTATAAAAGCGGATATTGGTGTTAAGAATGGCCGGATTGCAGCGATAGGTAAAGCCGGTAATCCTGATGTGCAGCCTGATGTGGATATTGTCATTGGCCCGGGGACTGAGGTGCTGGCCGCTGAAGGTTCGATCATTACGGCGGGTGGTGTGGATGCACACATTCATTTTATCTGTCCGCAACAAATTGATGATGCGTTGATGTCGGGTGTGACGACGATGCTCGGCGGTGGAACTGGCCCTGCGACCGGAACCAATGCGACGACCTGTACACCGGGGCCGTGGAATATCCATCGGATGTTGCAGGCGGTGGATGACTTGCCGATGAATATTGGCTTTTTAGGCAAGGGTAACAGTAGCCAGCCTGAAGCGTTGCGCGAACAGGTAGCGGCTGGGGCGATGGGGCTTAAGTTGCATGAAGACTGGGGGACGACGCCTGCTTCTATCGATTGCTGTTTGTCGGTAGCGGATGAGATGGATGTGCAGGTGGCGATCCATACCGATACCTTGAATGAATCGGGGTTCCTGGAAGATACCTTGGCGGCGATGGATGGCCGCGTTATTCATACTTACCATACTGAGGGTGCTGGTGGCGGCCATGCGCCGGATATTATTAAGGCGGCAGGTTTTTCTAATGTGTTGCCCTCGTCGACTAATCCCACTCGCCCTTATACGGTGAATACCGTTGATGAACATCTCGATATGCTGATGGTTTGCCATCACCTTGATCCGAGTATTGCTGAAGATGTGGCCTTTGCTGAATCGCGTATCCGCCGCGAGACGATTGCAGCAGAGGATATTCTGCATGACCTGGGTGCTTTCTCTATGATCGCTTCGGATTCGCAAGCGATGGGACGGGTAGGAGAAGTGATTATCCGTACCTGGCAAACGGCGCATAAGATGAAGGTACAGCGCGGGAGCTTGGATGGAGATCCTGCGGAACATGATAACGGCCGGATTAAGCGTTATATCTCAAAATACACGATTAACCCTGCCATCACGCATGGTATCGCACATGAGATAGGCTCAGTTGAGGTTGGTAAGCTCGCTGACTTAGTGATGTGGAAACCCGCTTTTTTTGGTGTTAAACCCAGCGCGATTCTTAAAGGCGGCATGATTGCGGCGGCTCCGATGGGCGACCCTAATGCGTCTATTCCTACCCCGCAGCCAGTGCATTATCGATCCATGTTTGGCTCGATGGGAGGGGCGTGCCATGCAACATCGATGTTGTTTTTGTCACAAGCGGCGATTGCTAGCGGTGTGCCGGAAACCTTGGGCTTGCAAAGTCTGATTGGCGAAGTCAAAGGCTGCCGGACACTGCAAAAAGCCGACATGATTCATAACAGTTACCAGCCGGATATCAGTGTCGATTCGCAAACCTATGAAGTCAAAGCCGATGGGGTGTTGCTGACCTGTGAACCTGCTACTGAGCTGCCGATGGCGCAGCGTTATTTTCTTTTTTAAGGGGGCATTATGTTACAGCTGACCAAGTTGTTAGAGGTGGCTAAGCCTTTTCATACCACGTTGAGTCTGCCAATCGATAAGCGTATTAAAAGTCGCTTGCGGGTTATGCTGGATGATGGTCGTGAAGCCGGTTTGTTTTTGCAGCGAGGCTTGATATTGCGCGATGGCGACCAGGTTGAGAGTGAAGAGGGAGTTGTTGTTCAAATATGCGCGGCAGATGAGTGCGTTTCAACGGTGCACTGTGAGGATGTAGTGTTGCTAACGAAGGTGGCTTATCACTTAGGTAATCGTCATGTGTCGTTACAGGTAGGTAATGGTTTTGTGCGTTATCAGCATGATCATGTGCTGGACGATATGGTGCGCGGGTTGGGCGGCAATGTGCTGGTTGAAGAGGCACCCTTCGAGCCGGAAGCTGGCGCCTATCACAACAGTAGTCATGGCGGACATCATGCGCATGAGCATTAATGATGTAACGGAGAATAATATGAAAGCACGTGTATTAAAAATAAGAGTATTAAAAACAGCTGTTTTATCAATAACAGTTCCATTCAGTTCGTTGGCGATGGCGCACAATGATGAGACGGCTGGCAGTGTCGTGGCAACCTTGGCGCATCTGTTGGCGTCGCCTGATCACCTGTTGGCTTTTGCCGGAGTGTTGCTGTTAGGTGCAGCGACGGTTGTTTATGGGCCTTCTTTGTATCGTGTTATTCGTCAGAAAAGTGATAAATAAGCCCGCTATGCTAGCTGATTTTCGCTTGTATCAATTGATTAGTCCGGGGTTGCCGGTCGGTGCGTTTACGTACTCGCAAGGTCTGGAGTGGGCGGTTGAGGCGCGTTGGGTGAGATCAGAAGCTGAGTTGGAAGCATGGATTACAGGGATGTTGCTACATAGCATGGCAACACTGGAACTTCCTGTTTTGTTGCGCTTACGACAGGCATTTTTGCAGCAGGATGCTGATCAGGTTCGTTATTGGTGTCGTTATTTGCTTGCGTGTCGCGAAACATCAGAGTTGCGCAAAGAGGAGCGTCAGCGAGGCCAGGCGCTGGCTGTTTTGTTACCTCATCTGGAGGTGGTCGTCGCACCTGACTATGATGAATCCGTCAGGTCTACGCAGGTTGCCGGTTTTGCTATCGCTGCGCAGCATTTCGATATCGCAGCTGAAGCGGCGTGTGTTGGTTACTTGTGGAGCTGGCTGGATAACGCAGTAATGGCGGGGGTGAAGTTGATCCCATTAGGGCAAACATCCGGGCAAAAAATATTACTGCGTCTGAGTGAGCAGTTACCCGGCGTGTTAGCGAAAGCGTTATCAATTGACGATGAGCAGGTCGGCAGTTCAACACCGGCGCAGGCGATTGCCAGTAGCCGTCACGAAACACAATATTCACGATTATTCCGCTCCTGAAAGCGGGAGTCATTTTTACATCAGGAGTTAATGATGAGCGAATATAAATCCCCATTACGCATTGGCGTGGGTGGGCCTGTTGGGTCGGGAAAAACAGCTCTGTTGGAAGTGCTCTGCAAAGCGATGCGTGATCAGTACAACATTGCGGTTGTGACTAACGATATTTACACCCAGGAAGATGCAAAAATTCTGACACAGGCGGGCGCGTTGGCCCCGGATCGGATTATCGGTGTTGAAACCGGAGGTTGTCCGCATACGGCTATTCGTGAAGATGCATCGATGAATCTGGCAGCGGTTGAGGAGCTGGCAAAGCGCCATAAAACTCTGGATGTCGTTTTTGTTGAGAGTGGCGGTGATAATCTCAGTGCGACTTTCAGTCCTGAACTGGCTGATCTGACCATCTATGTGATTGATGTAGCGGAAGGGGAGAAAATACCACGTAAGGGCGGGCCGGGTATTACCCGATCTGATCTGTTGATTATCAATAAAATTGATCTGGCACCTTATGTCGGGGCTGACCTGAATGTGATGGACCAGGATACTAAACGGATGCGGCCCAATTCACCGTATGTGTTTTCTAATCTGAAAACGGGTGAAGGCTTGCCGGAAATTATCCGCTTTGTGATTGAGCAGGGGATGTTAGAGGCCGTATGAGCGGCGAGCAGAGTTAAGCCGCTATAAACTTGTTCTGTCTTGCTATAGTAAGTTGTTATATAACTATATGTTAAATATGCGTAATATTTGTGCGTAAGCGGATGGTTGATATCAACACAAGACAGAGGGTGGCAAGGTAATGGAAACGGGTATTCTGATCGGTGGATGCGATAGCGGAAAAGTATTTTTGAATCCTCGCTATGCCAATCGCCACGGCTTGATTGCCGGTGCAACCGGTACCGGTAAAACAGTGACGTTGCAGTGCCTTGCTGAGGGGTTTTCTGACATGGGCGTGCCTGTGTTTATGGCCGATGTTAAGGGTGATCTGTCGGGCTTGTGTCAGAAGGGTAATCCGCATCCTAAGGTGGATGAGCGTGTCGAAAAAATTCAGATCGAGAATTTTGTTCAGCGTGGCTATCCGGTAGCTTTCTGGGATGTTTTTGGTGAGCAGGGTACGCCGGTACGTTCGACTATATCGGAGATGGGGCCGCAGTTGTTGTCTCGTTTACTGGACTTAAACGAGACGCAGGAGAGCATCCTGACGTTGGTTTTTGAGTTTGCTGATAACGAAGGCTTATTGCTGGTTGATCTGGCAGATCTGCGCACTACCCTGGAATTTATTGCAGCGCATGGGCAGGAGATCAGCTCCAGCTTGTCGGTGTCGCGTGCCTCTGTTAATGCAATTTTACGTCGATTGTTAATGCTGGAGCGTGAGGGTGGCGATCAGTTTTTTGGTGAGCCTGCTTTGGTGCTTGACGATCTGATTCAGCTGGATCGTGATGGGCGCGGTATGATTAACGTGCTGGCATCCGATAAGTTGGTGCTCAGCCCGCGAGTCTATTCAACCTTTTTGCTGTGGCTGTTATCTGAGCTGTTTGAAAACCTGCCGGAAGTCGGTGATGCCGATAAGCCGAAGATGGTGTTCTTTTTTGATGAGGCGCATCTGTTGTTTAATAATGCTTCTAAGGTACTGATCGAAAAAGTAGAGCAGGTTGTCCGTCTGATCCGCTCGAAAGGTGTGGGTGTTTATTTTGTCACACAGAGCCCGGGCGATCTGCCAGAGAATGTGTTGGGCCAGTTGGGTAACCGTGTGCAGCATGCGCTGCGTGCATTTACACCAAAAGACCAGAAATCTGTGCGTGTTGCGGCGCAAACCTTCCGTCCCAATCCTAAGTTAGACACCGCTGAGGTGATTACGAATATGGGTGTGGGTGAGGCGTTGGTATCGGTGCTCCTCAAAGATGGTATCCCCAGTGTTGTTGAGCGTACGCTGGTGCGCCCGCCGAGTTCTCGTATGGGGCCTGCAACAGATCAGGAGCGCCAGGCTGTGATTGATAGCAGTGCGATGCATCGCCGTTATGCGGTGGCTTATGATCCACGTTCTGCACATGAGGTGTTGCTGGAGCGTACTGAGGCGCGTGAACAGGCCGCAGAAGACGAAGAAGCACGTATTGCTCAAGAAAAAGCCGATGCTAAAAATAACCGTAGTAGCCGCTCTTCCGGTGGTAATCGCCAGTCAGTCACAGAAGCGTTACTTAAAAGTGTGGTACGCAGTATTGGTAGCAGCGTTGGGCGCAGTGTGGGTAAAAGCTTGTTGCGCGGTATTTTAGGCTCGTTAATGAAGTAACCTGTTCATTAAGATCACCTGCTGAGTTACTGCGCAGGTGATCTTACTCTTTCTTATTCGTGTATTAGTACTTCAATCCCTGTTTATTCAAATTCCATTGCTTCAAAAACACGGCCAGCATTTTTTGATGCCAATTCTTCAAACGTTTGCAGATGTGCATAAGGGCTTTGGTCTATCTGGTAAGCATCAGCGAGTGTACCGCCTTCTTCAATGAGTACTGCGACCTTGCCACGAAGGTATTCCAGATAACCGCGTGTCCATTGGTCAACGGTTGCAAAGTCGGTAGGGCCACCGTGCCCCGGAATAATGATCTTATCGTTGGCGAACTCACTAAAGGTGCTGTTCCATGTTTCCAGCCAAGCGGCTGTGTTGGTATCGGGAAAAATGGGTAACAGACGAACGTGAAAGGCAATATCACCGGCAATTAATACATTACGTTGCGGGATATACACAGAGATATCGCCGGGTGAGTGCGCGTCACCAAAGCGGATCAGTTCGGCGCTAATGCCGCCAAGATCAAGCGTCATGGTATCGTCGAATGTCTGATCAATAGAGACTATTTTAGTGCCTTCGGCGCGCTCTTTAAGAATCGCTTGTAAGCTGGATTGACCCGCCGGGCCGTGTGATTCAATCTCACGCGCAGCATCCACGTGTGCAATCAGCGTTGCACCTTGTTCTTTCCAGTAGTTGTTGCCCAGTGCGGCATGTGATTGGCCGTTTTCATTGACTACATATTTCACCGGTTTGTCGGTGAGTTGTTTGATCTCATCATGCAGTGCTTTGGCGAGCAGGTAAGATGCACTGCCGTTGACAACTAAAACAGCATCATCACCGATGACAAAGGAGAGGTTATTGTTGTGCCCCGCGTTTTCGTAGCTGTAGTACTGGGTCTGGCCAATCGCAGACCAGACGTTATCAGCTACTTTGATGGGCTTGTCATAGAGAAGTGAATCAGGGTAGCGGTCGGGAGTAATCTCTGCACGTGCGATGATACTGGTCGAGAGGAGCAGAATCAGACCAAGATTAAGCCCAGTTGCCTTGAGTTTTTGCAACATAATGAAAATCCCTATTAATTATTATTTAGTAGGTTTTACATTAGTTCTTCCTAATGATCAAATTGGCGTGCTTTAAAAGTCGCGCGTGTACTGTTCATCAGTTGTTGATAGTGGGGCTTTACCTGTTGCCAGCTAAGTGCGCTAACACTGGGTGCGGCTGGCAGCATATTAGCGGCTTTGGCAGCCGTTAATTGTTCAAGCATAGTCACCAGAGCGTGAGTTTCGTTTGTTGATTTATCGGTATCAGCAGCGTAACGGTATTGGCTGCTAAACAGTTCTTTGTAGGCTAGCCTGTCGGGTATCACTGGCAGTGCACCTGCTGCGACCCCTTCTAAAACGGCTATACCCTGGAAGTCATGCAAGGCTGTGGATAAAACCACATCAGCTGACTGCAACAGTTGGCGGTATTCAGAGATTGATTCTATATAGCCCCAGTGACCAATAATCGATGAGAATTCATCGCGTATCTTTTTGAAGGCCGGCGGTATTTTACGAAACTGCTGGCCTACGATATGACATTGAATATCTATCTTTTTCGCATGAAGAGTGGCCAATGCCTGATAAAGTAACTCAGGGCCTTTATCGAACTCCCAGCGGTGATTCCATACGACTTGTAGCGCTCCGGCTTGGTGTTGGTGAGGGAGATAGCAGCTATCGTGCAGTGGTACAGGCAGCACGCTGGCGTGTTCTTTTAGCCGTTCTACCAGACCGGCAGGGATCTGATCAGGCAGTTTTTTTAACAGAGCACTTGCGCCTGTAAAAAAGGTATCGTGGTTGTACTGGGTATTAAAGACGATATGGTCGGCGGCCAGTGCCGAGTAGAGGTTGAGTATTTGGGGCTCTACGCTTTTGAATTCGTTGCCTGATTCGGGGTAGGCGAATTGATTTTCGTGAAAATAGAGCAACGTGGGAATTTGGCTAAGTGCTGGCACAAAACCGCGCAAACTGGACAGATCGGTCATCGATGTGGCGATGACCAGGTCGTATTGTTGCTTCAGCAGGGCGGCTGATTCTCCAAACGCCCAGCTAAGGCTGTTACCCCGAAGTCGCCATGAAAAGTAACGCGCCGGTAACGTGAGAACCGTCCATTGGTGTTCAGGAAAATGGGTTACCAGTCCACGATGCCAATACTGGTGGCTGTCGGCATCATAGGCCGATAGGAGAAGAATGCGCACTTAAGCTTTACTCTTTGTGTTTGACTAAAGACACGCCTTTGATTTGAGCAAACAGCTGTTCACCGCATTGTAAGGCGAGCTGATCTTTTGAGCGGCGTGTGATACGTGCAAGTATCTGGCTGCGTGCTCCCAGTTGTAGGCGCACGTTACATTGCGCCTTATCTGCCGGACTGATCTCCAGAATGGTGACAGGCAGTATATTAACGATGGTACTGTCCGTTGCCGCAGTGCGGTTTAAGCTGATATGGCTGGCACTGAGATGTATTCGCTTTTTTGCTCCGGGTAAGCCTATCTGGCCCGGTACCGTGAGTGTTCCACCATCGATGGCGAAAGTAGTCAGGTCGTAGGATTCATCATAGTGATCTACCACTGCGTCAATCAGCGAGCCTGCACTACTGAAGTGCGCCAGCGGTGCTGACAGATCCAGCATCATCTCTTTGATCGGGCCTTGCGCGGTTACTTTTCCTTTTTCCAGCAGCACAATATGATCAGCCAGGCTTTCGACTTCCGAGAGTGCATGCGTGACATAGATGATCGGAATTGATAAGCGTGCGTGCAGCTGTTCCAGATAGGGGATTATTTCTGCTTTGGTGGCGTAATCCAGAGCGGAAAGGGGCTCATCCATCAAGAGTATTTCGGGGTTGGAAAGCAGCGCCCGACCTATGGCGACACGTTGCTTTTCACCCCCCGAGAGCTTGTCTGGCATCCGTTGTAACAGGTGGGATATTCCCAGTAGCTGGCTGACCTCTTCAAAGGATAGCTGACTTTCTTTGTTGGCTCTTCGTTGCCCGAATAATAAGTTTTTTGTGACATCTAAGTGCGGGAAAAGGCTCGGTTCCTGAAATACATAACCAACCGGCCGTTGATGGGCCGGAAGGCGGAAATCCTGCTGTTGCCAACAATGACCGTTGATACTTAGCTGGGCGCTTTCAGCTTGATGTAACCCTGCGATACAGCGTAATAAGGTGGTTTTTCCGCAGCCTGACGGGCCAAATAATATGGTGACGCCAGTTGCCGGAATGCTAATGTCGATATCAAGTGTGAAATGCTCAAGTGGTGTCTGGAAACGAATCTGTAAGGCTTTGCTCATAATTCGCGTCCTTTACGGCCATTGCGTTCAAGCAGGGTCATCGCCAGAATCACGATAAAGGAAAAACACAGCATGCCACCGGCAATCAGGTGTGCCTGTGCCCACTCCAGTGATTCTACATAGTCGTATATAGCGATGGATAATACCTTGGTTTCTCCGGGGATATTACCGCCAATCATCAGTACTACGCCAAATTCCCCGAGAGTATGAACAAATGTCATGATGCTGCCGGTCATCAGGCCGTGCCGGGATAAGGGCAGTACAACAGAGAAAAATGTATCCAGTGGTGATGCGCGTAATGTGGCGGCAACTTCGAGTGGCCGTGTGCCGATGGACTCAAATGTATTGCGTAATGGCTGCACCATAAAGGGCAGTGAAAAAATGACAGAGCCGATCACCAGACCACTGAAAGTAAAGGTCAGCGGCCCACCGAAAAGAGTGGAGAGGAGTTGTCCTACAGGGCTGTCGGGGCCAAGCGAAATCAGCAGATAAAACCCCAGTACTGTTGGTGGAAGTACCAGCGGCATACTGACTAAGGTAGCGATAATATCTTTGCTCAGGCCGCGAGAACGTGCCAGCCACCACGCCAGAGGCGTCCCGAGCAGTAACAAAATAACGGTCGTCAGGGTGGCGAGTTTTAAGGTCAGCAGAATAGCATCAAGCATGTGTTATTTAATCACTCGGTAGTGTATCCATAGTGTTGAATGATTGATCTTGCCTGATCGCTTCGCAAGAATCGATAAAAAGCCTGAGCCGCTTGATTTTCGTTACCGTGAACCAGTAATAGAGCACCCTGATGGAGGGGAGAATAGAGCGATTGAGGTACGCTCCATGCGTGGCCCCGAGGGTCTAATGCGATTTGTGCAGCTGCAACAAAAGCGGCGTTTGCATTACCACTGGCAGCGAACTGATAGGTTTGTGCAATATTGTCACCGGTTACCCGTGTTCCGGCATATTGGAAGGGTAAGTTATCGAGTACTTGCTGTGCTGCTTGGCCGTAAGGTGCTGTCTTTGGGTTGGCGGTTGCGAGTCTTTTTATTGATGCGTTTTTGAGAACATCAAGACCGGATGATACTTCAACAAAGTCGCGGCTCCATAATACCAATTGCCCGGTTGCATAAATAAAGGGTTCGCTTCCAGCAAAGCCCTCTTGAAATAAACGTTGTGGTCGTTCCATGTCGGCTGACAGCAGCAGATCAAACGGGGCGCCTTGTCGTATCTGTATATATAGCTTACCTGTTGAGCCTGAACTGACTTGCACGCTGTGCTTTGTTGTCTGGCTGAAAAAGTCAGCAAGTGCTTTTGCCGTTGTTGTGAAATTTGAGGCAACCGCGATGCGCGCGCTATCTGCAAGCACGTAACCAGAGGAAAAAATAATGAGTAAAAAAAGGGCGGCACGTACTTTCATGAGCAGTTCTTCTGAACAGGAGGTATTAATATAATCGCTTAAGAAAAAAAATTCAGCACTCTCTTAAGGTGCTGTTTTTCAAATAGGTTATTTGATAGCGACTCGTCATTATATCGTCATGAGATTATGCGATATTTAAAGCATAAAATATATTTGTTGCAGTGCACAAAAAAGTGTTGACACCCTGTCGGAAATGTATAGAATGATCATTATTGTGCAGTGCACCATAACTAATTAACCAACTTGGAGATATACCATGACTAACAACATCGATATGCAGAAACCACTAGAAGCTGTTAAAACTCTGATGACTCTTCAGGCTGCTACCATCAACCAGTCTGTTGAATTACAGAAAAAAGCAGGCGAAGACCTGGCTTCTTTCTTCAAAACTGAAGTAGAAAAAGCTAAAGAACTGAAAACTCCAGAAGACGTTGTTAAATTCAACGTTGCTGCTAACACTGCATTGTTCGAAATGCTGAAGACTCAGGGCGAAGCTTTCACAGCTTTGGCTACTTCTGCTAGCAAAAATGCAATGGAAGAGATCCAGAAACTAGCTAAGTAATTAGCAAGTTTCGAGAAAAAACCGGCTTAGGCCGGTTTTTTTGTTTTAAAGCTTACGTGATTTTTTTGATTAAGGCTCTGTTTCTGCGGTTTCCGCGTGACTCACTCTGACGGTATTTCTTCCTGACTCTTTAGCTAGATACAGTGCATCATCCAGTCTCTTAAGCAGGGAATGGTAATTTTCATTCGGATCGAATTCGGCAACACCTGCACTTAAGGTGATCTTTTGCTTCTCTATAAAGCTCAGCTGTGCAATACGCTTCCTGATTTTGTTGGCGAGTTTTATTGCTCCGCTTAATGATGTTTTTGGACAGACGAGCAAGAACTCTTCGCCTCCCCAGCGGCCTAATATATCCGCTTCACGTATTGAACGGCTCATTTCCTGTGTGACTTGTATCAACACATCATCGCCGACTTGATGGCCGTATTGATCATTAATCTGTTTAAAGTAGTCCAGATCAAACATTACTAAGCTGAAAGGATCCTGATAGCGTTTGGATGTCGCTATTATCCGCAATGTTTCTTGATCTAACAAATATCGGTTGGGTAGTTGAGTAAGCTGGTCAGTTCTCGCTTGTTTGGCGAGCTTTTGGTTAAGCTCTTCTAGTTTGGTGTTGTATTTTGCAATGACGCGGTACCGATAAACCAGTAAGAAGACTAAAAAGGCAATAATGGCGAAGATACCCCACGCGAGTGTGTAATCGATAGGGCTGTCATATTTGATCCCAATCCATCGATTTCGTATCTGTTGCGCTTCCTCATGGGAAATATCTTGAATTGCTTTATTAAGTATCGGCACCCATTCGGCTAAATCTTTACGAACACCGATGGCAAGATCAAAGTCCAGAGGAAGCGTGCTGGAAATCTTAATGTCGATGTAGTTTTCTTTATCGACATGGTGGGCAATGACTTCCAGCGAATCTATATAACCAAAGACTGTCTTTTCACTGAGTAATTTCAACCCAGATTGGATTGAGTTAACGTCGATAATGTTGAGTGTTGGGTAGCGCTTCTCTACCAGCGCTTTTGCAGCGCTGTTTTTAATAATCGCGATTGGCTGGTCGCCAATGATTGTGAGATCAGATATAAAAAATTGATCTTGTCGTGTCGCCAATACAATAGGAGATGTAAACACGGCTTGAGTAAACGATAGGAAGGCTGTGCGTTCTCGGGTAGGTGTTATTGAGGTAATGAAGTCACACTTTTTTTGTTGTACCAGATCGATGGATTCGCTCCAGGCGGATGTGGTCGTGAGTGTGAATTGAATACCTAAGCGCTTGGCTATCAGCATCATGATATCGGCGGTGACGCCTTGATAATCTCCATCCGCATTGATAACACTGAACGGTAGCCAGTCAGGGCCAACACAAAGGCGCAGGGGGGCTGCATCACTGACAATGAGTTTTTCGTGGGCATCGAGTATCAGAGAATCGGTTTCTTTTTTTACGATGGCTCGTGACTGGCCACTGAACCAGTGTGTTTGGATGCGTAATCTTTCGTGAGAACTGAGTAATGCTAATCCTTTGTTGAGAATCGCAACGGCTTCGGGCCAGTCTTTTCTTATACCAAATACTAGGTCCAACTGTTGCGGCAGATGAAAGGCAACTTGCAGATAGGGCATCCCTAACTTGTTAGCTAAGTAAAGCGTTGCCCCATTGCCGAAGGTGGCATCTGCCTCTCCGGTAGCTAGAGCTGAGAACAGCTTCTCTACGGTATTGACGTAAAGAATCCGGGACTCGTTAAATTGTTTTGCTAATTCGATATCAGCCAAGTTTCCTTTTTGAATGGCGATAGTTTTGCCCTTTAAGTCGGCCTGACTTTTAATTGATAGCGGGTTACCGGTTGAAACAAAGACAGACTTTTGAAGCGTTAAATAAGGGTCTGTAAAAGAGAGGTACGAGGTGCGTGAAGGAATGGCGGCGCCCGTACTTAACCCGTCAATTTCATGAGATTGGGCTTTGGTTTGCATATCAGACCATGTGCCGACAATCAGAGTGAAGTTGGCACCTGTTAGTTGATTCAGTCGTTGTAAAATTTCGGCATCATAACCTGCAATATTGCCATCGGGATTAACAATGACATAAGGCTCCCAGGACTGGTCGGTGCCGAGTGTAATAACCGGATGGCTTTCTATGAAGGACTCTTCCTGAGCTGTAAGGCTTATTTTCGTGTCTTCTGCAAAGCTAATTCCAGAAAACACGAAAAGATGGCAGATTAGCCACTGAAATAATAAGACTCTTTTGCTCAATCCTTGTGAACCTAGTTGCTGACTCATATATCGTCTGCTTTTTTATTTGATAGATTAACTGTAGCGTAATTTTTCAAAATGCTTATCAGCACTTCAAAAACTAAGGCAGGAAATCGTACTCAGCTATCTATACTACGCGGGTTGCTTGCTTCAACACCGGGTTCTGTCGCTTTGACAGATAGGAAGCGGCTGAGATTTGGAAATTGATCTAAATTATGAAGCTCTCTGAAATGCACCCAATCGAGAAGACAGAAAAGGCAGATGGCGGGATAGTCCCATGCAGAGACTTCACCATCGGCAACCGCTTGCTCTAACAGAGGCAAGGTTCTTTCAATGCGCTCTTTTTGCAGGTTGATAATGAGCGCATCGGCATGGGTGTCTATATTTGAGCGTGCTGACAGTAACAAAATTACAAAAGAGTCATTGGCTGCATCAATCAATGATAATAAATTTTCCTGATTCCAGCTCAGAGGTGAGTTTTGTTGTTTCTCACTTAGATAACGATGAATAACACGGGAGTCATAGACTTTTTGTTCTGCGTCAATGAGTACCGGAATTTTCATGGCCGGTGTGTACGTTGCCAGTTCTGCTCTGCCTTGCGGAGAGTATATGTTCAGGTTGATGAAGTCATAATCCTGACCTTCAAGGAGCTTTTGGCCTTCAAGGAACAAGCGGATACGACGGACATAAGGGGACATACCAGAGCCAATAAGTTTCATATTGCTTCCCGTGATGATAATTCAGTGATGGGTTTTTCTTTAAGTATTAGTTATAGCTCAAAAATCCCGTTTCTGGAATGATCATTCAAGCCAGCCGCCAGTTGCTTGTAGCGGTTGAGGGTCATTGGATGATGTTAGCCAGACTACCATCGCTTTTTGAGTCGATGGCGTTGTGTGGGGAAGTGAGAAGTGCCATTCAGGTATTGGCTTGACGCTTTTCAGCGCTTGAGAGGCGACAAAATCGTGCGCTAGTTTCTTCCCGCTGTTTTCGCCTGATGTAACCTCTGATATTTGGTTAAATGATAAAAGTACCAGGTGAGCGGTAATGCTCTCACTACCGGTTGTATTCGGATCGTCTTGATAGCTCACGATGACTTGGCGGTCGTCATTCACTTCAACTTTGAGTGTCCCGCCTTGCCTGGATGGTGGTGTTGGGAAAGCCTGACCAAGGAAAAAGCCTTTCCACTCTTTGCCGTCAACAACCCATCCCGGTGTATAGATGCTTTCAATTGCGCCAGATCTTTTTAGCGCATATTGTCTTTCATTAAACTGGGGTTGTGCATATGGATCTTTCCAGCCGATGTAGTCCCAATAATCGACATGAAAAGCTACTGGTAAGCGCTCCGCCCAAAGCTTCGGGTCATTCAATAATAAACGTAAGCTTCGATCCGCAGGGGGGCAACTTGAGCAACCCTCTGATGTATACAACTCAATAAGCTGGGGAACAGAGCCAGACTGTTCAAATAGTTGTGAAGCACTTGCCGTGAGTGGTGATAACGCGCTGGAGATTAAAAAAAATCCGGCGAAAACAGAAGGATGAGTCATATTTTATTCTCAAGGCTCTATCTTGGAGTTTAGCTAAAAAGACTAAACAGTTTTTTTTATATGACTTTAAGACAGATGAAATGTCGGAGAGTTCAGGAAGAGAGAGGGCTAATAAAAAAATCTGTTGTTATTAAATTATAAGCGTGCTATTTAGCTGCTTATTAACCCCTGCAGTGGGGGTTCCTCGACTATCCATGTGATAAGGTAAGCATTGTTTATCTATTTTTATGGACGGATTTTATGTCTTCAAACAGTTCAGATCTACTTGCTGAGGTTGTCACCAAAAGTTTGGTTTCACAGGCGCTTCCTGAGGCTTACCTCAGTTTATTATCCTCATTAATTCGCAGCCCCAGTGTTGTTGGGTCTGAGCACTCTTTTTTTCGTGTTTTACAGCGCGAGCTGGAAGAACGCGGCGCTAATGTGACCTGGTATGAAGGGCTGTTGGTGGCACAAGGAAACCAGCCGGACAGCGTTATGTTTTCGGCGCATGTGGATCGGCATGGTTTATTCTGTACCGGCCCTAATGAGTTCCAGTATGCGGCGTTTGTCTCAGGCGCGCGCTCAGACTTATTGGGTAATTCGGTCAGCGAGCAGTTAATGAACAAAATTGTTAACCGTTTTGAATCTGAGTCTGTCTATGCCTACGAGCCTTGGTCTGGTGCATACCGTGGGCGAGGCATGATACGTAACGCTTATATTTGTGAATTCCGTAATAACTTAATTTTTGAAGTGGGCGGTCTTGAGCATCTGGTAGCGGGTACACCTGTAGCTTTCACCGATAAGTTGCGGATCGAAAATAATGCATTAGTCGGGCAATTGGATAATGTGCTCACGGCTGCGGCACTCGTGTATATGTTCGAACAGGGCTTTCAGGGGACTGCTTTTTTTACGGCACAGGAGGAAGCGGGTAAAAGCTGGCGTTATTTGCTGGAGTGGTTCCGTCGATTTGGCGGTACAACCAACCAGTTGATTGTAGTTGATACCAGTCCTTATCCTGATCTTGAGGCTGCACAGCGTCAGCATTTGGTTTTACGGAATAAAGATGCGAATGCGACATTTAATACTGAATTGACGAAGCAGCTCGTCAGCTTATGCAAGCAACAGAATATCAGTATTCAAATGAAAGATGAGTATGTCGACCGACTGAATGCTGAGCGGGCTGCAAATGGAGAGCCTCCGGTATCTCTGGGCTCTACTGAGCTGGGTCGAATTATTTCTGCTTCGGGTGGTTTAGTGGATGGCACGACGCTGCAAATACCCAGCTCGGGTTATCACACACTCTCTGAATCAGCGCCAATTGCCTCGGTCAGCGGTTTTTTGCAGATCCTGTCAGCGTTGGCGGAATTGAAATCTCCTAAACTTTAAGCGAGCTATATAGCATGCACAAAACCATCGTGGTGGTGGATACCGATGATCTGATCTTTGAAAACGATCAGATTACTGTGATTACCTTTGAACAATATCTGGCAAATTATCCAAAGCGCAATGAGCCGAAAACTCGGCTGATTAATCTTTGTGATACAGAGCACTATCTGAGTCGTGGTTACTACTGTTCTTTATTGGCAGAAGCGCGTCAGCATAAGGTGTTACCCAGTGTTAGCACGATTAATGATTTACGTGATTTGTCGAACGATACGTCGGCGGGCATACAGCTAGCGTTGCCTGCAGAGCTACTGCATGCTGAGATGCTTAATGCGGATTCAGATGAGCAATCTATTGAATTTATGGTGTTCATGGGATGGGTTGCTGAAGAGCCGTGGAAAAAACTAGCACAGCAGATATTTGATAAGTATCCGGCACCGATTCTGCATTTTAGCCTGTCAAAAGATGTTAATGGTGTGTTGGTACAGGTTAAACGACGTTCGTTTATTCATCTGAGCACAGCTGATCAGGGAGTGTTTTTACAGCGCTTACAGAAGTTTACCGAACGTGTATGGAGAACGCCGCCAGCGCGTAAAAAGCAGCGTTGGGATATGGCGATATTGGTTAACCCTGCAGAAGAACAGCCGCCGAGTGATAAAGATGCGATTAAGCTCTTTATTAAAGCTGCCGCTAAAGTGGGTATTCATGCCGAAACGATTACTGCCGATCAGGGTGGGCAAATCTCACAATATGATGCGCTGTTTATTCGCGAGACAACGGCGATAGATCACCATACCTATCGGCTTGCGCGTAAAGCTGAGCGTGAAGGCTTGGTGGTTATGGATGACTCCACCTCTATTTTACGTTGTTGTAACAAGGTGTTTTTGCATGACGCCTTCAGCTATAACGGCGTTCCGGCACCGAAAACACATGTGGTGATTGGCTACTCAGAACAAGATCTGGATAATATCGAAGCGAATTTTAGCTATCCGATTGTTTTGAAAATGCCGGAAGGTTCGTTCTCTAAGGGTGTCTATAAAGTTAAGACGCGGGATGAGCTACAACAGAAGCTCAAAGAGCTGTTAGTTGATACTGCCCTGGTGTTGGTTCAAGAGTATCTGTATACCGATTACGACTGGCGTATTGGTGTCCTGAATGGACGGGCTATCTACGCTTGCCGTTATCATATGGTGCGTGACCACTGGCAGATCTATAGTCATGGCGGTAAAGAAAGTGAATCAGGTGGTTTTGAAACGCTGCCTACTTTTGAAGTGCCTAAAAGTGTTTTAGATGCGGCGCTAAAGGCTTGTGCCATGATTGGGCGTGGATTGTATGGCGTTGATATCAAACATAAAGATAATCAGGTTTATGTTATCGAAGTGAATGATAACCCGAGTATCGACCACGAAGTTGAAGATCTGTATCTCGGCAATGAGCTTTATATGCTTATCATGCAAGAGTTTGTGAGCCGTCTGGAAAATCGAGGCCGTTAGTAAGTGATAGCAAACGTTGAATAACACGTGTAACGGGGCTTTGTTTAAAGCCCCGTTATTTTATCTTGTGATTTTATCGCTGTTATTTGCGGATAATTACCGCTGTTCTTAACCGTCCACTGCCAAACGCAGACATTTTTGCAAAGTTTTCTCTGGCGATTGGGATGTGCTGGCAGTCGATGGGTAGTTGGTGCTTCTCGTCAGGATCTGGGTCATGCACATATAAGCAGGTATCATCGACAGCCGTAACGGTTACCCAATGCGGCGCCTTCATACCATCCATTCGATAAGTACTGATTAATACCAGCACTGCGTAGCCCTCCGTTAGCCAGTTCTGAATTTGGTTTTGCGTCACATCGGCAAAGACTGTTTCTACACCTTCGGCTTCAGCTTTGAGATGAAATTGCTGATCGACAGCGGTCATGACTGATTTTTTATGTTCAGAGCGGACGCCTTCAATAAATAGGGGATTGCGTGAGCTGATATACGTAGTTGCTTCAAACCCTCGTCGATGAGCCGCTAATGCAAGGCCCAGAGGGTGGCAGCCTCCATGACCTGAGGTCATAAAGATCGTCGTAGCTTCGCGCCATATATCCAGCTCCAGCTCTTGGCTTAGTTTTGTTTCAGGATCGAGGCTGGCCATTGCCATCATCAGGGATGCCGGACCACAGGTGAAGTCGGTGGTTTGCTGATACCAAGGAGTAGGTTTGTAAGCTTGTGCTGATTGGATGAAACGAATACGTTTTTGCATACGCAACGCATCAGAGTGGTCTTCGTAATAGTCAGAATACTCATCAAAACAGCGATATCCCAAATTTTCGTAAAGCTTAATGGCACTGGTATTGGAGGTGGCGACTTCTAAGCGCATATAAAGCCTGCCGCGCGCCGCTGTATTTTTTTCTAATTGATCCATCAGTTGTCGACCGACACCTTGCTGCCGGCCCCGGTTGGCTATGGCCAGTGAGTAAAGGCGTGCAAGGCGTGTTCCTTTGTGTAACAGGACGAGCCCGTAACCGATCAGCCCTTGGGCATCTTCTGCCACTAAAAACACACAATTAGAGGCTTTTAACCAGTGCTGGAAACGTCTTTTACTGATTCTGTCGCCAGAAAAACAAGTTTCTTCAATCTCAAGAAGCGCTGCCAAGTCTACGCCTTCCGCCTGACGAATATTCAGTTCACCCATCTCTTTGTATTTCATTCCAAAAAGGAAAGATCATACACCTGGCATCGGCGCAGAAATATGGATATCACAATAAAAAAAGTGTGGTTATCATATTCAGGTAGATAAGTGGAGTGGCTTGTCTATAGGGGCTCAAACTAAGAAGGCTCAGTCATTTACAAAAAATGTACATGACTGAGCCTGGGTATGAGCCGTTGAACTGATTAGTCGCTTCGACGCTCATGAAATGAGAAGGTCATTGCGTTACTTCGTGTAAAAATTCGCCAAAACGTTGCCATGATTTCTTATCGGCATCCTCACGATACCTGTCTGATCCGAAAACAGTAAATGCGTGGGGCGCGCCGCTGTAGGTGATCATTTCATGGTTAATGCCAGTGGCTTCCAGTTCATTTGTCAGGGCGGCAAACTGATCCATCGTAATGGCGGTGTCTGCACTGCCATGCATGATCAGCAGATTGCCTTTCGTTTGGCTATAGTCCTGCCCTTCGGGTGTAGAAAGACCTCCATGAAAGGTAGCGAATCCTTTTACATCAGCTCCTGAACGCGCCATTTCCAATACGGCAGCGCCACCAAAGCAGTAGCCCATCACTACCGTGTTATTAGTGTTGGCCCCATGTGTTTTGGCTTCTTCCAGCGCTCCGCTCATTAGATTACGCATCTTGGTGCGGTCTTTATAAAGCTCGCCCGTGTGCTGGCGTTTATCTTCCATTTTGGTGGGGCGAACACCCGCACCGAACAGATCGGCTGCAAACACGGCATAGCCCATGTCGGCCAGCATGTTGGCACGTTTAATTTCATAGTCGGTCAAGCCGTCCCAGTCGTGGATGAGGAGGACTAAGGGCGCGTCAGCGGAGGGGCTGATGTAATAGCCCTGGTAGGATTCATCATTAACTTTGTAGGTGACGTTAGTTCCAGCGGCTACTGCAAGGCTGGGTATTAGCGCACTTAGAAAAAAATATAGAAACATCTTCATGATTGATCTCCATTGATTGATCAGAAAAGTCTCGATACTGCAGAGGCTGTTGTGGTCTTATTAATAGACTGGTTGATAATTGTACTGATGAACGTTCAGTGTAATACGATTGCTGTTTGAGTCTACATCTACTTTTATCGAATAGTATGTAGTCTAGGCAGACACTTAAGCAGCAGTGTACGGGAGGCTTTTTATGCGGATTTGGCGTTTGTTTTTAATCTGGCTGGTCAGTATGGTGGTGAGTCTGAGTGCTGTTGCTGCAGTATCGCTTACGTCGCAATCTATACAATTAGCAGGGCAGGCTTATACCGTAAACGTACCTTCAGGTTATCTGCTCGAGTTGTTGACCACAGAGGTTGAGCGTCCTCGGATGCTGACTTTTCACCCTGATGGCAGTTTGTTTGTCGGGTCGCGTTCGGGTCGTATTTATCGACTTCCGCCGCCTTATATAAAACCACAGATCTTAACGCAGCGTTTTATCTATCCCCATAGTGTGGCGTTCAAAGGTAATCGCATCTTTGTGGCCAGTACCGAAGGGCTGTATAGCGGTGACTATTCGCCAGTAAAGCCTTTAATGATTAGTAGGTTACAGAAAGTAGTGACGTTCCCGTTGGGTGGGCATAATAGCAGAACGGTTAGGGCCGGCCCGGATAAGCGTGTCTATGTTAGTTTGGGGATTAGCGGCAATTGTAGTGATGAATATCTTGGACAAGGATATTCTGCAAACAAGCGCCGTGGTGGAGTGTTGGTGTTGGATGAGTCGGCCCCTGCCGGTTGGCGAGTCTATTCGAGTGGCTTACGTAACCCGGTAGGGTTTGATTGGTCTCCTTTTGATGGCGAGCTCTACGCCAGCAATAATGGCCCGGATCATTGGGGCTATGAACAACCGCCCGAACAGCTGGCGCATTTGAAGCAAAATTCATTTCACGGTATGCCGTGGTATCAATATGATGGTAAACAGATAAAGCGGGATGCTTGTATATCCAGCAAATCTCCTCGTGCAAAGACCGATGTTGAAAAACCTGTTGCTACCTTTGCGGCACGTAATGCACCTATGGCGGTAGCTTTTGTCCCTTTGGCCTCTCCATTAAAAGAATTATCCGGTAATGCGCTGGTGGCTTTGCATGGCTCATGGGCAACCCGGCGTGCAGGTGATAAGGCCAGTCGCCGCCCACCAAAGCTGGTTATGGTTCGATTTGAACAAGGCAAAGTGGCAGGTGTTGAAGATTTGCTAACCGGATTCCAAATGGTAAATGGTAACCGCTGGGCGAGACCGGTAGGGGTTGCCATCGGCCCTGATAATGCTATTTATATTTCCAGTGATGGTGAGCCTTCTGCTCTCTTTCGGTTGAGAAAGAGATAAATAAAATAGTTTGAAATAATTCATTAAGCCTTATGTTATGGGTTATTCTTAAAAAAGTGTGTTTGAATATTAAATTTTATCAAGGATAGATATTTCACCGTTGAGGTTGATTCATATGTTTAATAATCGCTTATTTGATCTGAGACAATACCTGTGGTTTTTATGTGTTGTAATGGCCTCTGTTTTTCTGATGGGCTGCTCTGGCGAGACTGGCTCTGCATCATCCTCTACTCAAGCCCCTGCATCTGATGTTGCAGCGATAACTGAACCGAAAGCTGAACCGAAAAAAACTATAGCCCTGGTAATGAAAACCTTAACGAACCCGTTTTTTATTGAGATGGAGAAGGGCGCGCGTCTGGCGGAAAAGGAGTTGGGTATTCAGTTGTTAGTCAAAACGGCTGCTCAGGAGACCTCGATTCAGCAGCAAATTGGTATTGTTGAAGAGTTAATACGAAAAAAAGTCGATGCGATTGTTATTGCGCCCGGTGATTCCGTCGAGCTGATACCTGTGCTCAAGCAGGCTCAGGATGCTGGCATTATTGTTATTAATATTGATAACCGGCTCGATCCCGAGTACTCAAAAATTGTTGGCTTATCGGGCGTTCCTTTTATTAGTGTCGACAATGAGCAAGCCGCCTATTTTGTGACCAAAGTACTGGCTAATCTAATCAATCAACCTACTTCAGTGGCAGTGTTGGAAGGTATCAGAGAAGCGGAGAATTCTGAACAAAGAAAAAATGGAGCATTAAGAGCATTCAGTGAACAGCCTTTGGCGAATGTGGTTGCTGTCGAAACAGCTCACTGGAAAATTGATGAGGGCTATGAAGTGACCAGAAAGTTATTCAATTTATATCCGGATATTAAAGCAATTTTCTGTGCTAACGACATGATGGCTCTGGGGGCGATTAAATATCTTCAGTCGACGTCTCGTAAAGACGTGTTTATTGCTGGTTATGATGCGTTGGAGCAGGCTAAAGAAGCAATACAAGCAGGGACTATGTTAGCGACCGTGGATCAGCAGGCCGCAGAGCAGGGCTATCAAGGTGTTTTATTTGCGTATAGAGCGTTGATTGGAGAAAGGCTACCTGCTGTTATTTTGATAGATACCAAAATACTCACTCTTGAGAATGTACTGCAGGGTTCTGGTTAACTGATGCTCTCTTTGTCACGAAAAATCATTGTCCGCTATACGCTGTTTTTGGTATTTATTGCCATTTTTCCTTTGTTATTGATCGGTATTGTTTCTTACAAAACTTCCAGTCTTACGTTGCAGGAAACGGAGAGCCGCTTCTCTCAGGAGTTGCTGAGCCATCAGAAAGAGTTATTAACAATACAATTGGTACAGGTAGAAAACCTGATTGCTAATATCTCTGGTGTAGAGACCATCACGCGTGCGCTGGATGATCTCAACGTAAAAGCTGATACCTATACCAGTCTGGCCACGCAAGCTCAGATTGGTTATATCCTTAACGGTTACCTTCACCTGGAAGGTTTGGTCTCAATTGATATATTTACAGAAGGCGGTGCTCATTACCATGTTGGGGACACATTGGACGTGGGCAAGATAAGAGAAAGTACTAAGTCTGCTATTGAAGCGCAGACGTTAGCCTCTGGCCAGCAGGTATATTGGGCGGGAGTGGTGCCAAATGTTAACGAAGCATCAAACTATGATTCTGTTTTAACCGCCGCGCATATGCTCACGACGACAGATCGCCATACCTTAAAAAAACGCCCACTAGCGATACTGATGGTTAATTACAGCATCGGTTACATTCGTCAGTACTTATCAAAAGTTGATTTGGGAAGTGGTGTCAATGTTGCTCTTCTGGATCAGCATGGCAATACTATTTACAGCAAAGATCCTGACGGTGGTCGGCTTTCTGTGGAAATTGTTAAGCCGTTGCTCAAAGATGGTGACGTACCTGAGATGGTTACGTGGAATGAACAGCTGTACTTAATTCATAGTCTGGCGCTGGAAAATTTCGGATGGCAGTTAGTTAGTATGACACCCGAAAATGTACTCTTAAGCGGAGTGAAGACTATTCGTGAAGTGACGGTCTGGCTGTTGCTTATCAGCTTTTGGGTAGTTGGGCTTGCGGCTTGGTTTTTTTCTCGCAATATTGTTCAACCGATACGTGATGTTATTGGAGGGTACCAAACCCTTCATGAGGGGGCCTTGGATTCTACGCAGAGGTTGCCTGTGCGAAGCAATGATGAGATTGGTGAGTTGGTCCAGTGGTACAACAGCTTTTTAGATAATCTTGCATTACAAAAAGTTTCGGAAGACGCTTTACGGGTGAGTGAAGAGCGCTATGCGTTGGTGATTAATGCTACGCTTGAAGGGCTTTGGGACTGGGATTTAGAGAGTAATAAGATGTATTTTTCACCCCGGTTCTTCTCTCTGCTTGGTTTCAACCCTCTAGGCAATGGGATTCAGAATGTGCCGCAAGAGTGGTTTGGCCGAATACATTCAGAGGACCAGTTTATGGTAAGGCAAGAGGTGGACAAGCACCTTGCGGGTCATTCACAGCATTTTCAATGTGAGCACCGTTTATTACATGAGGATGGATCTTATCATTGGGTTTTGTCGCATGGTCTGGCGGTAAGAGATAAAGCCGGCAAGGCCGTGCGAATGGCGGGTTCCCATTCTGATATTACTGATAGGAAGGAGGCAGAAAGTAAGCTGCGGCATTATGCCTATCACGATAACCTAACCGGATTAAAGAATCGTGCTTGGTTTGTTAGTTATCTGCTTAAGGCTTTACACGGTCAACAAAGTAAAAATGGAGCTATGTTTGCCGTGTTATTTCTCGATCTCGATCAATTCAAAATTGTAAATGATACGCTCGGGCATCCAGCAGGTGATGAGCTGTTGATTAAAGTAGCGGACAGGATTAAGGCCTGTTTACGGGACTCTGATCAATTAGCCCGTTTAGGGGGAGATGAATTTGTTGTACTGCTAGAGCAGACTGATGATTATGATGTGCTTCATGTTGCCGATCGTATATTAAAGTCACTGGCGAGCCCGTTTTTGATAAAAGAACAATGGGTACAGACCGGCGCTAGTATGGGAATTGCTTTTAGTACATCAGGATATAAAGATCCAGATGATATGTTGCGGGATGCCGACATTGCCATGTATCAGGCTAAGGTGGGAGGAAAGAACCGCTTTATAGTCTTTGATGAAGAAATGCGTGGACACCTTTTGAAACATATTGCTTTAGAGCAAGATCTTATAGGGGCTATAAAACAAGGGGGGTTGGAGTTGTTTTATCAACCTATCTTCTCGTTTTCATCGGGACGGCTTATTGGTTGTGAGGCGCTGATTCGTTGGGATCATAAATCGTTGGGGGTGATAAGCCCGGAAGAGTTTATCCCAATAGCAGAGAGCAGTAATCTGATGCATGCATTGGGGCAGTGGATATTGGAAGCGGCATGTTGCCAGTGGCGGAAATGGGATGATGAGTTTGGCTCTATGGAGGATTTATTATTATCCATTAATATTTCAGCGCTGCAATTTCATGATGAGCAATTTATCGAGAGTATTCCGCAGGTATTATCTGACTTTAATATAGACGGCAGTAATCTGGCTTTTGAAATAACTGAAACGGCTATTATTCAGAATACGATGATAGCGGAGAAAGTGATCACTGAGTTTAAAAAGCTGGGTATTCGTATTCACCTTGATGACTTTGGTACGGGTTTTTCATCGTTAAGTCATCTGGCTAATTTTTCTATCGACCTGATTAAAATTGATCGATCTTTTGTGATGCAATGTACCGAAAAGGAAAAACAAAAAAATATGGTATTAGGAATCATTAACCTTGCACACGAGTTAGGCATTAAAAGCACGGCTGAAGGAGTCGAAACTCAAGCGCAGTGGGCATTGTTAAAAGAAGCCCACTGTGATCATGCACAAGGCTTCTATTTTTCTAAACCCTTATGTACCACAGAGATGGGTAAGTTATTTTTTACTTCACTCACTAAGGGCGTTTCAGCCCAGAGCAGTATTAGTTAACCTCACCACTACGAATCCGTTCTCCGCGTGCACGTAAGTACTCTATCGTCAGCAATAATAGCGCTGAAATAATGACCAATAAAACGGCAACGGCCAGAATGGTCGGGTTTATCTGTTCACGTAGTCCTGAAAACATCTGGCGTGGGATGGTGCGCTGTTCTGGTCCTGCCAAAAACAATATCACCACCACTTCATCAAAAGAGGTCACAAAGGCAAACAGAGACCCCGAAATCACACCAGGGCGAATGAGCGGCATGATGACGTTAAAGAAGGTATAAACAGGTGGTGCTCCCAGCCCCAGAGAAGCCCGCATGAGTGAATAGTCAAAACCTGAAAGTGAAGCGTTAACCGTAATGATAACAAACGGTGTACCTAAGGCCGCATGTGCCAAGATAACGCCAAGATAACTGCCAGATAAGCCGAGCTGCGTATAGAAAAAATACATCCCTGCCGCGGTTATGATCAATGGCACTATCATCGGCGAGAGCAGCATGGCCATGATAGCGCGTTGAAATGGCATCACAGGATTAGATAAGCCGATAGCCGCAAAGGTGCCGAGTACAGTGGCGATGAGCGTGGCACAAAAACCAATGAAAAAACTGTTTTTGATCGCTAACAGCCACTTATCATCATTGAAAATTTCGGCGTACCACTTCAGCGAATATGCATCCGAATCGAGTCTCAGCATCCCTTCCGTGAAGGTGAAATAAGGCTCGGCGTTGAATGATAACGGAATAATAACCAAGATCGGTATCATCAGAAAAGCCAGCACGGCCCAAGCAGTAAGGCGTAACCCGTGCATTCCTATTTTTTGCCAGATGGAGAAATATTTTGGGAATTTCATGGCTTACCCCAGTTTAATATTGCTGACCCCGACCAAACGGTCGTAGATCCAGTAAAGGAAAAGAATTAACGCGAGTAACAATGATCCGAGTGCAGCGGCTAATTCCCAGTTATTCGACGACTGCATATGGAAAGCAATAATGTTACTGATCATCTGCCCATCGGTACCACCCACTAAGGCAGGAGTAATGTAATAGCCGATAGAGATAATAAACACCAGTAAGGCGCCGGCACTCAACCCGGGCACTGTCATGGGCAAGTAGATACGAATAAAAGCGGGAATGGGTTTAGCGCCAAGAGACATTGCTGCACGGAAGTAGCTCGGATCTATACCTTTCATGACGCTATAAAGCGGTAAAATCATAAAGGGCAGTAAAATGTGAGTCATAGCAATGATAGTTGCTGATTGCGTATATAACATCTCTATGGGCTCGGTGATCACATGGATAGACTGCAAAAAGGTGTTAACAACACCGTTGGTTTGAAGCAGAGCAATCCATGACGTTGTGCGTACCAGTAACGATGTCCAAAAGGGCAGTAAAACAAATACCATGAGAGTATTGGCCGTTTTAGGAGAGGCAGTAGCCAGATAATAGGACAGAGGAAAGCCGATGATAGCGGTTAAAAAGGTAATGATGAGGGCTATTTTAAGGCTTTTAAGATAAAGCTGAATGTAAACCTGAGTATCCCGCGCTACGATTTCACCCGCAGAGTTACGGTCTAAATCTAAAGCGGTAAGGTATGAGCTAGTGGTGAATACAGCGCCGGATGATTTTATCGCTCGCCAGATCTCAACCTCTTTCCATTGAGGTTTAAGAGGAAGAAGCTTTGCTGCACCTTCCTGACTAAGCAGTGTTGTATCAAATTTATTGATTCTTCGGGCAGAAGATTTAATTACACTAGAGCTACCAGGCAGTGAACGGTTTATCTCTTCTCCTAATTTTCCTGACTTTCGATCGGCGAAGAGTTGTTTTAATTCGACGGTAAAGCGGTTAAGTACGGCGTCATCCGGGCGGGTATCAGAGCTTTCATCCCAACCGGACAGGGCGTCGAGTGTGTCAGGAATTAGTTCAGCCACCGTAGGATGATAAATACTGCGATACAACATTGTGCCGATGGGTGCGATAAAGGAAATCAAGACAAACAGCAGCAAGGGCGTCACAAAGGCAAAAGCAATCAGTTTGCGGCGACGCTGCAGCTTGCGACTTTGTGCCATCTCCTCGGTGGTCAGTACTGATCGTACTTTTGCATTGTTTTTATTCAGATCAGATTGAGGCATCGGATAACCCTCTAGAAGCAGATGGCAAGGCAAAGCAAGTCGGTGAATTAAGTCTCTTCAGCTGATAGGTGGATCTCTATCAGCCGAAGAGTTTTATTGCTTTATTAGTTTTCTAACGCCGTATTATTTCAGTAACCACTCATTGAATTTCTCACCCAACGATTCGCCATAGTCAGCCCAGAACTCGCCGGATGCCTGCAAACCATCGTCAAGGTGAGCTGACGGCAATTTAGGAATAACGGCTGGATCTACATACGCATAAGAAGATTGGCGGGTAGGGCCGTATGCGACCTCCTGCATACCACTTTCAGGTTTAGAGCTGGTAGCAAAGCGGATAAAATCTTCTGCTAACGCTTTGTTTTTACTGCCTTTAACGATAGCCCATACGTCTAGGTCATAGATGTGTCCATCCCAGACCATTTCAAATGGTTTTTTATCACTTTGAATCGCATCGAAAATGCGGCCATTGGCAGACTGAACCATCACCGCACCACCATCGTTAAGAAGCTGTGGAGCCTGAGACCAGCTATCAAACCAGACCAGATCATTTTTTATACTATCCAGCTTGGCAAACGCCTGCTTTTGTCCTTCAGCAGTAGCCAGCAGATCGTAAACCTGATCTTTAGGTACGCCATCGGCGATAAGTGCCCATTCCATGTTCACTTGAGGGCGTTTACGTAACGCACGTTTACCCGGGAATTGTTCGGTGTTGAAAAAATCGCTTATCGTGGACGGTTGGCCACCTTTGATCGTGTCATTATTGTAAGCATATAAAACAGTCCAAACGATGTTTCCTACACCACATTCGTTAGACAGTGCCTGAGGAGAGAAATCTTCGCTGGCAGCAACGCCGTCGTCACCCGGAGGTAAGGTGTCATGTGGAAACACTTCGAGTAAACCTTCAGAGCACGCCCTTTCCAGATCGATTACTTCAATATCAACAACATCCCAAAGAATGTTGCCACTCTCAACCTGTGCTTTGATTTCGGCGATACCGCCTGAATAATTTTCAAAGAGAATCTTGTGCCCTGTTTTTTCCATATAAGGATCGAGCATATGTTTCTGTTGTGCTGCACCATAGGCGCCACCGAACGACACAGCAGTGAACTGGTCGGCCATAACGGGAGCTGCTGCTGTGCACAGCGCGAGAGCCGCGCCGAATCGTTTGAGTGCTTTCATTTTTATTTTTCCTCTTACGTTTTCTTGCAGGTTGTTGCTGTTTTATTATCTTATTTTCAATCCTGGCCCGAATGATCTAATGCTAATCCACCCGCAACTGACCAAGTAAGGCGTGTTAATGCGCCGCGATCGAGTATGGGGGCTCTATGGTCGTTCGGTGTTTTAACCATCAGCTCGGTTCCCGTACCGAGTTTGAAAAAGTAGCGTATAGAATCGCCTACATATAATCGGGTAGTAAAGTAAGCATCAATGCTGTTTTCCAGTGAATCATCCCCTGCAATAAATAGATTTTCGGGGCGTATCGTCAAGCTGCACGGCTCGCCGGCTGCAGGGCAGTTAGGGTTGTTCGTTGTAATCAACGCGCCATCTACCAGCTCGATCTGGGCAACCCCGTTTTCTATTTTCTTTACCGTGCCAGCAATACGGTTGTTTTCACCGATAAAATTAGCAACAAAAGAGTTAGCCGGTTTTTCGTAGAGCGTTTCTGGAGGGGCGCATTGCTCGACAATGCCATCATTAAAAATAGCGATTCTGTCTGACATGGTCAGTGCTTCGGTTTGATCATGGGTGACATAGATAGCGGTAAAGCCCAAATCTTCATGCAGGCGTTTGATTTCAAACTGCATCTGTTCACGTAGGTTCTTATCAAGCGCGCCTAAAGGTTCATCCATCAATACAATGCTGGGTTCAAAAATAAGGGAGCGAGCCAGTGCAACTCGTTGTTTTTGTCCACCGGATAATTGGCCAGGGTATCGTTTAGTAAAGGTCACCAGTTCAACTAATGCTAACGACTCTTTAACTCTTCGCTCAATTTCAGGAGCCGGGATATTACGAACCTTTAAAGGGTAGGCAAGGTTTTCGTAAATAGTCATATGAGGAAAAAGCGCGTAATGCTGAAATACCATACCGATATTTCGATGATAAGGCGCAATGTTAGTGATGGGTTCGCCATTTACCAGAATGCTGCCGCTGGTCACATCCTCAAAACCGGCAAGCATCATAAGGCAAGTCGTTTTTCCTGAGCCTGACGGCCCCAACAAAGTAACAAACTCACCTTTTTTGATATCCAGATTGAAATCCTTAACAACAAGATTTCTCTGATCATAGCTCTTTTTTACATTAACAAAGCGCACGTATTGATCGTTAGCGTCGCAAGAGCTCCCTGAAATGGAAGTATCAGTCATCTGGGCGTCATCTCCATTATTTTTATTTTAGAAATCATGTTGGACTGATTTTGAAAGGAGTTCAAGTGTTGCTTGAAATAAGACAATAGTAGTGGCTTTGGTTTTTTCTTTTTTGTGAAATAAAAGAGGCTTTGAGCAGTAGAAATGAAACACGAGAAAATCTATTTTTTTACTTTATTTTCAATGTGTTACGTTAATCATCGTGTGGCTGATTGTCAGTAAGCGCCGAACCAACCTCACCCTGGTTTTAAAATGTATCCCCCCATCGTAGGGCGATGAGTTCTGAAGTTTTAAGTCCTGACCAGAAAAAAACTGGATAAGATGCCTCTCTTGTCCCTCGTGCTGGACAAGTATCTGCGAAATCTCGCCTTGGTTGAATGGCAGTGGTTCCCGTTTTTTAGCGAGCGGTATCAGAAACGATCCATAGGGTTCCCATCTATATGGCCATCATAAAAGGCTTCTTGAAATGTTTGGTGAAGTGGGCCGAGAACGTTGTTAACTTGTGTGTTGCTGATGTTTACTGTCTCAAGCCAGTCATAAATAGCTGAAATTGATCGGGTGTTAGCTTTCTGAAGCTCGCTATCAGGTGGAAATAGACCGAATAGCTAGAATATCTGATCTTGCTTTGTCGGTTGTGTTCTAGTTGTTGCGTGGTCCTTTGCAGTAAAAGTCGAGACCAACACGTGATATATGATCCAGAAGGTCTGTATTTTCTATCTGGTCAAAAATGGATAGATCAATTTGCCAGGGAAGTAATAAGTCATCCAGTTGGTGATTAATCTGTAATAATAACGCAATGCTTAATTGCTTGCCCTGTAATGTGAGGTCAATATCAGAGTAACCGTTCATTCTAAGACGTTCTGCCCAATCTCTTTTACGCGGGGTAAGCTGGCCTCCTTATTTATTCAGGAGG
>JBLWXO010000023.1:0-42724 GCA_048267385.1 Neptunomonas sp. | reverse complement strand
GCCTCCTTGGGAAGAGGTGCGCATTCTACAGACTCCTCAAAAGGAGTCAACACCCCTGCCTTAAAAAAGTGATATTTATGACAAAAATTTCAAAAATATCCTATTGCCACTCTCATATATTTTTAACGAGAGAACCGCTGTTTCTGTCGATATGGAAAAATATCTATTACTTCTCCCGAACTGACCTGCCGCTGCATATCTTGCCAAAATTCTATACTCAGTAAATCACCATGAAGCTCATTAAAAATCTGACGAACTTTCGGATTACAAGCGGTCAGAATGGAGAACTCTTCAGGAAACACATCATTTGGCGATATTGAGTACCAAGGCTCCGATGCCATCTCTTGTTCAGGATACAGAGCGGCGGGAATTTTTCGAAAATTACATTCGGTTAAATATAGAATTTCATCATAGTCATAAAATACCACTCGGGCATGCCGCGTAACGCCAAAATTTTTGAATAGCATATCTCCAGCAAAAATATTTACAGCTGCGAGTTGCTTAATCGCTTTCCCATATTCATTTATAGCATGCTGCAAAACACTTTCATCATCTCGCTGCAGTGCTTCATCAATGTAGATATTCAAGGGCGTCATCCGCCGCTCTGTCCAAAGATGCTTTATCGTCACTGTATCCTCGCCAATCAATAGCGAGGATTGTGCAACGGACTGCAGCTCCGTTAATAACTCTGCTGAGATTCTCTTTCGCGGGAATACTAAGTTTTCAAACTCTTGAGTATCTGCCATCCGCCCGACACGATCATGGCGCTTCACCAGCTGATATCGCTCATGCACCATCTTCCGGGTGATATTTTTTGATGATGAGAAGCGATCCTTTATAACTTTAAACACGACAGGAAAAGACTCTAGGGTAAATACACTCATCACCATGCCTTTTATCCCTGGCGCAATAATAAACAGGTCGTCTGTACGCGCAATGTGGGCCATATAATCGCGATAAAACTCAGCCTTCCCATGTTTATAAAACCCTACAGACGTGTACAGCTCAGCCCTTGATTTCATCGGAATTAGTGATTGAAGAAAGCAGATAAACTCTGAAGGCACATTCACATCAACCATAAAATACGCCCTTGTGAAACTAAAAATAATGGATACCTGATCTCCATCACTAATTGCAGTATCTACATAGACACGCCCATTTTCATTTAGTATGGGTATAACAAAAGGAAGTGCCTTATCAGACAGATTTATCCTTCCGACCAGATAAGCCCCCTTATTTCTATAAAAAACGCTACGTACCACATCAACACTGGTTGCTTCATTTACCGCAGCACCTAGCGAGATATTTTGTTTGATATAATAGGCCAGATTGCGGATATCCCTTTTGTCATTTTCCCACGGAACATTAAATGTGTAATCTTTCAACATTGATTTCAATAAGCGAACCAACCCATTCTGAATACCATAGGTTCGGTAAATTGCGTCACCCGATTGAACCTCTCCTTCAGGCATAGAGGTATCAATAAACATATGCTCATTGGTTAACTGCTGGTGCTGAAACACTTTGCAATAGATTGAATTATAAAAAGTCTCCGCCAATTCAAAATCATTCCGTTTCTTTAATAACGAGATATAACAGCCCTTTGCTTTACACCACAAGGATTTATCATAAAGCGACTCACCCAGTTGCGCATATAAAGCATCCGCCGCAGCCTGAGATTCTCTTCCATAGAGATCAATCCGTTCTGCCGACGCCTGCTGTATCTGCACCCATTGTTGCTGCTCAAATCGCTCCTGCGCCTTATCTGTAATCTCTTTGAAGAGCATCCGATAATTAACAAAATGCTTTAGTACTAGATCAGCAATAGATTCAGGAAACTGCATTTTCATCTGTAAACACCTCTACTTTGCGGCAACCATTATCCCACTTGAACTACCCAGACTTCGCAATACATACTATGGTTTATTAAATGTCGTTATCACTAAGGGATATTCCATGTTTACGTTACCCCATTTAAAACCGATAAAGGCGTATAAGTCTATTGCATTACTTACCAGCGGCGGCGACTCACCCGGCATGAACCCGGCTATTCGCGGTATTGTACGGGCAGCACTCAACAGCGGTATTGAAAACGTATACGGCATTCAGCGCGGCTACAGTGGTTTAATTACTGGCGATATTCATAAACTGACATCCCGCTCAGTCACGAACATTGTGCAACGAGGAGGCACAATGCTTAAGAGCGCTCGCTGCCTTGAATTCAAAGAGCCCCAAGTCCGTGCAAAAGCAGCAGAAATATTGCAAGAAAAAGGGATCGAAGCCCTTATTGTTATTGGCGGTGATGGCTCAATGACTGGCGCTCATCTATTTACCGAAGAAACAGGCATTCCCGTTATCGGCCTGCCCGGTACGATTGATAATGACATTCCGGGCTCTGATGACACGATCGGATTTGATACTGCGGTTAATACCGCTCTGGAAGCTATTGATAAAATCCGCGATACCGCCCTCTCGCATGAGCGCCTGTTTTTAGTAGAGGTAATGGGGCGCAACTCAGGTTTCATCGCTACCCAAGTCGGCATTGCATGTGGTGCAGAGTTAGTTATTGTGCCTGAATATGCGTTTGATCTTCACGATTTATGCGTGACGCTGGCACAGCAACGGGCTTCAGGCCGAGGGTCAAGCGGTATTATTGTGATCGCCGAAGGCAAGGACCCCGGACTCACATCCAGAATCGCCTATCAACTGGAAGAACAAGGACAAGACCCTAAAATCTGCATTTTAGGCCATATTCAACGCGGAGGAAGCCCTTCCGGACATGACAGGATGCTAGCATCCTGCTTGGGCGCATTCGCGGTAAATTACCTGCTGGCCGGTTACAACGACATTATGGTAGGTATACGACAAGGCGCCATTATCGATATCCCCTTACGTAAAGTTATCACGGAGAAGAAGGCTCTGAATCAAAATATCTTCGCTATTACCACCCTGCTGCATAAATAAATATTTAAACACACGCATGCCACTCAGCCTCTATGATCAGAAACAAATGGATTTGTTCTCTTTTCATGGCCAAGTGTCGATGCCGGACCATGTCCTGGTATGAACTCAATATCATCCCCCAAAGCAAATAACTTTCCACGAATAGAGTCGATCAATTGCTGATGGTTGCCTCCGGGAAAGTCAGTCCGGCCAATAGAGCCCTGAAATATAACATCACCCACCTGTGCCATTCCCGAAGATTTATCGAAAAACACCACATGGCCAGGCGTATGACCCGGGCAATGCAACACACTGAATGACTGATTGCCCACAGTGACAACATCACCATCTTCCAGCCAGCGATCCGGCATAAAATCTCCGACTTCAGGAAAACCGAACATTGCACTTTGTTTCGCCAGCCCTTCTATCCAATACAAATCACCTTTATGCGGTCCTTCAATCGGTACCCGATACCGCGCCTTGATTTCAGCAGTACCGCCCGCATGGTCAATATGAGCATGTGTTAACAGTATCTTTTCAAGGACGACACCTTCTTCTTTAATCGCTGCTTCGATTTTTGCCACATCACCGCCGGGATCAATCACCGCAGCCTGCATCGTCTCTTCACACCAACATAAGGTGCAGTTTTGCTGGAAAGGCGTAACCGGAATAACTCTGAACTTCATAAAACACCTGATACTTTATTGTAAACGCTGACTTTCAAACAATCGCTTATAAAGATAAACATTATCAAACCACACAAATAACATTTATTAGCCCACAGCCATGATTTCATAAGATTTCACATTGGCACCTAAACGTAATGCGATCTCATCTCCTTTATGACACCCGAGGATCTTTTGCCCCAAAGGCGCATCTGGTGTAATCGAGGTGATACCCACACCCTCGCCCTGAAGTTCAAGACCACCACATACCGGAAGAATCCATAACCACTGAACTCGAGTAGACACAGCCTCTTTTAGCTGAATAATAGAACCAACTACCACAGCAGAATCCGGGGGGCGCGCTGTAAACTTAAGCTGCTTTAAGAGCGTCATTTGCCGCTGCAATTCAGCAGCCCGAACTGACTGCCCGTGAGCAAGGTAGGCAGCCTCAAGCGCCAAGGTATCATATTGATTTTCTGGCTTACTCTGCTCATGTACCGCGTTATCACGCGCTTGAGCAACCGCACCGACAGTCGTATCCAATTCACTTTGAACAATACTCAATAATTGTTCAACCAAACGATATTTATTCAATAGTCACTACTCATCACAGGAAGAGAAGACCGGCAGATGCAAGCAAGATAATGAAACTACAATCGCTTCTTTATCTGTTTTATAGTGACATATATTCACTATACTAACTTAATAATGGCGGCCTATTTTAGGTCAATGTATAACAAATTGCGAAGTGATTATGAAATACGCTTTCTGCCAACACTCCAGATTAAATGAACTCGACAGCATTCAGATTAACCACCCCCTTTTTAAAGCGACCATACTCCTCCAAGGCGCTCAAATAATAGAGTTCTCACCCGCACATCATCATTTCCAGAATGCTTTATGGCTGAGTCCCAACGCTGAATATAAAACCGGCGAGTCTGTTCGCGGCGGCATCCCTCTTTGCTGGCCATGGTTCGGGGCAGCCGACAAGAACCCGGATAATATCCGCCAGAGTATACAACGCCCTATCGCTCATGGGTTTGCGCGTAGCAGTTTATGGCAATTAAAAGAGATTAACGAAAGCTGCCATCAAGTAGAGATCGTGTTAACACTGACAACTACAAGCAACAGCCGCCAATACTGGCCGCACGACTTTGAGCTTGAAGCCCGATTTACACTGGGAGAAACATTACACTTACAACTGACGACTCTCAACACTGATCAGCAGAGCGTCAACTATAGCCAAGCTCTACATACTTATCTTCCGACCAATGATATTAACGAAACGTATATTCATGGCGCGCATAACACGCACTACATTGATGCATTAGAGCAATGGCAGCTGAAACCACAACAGGGGAGCATTACTTTTCAAGGCGAAACAGACCGCATTTACCTGCTTAGCAGCAATATGCAAACACTGAGTGCCGTAACACCGGCTCACACACTCACTATCCGACAATCAAACAGCCGTTCATCTGTGATCTGGAACCCTTGGATAGAAAAAAGTAAACGCTTAAGCCAATTCAATCAGGACGACTACAAAAAAATGTTTTGTATTGAAACGGCCAACGTACTCGACGATGCCGTCACACTGACGCCGAATGCATCACATACAATAAGCATGCAGCTTTCTATTGAGGCTTGCTCTTAAGGCCCTCTTTTCAAACTTCTTTTTTAGACGAGAAAAAGATGAAGGCATAGAAATTTTCGCGTCTTTTTCTGTCAGATAATGAAAAGAGGTGACAGCCGACTTTAAAAATGCATATTTAACATACAACAATCAGATTTTTTTAAAGGCACCGCAATGAAAATAAAACCTAAACAAGAGGCACCGCTCGTCAAAGAGGCACTACGCATTGGTGAAATTTATATGAAAAACAGAGGCTTTGACGGTTTTAAACCGACAGACAGCAGCCATTTAAAGATCTCCACTCTTTATCAATTACTTGCAGTAGACAAACTCATCACCCCCTTAGCCAAAGATCAGGAAGATGAAATCCATATGAAGCACAAACTGGCATTATGGATCGCTAAACAGCTACCTGATAACCACCCACTGAAAAACAGTTAAGTAACCAACAATGAAGGCCAGACGCCCCGTGCTATTAACAGCGACACCCATAAACAACGCCCCCGCATCACTCTTTGCGTTTAGCTTTTTGTGCTTTCAGATACTCCTCATCCAGTGCGCCATACTGTCTTTGATAAGCATCTGGATCTGAACGCCAGAGCCTATAAAGTTTACGGTCATTGCTAGCAAGTGGTGGCGGCGGCTCTTTCCTCTTTCTAAGTGCTTGTACCGTCACAGGCACAAACGCAAACAACACAAGAAGAGCAACCGCTAAGTACTTCAGTTCATCTGACATAGAATATCTTCAAAGGTTATCAACACCCTGACAGACTAACTGAAAGCCGCGAAGAGGTTAAACTTTATGGTAAATTTCCGCTCCTGTGTCTTTAAACTCTTGTGATTTATCCTGCATCCCCTTATCAGCAGCCGTTTTTAATTCTGCAAGCTGAGTGGCATCAAGGTCACGAACCTCTTGTGAAATCTTCATTGAACAAAACTTAGGACCGCACATTGAGCAGAAATGCGCTACTTTTGAGGACTCTTTCGGTAAGGTTTCATCGTGGTAAGCGCGAGCGGTATCCGGATCCAGCCCAATATTAAACTGATCTTCCCAGCGGAATTCAAAGCGCGCTTTAGACATCGCATTATCACGAATCTGCGCACCCGGATGACCTTTGGCTAAATCTGCCGCATGTGCCGCAATTTTATACGTAATAATGCCGGTTTTAACGTCATCTTTATTGGGTAAACCAAGATGCTCTTTCGGCGTCACATAACAAAGCATCGCACACCCATACCAGCCAATCATAGCAGCACCGATACCCGAGGTAATGTGGTCATAACCCGGCGCTATATCAGTCGTCAAAGGACCTAGCGTATAAAAAGGCGCCTCATGGCACTCAGTTAGCTGCTTATCCATATTTTCTTTAATCATATGCATCGGCACATGACCCGGCCCTTCAATCATGACCTGTACATCATGCTTCCAGGCAATTTTTGTCAGTTCACCCAAGGTTTCCAATTCAGCAAACTGCGCCTCATCATTAGCATCATATACGGAACCCGGACGCAAACCATCTCCCAATGAGAAAGACACATCATAGGTTTTACAAATTTCACAAATATCTTCGAAATGCGTATAAAGGAAGTTTTCTTCATGATGCGCCAAGCACCATTTCGCCATGATAGAGCCACCTCGGGACACAATACCCGTCATGCGTTTGGCGGTCATAGGGACGTAGCGCAACAACACACCAGCATGGATCGTAAAATAATCCACACCCTGCTCTGCTTGTTCAATCAATGTATCGCGAAACACTTCCCAGCTAAGGTCTTCAGCAATACCATTTACTTTTTCTAATGCCTGATAAATAGGCACTGTACCAATAGGCACCGGCGCGTTACGTAAGATCCATTCACGTGTTTCATGAATATTTTTACCGGTAGACAAGTCCATAATGGTATCGGAACCCCAGCGAGTTCCCCATGTCATCTTCGCCACTTCTTCTTCGATAGAAGAGGTCACCGCAGAGTTACCAATATTGCCATTAATTTTAACCAAAAAATTACGGCCAATAATCATGGGCTCTAATTCAGGATGATTAATGTTCGCAGGGATAATCGCACGGCCTTCCGCGACTTCCTGGCGAACAAACTCTGGAGTTATTTCATCTGGCAAATTAGCACCAAAACTAAAACCTGGATGTTGCTGAGCAACGATATTACCCTCCGCTTTAGACTTCGCCAGCTTCATGTTTTCACGAATAGCAATAAACTCCATTTCAGGTGTGATAACCCCCTGACGTGCATAGTGTAATTGCGTGACATTCATACCCGCTTTAGCGCGCGATGGTTTGCGTGTTAACTCAAAACGCAATTCATCCAAACGTAAATCAACCTCACGTGCTCGCCCATACTCAGACGATAACGCTGTTAATTGCACAGTATCGTTTCGCTCTGCAATCCAGCCGGCGCGCAAAGCCACCAGCCCTTTCCTGATATCTATCGTAGCTTCAGGATCTGTATAGGGCCCTGACGTATCATAAACATATAAGGGATCATTTTTCTCTCCCCCCAAGCCTGTCGGAGTATCGTCCAGCGAAATTTCCCGCATTGGCACACGTACATCCGGACGACTTCCTTCAATATAAACTTTGCGCGACTTAGGAAATGGCTGAACTGAGGCATGATCAACACTGGCATTTTGGCTCAATAATTTATTATTAGACATAATCCACCTTACTTAAAACTAAACTCTGAAAGATAAGAACTACCCATTAGCCCTTTTGGCCCCAGAGCAACGAAAAATGATGCAGAGGGCCGTGACCTGCCCCGATTTTTAACGAGTCAGCGGCCGCAATGGCAACTGTGATATACTTTTTTGCTTCTCTGACTGATTGCTCAACGCTCATTCCTTTAGCCAAGCCTGCCGCTACTGCGGACGACAACGTACAGCCAGTTCCGTGGGTATTTTTTGTTACAAACCGGTCGCCCCTTAACTCTAAAACTCGTGCCCCGTCAGACAATAGATCAATCGCCTGCTCCTCAGCTGGCAAGTGACCTCCTTTAAGCAGCACCCAAGGCACACCTAAGCCATGTAGTGGACCTAACAGCTGATACATCCCGGATAAAGTGGTCGGCTCAGAACATCCCGTCAACGCCGCAGCCTCAGGCAAATTAGGTGTTAAAACAGTCGCCAGAGGAAATAAGCGTTTTTTCATTAACGCCAGCGCATCAAGGTCTAACAATGCATTACCACTTTTGGAAAGCATGACAGGATCAATAACCACAGCTGGAGCACAAAACTCCTCTAAAACAGCAGCTACGGCATCAACTATTGCAGCTTCCCCGAGCATGCCAATTTTGATCGCCTTAACATCTAAATCCTGTAAAACAGTACGAAGTTGTGCAGAAACAATGTCGCCTGGAATTGAATGTATTGCAGAGATGCCCAGCGTATTTTGTGCAGTCACTGACGTAATGACAGATGCACCATATACCTGCAGAGCAGAGAAGGTTTTCAGATCGGCTTGTATGCCTGCACCGCCACTGCTATCTGAACCAGCAATAGTTAAGGCAACAGACACAGTATGTTGATTGCTATTATTTGACATCTCGATTCCTACGCCAGTACTAGCTGGATCAGGTTCAGCGGGTTTTCTCTCAGCCCTCAAAGGGCACCCCGACAAGATGGGAATTAGTCTAAGGCGTTCTTGCTCGCCTGTCCATCCCTTATGTTTTTGAATGCATGCTCAAGTTTTTTCTATTAAAAATAGGACTTTTTCCTATATTAAAACTCAGCCAACTCTCCATAATAAGAACCACGGATCTCCTGTTCACGGAACGAATTCAAGGATGGCCAAGAAAGCGGAAAGGACACAAGGCAGTTAGCATGGAAGCCTTTTAACCGCACGGAAATGGAAGCCAGACGAGAGGGTTTTGTAACGGATTTGCAAAGCCCTCTCTCCCTTTACCACGCCAAGCTCATCACCTGCTGTATTCTCAATGACTTTCTTTATGATTCTTTTCTTTATTAGAAACTACGCTAAAAAAATTAATCCGCATGGGACCAGATATGTTTTACAAGTTGATCCACCGGTCGATCACACCCTTGCGCAATCCATTCAGAAAGCATCATCGCCACATCAGGAAACTGCTTGGGTTCAGGGTTATCTAATTTAAGCCATGCCTCGATCACGTCAACATCTAACTCGGTGATGACCGTCGCCAACCTCAATGTTTTCAATATACAGGCATTGGACTGCTGCTCCACCTGGCCTTTCATCGGTTTACTTAAAAACTTTTTACCATACTGCATCGCCTCACTGGCTAATCCAAAACCACAGTTTGAGATCACGCCATCGCACAATGATAAGTCTTTTTCAAACTTGTCTCGGCTCAGTGGAAAAAAAGTAACATTACCACGCACATAAGGCTTTTCTATTTTGCTGTAAACACGAAAACAATAATCAGGAAAAGCACTCAACCAATAATATAAGGTTTCATTAGCCTCATATGGCATGTATACCAGTATCATCTTTTGTAATCGTCCTCTGGCATGCCGGGACGCACAGATCAAAGGCGGAACAATCGAATAATCAAAATGATGCCAATGAACACCTACTGCCTGCTCAACAGGAGCAAATAAGCGGATAGCCGACTTTAATATCAATGAATTACAGGTATCGGGTAAATTATGCAAAAATGCATATTGATGCGCGATACCAATACTGGGCTTCTTATTGAGCTTCGCAGCCCAAGCGCTGATCGGCTCAAAGTCTGAAATCACTAAATCATACTCCGACAAATTCAACGCGTTTATATCTCGATAAAGCTGTGAAATATTATTTTTTAACAGTGTTTTCGGAAGATCAACCTTAGCGCCCTCCTTCATATGAAACGTTAAGCCACGCTTTGTTTTATATTTTCCAAAACAGCCCATGTCAAAAAATTCATTTGCGGATCGACCACTAAACAGATAGTCCACATCAACCCCTACTGCAGCCAAAGCCGGAGCCATCACCCTGGCGCGGGTGATATGCCCATTACCGGTTGCTTGCACGCCATACAGGACTTTCATAAAACTAACCCCATACTCACGTCTGCACAGGCGACTCCTAATAAAGCACCGGCAAGAGTGTCAGTTGGGTAATGAACGCCTAAAAGCACACGCGATAATCCAATCAGCGTAGCGATCGAATAGGCAATGAATCCAAACACAGGGTAAATTTCAGAAAGAAGAGCGGCAAAAGCAAACGCGAAAGCCGTATGTCCCGAAGGAAAACTAAACGTCTCCAGAGGATGGGCAGCAAGAAGCAAGCTTAATCGTTCACTAGGACGGTCTCGTCGAACAATATTTTTGAGAAGAAGATATAAGGGCCACACAATGGCGAAAGCAAATATGCATAAATACAAAAACTCTGCACCCTGCTTCGCATCAAAACAGACCAACAACAAAATGAAGATATAAACTGAACCATTCCCCAGGCGAGAAATATAGCGACTGGTGAGAGCAACAGCAGCGTGCATCTGCAAGCGTCTCTGACACCAATGAAACAGCATTGTATCTATAGAGGTAATTACGTGAAGCGACGACATTTGACAGCCCCTGAAATCGGATACGATAACCAGGATTATCGTTCCGCTTCAGTGCCGCTTTTGTTACGAAAAGCTTAAATTTTTATGACAAACCAAATAACAGGTATCAACAACTGCGCTAGATGCTCACTTCTTCTAGGTATTGATCATTTTGCTCCACTTTTGGAAGAGACCTGAGCCACTCAGAAACAGTATCAATTAACAATTCAGGATCATACCAAGGCAACATATGCCCGCCAGGCACTTCTATCAACTCGAAGGGATGGGTTAATTCTTCAGTTAATTGCTTTGAATACCTTAACGGTAAAACCTCATCATCCCTACCATGCAAAATGGCTGCATGAAAATAAAAGGCATGCTGCTTTACTTCAGAACGCCAAGAATACAAGCTCGAAAGCGTGCTGAGCGGATAGTCAAACACCATCAAATGATCATGATTGAACTCTTTTGCAGCAGGATGACCTGCTAGTAACTGCTCATAATCCACCATCGATTTTAACGGCAGCTTCATACCAGGAAAAACCTGGGCCATCCCCCATGTCCATTGCCAACCCACTTGATGAAAAGTGTCCGGGGGAACTTCAGGAATTAGCAACGTGCCACACATCACTCCCTGTATTCGCCCATCATGCTCTGCCGCAGCAACAGCAAGCAAGGAACCTATAGAATAACCATAGATATAGACCGGGCCAGAAAATCGACCCTCCAACCGGTCAATTAAATCACTAACCGACTGGCATACACTTTCAACGGTATACTTACCTCTGGGGCCTGCGGAATAACCATGTCCGGGATAATCCAAGCTTACAGTATGAAAACCATTCTCTGCAAAACGCCCCAATAAGTCAGCGTATAGCTCAGAATAGGTGCCAATACCTGGTAAGAATATTAATATAGGAGCGTCTATATCATCGGCCTGATAGAGCTCACAGTGAACCCCAAGCTCCCCGACCCTTAAGCCTTCTCGCTTCGCCAAATGATGATGAATATCTAACTTATCTCTTAAACGTCCGCGGTGTTCGTCTGCGACAAACCCGTGGTGGCTCTTCTTTATGTTGACATCAGCTACCGACATTCTTTATTCCTATCGCTGGCAATAATTACAGAACACCGTACTACGCTGCCCTAAACGCACCTCTTTCAGAGGCTGGCTACAAGCTGGGCAGGGAAGCCCTCCTCGCCCATAAACATTAAGTGATTGCTGGAAATATCCAGGCTTCCCATCACTATCGACAAAATCTTTGAGAGTGGTGCCACCTTGCCCAATTGCCGCAAGCAACACACTTTTGATTTCTATGACCAGCAGCGCCAATCGTTTCTTTGAGATCCGACCAGCTTCCTTACGAGGATCAATGCCTGATAGAAAGAGCGCTTCGCTGGCATAAATATTCCCTACACCCACCACCACGCGACTATTCATAATCAGTTGCTTTATAGTAACAGAACGCCCCTTACATTGCTGGTGCAAATACGCGACATCAAACTCCTCGGTCAGTGGCTCGGGTCCCAATGTCCTTAAACGCTCATGCAACTGCCCTTGAGGTTGCCACAGAACAGCACCAAAACGCCGCGGGTCAGTAAGTCTCAATAACTTACCATGACTAAATTGGATATCCAGATGATCATGCTTCAAGGGAGGCCTGGCATCCGTCACCACCCTTAAACTCCCAGACATTCCCAAATGAATTAACATCGTTCCGGGCGCTGTCTCAAGGAGAATATATTTCCCACGACGATAGACCCGCTGCACCACTTGGCCAACCAAAGCGTCAAGCTCCGCTTCTGGCACCAGCCAACGCAATTTTGGTTGCCGCACCACCACACCCTCAATACATTGATTGAGAATATGCGGCTCGATACCACTACATGTTGTTTCTACTTCAGGCAATTCTGGCACGTTGACTCTTTTCGTTTCAGGATTTATCCATTAGGACTTCATAATGGCTTTAGGTGATTTTAAAACAAGATACACACCTAACACGGTAATAAAAATCCCTATTAATGCTAATACGCCTAATGCCTCATCAAACAATAGCCACGCCTCTACCACCGTGACCGGAGGAACCAGATAAAAATAACTCGCCACACGTGCAGATTCACCCTCACGAATCATATACATCAATAGCAACACCGCCGATACGGACAATCCAAATACCAACCAACTCAATGCCATTACCAGATCTAACGACCATACTACTTCCCGTGTTTCCAGGCTAAATGCCAGCAATCCCATCCAGAAGGCAGTCGCCAGATATTGGAAAAACGATCCCGCCATCAAATCGACACCCGCACCAAATCGCTTTTGATATAAAGTACCTACCGATATGCCCAGCAAAGCAACAATAGCAGCAGCAATCGCCTCAGGTCGCAACGTTAAGTCGCCTATCTCCTTACCGCCAACCAGTACCATTGACACCCCAATCAAGCCTAAAACCAACCCCAACAACTGTACTTTTGCCAGAGACTGCTTAAACCATATCCACCCGATCAATGCCGTCAGCAAAGGCTGCAAACCCACGACAATAGCGACAACGCCTGCGGGCATATCCCACTTAATTGCAGCAAATACTCCCCCTAAATAAGCCGCATGAACCAAAGATCCGGAGACTACCTGATGCAACCCCTGCCTGCCAGTCGGCCATTTAGAGTTAAATAACGCCATCAAAACCATAAAAACAGCGAGCGTCAGCAACATGCGGATAAAGAGCATATTAAAGGGCTCAATATAGGGCAGGCCATACTTAGCCCCAATAAATCCCGTACTCCAGAGCAGCACAAAGACCAGCGGAATAAAAGGGATCAGCCGTGCGCGCAACGCAACCATGAAATATCCTTAAAAGTAAGACGTAAATAAAAACAGAGGATATGAGCAAACGATTGATTAAAAAAGAGACAGCCCCTCAATAAAAAAAAGGGTACAGTTACCAGAATAGTTAATCACTTAACGAAAACACCAAAAACTGTACCCATGAAAATTTACCAACAAGTGATGTACCACATTAAAAACCAGCTTCATTCGGGAGTCTTGCAACCTTATGAATACCTACCCTCAATCCGTCATTTATCACAAACACTAAACGTCAGCAAAAACAGCGTACTACGCGCTTACCTCGCCCTTGAACAGGAAAACCTTATTCTTGCGCATCCACGCAAAGGCTTCTCTGTAAAGCCGGGTAAAGACGATAAGCATCCGCGATCACCTACACCACAGAACGTCATTTCAGGCGCTACATCCTTAGATATTATCGGCTCAGCACAACGTCAGGCTGACGTCATCTTCGGCAGCGCCAACCCGGAAACACGATTTAAAGGGCGCTTAGACTTTTTTAAACAACTGAACAAATTGATACGCTCAGAGATCAAATCACCCGCAATCTACAGCCATTACCAAGCCCCTCCTGGCGATATCAGGCTCAGGCAGCAAATTGCAAAAAAGACACATAGCGGATATGCCGAACTGGATGCAGAAGAGATCATCATCACTAATGGCGCCCAAGAAGCGATCTCTCTGGCATTACGCAGCATTGCTCAACCTGGCGACATTATTGCAGTAGAGTCTCCTTGCTTTTATGGCATACTCCAATGCATTGAAGCGCTGGGGTTACAGGTTATCGAAGTCCCGACTTATACGCCTAACGGAATCGATCTTGTACAACTGGAAGAGGTACTGAAAAACTGGCAAGTAACTGCGATTCTTTTAAACCCCCATGCCAACAACCCGCTCGGCTTCAATATGCCAGACGAGCAGAAAACAAAATTACTGGCACTCGCACAAGAGCACGATCTGGCCATTATTGAGGATGATGTTTTTGGCGAACTGATCCATTCAAGCCAGCGACGCAGAACATTGAAATCGATGGACCATGAGGGTCGCGTCATTTTATGCAGCTCACTATCTAAAATACTCGACCCCGATATCCGGATTGGCTGGATAGCACCTGGGCGCTATTTTGATCAGATCAATTATCTTAAATATGTCACCACACTAGCCACATCAGGGCTCATGCAGCATGCAGCCGCACTCTGGATGGAATCCGCTAACTTCAACCGTCATATTAAACAGCTTCAGGTTCATTATCGTCAGCGAAAGCTACTATTTATCGACGTATTAAAAACAAACCTACCCGCTGAAACACATATAAATATCCCGGATAGCGGCTTTCTCTGCTGGATTACGTTACCTCAGTATATTAACGGTGATGACCTGTTCACCCAACTCAAAAGCGAAGGCATCAGCCTGACACCCGGCAGCCTGTTTGGCACAGCAGAACAGTTCCAGCACTGCATACGGCTCAACTTCGGCTCGTTTGATAACTCAGAAAAACAACAAAAAGCGCTGGCACGGCTGGGAGAAATGATTGTTGAAGAGATTAAACGTCAGACATAAAAAAACCCGGAAAACCGGGCTTTTCGAAAGTTAAAACCATTATTTGATTTTAGCTTCTTTATACATAACGTGCTGGCGAACTACAGGATCAAATTTTTTGATCTCGAATTTCTCAGGCATGTTGCGCTTGTTCTTATCAGTTGTGTAAAAATGACCTGTGCCTGCAGAAGAAACCAGACGGATCTTTTCACGATTACCTTTAGCTGCCATCGTCTAGCTCCTTATACCTTTTCGCCACGAGCACGTACTTCAGCAAGTACTGCATCGATGCCGTTTTTATCGATAATACGCATGCCTTTAGCAGTCACACGCAAACGAACGAATTTATTTTCACTTTCAACCCAAAAACGGTGCCAGTGCAGGTTAGGAAGAAAACGACGGCGCGTTTTGCGCTGTGAGTGGGAAACGTTATTCCCTGTTACTGGGCGCTTGCCAGTAACCATACAAACTTTAGCCATAATCAAAGCCTCAAATTACATTATTTACTTCTAGTGTGGATTTTTATTGGCTACGTAACAGATAAAATATCTCAATAGCCTCAGGCGGAGCGTTCCAAAACCGAACTGAATCCCGTACCAAGCACGAATAGAAGGAGCGGCATTATATAGACAAGTGATTCCGAATACCATTAAGAATTACCAAATCAAGCCCGGATAGCAGAGATTAAGCCAAGAAATGGATAGAGCATATAAGAAACCTATGAAAGCGATACAAAAAATATAAATTTGATATTATTTTCGTATAACGTTGACATTCGTCATGTCAGCACAACAGAAACTCACATAAGATTAAAAAATACCGTATCCCTGCACGGGGATCACAACCCACACAGGACAATCCAATGGACAATAACAATATAAAAACTACCGGCAACGACGATCCCTTAATGGATTTTTCTAACTGTCACGTGGGTATTATCAAAAACTTTGAACAGCTACGTGCCTTAGCCACCACAAGCATTAGTGATCCAGTCCCGCAGGATATTAAACAGCTTGCCGCCAAACTTTACAGTTTCTTCCATGAAGTGGTACTAAAACATCACAAAGAGGAAGAAGATGAATTATTTAACGTAGTGATTGACTGCGCCAGGCGTGGCGAAGAAACATCAAAAGCCAAAGCCATGATCAAGCAACTGACAAACGAGCATCGCATGTTGGAGATGCAATGGAAACTCATTGAGCCTGATATCAAACAACTGGCAAAAGGCAAGTCTGTGATATTTGACCACGCGATGGCATTGCGGTTAGCCAATACGTATCTTGACCATGCTCAGTTTGAAGAAAGGGAGTTCCTCCCTCTCTCCGCTGAAATATTGGGCGACAAAGGCTTATCTTCGCTCGGTCTTTCTATACATATGAGACATACCAACGTCGGTGTTTCAAACTATATATGATTTTTGAAATACGATCAGGGGCAAAGTCAGAACACAGCATCAGATCAGCCCCTGCTCAGCAAAAGAGATCACCTCCGGATCACCGACTATCATGTGATCCAGCACTCTGATATCCACCAGCATCAGCGCATCAATCAAACGCCGTGTTATCTGCTTATCAGCCAAAGAAGGCTCAGCAACCCCAGATGGATGGTTATGCGCCAGAATAACCGCTGCGGCATTCACAGAGAGCGCTTTTTTTACAACTTCCCGCGGGTAGACCGAAGCCGCATCAATAGTGCCGAAGAACATCGGCTCAAAGCGGATAATCCGATGTTTATTATCCAGAAACAGACACGCAAACACCTCCTGCTGGTGATGCCGCATCTGAGCCACCAAATACTGCCTGACGGCCCCTGGGCTCTCCATCAGATCACCCCGTTGCAAGGATGCCATTAAATGCCGGCGACTCATCTCCAGAACGGCCTGCAACTGCGCATATTTTGCAGGCCCCAACCCTAATGCTTTACAAAACTCACCTTGTGAGCTTTCCAGTAACGGACGCAGCCCACCAAAACGGCTTAATAGATCACGCGCAAGATCAACCGCACTCACCCCTTTAATACCGGTTCTTAAAAATATAGCCAGCAGTTCGGCATCAGATAAAACAGCAGCTCCCTGAGCCAATAATTTTTCCCGCGGACGCTCTAATTCCGGCCAATCGGTAATCGCCATCTACATACTCCTTATGTTTACTGCGTAATATCTAATGTAGGTCTACGCAAAAAATCCCTGAAGTGGTATCTTACACCTCTTTAGAAAACAGCGTAATCTCGGGTTGCTCAAGGTATGTATAGACTTACTAACAAACAGATAATTTTAGGCATAACAGGCGGCATCGCAGCTTACAAGAGCGCGGAGTTAACCCGTTTATTAAAAGGTGCGGGAGCAGACGTCAGGGTGGTCATGACTCCGGCCGCTACCGCCTTTATCACGCCTCTTACCCTGCAAGCGCTTTCCGGACACCCGGTTCATCTTGAGCTTCTCGACCCTGAAGCGGAAGCGGGCATGGGACATATAGAACTCGCTAAGTGGGCAGATCTGATCGTGATCGCACCCGCCAGTGCAGACTTTATGGCGCGCCTAGCCAATGGATTAGGTAACGATCTGCTAAGTACCATTTGCCTCGCCACAGCGGCCCCTATCTGCCTTGCTCCTGCTATGAATCAAGCCATGTGGCGCTCAGCAGCAACTCAGCAAAATGTCACCACTTTGCAGAAACAGAAAATCCATTTATGGGGCCCCGACGTCGGCGAGCAAGCCTGTGGTGACACAGGTCCAGGCCGGATGATTGAACCTATCGACATTATGGAGCAGGTTGCTGAATGCTTTAACAGCGGTGCGATGGCCGGGTTAAATGTCTGTATAACCGCAGGCCCGACCCGTGAGCCACTGGACCCTGTACGTTATATCTCAAATCATAGCTCAGGAAAAATGGGCTATGCATTGGCAGCGGCAGCCGTAGATGCGGGAGCACGTGTGCGTCTTATCAGCGGCCCTGTTAACCTGTCAACACCCACACATGTTGAGCGCATATCGGTCACCACTGCCGAAGATATGCTGCAAGCGTCGCTCGAGCACATTAATGACTGCGACATTTTTATCGCCTGCGCAGCCGTAGCAGACTACCGCCCTACTTCCATTGCGGAGCATAAAATAAAAAAGGGCAACGAAGAGATCATGGAACTTCATCTGGTAAAAAACCCGGATATCGTCGCCACGATTGCTGCTAGAGATAACAAGCCTTTTACCATTGGCTTTGCGGCCGAAACACGCGATGTTATCAGCTATGCACAAGGTAAGTTGGAACGTAAGAATCTGGATATAATTATTGCCAACGATGTGTCTCAGGCAGGCATTGGGTTTAATAGTGACGAAAATGCCGTTACGTTAGTAACACGCACCACTCAGATAGACATACCACAAACCAGCAAGCGCCAACTGGCAACACAACTCATTGAACAGATATCGCTACTTTATAAGACATCAAAATGAAAAAAATACAGGTTAAAATTCTGGATGATCGTATTGGTCAGACGTTTCCTCTGCCCAGTTATGCAACACCCGGCTCAGCAGGGCTTGACCTGCGTGCGTGTCTGGATCAGGCACTGACCTTGTCACCAGGTCAAACTGAACTGATTCCAACCGGTATGGCCATTCATATCGAAGACCCGTCACTTTGCGCAATGATCCTGCCTCGTTCAGGTTTAGGGCATAAACATGGAATAGTACTGGGCAATTTAGTCGGGCTAATCGACTCAGATTACCAAGGGCAGCTTTTTGTCTCTTGCTGGAATCGCGGTGATACCATCTTTACGGTTGAGCCAGGCGAGCGCATTGCACAGCTGGTTCTGGTTCCGGTAGTTCAGGCTGACTTTGAGGTCGTAGACAGTTTTACTGATACTGAGCGTGGCGCTGGCGGATTCGGCTCGTCAGGCCGTTCATAATTTTTACAAGGACGAACCAATGACATATACACTTGAGCATCTTGATCAGGAAATTTTTCGCGCTTATGACATTCGCGGTATTGTAGATGAAGCACTAACGGATCCTGTGGTTTATCATCTTGGCCGCGCATTTGCTGCCCAGGCGCAACAGCAGCAAATCACCAGCGTCGTCGTTGGCGCTGATGGACGTTTATCCTGTCCTCGTTTAAAAGATGTGCTGATTCAAGGGTTACGGGATGGAGGCGCGGACGTTACAGATGCCGGCTATATCCCTACTCCGCTGTTGTATTTCGCGGCGAATCACACCGACAGCCAAACCGGCATTATGATTACCGGCAGCCACAACCCGAGTAACTACAACGGCTTCAAGATGATGCTCGGTGGCAATACGCTGGCTGGTGAAGAGATTCAAGCACTCAAGCATCGCATATTGCAAAGAGACTACACTGAAGGCAAAGGTGAACTAGGCAAGATAGATATTCGTCCTCAGTATCGCAAGCGTGTGACAGAAGACATTCGTCTTAAACGCAAGCTTAAAGTGGTTATTGACTGCGGAAACGGGATTCCCGGTGATATTGCCCCGCTTCTGATTGAGCAACTGGGTTGCGACATTATTCCACTGTATTGTGATGTTGACGGGCACTTCCCTAACCACCACCCGGATCCCAGCAAACCCGCCAACCTGATTGACTGTATTGCTGCTGTAAAAGAACACAAAGCAGATCTTGGCCTGGCATTTGACGGTGACGGCGATCGTGTTGGTGTTATCACGTCCAGCGGCGCCATGATCTACCCTGATCGTGTCATGATGCTATTTGCAGAAGACATTCTGCAACGCAACCCAGGCTCGGAGATCATATATGATGTCAAATGCTCACGCTTATTAGGTGACGTAATTCGCAAAGCGGGTGGCAAAGCGACTATGTGGAAAACCGGCCACTCATTAATCAAACGTAAAATGAAAGCCTCTGGCGCTTTGCTTGCGGGCGAAATGAGCGGCCATATCTTCTTTAAAGAGCGCTGGTTCGGTTTTGATGATGGTTTATACAGCGCGGCTCGTTTACTCGAAATCCTATCCACCCGCACCGAAACACTCGATGAGATTTTCTCGCACTACCCTGAAGATATCAGCACTCCGGAGCTGAACATTGATGTACGAGACGATAACAAATTCGGCATTGTCACAAAACTTCAGGCACTGGAATATCCTGATGGAATTGCCAGCCGCATCGATGGAATCCGTGTAGATTACCCCGATGGCTGGGGGCTGATCCGAGCATCAAATACTACACCGGTATTAGTGTTACGTTTTGAAGCAGCCAATGAAGCAGCCCTTAATCGTATTCGGGATCAGTTTCAGGAGCGGCTACTTGCCGTTGATCCAAGCCTTATCATTCCAAACGAATAAGCATTATTTCAGGAGCAGAAAAAGCCATGCCTTTAAATCGTCAACAAGCCATGCAGACGGCTGAAGTCCTCAGCGAAGCCGTTCCTTATATTCAACGCTTTGTCGGCAAAACAATTGTGATTAAATATGGCGGCAACGCCATGACCGACGACAAGTTAAAGAATAGCTTTGCCCGCGACATCGTCATGATGAAACTGATCGGCCTGAACCCGATTGTTGTTCATGGTGGCGGCCCACAGATCGGCGACCTACTGGAAAAGCTAAATATTGAGTCTCACTTCATAAACGGCATGAGGGTTACCGACTCCAAAACCATGGATGTCGTAGAGATGGTGCTGGGCGGTATGGTTAACAAGGAGATCGTTGGTCTAATTAATAGTAATGGTGGCAAAGCCATCGGACTCACAGGTAAAGATGGTCATTTACTCGGAGCTAGAAAGCTGCGGGTAAAACATAAAACACCGGATATGGAAGCACCTGAGATTATCGACATAGGCCATGTCGGCGAAGTGGAGCATGTTAACACTGCCGTTTTGGATATGCTGGCAGATTCCGACTTCATCCCCGTGATCGCTCCTATCGGCGTAGGCCCTGACGGCGCTTCCTATAATATCAATGCGGATTTAGTTGCCGGTAAAGTGGCAGAAGTATTAAAAGCAGAAAAATTAATTTTACTCACCAATATTGCTGGTTTGATGAATAAAGAGGGTAACGTATTAACCGGCTTATCCACAAAACAAGTGGACGAATTAATCGAGGATGGCACTATCTATGGCGGCATGCTGCCAAAAATTGATTGTGCTCTCAGCGCGGTCAAAAGTGGCGTAGTCAGCGCTCATATTATTGATGGTCGAGTTGAGCACTCATGCTTATTGGAAATATTTACCGACGAAGGTGTAGGTACGTTAATTACAAACCGCACCCTTTAGCAGGTTTTACATGAGCGAAAGCATAAAAGAGAATGCCAAAGAAAATGTAAAAGTATCCAGAAGCGAGCAAATTCTCCAGGCGCTCGCTCGGATGCTTGAGTCAAATCACGGCCAACGTATCACTACAGCGGCACTGGCAAAGGAAGTAGGCGTTTCAGAGGCAGCTCTGTACCGCCACTTTCCTAGTAAAGCACGCATGTTTGAAGGACTGATAGGCTTCATTGAAGAAACTATTTTCTCTCGGGCAAACCTGATCAGCACATCAAGCAGTCCGGCAATACGTCAATGTGAGCAGATTTTGACCTTGGTCTTGGCGTTTGTTGAACGAAATCCCGGTATGGCTCGCATACTTACCGGGGATGCCCTCGCAGGCGAAACTGATAGACTTCGCCATCGTGTAAACCAATTCTTTGAACGACTGGAAACACAACTGAAGCAAATTATGCGGGAGGCTGAGTTTAAAGAAGGGCTGCGTACAGAAACTACCGCGACTATCACCGCCAATCTACTGATCTCAGTTATTGAAGGCAGAATCCGACAGTTTGTAAGAAGCGAATTCCAACGAAAGCCTACTGAAAACTGGAACGACCAATGGCAACGACTGGCCGTAGGCTTATTCCGAGCCGCAGCTTAGTAAGCGCTACATTCATGTCCTTCAGATAGATCGCAACCGGATAGCATCTCGTTTTCAATGAGTTGCGCTGCTTTTGCTAGCTGCACGAGGCGCGCTGTTTGTTGCTGCTGCATCAACAGCGCCGGCGCCGACACTAATTGCACGCCCGCCTCATCCAATGCAGGAATTGCCTTTTCCAGAAACTGCGTTGTTATCGGGTAAGGATGGCCTATTACAATTGCAGTTCCAAATTTTCGGGCAATTTTAACGGCGCGAACAAACTGACGGCTTAAAAACGCCTCTGTCTGTTCATGATCAAGAAATATATCCCGGCTCAACGCAGGAACACCCTCACTACGCGCAGTTTCCCAAGCAACGCTCCCAACGGTTGTTCGGCTATCCAGAAAGAAAAGCCCCCTGGCGTTAGCGACCTCCATCACCCATCTCATTGGTGTCCGCTGGCGCGTTAGCAAACTTCCCATGTGGTTATTCAATCCAGTCACATAGGGAACTGCATCCAGGCCCGCATTTAAGATCTCTTTAAAGCGAGCCTCACTCAAACCCGGTGTCAATGCACCGGGACCTAATTTCAAATTCTGAGTGTTTGCCATAGGCGCATGTAACATCACATCTTTACCCAAGCGTTTCGCCGTAAGCGCCAGTTGCCGGCCATGAGCTGAGTGAGGTAACACCGCGTAGGTCACTGGTCCCGGTAACGCTAACGCAGCCTCACCCTGACTCAAGTTATTACCCATATCATCGATCACAATAACAATGCGGGGCTGAACAATAGCATCCAGAGCTATAGCATCTACATCATCAGCAAAACTATTCAAGCTGAATATATAAACACCCCAGGCAAGCCAACGCACTAACAACATCATTACGAAGAGGTCACTTTACCAACAATCGTTAAGGCCTTAAGTAAATTAAGCGCCTCATAAAGTTGATAATCACGCTCCGACAAGCTTTTACCTGCTTCCTCCAACTGAACATCAGTGGACTCATCAACCTGACCATTAAACAGATGCCCCGAAAGATCTTTTTCTTTAGGAAAGACTCTTCCCTGTAATTTTTTTAATTCAGCCTCCTCCACCACGACATCCGGCTGGATACCCTGCGCCTGAATTGAACGACCACCGGGGGTAAAGTACCGGGCCGTTGTTAACTTCAACGCCCGCTGATCAGTCAAAGGCAAAATAGTTTGCACTGAACCTTTCCCAAAGCTCGCCGTGCCCATAATTACAGCACGCTTGTGATCCTGAAGTGCTCCCGCCACAATTTCTGAGGCAGACGCAGAGCCACCGTTAATCAACACAACCATAGGCACATCTGACAAGACCATCTCATCTGTTGCCAAAAACTCTGTATCCGCGCTTGATAACCGCCCTTTTGTGTAAACAATCATGCCTTTATTAACAAAGGCATCCACCACTTCCACTGCAGCCTGCAGCACCCCGCCCGGGTTGTTACGCATATCCAACACCAGGCCTTCTATCTCTCCTTTCGACTGGATTTTTAGCAAAGCCTGCTTAAGATCCGTCCCCGTATTCCCCTGAAACTGAGTAATACGAATATAGGCAAACTGATCTCCCAGCATTCTGTGCTTAATACTAGTAACCTTGATAACATCACGAATGACTTTGATATTTCTTGGTTTATCCTCGCCTTCACGCAAAATAGTCAGGATAATCTCAGTCCCCGGCTCACCTCGCATCCGGTTAATAGCATCATCGAGCCCCATGCTTTTAACAGGTTCATCATCAATACGAGTTATTAAATCGCCTGCTTTAATACCTGCCTTAACCGCCGGTGTATCATCAATCGGCGTGATAACCCGGATAAAGCCATCTTCAAGACTGATTTCTATACCCACACCACCAAATTCCCCGGTGGTATGTTCTTGTAACTCTTCAAAAGCTTCCGGTTCAAGATAAGAGGAGTGCGGATCCAACCCTGCAATCATTCCACGAATCGCATCTTCCAGAACTTTGGCATCATCGACAGGCTCAACATAGGAGTTTTTAATCCGATCAAACACCTCACTAAAGCGCCGCAGCTCTTCTAAGGGCAACGTTTTTGTTGCCTCCAGATTAACGGCTTCCTGACCTGTTGCTTCTGCAAGAGAAGCGGCCTGTACTAGTCCGGTAACACATAGCCCAACACTAAAAATCACACCGACCAGCTTTAACGAAAACTTCATTACTGCCACCCCATTTTAAAGAACATCTACCATCCTTATTGAGCGACAAACCAACGCTTGGGGTTGATCGCTTTACCTTTGTGCCTGATCGCAAAATATAAGCCCGGGGCGTTATTACCGCCACTGCTGCCTATAGTAGCGATAGACTCACCTTGTGAAACCCAATCACCGGTTTCTTTAAGCAAACTATCATTTTGTCCATACAAACTCATATATCCATCACCATGATCAACAATGGTGAGTAAACCATAGCCCCTGAGCCAGTCCGAAAAAACTACCCGACCATGATGCACAACCGCCACAGTGCTTCCCGTTGTTCCCGCCAGCAACACACCATCGTAACTGAGATTATCCTTAACATTACCATAGGCACGCAGGATTTTTCCTTTAACTGGCCATGGCAGCTTTCCCTTAAGGCTAACAAAGGACTTGTTATTCTGCGTAAGATTGGCCGAAGAGACCGACTTTTCAATTTCAGCGAGCAATTTTTCCAGGCGCTTTTTATCCAGGTTAAGTTGTTTAAGCTTTGCTTGAGCGCCACTCACCTGCTTGTTGATAGCCGACAAAGATATCTGTCGTTGCTCGCGCAATCTCTGAAGCTCAGCCAACTTCGCCTGTAAACTATCACGATTATCCTGAATACTCTTTTGTGTCGAATTGATCGATAAATGTGTTGATTTCAAATGATGTAACAAAGACTGAAACTGCGCCATTTCCGCAATTTGAGCAGCACTGAAGCGATCATAATAGTGGCTCATACGGGAAATCTGCTCCGGATCTCTCTGATTCAACAGCATAAACAGCCGTGGCTGAGCTCCCAAACGATACTGCTGGCGAATTATCTTTTCCAAACGACCACGGCTTTCTTGCAAGCTCTGCTCAAGCCTGCTTTTTTCCGCTTCAAAACCTGACAAGTCATCCCCTAACAAGAGCAGTTTCTGATCCAGTTGATATATCTGCTTACCTAGCTCATTTATCTCTTGCTCGGTTGCTGACAACGCATTTTCAGCAATACTCTGCTTTTTTTGATCTCTTTTAAGGCTGACTTGTACTTGATTGATGCTCTTTTTAAGTGTGCTGAGCTGCGCCTGAGTTGCCTGTTTATCCGCTGCTAAAACGTAACCACTACCCGCAGCAGCAAGACAGAAACAAACGAACCCACTTAAAAAAGGCCGCAACAGCGGCCTCAACAATCTATTTAAATGCAGCAAGACTGTGACCCGTCATTTCAGCAGGTTGCGGTAGCTCCATCAAAGCTAGAATAGTCGGCGCAAGGTCACTCAGTGCACCATCTTTTAATGAAAGAATCTGTTTTCTCGGGCCGTCATAAATCAAGGCTACCGGGAAATTAGTATGTGCCGTATGCGGTTGCCCTGTTGCAGGGTCTCGCATCATTTCGACATTGCCATGATCTGCAGTGATGAGCGTTTCTCCACCAACTTCAGACATCGCATCTAATACTCTTTTTACACAAGTATCAACGGTTTCTACCGCGCTGACTGCCGCCTCAAACACACCCGTATGTCCTACCATATCGCCATTCGGATAATTACACACTATCAGATCATATTTACCACTTTTGATCGCATCCACCAGCTTATCAGTCAACTCCGGCGCACTCATTTCAGGCTGAAGATCATAAGTAGCGACCTGCGGAGACGGAACCAAAATGCGCTCTTCACCCTGATAAACCGCTTCCTGACCACCATTAAAAAAGAAAGTCACATGGGCATATTTTTCTGTCTCAGAGATACGTAACTGAGTTTTTCCTTGTGCCGAAATATACTCACCCAAATCGTTAACAATCACCGCAGGCCCATAAGCACAAGAAGCAGGAATATTAGCGGCATACTCGGTCATCATAACGTAATCAACCAATGCGGGCTTCACGCCACGAGCAAAACCTGTAAAGCTTTCCCCTTCGACAAATGCCCGGGTTACTTCACGTGATCGATCGGGCCTGAAGTTAGCGCAGATAATCGCATCGCCATCAGCAACGATACCTACCGCACAACCAGCTTTCTGAAGCACTGTGGCTTTCACAAATTCATCATTCTCGTCACGCTCATATGCAGCAAGCAATCCAGACACTGCAGAGTCAGCCACATATTCCGACTTGCCTGTCGTCATTGCGTCATAAGCCTGCTGAACCCGATCCCAACGATTATCCCGATCCATTGCATAATAACGCCCGACGATTGTAGCAATACCGCCCTTACCCAGTTCAGCAAACAGCGCGTGTGCTTTCTCAAGTGAAGCTTGAGCTGAACGCGGTGGCGTGTCTCGTCCATCTAAAATGGCATGCAGATAAACTTTTTCTGCACCGCGCGCCACCGCCATTCTTATTAATGCGAAAATATGCTCTTCGTGACTGTGCACACCGCCAGGAGATAGTAAACCCATCACATGCACGGCGTTATCCTGTGCTATTGCTTTATCCATAGCACCGCTAAGAACACTGTTCTCAAAAAAATCACCATCGGCAATGGCTTTGGAAATACGTGTGAAGTTCTGATAAACCGTACGACCGGCACCGATATTCATATGCCCCACTTCCGAGTTACCCATCTGACCATCCGGCAAACCCACCGCCAAGCCTGAGGTCTCAATACGAGAATTAGGATTGTGAGCCAGCAATGCATCCCACGTAGGTGTATTCGCCACTTCAATGGCCGAAGAGGCCGTTGACTCAACACCAAAACCGTCGAGGATAATCAATGCTTTAGGGATACGCTTATTACTCATATGAATTCAGGCCAGTTTTATCTAAAGAAGGTCACATATTTTACTTCGATTCATCGCAATTGGCTAACAACGCCTTGCAATTCATCATCCCCTCTTATATGAGACGCCCGAGCATTGTATAATCGTTCGCTCAAAATGAGGTGCCGGTTTCGCGGCGTTATGACGGTTTAGGAAACATAATGGAACAATTGATCGAATTTGCCACTAACAACTTTATGCTGATAGCGGCCTGGCTATTAACACTTTTGATGATTATGTGGTCTGAAGGCCAAAAAGCAGGCAAGTCTGTTTCGCCAGCAGCGGCTACCCAACTGATGAATAAGCAAGACGCTGTACTGATTGATATCCGTACTAAAAAAGAGTGGGATACCGGCCATATCACAGGCTCACGACATATTCCTCTTGCCGAATTTGCTCGTCGTATCAGTGAAATAGAAAAGTTTAAAACCCGACCTGTCATTGTTATATGTAACCTTGGACAAACAGCGGGGTCGGCCAGTAAACAACTGAAAGCAGCAGGCTTTGATAATGTTTTACGTTTGCAAGGCGGTATAACAGAATGGAAAGGCCAGAACCTTCCCATTGTTAAAAAGGCCTGATTAATCATGATTACCGTTTATAGCTCTGACTGGTGCCCTTTTTGTACACGCGCAAAAATGCTACTGGATCAAAAAGGGGTGACCTATCAAGAGATCAAGGTCGACCATCAACCCAGTCAGCGGGCTGAAATGACTAAGATCAGCGGACGAACCAGTGTACCGCAGATATTTATCGGTAAAACACATGTCGGCGGTTGTGATGATCTTTACGCACTAGAAAGACAAGGACAGCTAGACACTCTTCTTTCAAATCAGAATTAAGGATTTTAAAATGGCAGAAAATGATCAGGCTGCACCGCAGCCAAAAGGACCACAGTTTTCAATTCAGCGTATTTACGTTAAAGACGCCTCTCTGGAAACACCAAACAGCCCACAAATTTTCACCAAGAAGTGGCAGCCAGAAATCAATCTGGAAATGAACACGCGTACGACACCGCTTAGCCCTGAACATTTTGAAGTAGTGCTAACACTGACCGTCACGGTGAAAAACGAAGAAGATACAGCCTTTCTCGTGGAAGTTCAGCAAGGCGGGATTTTCCAGGTATCCGGCATGAACGAGCAAGAGATGGGGCATACCCTGGGCGCATTCTGTCCGAATCTGCTCTTTCCGTATGCTCGCGAAACAATTGACACAATGGTAACCAAAGCGAGCTTTCCGGCGCTTATGCTATCACCTGTCAACTTCGATGCGCTGTACGCTCAACAGCAACAACAAAAAGCAGCGGCATCAGCAGAACAGCACTGAGTCAAAGCACTGTAGACCCCGTGTTTGCAGTGCCTTTTTTAACACGCCACACGCCAACTCTTTTTTTATTCCGAAAGAACCACTTGTTTTTTCACTGTTGTATCTTCGACCCAGCTAACAAGATCAGTCCACATCCGCTCAATATCCAGGTTTTCCGGCATAATACCCGCATGCTCCAACTCTATGGTCATCACGGGAATGTGTTTAACAAACCATGCATAGTTACCCAGAGACCCCGGATAAGTTCCTAACTGACGAAGGTGCAGAGGGCCTAACTTTTTGGGAGGTTGTAAATTGCTACCATCAAAATCAAGAATACCGTGCGGCGCATGTACTGAAACCACAATATCAGGACGATACTCCTCAATCAGCTGATGAATAACTCTGGACTCAGGCTCACTTAAAGGAGCCTCCCCCGGATAGTAGCGTGAACGTTCCCGCGCTTTCTTTTTCCAATGCGCCAGCGGTTCCGGAAAATCAGGCGCAGGTATAAAATTGCGATTTAAATCGACTTTATTCTGGTTAACCCGGGAAGAGCGTGACTGCAATAATCCATCAGGATTAGCGAGGGGCAAAAAGTGCCAATCATAGGCACCACTATGGTTTTTATTTAATTTATTCAACCACTTAAAGGTAACACTAACACTTGAGTACTCATCTCCATGTATGCCACCAATAAATAAAATTCTGGGCGCATCAGCACGTGTCGCCGGAAAGTGCTTCTCTAAAATAGCCAAACCTCCCACAGAATAAAACCGCGGCAGATCAAATGACAGCGCATTACATTCATTTACCGATACACTGGAAAGCTTACGACCTATTTTAGCGCATACATTTTGCGTTTCAGTTACCTGTGTTTGGTCGATATGCTGCACCGCTGCCGAGGCAGATGTCACAACAGGCAATAACCATAAGACACAAAAGAGGGTTATAGTACGATTCATTTTCGATGATATCAGCTCAAAGAGAGAGTAAGGATAGCGTAACTGAATACAGCTTATCGCACCACGACAACCCGCATAAAAAAACCGGCTGTTGCAGCCGGCTATTTTACTCAGATTACTTATTAGCGGCCGCTATTTCGCATTTAAAGCACCTGCATATTTTTGCTGTCGCCATGCTTCATATACAACTATAGCGCAAGCATTTGAAAGATTCAGGCTTCTACTATCTTCGCACATAGGTAATTTCACACGCTGCTCTGCAGGTAAACTTTCCCTGATAGCCGGGGGCAAACCACGCGTTTCTGGTCCAAACAGTAAAACATCACCTTCAGCAAAGCTCACATCACTATGAAATAACGTACCTTTCGTCGTAAGCGCCCATACTTTAGGAGATCCGAGTTCATCCAAACAGTCCTGTAGCGATTCATGCACCCGCATCGCGGCAAACTCATGATAGTCCAGCCCGGCTCGCCGCAGTTTTTTATCATCAAGCTCAAACCCTAAAGGTTTAATGAGATGCAGATGAAATCCTGTATTTGCACATAAACGGATGATATTACCTGTGTTTGGCGGTATTTCCGGCTCAAATAAGACGACATGCAGCATAGTGCTTCCCGTTAAAATATTTCAGCCGCTATTATAGCCCTACTCATCGCAAATCACTCATCTTCCGCATCATCAAAGCTCAAATGCAGGTCTTTAATCTTACGCGTTAGCGTATTACGCCCCCAGCCCAGCAACTCCGCGGCATCTCGTCGCCGACCTGCTGTATGCTTGAGTGCTGATTCAATCAAGATTTTTTCAAATGCCGGGACAGCTGTATCAATGATACCCCTACGACCTGCACTAAGCTGCTGATCTACCCAATTGCGCAACCCACTCTCCCAATTCGAGGCAGTCACTTCAACAGCCCCCTGCTGCGTCATCAATTCTGGCGGCATATCTGACACCAACACCTCTCGCCCAGACGCCATTACCGTTAACCAGCGACACGTATTTTCTAATTGGCGCACGTTGCCCGGCCAAGCCAGATCGCACATAAATGCTTCTGTTTCGGGCTTAAGCACTTTGGGCTCTACATTTAACTCTTCGGCTGAACGCATCAGAAAGTGCCGGGCTAAACGCGGAATATCTTCTCGGCGTTCAAACAACTGCGGAATGTGGATACGAATAACATTCAAGCGATGAAAAAGATCCTCCCTGAAGCCACCCGACTTAACCAAGCCCTCAAGATCTTGATGGGTTGCGGCAATAATACGCACATCAACCTTTACCGGGGTATGCCCACCCACCCGATAAAACTCTCCATCCGCTAAAACCCGCAATAAGCGGGTTTGGGTTTCAGCAGGCATATCTCCGATCTCGTCAAGAAACAACGTACCTCCATCCGCCTGCTCAAACCGGCCATGCCGAGTTGAGCCGGCCCCTGTAAATGCGCCTTTCTCATGACCAAATAATTCCGATTCAATCAAATCTTTCGGTATTGCCGCCATATTCAATGGAATAAAAGAAGCGGCAGCGCGCGGGCTATGTTTATGCAAAGCATGCGCAACTAACTCTTTACCCGTGCCCGACTTCCCATTAATCAACACGGTTATATTCGACTGCGACAAGCGCCCTATCGCCCTGAACACTTCCTGCATAGCCGGCGCTTCACCAATAATCTCAGCGGTATCGACAGCAATGGGTTCATCACTCTCTTGCCTCTGTTCATAAGCATGCTCAACAGCCCGAGTAACCAGAGCAACCGCATCATCTACATCAAATGGCTTTGGAAGGTATTCAAACGCCCCACCCTGGTAAGAGGCAACAGCACTATCCAGATCAGAATGCGCCGTCATAATAATGATGGGCATCTCCGGATGTGTAATGTGAATCATCTCCAGCAGCTGCAAGCCATCGATACCCGGCATACGGATATCACTTATCACCGCATCAGGAGATGTTTTTTCAAGTTGTTTTAAAACATCATCTGCTTTTTCAAAAACCCGGGTCTCTATACCTACCTGACTTAACGCCCTTTCTAACACCCAACGGATAGACCGGTCATCGTCTACTATCCATACATTACCGGACATTTTCATTACTTAGCTCCAAAGGGATATTGAGAGAAAACCGTGTACATCCAGGCTCACTACTACATTCAATCAGTCCATGATGTTGATTAATAATGGATTGTGCAATTGACAACCCCAACCCTGACCCGTCTGCTCTACCACTGATCATTGGATAAAAAACCGTACTCAAAATATCTGTTGGAATCCCCGGCCCGTTATCAACAATATCCAGACAGCAGACCAGCCGGTAGCGTTCGGAACCAACCGTTATTTGACGTTTTGCTCTGGTACGCAACATAATCTCTGGGGATTTAACGTCACTTTCCTGCAACGATTGCATTGCATTTCGAACGACATTCAACACCGCCTGAATAATCCGCTCAGAGTCACCCGTAAACTCCGGAATACTAGGATCGTAATCTCGTTTTAACTCAATCTGACCAGCGCATTCAGCATAAACCAAAGCACACACCCTTTCCAAAATTGCATGAATATTGACCTGCTCTTGCTTGGGCAGCTTATGTGACCCTAGCAACCTGTCAACCAGATTTCGTAAACGATCAACCTCCTCAATAATGACATGCGTATATTCATGCAACGCCTCATCGTCGAGCTCTCGCTCCAAAAGCTGGGCTGCACCACGAATACCACCCAAAGGGTTTTTGATCTCGTGCGCCATGCCTCTGATAAGGTTACGGGTTGCCGCATGATGTGATAATAATTCCTCCTCCCGCTCAATACGTAACAAGCGATCCCGTGCCTGAATCTCTATCAACAACATGGGGGTGTCATTTAACGGCAAAGGATTAACACTGTAATCAACTGTTAACTCACGGCCATTCATCGTAACTAGCTTAGCCTCCCTTTTCGTGTAAGGGTGAGCAGAGGTAATAGCGGCTTTCAATAGCGATAACTCATCAAGATCACTGGTTAACCATTGCTCTACAGAACACTGACGAAGCCTTTTCACAGTCGCTTCCAGCAACATCTCAGCGGCTGGATTCATATAATCAATACGTAACTGAGCATCCAGCAAAATCACACTAGTCGATAAGTTCTCCAACGTTTGTTTATGCGTTTGTTTTCTGAACATCTGGGCAACCACCTGATACGTTTATATATGTAATGCAAAATAGACGCCAACTCACAAACTCCGTCTTTCACCCTGACTCAGCACGATCGCCAGCCTCCCTCTCACTTCCTTCAGGCTAAGAACGCCCCATACATCAACAGTATGCACCAAGTTAGTGCAGACAATCCAAATAAGTGCATTAATCAAACTTTAACCGCAAAAGGCAGGCACAAAAAAGCCTCCCGAAGGAGGCTTTTTAAACAAACTCAATTAGCAAGAGTAGTACAGATCGTACTCAACAGGGTGAGTCGTCTGATTTACTTTATCAACTTCAGCTTGCTTCACGCCAATGTATGCATCCAGCATATCATCAGTAAATACATTACCGCGTGTCAGGAACTCACGGTCAGCATCAAGTGCAGCCAAAGCCTCACCTAATGAACCACAAACCTGTGGAATTTCAGCAGCTTCTTCTGGAGGAAGGTCATACAGATCTTTATCTGCAGCATCGCCAGGATGAATTTTGTTTTGAATACCGTCAAGACCCGCCATCATCAATGCAGCAAAGCACAAGTATGGGTTAGCAATAGGATCAGGGAAACGCGTTTCAATACGACGCGCTTTAGCACTCGTCACATATGGGATACGAATAGAAGCAGAGCGGTTACGAGCAGAATAAGCCAACATAACAGGTGCTTCAAAATGAGGCACTAAGCGCTTGTACGAGTTAGTACCCGGGTTAGTCAGTGCATTCAACGCTTTTGCGTGTTTAATGATACCACCGATGTAGTAAAGAGCAGTTTCACTCATACCCGCATAAGCATCACCAGCAAAAATATTCACGCCATCTTTAGATAAAGACTGGTGCACATGCATACCAGAACCGTTATCACCAACGATTGGTTTAGGCATGAAAGTCGCTGTTTTTCCGTAAGCATGAGCAACGTTATGTACACAGTATTTCAAAATCTGAACTTCGTCAGCTTTGTTTACCAGCGTGTTAGCACCAACACCGATTTCGCACTGACCAGCCGTCGCTACTTCATGGTGATGTACTTCAACATCCAGACCCATTGCAGTCATTGCATTACACATGTTTGCACGCAAGTCATGCAGAGAATCAACAGGAGGAACCGGGAAATAACCACCTTTTACACGTGGACGGTGACCAGAGTTGCCGCCTTCGTATTTGTTGTTGGTAGACCATGCCGCTTCTTCTGAAGTGATGGTGTAACCACAACCGCTCATTTCATTATGAAAATGCACTTCATCAAATACAAAGAATTCCGGCTCTGGACCAAACATTGCAGTATCAGCAATACCGGTAGACTTCAGGTATTCTTCAGCACGACGAGCTACTGAACGTGGATCACGCTCATAACCCTGGCCCGTTACTGGCTCAACGATGTTACAACGAACAATAACGGTAGACTCTTCAGAAAACGGATCAATTACAGATGCGCTATCATCTGGCTGAAGAATCATGTCAGACTCATTGATTCCTTTCCAACCTTCGATAGAAGAACCGTCAAACATCTTGCCTTCTTCAAAGAAGTCATCACCCATCTGATGAACAGGGATGGTGACGTGCTGCTCTTTACCTTTTGTGTCAGTGAATCGCATATCAACCCACTTAACATCATTTTCTTCGATTAACTTCAGAGTCTTCTCTGACATTTGGCTCTCCCCACATCATAATTTGCCAGACGCGTTTATTATCCGGTCCTAAAAATATCGGCCTAAGCCGGCTTAACACTATCACAAGCAACTAGCGTGCCAGCACATAAATGCTTGATTTCAGGGCGCTAGCCACTGTCACAACCGAGCAAAGCGCACCAAAACAATGCAAACAATACAAGGATGCACCAAAACAACGCACCAGGATTGTGCATAAGCCGCTTTATTCGTCATCCATTAGCATACTCCAACACAAAGCAAAGTTCTCGTAGAAAAAAGAGATAGAAGAGCATGATTTATCAGGATCAACTCAAACGAATTGAGTGTATAATGCTCGTTTTATGAAAATCTCTACAGGTACTTCCACGTGATCGAGAAGCTGAGAAATATCGCCATCATTGCCCACGTTGACCATGGTAAAACAACATTGGTTGACAAACTGCTGCTGCAATCAGGCACGCTGGCCCGCCGTGATGAAAGCACTGAGCGCATTATGGACTCCAACGACCAGGAGAAAGAGCGCGGCATAACCATTCTGGCGAAAAACACAGCCATAGAGTGGAACGGCTACCACATCAACATTGTTGACACACCGGGACACGCCGACTTCGGTGGCGAAGTAGAACGTGTGCTTTCAATGGTAGACTGTGTTTGTCTGCTCGTTGACGCCGTTGACGGCCCGATGCCACAAACGCGCTTCGTAACTCAGAAAGCATTTAGCCAAGGCTTACGTCCTATCGTTGTCATCAATAAAGTTGACCGCCCAGGCGCTAACCCAGATCGCGCTGTTGATCTGGTCTTCGACCTATTTGATTCTTTAGGTGCGACAGACGAGCAACTCGACTTCCCGATTATTTTCGCTTCTGCCATTAACGGTATTGCAGGTCTGGAACATGACAACCTTGCAGAAGATATGACCCCACTGTTTGAGGCAATTGTAAAGCACGTACAACCGCCACAAGTAGATGTCGACGGTCCATTCCAGATGCAAATATCAGCCCTGGATTATAACAGCTATGTAGGCGTCATTGGTGTTGGCCGTATTAAACGCGGCTCCGTCAAGCTAAACCAGCAAGTCAAAATCATTGGCGCAGACGGCAAGGTTCGCAGCGGTCGTGTTCAAAAGATCATGGGATACCTTGGCCTAGAACGTGTCGATGTAACGACTGCGCGCGCGGGCGATATTATTTGCGTAACCGGTATAGAAGTACTAAACATTTCAGATACGCTGTGCGACCCTGATAATGTTGAAGCACTACCTCCGCTGTCTGTAGATGAACCAACAGTTTCGATGACTTTCCAGGTAAACGACTCTCCGTTTGCAGGTAAAGATGGAAAATTCGTTACTAGCCGTAACATTAAAGAACGCCTGGATCGCGAACTGATTCATAACGTTGCTCTTCGTGTTACTCAAGGCGACTCACCGGAAAAATTCCGCGTCTCTGGTCGTGGAGAGCTTCATCTATCTGTATTGATCGAAAGCATGCGCCGCGAAGGCTTCGAGCTAGGCGTGTCCCGCCCTGAAGTTGTCCAGAAAGAAGTCGATGGCGTTATCCATGAGCCATTCGAGATCGTCATGATTGACGTTGAAGAAGCACATCAGGGAAGCATCATCGAAGAAGTCGGTAAACGTGGCGGTGATATGACCAACATGGAAGTAGATGGTACAGGTCGTATTCGCCTGACTTTCCTTATTCCATCCCGCGGCCTGATTGGCTTCCGTAGCATGTTCCTAACAATGACATCCGGTACGGGTATCATGACATCCATCTTTGACCATTACGGCCCTGTGAAAACAGGCGAAATGGCTGGCCGTAGTAATGGTGTATTAATCACCATGGTTACCGGTAAAGCACTCGGATACTCACTTTGGAACTTACAAGCACGTGGTCGCTTGTGTATTGCTCCCAACGTTGAAGTTTACGAAGGTATGATTCTCGGCATTCACTCACGTACAAACGACTTAGCAGTTAACCCTATCAAAGGCAAACAGCTGACCAACGTGCGTGCTTCAGGTACTGATGAGAACATTCAGCTGACACCACCTATCCGTTTCACGCTCGAGCAAGCGCTGGACTTTATCGAAGATGACGAACTGGTTGAAGTAACTCCGAACCATATTCGGTTACGCAAAAAATTCCTCACGGAAAATGAGCGTAAACGTCACTCTCGTAGCGGCAAGTAAACCATGTCAAACCCAAAAGGCGACTATCAGGTCGCCTTTTTTGTATCTATTTTCCATCGTTCGATTCCCATTACTCATACACCCACTTTATACTTAACCCAGACTCACCGTTAAAATGAAGGACTCGCCATGCGGACGCTTTACCCCGAAATATTTCCTTATAAAGAGCATCACATTGAAGTTGATTCAGGTCACTCTTTATACGTTGAAGAAAGCGGCAATGCAGAAGGTATTCCCGTGCTATTTATTCACGGAGGACCTGGCGGCGGAACAAGCGGTGCACAACGACGCTTTTTCAATCCTGAAAAATACCGCATCATCCTATTTGATCAGCGCGGTTGTGGAAGATCAACGCCACATGCCAGCCTTGAAAACAATACGACACAAAATCTGATTTCGGACATCGAAAACATACGATTATTACTGCAGGTTGATCAGTGGCTTCTATTTGGCGGATCATGGGGCTCAACGTTAAGTCTGCTTTACGCTCAACAATACCCAGAGCAAGTATCCGGTATGATATTACGCGGTATTTTTCTCTGTCGCCCTCAAGATTTACATTGGTTTTATCAGCAAGGTGCCAGCGCAATCTTCCCTGACTACTGGCAGGATTTTACAAACCAAATCCCCGCAGCAGAACAAGATAATTTATTATTGGCTTACCACAAACGTCTGACTTCAAGGAATGAGATCGAACGGATGTCAGCAGCTAAAGCATGGGCTGTCTGGGAAGGACGCTGCTCCACACTCGATCCAAACCCAACCATAGTGGAACATTTTTCTGATCCTCACACTGCGTTATCCATAGCACGCATAGAAGCTCATTTTTTTATAAATCAGGCATTTATAGAAAACAACCAGATAATTGAGCAAGCAAATAAGATTGCCCATATAAGAACCATTTTGGTGCATGGCCGCTACGATATGGTATGTCCGATTGAACAGGCACACGCTCTGCACCAAGTACTGCCGAATGCCGAACTACATATCGTGCGTGATGCAGGCCACTCTGCCTTTGAGGCCGGAACCGTGGACAACCTAGTCCGCGCGACTGATGACTTTGCACGCAGCAGGGCTTAAATCCAATGAAAGGCTTGATCCAACGCGTTACGACAGCATCCGTTAAAGTTTCAGATAACTATGTAGGACAAATAGGTCCGGGTATTCTCTTACTACTGGGTATCGAGAAAAATGATACCGAAGTGACTGCCGATAAACTTCTGAAAAAAATTCTTGCCTACCGAATTTTTTCTGATGATGACGGAAAAATGAATTTAAACCTCCAACAAACAGAAGGAGGCTTGCTGATTGTTTCTCAATTCACCTTAGTTGCTGACACAATGAAAGGCTTGCGCCCTGGCTTTTCCAACGGCGCTTCCCCCGAAAAAGGAATGGCACTTTACAACTACTTCATCAACCAAGCGAGAATATTACACACGCCTGTAGAAACAGGCCAATTTGGTGCCGACATGAAAGTAGAACTTATCAATGATGGGCCTGTTACCTTTATGCTGGAAGCTAAATAATAAAGGCGCCCCCCTTGTGTTCTCGAGATTAACAGGTCGATGCATCAGCCTCTTTTAATTTCATCAGACGCGCTCTCGCCTGAGATGATACCGAGCTCATATCCACACATCGACGCGAGGCGTAATACTCCGCATTGAACAGATCAAAATAAGCATCCAACACATCAGCACTGCTATGATCCTGTACTTCCCGGAGTATTGCGGCTCCCACTTCGGCAGTGCACAGATGATGCTCTTGTGCCGATTGACGCAATTGATACCGAGAAACAGCGCCGCTACCCGGCTCTATCACAGGCAAATGATCCAGATAACGACTTAATCTGAACATACGTCGAGCCTGACGCCACGTACCATCCAGAATAATAAAAGCAGGGGTTTTTCCAGCGAACGAGGATCCTTCAACCATACGCTCTTGATAACTGCTCCCTGAAGGAAAGACAATACAAGGAGCATATGCCGGATTCGAGAGCGCATGTATGAAATCAGGATCGGGCTCTGTACGCGACCACTTAAACACCCTAGAACCCTGAATAGAGTCAACAATCAGACGACCTGTATTGGTAGGCTTATAGTATTCATCATTATGCGTGAGCAGCCAGAAAACAGCTGCAGCTTGTACGCTGGGCTTATCGGAACACAAGCAGCTTGGAGTAGGTAAAAAACAACCTGCACATCGTCCAATTTTCGAGCCACGGGCGACAAAAGGTTTGCGTTGAGCGTGAGAGTCATAAGCCATCTACTGCAATCTCGTTGATGCTTGCTCATTGACGGCAAAAAGAGTGCTCGATACTCCCCATTCCAATTGCAAACTCCCTTTATGCATCCAATGTAGAATATGATGCATTTCCTGACGACTTAAAACACTAAAAGCATAAAGCGGGGCATCATCGGCCACAAAAAAACTAAGACGATACTGTTCTTTTTGAAAACTAATATCAAGACGCCTTAAAAGGACAGCCTCAAAACCATCGTGGTTAAGACTGCTGTCTTGCCTGACAAGCTGTGACTGCTGCGCTTCCTCATGCTCAAACTGAGCCATCGCACTCTGGTGTTCAAAAGGTGTCCGACTGACTTTCTCAGAGGTCTGCTGCAACAGCTTTGGAGATGCTTCCAACAACCTCAACGTTAAACGTCGCGTGAGCCAGAAATCAACTCTTTGCTGGCCATTACTTAAATTACCAATAAGACGAATACGGTCTTCAACTGCATCAAAGTGAAAAGAAAGTGAAGCTAAATTTATCATCCACAACCCTGTTTTGAATAACTCTTCATAAGTTAACTTATATCAAATAACCCTAAAAAAGCAGTATGATAGCCACTCAACCGCCTGTTGTATTCATAAAACGAACAATTTGCACATCACCATCCGTGGTGAAGTGATGCTCTTCTGGTTTGTGTACCATCGCATCTTTAATAGTCTGCTTGAAGCGCTCCAAGTCACCCGGAAATCGCCTGATAACAGATTTCAGATCAACCGAGTTTTCATTTCCCAGACACAACAACAGCCTGCCCTCAACAGTCACTCGGACACGATTACACTCGCCACAAAAGTTATGGCTGTGAGGCGAAATAAAACCAACATGAGAATCACTATCGTCCATCATCCAATAACGTGAAGGCCCACCGGTAGAATGAGTAATAGCGGACATTGGGTAGCGCTGGCTTATCTGATCTAAAACAAAATCACTGGAACAATATGATTCTGCCCTATTATGTTCAGAAATATCCCCCAAAGGCATCTCTTCTATAAAGGAGATATCTATTTTTTTCTGGCGGGCAAAATTCACCAAATCCAATATTTCGTGATCATTTCGTCCCTTTAAAATCACAGCATTCAATTTTATGCGCTTAAAGCCAGCATCAATAGCCGCATCAACCCCTTCGAGAACCTGCTCCAGCCGCCCTGTTCGGGTAAGCTGCCTAAATAGGTGAGTGTCCAAACTATCCAGGCTAATATTGATACGAGTCACTCCTGCTTTTTTTAGCAGAGGCGCATAGCGAACCAATTGAGAGCCATTAGTGGTTAAACAAAAATCGTTAAGCCCTTCCAGCTGGCCGATTCCTTGAAAAAGTTTTATAACATCTTTTCTTACCAGAGGCTCCCCACCCGTTAAGCGGATTTTAGAAACCCCCATTTCAGTAAATGCGCGAGCAATAAACTGAATCTCTTCAAGCGACAACACTTGCTGACGAGGCAAGAAAGTCATTACTTCATCCATGCAATACACACACCGAAAATCACATCGATCTGTTACCGACATTCTGACATATGTGATATGCCGACCAAATGAGTCAACCAGCTGTTCTTGCATCACAACTCCTCACATACAAAGTATAAAAGCATGATTATCAGATGAAATTAACGAAACATATTAGTCCCGTTAAATAATAAAACGACAGCAATAACTCAAGCATCTAAAGAAAGAATATACACCGATAACGATGACAGACAGGGCCAATATCAAAAACGAACAAGACCCAGTGTAAAATACCTATCCTTTATGTATGAAGAAAAACACAATGTAAGCGTCAGCCACCGGCCAAAACTAATCCTATTAGCTATTTATTTTCCCTAAGTAACGCATTATAAATGCCAGTATTGAATCAACATCAGCTAAAGAGATAACCGGCAATTCAGTATTCAGTCTTTCTGGTTCATCCGTAATAACGGCAATGATATTGGCATCCTCGGGAAACACCAAAGGCTTACCCAGCGAGGGGCGGTGCAATTCAATTTTAGGAATGGTCTCTCGTTTAAAGCCTTCAACCAAAACGAGGTCTAGGCTAGCCAAATCCAGCTTACCTACTAAATCAGCTAAAACAGGCTCCTCGGGAGTCGGTTTATCAACCATTAAAGCCCAGCGATTCGCCGATGCGATTAGCATCTGGTTCGCTCCGGCTTTACGCAATTCGTAGCTATCTTTACCTGGATGATCAATATCAAACCGATGGTGCGCATGCTTAATGACAGCTAATCTGACCCCTTTTTCGCGTAGCGCGGGTATCAGCTTTTTAAGCAGTGTGGTTTTCCCTGTTCCACTCCATGCAGAAAAACCAAGGAGCTTGGGCATATCAATTAGTGCATCTAAATCATCACGGCGATTAATGTTAACAAACGCATCGATACAATCAGAAAAATCGACCTTTGCACAGGAGTGTCGTGAAAACCAACTCTCAATCTTACGCTCACCATTAGATAGTGCCTGCTTTAAATCAGCCAGCAAACTCCGATGTAATAACGCAACAACAGGCTGCATCCTTTTTCCATCATGTGCGACCGCAATAGTAGCATTACTTTCTTGGACGGCAAGATAGAGACGCTTCACGGTATCAGCAGGCAATTTGGGGCTATCGCAGGGCATAAACACCACCCAATTTGTATTTGAGTAGGTCAACCCGGTTGCCATGCCCATTAATGGCCCCTGATACCCCTCTTCTAAATCTACATACACATCGGCATTAAGAGAGCGGTATGCTTCAAGACTACGATTCGCATTGATAATACAACGAGTCACTTGCGGCTGAATTATGTCTAATGCGTGTTGAATAAGAGGCTTACCTTGAAATTCAATCCAGCCTTTATCAGTGCCACCCATTCGACGAGCCATACCGCCTGCTAAAATCACGCCTGTGACAGACTCACGATACATCCTTAAAATACTCCCATGATAACCAAGCAATTTAACCTTAATAATCAGATCGCTGAATGCCATTATTGGCAGATCTGAGTATATCAGCTGAATAGCTTTAGTGTTGTAAGAGCGGTAAGCAAGATAAAGCTATCCGTAGAAAATCGAAAAGTACATCGCAATCGATTAGTCAGACCATTTTTCGACGCTTTAACTGCAAAAAACAAGATCTTAGCTAAACTTAATAAAATAATCAGCGCAACAGTAGAAATGGAACCGGCATGCTAAAAAAATCAACTCTCCCGCTTCGAATCTCCATACCGGCACGCCCAGAAATCCTACTAGAAATGAATAAGGTTATATCTGAGAAAGAACCAGATATTGATCAGATCATAGCAATACTAAAACAGGATGCGGGCTTATACTCAATCACGTTAGCAACCGTAAATTCACCTCAATTTGCTACTAATAAAAAAATCACATCTATATCACATGCAATCATGCTATTAGGCGTACCACGGCTATTTAGCCTTATTAAGCTTGTTTTATTAAAAAGCACTCTGTCAAAAAACAGTCCGATGGAAAGATTTTGGGACACAGCAACTGAAGTAGCAAATATCACTCAAGAACTCTGCTCACGATATACATCACTAGACAAGGATAATGCCTATTCAATAGGAATGCTCCATGACTGTGGGGTGCCTATCCTTATGCAAGCAGACAAAAATTATAAAAACATACTAAAAAAAGCGAACTCTCAATCCACAAAGACATTATTAGAAATGGAAAATGCAACTTACGGGATTGAGCATTTCACATTAGGAGCAAAACTTGTCAAAGCCTGGCAAATGCCTTCAGATGTCTTTAAAACAATACTTTTACAAGCAAGCTTTCCTGAAGTTATTTTAAAATACAAATCAAGCGCTAACGACTGCCTGATGTACTTATCATTACTATCCATTGCAAAAGATATTAGCCGAAACTATCGCTACTTCTGGCGGCTAGAAGAAGATGTAAAAATCACACCCAACATAATGACTTGCTTAGAATATATTGGTCTCTGTGATTATGATTATTTAGATTTAAAAGAAGAGTATATTGACATACTCGAACAAAAACCTTCCTTGTAGTGAAAGTGCGTCAAATAGTTTTTTGACGTTTATTTCAAATCATTCAGGACTACAATCCGCAATCTTAAAAGGTAATATTAATTGTGTTATACAATTAAATTAACACCTCTGAATATTCCAAATAAAACATTTCTTCCAGACATAAAAAAACCCCGATCATTACTGACCGGGGTTCTCTGTTAGGTGCTTGGCAATGACCTACTCTCACATGGGGAAT
>JBLWXO010000022.1:0-54990 GCA_048267385.1 Neptunomonas sp. | reverse complement strand
AAAACAGACTAAAACGAAAAAGACGCCACGAAGGCGCCTTATATTTCCGATCAACTAATACTCAAACTTTCTGCAACCACTTTTGTTTCTTATAGCGAAAAAAAGCCCTTTCAGCCAAAGCCATGATGAGAAGCCCACCATAAACGACGGCATCTTCGTAACTCGCTCTCACCATCCAGATCACATGAATCATCACCAAGATCGAGATCAAATACACAAGCTTATGCAGTTGAATCCAACGCTTTCCTAAGCGGCGCTGCATTTTTTTTGTGGAGGTAGCTGCAAGTGGCAACAAGCATAACACTGCAGCAGCACCAACCACGATGTAAGGCCTTTCCAAAAATTCTTGCTGTAAGATATCAAACCGCCACCCCACGATAAAAGTAGCAAATGCCAACAGGTGCAACACACCATAAAAGAATGCATACAACCCAAACATGCGCCGAAATCGCATTAGCCATGTAAACGATAAGCGACGGCGTAGCGGCGTCACCCACAAACTCAACCACAATGAAATGATTGCCCAAGTGCCCAAATACTTTACTATTTCGCTTGCAGGATCAGCACCCAGCTGCTGTGCATAAATTTCATAAATCAGCATCAGACAGGGGAACAATAATCCTAAAAACACACAACACCAGAGCAATTTACTTTTAGCTGGGTTAATACCTAAAACCATTTACGTAAATCCATTCCGCTATAAAGATGAGCCACTTCATCCGCATAGCCATTAAAAGGTAATGTTTCAATTCGATTAGGAGAGAACAAAGATGACGGCAAGCGTCTTTCAGATGCCTGCGTCCAGCGAGGATGATCCACTTCAGGGTTCACGTTAGCGAAAAAACCATATTCTTTCGGTGCAGTTAAATTCCATGTGGACTCAGGCATCTTTTCAGTGAAACGAATTTTCACTATTGATTTGATACTTTTAAATCCATATTTCCAAGGAACCACCAATCGCAATGGCGCCCCATTTTGCGGAGGCAAAGCTTGACCATAAACACCCGTTGCTAAAAAGCTCAAGGGATTCATCGCCTCATCTATTCTTAAACCCTCCACATAAGGCCAATCAAGCGTACTGAAAACCGCCTTCTGGCCCGGCATCTGCTGCGGGTCATATAGCGCAGTAAACTCCACAAACTTTGCTTTGCTGGTTGGCTGAAACTGCTTTAACAGATCAGCTAAAGGGATCCCCAACCACGGAATAACCATGGACCATGCTTCAACACAGCGCAGCCGATAGATTCGCTCCTCAAACTGATGAGGCTTTATAAGGTCTTCGAAAGCGAATTTCCCGGTTTTTTCAGCCTCACCTGCAACCTCTATCGTCCACGGATCAGATTTAAACTGCTGAGCCTTGCGACTAGGGTCCTGCTTCCCAAGCCCGAATTCATAAAAATTATTATGTGTGATTACATCAGAGTAAGGAGTCAGTTTTTCATCTGAAGAAAAATATTGATTACGCTCAGCAGCGGCAATTGACGGATGCATCCACTCCGGCCCTGCATAAGCCGGCCAATCATCGTTTAGATCATATTTCGAGAGCGCGGAAACGACACCGGAAGAGAGCAAGGCGGCAGATCCTGCCAAGCCTTGCATAAAAAGACGACGCTGCTTATAGATAGACTCTGGCGTTATCTCAGAGCTTTTTATTAACTCAGCCTTTCTAATTAACATTAAAATTCTCACTGTAATAAATACCAATGAAAATTTAGACCTTTTTGTTGTAAATAATTCCCTTTACACTTTTTTCCTTTTACGCAGAAGCCACATAACAGGCCCTGATGCACTGTAAATCAAAAACAAAACCCAAAGAAAAAGCGCCGGCTCAATCGAGATAACACCCACACCCAACACAATACCAGCCAATATAATAAACGGAACTTTTCCTTTCAGGTCGATATCTTTAAAGCTGTTATATAGCGCATTACTCACCATCATAATTCCGGCCAAAGCAACATAAAGCGCAATAACATAAGCATAAGGGGCTGGATCAATATTATATTCTGTTGCAGCCCACACCAACCCGCCTACTGCAGCTGCGGCAGCAGGAGATGGCAAACCAATAAAATAACGCTTATCCACAGAACCAATCTGAGTATTAAATCTCGCCAGCCTGAGAGCAGCACAAGCCACATAAATAAATGCGGCGAACCAGCCAACCTTTCCTATATCGCCCAACACCCAACTAAACGTCACTAGTGCAGGGGCTACACCAAAGGAAACCATATCTGATAAAGAGTCATACTCGGCACCAAATGCACTGGAGGTATTAGTCATCCTTGCTACACGACCATCAAGGCCATCAAGCACCATTGCCACAAAGATAGCGATAGCAGCCGCTTCAAATTGAGAATTCATACCCGCAATGACGGCGTAAAACCCAGAAAACAGCGCTCCTGTAGTAAAAAGATTAGGCAACAGATAGATACCACGCCTCGGTTTCACACCCTGTTCTGAAACAGATTCATCCTCATGAAAAGATTCATTTTCTTCAGTCATAACGTCACTATATAAATAATAAAAGTGCCCCATTCTACAGCGCCATTGAACTGCACGATAGTTATCCAGCAAACAATGCATCAATATCACCGCTGGTTTCATACCCAATACGCGCGACAACATACAGTTTTAAATATATTTACCCGCTGATATAAAGACTCTTTTAGTTTATGTGATAATAAACACATGGATACACGTACACTAAAACATTTTCTTCTCTTATCCGACACACTCCACTTTGGTCGGGCTAGTGCTCTTTGTCATATTAGTACTTCGGCACTCAGTCGCTCTATCAAACAACTCGAGCAAGAGCTAAACGTTATTTTGTTTATACGAGATAACCGCAGCGTGCAACTCACACATGAAGGAAGCCTCTTTCAATCCTACGCCCGCGAAGCGTTGGCTCAATGGGACCTGACACGAAATACGTTATTAGAAGAAGCCAAAGAACTACACGGCGAAGTCAGCATCTATTGCTCCGTAACTGCCAGTTACAGTTTTTTATACGATATTCTTAGCCAATTTCGTCACAACTTTCCTGCCATTGAGATAAAATTACATACGGGTGATCCTGATCTCGCACTCACTCGGGTACAGAACAACGAAGAAGACATCTCTATCGCGGCCAAACCCGATACCCTTCCTAAAGATTTAGCCTTTAAGCCAATCGGTATATCACCTTTGCTTTTCATCGCCCCAAAACAAAAAAGCACTTTAATTGATAACCTGCTCCCCCCCACAACGATAGAGCAATGGGCTCACACCCCCATGATCCTGTCTGAAGGAGGCGTATCCAGGGACAGAGTTGACGAGTGGTTTCGTAAAAAAGGCACTAAGCCTAACATTTACGCCCAAGTCGCTGGAAACGAAGCCATTGTTAGCATGGTTAGTCTTGGGTTTGGCGTGGGCGTCGTACCGAAAATCGTCTTAGACAACAGCCCTTTAGCGGAAAAAATAGAAATTCTAACAGTACAACCAGAACTACAGCCTTACGAGGTGGGTCTATTCACACTGGAAAAAAAACTCAAGAGCCCTATCATCAACGCACTCTGGTGCCAGATTAAAGCCAATACACCACAGTAAATTAACCACTGGCAAAAAGCGCTTCTATTTCAGGTGATAAATATGGACGCCCACGCTCATTAAGCGCCGTACCCGTAACCAGCGCAGCAACGCAAAGCTTTTGATCAGATCGACGAATCACCTGCTGACGAAAACCAAATTTAACTTTACTAAGCCGTTCAACAGCAACCTGTACTACATACTCATCCCCACTGGTTAACGAAGCCTTATAGTCCAGCTCAGAACGTATAACCACTAAATTAATACCTTGCAACGCCAGTGCAGAGAAATCCACACCATTAGCCAGCAAATATTCATGACGCGCATGCTCCAGATAATTAAAGTACACGCCATTATTCACGATACCTTGCATATCCAACTCATAATCACGCACTTTACTCATTACCTGAAATGGCGATTCCATCGATTTCCCTATTTCATATTTAAAAAAGATTCACATTGCATAAAGAAGAGACAAAAAAGCCGCACCTATAAAGGAGCGGCTTTTTATAGATCAACCCAGCAATTATAGGCTCAACACCTTTTCACCGCGAGCAATACCAGATACACCTGAACGCACAACTTCCATAATACTTGCCGTACCTAACGCATCAATAAAAGCATCTAACTTAGCGCTTGAACCGACCAACTGCACAGTATAAGTAGTAGGCGTGATATCGATAATCTGACCACGGAAAATATCCGCAGTACGCTTAACTTCAGCACGAAATGCACCGGACGCCTTGAACTTGATCATCATCAGCTCACGCTCAATGTGCTCGCCTTCGGTCAGATCAACAACTTTAACAACATCAATCAGTTTATTAAGCTGCTTTGTAATCTGCTCAACAACTCTGTCATCACCTACCGTAGTTACAGTCAAACGTGACAAAGTCTCATCATCGGTTGGCGCAACCGTTAACGACTCAATGTTAAAATTACGCTGAGAGAATAAACCAACCACTCGCGACAATGCACCCGGCTCGTTTTCAAGAAGAACAGAAATGATATGACGCATATTTAAGTCCTCTCCGTTTTGCTCAGCCACATGTCACGCATAGAACCGCGCGGCACCTGCATTGGATATACATGCTCATGAGGATCAACCGTAATATCCATAAATACCAGACGATCTTTCATAGCAAAGGCTTTTTCCATTGCCGCTTCCAGATCAGAGTATTTATCAACTTTAATACCCACATGACCATACGACTCCACCAACTTAATGAAATCAGGCAAGGACTCCATATAAGACTGGGAGTGACGAGATTCGTAATTCATATCCTGCCACTGACGAACCATACCCAATGAACCATTGTTCAAACAGATAATTTTGACGGGAATGTTGTATTGATTACAGGTCGACAGCTCCTGAATATTCATTTGAATACTACCTTCGCCTGTTACACAAGCAACATCAGCATCCGGAAAGTTCATTTTCACACCCATCGCTGCCGGCAGACCAAAGCCCATCGTGCCCAAGCCACCAGAGTTAATCCAGCGATTAGGCTTATTAAACTTATAATACTGCGCTGCAAACATCTGATGCTGACCGACATCCGAGCAAACATAAGCATCGCCGCCAGTTACTTTACTGAGCATTTCGATAACCTGCTGAGGTTTCATTTTCTCAGAATCGTCTGTACGGAAACGCCCACCATGACGCGTACGCCATTCATCAATCTGCGCCCACCACGTTTTATTGGCCTCTTGGTCAGGCGTTTTCTTGCTCGCTTTCAGCAACTGCAACATCTCTTCAAGTACAGCTTTTGCCGGACCAACAATAGGCACATCAGCCCGAATCGTTTTCGAAATTGAAGCAGGATCAACATCAATATGCACAATTTTGGCTGTAGGGCAGAACTTATCGACACCGTTGGTGACACGATCATCAAAACGCGCACCTATCGCCAGGATCAAGTCACTGTGATGCATCACCATATTTGCTTCATAGCTGCCATGCATGCCGAGCATACCCACGAACAGCGGATCCGTTCCCGGATACCCCCCCAACCCCATCAAGGTATTGGTAACAGGATAATTCAAGGCTTGCGCCAACTCTGTCAACTCTTCGCTGGCATCGCCCATGATGACACCACCACCCGAATAGATAACCGGACGCTTGGCGCTCATTAACAGATCAAAGGCTTTCTTAATCTGCCCGCTATGCCCTTTCGTCACTGGGTTGTATGAACGCAGTTTGACTTGTTTCGGGAATACATACGGAAAACGATCCGTAGGGTTGGTCATATCCTTAGGGATATCGACAACAACGGGTCCAGGACGGCCTGTTTCGGCGATATGAAACGCTTTCCGAATTATTTCAGGGATCTCTTCCACACTTCTTACACTGAAGTTATGTTTCACAATCGGACGGGAAATGCCGATCATGTCTGTTTCCTGAAACGCATCTTCACCAATCAGATGACTCATTACCTGACCGGTAATAACCACCATCGGAATTGAATCCATATAAGCTGTTGCGATACCAGTGACCGCATTGGTTGCACCGGGTCCTGATGTCACTAACGCAACGCCCGCTTTACCGGTCGCGCGCGCATAGGCATCAGCCATATGTGTTGCTGCTTGCTCGTGGCGAACCAGAATATGCTCTACTTCTTCCTGCTGGAAAATTGCATCATAGACATGAAGCAAAGCTCCGCCCGGATATCCATAGATATATTTCACACCCTCATCACGAAGAGCGCGAACAACCATTTCTGCGCCTGATAGTAATTCCACTTTCTTACCCTCTAGTCGACACCGATCCCGTCGGTGAGTAAACAGTTCAGAGATTCTGCAATAATGAACATGTTCAAGCCGCTGTGCGATGATGACGCAAGAACAGCGGAAACCAAAAGCACACCATGTGTATTGGCCCATGTCCGGATGAATGCAGGCTAAGGATCTCTTAACCGGCAGACTTTCTGAAACTTAAGCTGGGTAGTGCTTACCTAATGCTTTAAAACAGTTCCAAAAACCATTTATCGAGCATTAATTTCGCCATTTGGTTCGGGGTTTCCTACTGCAAATGAACGAAGAAAAATAGCGCAATATTCTCTCATCTTGAAGACTATTGATCAACTATAGGAACACGCTTTGCATACAGCAGATGCACATAGACAAAAGTCAGGTTATATTATCAGTAAAAAATACTGGGGGATTAATCCATGAGCATCGCTGAAATCAAAAATAAAGAACGTGTTATTAAAGAGCTGACCCTTTTTATTCGCAAAGTGTTTTCTGAGCCTGAAATTTGCACAATTGCAAAAGACATTGCCCGCAAACATCTTAAAAGCCCCAATGCTAATGTACTCATCGCAGATGAACTATCATCACTGACTAACGTAAAAATTCCGATCAAGCACAGCGAAGCCGATGAGCTGTTTTTGAATCTACTAAAAGATATCGTACGGGATGAAACCGCTCTTTATTAGTCATCTCGTTTGTTAACATGCTACTCCGGCACGAGCCACCGTTGTTGTGGCTCCTCAGCTTCTCGTTGCGACAACACACGATTAAGCCAGGGCATCACTGCCTCAATTTTCTGATCCAATTGCCACGGAGGGTTAATCAACAACATACCACTCCCGATCATCCGCTCTGCTCCCGGACTCTGCACGTAAAATTCAGACTGATAAACTTTACGAATCCCTGACGCAGCTATCTTATCAAGCATGCTCTGATGCTGACCGGCTTTCAAAATGGGATACCAGATAGCAACACTCCCATTTGGCCAGCGACCCAATAATTGTTGCACAAACTTAGCGACCTGCTGGTATTCCGCTTTTACCTCATAAGAGGGGTCGATCAACACCAACCCTCGATTGGGCTTAGGCGGCATCATCGATAGAACCCCCTCATAACCATCCCGGTGATGCACCGCTACCTGAGACTGGCGCCTAAAATGATGCTTTACCTGCTGGTACTCAGCCGGATGCAACTCCATCACAGCCAAACGATCAGAACTACGCGCCAGCATAGAAGCTATAGACGGCGAGCCTGGATAAAACTTCAACTCTTGACCCTGATTCACCGCCTGGACCTGTGCCATATAAACCAGAACGGCCTCAGGAATGTCCGACCTATTCCAGAGCTTAGCGATTCCCCCTAAATACTCACCGGTCTTTTGTGCTTTATCATCCGCTAAGTCATAGAGCGCAGCGCCACCGTGTGTTTCAAGATAACTCCAGGGTTTATCTTTTAAGTTAAGCGCTTCCATGATTAACGCCAATATCATGTGCTTGTGCACATCTGCAAAATTACCGGCATGAAAGCCATGTTGATAGCTAAGCACCTTAGCTCCTCTACTTAATTAGATTTACGCCTATTATCGCTGCCATCTCGTCTATTCAAAAGGTACAATGCTCAACTTTATTATCTTTCGTAACTATCTATGCAAAACGCTACCCAATACACGCTGTTTTCCAAACGAAAGCTTCTTCCTTGGATATTTGGCATTCTAATCTTTATCGCCATGCTGTTCACAGTAGAGTATATAGTGGGCTGGACGGCTGTATTCGCTCAATGGGAAACGATGCCACTGAGCACACTGATACCCGCACTAATATTGTTCGCAGCTAGTTACCTGCTGCGTGCCTGGCGTATCTATGATCTGTGTCAACCGGCCTTAAAAGGGCGGTTTATCAGCGTGCTGAAATTAAGCGTCCTGCATCTCTATGCCAACAACATGCTACCGATGCGCTTAGGTGAAGGATTATTCCCGATCTTGATGAAGCGTTACTTTGCTGTAGGATTTGCTGAAGGGTTTGCTCGTTTAATCTGGCTACGAGTTCTCGACCTGATTATTGCAGGCGCTTTGGTCGCCGTAACTTTCAGTTACTTTTTTCCTCTTCTTTCATCGATCGCTGTAGTATTTGGGCTTGCTGCTCTCTTTTTGCTTTACATACTCTATCGAACTAAAGGGCGGAAATGGCTGGTCCAGCACTCTTTTTATCCCAAAATAGAACCCATGATCAATCAGCTGAAAAATACAGCACCGCAAAGCCAACAGCAGTTTATCCGGGTGATCCTCTGGACGTTTCTCTCTTGGGGCTGCAAACTGGCCTCCTTAATCATGATCACTCGTGCACTGCAATCACTCAGTGCTTTTGAAGCACTGGCGGGCGTGTTAGGCGCGGAACTAAGTAGTATTTTACCCATCCATGGTATTGCCGGAAGCGGGAGCTTCGAAGCCGCCTTTATGGCCGGCCTCGCTCCTATAGGACTTCTCAGTAGCGATGTTTTGGGTCTAGCCGTGAATTTACATCTGTTTATACTAGGGGCAACATCACTCTTTGCCCTGTTATGTTTTTGGATTCCCGTTGCCAAGCCGACGAGAGAGGATATCTCAATATGAGCGACATAATTGATACACCGACTGACACACCCACGAATGCCTCAGCAACCAATGCGGCGGCAAATCCTTGCAGCCAGAGTCTGTCGGTAGTAGTACCTTTTTACAATGAAAAGGAAAATATCAAACCCTTCATGGAGGAGGTTCACGCCGCGTTAAAAGACTACCCAGGCCAGTGGGAGTTGATCGCCGTTAATGACGGCAGTAACGACGGCACTACTCAAGCTTTAGATAAAGCCGTAGCTGAGTATGGCAACCATGTGCACGCCATCCACTTTGCCCGCAACTTCGGCCAGACTGCTGCTATGCAAGCCGGAATTGATGCAGCACGTGGCGATCTTATTGCAACACTGGATGGCGACTTGCAAAACGACCCTGCTGACATTCCAAAGCTGATTGTTGCACTCGAAGAGCGTGACTTGGATATGATCAGTGGCTGGCGTAAAGATCGTCAGGACGGCGCTATCAATCGCAAATTACCATCACGTATCGCCAATTGGCTTATTCGCAAAAACACCGGTGTCTACGTTAATGATTACGGCTGCAGCCTAAAGGTTTATCGCTCGTGGGTTATAAAACAGGTTCATCTCATTGGTGAAATGCACCGTTTCATTCCGGCATGGGTTGCTTGTATCACCTCTCCTGATCGCATCAGTGATATGCCTGTTAACCATAGGGCCCGCCAGTTTGGCGAGTCAAAGTATGGTATTTCACGTACCATCCGCGTGATTCTGGATCTACTGGCTGTTTTCTTCTTCATGCGTTTTTCTCGCCGTCCCGGCCATTTTTTCGGCTCAATAGGACTATTTCTGGGCGCAATTGGCGGCTTGATTCTGACCTATCTATTCGGGGTTAAAATCTTTATGGGAGAAGATATAGGGAATCGTCCGTTACTCTTCACCGGCATTCTCTTTGTCATGACCAGTGCTCAATTGGTTACCACCGGCGTTCTCGCCGAAATACTCACCCGTAGTACCGCGCATGCCAAAATGCCCGTCCGCCCTTCTGCCAATGCTCCTACTGTAAGAGGCTGGTGTGAATAACACGCTACCACAGCAGGGGCTAATGAAGCTCCTGCTCTCAACTCCCGTACTCATATTACTAGCGCTGGTCAGCACGTTTGGCTATGCCGCTTGGCTGCCACTGTTTGATTTAGATGAAGGTGCTTTCACTACCGCTACACGCGAGATGCTTGAAACCGGCAACTGGATTTCAACTTATATGAATGGGGTACCCAGGCATGACAAGCCCATTTTGATTTACTGGCTTCAAGCCATCAGCGTCTCCAATTTTGGCCTAAGCACTTTAAGTTTGCGCCTGCCATCCTGCTTAGCAGCGCTCGCCTGGATCTGGATCAGTTATCGTTTTGTCAAAGAGCAGAGGAATGATACCGAAGCACGTTTAATGGTTTGGCTATTAGCAGCCCTGCCATTAGCCAGTATTATCTTTAAAGCAGCCATTGCTGACGCACTACTTAACTTTCTGTTATGTGCAACCTTCTTCGATATTTATCGTTATTTTCAGCGCACTGATAATGCCACGCTGTTACGCATCGGTATCTGGCTGGGATTAGGCTTTCTCACGAAAGGGCCGGTAGCTTGTGCACTGCCGCTCATCGCCAGTTTGGTTTTATTTGCCTCCGAGGGGCGCTTTAAGGACTGGCTAAAAGCCGTTTTTCACCCGATCATTATTATCACTTTTATCATCATTGTTTTACCTTGGCATATCGCTGTGTATCTAGACCAAGGCTGGGAGTTCTTTAAAGGCTTCTACCTAAAACATAATGTTGATCGTTTCAGCAGCACCATGGAAAGTCACGGAGGTAAGCTCTATTACTATGTGATGCTCCTTCCTGTATTGCTTGTACCTTTCAGCGGATTGATTGCTCCAGTGATCAAATCGTTATTCAAGCAACGCCCCAGAGGGCTTGAATTATACTTGCTTACTTGGTTTCTTTTAGTGCTGGCGATTTTCTCGTTTTCCAAAACACAACTGCCGCATTACATTTTATATGGGGTGACACCGATACTATTTTTGATGGCACGACACCTGCTAAACGCTGGTTTCTGGTCACTATTAGCACCGGCACTGACAATTCTGCTCGTCAGCTTGCTCCCATTACTTTTTAGCTACGCGGCTGAGCAGTCACACAAACCTTTTGATAAAGCGGTATTGGAACTCGCAACAACAGAATATAACGGCGTGTTTCAGGCAGTCTCTATCGTAGGTTTGTTGATAATCGTTGGATTATATTTTTTCAAAAATACAGCTTATCCAGCCCGTCTGCTGGTTGGTGCAGCCGGTACTATGTTGATGTTTAACTTTTTGTTACTGCCATTGTTAGGAGCCGCACAGCAAGAACCTGTTCGCGAAGCCGGCTTACTCGCTAAAAAAATTGGTGGTCCCGTGGTGAGTTATGGGATCAACATGCCGAGTTTCTCTGTTTATCGTGATGCGATTGTACCCAGACGAACCCCACAACGCGGTGAACTCGTATTTACTCGAATCGACAGCCAAGAAGACTTACTGACCTTAGACCCTGCTATAAAACCGACTCGTCTGTATGCCAAAGGAGGCGTCGCTCTCTACTCTTATGAATAAATTGAATCAACACGTCGCCTCTGCCTACAGAACCTGGCCACAAGCACAAAACAGCGACAAACTACTTCTGTGGACAGCGGTTTTAGCGTTTATTCTGGGGACCGCACTATTATTGACTAACGGCTTACAAACCGGCTTTTACACTGCCCAGTTTATGAGTTTTATGTTGCCTTCGATAGCATGGGAACACCTCTCGTTCATGGGAGATACTCTGGTTGTTTTAACGCTGGCGCTGTTATTTGCTTATCGTTACCCGCACCTGCTATTCGCTTTGTTGATTACAGCTATCGTAGGCACGTTAATCACCCACGGCATAAAGCCCTGGCTGGCTACTCCCCGCCCTCCCGGTGTGTTAGACCCCGGTAGTTTTCAATTAATTGGCTCCAGCATCAGCAAAAAGAGCATGCCTTCAGGCCATACTTTAACGGCTTTTGCCGCAGCTGGCTTATTAACACGCCTGGCTACCAACAGAGCAATGCAACTTTTAATTCTGATTGCTGCCTGCTTTATCGGCTGGTCACGTGTTGCGGTGGGGGTACACTGGCCTGCGGATGTCTGCATGGGGGCTGCCGGCGGGCTTATTTCAGCATGGGCAGGACTAAAATTATGCGATCGTTGGTATCGGTTTTTTGGCGGAAGGTTTTATCTGATCATGCTACTCATTCATGCTGGCTGTGCATTTTCACTGATTAATTATGATGGTGGCTTTCCGCATACGTGGCTCTTTGCCGTGATAGCTTCAGCCATCAGCTTAGGCACTGTTTATCACCAATTCACACGTCACGGGTTAATACCAACATTTACACGTAAGGAGTAGGCACAATGCGTTTTCTGGTCACGGGTGCAGCAGGGTTTATCGGCTTTCACGTCGCACAGCGCCTGCTTAAAGAAGGGCATCAGGTCGTTGGCCTGGATAATCTGAATGATTATTATGATCCCCAACTAAAATTAGATCGTCTTGAGCTATTGAAGCCTTACTCAGATTTCACCTTCTACAAGTGCGATCTGGCGGATAAGGAGGGCGTTGATAAAATATTCTCAGATGAGGCGATTCAACGGGTCATTCATCTGGGCGCACAGGCCGGTGTCCGACATTCGATCAATCAACCTTTTGATTACGCCAGTTCTAATCTTTTAGGTATGCTCGTCATTCTTGAATGCTGCCGTCACTTTGCTATCGAGCATCTGGTTTATGCCTCCTCGAGTTCAGTTTATGGCACCAACACTAAGATTCCGTTTTCAACAACTGACGGCGTCGATCATCCTGCTTCTTTGTATGCGGCAACCAAGAAAAGCAACGAGCTAATGGCTCATAGTTACTCGCACCTGTATAACATTCCTACGACTGGCTTACGCTTCTTTACTGTATATGGCCCGTGGGGACGTCCGGATATGGCACCTATGCTGTTCGCTAGTGCAATCTCTGAAGGGAAACCGATTAAGGTCTTCAACTACGGAAAAATGCGTCGTGATTTCACCTATATCGATGATATTGTTGAGGGCATTGTTCGCATCCAGAACATCATTCCACAACCCAATACCCAATGGAATGGTCAAACTGACGAAAGCGCGGCGCCCTATAAAATTTTCAACATCGGTAATAACCAACCTGTTGAGCTGGAATACTTTATTCAGCAGATTGAGACATCAATCGGTACACCAGCGGTTAAAGAGTATTTGCCAATGCAGGCAGGTGACGTGGTTGAAACCTTCGCTGATATCGACGCGCTCAGCGAAGCCACAGGGTTTACTCCGGACACGCCCATTGAGGAAGGTGTTCGCCGCTTTATTGAGTGGTACAGAAATTATTATAAAGGCTAACGTACGCTGGCAATATACTTAGAAAGATGCGCCATCTTATCAGGATCATCATCTACCAGGGTGATCTTGATATCGATAAAGGCTGAGTTGATATGCACATCGGTGGCCTGCACCATCTGAACAAAACCATTTACTCGCGCAACACTGCCACCCGATAGTTGCTCAATATCAATCACAGCCTGATCGAGCACCTGAGGGAATCGGCCCTCATTCTTAACGACGACTAATAGATCCTTCAGGCTCATATCTTTAATAGCACATTTGAACACTTGGTCTCGTACCCGCAGATGCGCCATCCCTTTAGGCTTGAGTACATTTTTAGGTGTGGCTACATTTTGCTGTTCCTGTTCCAGCATTTTCGCGGCTTTGGCCTGTTTGGCCGCATCCGGTGCTTTCTGCTTGCCCAACACTTTATTCATTTTCTGAATAAGCTGTTCTTTTGTAAAAGGTTTACCCAGATAATCATTCACACCCGCATGAATTGCTTTAAGAACATATTCACGCTCACCTCGACTGGTCACCATCACAAACGGAACCGTTTTATACTGTGACTGCGCACGCGTCCATTTCAGTACTTCTAAACCGCTCATTCTTGGCATTTCCCAGTCACATAAAATGATATCAAATGTGCCAGAAATCAATAATTCCTGCGCCTCTTCTCCATTAAACGCTGCTTTAACCGTCGATCCAGGAAATGCATCACTCACTATTTTAGTGACAAGTTCACAGATAAACTTTGCATCATCAACAATTAATACTTTCAGATTTTTCATTCACTACTCTCAAAAACCCAGCCTGGCCGTGAAACAGATATTTCACTAAAAGGCTCTCCATTCGTAACACTCAAAATAGGCTATAACCTCTGTATTCTCCAGTATTTAGAAAATGGATCTATAAAAAAACCCGTCATAATGACGGGCTTTACAAGACTAGCAAGGCCTCTGTTATCAGAGTTTAGCGGAACACAAATTCTCCGGCTTCCACATCTACTGCAATCTCAGTTCCGGGTAAATATTTACCCGCTAGCAAAGCCTGAGCTAATGGGTTTTCTATCCATTGTTGAATCGCCCGTTTCAGCGGACGCGCTCCATAAATAGGCTCAAAGCCAACCTCCACCAGCTTGTCAATCGCTGTAGACGTCAGTGTTAAGGTTAAATCCCGCTCGGCCAAACGCTGGCGTAAGCGCTCCAACTGAATAGTTGCAATCCCTGCCACCTGATCTTTACGTAGACTGTGGAAAACCACCACTTCATCAATACGATTGATCACTTCGGGACGAAAATGAGTACCTACCTCTTCCATCACGGCTCTTTTCATCAAATCATAGTCATCGTCATCACTAAAACTCTGGATCAGATGTGACCCCAGGTTAGAGGTCATCACAACAATGGTATTTCTGAAATCAACCGTACGCCCCTGACCGTCCGTCAAACGACCATCTTCAAGCACCTGCAACAGGATATTGAAGACATCAGGGTGTGCTTTTTCCACCTCATCCAGCAACAGTACTGAATAGGGCTTGCGACGTACCGCCTCTGTCAGATAACCGCCCTCCTCATAGCCAACATACCCGGGAGGCGCACCGATCAAGCGGGCAACGGAATGCTTCTCCATAAACTCCGACATATCAATGCGTACCATCGCCTCTTCGGTATCGAACAGATAACTGGCTAATGCTTTACAAAGCTCGGTTTTACCCACACCAGTAGGGCCAAGAAACAGAAAGCTACCATTCGGACGATTCGGATCAGATAAGCCTGCCCGTGAACGGCGCACCGCATTGGAAACAGCGATAACGGCTTCACTCTGCCCGACAACACGACCATGCAGCGCATCCTCCATACGTAACAGTTTCTCACGCTCACCTTCCAGCATTTTACTCACGGGAATACCGGTCCAGCGCGCGACCACTTCGGCCACCTCCTCTTCGGTGACTTTATTGCGCAGTAATTTATTACTTTCCTGGCCGGTTTCTTCCGCTTCACTGGCAGCAGCCAACTGCTTTTTCAGTTCAGGGATAATGCCATATTGCAGTTCAGACGCTTTCGCCAGATCCCCGGAGCGCTTCACCTGCTCTAACTCTACCAGTGCCTGATCCAACGCTTCATTAACCTTCTGCGAGCCCTGAAGCGCCGCTTTTTCAGCTTTCCAAATATCATCCAGATCAGCGAACTCACGCTCAAGCGTAGCGATAGTTTTTTCCAACTCATCTAAACGCTTACGTGCGGCCTCATCTTTCTCTTTTTTCAGCGCTTCACGTTCCATTTTTAACTGAATCAGGCGACGCTCCAGACGATCAAGATCTTCAGGTTTTGAGTCCATCTCCATACGAATGCGTGAACCTGCCTCGTCGATAAGATCGATCGCCTTATCAGGTAACTGCCGATCGGTAATATAGCGTTGTGATAATTTTGCCGCAGCGATGATCGCAGAATCAGTAATTTCCACACCATGATGAACTTCGTAACGTTGTTTCAACCCTCGCAAAATAGCAATGGTATCTTCTTCTGTCGGCTCATCAACGATAACTTTTTGAAAACGACGCTCCAAGGCGGCGTCTTTCTCTACGTATTGACGATACTCATCCAAAGTCGTCGCACCCACGCAATGCAACTCACCACGTGCCAAGGCGGGCTTGAGCATATTCCCCGCATCCATCGCACCTTCGCCTTTACCGGCACCGACCATGGTATGCAGTTCATCAATAAACAAAATGACCTGGCCTTCCTGTTTAGACAACTCGTTCAATACGGCTTTAAGGCGCTCTTCAAATTCCCCTCGGAATTTAGCACCTGCAATTAACGATCCCATATCCAATGAAAGAACTTTCTTGCGTTTAAGACCTTCCGGCACTTCCCCATTCACAATACGTTGAGCCAGCCCTTCAACAATGGCGGTTTTACCCACACCCGGCTCGCCAATCAATACAGGATTGTTTTTCGTACGACGTTGTAATACCTGAATGGTACGGCGAATCTCATCATCACGACCAATTACCGGGTCCAGTTTGCCCAGCTCTGCCTGTTCGGTCAGATCAATACAATACTTATCTAATGCCTGACGACTCCCTTCAGCATTAGGGTCATTAACGCTATCGCCACCACGCATATTATTGATTGCCTGCTCTAATGATTGCTTTGTGACACCGGCATCCCGCAATACCTTACCGGCATCACTTTTATCTTCCAGCATCGCCAATACAATCAGCTCACTGGCGATAAATTGATCACCCCGTTTTTGTGCGAGCTTGTCTGTCAAATTAAAAACCCGCGCCATGTTCTGCGACAGACGGATTTCGCCATCCGGACTTTGTACTTGTGGCAAGCGATCCAACGCCTCACCGATACTCCGCGCAAGCTGCGGAAGCGCAGCACCAGCCTGTGATAACAATGGACGAACTGAACTATCTTGTTGTTGTAAAAACGCTGCTAGTAAATGAATAGGCTCTATATGGTTATGATCCTTACCCACCGCTAATGACTGCGCTTCACCTAAGGCATCCTGAAGTTTTGATGTGAATTTATCGGGTCGCATAGATAATTATCTCCTTGTAAGCAGCCAGCATTTAGGACGTGGCTGTTATCTCTTTGCATCAGATATGGGGTTACTCTTCATCAGATTCAAGCCTGATATGATTAATAATTAACCAGATGTGACCGAGATCAACGCTGCTTCAAAAAAATAAAGACCAGGCTTACATAAAGAGCCCTCCCAGATTAAAGGCAACCCATGCACCCAACCAGGCTAAGATCAGCCCTGAAAAAATTGAGAGCGCAGCCCAACGCCAACTACCGGTTTCCCGCCGAATGACCGCTAACGTAGCGAGACAAGGCATATAGAGCAAAGTAAATACCATCAAGGCCAAACCTGCTGCTGGCGCCAACCCGGCTTGCATTGCCACCTGCAGCCCTCCTATATCCTCAGTACCCACCTGATAAACCATCGCCAATGTTGCCGCAATCACCTCTTTAGCAAGAAAGCCCGACAACAACGCAACCGTTTCCTGCCACTGAAAGCCTAAAGGAACAAAAATAGGCGTCATCCAGCGCCCGAGCTGCTCAAGAAATGACATCTCTCCATGCATGGGAAATGTTTGCAATACCCAAACAGCCATCGACCCGACTAAAATCACACCACCCACTTTATGCAGGAAATCTTGTACTTTATCCCACACATGCATCATGAGTGAGCGAGAAGAAGGCCAACGCCATGGCGGCAGCTCCATAATAAAAATTTCATTCGGCTCTGCGGGTAACCACCGTGATAAAAGTGCGGCAATAACAAAAGCAACCATAATGCCCAGCATATGGATCCCAAACAGTGCACTACCGGCATTATCCGTAAAGAAAATTCCTGCCAACAGGACATAAACAGGCAAACGTGCTGAACAGCTCATAAAAGGGTTAATCAAGATAGTAATCAGGCGTGCCCTTGGCTCCTCGATCGTCCGCGTGGCCATAATTGCCGGAACATTACAGCCGAAACCCATAACAAGCGGCACAAATGCTTTGCCATGTAAACCGACTTTACTCATCACCCGATCCGTCAAAAAAGCAGCACGCGCCATGTAACCACTTTGCTCAAGTATCGCTATAAATAAAAATAACAACACCACATTGGGCAAAAAGACTAGTACCCCTCCTACTCCGGCCAACAATCCATCTGTGATAACACTACGAAATAGCGTATCAGGCAACCAACGCGTTACACCCTCACCTACCAGACCTACGGTTTGATCAATCCAGTCAGCAGGATAAGCCCCCAAAGTAAATGTCGCTTCAAAAATAAGCCATAACGCAAAAAAGAAAAGCGGCAAACCCAACCAACGATTAAGTGTGATTGCATCCAGCCAGGTGTCCAGCCGACTGATATCAACATGCGCTTCATCTATCTCATGAAGGAGCCCGTGAATATATCCATAGCGGCCAGCCGCGATCAGCTCAGTCGCTGTTTCATCATGTATTTGAGACAGAAGTACTAATTGTTCAGATACTGTTTTTCGCACCTTATCTGACATTGAAAAACCAACATCTCCTGCAGCCTCCAGACTCTGTACCGCCTGCCAGCGTGACACATTCTGTTGAATCAGTTGCTGGATGGCATTTTCGATATGGGGCTCATAATCAATCTGCAAAGCACTATAGGTGGTTATCAGCGATGTTTGATGTTGATGACTGGCTAACAAGGACCCTACCAACTGATCCAGCAGCGGCTCAATCGCAGCAGACTTGCGTCCGTCACTGGGCAGTACCGGCACCCCCAGCTGTTTAGAGAGTTTTTTAATATCAGGAACACAACGCAAGCGCGCTGCTTCATCCAGCATATTTAATGCCAGCATGGTAGGCAGACCTTGCTCCAGGAGCTGGGTCGTCAATGCCAAATGCCGTGAGAGATGGCTGGCATCTAATACATTCAGGACAAAGTCGGGAGGCGTATGCAATAGGTAATCCCGTGCGACCCGCTCTTCTACCCGATTCTGGCTTAATGAATAGATGCCCGGCAGATCAACAAAAGTCAGCGTCAACCCTTTATGCTCTCGTTGTCCTTGTTTCACATCGACAGTAACACCTGCCATGTTCCCGGTTCGTTGTCTGGCACCCGTCAGCAAGTTAAATAATGAGGTTTTCCCACAGTTAGGATTCCCTACTAATGCCACTGTAAAATTCATTTTATTCATCATCCGAAACCTTAATACAGGCTGCGTCTTCATTGCGTAGGCAGATTTGCTGTCGCCCCAACCGATACACTCTTGGATTGCCCCAAGGAGAGATGGCAGCAAGCTGGATACGCTGTCCCCGCAAAATTCCTAGCGTTGCCAAACGTTGTCGCAATGCGTCCGGACCCGCAATATCCAGAATTTCACACCGTTGGCCGTGCTTTAATGCGTCTAGTGTCACGCTACCGCCCTCTTAAAAGATAATGAGAACGATTCTCCTCTTTGTTCTCTTATGATTCTATGACTTATATCAAGCATTATTTATTCACGCCTGACTGCATATGCACACCGGATGAAGGACAAATTGCTTCGGGTGTTTTATCATAAGCACTATCTTTTATGAGGACGCAGGAATTGCCCGCAAGTCACGGAAACACACCTAATCTTGGTGCGGCCATGAAGCAACGCCGCAAAGCTCTGGGACTCAACCTATTGCAACTGGCGGAACTATCTAATGTTTCCCGCTCCATGCTCTCAGAAATAGAGCGCGGCAATGCCAATCCGACTTTCACCAATCTATGGAATATTACCCAAGCACTCGGTGTGAGTATTGATGAATTAGCTCACAGTAGCGTCGAAAACCAACCTCCGGCTATCGAGCGCCAAGACGCCATCAATACTCCCAGAATGCATAGCAAAGATCAGGGATGCGAACTCATTGCGTTAAACCCGGTGGACACCGCCACAGAATTTGAGTGGTATCAGCTAATTATTCAGCCGGGCTGCCAATTAGCATCTGAAGCACATGTACGCGGCACTCAGGAACACCTGTCTATTATTGAAGGACAGATGAGAGTTGAACTGGAAGACGACATAACAGCAATAGGAACAATAGGCGATACGTTACGCTACCCTGCCGATATTCAACATTGCATAAAAAACCCGGGAAGCGTGACTGCCCGGGCATTTCTGGTCGTACATAAGCGTTAAAACGTTAACCTCTCAACCTACTCATTCAGGCCAGTCAAGTATCACCTTACCCGAAGCACCGGAACGCATTACATCAAACCCCTGCTGGAAATCTTCCAGCGGGAAGTGATGTGTAATAATCGGTGTAAGATCCAGCCCTGATTGAATAATACTGGCCATTTTATACCAGGTTTCAAACATTTCGCGGCCATATATTCCTTTTAGTATCAGCCCTTTGAAGATCACCTGAGTCCAGTCGATTGCCATATCAGCTGAAGGAATACCTAACATGGCCACTTTTCCGCCGTGATTCATCACTTCCAGCATCGAACGAAATGCAGCAGGCGCTCCCGACATCTCCAACCCGACATCAAAACCTTCTGTCATCTTCAGTTCTGACATTTTCTCTTGTAAAGTTTTCTCGGTAACATTTACGGTATGTACTACCCCCATCTTTTTGGCGAGCGATAAGCGATAGTCATTAACATCGGTAAGCACAACATGCCTGGCCCCCGCATGGCGGGCGACTGCAGCCGCCATAATACCAATCGGACCTGCACCTGTGATCAGCACATCTTCACCGACCAGATCAAATGATAATGCGGTATGTAACGCATTTCCGAAAGGATCAAAAATAGCCGCCAAGTCATCCGATATATTATCGGGAATTTTAAACGCATTCACCGCAGGTAATACTAAAAATTCAGCAAATGCGCCCGGGCGATTCACCCCCACACCCTGAGTATTACGGCAAAGATGACGACGCCCGGCCCGGCAATTCCGACAATGGCCGCAAGTGATGTGCCCTTCTCCCGACACCCGGTCGCCAATAACAAATCCTTCTACTTCACAGCCAATATCAACCACAGTTCCCACATATTCATGCCCGACCGTCATCGGTACAGGGATGGTTTTTTGTGACCACTCATCCCAATTATATATATGTACATCCGTACCACAGATGGCCGTTTTACGGATTTTTATGAGCAGATCGTTATGCCCAACCGATGGCTTATCTGTTTCATGTAACCAGATACCTTCCTGTGGATAAAGTTTTGCTAATGCTTTCATCCCACCACTCCTCAGATAACTCTCAGATAATACCGAGCTCTCGACCAATACGCGTAAATGCCTCAATCGCCTGATCCAATTGCTCACGACTGTGGGCCGCCGACATCTGTGTGCGAATTCTCGCCTGGCCTTTAGGCACAACCGGAAAAGAGAAGCCAATCACATAAATGCCTTCTTTTAATAAGCGATCCGACAGCTCTGACGCCAATGCTGCATCACCTATCAGCACAGGAATGATGGCGTGACCATGACCCGACAGAGTAAAACCTGCCTGTTCCATCTGCGTTCTGAAATAATCCGAATTAATATTAAGTTGCTGACGCAGGCTGCCACCTTGTTCCACCAGCTCCAAAGCTTTTAGTGTTGCCTGTACAATCGAAGGAGCGACCGAGTTAGAAAACAGATACGGGCGCGAACGCTGCCGTAGCCATTCCACGACTTCGCGCTTTGCAGCGGTATAACCACCTGAGGCTCCACCCAGCGCTTTACCCAAAGTGCCGGTAATAATATCGATCCGATCCATCACCTGGCAGTACTCATGACTACCACGGCCATGATCTCCAACAAAACCGACGGCATGTGAATCATCAACCATCACCAGCGCATTATACTGGTCAGCCAGATCACAGATCCCTTTCAAATTAGCAATCACACCATCCATTGAGAACACGCCATCTGTCGCAATTAATCGAACACGTGCATCCTGAGACTGCTGCAGGCATTCTTCTAACTCAGCCAGATTGTTATTCGCATAGCGTAGCCGACGCGCTTTGCTCAAGCGTACACCGTCAATAATACTGGCATGATTCAAAGCATCACTGATAATCGCATCATCTTCACCCAACAGGGTTTCAAACAGTCCACCGTTGGCATCAAAACAAGAGGAATAAAGAATGGTATCTTCCATCCCCAGAAAATGACTCAGGGCAGACTCCAGTTGCTTATGGATATCCTGAGTCCCACAAATAAAGCGGACCGAGGACATACCAAAACCATGCTCATCTAATCCTTGCTTTGCCGCATTAATCAGTTCAGGACTATTCGCCAAGCCTAAATAGTTATTAGCACAAAAGTTAACAACCTCTCTGCCATTGCGTAGACGGATATGCGACGACTGAGGCGATACGATCTCTCGTTCAGCTTTAAATAATCCCTCCGCCTTTAGCTGGTCGGCCTGTGCAGTCAATTGCTGCAAAAAATCTGAACGATTCATACCACCTCCAAAACCTTAATACGGGAATTAATTCCAATATACCAGATTAGCATAAGCTTTTAATAGAATTAATGGCATTATTTTGTACAAAAATCCATTATAAAAGATTATCCATATAACTCTTCTAATTGTTTTACTCTTTCCCGCACTGTAAATCCACGCTGTTCCAACCACTCATCATTAAAATAGCTATCTTGATAACGCTCGCCCCCATCGCATAACAAGGTCACAATACTGCCTTTCTCTCCCCTCTGTTTCATCTCTTCAGCCAAGGTTAAAACGCCTACAAAGTTTGTTCCGGTCGAGCCTCCAACCAGACGCCCCAACCTCACCGATAAAAAATGCGCCGTCGCCAAACTTTCACTGTCTTGAACCTGCAACATGCGATCAATCACTGCGGCAGAAAAAGAGGGCTCCACACGAGGGCGTCCTATCCCTTCTATTCGTGAGCCTTGTTGAATCGATAACTTGCTGTCACCTGTGGTGAAATAGTCAAAAAATACAGAGTTCTCCGGATCTACCACACATAACTGCGACGGTTGCTGCCAACACTGCTGATAGCGTAAGTATCGACCAATAGTCGCCGAGGTTCCGCCTGTCCCTGCGCTCATAACAAGCCAGCTAGGCTGTGGATAGCGCTCGGCACTCATCTGGCGAAAGATAGACTCTGCAATATTATTGTTTCCACGCCAATCGGTTGCTCGCTCAGCATAAGTAAACTGGTCCATAAAGTGGCCGCCCATCTCATGTGCTATACCTGCAGCCGCCTGACACAAATCAGATGCCGCTACCTGATGACACTGCCCACCATAGAAAGCTATTTGCCGCATTTTGCGTTGCGCCGTACCCTCGGGCACTACTGCAATAAAAGGCAAACCGAGAAGCCTTGCAAAATACGCTTCAGATATCGCTGTACTGCCGGATGATGCCTCGATTATCGGAGTCCCCTCCTTAATCCAGCCATTACATAACGCATAAAGAAACAAGGAGCGAGCCAAACGATGCTTTAAGCTACCGGTAGGGTGAGTTGACTCGTCTTTCAGATAGATATCAATATCCGGAAAAGCCGGAATATCCAGTTTGATCAGATGTGTATCCGCAGATCGATTGTAATCGGCTTCTATTATACGTATTGCGTTGGCGACCCAATGACTCTGACTCATATCACTCTCTCCTGTTTTATTGTTAAATTATGCAGGAGTCAGGCGAGAAAAATACTGCTATTATTTCCTTTAAAATCCACATAAATAGAAATTAATTCTAATTTTATGAATAATATAAAAATTGATTCTACCGATCGTAAAATACTTCATGAATTACAAAACAATGCAGAACTCGGTATTACAGAGCTAGCCGCACGAGTGAACCTATCTTCAACGCCTTGCTGGCGCAGAGTTCAGAAATTACAAGACGCGGGAGTTATCCGCAAACAAGTCGTGTTACTTGATCCTGCTAAAGTGGGGTTAAATGTATCCGTATTCGTGCATATAAAAACACGAAACCATTCGCATGCTTGGTATGTCGCCTTCGCAGAAAAAATAGCTAATTATGGCGAAGTGGCCGAATTTTATCGGATGAGCGGAGAATACGACTACCTGATGCGTATTGTTGTCGCTGATATCGCGGCCTTTGATCAATTTTATAAACGCTTAGTAGAAGAAACACCCGATTTGAGTGATGTTACCTCCAGCTTTGCTATGGAGCAGATCAAATATACAACCGCATTGCCAATCTGATGTTAAAAGTGCTGCAACAGAGTGACAAAGCCTGTCAGTGAACTAGCAACCCTTCCAGATCAGCGTCGCCATACGCCCTGTCTGCTGCTCCCGACGATAAGAGAAGAACCGTGTTTTATCCGTGTAGGTGCAAAAGTCCCCACCTGATATTTTATCGACACCGGCACCCCGCAAACGCAGTCTTGCTAACTGATAAATATCAGCTAACCACTTACCTTTATTTTCAGAAGGCTGGAAACAACTAACAGATTCCGCCAGATGATCACAAAACTGCTGCCTGACCTCCTCGCCTACTTCAAATGCATTCGGCCCAATCGCAGGCCCTAGCCAGACATGTACATCAGAACCTGAAAACTGCTCTAAAGTAGTTTCTAAGACGCCATTCGCCAGTCCCCGCCATCCGGCATGAGCCGCTGCAACTGTGTGGCCATCCGTAAAAACAACCGGCAAACAATCGGCGGTCATAATGACACATGCCAGTCCTTCCTGATCGGTCCAACAAGCATCTGCTTCACAAATCAGGCCATCACGTTGTGCTTCCACACATTGAGTACCATGAATCTGAGTCAGCCACTGAGCATCCTTAACCCCAACATCCTTCAACAACCCTGCTCGGTTTGATGCAACCGCAATCGGATTGTCACCAACATGATCACCCACATTTAAAGAGGAGTAAGCCGTTTGACTCACACCTCCCAACCGGGTGGTAGATACCACGTTAATCTGCTTGGGAGCATCCCAGGTGGGTCGGATTAGCTGCATCGAAGAGAAGGCCATTTAATAAAAGTCGTCATCATCCTGATAATCTATACTATCTTGTTGCAGCGCTGCCAGTAATTGCTGAAAATCCTCTGGCAGATCAACTTCCCAAGACATCTGCTCTCTTGTAACAGGATGCCATAATTCAAGCTTTTTCGCGTGTAGCGCCTGACGTTTGAAGCCCTGCAGCACGACTTGTGTCTCATCACTGGCACCTTTGGGCAGACGAAAGCGACCACCATAAAGCTGATCACCCACCAAAGGATAATTAATGTGTGCCATATGTACGCGTATCTGATGGGTCCGGCCTGTCTCTAACTTTAATCGCAAATGCGTGTGCACACGCAACCTTTCCAAAACACGGTAATGTGTCACCGCTTCTTTGCCACCACGAATAACCGCCATTTTCAGCCGGTTTTTTGTATGACGCCCCATAGGCTCATCAACACATCCGCCACCGGTCATCACACCGAGCACTATGGCTTCATATTCACGCCCCATAGAACGATCCTGCAACTGACACACCAACTCTGTCTGCGCTTGAATTGTTTTAGCTACCACCATTAAACCGGTGGTATCCATATCCAACCGATGCACAATTCCAGCACGCGGTACTAAAGCGATATCAGGAAAATGATGCAATAATGCATTAAGCAAGGTACCTGAGCGATGCCCTACGGCAGGATGCACTACCAAGCCCGCTGGTTTATTCACAACCAGAATATCATCGTCTTCATAGATAATATCCAATGGAATATTTTCGGCGGCATGCTCCTCCATCGGTTCAACCGTGGCATCCACACGAATACGCTCACCGCCGTAGAGTTTTTCCCGAATTTTTGCCGGTTTACCATCCACCGTGATAAAACCATCCTTAATCCACGACTGCAGGCGAGAGCGTGAATATTCGGAAAACAGTTGCGCAACCACCTGATCCAGACGTTTTCCGGTTAATTCACCGGGAACAACCACTTCTAATTCAATCTTTTCTGACATCAATATACCGATCTGTAGCGCTGATGATTTTGCTTAGCTTCAGGTTATGGTTAAATAGACCGTTAATTAAGCATTTTGGCTCAGTATACCCGATACGGTGAGTTACGCCGAGAATCGGATACGCGGAATATCAGGATTTATTACATGCGCTTGGTAAAAATCGTTGGCATCATCACTCTTTGCATTCTGGCTTCTGGCTGTTCATGGTTTGGTGGTGATAAAGAGCTGCCGGATATTCCGGAACAACAACTATATGAAGAATCCATTACTGCGCTGGAAGCGGAAGACTACCAGCTAGCAGTAGAAAAGCTGCAGCTATTAGAAGCCCGTTATCCATTTGGGCGTTATTCAGAGCAGGCACAGCTAGAACTGATTTATGCCTATCATAAAAACTACGAACCGGAAGCAGCCAGCACAGCGGCAGACCGATTTATTCGCCTACACCCGTCCCATGAAAATATTGACTACGCCTACTACCTCAAAGGCCTGACAGCCTTCGAGCAAGACAGAACGTTCTTTGAGCGCTATCTGCCCATCGACATTACTCGTCGCGATCCTGGCGCAGCACTTTCCTCTTTCGAGAGCTTCGCTACGCTGCTGAACCGATATCCCGACAGCAAATATGCACCCGATGCGAATAAACGCATGATCTTCTTAAAAAACCGTCTCGCGACTTATGAAGTCAATGTTGCCCGCTTTTATATGAAACGGGGTGCCTTTGTAGCCGCGGCTAATCGTGGCCGATATGTTGTAGAAAACTTACAAAGCACTCCGGCAGTTCCTCAAGCCTTAGCGGTGATGTACCAAGCCTATACCGAATTGGGCATGACCGATCTGGCAAACAGTGCGCGGGATGTATTGCTGACAAACTATCCCGATTACGACCTGAAAACCTACCGGAAAGAAAATAAAACGCTACTGGAAACCGCAACGTTCGGGCTACTGGGTAGCAGTGATGAAGCAGCCACTCCACCAGCACGCCCAACTGCGAATAAGAAGCTGAATGAAACGCAGAACAAAGAAGAAAAATCCGAAAAATCTTGGTTTAATCGGGCCACCTTCGGTGTCTTTGAGTAATTAAGCCACTAAATAGACAAGAAAGGAACGTAAACGCATGAATGCTAATGACATCATAAAAGAGATGCGAGTACTCCCACAGATAGATTCGGAGTTTGAAATCGCACGGCGTATTGATTTCATTAAGGAGCGTTTACGAGCCTCCGGGCTTAAACATCTGGTGCTAGGCATCAGCGGTGGTGTGGACTCCTCCACATGCGGAAGGCTAGCCCAGCTAGCCATTGAAGAACTCAACAAAGAAACAAGTTCAGAACAATATGCTTTTATCGCAGTGCGTTTGCCCTATGGTGCACAACATGATGAAGAGGATGCTCAGCGAGCGCTGTCCTTTATCAAGCCTACTGAAACCCTGATGGTTAATATAAAACCCTGCGCTGATGCATTGCATCAAGAGGTCACAACATCTCTGCATAAAAGCCAACTACTCAACGCCAGTGAAGCAGCCATTGATTTTGCTAAAGGTAACGTAAAAGCCAGAGCACGTATGATTGCTCAATATGAGATTGCCGGTATTGTTGGCGGCTTAGTATTAGGAACAGACCATTCTGCAGAAAACATCACCGGTTTTTATACCAAATGGGGAGATGGCGCGTGTGATCTGGCCCCCTTGTTCGGCCTGAACAAACGGCAGGTTCGCCAACTAGCGATGGAACTCGGCGCTCCTGAAAACTTAATCCATAAAGTACCGACAGCCGACCTTGAATGCCTTGTTCCACAAAAGGCAGATGAGCTTGCTTTAGGCCTAACCTATGAAAATATTGATGATTTTCTGGAAGGAAAAAACGTAGACACTGCTGTTCAGGAAAAGCTAATCAGCATCTACCTGAAAACCCAACATAAGCGCCAAGCTATCCCAACCATCTACGACCAGTAAAAAAAGAAGGGCTAGATACGCCCTTCCAGCTGATAAGCAACGGGATTAACAACCGGGGCACGCCCGAGCAGCATATCTGCATGCATACGTGTCGACGCAGGAGCTAACACCAACCCATTTCTATACTGGCCAGCATTGACTGCCAGACCATCAATACCCGGCACATCGCCAATAAAGGGCACACCTTCAGGTGAGCCAGGTCTTAACCCTGCCCAATGGTGTTCAACCTCACACTTGGCTAACGCCGGAATAATCTGAACAGCCGTTTGGTGTAAAGACTGATAAGCATCCTGCGTAATATTTTTATCAAACCCTTCTCGTTCCAATGTTGATCCAACCAAAACACGACCATCATTTCGCGGAATAACATAGCGCCCGCCCATTAAAATGACACGATTCACTGTGCCTATAGGCGCCTTGAAAATCATCATCTGCCCCTTAACAGGCTCAACGGGTAAACTAACACTCAGCGGTTTGAGCAACTCACCACTCCAGGCTCCGGCAGTAATAATAGTTTTACCACCGATGATATCGTCTTGTGCAGTTGCCACGCCATGAACCTTACCGTTATCTAATAAGAGGTGTTGCACTTCATGATGCTCATACAAGGTCACACGAGATGATTGTTCCAGACTGGCTCTTAATGATTTACCTAAACGAGGATTGCGAATACTGCAGACCTCAGGCATCCATAAGGCACTTTGATGCCCTGCGCAAACACTAGCTTCTCTCGCATAAAGATGAGCAGCATTCACCTTACTCATTGGCCGGTTAAACTTTGCAGCCCAACTCAAGGCATCATGCTCATCCTCGACATCTACCATATACATGCCTTTCTGACGAAGCTCAGGATCACAACCGGTTTCTTCAATCAGATCCTGTGACAGATGCAGATAGCTACTTTGCGACCACGTTGCCAACTGCGTTACCGGATCAGAATATCGCCAGGGATACAAAGGCGAAACAATACCACCGCCCGCCCATGTTGACTCCTGAGCACATCCTGAGCGATCCACCAGCGACACAGTGGCACCTGCTTGCATCAGTTCACGCGCCAGCATCATACCGATAACACCGGCTCCAACAATCACAAAGTCACTCATTTATGCACCTGATGCCTTGAAGAAAAAGAAGCTATCTAGTGTATTTTAAATGTCTGCAGAACGCACCCGTCCCACATTATTAAGAATAAGATGACGCTCAAGAGAAGCGGCAGCGTGCTTGATATGGAATGAACTGTTACCCATTTGCAGACGCCCACTGGGTGCATAAATCAAATAATGGCCTCGACCCCAGTCGATCTCTAAGGGCTCACTAAAACGTGCAAGATGTAAAAGCTCATCGATTCCGGCTGTATACGTTTTATCATTATCTACATCCTGGAATACGATAAAACCATCATCCCATACCAACCTGCCAATACCCACACTACCAGCACATTGTGTATCCTCATCATCAAGGCTACACACCTGAATACGCGCACCACGCTTTACCGCCTCTGATCGGGCAATAGATAAACCGGTACGTATAGCTAACGAGGTTGAGGTAACATCACTACGCGCCAACATTTGTGTAAATGAAGGTATTCCAATAACAATAAGAATTAAAGAAACGGCTAAAGCGACCATTAACTCAATCAATGTGAAGCCGGATTGCGAATACACCGACTTAGTATGCGCTTCCCTGTGCATATATTTGTCCTCAGGCTATCCTTAGCCCCTATAAAATCATCTGTTAAACATTTACCAGCAGTCTTGTACGCTCCCAGTCCCTGTTTCAGCACGCGTACCTATTTGGTTAATGCTTAGCGTACCACATTGCGTATCTGCAGTTTGAGCCCCTTGAGGAACCGCTTGAACTATATAAGCATTGGCAGTAGCCGCTGCTGCTAACCCTATTGTGTATCTTGCGGCCATGCCATTCTCTGTTGTACATCCACTGACAGGCACTGCCGCTAAATACGTCATGTTTGCTGTAAATTGGCGCTCCATACTTTGCGCCAAAGACAGCACACAGCCACTCGCAGTAGCCCGCCAAGAGCTTAATACATACTGCTGATAGCTAGGATAAGCAATGGCAGCCAATATGCCAACAATGGCTACCACTATCATTAGCTCGATAAGAGAGAACCCCTTTTGATCTGTTTTCATATAATTCATTTCATAATGACACTAATAGAGGTGATAACCGGCTTGCTATCCGTGCTTTTTCCTTCTTTATAGGTAAAAACCACGTCCAAGCCAAGCTCTAAATGGCGCAATTTTACCGAACTTTTCCCTTCAATTATCTTCACATGAGAAGCCAGTTTATAAAGAACATTATCAATCATGACGCTACCCGAGCCTTTCGTAATGACTTCTTGCAATACCCCTTGAGCCTGAAAGGTATCACTGGATGAGAATTTCTCTTTAGCTACGGTAAGCATTGGTATAAAGCTTAAAACCACGCCTAAAATAATACTATGTAGCATTCGTGATGTTTTCAAGGCCACCTCCTAACGGGTAATCTGCTGCCAACTTTGACGATTAACATCATCACCCTCATCAATCCGCATCGTTTCTAACTGATCATTTCCAGAAATAATCACTTGATCAGAATCAGCGCCAGGCATAAAACTTGGTGCATTACCACCAGACCCTACTTTAATTCCCGAAGCAACAACAGGGTTGCCAGTCGGGCCAAAAACCTTATCTCCCGCGCCAAATTTCCCATCTTTATCTAGATCATATGTCTGATTTAAACGCCCTCCAGTAAAAGCATCAAGGGACATTAACCAACTATCACCTCCTGGAGAACAAGGATCATTAGCGGGTATATTTGTAACGAATAAAAGACGTTTTCCACGTATAGCAGGAACCGAGATCAACCGCTCCCCCCGTTCACCAGCAGGAGGAACCATATCAAGGTACCAGCCCTGTTTTGCTATAGTGGGGTAATTATTAGAGGTTTCACGCAAAGGAATATTTCGTATCGTATCATCGGCGGTGGACACTGTACCTTTTGTGTCATTTACTGCTACTGATGCTTCTATAGTAATTGTCTGCTGCAACAACTTAGAGCGCCCTGTAACATTAGCGCCCGTGTCATGGATGCCATAAAAAGTTTGGCGCCCACCCAATGCACCGTTGTTATCTGTAATCTCTATATACTGCCCAGTACCAAAGTAAACCATTTGACCGATACCGTTTTTTGACTTCCCTACAGTTACTGCGGTTGTGATTGGCTGAGCATTGCTGACAGAGCCCCCACCTGTTGTTTTGACACAAGGGTCAGCGCTACAAGCACTATAAAGTTTATAATCCAATTTCCACTTTGTAGGATCCACATCGTTCAGATTAAATTTCCAAACATTACCAAACAAATCCCCTCCATAAATATAATCTGCAACCTGGTTACCATCTAAATCAACAGGCGTGAGTGTTGCGAAGCCATTAGGCCTGCCGGCATTAGCCGGATCCTCACTTGTACCAACCCCGGTAGAGAGTTTTATTACTTTAGTTTTATCCCACAAATCAACAATATAAATTACAGCATCGCCACTACTGCTCGCAAAGCCATCTGCTTCTGTATTGTTATAGCCATTCCCAAACACTGCGTACCATTTACCATCTTGGAGCTTGACTATTTTAGGACGACTAAAGCTATAGCCTAAATCAGCATCATCCTGATCAGTAAACTCCCACATAAATAATGAAGCGGCATTCAATTCACTGAAGGAAGAAGGATCTGTAATATCCAGTGCATAAACTCCTTGCCCCCCTTTATTCAGTCCACCGACCAAAACTGTTTTCCACGCACTACCGTCAAAAGCATCGACCACCGTTGGAGAACCATCAACATAATATTGGTGAGAATAATTAGGATCTGATAACTCCTTCAATTTTGGCAATAAAGTACCAGGAATAAACGCCACCTTCTCAACACCGGTAAGTGCTTCAAACGCATGTAACATGCCGTCATTAGCGCCGACATAAAGAAACTTATCGCGATTTTTATATGTGGTTACAAATGATGAATACGCAACTGACTCAAACGAATCAGGATATCTGGCAGCAGGAGCTCCCACGAAATAGGGCGTTGAATGAACTATATCACCTAAATTAGTTATACGGTCCCGATAGACCGATACATCATAAGTTGCATCACTGACATTGCGACCTCGCAAATATTGTAACATCGCTTCTTGCCCATCAAAGTAGCTCGTTTGTTCTGCAGTCGAGAACTGTGCCCAAGTAAACGGAATCCCCGCTGTTTTATTAGTGACAATAACACGTGAACTCCAAGCGGGTATTTTTTGACCCGCATCAAATACAGCACCATTTGTAGCGGATCCTGTCGTTTTTATTTGCCCGTATGTTGGGCCAGTAGTGGTATCGATATCAAAAGAGAGAAACTCACCTGACCAGTTAGAACTGTTATAACGCGCTTGATAGACACTAGAGCCCGTTTGTATTCGACCAGTACTTGCCGCTGCAGATGAAGAAGAGCCCGATTTTTTTGTAATATCAGCAAGTGCATTTTTAAGTACTGTTGATAACTGTGTCGCATTAGAGGCCGTGTAATATTTACCATTGCCGTATTCAGCTGCATCTTCCAACATCTGATTTTGTGTAGCAAAACCAACCGTATAGGTATACATATTTTGCACAGGAAAAGCGGCATCATTATAACCGACACCTGATAAATCATTTTCACTAGGATTCTTTTTAAAATCAGTATCCCAGGCAAATTTCGCAATATCATCCAAATATAAAGTAGCTCCCTCACCAGAACCACTCGAATCATAGCCATCTGAATACTTAGGGAATAAAGGATAATCACTACTCACTGTGGCGGGGTGGAGGCCATCCCAGTCAGTTAAGGTTTTCCCTGCTGGCACATCTGGATCGCTACTAGGAAAATTACTATCACGCGTAGGAAAACCATCTGTGATTGCTAATGTGAAATTTTTCTGACAGCGGTATTGAATAGGACTGGTATAAGAGGTACTTGAATGATAATAACTATTCAAACCACGAAAATAACGAGTTATTTCATACAGAGCTTCCGACAGAGGTGTGTTAGTAGAAGCCGAGTAGCCAGAAAGAGAGCTTTTAATACTACTGACACTACTTCCGCATGCTTGATCAATCGTTGCTCCATGCCCATAACTATGGCTACTTGGCCCAAAAAAGCGAGCTATACCAAAACGCATACCCGCCGTATTATCTACAACATCAGCACCGACTGTTTTCGCAACCATCATTCTGGTTTCATTGGGAATATTCCCAGATGTTCCCGTTGAAAGATCCGATCCACTGGAGAAACGATTCAATAAATAATTCACATATTCACCTGAATAACGCGTATCACCACTACCCACAGGATCAGGCAATTTCAAACACTTAGTGGAGCTTGTTACTGAAGCGTTTCTAAACCGGTCATAGCCACTCGAACAACTTCCCTGTTTGAAACTACTCTTATAATAGTTACCCGCCGTATTAGAAACATTCGACCAGCCACCTCCCGAGTTATAATATTGCCATTGCTGCTGCGATGAGCGATCGATTACTGCACTATCCGGGTCCGTAGGATCAACCAGAGCGAAGAAGTCTGCATCATAGATAATGTTGTCCATACTCCCTGAGTTATCTACCAATAACATAACATTGGGCTTTACTGTCGTAGAAACAGGTAATGGGGCATTCGACAATGCTAAAGGTGCTCCCAGAACATTAGAGGAGATGCTAAATAATACTAACAACTGAAACCCAGAAAACAGCCTAAAAAACGTCATTTTAGCTCCTCCTTTATCTAAACCTACGTGCAAAAATAGTTTGCAGAATAGCCTCTGAAGCTAATGAGCCTCCATAGGCCTTAATAGTATTTCTATACAGTGCACTTCCTCTGTCTTCTACAACACCGCCTCCGATATCATAAGCATCTGTTTTATAAACAACATACTCCACCATCAATAAAGGACTAGAAGCTACTAAGGTATTCATATCACTACTTGCAGGAGGATTGATAGCCGTGCCATCTGGTTCTTTATAACTACCATAGCTAATGGCCTGAGCATCCCACGCTGCCGTATCATTAGCGGGTAACAAAGAACCTCCTGATGAATTGATAACCTGACAGCGAGGGACCGCAGTTACACTACAACCTTTAGAAATATCCACTATATTATATGGCTTCCCAACATCTAAATTTTCAATGCTTTTCAGAAAACCCTCTTCCAGATAACGCATACCTGCTTCACCAGCCTGAAGCGCTAAATTTGCATCCCGCATATTACCACTCATTTTTTCCTGCATAGCAGTACCCTGCATGGCGCTTAAACCAACTATTGTTAGCAGCAGTAACATCACCAAACCAACAATCAGCGCAGCACCATTTTGCTTACTTAATTGAGTCGTTAACCTTTGTTTATTTCTTACTTTATGAATGATCATAGTTATGGCATCTTATTTCGAAGTGCGACGGTCGTGGTGAATACTTGGTATAAACGCTTGTCTGTTGTAGCCACAGTATAAGGAGCTGCGTCAAAAGGAGCTGGGGCTGCTTGTGTCTGCTCAACCACACCCGGATCGTTACTAGCGATTAAGAAACTAATGCGCACTGCGACTACATCACTCCACTGAGAAGCACCAACAGCCGCGACGCCTAAATAAGTATCAGGCTGTCGATCACCATTTGTATCCACTCCGTAGCTAAAAGCCACATTTTCAACACCTTCTACAACAGCATTTAAGTTACGAAACAGGGAACGCTGACCACCCGCATCGGGAGCTACATAGTACACAACACCTCCTCCTGAGTTCGCTGCATTTGCTGGAATAGAAAGAATCTCACTAGTCACACTCGCTTTAACATTCGCTGGCAATGGTGCGACAGCCTGAACCCCTTGTACTGCGGTAATACTGGTATCACGACTAGCATTTGTCGGTAACAGATTTTGAAATCCAGCATCACGCAGATCACGTAGCATCATATCCAGTGCAAACCGACCCGACTCCTGAACCCGAAACATTGCCTCTTGTAGTCTATAAGTTTGACTTGATGCCAGAAATATATTGACAACGCCTCCAATCAAAATAAGCCCCAGCAACATAGCTATCATGAGTTCAATCAACGAAAAACCACCCTCAATACTCGAGCTATCTCCTCTCTTCATCTCAATCATCACAGCCCCGTCACAAATGAAAAACAGGTAGCTGGAGCACCACCACCTCTGCTCTCATCCCAGCACACCTGAACGGTAAACTCTTCGCTATTGCGAGTAATCGTTCCCGTACCTGTCGGTAAAGCAGCAGCTAAGTTAGCTTGCCATGAGGCGATATCAGCAGCGGCGGTAGCATCGGCGCCTGTGGGTGCCGGCTGATCATCGTAATCACCATCCCTGGCAGCTGAACGATTAGACCTGATTCGATCAGACATATCGTACGCCAGATTAACCGCTTGTGATCGCAAAAAAGAATCATGATTTAGCTTCATTGCATCAAACTGCAGTGTCGCCATACCCAACAGCCCTATTGATAGCACTAACACTGTGATTAACACCTCTATCAAGGTCGACCCTGTCTGCTTAATGGTTACTATCTGTTCACAATTATTCATAAGCTACTCTATGGACAAGCGGTTCGCGTTACACTAACTCGCCCCGTAATACTGATCTGTATTTGTCTTTGCTGCTGCCCTGTACAGTCCGGGTAGCGGCTAGTCATAGTGACTGCCGCTGCCGGTAACCGCATAAGTCCGCTTCCATCAAACTGAATAGCGGTAGCGCCACCTGCTTGAGTAATAACGGCACCTGCATCCGGTGCACCCCACACCTGCACAGCAGCTCCAGCGTTTTGCTGCGCTATCCAGCCAACCGTCCAATCAAGTGGGGCGGCCATACAGGTTGCTCCATCACTGCTCGGACAAAGGTTAACCAGCGCATTTCTTTTAACTGCTTCACTTCGTGCTACATTCAACGCAATAACAATACTATTTGCCAAAGCAGCCGAGCGACTGTTCTGAATCATGTTCATAAAACTAGGAATGGCTATGCTGATCAATATCACTAATACAGCCAAAGTCACCATTAACTCAACGAGCGTAAAACCAAGGTTTCGTTTCATAACATTTTGTATTTATCTGAAGTAAAGCATGAGCATTCCGTTGTATTGGTTGATCTTCTTTCCATGAAGATTTCTTTCAAATCAAACGTGTACCATTGTACGGCTTGCTTACTGTACAAAATCTAAACACAACAGCAATATTAGTATAGGCTAAAAAATAGATGTGGCCATTTTCACAAGAAAGTAAAAGACGAGCAGAGGTTTTCGAGAAAGAGGGGGGGAGGGGAGAGAAGACAATCCTTGTCTTAGTATTTTTCTTTTTCCCTTGTAACTACAGAAAAAAGCAAGAAGGTCAATTACAGCACTTCACATATTTCGACTTCGAATTCCAAGGTTTTTCCTGCAAGAGGATGATTAAAGTCCACAGAAACATTTTTTTCATCAAAGGAAACAACAACGCCCGGAAGTTCGCCGCTCGCATCCTGAAAGCTCACCACTAAACCTGGTTCAAGCACCATGCCGGCAAAGCTTTCACGACCTACTTTCTGAATATTACTCGGGTTAGGCATTCCAAACCCATGTTCAGGGGTAATTTCAAAGACTTGCCGATCACCTGCTTTCAGGCCAAAAATTGCAGCTTCAAACCCAGCAAGCATATTGCCGTCACCAATGGTAAATGTAGCAGGCTTTCCTGCAAAATTACTATCCACCACATCACCATTTTGCAAGCGGATCTCAAAATGTAATGTGATTGTTTTTTCAGGGCCGATTACGCGTTGTTCGCTTTGCACTTCAGTCATACTTTTCTCCTGTCCTGGTGCCCTTCAAGGTCATCATCAAGCTCTTCAATCTGCTTTTCCAAAAACAGCATATCAATAATCATAATCGCTGCTCCAAGGGTGATAGCACTATCCGCCAGATTAAACGCCGGAAAGAAGCTGGTCTGATAATACACAGAGATAAAATCGACAACATAACCCAACAATATACGATCATGAAGATTTCCCAGTGCACCGCCAAGTATGAGCGCTAAGCCCATACCCAACCACCACTGTCGTTTATCGGTACGTTTCAGCCAAACTACCAGCACACCACTAATCAAAACGGCAACAACAACAAACAACCATCGCTGCCAACCACTGGCTTCTGATAAAAAACTAAATGCAGCGCCCGTGTTATAGAGCAACGTCATATCCAACCCATTAAACAAGGGATATGGCACACCATAGTCTAACCACTGCTGTGCCAACTCCTTACTCAACAGATCAGCCGCTAACACAAAGGCTGACAGCCACAACCACTTTAATGAACCCAACCTACTTCCTGCTCCCAATGCTGTCATTTTTATTAAGCGAATTTCCGCGCTTCACCCTCACCATAAACATTATCGACGCAACGATTACACAACTCAGGGTGGTCAGCATGTGCGCCCACATCTTCACGGTGATGCCAGCAACGCTCACATTTCGCATGCTCAGATGCTTTCAATACAACCTTCATGCCATCCAGTTCAGTTTCACGTGCACCTTCGGCTTCGCTAAGTGGTTTCAGCGCTGCCTCTGATGTGATCAAGACGAAACGTAGCTCATCACCTAACTGTGCAAGATCAGCCATGATACTGTCATTTACATACAGAGTTGCTTCTGTAGATAAAGATGCTTTGACCAATTTCTCGTTACGCGCTTCTTCCAATACTTTGTTGACTGCGCTTTTTACAGCGAAGATCCGAACCCAGTACTCCCGGTCAAAGGCAACGTTAGCATCCAGCTCAAATAAGCCTTCATACCAGGTTTCGAAGAAGATACTTTCACTCTTATTCTGACCAGGTAATGCGGCATAGATCTCTTCTGCCGTGAAGCTCAGAATCGGTGCAATCCAGCGCGTGATAGCTTGCGCGATATGATAAAGCGCTGTCTGACAGGAGTGGCGCACTAAACTATCCGCTTTAGTGGTGTACTGGCGATCTTTGATAATATCCAGATAGAAGCCACCTAGTTCCTGAACACAGAAGTGGTGTACTTGCTGATAAACATCCAAGAAGCGATAGCTGCTGTATGACTCTTTTACTTTCTCTTGTAAGCGTGCAGTAGCATCAACAGCCCAGCGATCCAGCGCGAGCATATCTTCAGGAGCTACCAGATCTGTTGCCGGATCAAAACCATTAAGGTTCGCCAACAGGAAGCGAGATGTATTACGGATACGACGATACGAATCGGCGGTACGCTGTAAGATCTGCTTTGATACGGCCATTTCACCTGAGTAATCCGTTGAAGCGACCCATAAACGCAAAATATCTGCACCTAATGTATCCGTCACTTCTTGCGGAACGACAGTATTGCCTAATGATTTAGACATTTTATAGCCCTTCTCATCGACGGTAAAACCGTGAGTAAGAAGCTCTTTATACGGTGCATGACCGTCAATTGCACAACCGGTCAACAAGGAGGAGTGGAACCAGCCACGGTGCTGATCAGAGCCTTCCAGATACAGATCAGCACGCGGGCCTTGCTCGTGCCCCATTGGATGAGAGCCACGCATCACATGCCAGTGAGTCGTTCCTGAATCGAACCAAACATCAAGTGTATCTGTTACTTTGTCATATTGGTCAGCGTCGTCACCCAGCAACTCTGCAGGATCTAGCTTAAACCAAGCCTCTATGCCTTCTTGCTCAACACGCAAAGCCACTTGTTCGATCAGTGCAACGGTATTTTCATGTAACTCACCTGTTTCCTTATTCAGGAAAAATGGGATCGGCACACCCCAGTTACGCTGACGAGAGATACACCAATCAGGGCGATTAGCAATCATACTGTGCAGTCGCGGCTTACCCCAACCCGGTACAAACTGAGTTTGTTCAATCGCGTCCAGGGCACTTTCCCGCAACGTTGTGCCTGAGTTCGCCTGTTTATCCATACCAACAAACCACTGCGCTGTGGCACGGTAGATCAGCGGCGTTTTATGACGCCAGCAATGCATATAACTGTGACTGATGGTTTTATGTGTCAGCAAACGATGGTTTTCTTGCAGCTTTGCGACGATCTTAGGACTTGCATCCCAGATGGACAAGCCGCCGAAATCTTCCAGGTCATCAATATAAACGCCATCCGCTTTCACCAGACTTAAAATCTGGTCAAACTCCATGCCGTAACTACGGCAGGTGACAAAGTCATCCACGCCGTAAGCAGGTGACGAGTGCACAATACCAGTACCGGCATCCAACGCCACATAATCTGCCAAATAGATCGGAGACTCACGATCATACAGCGGATGCTGAAATGCGATATGTTCTAACAATGCACCTGTCGTTTTAGCGACGATCTGCCCTTCCAATTCATAGCGCTGCAGACAGCTTTCGACCAGTTCAGCAGCCAATAGCAGAAAACGCTCGCCCACATCGACCAACGCATATTCAAACTCAGGATGGATGTTCATCGCCTGGTTAGCAGGAATGGTCCAAGGTGTTGTTGTCCAGATAACAGAAAACGCTGGCTTATCCAGTGCACTTAAACCGAACGCAGTGGCTAATTTAACTGTTTCTATACACTCGAAAGCCACATCAATGGCTGATGATTTTTTATCCGCATATTCAACTTCTGCCTCAGCCAACGCAGAGCCGCAATCAAAACACCAGTTAACCGGCTTCAGACCTTTAAAAACATACCCGCCTTCAACCATTTTACCTAACGCGCGGATCTCCCCAGCTTCATTAGCAAAGTCCATCGTTTTGTAAGGGTTAGCCCAATCACCAAATACACCCAAACGAATAAAGTCATTTTTCTGACCTTCAATTTGCTCGTGTGCATAGCTGCGGCATAGTTCACGGGTTTTATCTGCCCCCATATTTTTGCCGTGCGTAACCTCTACCTTATGTTCGATAGGCAAACCATGACAGTCCCAGCCAGGGACATAGGGCGCATCAAAGCCGCTTAGCGTTTTAGATTTAACAATAATATCTTTCAATACTTTGTTAACCGCATGACCCAGATGAATATTGCCGTTTGCGTATGGAGGACCGTCATGCAAAATAAATTTCGGACGGCCCGCACTTATCTCACGAATCTTCTGATACAAACCCGTATCCTGCCATTTTTTCAGCATATCGGGTTCACGCTTCGCCAGATTGCCTCGCATGGGGAATTCTGTATCCGGCAGATTCAATGTCGCTTTATAGTCGGTCATCACATTTATTCCAGATCATTTAGGGTGAGCAAAATAAGTTTGCGCAACCTCTATATCATTAAAAATTTGTTTGCGGAGCTGTTCCAGCCCATCAAACTTCTGTTCTTTTCGCAGGAATTTTTCAAACTCCACGCTGAGCAATTGCCCATAAAGATCACCGGAAAAATCTAACAGGTGAACTTCTAACACCGGATGAGTGCCATTGACTGTTGGGCGCATCCCTATATTACATACACCCTGTCCTACAGGCTGCTGGCCACGATACATTGTGACCGCATAAACCCCCTTCAATGGAGCAATAAACCGATGCATTCGGATGTTTGCTGTTGGCACACCTAACTGACGCCCCAGTTTCTGCCCATGCATAACACGCCCGGCGATACAGTAACGACGCCCCAATAAGCGCTCAGCCAGATCAAAATCGCTTTGTTCCAGTACCTGCCTGACCCGAGAACTGCTGACACGCTCAGCATCAATCGTGAAAGTCTCAGTATTTACAACACTAAAACCATATTGCTCACCAACAGATTTGAGCATCTGGTAGTCTCCGGCCCGATCACAACCGAAACGAAAATCATCGCCCACGACAAAATGCTTTACATCCAGGCCTTTCAACAACAGATTCTCAACGAACTCAGCGGCTGTCATTTTCTGTAACCGGGCATTGAATGCCAAGCACAGAACCCGATCTACCCCCTGAGCCCTCAGCAATCGGACTTTTTCGCCAAAGCGGGTTAATCTTGACGGCACATTCTCGCCACCAAAAAACTCACGCGGCTGCGGTTCGAAAATAATAACGGTAGTCGGTAATCCGAGCTCTCGTGCTTTGGCCTTAACTTGCTCCAAAACACGTACATGCCCAAGATGAACACCATCAAAATTACCAATGGTAGCCACACATCCACGATGTTTTTGTCGTAAATTATGTAGCCCGCGAATCAATTCCATCGAATTTAATACAACCTGAAGAAAAACGCAGAATTATAGCTCACTTAGTATACAACGAGTACTGCAAATTCGAATTAGGCCCGAATATGTACCAATCTAAGCCCCGCCAACAGTAATATCCCAAAATAAGCACCGGCTCCGCCCACAACAACAACCAGCATTTGCTGAACTCGCATCCATACATTACCCACCATCCAAGCTTCTGTTGCCGGACTCAACCACACAATAACCGCTGCCAGGCCCAGCAAAGCCAGAAATAAACGAGCCAACAACGCAAGCCAACCCGGCTGCCACACAAAAACCCCCTCTCGCAACAAACCACGTAACAAAAGACCGGCGTTTAAAAAAGCGGATAAGGCCGTCGCCATTGCCAAACCCACATGCTGAAAATGCCAAATCAACATCAGGTTCAAGACCATATTAGCTACCATCGCCTGAACGGCAATTTTTACCGGTGTTTTCATATCCTGGCGTGAAAAGTATCCCGGCGCCAGCACCTTAATCAGCATAAAGGCCAGCAACCCACATGAATATGCCCGCAAACTCATCGCCGACATTGCGACATCTCTTTCCGTTAAGGCGCCATATTTAAACAGGGTAATAATCAGCGGCTCAGCCAATAGAATCAAGGCTACCGCAGAAGGCAGCCCGATCAACAAAATCATACGCACAGCCCAATCCAGCGTATGCGCAAATTCTTTTGCCGAACGGCTTGCATGCTTACGGGCAAGACTCGGCAAAATAACCGTCGATATCGCTATACCAAACACACCCAGCGGTAACTCAGTTAAACGGTCAGAGTAATAAAGCCATGACACACTACCAGTCTGTAAAAAAGAGGCCAGTACTGTATCCAGAAGCAGATTTATTTGCGCAACAGAAACGCCAAACAAAGCCGGAATCATCAACTTCAGAATACGTTGCACACCTTCGTCTTGCCAGCCAAAGACGGGCTTTGGCAACAACTTCAAGTGCATCAAAAAAGGAAATTGAAATACTAACTGCACTACACCAGCTATCAGCACCCCCCAAGCAAGCGCCACAACGGGCTCATCAAACAGAGGACTAAGAAATACAGCCGACCCAATCAAGCAGACATTCAATAACACCGGTGTAAACGCAGGAATAGCAAAGCGACTGTAGGTATTAAGAATAGCCCCCGCAAAAGCAGTCAAAGAGATAAGCAGCAGGTAAGGAAAAGTAATGCGCAGCATCTCAGATGCAAGTTCAAATTTAACACTGTGATTCATATAGAATCCAGGTGCAAAAATGGCCGTCAACACAGGCGCAGCTAACACCGCCACTATGGTAATCACCAACAAAATAAGTCCCAGCGTTCCGGCCACTCTATCGACCAGGCGCTTAACCGCAGCATGATCCTGCTGCGTCTGATATTCTGACAAAACAGGCACAAACGCCTGAGAAAAAGCGCCTTCTGCAAACAGGCGACGCAAGAAATTAGGAATTTTAAACGCCACAAAAAATGCATCAGCACTACCACTGGCACCGAAATACGAGGCAATAACAACATCTCTAACCAAGCCCAACACACGAGACAACATCGTCATCATGCCGACTACACCGCTGGAGCGTAATAAACCACCCCGCTTTTTCACCTCTTCTGTAGCACCTCTATTCACAGTACACCTTTAAACGACGTCCATATAAGCCACGCATATTATCGACTTTGTAATAAACTTTCTCGTTTTTTTATTGACAGCACGCGCAGAAATATGAATAATCTTGCGTCTCAAATTCTGGTGATTTACCAGATGGAAATTAACCCTACTTGAAAGGAGCCGGATTGTGGCCAACTCCGCAGGATCCCGTAAACGCGCTCGCCAGTCGGAGAAACGTCGTCAGCATAATGCTAGCCTCCGCTCCACGGTTCGCACGTACATCAAAAAAGTTGCTGCTGCTATTGCAAGCGGTGACAAAGCTGCTGCAACTGAAGCATTGAAAGTTGCACAGCCATTCATGGACGCTTCTGTTAATAAAGGCATTTTTGAGAAGAACAAAATTGCCCGTAGCAAAAGCCGCATGAATTCACGTATCAAGGCTATGGCTTAATCCCCATCGCCCATTAAAAAAACCGGCAAAAGCCGGTTTTTTTGTGCCTGCATTTTGTGATTTTTTAAGCCCATATTTCGATAAAAAAATACAGGCATAAACGCAACACTAAATACCCACTACGCCAGTACCAGGTTGTCCCTGTGCACCAACTCCTCTTCACTGACATAGCCTAATGCTGCGGATATAAAAGAACTCGGCTTGCCAATAATTTTACGGGAATCTTCAGCCCCATAATTAACCAACCCACGAGCGACCACTCTGCCAGCCTCATCTGCGAGCAATACCATCTCACCGCGGGTAAACACCCCCGTCAAGCTCCGGACACCTGCCGGCAACAAGCTCTTGCCCCGCTCCGTTAAAGCCGACACAGCACCCGCATCAAGCACCAGCGTGCCACGAGCTTGCAAATGCCCCGCCAACCACTGCTTCCTTGCCGCCATCGGACTACGATCAGGCACTAACAAGGTACCTAGCACCTCGCCCTGCTTCAAACGCAACAACACATCATCTTCACGCCCACTGGCTATCATGGTCACCGCACCAGAGCGAGCTGCCAATTTAGCAGCCCTCACCTTGGTCGCCATACCACCTTGTCCTAATTTACCACCACCGCCCGCTACCGCCACAAGCGCCTCATCTTCTGCACGCGCTTCAGAAATAAGCTCAGCACGAGGATTAGACCGCGGGTCTGCCGTGTATAAACCTAGCTGATCTGTTAGCAAAATAACGCCATCAGCCTCTATCAGGTTTGCCACCAATGCCGCCAGGGTGTCATTGTCACCAAAGCGAAACTCGTCAGTGACGACAGTGTCATTCTCATTCACTACGGGAACGACACCCATTTCTATCAAGGTTTTTAACGTTGCCCGAGCATTCAGGTAACGATTTCGATTGGTCAAATCATCATGCGTCAGCAAAATTTGAGCTGTATGAGTACCGTGACGCTGAAAATTAGCCTCATAGGCCTGCACCAACCCGGTTTGCCCAACCGCTGCAGCTGCCTGCAGGCGATTTAACTCTTTTGGCCGAGCAGACCATCCAAGCCGAGTCATCCCTTCAGCGACAGCACCAGACGAAACGAGAACAATCTCCATCCCCTGCTGCCTTAACGCCGCCAATTGATCCACCCAACGACTTATCGCCTGCGCATCCAACCCCTGACCATCATTGGTCAGCAAAGCACTACCGATCTTTACAACCCACCGGCGCGCCTTTTGCATTTTTTCTCGACTTGCTGTCACATCCACCCCTACCCGCTACACTCAGCGAACATATTCCACATCAACATCGTAATCATCATCGTTGAAGTCATCATCTTCATCGATATCAATATCCTGATCGCTATCACGCTTTTTACGCATAGACTGGCGTAAACGCTCAATATGCAGACGCGCCTCAGCATCTACCAAGGCACGAATTTCATTCTCCTCTTCCTGCAGCTCAGGATCAGCCGCAAATGCAACTGCTCTTTCATCAAGGAAATTCTGCAAGTCCATTGTTAACGGCTTCACGCCACCCTTATCAATAGCGGAAATACGATATACCGGCCCTTTCCAATCCAAAGCATCAATTACCGACTGACAACGCTCATCCTGCTCATCAACCGACACCATATCCAATTTATTCAACACTAACCAGCGCGGCTGAGCGGCCAATGTCGGGCTGAATTTACCTAGCTCTTCAACAGCTACTTGCGCCGCTTGCGCAGGCGTTTGCTCACCCCACGGCGCCATATCCACAATATGCAGCAGAACACGATTACGCGCCAAGTGCTTAAGGAAACGTATCCCCAAACCAGCACCTTCAGCAGCCCCCTCGATAATGCCAGGAATATCGGCCACCACGAAACTACGATTACGTTCCGTTCTTACAACCCCCAAGCTGGGCACCAAGGTCGTAAATGGGTAATCCGCCACCTTAGGCGTAGCTGCGGAAACTGCACGAACGAAGGTAGATTTGCCCGCATTAGGCAAGCCCAACAAACCGACATCAGCGAGCACTTTCAGCTCAAGCTTAAGATTACGAAATTCACCTGCACTACCATTACTCGTCTGACGAGGCGCGCGATTGACACTGCTTTTATAACGCGTATTACCCAAGCCATGAAATCCACCCTGAGCTACTTTTTCCCGCTGCCCCTCAACCGTTAAATCCGCTAACACTTCATTAGTATCAATATCAATAACAGTCGTACCCACCGGCACTGGCAAAACCAGATCTTCACCTTTATTGCCGGAGCAATTACGCCCCATCCCACTCTGCCCTGTTTGCGCTTTATGCACGCGGGTAAAGCGAAAGTCCACCAAGGTATTCAGCCCAGCAACTGCCTCCAGAAAAATCGAGCCGCCATCACCGCCATCACCGCCATCAGGACCGCCCTTGGGTACATATTTTTCACGACGAAAACTAAGGCAACCATTACCACCCTTGCCTGCTTCAACAGTAATCGTTGCTTCATCTACAAACTTCATAACCTATCTCCCAAGAACAATCCTACAAAGCATACCGCGAGGCTTGCTCAGAAACAAAAAAAGCCCCGCTGAGCGGAGCTTTTTTTCAGCAACAACACCAGTTTTTAAGCTGGAACGATGCTGACAAATTTACGATTATTCGCGCCTTTGACTTCGAATTTAACCACACCGTCTGTTTTTGCAAACAAAGTGTGATCTTTTCCTAAGCCTACGTTAGTACCTGCATGAAAATGCGTACCACGCTGACGAACAATAATATTACCTGCAATCACGGCCTGCCCACCAAAGCGCTTAACACCTAAACGCTTAGATTGTGAGTCGCGACCATTTCGAGTAGAACCACCCGCCTTCTTATGAGCCATTTTCTATCTCCTGTCCAACTCAGCTTATGCGCTGATACCAGTGATTTTAACTTCAGTAAACCACTGACGGTGGCCCTGACGTTTCATGCTGTGCTTACGGCGACGGAATTTGATAATCGACACTTTCGCGCCACGACCATTTCCGATCACTTCAGCAGTAACTTTTGCGCCTTCAACAGTTGGCAACCCAACTTTAACGTCATCGCCACTACCAACCATCAAAACACGATCAAATTCAATACTAGAACCAGCTTCTGCGTTCAGCTTTTCCAGCTTCAGCGTATAACCTTCCTGTACTCGATACTGCTTTCCACCGCTTACGATTACTGCGAACATCTTCATCTCCAATTTACGCTTATCCGGCTACTAAAACGAAACCTACTTCTAATGGACAACCCATATGGTAGGGAGCTAAGTTGGATAAGCTCAGGGCGCGAGATTTTAAAGCAATCGTTACAATAACTCAAGCAGATTTACTCTCTTGACCGGCAATTCTTGACACCTCGCTTCTCAGGCCCTAGCATGCCCGCTTACGTCCATTTGAATATAATAAAGTTGTCGCATGCAACCACACCAGTTAAACCCAGTCATAGAGCCCCAATTCGAATCTGTAAATGATTATATAATCAATCATTTAGGATCAAATGTCCCGCTGGTCGAAAAGATCGGCCACTACATTGTAGAGAGCGGAGGAAAACGACTACGGCCCTTACTGGTACTGCTTGCTGCCAATGCCTGCAACTATACAGGCAATAACCATATCTCTTTATCAGCCGTTATTGAATTTATTCATACCGCAACATTGCTTCACGACGACGTGGTTGACAACTCCGATCTGCGCCGCGGAAAAGACACCGCCAATGCTAAATGGGGTAACGCACCCAGTGTTCTGGTAGGCGACTTCCTGTATTCACGCGCTTTTCAGATCATGGTCGAGATCGGCAGCATGGATATTATGCACGTCATATCCAATACCACGAATGTGATTGCTGAAGGAGAAGTATTACAACTGCTAAACTGCCGCAATCCTGATACCAGCGAAGATGACTATATGCAGGTCATCATCGGCAAAACAGCTATGCTCTTTGAAGCAGCAACCGAAGTGGGCGCCATTCTCGCTAACGCGCCCAAAGAGCATCAGGAAGCACTGCGCCTCTACGGGCGCCATCTCGGCATCGCTTTTCAGCTAATTGATGATGTAATGGATTACCTCTCTACCGCCGAAGAGATGGGCAAAAACGTGGGTGATGATTTAGCCGAAGGAAAACCCACGCTTCCTCTAATTCAGGCCATGAAAGTTGCCTCTGAAGATGACCGCCAGCTCATTCGCCAAACCATCCGCAAAGGCGGACTCGAAAACCTAGACGCCGTACTGGATATTGTAAAACGTACCGGCGCTATAGAATACGCTCAAAAAAGCGCGCTTCAGCAAGCGGATAATGCAATTAATGCACTATTGCCCCTGCCTGAATCCTCATTTAAAGAAACACTCATACGCTTAGCTCATATTGCCGTGAACAGAAAAGCCTGAGACCCGCATTATACCAGCCAACAACAAGCCCATCTGGTCCAAAGATGGGCAAAAATCCAGACCTTCGCCGAAATAAGCCTCTTTTTAGAGAATAAAAAAGCCTCTTTGACCAATTTACCTGACTCAAACCGTGCCTAGCGCGGATCAAACCGGTATAATCAACCCATATTTTGACTAAAAATTTCTCGGGATAGACAGCTTCCACATGACTAAAGCATCCTCTTTTGAACGCGAAGACCTGTTGAAATGCGGGCACGGCGAAATGTTTGGACCTGGCAACGCACGTCTGCCAGTCGGTAATATGCTAATGATGGATCGCATCACAAGCATATCTGATGATGGCGGACAATTTGGCAAAGGAGAGATCATTGCCGAACTCGACATCAATCCAGACCTATGGTTTTTTGAATGCCACTTCCCAACAGATCCGGTCATGCCCGGCTGTTTAGGTTTAGACGCCATGTGGCAGATTGTTGGCTTCTACCTTGGCTGGAGAGGCAACAAAGGTCGCGGACGCGCACTCGGCTCCGGCGAAGTAAAATTCACTGGGCAGGTATTACCTACCGCCAAGAAAGTCACCTACCATATTGAATTAAAGCGCGTCATTGAACGCAAACTGGTAATGGGTATTGCCGATGGCACTGTTTCTGTTGATGGTCGTGTGATTTATACCGCTAAAGACCTGCGGGTAGGCTTATTCACATCAACTGATAATTTCTGATCCGTTATTCAGTCTTACCCACTTCGTTTGCATAAGTGCCTAGTGGGTTTTACAGACAAGCTAATCCATTAACGAATAAGAACAAAATCCTCTTAACAGGAGATACAACATATGCGACGCGTTGTAGTGACAGGAATGGGTATCGTATCCTGCTTGGGTAACGATAAAGAAACTGTACTTGATTCATTGAAACAAGGCCGCTCAGGCATTAAGTTTCAAGAAGAGTACAAAGAATTAGGTTTTCGTAGCCATGTAGCCGGTAGCATTGATATCGACTTGGATGCGCTCATCGATCGCAAACTTCGTCGCTTCATGGGCAATGCTGCGGCCTATTCATATCTTGCAATGGATCAAGCCATTAAAGATGCTCAACTTACAGACGATCAGGTGTCTAACGTACGCACCGGACTGATCGCCGGATCAGGCGGAGCCTCTTCTGCTGACATCGTTGAAAGCGCTGATATTTTGCGCAGTAAAGGCGTACGCCGCGTAGGCCCTTATCGGGTGACCCGCACGATGGGCAGCACCGTCTCTGCATGCCTCGCTACACCGTTTAAAATTAAAGGCATTAACTACTCGATTACCTCTGCGTGCGCTACCAGCGCCCACTGCATTGGTAATGCGATGGAACAGATTCAGATGGGTAAACAGGACATCGTTTTTGCTGGCGGCGGCGAAGAGCTGCACTGGTCACTAACGGTTATGTTTGATGCGATGGGCGCGCTGTCCAGCAAATACAACGACACACCAGAAAAGGCATCTCGTGCCTACGATGCAAACCGCGATGGTTTCGTCATCGCCGGCGGTGCCGGCATGCTGGTTATAGAAGAGCTTGAGCACGCCAAAGCTCGCGGCGCCAAAATTTACGGCGAACTTGTTGGCTACGGCGCGACTTCTGATGGATATGACATGGTTGCACCTTCAGGCGAAGGCGCCATGCGCTGCATGCAGCAAGCAATGAGCACCGTTGATGGCTCTATTGATTATATCAATTCGCATGGAACATCAACCCCTGCCGGAGACATCCAGGAACTCAAAGCAATGAAGAACACCTTCGGCGACGAGATGCCTCCTGTCAGCTCAACCAAATCATTAACCGGGCACTCCCTTGGCGCTACTGGCGTCCAAGAAGCGATCTATAGCCTATTAATGATGGAAAATGATTTCATCTGCGCTTCAGCCAACATCGATGAACTAGATGCAGAAGCACAAGGCATGCCTGTGGTTACCACACGTAAAGACAATGTCAAACTAGACCGCGTTATGTCTAATAGCTTTGGCTTTGGCGGAACCAACTCTACTCTGGTTTTCCAGCGCTACAATGATTAACGCTTAATCCAGACCCAAAAAAACCGCCAGAGTGGCGGTTTTTTTATATTCATTGCCAGAAAATGACTAGGCGCGATCTTCTGATTCCATCTGCTCCATCTGAGCTAACAGCCAATCCACCGACTCTGAATGAACCTCATCCACACTTCGACCAACAGAAGCAACAGGCTTACCTATTCGTAACTGAATAGTACCAGGATACTTAATAAAGCTTTTACCCGGCCAATAGACGCCCGCATTATGCGCAATTGGAATAACAGGAACTTCTGAACTGACCGCCAACATTGCTCCACCTTTATTAAACTTACCTCGCTCCCCGACGGCCAGTCGCGTGCCCTGAGGAAAGATAACAATCGGGATGCCTCTAGCCAAACGGTCTTTTCCTTGCGATAGCAGTTCTTTTAGAGCGCCTCGCTTCTGGCTTCGATCCAGTGCTATCGGGTCTAACAACCCTAACGCCCATCCAAAAAATGGCATCTTCAGCAACTCTTTTTTCAACACCACACATTGTGGTCGAATGAGTGTTTGAAAATAGATGGTTTCCCATTCACTTTGATGGTTTGCTATCGCAACGTATGCCCCTTCTTTAGGCAAATTCTCCAAGCCTTCTACCTTCAACTTCACGCCACAACAGACACGCAGCCAAGCGACATAAAAGTAGTTAATCTGAGTAACGAATTTAAAGCGCTGGCGAAACGGTAGCGGTTTCGCGACAATCACACACAACAAACTATAAATGATAGTGGCAGGATAGAATGCCATGTAATAGAGAGATGCCCTAAAATAACCCAATATTGTTTTTTCCTGCTTTGCCATCAATTAGCCGCCTGTTACCGGTGGAAAAAAAGCAACCTCATCGCCATCATTAATGGCCATATCCAAACCAGCCATTTCCTGGTTTACTGCTACCAACAAGTTAGGTTGCAACAATACATCACCCCAGCGCTCACCCTTAGCTTCAACCAAGGCAACTAACAATTGCTCTACCGTTAAGACATCAGCAGCCCATTCCCACTGCTCCTTTTCGACGCCTAATTTCTCTCGAACACTGGCAAAAAAAACGAGTGATAACATAGCCTACCCTCCTATTGTCCAGTGACCGCTTTTGCCACCTTTCTTCTCAAGCAGCTTTACACTTGAAATCACCATGCCTTTATCAACCGCTTTACACATATCATACAAGGTGAGTGCAGCGACAGATGCCGCCGTTAATGCTTCCATTTCTACGCCTGTCTGACCCGACAAACGGCACATTGTAGTGATACAGATAGCAGATTTCTCCAAATCAGGCTGCAGCTCTACCGATACTTTAGTCAGCATCAAAGGATGGCACAGCGGGATCAGGTCACTGGTACGTTTAGCCGCCTGAATACCTGCGATACGTGCGACAGCCAACACATCACCTTTTTTATGACCACCAGACACTATCATCTCCAGTGTTTGCGGCAACATCTGTATCTCGGCATAAGCTCGCGCTTCTCGAGTGGTCACAGCTTTTTCAGATACATCAACCATATGAGCATGCCCCTGCTCATCCAGGTGCGTCAATTTACTCACAAGCATCACCCCTTTTTGATTCTTGGTTATAAACGGGGTTAGCATACATCTGTCGCATAATTTCACTTTCCCGTTGATTCAAGCCTTCAAATCGCTCCTCAAAAGCGGCCACTTCCTGAGCAGTCGCTTTATCCAGTTGGCCTGCAGCAATATAGTTGGAAGGATGCAAAAAATATCCCCGATGAATTTGACGATCCAGCTCTGCCGCCAACACTTCTGGAGCATCGTAATCATTAACAATCAGATCACCAAAGTGAATATGAACTGCTCCTTTAAATCCGGTAATCCCCTGCACAATACTTTCAATATCTTCATGCGGCCCTTTTTTATATCCCCCGGTTCTCTCTCGCTCAGCCAGCTCTATGGCCTTTGCACGATCACAAGGATCGAACTCGTAAGAGATAGAAACAGGCACAATATTGAGACGCTTAACCGCTTCTGCAAAACTGCGCTGTTTACGCTGGCTCATATAAAACATCTTTAATATAGCGGGATCAGTTTTGTCATTGCCGTCTTTTGCCCGACCTTCTCTTTGAGCGATCCATACAGATTCCCCTTCCTGAATACTATGATCAATATAAGACGATAGCTGAGTCACAGCAGCCATCATTTCCCGGGGACCTTTGGGCGATCGCTTAACAATAAAGCTTTTATTTAAACGCATCAGGTCAGAAACAAAAGGCTTAGAAAGCAGGTTATCACCAATAGCAACCCTCACCGTCGGCAAATCCTGCTGATAGTGAGTCCAGTTCACAAAAGCTGGATCCATCGCAATATCACGATGATTCGACACAAACAGATAAGCCTCATCATCCTCAAGGTTTTCCATTCCCGAACAACTCAGGCGAGTAGTCGATCGGGCGATCATTTTTGACATATATTTGGCGATCGTATGCTGAAACTGCTTCACAGACTGAATTTCGCCAAACTCTCTCGCCAGCCCGATCCGAATAACGGGCTTCAATAGTTTAGCCAACCAAGAGGGTAAAGATGGAAATTGATAATGGGTTACTGCGCCTATCAATTCATTGTCATAAAGCAACCGCTGCAATACAACTTCGACTTCATTATCATGATAAGGACGTATTTCTTTAAATGGGTCTTGTTGCGTATTCACTTCCATCAAGATCTCTGACCAACCAATAAACTGCGCATTTTACCTGCTATTAGATACTAAACCCAACACTATCAACCCAACAGCTCTGAAAAGGGAATAAAGCTCACCGCATCTCCTTTAGCGACAACCGTATCAGGAGGAATTACAGCCAAACCATTCGCCCAACTGGCAGAAGAAAGCATCCCCGAACTCTGATTATGAAACACCACAACCTTGCTTTTTTCCAGCCGGGCCCGCAAATATTCCTGACGCGTACCGGGTTTGAGATGCTCAAAATCAGCAGGAGCACTAAACACTAAGGGAGGAGCCATATCAGCACCTTGCATCTTCAGTAAAAAAGGACGGGCGAGTAAACAAAATGTCAGTAACGCAGAAGCCGGATTGCCCGGCAAGCCAAAGAAAGGAACCTGTTTTACACGACCAAATGCTAACGGCTTACCCGGTTTGATTTTTATACGCCAGATATCTAACTGCCCCAGACGCTGTACTGCTTGTTTGACATAATCCTCTTCTCCAACCGATACTCCACCTGTACTGACAATACAATCCGCTTGCCTCGCAGCCCTCTCCAGAGCCTCTTCGACAGCATCTGAGGTATCTGCTACATTTCCTAAATCGATAGGGACACAACCCATCTGCGTCAAAAGCGAGGTTAATACAAACCTATTAGCATTATATGCCTGACCTGCCGCCAGCGACTCCCCGGGATTGACCAACTCATCTCCCGTTGACAATATTGCCACCTTTAGCGGCCTGTAAACTGTCACACTATCAAGCCCTGTAGACGCCAACACCCCCACATCAACAGCCTCAAGACGCATACCTTTATGTAAAACAATCTGCCCGGCCTTCACATCCTGACCTTTACGCCTGATATTTTGTCCGGGCAGCACACCATTTTTAATAATGACATTGTCACCATCGACCTCAACCGCCTCTTGCATCACAACAGCATCAGCACCCTCCGGTATCTCTGCTCCAGTAAAAATTCTGGCAGCCGTATCGCCAGAAAGCGCAACCGGAGCTTTCCCTGCTGGTATTCTCTGAGAGACAGGTATCGAAGTAACTCCTTGAGCGCTCAGGGTACTTAGTTTTATCGCGTATCCATCCATACTACTATTATCTGCCGGTGGCACATTGACCGCAGCCACTGGCGATTCAGCCAACACTCTACCCACCGCATGCTCAAGATAAACCACTTCTGTTTCTGAGGGCTCAGGGGCTGCCTGTAACAGCGCAGATAACGCATCATCTATCGCAATCAATTCAGAGTTATTATCCGCCGACATCATCTATTCCTCGTTTCATTCTTCCACACTCGCTCGCTATACTGACACCCGAAAAGCTTGCAGCCTCAAAACCAAGCGAGTTTAATAGGCCGCTATAATACCCAACAGGAAAAACTGATGTCAGAATACTATCCATTAATCAAACACCTCCATCTAACCAGCGTCACCTTAAGTATTTTATTCTTTATGGTGCGTGGTACAGGCATGCTGGTTGACGCCGAGTGGCTCCAAAAGAAACTGGTCAGAGTATTGCCCCATATTATCGATACTATTCTGCTAGCGAGCGCAATCGCACTCACTATCATCCTGAGCCAGTACCCTTTCGCTGCGGACTGGTTAACCGCAAAAGTCATCGGTCTATTTCTCTATATCGGCTTTGGCACTATCGCGCTAAAGCGCGGAAAAACCAAAACCATCAGAATCTCAGCCTTTATACTGGCATTGTGCAGCGTCGGTTATATTTTAAGCGTTGCGATCACTCGTAATGCCATGCCATGGAGCTAATCCGACTTAGCTTTCGTTTTGTAAATCTGGCGGAGCACAGCAACTAACTCATTCCGCCAGGGTCGCTGCCTGATACCAAAGGTACTTAAAAGTTTCTTACATTTAAGTACCGAGGATGCAGGTCTATCAACCTCGGCATGAAGCGCACGAGAAGAAACCGGAACCAAGGATGTCGTTTGCAGCGCTTCATACTGCCTTGCAGCCGCCAATATCGCCTCAGTAAAGCGGTATCGGGTTGTCACCTCAGCGCCGCAATAATGATAAGTACCCCATGCATCAGCACCATTATGCAGTTGCTTAATAATAGCCAGGATCACACGACCTACATCCGCTGCTGATGTAGGGCAACCCTGCCGGTCATCTGCCGTTTCTATAGACGACAATGTCCGCGCTTTCTCTAATGTACGAAGGAGATAATTTTCACCTCGAGCACTAAAAATCCAACTGACGCGTAAAATAATATGCCGAGGCTGGTACTGCCTCAAGAACTCCTCTCCCTGGCGCTTACTTTCACCAAAAACACCTAATGGTGAAACCTCATCATCTTCACTATAACCACTGGCATAATGCCCATCAAAGAGATGATCTGTTGAAAGATGAATAAGCGGAATAGACAAAGCACCACATTCAACGGCTAAATTTTTAACACCTGTGGCATTTAATTGATAACAAAGTGCTGAATTATGCTCGGCGGCATCTACATTATTAAAAGCCACAGTATTCACCACATAATCGGGCATATACAGATCGAGCGCCTTCTGAATAGAAACAGGAGAGGTAATATCAAGACGCGCAGCATCTAAAGAAATCAGCTCAAAATGACTATCTTGCTTACCCAATATCACCAAATCATGAGCGACCTGCCCGCCACCACCGGTAACAAGAATTTTGATTGGTAAAAGCTTTGTCCACTCCGTCATACTACGCTGACCCTAGCCTTAAAACTTACTTTTAGCATGTCATCTACTATAAATGAATAGAAACAAACAAACGCTGCAAAAAAATCAATATCAACTGCTAATTCAGCTCTTTTTTTAGTAAAAAATTTTAAATAAACGCCGCAAGAAAGACCAACTATTAATAGCACCTAAAACGTAACCGTTCATTCTGAGGCGTAGTTGATATCCCGATACAAGTCGGAACGCAACGGCTGATCTGCAAACTTCTCTTT
>JBLWXO010000021.1:0-55509 GCA_048267385.1 Neptunomonas sp. | reverse complement strand
ATATCAAAGACCCATCGCAGAATATCACCTGGGTAACGCCGGAAGGCGGTGGTGGCCCTAACTACCCTAATATGTAAAAAACGTACTATATAAAAAGCCCGGTTTTCCGGGCTTTTTATTTTCCGTATTACACACTTAGCAATTGAAGCACGACGCATAAAAACTTAAATTGGAGTTTATTTCAACAAAACAGGTCTGAAAAATGCCGTCAAAAGCGCAATCATCATGGCTGTAACAGCGCTAAATGTCTCTTATGATGAAGCAATATGGACCGCCGTTGGCTATATTCCTCACGGAAAAGTTGCTACGTATGGCCAGATTGCAGAACTTGCAGGCTTTCCCAGAACAGCCAGAGCAGTCGGCCGTGCATTATCTAAACTTCCTGAAAATACTCTGATTCCATGGTTTAGGGTGATAAATGCGAAAGGCGAAATATCTTTCCCTATCGGCAGTGATAAATATGAGACCCAAAAGCAACATTTACTCAATGAGAAGGTTATACTTAGAAATGGAAAAATTAATTTAAAATCATACCGTTGGGAACTATAAACAGATACCGACAAAACTAATACTTAAGCAATGACGCTGAGTGTCGATAATAAGGTATATCTGATTCATTAAGTACGGGTTATGGATAAAAAAGAACTTGTATCTGAGAACTTAGAACTGAAACGTGCTCTGCGATTAACCGCTAAGAAAATAGAGCACAATGAAAAAACTCTCAATCGCTTTTTTGATGTTGAGCTAAGATTGCTCGCCTGCCATAAACTCTCTGAGCTACTAGACCTATTGCTACACCATTTCAAAGAGATTTTTCGCCTTTCCGCTGTTTCAATAATACTCTTTGACCCAGAACAAATAGCCCTCGACCTTCTCGAAGATATACCAGATGAAAACCGTCGCCAAATAAGACTAGAACCCGATCAGAGGCTATTACGACAGCTTTACCCTGATTTAGTACTGCAGGCTGGTGAAATTGACTTAAAGACGCGAAAAACCATTTTTCCTGATAATCCCTACATTCTTAGTGTTGCAATGATGCCCTTAGTTCGCCATAACTGTTTAATTGGCAGCTTACATTTAGGAGCGCAGGATATTCATCGATACACTGTCGATTATCGCTACGATTACCTTGCCCACCTCTCTTCGATTATCTCTGTCTGTATCGAAAACTGCATTAATCATGAAAACTTACACCGCCTCAGCATCATCGACATGCTAACCAGTACACATAATAGACGTGCGTTCGATACCGAGATTGTAAAAGAGGTCACTCGCGCTAATCGCACCAATGAACCATTAAGCTGTTTATTTATCGACCTTGATCACTTTAAGAAAGTAAATGACACCTATGGTCATCAAACGGGAGACCGGGTACTCAGAACAGTCGGATTACTCCTGAAGCAACTTCTACGTAAAACCGATCTGGTTGCTCGTTTTGGCGGTGAAGAGTTCGCAATTTTGTTACCTGGTACCGCTGAACAGCAAGCCTCACTCGTTGCTGAAAATCTGCGCCAGAAAATTTCTGCTCAACTCTTTCGCAGCATTACCGGCACACCCTTCCGCATCAGTACATCACTTGGTTACTCAACTTACCATACGGTAAAGACTGAGTGCGACACAAGCCTCAAGAAACAAGCAGACCAACTACTTAGCTTATCTGATGCCGCACTCTATGAAGCAAAGCGCACTGGAAGAGATCGAGTATGCTATAAAGCATTCGTTACAATGCCTAAAGCTTCAAATACCCACCTGATTACGAGTTAATATCTCTCATCAGTTCTGCATATAAAGTTTTATATTCTTCTGTACGCTTTTCACCAAAAAGAGGGTCTTCCTCTGCCGGAAGTTGTTTCTCTACTTTTTCCCAATCCGCATCGGTTGCCGTTTCATTCAACAAAGGAAATACTTTCGTTTCTTCAAAGTCCAAATGAGCTTTCTCATTTAGAACAAAGTCCTCCAACTTACCAATAAAATCATCCATGGGAACGACAGCATCATGCAGCACACCATCAATTGTTTCTAGCAATGCATGCGCATAGCCTCTCAGATTCACATGCTGCTCTTCACACGCTTTCATCACAGCATCTAACTGATTGTTTTTACCATGGAAATAGGCATAGAGCTTGTCTTCTCTCGGGTGGTGATAGCCTTCAGCATAGGTGGCAATATAACCAATGACATCAGCCATTAAACTAATATTTGGCTGATCACCTTCTTTTAATTTAAGAATCTTTTTATCTAGGATCTCAAGTAATTTACTTAAATTAACATGATCCTGATGCAACTCTGATACAACTGTCATGTCATTTCCTCCTATTTATTGATACTTTCACTATAACCCAGACTTAACAATTAACTTTGACCGAAATCAGTGATTCTTGTTCATACTCGCTATTACAGGCGTATAAGGGCAAAAAATCGGATAAAAACAGATCACTTAAAAACTAATCCTGTAAAAACATACAGATCAATAATTTTCAGATAAGTTCAAATCGATAAAAAGCATATAAAAACATGCGATCAGTAGAATATAGAGCGAAGCGTTAAATACAGCTATAGATACTTAGTCAATTCCGATAGTGAATTAAACCGATAATCAGTTAACAATGGCCATTGCAGCTCATCATTATTACTGACATGAATCGTTCTACAACCTGCTGCGCGACCCGCCAACAGGTCATACTTATAATCCCCAACCATCATCACATCATCAGCTAAAGCGCCCCATTGAGAAATAAGCACTTGTATTCCATGCGGTTCAGGCTTAGGAAGCGCTTCATCCCGGCCGATAATACATTCATCTAAGAAGTGCGACGATAACTCTAAAGCAGACAAAGAGAGTTGTGCAAATACTTTAGTGTTGCGAGTAACAATGCCTAATCGACACTGCTTACGCGTCAACAACCCGATCAAGGAATCAACGCCTTCAGCAGCTTTTGCCTGTAATGCGTAAAAATGCTCTAACTCATCAAGGCGTTCTGACTTTTGATAGCGCTGGGTATCAGGCAACGACGCTAAATGTAGTAAAATATCTTCATCAGGTGGTATATCAAGCTCTCTTCGAATAAAAGCGAAGTCATGCACAGGCTTGGTTAAGGTTCCATCCAGATCAAATATCCAATGTTCACAACGCTTGAGGAATTGAGGCATTTAGTTTTTCTCATACCCTGAAACGGGTAAGCGCTGAAGTAACAGGTCTACCTTATCTTCCAAACGTTGAAGTGCTACCTGGCGCTGCTCAAAGCTTGCATCATCGATAAGGAAGCTCTCCAGCTTTTCTAGGCTATCCTGACTGTCTTTGAGCGTTTGCAGCAAGTTTCTTGAGCGTTTTTTTGTGCTATCAGTAATACGCGCTAAACGCCCCAAAGTCCGTTGCAACTGGCTATCTAGATCATGTATATGTTGAGCAACAGCCAACATGTCACTACTTAACGAATGGTTGATACTCCCCACTTGTGACTCGAGCTCGGAGACAGCCGTTCTGAAGCGGGATAAAAATTTTTCACCTTCACTATCCATAAAAATCAACAGCAATTCTTCCGGATAGAGTGCACGATTACGACCTTCTGCCCTGATCGAATATTCACCACGCGGCGAGCAATAGGGCTTTTGATGCCCGGAAGGCACCTCAATTCGCATAATTGGTTTCGCTTTCAGGTTTTCAATATAGATCTGAACAGCGACATTAGGATAACAATCCGTTGCTTTGTTAATAATCATCAAACGAGCATTATCATCCACATCACAACCGACAACCTTACCCCGTTGCAACCCATCAGCCGTGGTGAACTCATCCACGCCAACAAGCAAAGTACCGCCGTAAGGAGCGTTCGCCAATGCGACAATGTCACTACTTTTAACACCACTGACGTCACGCTTAAAATCAACGTTAGCCGTTTCTGTAGACGCCAGCATCTGACCGGTACGTTTAGTCAGACGCTGATATTCTCGCTTGAACGCCATATTATCGAAGTTTATCGATAGAGACTGTCATTAAAAGGGTCGAGTGGCGTCTCCATCATTTGATCATCTCTGAAGTATAAGATACGCCCTTCAAACTTTAATCCCTTGCCTGCAAACCAGCGTTCTGTATCTTCTCTGCCCTCTTCTGCCGTACTTACTTTCATTGACGCCATGAAAATCCGGTAGAAATATAAACCAAATAAAGCGGCCGAAGCCCCTAAAAAAAAGTCCGAGGCCAAAGCAAATAGCAATGCAAGCACACCCGCTACCCACACCCGACTTGCGCGCGCTTCTTTTGCCGCTTCATTAGCTATCTCATATTGATCCTGAAACTTGAGGTAGCGTCGAAAATTTTGCTGCAAATTAAACTTATCATCAGATGAAAGCTTCCGGTTCATCACACACCTATTCCTTAAATATTATTGTTTTTGAAAATCATCTGCTATGACACGCAGACCATTCATTTAGTTCTATCATGCCAGGCTTTTACTCACAACCTCGAATACATCTCGTGATAACTCGCCGCTCGCCATAATACGTTGCAACTCTGCTCTCATCATCTGCTGGCGCGCCGGGCTATAACGCTTCCAACGCGTCAAAGGGGTGACTAAACGAGAGGCTATCTGAGGATTCAGATTGTTCAAGACAATCACCTGATCAGCAAGGAACGTATACCCACTCGCATCAACCGCATGAAAATTTACTGGATTGAGGGCACAAAAACCAGCGATTAAACTGCGCACCTTATTGGGATTACGCATGTTAAATGCACTATGCTGCATTAAAGCCTTCACCTGAGATAAGGTACCCGCTTGTGGGTTAGACGCCTGCACTGATAGCCATTGATTCACCACCAGCGGTTCATGAGACCAACGCTGGTAGAATTGCTCAAGTATAACTTCAGCCGCTTTTTGATACCCAGAATGAACCACAATATTCAGCGCTGCCTGGCTGTCTGTCATATTATTTTCTTCATGGAACTGCGCCAGCGCCAACTCCAGGTAGTCTTGTTTTCCGGTCACTAACAGATAGCCAAGACAAACATTTCGCAATGCTCTGCGTGCAATACTGGTAGCATCGGGGGAGTACTCATCATCAGAAGTACATACCCGATATGTTGACAGCAACTGATCTTCCAGCTGAATAGCCAACTGCTGACGCACAAACTCACGTACCTGATGGATAGCATCAACATCAATCTCTTCTGCAAGCTCGCTCAGATACGCCTCAGATGGCAGTGTCAGCACTTTCGCCACCATCGCTTTATCTAACGATTCATCAGACAAAACAACTTTAAATGCTTCTCCTAACTCATTATCAAGCAACAGTTTTTTATTGTTCTGATGATCTTTAATGAGTGATTGGAGAATATCTACTCCCAGTTTTTGAGCGGCCTCCCATCGATTGAATCCATCACTGTCGTGACTCATCAAAAATGTCAGATTTTCGCGAGTGTAGGGATAGTTCAGCTTTACGGGTGCTGAAAAGCTGCGCAACAACGAAGGCACTGGTCGCTCAGCAATACCTGAAAACTCAAATGTCTGCGCTGCATCCCGCAACTCTAATACCTGTGTTGTTTCACCGTTGGAAAAAACTACATCTTTCCCTTGGCTATCCAGTAAGCCGATAGCAACGGGAATATGGTAAGGTTCTTTTGTCTCTTGTCCCGGCGTTGCGGGACATGACTGAGAAATCGTAAGGCGATAGGTTTGTGACGCCGCATCAAACTCATCGGTTACAGCCAACACAGGAGTTCCTGCTTGGTTATACCAGTTCCTAAAATGCGTAAGGTCACGCCCTGAAGCATCTTCCATTGCTTTAACAAAATCTTCGGTAGTGACAGCCTGGCCATCATGGCGAGAGAAATATAGATCACTCCCTTTGCGAAAGGCCTCAGCACCCAGAAGCGTCTGTATCATCCGCACGACTTCAGCACCTTTTTCATAGATGGTCATCGTATAAAAATTTGAAATCTCTATAAATGATGCGGGCAAAATCGGATGCGCCATAGGGCCTGCGTCTTCGGCAAACTGAGCGGTACGCAGTAAAGTAACATCTTCTACACGCTTTACCGTGCGCGAGTTCATATCTGCAGAGAACTCTGCGTCACGAAACACCGTAAAGCCTTCTTTGAGACTAAGCTGAAACCAATCACGACAGGTTACCCGGTTGCCCGACCAGTTATGAAAGTATTCATGAGCAACCACGCCTTCCACACGTTGAAAACCGACATCTGTCGTAGTTTCCGGGCTTGCTAACACACAAGAGGTATTAAAAACATTAAGCCCTTTGTTTTCCATCGCCCCCATGTTGAAAAAATCGACGGCAACAATCATATAGATATCCAGGTCGTATTCACGACCATACACCTGCTCATCCCATCGCATTGCATTAATTAAGGACTGCATAGCGTAATCGAGCTTATCTAAATCCTTATCTGCCGCATAGATCCGCAAGGCTACGTCACGTCCACCTGAGGTTGTATACTGATCTTCGATCATTTTCAGATCACCGGCAACCAGCGCAAAAAGATAGGCGGGCTTAGGATGCGGATCTTCCCAGGTTATCCAATGCCGTCCATTATCCATCTCTCCTGAGGCTGCAGGGTTACCGTTCGACAACAACACGGGATACGCACTTTTATCCGCTTCTATTCTTGTGGTGAAAACAGACATAACATCGGGACGGTCAAGATAGAAAGTAATACGACGAAAGCCTTCTGCTTCACACTGAGTGCAATAAACGCCCTCGGAGCGATACAAGCCTTCAAGAGCGGTGTTCTGATCAGGATCGATCCCAACTAGCGTTTCTAAGACAAAAGCGTCAGGCACAGCTAAAATCCGCAAGCCATCCTCAAGGCGCTGATAGTCACTGTCGCCCAGCACTTGCTCGTTCAGCGTAATTCGGCAAAGCTCCAACGCTTTATCACCCTGAAGCTCAAGCCCTTGAGGTTTTTGTTGGCACTCGGGGTTACGACGCATCGTCAATGTTGCGCTAACCACCGTACGTCCTGCTTCAAGCTCAAAGCGCAGCTCAGTCTGATCTATTAAAAAAGCAGGCACCTGATAGTCTTTCAGGTAGATGACTTCTGGTTGTTCTGTCATAAAAATTTAACCCCTATTCTGCACTCAGCTCTATCTGATAAGACGTATATTTACGTAAATTAATGACCCCGGTATCTAAAATCAGATATTGACCTTTAATTCCCAGCAGTATCCCTTCTACATCCGGTGTTTTATCGAGATTATGTGATACAACTTTCCGTGGATACTGAATAACGGGATATTCAATCAGCAGTGTTTTGTTATCATTTATCGGCTGAATCGCCTGTATGCCATGAAGATTCTGTAATGCAGTAATCTCATCAGCGCAACGCTCCAGCATTTCATCACGCTTTTTTTCAAGATCCAGGAAGTCGACCTCACCTTTGAGCATGGCTCTCCAGTTGGTTCGATCGGAAATGTGCTCGCCGTAAACCCGCTCAACCAAGCCTGACTGCTGTCGCGTCTGAACATTAAACACAGGCAACGCTTGTATCGCGCCCTGGTCAATCCAGCGGGTTGGAACTTGCGTACCACGCGTGATCCCAACCTTAACCCCGGAAGAGTTAGCCAGATATACAACATGAGGCACAAAACAATGACGTTCACCCCAGTCAGCATCCCGACATGTACCTTCACTAAAGTGACACTTTTCCGGGCTCATAATACAAACATCACACTGCGGTAAACGTGTAAAACAGGGATAACAAAAGCCCTGACTAAAGCTTTTCTTCGTTTTTTTTCCACAATGAAGACAAGTAATACTTCCCAGAGACCGTATACGAATCTTCTTTTCCAACAACGAATTAACGACAAGGTTACTTTCACCCAACTCAAGCGAGTAGACGACACGCTCAGCTAACTTCGTATGCATTTTGCTTAATGCACCAACACCTAATATCTGCATTTAACCGTCTTAATTAATGAGCATTTATAATTTTTAATACTTCAGGCTCCAGTGGATCAGCGCCATGCTGAGCTCCATCTTTTCTGGTGCGATCGATATAACCTGTACGTTCACTTTGAGAAAGATGTTTTTCATCATAAGCAATAACCGCACGCATGCAGGTATCACGCTGCTCTACTGATAGTTTTTGCCCACCAGGCCATTTACCTATCTCAATCGCCCGCTTAAGCGACTGATGAATTTCAGGAGTCATATTTTCAATCAGTTCTTCATATTTCATAGTAACTTCCTCTCAAAAGGACTCGCTCTTTAAAAGCTCAAAGCTTTATGTTCAAAGACTTGATTCACGTTTGAACATCATACGCACTAAAGAAACCGCCAGTAATCCAGCAACCAATCCAGCAAGGTGCGCTGTATTTGCAATAGAACCAAAACCCACAGCTTCCAACAAACCGGTATAACCAAGAATTAACCAAAAAACCATAAAGACCATTAGTGCTGGAGGAAAACCGAAAAAAGGAATCCTCGCCTGTTTATCCCACAACCATGTGTACGCCAAAACTGCATAAACAACACCCGACATGCCGCCAAACATAGGCCCTGAAATCCAGAACTGCGCAATATTGGATAGCACAGAGGCCCACAGAATCACTACAAAGAAAACAGTCCCGCCTTGCAACTGCTCTATACGCCGGCCAATCACCCAGACCCACAAGGAGTTGAAAAGAATATGCGGCATATTAAAATGCATGAAAATAGGTGTTACAAAACGCCATAACTCGAATGACCGGATAGATTCAAACAGATGGGTGTAGATCAGCTTCTGGCCATCAATCCGGAAGTCCGCAATAGTTAACCAGCGCATCAGACTATTCTGACTACCAAAACCAATAGCAAAAGTAACCAATGCACTCATAATGATTAAGCTAATTGTCCACGGAAACTCCAAAGGGTTCATGCGCTGATGAAGAGGTCTTTGCACCTTTATATCCGTCAGGTTCGCCCCATTACGCCACTGCTCATAAATAAACGCCACCCGCTCCGCATTCACATGACGCGGCACCCAAAGCGCCTGAGTCTCTTCGTCCTCTATAATTCGATGAGGTATCTCGTGCTGCCAGAGAAATTCTGCAAACTCTTTCAGATCAAGACTGATTGGTACTTCGAAAATTTTAATCATTGTAATACTGTACGGCCCTATTATTCAGGCCTTTTTATTTCCGCCCGGACATCAATCCAAACAAATTTATCAGCACGTAACTTACTTTCATAGTCATATCGATACGCGACCAACTTTCCATATTTGACGGCGGAGTAATCCAGACAGGCAATATTGTCACTGACGGGACTTGGCTCACCTTCACACCAGTAATGTCCGATGAATAGCGGCTTTTCGTCATCAGCATAGTGCACCAGGTCGCGTCGATTTTCTTCAGATAATGGTGTTCTGGCAATATGCTCAGGCAACGGATCAGGTTGAAATGCCACATCGATAAACAGCTGAGGGTCCGTAGCCCAAAACTTAGTCCTGAAGAAACGCCGTTTAAAGCCATCACGACTAACCATCACCTCATCATTAGGTAGCTTAAGGTGTGTTCCTCGTAATAAGCGGTCCATCAACACCCACTCAAACGTATCCGGAATGGCCGAACGATAAAGGAAATCGTCGTTTATCTGATTCCCGCCGAGCGTCTCTTTAAACTCATCAATTAACTCTTGATGCCAGCACGCATGGACAACGCGAAAATCTTCCATCTCAAGAAACAGCGGCATCTGTTTTATCCATTCCAGAAAATCACGTTTATCACCCGGGTAGGGATCCAGCTGCTGTAACGTTTCCTGAAGTATGCGCCTGTGTCGCTGTGTATGCTCTCTGAGAAAAGGCTGCGTTTCTGGAGAGCGGCTCGGCGTGCAGTAGCAGAGTAGATTGTACTCATGATTGCCCATCACAATCTGTGCATGCCCGGCATCAACCATGTCACGAACAATATGTAATGCCTCGCGGATATGAGGGCCGCGATCAACAATATCACCTAAAAAAATGACCTGCCTGCGAGGATGAAAATATGTGCCATTCTTTTTACTATATCCCAGACGCGCCAATAACATCCTTAAGCTCAGACCGCAGCCATGAATGTCCCCTATCAGATCAAAACCTTCGAAACGCCTGACCGTCACGTTATTTCCCCAATTTCGTACCCCAACCCAGTTTCTCTCGGCAGGTACGGTAAAAGTCATAATTCAAAGGATGCAGTAATTTTAGCTTATGCGGTTTTTTATGGATGGTAATAACATCACCCGGGGCCAAATTTATGTTTATCTGGCCATCACACGAAACAGTTGGGTAGGTTTCATTCTCTTCACTAATCACCAACTTTAACTCGCTATTTCCATCAACAACAATCGGACGGCTGGACAATGTATGAGGAAACATCGGGACAAGCACAATAGCATCCAGTTTAGGATGCATAATCGGGCCGCCACCTGACAGCGCATAGGCCGTTGAACCCGTCGGAGTAGAAACAATCAGACCATCCGATTTTTGCGTGTATACAAACTGCCCCTCAATATAGAGCTCAAACTGAATCATTCGTGTCGCTTTACCCGGATGGAGAACACAATCATTTAGCGCGGTGCCTTCGCCGATAGGCTCACCGCCCCGCTTAACGATCATATCAAGCAGGAAGCGGCTTTCGACCGTGTATTTCCCCTCAAGCACCTCAGATACTTTCTCTTCAAGCTCATTCGGGGAGATATCGGTTAAGAAACCCAAATTCCCCCGGTTTACACCTAATACGGGCACGTGACATTGTGCCAAAGCACGTGCAGCACCTAGCAAGCTACCATCCCCTCCGACCACAATTACCAGATCACAGATTTCGCCCATTATTTTTTGTTTACAGATCTGTTGGCCATGCCCGGGCATCATTTCTGCATTACGCTCATCAAGGATAGTATTTAAGCCTCTATCATGAAGAAAACGCATCAATTGTTTCAGAGTATCGATCACCTGCTTACTACCCAGCCGACCAATTAAACCAATATTGCGAAAATGATCCATCTCGTTACCTTTTTGTTCTTTATAATCAGGTCGTATTATCAGCTACATGATTACCGGCTTAGTAAAAGTTTTCAAGCACTTACACAATAGATCTGCGCCCCTGCAAACCACCTGTGTGTATAAGCGCAATTGTCGCGCCCGCCGGATAGGCATTCTGGTACACTTTTTCAATAAACCTGCGTAGCATTTTCGATGTATAAACAGGATCCAACGGTATCTGGCACTCCTGCTCAAGCGCCTGCCATTTTGCCCGGTGCTCAGCGTTTATCTTTCCATAACCACCATAATGCGCATCTTGATCCAAAGCCCACTCACATCGGACATCAGCACCGGCAGAATCGAGTAAAACCTGAATATCTGTATAGAGGAACTCTGCGCCCTTCAACACAGGATAGCCTTCTACTTTAACACTGTCAGGTGCAGCACTAATCAAGCCCGCCAGCGTACCGCCCGTACCACACGCACAGAGAAGATAGTCGAGAGATGGAATCTGATCGCATATATCAGGTACCAGCTCAGCAACACCCTGCACCGCCAACGCATTAGAGCCCCCCTCAGGAATAATAAATCCAGACCCGATTTCACGCTGCAATGCCGCCAACCACGAAGGAGAGTAACGCTGCCGATAACCAACCCGATCAACAAAGTGCAGCTGCATCCCCCAATTCCGGGCATCAGCCAACGTAGGGTTATCAACTTCCTCACCACGGATGACACCGATAGAGGCCACTCCAAAGGCCCTGGCTGAATAGGCAAGCGCATGAATATGATTTGAGTAAGCTCCCCCGAAACTAATAATCCGGGTCGTTCCTTGGTGCTGAGCAGCTCTGAGATTGTATTTGAGCTTATACCATTTATTACCACTGATGTGAGCGTGAGCCAGATCGGTCCGGATAACAAAGACACTTAACTGCTTTTCCGCAAAAACAGGCAAAACTAACGGCTGGATAACTAACGGGGCGGGGGTATCAAAAACATCAGTTGTCACATAAGCTCCCATGGATAAGACACAACAATGCTGTAAATATCAATAACATGAATCAAAACAGGAAGCTGGTAAGTTACGTGAAATCGGACTTTTTTGATAAGAGAGGATTATATCTTATTAGATGAATCTACTGCGAGAATTATGGTGGGCGTGGAGAGGTTCGAACTCCCGACATTCGCCTTGTAAGGGCGACGCTCTCCCAACTGAGCTACACGCCCATAATGCATCGGCTTAAAATTTTTATACTAATAAAATCAGCACCTTGACTTTACTAGTGGCGGAATGGACGGGACTCGAACCCGCGACCCCCTGCGTGACAGGCAGGTATTCTAACCAACTGAACTACCACTCCGTTTTCATCCTGAGGCGTTGACACGTCCCTGAACGAGGTGCGCATTTTAAATACTTTCCCTGCATTGTCAAACGTTTGCAGCAAAAAAATAGATATATTTTTTTCTTCGACAAAACCGAGCTTCTCATTTTGCATCTGCCGACTGCCGGAAGAGAAGAGGATCCGCTCACCTTCTCACCAGAACCCCATTCCATTTCCCTCTCTACATCTTAAATATTTCCACCCGCACGTAAAAAGCACTAAAGTAAGGCTGTTTACTTGATAGCTATTTAAAAATGCAGGATCCAATGCAGATATCAGATGCTTTAGATAATTTCGTGACAAAATGGCGCGCGCACAACAATAACCCGCAACCCAGCATGGTTTTTGACCCAGAATGGCCGTCATTGTGCTTTGATACCAACAACCCGAAACCAGGTGAGACTCTCACCTGGCAACCGAAAAAACAGACATCCTCTTCGGACATGTTCGCTCGTCTGGGTGAAGCTCTGGATACAAAAATACACCCTGATATCGCTGAGTATTTCAGCTGCTTCTGGTCCGATCACTTAAATGCAAAGGCACCTGCGGGCGACCTGGTCTTACTACAGGTCTGGAATGAGGAGGATTTAGAGCGGCTCCGCGCCAATTTTATCGGTCACGCCATGGTGAAGATCAAGCAAAAACAGCCTTTAAGCTTATTTTTTGCGTGTACCGAACCAGATGACGGCATGCTAACAGTACGCAACGATGACGGTAGCATATGGCTCGAATATCCAGGTAAAAAACCCGTGAAACAGATAGCCGACTCTCTCGGTGATTTTCTTAATCAACTGTCGCCGCGTTAAATGAAACCCCTTTGGGATTCACCAGCCTACGGTAAACGCCAGTAAGCGGCTGATATGGCAAAGAGGCCTATCTGATTCAGCACGCCATTCATTGAAAGCACCCTGAACTTTCTGAAGATCTCTCTTTCCGGTTGGTCGCTTATCAATGACTCCCTGCGCTTTCAGCGCAGCTACCACATCATCAGTCAGCACAAAGGTGTCTTTCCCCAGCATTCGCAAAAAATACGCGCCGGAATTTCCACCCAGGTGAGACCCCTGCTGCTTCAGAGCAGCCCAAAGGCCAACAATATCCTCTTCTGGCCAGCCTGCTATCCAGCGAGCACAGCTGCCATGCCTTTCCGCTATTTCGGTCATCATCACGGCATTCAGGCGGGTCGCTTTAAGCTTCCCCCAGTGCCTTATTATCTGGTCATTCTGCATTAAACGCTCTAACTGCTCATCACTCATTAAAGCAACTTTTTGAGGATCAAAGCCGAACAGTACTTTTTCAAAGGCAGGCCACTTACTATCCACCAACGAATGCTTCAGCCCTGCTCTGAAAATACGTCGCGTTAACGTTGAAAAAATAAAGCACTCATCCAGCTCTGCTATTGAAGCAGCCGTCAGCACCTCTGGTAGCATCAACTCCAATGACGCACCTTTATGCTGCAAAGCGTGTTCATAAAGCCACTGAAAGTCTTTCATTGGCCCTGCTCTGTAAAATCAAGCGACGTGGAGTTCACACAATAACGCAGTCCTGTCGGCTCCGGCCCATCGGGAAATACGTGCCCTAAATGCGCATCGCAACGCGCGCAGCAAATTTCGTCACGCATCATCCCGTGGCGAGAGTCTTGGTACTCCAGAATAACATCATCACTTACCGGCCCCCAAAAGCTTGGCCAACCACTGCCCGAATCATATTTTGCAGAGGAATTAAATAACCTAATCCCACAACAAGCACAGGTGTAAACACCCTCAGTTTCGTTATGATAAAGCGCCCCGGAAAATGCTCTTTCCGTTTCTTTTTCACGGCAAGTACTGTATTGCTCGGGCGTTAAAATATCCTTCCACTCATCTTCTGACTTGATAACTTTATCATTACTTTTCATAAGACTACCCTCAGAACCTTGTTCTCACCCAACAATACAATTTTGATCAGTAGTAACCGTTAATTTCCTCATTAAAAAATCAGGCACACCGGACTTCTTTAGCATAAACCTTAACCCAGCAAAGGTTCTTTTCACATAAAAAAAGCGTATGATTACCAACCTTTTTTTATTATTTGTGACTCGCTCGCCGGTACATTCAAAAGATACTCGCGAACTACGGGATTGTTAACATGCCAGTTATCAGAAAATCGAACAAGCTGATCAACGTTTGCTATGACATCAGAGGGCCTGTCCTCCAGGAAGCTAAACGTTTAGAGGAGGAAGGTAACCGCATCCTCAAACTCAACATCGGCAACCCTGCACCCTGGGGATTTGAGGCACCTGAAGAGATTGTTCAGGATGTCATCCGCAACCTACCTGCCTCCCAGGGATATTGCGACTCAAAAGGCTTGTTCGCGGCCCGTAAAGCCATTATGCAAGAGTGTCAGAGAAAACAGATTCCAAACGTGACCGTTGAAGATATCTACATTGGCAACGGCGTTTCTGAACTCATCGTCATGTCTATGCAGGGCTTGCTCAATGATACGGATGAGATGTTGATCCCTTCTCCGGACTATCCGCTCTGGACAGCAGCCGTTAGTCTGGCAGGCGGCAATCCTGTGCATTACGTCTGTGACGAACAGGCTGGCTGGATACCGGATATAGACGACATGCGCAGCAAAATCACGGAAAACACGCGCGGCATTGTCGTTATTAACCCGAACAACCCAACCGGGGCTGTTTACCCAAAAGAAATATTAATGCAAATCATGGATCTGGCCAAAGAACATAGCCTGATCGTCTTTGCTGATGAGATATACGACAAAATTCTTTATGATGAAGCTCAACATACCTCCTTAGCTTCATTAGCGGACGATGTGCTTTGCCTAACCTTTAACGGCCTTTCTAAATCCTACCGTGCAGCAGGCTTTCGCTCCGGCTGGCTCATCGTTAGCGGCCCTAAGCACCGTGCGCGCGATTATATTGACGGGCTGGATATGCTCAGTAATATGCGTCTATGCGCTAACGTTCCGTCTCAACACGCCATACAAACAGCGCTGGGAGGGTATCAAAGTATTAATGAGCTTATTGTCCCTGAAGGACGGCTTTACGAGCAGCGCAACCTGGCCTGGAAGATGCTCAATGAAATTCCCGGCGTTTCCTGCGTAAAGCCTGAAGGTGCCTTGTACCTGTTTCCTAAGCTGGATCCCGACGTTTATCCCATCAAAAATGATGAGAAAATGGCACTTGATCTCCTGCAACAACAAAAAGTACTTGTTGTACAAGGTAGCGGATTTAACATGCCGGACACCCAGCATTTCAGAATTGTATTCCTGCCCCGTATTGATGAATTAGAAGACGCTATATCTCGTATCGCCACCTTCTTAAAATCATACGAGCAGTAACTACCACGTAAATTGGTAGTAATCGCAACGACACCAGGAGCGGCTTCGACACCGCTCTTTTTGAATCTTTAGTTGTGAAGAACACAAACTCGCGCTACTGTTTGTCATAACTTTTGTAATCGCTCTGTCATCAAACTGACATAGTATTCTTTTCTGTTATTAACATTTTCCGGGTATCACGATGTTTATCAAGATTAAGAAAAATAGCGGTATTTTCATGGAACACAACGGTTTGGAAAAGCAGCACTTAGTGCCTGTTACATCAAACTTTCTGATCAATCTTAATCATGTCGCTGAAGTATCTTTCTACACTATTAAAGAAAAGAAAGTTCGCTACGACCTTGAAAACCATGAATTTCAACTTCAACCCTATACACGCGTGTTGCACCTTCATATGGCATACTCTTACGCCATGATGAAAGAAAATATCAAGGGCAACAAAGGCAACTTAGTAGAACGCAGTTACTACAAGCTCTATTTCATGCCTGAAGAGATGGGACAATACGATGAATTACGCGCCAAAATAGAAGATCATGTTTTAAATCTCTAATTCATCTGCTTTTTTTTCTAAAGGGCTGCATTTATGCAGCCTTTTTATTTGCGTATTTTTCAACCTACTCTACGCTGAGATATAGAAAAAATTATATCTGATGCGCAAACAGTTGGAGACGCTATGGAAATTAAAGAACTCTTGAGCCAAACCGGTAAACTACCCAACGTACCTGAAGTGGTTCGCTACTTAATTCAGGCGCTAAATAACCCCAATGCTGATTATTCATCTATCGCCAAAAAAGTCAGCGAAGATCAAACACTCTCTTTAAAAATACTGCGTCTGGTTAACTCCGCTCATTTTGGACTGTCACGAAAAGTCTCGTCCATTGATGAAGCCACTATTATGCTAGGCATGAGCCGCTTGAAAACATTGGTGATTGCGTCCGGTTTTTCTAACTCTGCAAACAATGTCGAAGGGTTGGATATTAAAAAATTCTGGTCAGAATCTTTTCGGGTAGCCACTCTCGCTCGCTGGTTTGCATCAAAATCAGATAACGTCGATCCTGACATCGCATTTACCGCAGGCATTATTCATAATATCGGGCGCTTGTTACTCCATTTAGCGCAACCAAACCGCGCCAAAGCAATTCAAACACTCATTGACGAATCAAATGTTAGCCGCAGTGAAGCAGAGATAGAACGATTAGGATTTACATCTCAGGAAGCTGGCAAGGCGCTCCTCGATATGTGGAGCTTTCCAACAGAGCTTGGCAAAGCGGTCAAACAACATAAAAAGCCACTAAGCCATGACGACACGCTTCCTCTGAGCGCTGTTTTACACTTAGCCTGCTATATCAACGCGTCAATCCGCGAAGCAAGAGATGAAGAAAGTGTCAAAGAATCCTACCCAACAGCCGTCGCTACGGTTGCAGGAATATCCCCTGATACCATCAACCAGCTCGGTGATGCTCTCATAATGGAGTCGGGTTTAGATGGTTTGACCGAGTAATAATTTTTTTACAAACATCTCTTGAGAAAAACCACAGGAAAAACAAGGAGAGCAAGAGGGGCTGAAAGAATCTCCTCTTGCCCGGTAAATCAAAATCATTCTCTAATATCGCATGCTGCCAAACAGACCAAAAGGTCATCAACATCAGCCATGGCGCGATGGGTTCTCACTTGAGCATTTGCCACTAAGCGATACTGTATCAACTGCCCCCCTTCAAGCACCTTATCTATCCCTTGCATTTCAAAGGAGGGATTCATCATTGCGGACTCATAGAGACGCCGAATCCAGAAATAGTCAAAATCAAACGCATCAGTGGTGACGGTCTTACCCTCAAGACGATTGTTAAGTCGCTCACACGCCTCTTTGACCGATACACCTTCAGCCAGCAACTCATCCACAGTTATACGATGAAGCTCCTCTGCTGTCGAATCCCAATCGGTCCAGTTATAGCCTGTTTCGGGGTTAATCAAGAAGCTATCGTTCGCCCCCGTCAAACTGCACTTCCATGCTATTTCTATCGGATATGAAAGGGGCCCTAAACCACTGGCTTCAATATCCATACAGATAACGGGAATTTTAATCATTATGTTGAAACACCATTGCTTTCACTCCTCCCTCAGGCTCAAGATCAGGAAAGTCCTCTTGCGTCGGCAACAACTCAACAAATGAAAACTGCGGGCACTCCTGAGCCATTAATTCTCTGACAAAGGATTGATTATGTGCCGGATCATTGTGACAAGCCAGCACCTGTGCATTGCTAGCCGCCAGCTCAGGCAGACGCCTTAACACTTTACGATAGTCATTTTCAGCGACAAAACTACCCGGCTGAAAGCTGGGAGGATCGATAATAATCACATCATATGGGCCCGGACGTCTAATCCGCCCCCAGGACTTCAGCATATCGTAAGGCATAAAACTCACCTTAGAGAGATCATGCCCATTCAACTGATGATTTGCGCGCCCAATACTCAACCCGCGCTTACTCATATCGACATTAACCACTTGCGCCGCTCCGCCTGCGATTGCAGCAACCGAAAATGCACAAGTAAAGGAAAACAGATTAAGCACTTTCTTATCTTGGGCGTGCAGACGAACCCAGTCACGGCCATTGCGCATATCCAAAAAAAGTCCACTGTTTTGAAATTGCAGCGGCCTAATTTCGTACTTCAAAGCAGACTCACTAACAATCAGTAGTTCGGGTACCTCGCCATAAACCACCTCATGAAACGTCTCCCGCCCTCTCCCACGGTGCTGAATTAACAATCCCGTTACTCTAGCGTCATTTACAAATAAAGCCTTGAGTTGACTAAGTATTGATTCTGGCACTTCTGCATACAGGCGAATAACCACAACAGGTGAAAACCAATCGATAACAACTGATTCATAACCCGGAAAAAGGCCTCCCCTTCCATGTAGTAAACGACGGCACTGATTGTCTGCAATAGTTAGCTGCTCGTGTATCCAATGATAAATATCAGTCACTTAACCTCCGGAGTTGATACTCTGGATTATAAAGAGATGCCCCAAGATCGACCAGCAAATATATTCCCTGTTAATCTCACAGGGGTTGAAACTTTTAACAAAAGCCTATATCTAAGCGTTATCTAAATTTTTTGGAAATACACTATGCGCATCATTCTCTTCCTTTTGACCAACCTGGCTGTTCTTCTGATCGCCAGTGTTACCCTTAATCTTCTGGGAGTAGAACATTATCTCTCAGGCACAGGGCTGAACCTTACCTCTTTACTGATATTTTGTGCGGTCTTTGGCTTTGCCGGGTCTTTCGTTTCACTGTTTATTTCAAAATGGATGGCTAAAAGATCAACGGGCACCCAGATTATTGAACAGCCCAGAACCAAAGAAGAGAAATGGCTGGTCGATACCGTTGCTGAGCTAGCGGAAAAAGCCGGTATCGGCATGCCAGAAGTGGGCATATTCCATTCTGATCAGGCCAACGCTTTTGCTACCGGCTGGAATAAAAACAACGCGCTTGTTGCCGTGAGCACAGGACTATTACAACGCTTTCGCCCTGAAGAAGCCAGAGCTGTCATGGCGCATGAGATCGGCCACGTAGCTAACGGGGACATGGTAACCCTCACCCTGATTCAAGGTGTGGTAAACACCTTCGTTATGTTCTTCGCACGTATTGTTGGTTACTTTGTTGACTCACTCTTGCGCAAAAACAGTGACTCCAGCGGCGTAGGGTTTGGTTTTTACATTGCCACATTCGTTGCTGAAATTATTTTTGGTATTGCTGCATCTATCATTGTTGCCTGGTTCTCGCGCCGTCGTGAATTCCGTGCGGATATAGCCGGTGCTCAATTTGGTAGCACAGCAGGCATGATTGGAGCGCTGCAGCGCCTCAAAGCAGAGTCAGAAATGCCGGACCAACTACCCAGCCAAATGACTGCTTTTGGCATTAGTAGCCATACAAAAATGGGCTTTATGGCACTCATGGCAAGCCACCCTCCTCTGGATGATCGTATCGCTGCATTACAAAACCAGCGCTAGTTAAAAAGCACTCAACAAAAAGGGCAGCTAACCAAAAGGTAGCTGCCCTTTTTTATACAAAATAACACTTGTTAAAGAAGTACTATCTCAACAGCAAACTATAAAGCTGACGTGCTGCTGAGCTAATTGACAAAAAACTAAAAGGACTTCTTTCGACCCAGGCCGTGTGAAAACAGGTATCGCTCTGCATTTCTTCTAATTTGTCGCCGTTACAGCGATCAGGATGACTTTTTAGCGAGCTGTCACGCTAGTTTTTATTTTCTTACTAATAATAGCTGAATATTTATATCGCTCGATTTGACCCTTAATAAGGAACAGAGAATGGCTTTTTCGGAAGAAAAGAGCATATCACGCTCTCATGGTATTTATGAGTGGAGTAATCCCCATGATTTTAATCATGCGTTTCAAGTTATAGGCCAATACATGCAGACTCATCTCCGTGCTGACATGTTTAAGCGTTTTCATTTGGAAGTGTGTCGAACCCATCCAGGATTTAATGGTGCCAAACGGATGTTCTACTGTAGATCGACGGACGATCATTCGTTCGGGTTCGCGGTCTATTCTGGCTTCGACTTCATCCAATACATCCTCATGCTCCCAGCGCGTTACTCGTCGATACGTGCCCGTTGTACATTGTTTTTTCATTGGGCAATTCGGGCAATTGGAAGTCCAGTATTTATTAATCATCTTTCCATGTTCCTGCGTGGTAAAACGCCAGATTAAACGCTCACCTGCCGGACATTCATATTCACCCGCGCTGGCTATCCATTTAAAATCGCCCTTATCAAACAAGCCTTTCGCCATGTTGTTCGAGGTATGTGTTTTGGGAAGAAAGGTTTTTATCTGTGACTGTTCGCAGTGATAAATTTCAAGACCGCTGTAATACCCTCTATCAGCCACGACTTCTAATGTATCACTGCCGATAACATTTTTAGCCAGCGTTGCCGTTCGATACAGTGCTGAGCGATCATTGCCGACATTCGTGACTTCATGGGCAACAATCAGATGGTGCTTGGCATCAACAGCGGCCTGGAGGTTATAACCGACTATGCCACTGCCTTTACCACTCGTTGCCATTGATCGAGAATCGGGGTCGGTCAGCGATACTTGCTTATCCGGTGATGATTGCAGCCGCTTTTCAAGTGCATTCAGCTTAACAACTTCGGCATTCAACTTACCGAGCTTTGTTTCCAGTCGTTCGATTTTATGATGAGCCTGTTGCGTATCTTGTCTATCTGCACTGGCTATCTGTCCTAGATAACGAGCGATGCTTTCATCGATTTGATCCAGTCGTCGCTTTATCTTCGCTTTAGTGAAATTCTTATCCCGCGTATTAACCCCTTTAAACTTACTGCCATCAATAGCCACATACGCGTCGGTAAAGAGATTGAGCTTACGACAGATCTGCACAAACTCACCGCAGACTTTACGAATGCCTTTGCCGTTATTTCTTCTGAAGTCGGCTATGGTTTTAAAGTCTGGCGCTAAACGACCTAGCAGCCATATTAGTTCAACGTTACGGCCCGTTTCTCGCTCAAACGACGCGATGATTGAATGCGGTTGAGATAGCCGTAGATGAATAACTTAAGCATGGTTGAGGGGTGGCAGGAGGTCTGCCGGTAGCTGCGGGGATGGTATTAAAACCCAGAGCAGGAAGATCAATTGAATCAACAAATGCATCAACGACCCGGACTGGGTTTTCTTCATCAATGTAATCGTCGATACGCTCAGGAAATAAAGTCGCTTGAGAGCGTGCTTCGCCTGTAATGAATCTATTCATGCTGTATTTCCTCAGCAAAAATGTCTTATTACTAGTTTAATCGGTCTAATCGAGTTTTCACACACCCTGGACCCAAAGCGGTCAAAACCATGTCCATTATTAAACCAACCACGGCATGATATGGCGTTGGTGGGGGAGTGCCTCCATTCCTTAACCGTGCTTTCCCCTCTCATTGTCACCTTTAAAACTGTGCAATTAATGTTCTGTTGCGTCCCGATTTTTTTGCATCATAAAGGGCGTTATCAGATGATTTAAGTAACATATCAAAGTCTAAAAAAGCATTTTTTCGCGTAACGACTAAGCCTATACTTACTGTGATTTTTATATCGTCTATTGCACTTTCTTCAACATTTCCTCTTAACTTTTCAGCTAATAGAAAGGCGTCTTTTTCATCAATATCCTGTAATAACACTACAAACTCTTCACCTCCAGCCCTTGCTATCAAGTCATGGGCTCTTAAGCTCGTAGTGAATATATTAGCTAGGTTTATCAAAACCTTATCGCCAGCCTGATGACCGTATGTATCATTAACGCGCTTAAAAAAATCAACATCAATTGATAACAATGCAAATGTTGATAAGTTTCTAGACACTTGATAAATGACTTTTTTAACTTGGGCTTGTAGTTCGCGCCTATTTATTAAACCTGTCAGTGGATCCGTCGTTGCGAGACTAAATAACTCTTGCGACTGTTGTTCAAGTTTTTCATTCGCTTTTAACAGCTCGCCATGAAGTTTATCTCGGTTGGCACACTCGTATAGTGACCAATAAGAGATATCTTTCAGGCCTAGTTTTATATTAGCTACAACAGCTATTCTTTGTCCATTTTTACCAATCCACGTTAACTGAATTTCTTGTGCAATTGACTCATTTATCAAGAGTGGGTAAACATAGCTATCGATAAAAATATTGGAGGCTTTACTCATATATTGAGAGATATTGCTATCAATCATCTGCTTTTCAGGCTGGTCACTTAAGTCGCAGATATAGGCATTGCAAAAGATAATTTTTCTATCTTTATTTAGTATCAAATGTCCCGAATGAAAGTGATCTATATCCTGAAAGCTACATGTCTCCATTAAGTTATGACTCGATAAATTTAAATACTAACGGAATAATTTCTTGATGATTTGTCATATGTAAGCAATGGCCTTCTGCTTCTATTATTCGCAGTTCACTATTAGGGATATTGTCCGCCATATAATGGCCAATACGGGTGCTGGCCAAGGCATCGGATGAACTTTGTAATATCTTCACCGGACAGGTTATATGGGATAAAATATGTCTATGATCAGAGAAAAAAGTTGCTTTAGCAAAGGCCTTTGCCACTATCGGGTCTGTACTACAGAAACTTCCGGATAATTCACTAATAAGTTCTTGTGGTTGTGAAGTTCCCATCACTAGTGAAGCTAAATAATTTGCCCAGCCAATATAATTTTTATCCATTAGTTCAATTAACTCTTCCAAGTCACTTCTTTCAAAACCGCCTTCATAATCGGGTGGAATGTTAACAAAACACGGTGATGGGCAAACCATCACAATCTTCTTAATTATGTCGGGTATCTCTATGGAAGCAATTGAGGCGATAATAGAACTGACAGAGTGCGCAATAATGGTGACATCTTTTAATTGTAACTCTTTAATAATATCTGTGATGTCTTTAGCGTAACCTTCTAATGACGAGTATTGCTCTTTTGTATAATCATTTAACAAAGAATTTCCCGAGCCAACATAATCAAACAATACAATTTGATAGTGAGCTTCTAATTCAGGCAACATAAATCTCCACATATTCTGGTCGCAGCCGAATCCATGCGCAAGCATTAATGTAGGTGCATTTTTTTTTCCTACTACTTTTACATTATTTCGTTTTTCCACAATATTCATATTACTAACGTCCAGTTCATTATTAGTTTACAGCCTGAATCAGTGACTCCGTCGGCTGGATATCGTCGCCTTCGTTAATTCTAACACCGTTTTTGAAAAACGGGACCTTATCCCACCGGCTCAGGCCATTATTCTGTGTGACCGGTTTTCTTTTATGTCGGCTTTTGGAACTGAGGGTTTGTTGATGTAATATTAGCAAACCCTTAAATTCTGCTTTTGGCACAAACCTGCCGAAACGCTTGATCTAACCCGGCTCAGATTTATGTGAATCACACAGAACCGACATCCCTTAACAAAAAAAAGCCGTAAATTATAAAATCTACGACTCTGTTCTTTTACAGCTTACAGTAAAACGAAAGCGTCACTGCGCGGTTTTTTCAACCTGTTAGTTTTTTACCGGCTCTCGCATCGTTACAAACTCTTCAGCGGCGGTTGGATGAATACCGATAGTGGCATCAAACACAGCTTTGGTTGCTCCGGCTTTTAGTGCAACAGCTAGCCCTTGGATGATCTCTCCTGCATCCGGGCCGACCATATGAACACCCAGCACTTTGTCGCTGCTTTTTTCGACGATCATTTTCATCAGTGTGCGTTCATCGCTACCCGACATCGTATGCTTCATCGCACGGAACTCGCTACGATACACGTCGATATCTTTACCCTGCTCGCGTGCTTGTTCTTCCGATAAGCCGACCGTTCCTATATTCGGCTGACAAAACACAGCGGTCGGTATCAGGTTGTAGTCAACAGCCGGATTACCTTTCTGGTACAGGTGGCGTACCAAGGCCATCCCTTCTGCCAAGGCAACCGGTGTTAACTGCACACGATCAATCACATCTCCAATTGCGTAAACTGAAGGGACATTAGTTTGGAAGCTATCATTAACCACGATAGCCCCATTTTTCTGCTGTTCGATACCCAAAGCTTCAAGCCCCAGATCATTGACGTTAGGCACTCGCCCTGTCGCATACAACACACAGTCTGTTTCGTGAGTTGAGCCATCGGTTAGCTTCAGCAGTAAGCTACCATCCGCCTGTTTTTCGATTGATTCAATATTGTTGTTAAACTTAAGATCCACATGTTTCTTAGCCACTTCCTGAGCGACAAATTCACGCAGATCCCGATCAAACCCGCGAAGGAACAAATCTCCTCGATAGATCAAGCTGGTTTCAGCACCTAAACCGGCAAAGATTCCCGCGAACTCAACAGCTATATAACCACCACCGACAACAACGGCTCGTTTAGGGAATGTGTCCAGATAAAACACTTCATTGGAGCTGATAATATGCTCTTTACCCGGAATTTCTGGAACAAACGGCCAACCACCCGTTGCTAATAAAATACGTTCAGCGGTGTAGTTTTTTCCATTAACTGCGACGGTATGCTCATCCACCAGCGTACCTCGCCCTTCCAGAAGCTCGCATCCGGAATTAACTAATAGGTTACGATAAATACCGTTAAGGCGGCTGATTTCGTCATTTTTTCTATCACGCAATGTAGGCCAATCAAAGCTACTATCACCGACCGTCCAACCAAAACCTGCCGCATCATTGAACTCTTCCTTGAAGTGCGAGGCATAAACAAACAATTTTTTAGGTACGCAGCCTACATTAACGCAGGTACCACCCAGATAGCGATCTTCTGTAACAGCTACTTTTACACCCATTGAGGCCGCCATGCGCGCTGCCCGAACACCACCAGAACCCGCTCCAATAACAAAGAGATCAAAATCATATGCAGACACAGCTTAACTCCCTATGTGAATTTCGTTTACTGTAACGATTCAGCTTATAAAGTACCAATCAAAGATAACTACTATAACGATAGGTAAATCAAATCGCCGAGCCTCCATAGGGATTTGCAAACATGCTAGAATGGCATAAATTTAACTTATGATGACGCCTTAATGAAAATTATCTCTTTTAATATTAATGGATTACGCGCACGTCCTCATCAAATTGATGCTCTTATTGAAAAATACTCGCCCGATGTTATAGGGCTTCAGGAGATTAAAGTTGATGATCCTCAGTTTCCCATCGAGATGATTGAAGCGCATGGTTACCATGTTGAGTTCTTTGGTCAAAAAAGCCATTACGGCGTTTGCCTGATATCAAAACAGCCACCACTGAGTATTCAAAAAGGTTTTCCGACTGATGAGCCTGATGCGCAGCGCCGTATGATTATTGGTAAGTATGCGACACCTAAAGGGGACACGGTCACTATTCTTAATGGATATTTCCCTCAAGGTGAGAACATCGAGCACCCCATTAAGTTTCCCGCCAAAGCACGATTTTATGAAGACTTACAAACTCACTTAACAACGCACCACACGCCAGATGAAAACCTGATCGTCATGGGGGATATTAATATCTCGCCAACTGACTTAGATATTGGGATTGGTGAAGCCAACAGGAAACGTTGGTTGAAAACCGGAAAGTCCAGCTTTCAGCCCATTGAAAGAGAGTGGCTGGCTCGATTACAAAACTGGGGGCTGATTGACACTTTCCGACAGCTCCATCCTGATGTGAATGATCGTTTCAGCTGGTTTGATTATCGCAGCCGAGGCTTCGAGCCCGACCCCAAACGCGGCTTAAGAATTGATGTCATTTTAGCCACGCCTTCACTCAACCTTAAATGCGAAAAGTCAGATATCGATTATGAGATCAGAGGGATGGAAAAACCCTCTGATCACGCCCCCATCTGGGCCAGTTTTGATCTCTGATTGGCCATGAGTTAATTTTCTGTTACCGGGCTGATAAAGCCCGGTGGTTTCACCAATAAAATGTCGCAACTGACATGATCAATTATCCGCTCAACCGAACTTCCGATCAAAAGCCTGTCCAGTAGCCCTCTTGCCATTGAGCCCATGACAAGCAGATCAATATGTTCACGCTCTACCATACCAGGAATTGCTTTATGCACTTCTCCCTCTTCAAGATGAAGTATTCCCGCTACTAATGCCTCATCATCAACAAAAGACTGCAATACCGCACCATGCTGCCGTTTTACTTTGGCATGTAACGCTTCGTAATCCATCGTCAGATGCTCATCAAAAATTGCTGATTGTGGAATACTATTAAAACTATGGGCCACATGCAGTTCGCCCAGCAATAGATCAACCCACAAACTGGCAGCCCGCAATATCTCGTGATCCAGTGCTTTAGGAATATCACTGTCATGAAAGGGGTCAACTAATGCAGCAACCCGTGGATGAGTCGACCAGCCCTGATCTCTCATTAACAATAACGGCACCGGACATTGCGCAATCAATTGCCAATCACCTTGCCGAAAAAGATAATGCCCTTGCGGATGTTTACCTAGGGTAGAGATCACCAGATCAGCCTGATATCTTATCGCCTTTCTGATAATGCCTTCAGCCGCATTACGATGCCAAGTAACATCGTAGCCAACCTCTACTGCCTCCCCACTACACTCTATATTGCTCGCTTCAAGCTGCGCGGCCAGATCAATTAACTTTTTTTCTTCCTGATGCAAGAAGCCTGCAATAGCATGCTTTTCTGCTGCTTCATCAAACAGATAACTACGATGTAACGCCGAGTTATAACAGCAGGCAAATAGCTCGATAATTACGTTTTCCTGTTGCGTTAGTTGCTGTAGTTTTTTCATGAGCGCATCACTCATCTGCGACAAATTCAGATGCACTAAAATTTTAATTTTTTTCATAATCTTCTCCATCCCTCATGCTTACTATTCACCATAACAAGACCGTAAACTTTAGCGTTGATCTCGCGCACACCGGCCTCGAATAAAATACAGCACTGCCTTTTAAATTAGATCATCCTAATGTAATATAACACTAACATTTAATATCGGAGAATGAACATGACCGTCAATGCAGCGCTGCGTTTAATGGCCGGATCTGTTGTACTTATTAGCCTTGCGCTGGGTACTTATGTCAGCCAAAACTGGTTTTATTTGACCGGTTTTGTAGGATTAAATCTACTTCAGTCTGCTTTTACCGGCTGGTGTCCCGCTATCTCAATATTTACGAAACTTGGACTAAAACAAGAAGCCTGCAACACGACGGGTATGAGTGTAAACCAAGCCGTACATATTTTAGCGGGCTCAATTATCCTTGGAACAGTCATTGCGGTGATGGCTATCCAAGTCAACATCATGCTGTTAGCAGTCACCGCAGTCGTTGGAGCGAGCTTGATCCAGTCTGCTTTTACAGGCTGGTGTCCGGGCATGACTATTGCACGTTTACTAGGGTTTAAAGAGACTGTCTAAATCTAAGTATCCGCACCACACGTTTGCATAATAGCGCCTTAATTGGCGCTTTTTTATAGCAAAACCCTATATTTCGTCATATTATCTGTATATTAGAAGAGTGAAATTACAAAAAATTTTTGTGACAGGCTCAAAAATTTGTTTTATCTCAGCTTATATCGTGTGGAGAGTAAAATTTGGCCAATACAGACCTAGATTCCAGCCTTAGCGCCGAAACGCTGGAAATGATGAAAACCAATGCATCACGCGCTGCCCAATTGATGAAAGCACTCGGCAATGAAAGCCGCCTTTTAATTTTGTGTTATTTAGATGGTAAAGAGCTTTCCGTTACGCAACTTAACAATTGTCTTGATTTAAGCCAGTCAGCACTATCTCAACATCTGGCTGTTTTAAGAAAAGATGGCTTAGTTAACACTCGTCGGGAATCGCAAACCATTTTTTATTCACTGTCCGGCGATACTGCCAAACGCATCATCCATACCCTTCACGAAATGTACTGCCCCACTATTTGATAATATTCACAAAACTTCTGTGCATTCTTAGCATTAAGGCGCCTATTGGCGCCTTAATTTATCTCATCAACTCATGCACACATATTACCCACACGCCTAATGCTGTAACCGGGTAAATTGCCAATCCTCAACAGGCTCATTCAACATCATCTTCATATCAACAACCTCTTCCTCCATGTTAAAGGTATTAGTAAACCCGAGCTTCATAGCCAACCCTTGCATCCCTTTATTCGTTGGTAAAGTTGATCCTTCAATCATCAGTGTATTCCGGCTCTTGCAGTACTCAACGGCTTTACGCATCAATATAACACCTAAACCCTCTCCCTGGAGATCATCGCGTATAACAATAGAGAACTCGCTTTTGATATTATCAGGGTCTGTTACCACACGAACAACGCCGAGTGTTTCAGGGCCTTGGCCATCCAGACTGGGTGCGGACACAATAAAGGCCATTTCACGGTCATAATCTATCTGAGTCCAACTAGCTAACTCCTGATGCGTAGGGACTCCCCGGCTATAAAAATACCGCATTCTGATCGATTCAGGACTCAGCTTATTATAAAACTCAAGATGACGGGGTTCATCTTCCCCTCGAATAGGCCTGACAACAGCCGGTCGTCCCGAGCGTTTCAATGCAATAGACTCTTCCAGATCACCTGGGTAAGGTGAGATCGCTAATTCAGACTTTTCGCCAATCGATACCGCCACATCGACAGCAAGAACGCCTAACTTATTTAACAGCAAAGGATTAATTTCCAATCCTTTTAAATGAGGGAGGTCAACAACCATTTCTGATAGCTTAAGAATCACATCCGTCAGCTGCTCCATATCCCTTTCAGGCTGAAAACTGTGCTCTTTAATAATGTTGTAAATACGTGAATTTTTGACCAACTCTTTTGCGAGCGCCTTATTCATTGGCGGCAACATCGCATGCCTGTCAGCAAGAACATCCACCGTAAAGCCACCCGCACCAAATACGATCACTGGACCAAAGGTAGGGTCTCTTGTAATACCCACATTGATCTGCAGAGATTGAAAGCCTCGCTTCATCTGCTGAACACAAAACCCCATACTGGCATCTTCACCCACCCGCTCACTGACACGATAAGCAAGCTTAGTAGTTGCATATCGAACATCCACAGGGGAATTTAAATCCTGAGCAAGATCATGACGCCGTTGAGATAACTGATCATCATAACTAAAGGGGTGAATATTTTGCTGATGCAACGCTTTAACAGCAACAGATCCTCCCAGTTCTTTCGCCAGCTCTACCACACCATCTATATCATCGGCATAGTAACTATTCTGTACCGGTATATCGTACTGATCTAACAGATCGCAGGCTTCACTGTGATGAAGATAGTTTCGGGGCTCAGCTAATGCATCGGCAATTATTTTTTTAGCTTTCTGATGGTTTTGCGTGTTCTGCTCGATATATGAAGCCGGTGTTTGACGCATCACCTCTTGGTTACGTCGATAATCCACCATGTGCATAAAGGCTTCTACAGCCTCTTCAGGCGTAATAAAAGTAGCTACATTAGCTGCATTGCAATGATTTCTTGCTTCGATGGCTGTCGCCCTACCCATCCAGCATGTCAAAATATTACGTGGTGACTTACGTATCACTTTTACAAGCTCATCTGCTGTTTCAACGCTGGGGGCTAAACGCGTAGGTGCATGGATAGTTAATATAACATCTACTTCTTTATCCTTGGATAAAAGCTCTGTCACCTTGGCAAAACGCTCCGGGGTTGCATCGGCATTAAGATCTACAGGATTCTTTTTATTCCAACCCTCAGGCAAAACAGCACCTAACGCAGCGATCGTCTCATCACTGAGGCGCGCCAACTTCCCCCCCGTTTTCAATAGCCGGTCTGTTGCCAGGGCATTTGGCCCCATTCCATTACAAACTATAGCAAGGCGCTCTCCTCGCAACGGTTTCATACGTGTGAGAGTACCGAGTGCGTTAAAAAGCTGATCAGAAGTATCTACACGAACAACACCTGCTCGCCTGAGTGCAGCATCATAGACGATGTCCTCATCAGGAATTCCAGGGGTAGACGGCTCCTTCACCTTATCCTCGAAAAACATACCTGATTTAAGAACGAGCACCAGCTTATTTCTTGATGCCGCTCGTAATGAAGAGATGAAATGTCGGGATGAGCCTGAAACTCTATCCAGTTGCAGTAAAATAGAGTGGGTGTATGGATCCTGAGATACGTAATCAATAACAGAAGACAAATCAACATCAACACCATCGCCCAATGTCAGAAAATGAGAGAACCCTATTTCCTGGCCACTGGCCCAATCAATCATTGCGGCTCCCAGCATACCGGACTGCCCTATATAAGCGACTTTTCCTTTTTGGATATTCATATGGGAATAGCTTGCATTCATGCTTGAGCCCGGAACTAACAGCCCCATACAGTCAGGGCCCAGAATCCGAATACCGTAAGGCTTAGCAGCTTCTTTCACAGATTCACTTAAGGTCTTAGCTTCTGGATTATTCTTGATGGAAAGTCCACCCGTCAAGATCATAGCAGCCTTGACCATGTGCGCCCCTAATTTACGGATAATATCCGGAACGGTACTAGGCGGAGAGCAGATGATAGCTAAATCAGGCATCTCCGGAAGATCCGAGATACTCTTATAACAAGGGGCATCAAAAACCTTATCGTAGCCTTCTGGGTTAATGCACATCAACACACCAGGAAACGCGCTGTTCAATAGGTTCTGAACGACCATCCCACCCATGCTACCCGGCTTTTCTGATGCACCAAAGACAACAATCGACTTAGGTTTAAAAAAACGCTTTAAGTATTTAGTGCCCAAAACCGTACCTCCCATGCTGATACGCAAGAACTATTAGATACACCAAGTATACAATCAATATAAAAATTACGCAGTCGCAACAAAAAATATATCCATATATTACTAAGAGAAATCAATGAAATTATAAATTATTGCTGCAATTGCACAAATTTATATTTGTATTATTACAAATACACCCCACCCGCTAAAAATAACGTTCCAACACACGACGGCATGAAGCTTCCTTCATTTATAAATATAGACTAAGCAGCTAACCCTATTCATATCCATATTGATTTAAATTCAAATAACACCCAAAAATCTCAAATTTATTTCAATTTACAGAAGCGATATCCGCTGTTAAAAAGCAATTTATAAAGGTGCTTTACTAAACTGAGTCGTTAGTAGGACCCAAATTAGTACATTACTTGTATCCACTTATATTAGAAGGTGCCACTCTCATGAGAGATAAAATGACTATCAGTGATGACCCGCTAGATGATTCTGATAACTACGACCCTGAAGATGAAGCAGATTTAGGATTCATCAGCACACCCAAAAATACTCGCCGCAACATCCGGCACAATATAGAAGAGATGCTCGAAGAAAGACTCTTAAAGAAAAGCATGAAGGAGTTTTTTGAAGACGATTTTTGAATACTTACATTCGATCACCCTAAGGCTTGCAATTTATTGGCAAGCCTTTTTTATGTGTAAACAAACACAAACTGATCAACCATTGATAACTTCTCATTTTTATTCACTATCGATTTAAAAAAACAATTTCTCATATTTTAATCTTCCGATATATATTGCAAAAACAAGCGGATTTGATTGAGCAATTCAGGCAATCATACAAACTTAACCGCTTATTTTTCAGAACAGATTCCCTGTTCTTCAACCAAGCTATAACGTAGAGAACACGTTTATGAGTACCAAGATTCGCGTTGCGAGCATCTCTTCAGAAATTGATGAATGGGATGAGCCTTTCTTTGATGATGGTGATTCTAACAAAATCAAAAAACGCGGTAGTTTTAACGGGGAAAAACGTAAAAAAATGGATTCTTTTCTTGAAGAACGTCGTCTAAAACAACACAGTGTGCATGACTATAGTTATGACAGCACGAGCAGGTAGCACAACCAATCTTTATACATCCTGAATACCTATCTTCAGGATGTAATATGCGATATATTTAAACCTAGGCCTCGTCAAAGTCGACTTCTTCAGCGATTTTCATCTTTGACGCAGGCCTTTCTTATTTACCCCTCTTTATACTCTTGTCTATCTCATTTCACTCGTTTTTATCCAGCGCCATACCCACACCTAACGTCACCATCACCCCACCAGTGATTCCTTGCAGAATTTTTTCTACTCGCGCTCCGCCTCCCCAACCTTTGATGCGATAAACCAATCCAGTCAATATCGATAGCCATACCATGCCTATCAAAAAATGAATGCCGGCCAACGTTAAAGATTGCAATAATAGATCGCCTGCAGGGTTTACAAACTGTGGCAAAAACGCCATATAAAAAATGATTGTTTTAGGATTTAAGACATTGGATAACACACCTTCTCTTATAGATCTTATCCATTTGAAATCACAAGATTTAACAGGGATAGCACCACTCAAAGGTGAAGCCCTTAATGAGCGTAAACTTTGAACGCCCAACCACACTAAATACAGTGCACCCACCAATTTAAGAATGCCAAACGCCCAAGCAGACTGCAGCAATATCACAGAAATCCCGACAGCTGACACAGTCGCATGAACAAACAAACCACTACAGATTCCCAAACTACTCACCAAGCCATCTTTCCACCCTCCTCTGCTGGTATTTCGCAATACCAATAAAGTGTCTACTCCTGGAGAAATCGTGAGCAATGTAATGGCCACTAAAAACGCTACAAATTGTGTATCTGTCATCTCGTATCTCATCCTTTATAACAGCTTGAAATATACGCCAGATTTCCAAATGAAAGAAGCCTGCTCTCTTTTTAAAAAAAGCTTGTGGTATCATATGCCAAAAATTTCCAGTGAGTATCTACTGATGGCTATTTCTCTTCAGGATCAGTTATTAAAAGCAGGCTTAGCTAATAAGCAACAAGCTAAAAAAGCCAAAGCTCAAAAAAAGAAAACAACAAAACAACAAAGTGCGGCTTCTTCCGCAGAAGCACAACTAAACCTAGAAAAAGCACGTCTGGAAAAAACAGAGCGAGATAAAGCACTGAACAAACAGCGCGAAGAAGAGAAAGCTAAAAAAGCATTAGAAGCTGAAGCCAGACAGCTAATAGAACATCATAAGATACATATTAGTGACAAGGCCGAAATTGCCTATCGATTTGCTGACGGGAAATTGATAAAAAATCTATATGTTACCCAAGAGTTATATAATCAACTTGTACGTTCGCAGTGCGTTATTAGCAAGTTAGATGAAAAATATTATCTGATTCCTCTCGCCGTTGCTGATCGCGTCGAAACTCGTCAACCCGGTTGGATTATCCGCATAAAGCCCACCGAACAAGTTGAAGAAGATGACCCTTATGCTGCCTACGCGATTCCTGATGACTTGATGTGGTAACTAAGGTTAATTAATGTAGTCAGAGCCTATTACCTAGGGAGTATTTTAGACCGTACTCCCTAAGCTTCGGTATGAAACATAAAATCAGATAGCCCAATCGGGCTTTTCCTGCTGGCTTTTAAGATGCGCTGCCATTTGCTCAAAATCAAGTGGCTTAGTAAAGAGATAACCCTGGCCCAGATCACAACCATACACCCTGAGAAGCGCCAGCTGATCTTCATCTTCAATCCCTTCAGCTACCACTTTAAGCCCCAACTTATGCGCCATGGTGATAACCGTATGAGTTAAAGTTGCATCACTACGGTTATCCACCATATCAATAATAAAGCAGCGGTCTATTTTTAAAGCAGAAACAGGAAAACGGGTTAAGTAACTCAACGAACTATACCCCGTGCCGAAATCATCAATACTCAAGGAAACACCTAAGCCGAGTAAATTATTCAACACAGGTTGCACCTCCTCAAGGCGTTGCGCCAACATAGACTCGGTAATTTCTAACTCTAAAACACTGGGATTTATTCCGGTTTCTTTTATGATTTTTTCTACCGTACCAACAATATCCGAATTGGTTAACTGATACATCGAGACGTTTACAGCCATCGCCAAAGGCTGGCTAACTAAATTCTGAAATTTCTGTAAGTCGCGGCATGCTTCAGACAGTGCAAACTCGCCTAATTTATCAATAACGCCTATCTCTTCTGCAGCCGAGATAAACTCCTCCGGGCTAACAAAACCTAAGCGCGGGCTTTGCCAACGCATTAGTGCCTCAAAACCGCTTACTTCTCCTGAGCCAATCTTATTTTTGGTCTGATAGACCATAAACAATTCTTTGTTAGCTAACGCATTGCGAATTTCAGATTCCAGTTCAACTTTACGTTTATTCCTGTCATCCAGTTCTTGACTAAAGAAACTGTAACAGCGTCGACCCTGATTTTTGGACTCATACAATGCTATATCTGCATGCTTCAATAAACCTGACACGTCTGCACTATCTTCTGGATAACGAGCAATACCAATACTGACAGATATAAATAATTTTTTTCCTTCCAGCAATACCGGCTGCTTCATAACGTCCATGATATTGTCAGCCAATGCCGTTATATCCTCCTTATTATCAAACACCATCGATACAAGAAACTCATCACCACTCATATGACAAGCAACGCCTTGATCAGCCACGGCTTGCTGTAGCCTGACAGCTACCAACTGCAACATTTGATCACCTAGCATATGCCCAAAGGTATCATTAACTTGTTTGAAGTTATCAACGTCCATATAGAGAACAGCAACACGTTGGTTTGCTTGCCAAGCGCTCTTTAAGCTTTCATTCAATAAATCATTTGTCCGTCGACGATTAGGCAAGCCGGTTAAAGCATCAAAATTTGCCTGTTTGAACAGGCGTAGCTCAACCTGCTTCCGCTCGGTAATATCCTGTGTGACAATGACGTAATTTCTAAGCTGCCCGTCATCATTTGTCATTGCACTGATAGAGTAAGAAAACCACTGCTTCTGTTCCTTAGCACGGCGCTCGCCGTACCAGTTATTACCATGTAACAGACTTTCTGAAACAGCCGGCACATCTTTTTTTAACAAGGTATGTGGGAAATATTCAAGCAACATTTGCCCCGGTTCCAGTTTCACGGAAACGTCAGCACTATCGTTCAGACGATTATTCGCATATTCAATCAACCACTTTTCATCAGTAACGATAACACTACTAGGACTTTGCTCGATCGCACGGGACAATTTAAAAACATTATGCTCAGCAATATTTCTTGCTGACTCAAAACGTGATGCGCGGGTTAATATAATCCTAAAAACAAAAAGGCCTGCGACAAGGAAGATAAAAACAGCCAGAGCAACAAACTTCATTCGCTCAAACCAACGAGTAAACAGATCAGTACTCTGAATCCCACTGACAATATAAAAATGGTATGACTCAATCAGACTTGCAGTAATTAATAGCTTTTCATCTTGATACTGCACATCGTGCGTTTGCCACTGGCCCGGCTGCCGGGTTAATTCTGCCAATGTTTGCAAAAAGTCTTCTTCAACTTTCATTGATACAAAACTTTGCCAAAATGTATCCGCTTCAGGATAGGAGATATAAACGCGTCCATCGTCTCCGATAATCATGGAGCGGCGTTTACTTTCTGCTTCTTCCGCTTCCTGCCAGATAGCGTCGTTCCCTAACAGACGATAAGCCGCAACCACATAACCAGTCGTGACACCGTTAATACTTTTAATCGGCTTACGCATAGGCAGGATATTTTCGCCGACAAAAGTCGGCCTGAAAGGACGGCCAATGGTCACCTGATCATTATCAAACAGGTCTAACCACTCAAGCGTATGGATATTTCCGGTAGTTGCAACAATGTCGCCTTTGCTGTCAATAACAGCCAAGACTCGCATTTGCGGCGTAGCTCTAAGAACATCATTCAAGCGTATCTGAATAATATTATCTGGATTATCCGTAACAATGATAGATTGCGCTAACTCACCCAGCAACGACTCCTGATGGACAAAAAATCGCTTGACTACGCTCGTCAGACTCTGATTATGAGGCGTTAAAGAGAGATAAGCTTGTTGCTTAACATTACTCCAAGTAGCGTAACCAAAGGCAAGTAATGCTAATAACATTAACAAGGATAGCAAGCCATAGATTAACTTAAACCAGCGTGAAGTCTTGGTGTTTATTTCTGTCATTTACGCCTCATCATCCATGGCAATACTGTAGGTCTCTATCATTAGATTACTTCATCTTTGCCGACTACGTAGAAGCACTTAGCTCAAAACCACCCCAGCATAAACAGCTAGCCTTAGCTAAGAAAGGCTAAACTGCTATTCCATCAAAAGAGCCTGTTAAAAAATTCAAAACGAGGACTCTGTACACTCCCCATTAAGAGTTGATGTTTACACTTCAGTCTAGCCATATTCTGATGGTTTGCACTGTCTAAGTCTAAAGCAGAGGAGGTATCAGACTTATTTTTTCTGCACGATACAACGATAATCAACCACGGTTACCTTTTCGACCGATTCAGTAGACAGTGGAAACACTATCAGCTGCATACGAGCAGCCCCTGCTCCTTTTTTAAGAGGAGTACGGATACGTCCCGCTTCCTGTAACGGCTTAACGTCGCCACCAGCCAAATACAATAGCACCTCAGATTCACACCTAACCTCTGCAGCATCCTCACTTAACGGACCGGTTACCGTGAAGTCTATATCCAGCATACAGCTACTGACACCTGTTTTTTCTGCATTAGGCAAACATTTTAAGTGCGCACCGATCGATTCAGCCTTAGCAGCCACATCTATTTGTCTATCGATACTCTCTGGCTGAATATAAATAGCATAAATCCAACCTTCTACTTTTCGGCCATCGGGATGTAAAAAGAAAATATTCGCCCAATCTCCTTCCTGCTTAATAAACAATACCTGTTCACCTTTTTTTGCCTGAGCCAGCATAGGAAACTTCTTATCTGGCCCGGAGCGAACATTAACCGGCTCATCATTAACTCTATAAAAATCCAACGCAGACACGTAGGAGCTGTACATACACAAACCGAACAAAATAGTGAGAAAAAACTGCCGCATAAATACCTCAAGTATTTACTCAAAACACAATAATTTTGTGACATTTTTTACAAATATCACATGGGAATATTCAATGCTAAAACCATAACTTTCGTCGCAGATAAGTGCAAGTAAAACAAGAACTCATCGATATTCACAGCACCGCCTTAATGCGACAATGGGTCGCATGGCCGACTCAGGTCGTAACCATTAAAATAGATCTAAAAATGGACATACCAATGGCGACAAACAAAACAAAGCAACTTATTACTGCCTTATCAGGAATAGTGATACTAGCAGGCGTTTTATTCTTTCTTTTAAAGCTACCTGAAATTCTCGATGAGTCACAGCGATCGATGGTATTTTCATTAGCGGAAAACTGCGACCTGAACACAGCACCATGCACCGCGAGCGATGGAGACAAAAGCATTTCGCTTGCAATAACGCCACAACAAATTGCTTCACTTGTGCCGCTGACTTTTTCGGTATCACTAACCAATATCGACGCTCACAGCGTGGTACTGGATATTCAAGGTAAGGACATGTTCATGGGTATTAACCAAATAAAGTTATCTCCTTCATCCGACGGAAAAGCGTGGGAAGGAGTAACAGAGCTCGCTGTTTGTACGACTGATAGTATGTTCTGGAAAGCGTCCATCTTAGTTTACCCTGATGCAACAGCGATTCCTGATAAAGCCACTTTCGAGTTTGAAGCAAAATGAAAAATAGTACGCTATCTACCCTGCGGTTATTACTGGTATTAACACTCGTATTGTTTATTGGCTTAGCCGCTGTTTTTATCCTAAACCCCCAAACCGCTAGCAACAATAATATCATCACACTGGGGGGTGATTTTACGCTTGAGTCAAACCAAGGGCCTGTCTCTCTGAGTGACTATAAAGGGAAAGTGGTCGCTATTTATATCGGATATTCCTCTTGTCCTGATGTTTGTCCTACCGCTCTAGCAGTAATGACACAAGCATTCAGAGCCTTAACAGAACCCGAAAAACAACACGTTGCCGGACTCTTTATTAGTGTTGATCCTGATAGAGACACGCCAGAAAAACTCAACACATACGTAAAATTCTTCAGTCCACTGTTAACGGGTGTGACAGGTGAGAAAAGCAAAATTGACGCTATCGTAAAACAATACGGTGCTTTCTACCGCAAAGTAGAGTTAGAAAACTCTGCTATGGATTATGCAGTGGATCATTCTTCAAGAATTTATCTGATTGATACCACAGGCAAACTCTACAAAACCCTTTTACATAACAGCTCTCCAGCTCAGTTACTTACCGAAATACGTTCTCTGATAAAACAGAATTAACAGGAAAACTTCATGAAAAAATTACTTCTATCAAGCGCGCTATTGCTTGCTTCTCATATCGCTCTTGCCGATGTAAATGTTGAATCTGCTTACATCCGTGCAGTACCTCCAGGCCAAATGAACAGCGCTGCTTTTATGCAGCTAAAAAATGACGGAACAGACGAGATATCCCTCGTTGCAGCTAAAAGCCAGGTAGCAAAAAATGTTGAGCTGCATACTCACATACACGATAACGGTGTGATGCGTATGCGACAAATTAACGAAATCAGTTTGCCTGTTGGCGAAGCAATAATGCTTCAACCCGGCGGCATGCATATAATGCTAATTGGGTTAACTCAAAACCTCTCAGCCGGTGAAAACATCAAGCTGTCATTAGAGTTTTCAGATGGCTCCAAACAAGCACTAGAGGTTCCGGTACAAGCGATAATGCCAATGGAAGAAACGGGAAGCAAGATGCATAAACATCATCAGAAAACGCAATAAAGCAGTTAAACTGCACTAACACTCGGGCTTTCTGACCAGAACAGCTCCGAGTGTTTTGCACTTTAGTTAGCGGTTGATAAATAGCTCAAATATCTCTTCCAGGTTAAACTCTATTTCACGTATACGTTCAATAATAATCCCATCCAGTCGCTGCCCTGCACTGAGCAGTAATACCCCTTGTGCACTCACTAGATCACGACTCAATTGCATACCAGCCACTAACTCTTGTGTCGTAAATTTGGCATCCTTTAAAACCTCTCCTTGTTTTGCTAATAGAGAAACGGCTTCCTGCAATTTTTCGACTACATCAGCATTATATTTTTCCTGAGCATAACCCTGCAAAAAGTGTAGCGCTTCCGTTGTACTAAAATGTTTAGACTGATAGCGCCCCTGGATTAATTCAAAATAATCATTCACAACACACAGCACTTGCGCAGACAAAGATATTTGTTCAGCCTTAAGCTGTTTAGGATATCCGCTGCCATCCAAATACTCTTTGTGCTGCTTAATTATATTACCGGCTTGATACAGTGGTTTTACTAAAAACGTGGCTGCTTGTGCTAAAAGCGGATGCGTTTGAAAAACCCGCTGCTGCTCAACTGAAAGACTCACATAAGGCAACCCTAATACATCATCGCTAAAGCTTAATTTCCCTATATTTCGTAATTGCCATGCATAAAAAAGCTGCTTTAGTGTCTTTCCTTCAAATCCGCACCCTTTCGCGACATTCAGCATTAACAAATTCATATGCTGATATTGGGAAGCCGACTTATTACCAAGCCGACGCGATGTAAGGGTAGAAAACATTCTTACAATAGCGCGATAACTTCCCTTCAAATCGGTATAAGCTTGGTTCAGTTGTTGTTGTGACTGCATCAACTGCCGCGTTCTTTCATTCACCTTCTCTTCAAGGTGCTCCGTCAGTTCTTTAAGGCGCTTATTACTCGCCTGAGTCAACGCATGTAATGCGATATTCTCTCTTTGAAGTTCTGCAGCACCTAACACTCTACCCACTACACGCAATAGCTCAGTATCATCCCAAGGTTTCATGATAAAACGGCTGACTTTACCTCGGTTTATCGCCTTAATAATCGCAGCAGACTCATCATTATCAGTTAACGCTATTCGCTCTACCGATGGCCACTGCGCAGCCATATCTGACAAAAAACAAGCTTCACTATTTTCAGACATATCCAGATCGCTGATGATGATATCGACACTCTGATTTTGCAGCACATTTAATGCTTCCTGTTCTGATGAGGCCTGAAAAATCTGACACGCCAAAACACCTAGCACTTTGTTCAGCGCAAACAATGTACTTTTATCTTGATCAACAAGAAGAATGGCCTGATGAGATGATTCTGTCACGGCGACTCCTGATCCTATACTTTAAAAAGTAAAGTTGTATGTAACCACAGTATAGGTGAGTAAATCGAAGCGTAGTGGAAATTGAAGGAACTGGATTAAAATCATTTAAGATTGAAACAGGTTAAATAGAAGAGAGGTTATATTAACGAAAAATCAAAAAGATCCACATTGATAACATCAGGGGTTTGGTAAAAATGGCACAGTGCTTTGCGCAAGGTTTCAGCACGTTCAGGTAATCCTTTTTGGCTGTACTCTGTCACTTGCTGATAAACTGCTTGCTTGAAGTCAGAAGCATCGCTAGCTTCACCGTTTAAATTATCCGCACTCATATAAAAACGGTAGCCGGCAGCCGTCGATAATATCCACTCTATCGCTTGAGGTTTAACCTCAACTTGCTCAAAAAGATTTTGCTGTTCTGCAGTACGACCATCAGGTACGTACCAATAGCCAAAATCTTCCAGCTTCCTTCGTTCTTCGCCCGCTATGAGCCAATGAGAAATTTCATGAAGTGCACTACTGTAAAACCCATGTGCAAAAAAGATAGCATGATAATCTCGAGAGCCATCCGCAGGCAGATAAACGGGCTCATCATCGCCTTTAACCAACCTTGTGTTGAATGAGTCTGCAAAACACTCACCAAACAAGGTGATTAAATCTTGATATAAAAAGGTATCGTTACTCACAGCACTCTCAAGAAAAGTATGCTCAGGAAAAAGCATTAACTATTAACACGCATCATTAAAAACTACTGGAACATCAACCAAGTATCTTGCTTTAACCACCACGACTGACCTGTCACCTGATCGATGCGCGCCACCACATAACCTTTAACATCCTTATCGGCACGTAGTAGTTGGATTGCAAAGATTGAAGGTGTCACAGGTTCAGACTCATTCAATAAATTCCAGCGCCCCTGATCAGCCAGCCAAGATTCGCCTGTGAGCCTATCATATCGAATCAGCACCCATTCACCTTTCGCGGTATAACCTGATGCCAACTGGTACTGGGCCTCGTTACGTTGTAATAAACTATTCAAACGAACAGTCAACTTATTGAGATCGGGGGTTTCAGCTGCGGATACGCCACCAGAATCTTCTGCTGTGGTAACCGTGCGTGCTGGGCTATTCGCCAACATCTGTAAGCGCGCTAGTAAAACCTGAGACGTTTGCTTCAGCTCAAATGTATCCGTTTTAATCTGTATTATCTGCTCCTGCATCGTAGAGAGCTGCCCAGACATGTATTCAATATTATCTGTTCTGGCAGTTCGCGGAGCGACAGAGCTGTTTTGCGTAACGGCTTCAGGGGTAACACCCTGCTGTATGCTGGCCTTAGCATCCGTTGGTTGAGATGCATCGTTGGAGTCAGGTTGAACCGTAACTGCCTGGCAACCTGATATTAATAAGCAAAGTGTAATAACAGAAAAACAGGACTTGAGCGTCACAAAACCTTCTCCATAATCTATTTGGTCGCTATTCTATCAAAACAGGATTAACAAAACAGATTAAAGCAGTCGGTTCAATGATTTGATTTGAGCTGAACACGGAAAAACACCAAGAGAGCAGCGACTCTCTTGGTTTACCCACTATTAAACCGGGTAATCAACAATACCTGGGTTACCTGCAACATTTTTTAGTTTAGGCGTGTTCAGTTTATCGATGCTGGCTACTTTACGATCTTTAATGTACTCAGCTACTACATCCCAGATATCAGCACCGTCAGAACGAGCACCTACGGTAGCCCAGCCACTGACCTTGTAAGACTTGTCTGCTTCTATTTTCTCACCATTATCCAGTGTCATTTCACTGATACGATTGCCGATACTCTCCACCGGATCGCAGACATAATCAAAGCCACCGACACGTACCATATCGCCACCGGACTGAAGATAAGGCTCGGGGTTAAATAAATTATCAGCAACATCTTCCAGGATTAATTTGAGCTCTGAGCCCTTCATTTCACGCACGTAAGTTTCAGGATAAGTCAGACATGTCTGGTCTAACACATGCTCCATGGTTACCATCTGCCCCTTCAGGACAGTCGTTCCCCAACGAAAACCCGGTGACAATGAGATCTGAGCATCATTAACTGAGCGTAACGCATCACAAATAACCTGATCGAATGTCCCGTTAAAGTTACCACGACGGAACATTAACTCATCAGCCGGCGCCAGCTCTTCCGTTAACCAAGCTAGATACGGTGCACGAATATCCGTGATCAATTTTGTCATCCCTGCATCGGGTGCCAGTATTTCAGAAAAGACCGGCATTAAACGATAGCGGAAATCCTGAACCTTTCCTTCACGTATATCGAGATCCATGACACCCACAAACTTACCATTGGAACCGACATTACAAACCAAGGTTTTCCCGCCATTGTTCTTCACAATTGTCGGAGCCGGTATCCCGTCATGTGTATGACCGCCGAGAATAACGTCAACACCGGAAACACGGTTTGCCATCGCAAGATCAACATCCATACCGTTGTGTGAAAGCACGATAACAGCATCCACATTTTCTGTTCCGCGAATCTGATCTACTTGCTCCTGTAAGCGATCATCATAAATATCAAACGTCCAATCGGGAATAAAACGAGCGGGGTTGGCAATTTTAGTTCGGGGAAATGCTTGCCCGATAATAGCAATACGCGCGCCCCCGATTTCACGGATACTATAGGGCTGGAAAACATGCCCGGTGTCTTCATCGTGTATATATTCATCCGCACCTGCAAACAGCGCGTCTTCGGTAATAAATACATTCTGCGCTAAAAATTCTCCATTGAATGCTTTGATATTATTCAGTATCTCTTCCTGATGATAAGTAAACTCCCAATGCCCTGTCATGATATCAACACCCAGCTCATTGGTTGCTTTTACCATATCCATACCACGGGTTTTGTAGGAAGTTCCCGACCCTTGCCACGTATCACCACCATCCAATAATAAGGTTTTTTCGCGTCCGTAAGATTCACGCAAACGTTCCACTAAGGTTTTGATATGTGCGAACCCGCCAACTTTGCCGTATTTAACCGCTGCCTCTTCATATTGCAAACAAGAGAATGCATGTGCTTCTAAAGAGTTGGGGGCAATTCCAAAGTGACTCAAAAGCTTGTCACCCACAAGATGGGGTGCTTTCCCTTGTGCGGCGCCCATACCTAGGTTGACGTTTGGCTCTCGAAAATAGATAGGCAATAACTGTGCATGGCAATCAGTCATATGGAGTAACCGAACATTACCAAAATTAGCGACTTCATAAGGATCCGCTGAATGCTTTGTTGCTGCAAATCCGGTTGAGGGCAAAACACCGGCAGCACCGGCAAGGCCTAAAAGTTGTGCAAACTCACGACGAGACATCGACATATAATCACCTTCGGGACAAAAAAATACCCGCAGCAGCACCGCCACTACAGGTATTTTTTAATAACATATTATTGAGGTACGGAGAGGTGCCAATTCTTTTCAGCATCAATCTGTTGCTGCAAACCTAAACGAGCATGGTATTTAGCCTGTGCGGCTAAATCGAGCGCTTTACGGTAATCACCGTCAACCGCAGCGGCTTCAGCGTCTTTAATAATCTCTTGCGTTAACTTCCACTCAAAACCGACCTTTGCAGCTTCTTCATTTTTAGCTTTAGCTTTAGCGATCAATGCGTCCGCATTTTCCTTTGTGGCCTCAACACTCGCCTCAACTTCTTCCTGATGATTTGTTGAATATGCTTTTCCTTCCCAGTTGAAAGTGTGCCCTTTGCCATACATAGCACGATTCATTTCGAATGCTTCATCAAAGGTTTCTGCTATCGCCACGTTAGACAGAAGAACAACCGCAATCATTGTTATCAATTTTTTCATCTGTTTATCTCCTATTTACGTGAACCTGGGCCGTTAACAACCAGTCCATTGCTCATGTACGTCTGGAAATATTCCAGATTGCGGAAAGTGCTACTCTGCATATCCAAAGGTTTTGAGCGACTATCCTGATGGCAACCTTTATAACGGCGATGCAAGGTACCTAACTCACCCCATTTAGAGCGAAATACCGGGAAGTGGCTTGGGTGCCCTAACGCCGGACCAGCAAGATCTGCACGAATCCGAATATTCGACCCCTGCAAATGGCAATTGGAGCACGATAAATTTAATTGGCCACGTTTGGAATAGAAGAACTTTTTACCTTCAAGATAAGCGGCTAGTGCTTCTTTATCTCCCTCTGGAATCTTGATATCAAATACTTTTCCACGTGATGTCCAAGCCATATAGGCGGAGATTTGAGCAATAGGCCCTTTCCCCCACTTGAACGGAGCTTCACCATTGCTTTCACGGCATTCATTAATTTCCTGCTCTAATGTTTTAACCGTACCCTGCTCTTTATTCCAGTACGGGAAGTTTTGCCGTATAGCGACGCCCCCGTTTTCAAAACAATCAGCGTATCCTTTACCGTTTGCAAATGGGGTATTAAATAAACGCTCGCCCTCTTCAACATCAAACTCGTAAGGAGGAAATGCTTCAAGATCTTCCCACTGAGTACGGGAATCAGCGTCCACAGCATAAATGCCGTTCACATAATCAGACACTTCGGTATCAGGAAATCGATTTTGATAGTAACTTTGCAATGCCAAACGGTCTTTTTCAGGATTAACCGTATCAAGTGTTGTTCCCATTTCAGCTGCAGATATCAGCTGAGTACTCAGCAGGAGCCCCATACCCATCGTTAAATTTCTTATTATTCTCATTCGTTAAATCTCCACCCTATACATCGCAGGATTAAATAGCTCCATGAAACAGTAGGAGCTACCCTAATTATTTAATCTCAGCGGTCTCTGTACCGGTTTTTCCAGAACTCTCAATCCAGTCAATAACCATCTCGTCACCACTAGATCCGCCCTCAAACGAAAAGGCTATATAAGGGTTTTTAGAAACAGCAGGACCCAAGTTCGCTTCAAATACCACCTTATCGGCAAGCTTAATAGTCAATGTCTGTAAAAATAATGCAGGAATTAACTCTCCTGTTTTTGAATCTTTACGCTGGCCCGACTCCATAATATGTTTAGCCATCATTTTAACAACAGTGTTTCCACCAGAAGCTTTCGCTTTAACTTTCATTATACCTTTAGCCATTTCAGTCTCTCCTAATTCTTATTAACCGCCACAACCACCGATAGTCACTTTTACTTCTTTAGAAGCACTGTAAAGCTTTCCATTCGCTTTAACGACAGCGGTAACTTTTGTAGTTTTACCCATTCGCACACGGGTAGAAACGTCCGCTTGAGTTCCTGCAGGAATAATAAACTCAGCGGCTAACGGCGCAGGATTACCTTCAATAAAAATGCTCATAGACTCAACACCCGACAAGGTCGAAGTGACAGTCACTGGCACAACCGCACCATTTTCAGCGATGTCAGGCGCTTTCAGTGTCACTTCTGCACTCTCTTCAGGCGTTTCTGAATTGAACAAAGCATTCATGGCTGCGGTTTGCTCTTTCGCCTGAAAAGCGTCTTTACTCCATGCGGCAAATGCAATTTTTGGCATCAACACACTTGCACCGATTAATGCTCCACCGGTTGCAATAGCTTTCACCACCGTACGACGATTTATACTCATATCTATATCCTCTTACTTCATCTGCGCAAAAGCAGATTAAAACTGGTAAATGTATTCAACTACAGCATCAATTTCATCTTCAGAAAGAATCCAATGCTTACCGAGTGGCGGCATAATAGTGATCGGATTTTTTTTACTCGCATCCCATACTTGCGCACGCAACAAGCGCTTATCAGGAAAGCGTTGTGCCATCGCAACCATAGGAGGTCCCTGGTTGCCTGGAAGATTAGCATCCGGATCGTTTATCTGATGGCAAGAGATACAATTACCTCTTGATTTATCCATATAGACTGCTTTTCCTTCAGCGATAACGTCTTCCACTGTGGCCGCACTCGCAGGTACAGTGGCGACCAACGCCAATAAGCCTGCTGCACACATTGATGTGGTCAGTTTGTGCATTCGTCTCTCCTCTGGAACTGTCTTATCTGACAGATTTTTTATTGTTATAGAATAAAACGCTTTGTAAATGAATGTTAACTTTACGCTATTGGCTTGACTCCACCATATAGCTAACGGCTTCGGCAACCTGCTGATCACTCAGGTCAACTCGCCCACCTTTAGGAGGCATGATGCCAGAAGATCCACTAAAACCATTGATAGCATGCCCAATGAGTACAGATAGATCTTGTTTAACGCGCGGAGCCCACGCTTCATGATCACCCAATTTTGGTGAGCCTGCTATGCCTGAACCATGACAAACTTTACACGCATTTTCAAACGTCTCTTTGCCTGCCAATGCCACAGCCGACAATTCAGCAGGCTTAGCATCACTTTCAGCACTTGAGTCTTCTCCCGTTATTGCTGCTTTACGGGCATGAGCTCTTTCTCTTTCCAAGTCTTGCTGCCCTTCATGAGACGCCGCGGGCGCGTCAGCCCCTTCTATGAAGTGCCCTACAGGTGTAATACCCTGCAATGTCCCTTGTACCGTCATCGTATTAGGATCATCGCACGCTTTCATACAGCGCACATTCTTAACATCGGGTCTTGGGTCCACGAAAAAACCGTCTTTATTCGGCATTTCTATTTGTGCAAGATTGTCATTGGTTAAGACAAACTCATCATCAACCAACTCATTCAGATATAAAACATAAGCCGTCAGCTGATACGTTTGTTCATCAGTCAATGAACGTGGTGCAGTAAAAGGCATGGCACGTCGAATGTAGTCATACAAAGTTGATGCGTATGGCCAATATGACCCTACTGTTTTCGTTGGTCGATCTTCCTTTAGCGTACCCTTTCCGCCTGCCAAAACCGGCCAACGCGCTTCACCTTCACCAAACAATCCATGACAGGTCGCGCATAACTGTTCATATAAAGCTTCTCCATCAGCCACACTGCCCTCACCAACAGGAAGCCCTTTACCATCAGGGCGAATATCAATATCCCAGCCTGCGATCTGCTCAGGTGTAGCCGTCTGGCCAAATCCATACTTATCTGCAGCGCTCGCAGGTACTGACATAACAAGCGCAGCTCCTATTGCAACCCCAATGAATGAAGAGATGACTGTTTTCTTAAGAGATCTGTACATTAGTGACCTCCCCATTGGCCGCAACCTTCCATGTATGAATAGAATTTTTATGATAAATAGAATTACCACCGCGTATTTTACGCAACTGCTTTAATGTGGGCTGCACATAACCCGTTTCATCAATAGCTCTTGCCTGAAGTAACCACGGTTGGCCGTCCCATTTTGTGACCAGACTAAATCGGGTTAAGGCTTTCGGCAACACTAAACCCTTCAGGTTTGCTGGTGTCCAACTTACTCCCCCGTCAAACGAAACATCAACTTGCTTAATCTTTCCACGTCCAGACCAAGCAATGCCCTCAATCTCAATTAATCCACTTTGTTTAATTGGGTTTTCCGGACAAGGGGTAGTAATAACTGAGTTAGTTTCCTGCACAAAGGTAAATTTCCGAGCCCGTCCGTCAGGCATTAAATCGGTATATTTAGATGTTTCTTCACGGTGGTACCATGGCTTGTCCCCAATTTCTAAGCGACGCAACCATTTAACAGACGTATTACCTTCCCAACCCGGGTTGATTAAACGTATCGGATAACCTTGCTCGGGTCTGAGCATTTCACCATTTTGAGCATAAACAACCAAGGTATCGTCTAATGCCTTTTCAAGTGGAATAGAGCGGCTCATATGCGCACCATCAGCGCCTTCAGCCAGAATCCATTTACCTTCTGGCTGAACTCCGACCTCTTCAAGTAAAGTCCGCAGAGGCACGCCTGTCCATTCGCAGCAACTCAACATACCATGCGTAAATTGCAACGCCTCCATCTGCGCCCCTTTCCACTCCATGCCACCATTAGCAGGGCATTCAATAAATTTGATTTCGGAGACAGAGGGGAAACGCATTAAATCGGCCATCGTAAAAATGATCGGCCTATCAACCAAGCCATGTATCATTAACCGATGTTCTTCTGGATTTATCTGTGGGACACCTGCATGGTAACGCTCAAAAACCAGTCCATTAGGTGTGATAATCCCTTTAAGGTCTTGCAAAGGAGACATAGAGATTGACGAGATTGACTCAGCCGTTAGCCAGGGAACGGTACGACGAACGACATGACTTTCATACTGCGAAGGCTGCCCGTAAGGGAATTCTACAACACCATGGCCCAACATCTTCCCCCACTTCGGTTCCATTGGAGGAAGATTACCAGACTCAGCTATTGCTTGTCCGGTAGAAAGGGTGGCAGCTAAACCACCTACCGTCATAAAACCTTTTCTCAGAAAATCCCGACGCTCATTGATCGAAAGCCCTTCAGACTCTTTCGCGAGTTGCGCCACTAGATGACGAGTACCGGGCCTTTTGATGATTCTGGACATTACACCTCCGAATGCTCTCGCTAAATTTTTGATTATTATTCTGTATAGCTTTTTTATGTGCTGCTTAAGTTATGTCGTTCTCGCTCCACCTATCTTCAAGGCACTGCCTATAAAACAAATTCAGTTATGAACAGAAACTCTTAATTATTATTTGATATAAGCATATAATCACACCGCAACATTAGAACATCCTAAAACAAAACAAATCAAAATAACAACCTATATCTTATATATCTAATGCCTAATTAGTCTAAAAACAGGGATTGGTTTCAGTATAAAGACACCAATGAGAGCTACTTCAAAACCAGACAGAGAGACAGGGGATCAATAAATACAGAGAAGAGAACGGTGAAGCGAAATAAAGAGATGCAATTTAAAAATATTAAAAAAAGCAGGCATGCACCTGCCGAAAAGTAACAACTTAGCTAATAGATTTTCAGCAGTGTTTCCATGAGGGAGATCGCTTGCTAATAAAAGCATCTATCCCTTCTTTAGCATCATCGAGCAAAATATTTTCAGTCATTACCTGACTACAATGAACATATGCGTCAGCTAAAAGGAGCTCTTTTTGCTCATAGAATGCTTTCTTACCGATAGAAAGTGTTTTTCGGGACTTACTGGCAATCAAGGTCGCTACGCTATCCACATATGCCTCTAAATCACTGTCTGCTAACACTTTATTAATTAGCCCCATCTGCTCAGCACGATGCGCACTAATCAATTCTCCTGTCAACAATAACTCCATGGAATGCTTCTGTGAAACAGCGCGGGACAAAGCAACCATCGGTGTAGAACAAAACAAACCGATATTAACGCCCGGCGTACCAAAGCGCGCAGATTCGGCAGCATACGCAAGATCGCAACTTGCAACCAGCTGACAACCGGCAGCCGTTGCAACACCGTGTACCTGAGCAATAACCGGCACTGAAAGACTCACTATACGCTGCATCATCTGGGAGCAAGTATTAAAAGTACATTCATAAAAAGACTCTTCTCCTGAATCAAGCATCTCTTTCAGATCATGCCCTGCACAGAAACCTTTCCCATCGCCTTTTATCAAAACGGTACGGACTGCAATATCACCGTCAATTAAATTCAATTCATCAATCAGCGCCGTCATAAGGGCCATGGATAGACTGTTATACGCAGCAGCCCGGGATAACGTTAAGGTGGCTACTCCATTTGCATCAGTGCGTTGAATTAACTCGCTCATTTTTATACCTTTTTAGAACTGTTATGAATGGCTTATTCTTGATTATCAACAAAATAACAGAAAAACATATCAAATATGAGGGACTATCTTTGCATGGAGCCTTCCTGAAGTAACTCCCGTACCCGCCAACCGGCTAATAACATAGATGCAAGACTGCCATAAAGACTGATTAAAATCAGGCTCGTAGAAGCATTGTCATCTGTAGGCTGACCATCAACATGCGCTTTATCAACGATCAAGCTATCAATAGCGGCAAGAGTTTCACCACAACCCGTTATCAGCTGCTTAATAACAAGATAGTGCTTTTTTCCTGGAGATAACAATAAAGATCGTTCGGTTAATGTTGTAATGACTGAAAAATCGTGTTGCTGGGGGTCAGGAACAATCTTTAAATTTTTAAGTAGTTGAAAGCATAAGTTTTCAACAAGAGACTTCATTTGTTGTACTGCAACCTCTGGGTTTTTGATGAGTAATTCAGATGAACTGGACCATACTTCGTGCAGTTTACTTTCATCGATACGTGGATATGCCGATGCAGCGGAACCAGAACCTTGTGAATCTTCTGGTGTGATCTTCTCCAAAAAAATCTCAAACTGCTCAACCACATAAGCCTTTCTGTCTTCATGTGAGGCATAGTTATATCTCATACTATGCCATAATCCAGACAAGTCCGCGTGCTCAACCACTATTTGAGGCACAATCTTACTGGTCTCTGACAACCCCATAAAATAATGTCGTAGCTTATGATAATCTGACTCATTGACACTACGGCCCGTTACATGAGCAACCAGTAAATTACGTAAATAAACAGCTCTTGGGTAAAACTTACTTTTATCGCTCATATTCCCTCATGAGTTATATAAAAAAGATTATTTATAGTATTGCGTCATGATGAACACTTATTCAGCTTTACTTATGGCTTCAGTATAAAGCAGGATTACTGTTTATACAGCACTCCTGCATCGCTGCATCGCTGCATCATAAGGACAGAATATCTATCATTTCAGGTCCTCGATTATTTTCCACCCCGTTCATCATAGCAGGACTAATGCCATGCCGATAACCAACTTCTAAAGACTTAAAATCAAACAATTCAGGATCAGCCAGATGTGATGGAACTACATTTTGTAATGATCTGAACATAGTTTCTATTCGGCCAGGAGACTGTTTATCCCATGCTTGTAGCATCTCTTTTATAATTTGACGCTGCAGACCATCTTGTGAACCACATAGATTACAGGGAATAATCGGGAACTCTTTTAACTCAGCATACGCCGCTATATCCTTTTCTCTGGCATAAGCCAGAGGCCTGATCACCATATTTTTACCGTCATCAGAAACCAATTTAGGTGGCATGCCTTTTAACTTACCACCATAGAACATATTCAGAAAAAAAGTTTCCAATATGTCATCACGATGATGACCTAACGCTATCTTGTTGGCACCAATCTCTTCAGCAAAACCATATAAGGTACCACGACGCAATCGCGAACAGAGGGCGCAGGTTGTTTTACCTTCTTCCACTACCGATTTAACAACTGAATAAGTGTCACGTTCGACAATGTGAAACGGAATCCCTATCGACTCAAGGTAGGCAGGCAACACATGTTCAGGAAAACCTGGTTGTTTTTGATCTAAATTAACAGCGACTAGCTCAAAAGATATTGGGGCGCTACGCTGCAAGTTGATTAAAATATCCAACATCGCATACGAGTCCTTGCCACCCGACAGACATACCATGATTTTATCGCCATCTTCAATCATATTAAAATCTTGAATGGCTCGTCCCATCTCACGACGTAAACGTTTCTGCAGTTTATTCAGTCGAACTTTAGATTTTTTATCTAAGCTCGTATCGGTATCAATCTGTTCAGTCATCAGTGCAAGGTTCATAGGTTGTTATAAAGACGCTAAGTATAACGAAAAGATAATCCCCGCCCCAATCAAATTTTTCAGGTGCAGATCCTGAATCGCAGTGATGATCCATAGAAAAAAGCACTAGAAGTAAAAAAGCCCTGAGTACATTCAGGGCTTTTTAATACACCTATTCAAAGCATTTACTAATCAACAATAAGCTGGTTGGTATCTAGCAATTGCTGGATGATTTCAGCATCAGTACGAACACCTGCCCCAAGATCCGTATCTTGTAACACTATTGTTTGATCAACAACACCTGAACCGCCAGTTTTGACTTCAAGAATTGTATCATTACCACTCTCGACGAAATGCAGGTAAGAAGTAAGGTCATTTGAATTAGCGGTTTCGCCTTGCAACAAATCACTTAAATCAAGCACATCTTTTTCATCACCTGCATTAACATAAACGGCAAAATCAGTAACTGTGTCACTATTTGATGCAGTCCCTTCAGACCAAATAAACAGATCATCACCGTCTCCTCCGGAAAGAATATCGTTACCCGCACCACCCAGCAATTGATCCTGTCCCGCCGTACCGACCAGAGTATCATCTAAATCAGTTCCGGCAATCAGGTTATGCTGGATAACATTCAATGTCAGTACACCCGTATCAGTATCACCATCCGAATCAACCACTGTATAATTGAATGCTTCATCTGCTGGTAACGACTGGTTCTCTCCTGCCTGATAGCTATAATTACCATCCTGCATATCAAGAACCAGCAAACCTCCTTTCACCGTGGTTACACTAATCTCAGATCCTGACACTGAAGTCCCAGCACTGTCCACCTGATTACTAACCGGATTATAAGTGTAAGTGATACCATCAATTATCAGAACCTGCATGTAGCCACTATCCGCCCCAAAACCGCCTCCCTGAGATAATAAGCCTCCTGACAAGAGGTTGCCTTGGAACGGCTCAACCACAATAGTGCTCTGCAATGTAGACTCTAACTGGCTGAGGTCAGTTACAATAATTGCACTGGCAGCTAGCGACGTCTTGCCGTTGTAAGCAATTGAGTTCAAGTTTGAAGCGGTAACACCGGTACCTATACCTAGCGCTAACGAATTAATTTCATTCGTGTTTAAGAAGCTTTCCCAAATATCTTTTTCACCTGACTGAATTCCATCATCTGAATCACCACCGCCTGACTGGTTAAGCAGCACATTAGTGTTACCGTCACTACGGTTAGGAACCCCATCAGAAAAGAAGTAAGATATATTTTGGGCTTCAACCAACTTGCCCGGATCACTAAAAGCATCCATTGCCTGCGCTAAAGCAGCATCATAGTTAGTACTGCCGTTGGCAGAGAGGCTGGCAATAATAGTTTTAGCCGTTGCTATGTCTACCCACAGCGGTTGTTGCTCAGCAGCTGAAGAAGAGAAGGTAACAATGCGTACTTTCACATCACCATTATCTGCATAGCCATCTAGCAAAGAGTTCATTGCCTGCTGGGCGATCTCTAAGCGGCTATAAGCTGAGCCATCAGGCTTATCAACACCTGAATCCCGTCCCATACTTCCGGAAACATCAATAACAAGCATCAAGTTAGTATCAGTATCAGTTACAACTACATTCTGTGCAGCCGAATTACTCGCTTGTGGTGAATCATCCTCAACACTTACATTAATGGTTGCTTGGCTAGAGTTACGACCATCTGAAATATCCACACCAAAACCAAGGTTTAAAACATTTTCAGAATCACCAGATGTATGGTCAATAGCTGCTTTAAGATCCACGGTATAGTCAACCGTATGATTAGCACCACTAGTGTTAACTGCAGACAGACTAACGGTCATGATAACTTCGCCTGATGCCGTTGACCCGGTGAGTACCTGTGAGCCTGCACTCCATAACCATGAGACTGACTCACCACCAGAGGTTATTCCGGTCGGGCCTGTCAGCCCAACGGTGAATACAGAACTGTCTGCATCAACAAAGCTAAGAGTACCAGTGCTAGTAGTACTATCTGTTGTATCAGGAGCACCTGCGGTATCAACCAAACCGCCAGTCAAACCTTCCTCAGATACCGCAACAGCAGCAGGTGATGTGATCAGCGGGATATCACCAAAGTCACGAGATACATTAAGATTAACTGTACCTGACGTCACATCGCCATCACTGTCCTCCATTGTGAAAAGAAAGGTCTCAGTAAGCAGATTTACCAGAGCTGGATCGGCAATATATGAATAGTTTCCGCTCTCCATATCAATGGTCAACACACCATTATTAACTGTCGTGACTGTAAACATTGGGCCGCTACCTACGGCAGAACCGGAGCTATCGGTGACAACAGAAGCTGCTGTGCTATAGGTATACAATTGACCATCTATTTCGATGGTCCGAACATAACCATTACCATCCGCCCCAAAACCACCTATCGCTAATGAACCAAACAAGTTACCAACGGATGGCTCAGCAATAGTTTCAAGAAGGATATCCGTTAGATTGGTTCCCGCTGCTGTCGCATCAAGTGCCGGACGCTCCTCTGTGTCGACCCCATTGTAAGCAATAGGCTCCAGATTCGATAAACTTGCACCGCCAAATGCAATGGCATAAGAATCAATAGCATTAGCTACTAAAAAAGCCTCCCATTCTGCTTGCTCACCACTTTGAATCCCAACATCCGAATGGGTAGTGCTACCTGTTCCGACACTACCGGATGGAGTTACCCATGCAGTAGGTGTTCCATCAGAGATAAAGTACGAAACATTATCTCCTCCCACAATTTTTCCGTTAGTTTCGGCAAAAGCAGTTTGGGCTTCCAACAAGGCAGCATCGTAGTTTGTCCAGCCTCCCATATCGCTATTTGTTAATCCATTAATATAAGCAATAGCCGCAGCACCACTTACCCAACCTCCATCAGTTGGCGTACTTGAATTCGTTGAAAAAGTAACGAGCTGCACAGCAACCTGACCAATTGCGGTGTAAGACTGCAACATGTTGACTAACGCAGATTTCATTTCAGCTAAGTTACTGCCACTCATACTTCCAGAGAAATCCATCACCAACATGACGTTGGTCTGAGCCTCAGGTATAACAATCGAGTCGTAAATATCACCTGTAACCGGCCTGTCATCCTCTATATTGACAATGAAACTGTTGGTATCAGTATTCATTCCGCTATCAGATACAGAAACCCCGAAACTCAGCGACAAAATATCTTCGGTACTGTTAATAGGGTGATCGACAGAGGCTTTCAAATCAACAGTGTAATCAATCGAGTGGTTGCCTCCTGGCGTTGTAGACAAAGATCCTAAGGTCACTGTCATCACAACCGTACCTGATGGAGTCGTACCCGTTAGAACCTGTGAGCCGGCATCCCAACTCCACCCAACCGTTTCATTATTAGATACCAGCCCTGCTGGTCCGCTAAGAACAATATCAAAGGCAGTATCACCTTGATCAGTAAAGTTTAACGTGCCCACAACAGTAGCTGAATCAGTCGTATCTATTGGGGCACCCGTATTATCAGCCAAACCTTTTAACAAACCTTCTTCTGAAACAGAGACTTCAACAGGTGTGATAATGCTTGGAATATTATCGTTGTCAGCAATAGTCGTCACAACGCTGTTGGCGGTCACATCGGCTGCGATGTTCTCAAAGTTAGTATCGGTGATCGTACCCAGCGTGATGGTGAAGTTCTCACTGCCTTCAGCCAGGACGTCATCTAGGGTAGCGATGTTGAAGTCA
>JBLWXO010000020.1:0-55806 GCA_048267385.1 Neptunomonas sp. | reverse complement strand
CCTCCTGAATAAATAAGGAGGCCAGCTTACCCCGCGTAAAAGAGATTGGGCAGAACGTCTTAGAATGAACGGTTACATATGGAAGGTATCGCCGCTGATGGAAATGGTGGTTTCTGGCTAGCGTCTGAAGGAAAAACAGAAAAAGAGGTTCCTCATGCGATTTACCATGTGAACGCTAAAGGCGAAATTGATAAAACAATCAATTTTCCGGCAGAGCTACTTAAACATGAGACGCGCTTTGGTGCCGAAGGAATTACTCTGATTGGAGACTCTCTCTGGGTCGCTATCCAAAGGCCCTGGAAAGATGATACCAATAACCAAGTAAAACTACTGGCTTACAATCTGACGAATAGCTCCTGGAGTGCAGTGCACTACCCATTAGAAAACGTCAATAAAGGCTGGGTAGGGCTTTCAGAAATAACGTCATACGGTGACTCTGTTTATATCATTGAGCGCGACAACCAGGTCGGTGACGATGCCTCCATTAAACGTCTATACCAAGTGAAACACAGTGAACTGAACCCCGCCACAATCGGGCAAGCTTTGCCTCTGGTAAGCAAAACATTAGTGCGTGACTTTCTCCCAGACCTCAGATCCCTGAACGGCTATGTACAGGATAAGATTGAAGGTTTCACTATTGATGCCAGTGGTACGGGTTATGCTGTAACAGACAACGACGGTGTGGATGATAGCTCAGGAGAAACCCTGTTCTTTAGTACCGGTAAGATGTAAATAACAGACCACAAAAAGCCGCCAGCTAATATAGTTGGCGGCTTTTTTGTATCAAAATATGAAAGTTATCTATGTAGTAAAAAAGGCCAGATTGAATCTGGCCTAAGTGTGTTCAGCGCTGGGACACTGTTGAAGGGGCTTCCCAGAACAACTTGCTGTTTAGAACTTTAAACGGATACCTGCAAGGTAACCAAGATCAATGTTGTCTTCGTCAGTATCAGCAATTTCAGCAAATACACTTACGTTCTTTTGCGCAGGAAATTTATAAGTAACGTTAGCGTACCATTCTGTTACATCATCACCCGTTTCTGGTGATGTATTGACAACGCCGACCGCCATTTTAGTCGTCTTAGCAACAGGAATGACGGCTGCCAGATTATATTGCTCAGCTACATCATCAGTAGAGCTATAGTCAGCAGCTAAAGCAACGACACCGAAATCATAACCTGCACTTACACCCCATGTATCAAGAGATGCTGAAGAGGGAGTGGCTTTTATCGTCTGGTAGGCTGCAGCAAGCTGAATACCTGACACTTCTGTAGATGCGAATAGATCGAAAGACTCACCGTTTTCGCTATCTTCGCCTTCTGCATCAATCTCATAAGAAGCTGCAATGAAAGCATTGTCTAACGTCACATTAACACGAACGGTATCATCACCATCAGTACCCTGCGCATCAAAGCGATCATCTTTAGATCTCAACTCGTAAGCTGCTTCAACACCAAACTCATCTGTTGCAAAGTTCTGCTTACCAATAGAAACCGCCACTTTACCGAAGTCCAAACCCAGGTATGCTTCTTCAAGCTTGCTGCCCGATTGCTTATCCTCAGCGGCATCCTTAAAGCCAAAATCTAACTGCCCAAAAGCTTTCAGACCATTACCTAAATCATAGGTTACTGAGTTTTTTAGCTCCAGATCATCAAATTCAACATCCAGATTTTGATCTGCACCAACATCTTGGCGAAGCTGTACCTGAAAATCACCTTTAATTTTATACGTCAGGCCTTTTCCTTCATAAATAGTTGCAGCATTAGCAGAACTTGCCATTACTGCAGCAACAGACGCAGCCAGGATTAGCTTTTTCATTTAATATCTCCGATATAGTAGTAAAAAATTAAGAATCGAGCGGTAGGTTTTAATTAAGCTTTAACGCTATTTATTTTTTATCCATTTTATAAATTCCGCCTTAACTTCTGGCGTTGAATTCACATACCAGTACTTAAGCATTTGTTCGGCCATATTATTTACTACTTCACTTTTATGGATAGAAAAGTTATTACCAAAAGATAAAGCAGCGGGTGAATTACTCATATTGAAATCAGCCAGTTCTTCTTCGTAAGATCTATTAAGCTGAAACCCTTCCTTTACAAGCTCGGCCACTTTTATGCCTATATTATTTCCGCTTTTGTCAGTGAGAAGCCATTTTGGATTTTCTTTAAAAGCACGAAAATCATAACTATTATTCAGAGCTGGAGAGCCCAACTGTAAAAAACCATCTGATGAGTCGAAAGAAATAACATAAGCACCTGTTTTTTCGATATAAAAATCACTATTTGATTCCTCTACCTCAGCACTGTATTCGACCAGAATCTGGTTAGTCCCATTCTCAACCCGAAAGCCATCTTGCTTACTACCGGAGGCAACTTCCTTACCATTAATAGCTAATATAACCACGCCTTCATCGACATTAATTAAAACAGATGCACCCGAAATTGAACTAATAAAAAGAAATATACCTAATAAGAAATAACGCAATAGTTTCATTTAAAAACCCTACGTGCTTCATAATTATTTTTATCATGAAACATAAGCCAAAGAATTAATTGCGAACACCTTAACCTTGATTTATTACAGTAACATTTCTATAAAATTACGATTTAAATACATGATTTGAATTTTTAACTATTTAATGAAATAACAATAATTTATTTCTCTAAGAAGTAACCGAAAGTAAACACTATGTATGCACCCAGAAGTATCCCCTCCCCCCGGGGGTTGAACTTCCAATCAAAGAAAGAGTCTTTAAAAAGAGGTAATAGAAACCTCTGGTGTATCATGCTCGCTCAAAAGACAAGGAATAAAAAATATGCCATCCAAATTTTTATCTTTCACTCTCTTCACTGCACTTATATATCCACTCGCCGTACAAGCGAGCACCATGATCACTGACCAGGAACAAACCGATCTGGCTGTAACGCTATACACACAAAACTTAGGACTTATTCAAGACAGCCGCTCCCTCCCCCCCTTAAAAAAGGATGAGACGGTCGTTATTCACGATGTCAGCAAGCTCATGCAAACTGAAACACTACAAATCAGAAACGCAGGGATCATTAAAGAACAGACACTAAGCACAGCATCATTCAATTACTACACATTGTTAGAGCGCCATATCGGAGAAAATATCATTCTGGCTCATAGCCAACCCAATGGCCAAGAGTTACAGCAAACCGTTCGGCTACTCAATGTCGAAGGCTCAACTGCACTTGTTGAGAATAATGGCAGGATTGAATCCATTCCGCTCTCCTCTGAGTGGCGGATTATTTTTCCGACAAGCCCTGCCGACCTGTTGTTAAAACCTAGCCTGACTTTTCGCAGCGAAGGCACAAGCACAGCAGGAACGACGCAACTCAGTTATCTCACTCAAGGTCTAAGCTGGCAGATGGACTATGTAATGACATTAAATGAGGATAGCAGTGAACTTAGACTTGAGGGCCTGGCGTCATTAACGAACGACACCGGAATACCTTTGAAGAATGCTCGAATTCGCCTTCTAGCAGGCGATGTATATCAGGATAACAGCCCCCGTTACAGAGCTAAAACCGTGATGATGGCACAATCTATGGCTGAAGATTCCAGTTCAGGCATGCCGGAGGCGCTTAGTGATTACCAACTCTATACGTTAGAGGAACGTGTTACTTTACAACACCAACAGCGCACTCAAGTCCCTCTGATGCAGGCTGATAACGTTGCAATTAAAGCGTTACAAAGATACCAGTTTTATATCAACAATGGTGTTAACAACCAGACCCACACTATTAAGCCCGAATCATTTATAAGGTTCACAAATAATCAGAAGCAAGGTTTGGGAGCGCCATTACCCGCAGGCCAAGTGCGGTTTTTTGCACCTGATAATACCGGTGAGCTTCACTATATCGGTAGCTCTCGCTTCAACCAAACAGCCATTGATGAGCAAGTTGAACTTGCAATGGGGAAAGCGTTTGATGTTACCATCACACATAAGCAAACCGACTTCCAAACTGCTTTTGATGGTACGGTGAGTGCTTATGAAGTACGTATCAGAAACAGTGCCTTGAGTAGCCGCGATGTCGAAATCACGACTCTTTTCTCACAACCGTGGGCCCTTATTAGCAGTACTTCGAAGCCGGTCGAACAGAGTGCCGGGATGGCAAAATGGAAAACGACTGTGGCTGGAAATAGTGAATCATTACTGACAATGCGTGTAAGGCTGACAAAACCGCAGTAAATAAAAAGCTATTGTGAAGCAGAAAGTGTTGGTTGTTGTAGCAGCCAGCGCTCAGCTTCTTTTTCATTAACAACCTGCCCAAGCTCCCCTGATTGATACACTTTTAATAATCTTGATATGGCTAACGCATGCCCTTGAGCAGCAGATTGTTGATAATAGTTCAGTGACTTGTCATCCGAAGCCAAAAAGTAATGCTCAAAACCGGATTCGTAAATTTTTCCCATCTGATACTGCGCTTTCATATCACCTTTTTCGGCAGCTCGCTGTATGTAGATAGCGCCCTGTATGCGATTATCTTTTCCCTCACCCCGGAAATGAAGCAGATGCCCGTAAACCGACAAGGCCTGACAACTATCATTATCAGCAGCAAACCGAAATAGTCGCATAACCCACTGATGTTTGCGTCGGGAGCTTTTAAAAAATGGGGCACGATAGAGAAGAAATGCGAGCTTAAAAATAACTGGAGCCAGCCACTTCATCAAAGTTTTCATTATCAAACTACCTTAAAATCAGATAATGTTAATATATCATTTATTTCAATAATAGCCGCACACTTATACATCAATGATTCGCTTTTTCAGCAATACATTAAAAGCCTGTTCATCAATAGGCTTAGAATATAGATACCCTTGGAACTCGTCACAATGCTGATCCTGTAAAAAAGCGGCTTGAGCTTGAGTCTCTATTCCTTCTGCAACTACGCGAAGATGGAGTGAACGCGCCATCGCAATAATAGCCAATGTTAATGATCGGTCCTCACTACTTCCCGGGAGCTCCGCCACAAATGTCCGGTCTATTTTCAATGTATCAAGCGGAAAACTTCGTAAATAACCTAATGACGAATAACCTGTTCCAAAATCATCAACAGCAATACGCACCCCAATCTCTTTCAGCAACGCCAGAGTAGCTTGCGTTTGAGAGACATCTTCCATTATGGCTGTTTCGGTTAATTCGACTTCCAGAAATTCCGGATTAATACCAATGCGCTCTATCACTTCTCCAATCGCGTGTGCTAAACGAATATCCCTGAACTGAACGGCACTTAAATTGACTGACATAACAAAGTCGGTATGGCCAGCATCATGCCAGCACTTTAGCTGCCGACAGGCGATCTCCATCACCCAAGCACCCACTTCATGGATAGTACCCATCTCCTCTAATACGGGTATAAACTCATCAGGGGAAATAAGCCCCATCTCCGGATGCTGCCAGCGCAATAACGCCTCCCCTCCCACAATACGTTTATCCTCTGCATTAATACGTGGCTGATAATGTAATGTGAACTGCTGCTCGGGAAGCGCCTTATGAAGTTCAACTTCTAATTGCATACGACGCTGGGTTGTCTCTAACATACTCTCATCGTAGCAGCGGACAATATTCCGGCCTTGACGCTTTGCATGACGCATTGCATTCTCCGCATTGCGGAGCAAAGTCCCAAGATCTAATTGATGGTGAGCACCTTTTGCATAGCCAATACACGAGGTAAGTGATACTTCATGCCCGTTGACTTTGAAAGGAGCCGATATAGAGTTTAGTAACATCTCAGTTACTTCAACATGACAACTCTGTGAAGATGAACAGCATATAGCTAAACTGAATTTATCACCTCCCCATCGGCATGCCTCACTTCTCAGAGCTCCCATTTTTTCACTAAGCTGGTCTATAAAAGTCACTATTCTGTGACTTATTTCGACAAGAACAGCATCACCGGTACGGTGTCCAAACATATCATTGATTTGCACAAAGCGGTCAATATCTATCAATATCAGAGCTATACACGCATCGCTGCTGACACACTCTTCTATCAAACCATGTACCACACGCGTAAAGGACTCTCTATTCTGTAAACCTGTCAGGCGATCAAACCTTGAAAGAAATTGAATACGCGCTTCAGTTTTTTTACGATCGGTTATATTTTGCAGAGTCCCCTCTACGGCAACCAGTTGATTTTGGTTATCGTATTCAAGCTCTGACTGAACCCGATAAACCTGATGCTGATCAGCACTCTCCTGAGCAGCCAAGGTGACTTCAAAATCGGCGGGGATTGTCTGCGAAGTGGCCGCACGCTGTAGTATCTGAGAAATGCGAGATCGATCGATCTCTGCAACCCGGGAAACGAGTTGATTAGCAGTAATGTGATTAACATCCAGCTGTAACTTTTCAGCTAACTGTTCTGAGATAATCATTTTTTTCTTATAGACATCCCACCGCCAGTAATCAAGACGAGCTATTGATTGTGCTTTCGCTAACCTTGCTTCACTTTCAACTAAGCTACTCATTGCATCAACAGCACGCAACATAAAACGCAAACGTTGTTTTAGCAGGGTCCAATTCACCGGTTTCGCAATAAAATCGGTTGCGCCGGCTCTATAGGCTTCTTCAATCGACTTATCACCCTCGAGACCTGTCATCATTAAAACAGGTATTGTCTTTCCTGAATGAGCTTTCCTGAGCGTCCTGCATGCTTCAAAGCCATCCATCACAGGCATATCCACATCCAGCATTATCAAATCAGGATTAATGTCTTGAAACACCTCCAAAAACAACGCCCCATTTTCGGCAGATGCGACAGCGTAACCTTGCTGACGAAGATGTGCTGCGGCTACCATTCGAACCGTAGGGTCATCATCAACAACGAGTATTGTCTGGCGCCTGGCTGCTTGCATAACAGTTTTTTGTTCCATTACAGTGCTTTGTTCCATTACAGTAAGTCTTCAAGTTTCTGTTGTGCTGTCTGGTTCGCCTGAACCAATAATTGATACTGCGCCTCTGTATTCTGCGTCTGTGACATTCTGCATCCCTGCTCTATTTCCCTGCTTAACGCATGAACCTTATCAAGCCCAAGCGTGCCACTAGATGACTTTAATGCATGCGCAAGACGACGAACTTCTTCAAAATCCTTCTGCTTAAGCGCTTCGCTTAATTCAAGAATAATTTGGTTGCTATTCTCAATATAGGTTGCAATCAGAGAGCCTAATAAAGGCTGCCCCTTCTCATCTTGCAAGTCATCAAAAGTATTTAGTTGTTGAATATTAAGATCACACAGATCGGTATCTATACTCATTGTCTGTAAAACCTCCCTGTCAGAAAGCCTGAGCGGTGCTTGCTCTTTAAGCCAGTGAGCCAGCATCTTATGTAAACCTTGACGGCTGTAAGGTTTACTCAAATAATCGTCCATCCCTTTGCCCAAATACAACTCTCTATCGCCATCCATTGCATTCGCCGTAACCGCCACGATAGGTGTATAAGGTACCTGTTGCAGCACTTCCTCTTCACGAATGGAGGTAGCCGCTGTGAGCCCATCCATAACCGGCATTTCTATATCCATTAAAATCAGGTCGTAAGAATATTTATGCCACTTATCGACAGCCTCTACTCCATTGATAGCGACATCGAGGGAGCAGCCCATCATCCTCAACAAACCTGTAGCCACTTGCTGATTAACAACATTATCCTCAACCAGCAAGATGTGCCCCTGAAACTCGGGTAATGCCTTGTCACTTTGCCCTATAAGTGGAACGGTAGAGTGATTCACATTAACTTCTGGCACTAATAAATCACATAACGCATCCAGAAATACTGACGGCTTTATCACTCCCTGATCTTCTCGAATAATATCCACGTACGCCGGCAACCTCATCACTGGCGACGTTTTCGAAGCTAACACCATAAACTTAGTCGCAAATTGCCCATATCGGTAGTTCAGCGCATGAATAAATCGTGTTAGCTCGCCTTCACTGGTCCATGTATCCAGTAAAACCAGATTAAAGTTTTCATTTTTTTCTGCGGCCGCCTGCATTTTTTCTTCTATTTCGTTTGAAGAAACAGCACTTTCAACAGCCACTCCCCAGTCCATCAAGTACTCATATAAACTATCCATCACAACATTGTTTCGGCGGTACATGAGTACCCGATGACCATGTAACAGAGTTCTGCCTTGTATCGCATGATCAAGATTCATACTATCCAGAGGTAATTCAAACCAAAAAACGGAACCTTTTCCTAGTTCGCTTTCAACCCCGATTTCACCTTGCATCAATTCAACAAGTTGTTGCGAAATAGCCAGACCTAACCCTGTCCCTCCATATTCTCGGGTTGTAGAAGAATCCGCTTGTGAAAAAGACTCAAAAATCTTCTCACGAGCATCATCTGAAATCCCAGAACCACTATCATGAACTTCAATGCGGATTGAAGGACTCTTATCTGAAAAATGAACTGACACATCGACGCTGACATATCCGATATGCGTAAATTTAAGCGCATTGCCCACAAGATTAAGAAGAATTTGGCGAACTCTGACGGGATCACCTAGCATCCGTCCATTAAAGTCAGGATCAAATTGATGAGAAACGGTTAGTTTTTTACCATGACCGGTTTCACTTAATAGCTGCAAAACTTCCTCAATTTGTTCGTAAAGATCAAACTGAATAAACTCTAGTTTAAGCTGGCCAGCTTCAATTTTTGAGTAATCGAGAATATCATTAATGATATTCAGTAACGCAGCACCAGAGCGCTGAATAGTATCCGCCTGTCGTTTCTGTTCTGGTGACAAGGATGAGTTTAATAAAAGCTCGGTCATACCCAACACACCATTCATCGGCGTACGGATTTCGTGACTCATCGTTGCCAAAAAACGAGATTTAGCCAAATTAGCCTCTTCAGCAACATCCCTGGCAAGTTTGAGTGCCTCATCACGCTCTTGGATCTGACCGACCATGGTGTTAAAGCCATCAACCATCACACCAAACTCATCAGTTGAACTGTTTTCAACACGCTTTGAATAATCACTGACCTCTGATATGACACGCATGGCGTGAATCAGCTTTTCAATTGGGTTGATGATGACATTTTGTAAACGAGATGAGATAAAAAAACCAAGATATAACACAACCAAGAGTGCTAATAATCCAAATAACATCCAGTTATTTACCATTTTTTTATAACTGGAAAGACTAGCCCGAATACCAAGGCTACCAATAACCCGGTCTTTCTCTTTTATCAGCTGTCCAAGTTCTAAGTGGTTATCAAAAAACTGATATTGCCACTCAGGAGTATCCTTAGCACCTAAGGACATTTCCATAGACTTCTTAGAATCTGCTTTCACTATCTGATTATTCATCCGCCAGTATTCAGCAAAAACATCACCTTTCACATTCTTCAGTACAGCATATTCAATATCTTTATCGGCACTAAAGGTATTCAGTAACTCTTTTGCCGTCTGTTCATCATCAAACACCAAGGCAGCTGTTGCATTAATACTCACGGCTTTTGTCAAGGTGTGGACTGAACTTACCAACTGTTCTCGACTGCTGAACCAGAAGGTCACAATGAAAAAAGCATAGGATACAGCCAATACCGTCGCAGCTGTCATCATGACAATAGCGGACATCTTGTGCCTGACAGGTAGATTACGGAGAAGCCGTTTCAAAAATAGTTACTCATTTAACAATAGGTTATGACAATACACGCATACAATATTTTAGAACAAGCGTTCGAAAATAGCATTTTTCTACAGAAAATTAACAAAATATGAACAACTTAAGTATGTTTAACAATAACCATAGAGCAAAGGATTCTGTAAAAAATACCTTATCGGCAGTACACTTCAGACAATACTATTCAACTTAGATAAGGTGACACTATGCCGGTTTTTCAAGACAACTCACTCTCAATTGGAAATACTCCTCTCGTTAAACTTGCCAGACTTGCACCTGATGCAAACATTCTTGCCAAGATAGAATCTCGTAACCCTGCTGGTTCGGTAAAGTGTCGTATCGGTGCCAGTATGATTTGGGCTGCTGAACAATCAGGCCAACTCAAGCCAGGCATGACACTTGTTGAACCAACCAGCGGAAATACAGGTATAGCCCTCGCTTTTGTCGCCGCATCACGCGGCTACTCTTTAAAGCTCACCATGCCCGCCTCTATGAGCATTGAAAGACGAAAATTAATGAAAGCATTAGGGGCTGAAATTATCCTTACGCCACCGGAAAAAGGCATGAAAGGCGCTATCGACAAAGCGCAGGAAATTGTGGACACCAACCCTGAACAGAATTTAATGCTGCAACAATTCCAGAACCCCGCTAACCCTTCCATTCATGAGCAGACCACAGGACCTGAAATCTGGAATGACACTGAGGGAGATATTGACGTACTGGTTGCTGGTGTGGGTACCGGTGGTACTATTAGCGGTATCTCTAGGTATATAAAGCATACACAAGGCAAAGCGATTATCAGCGTTGCTGTGGAGCCTGTTGATTCACCAGTTATTACGCAAACAATAAATAAAATGGAAATCAAACCTTCTCCACATAAAATCCAGGGGATAGGCGCAGGATTTATACCCGGAAACCTTGATTTAAGCATCGTAGATATTGTCGAGCAAGTTAGCAATGAAGAGGCTATTGCCACAGCACAACGATTAATGAAAGAGGAAGGGATTCTTGCAGGCATCTCTTGCGGAGCAGCAACCGCTGCTGCTTTACGACTTGCTGCACGCCCAGAGTATAAAGGAAAAACCATTGTCGTGATTTTGCCTGATTCAGGCGAGCGCTACCTATCGACGGTGCTTTATGAAGGAGTCTTCAGCGAAAACGAACAAGTACAATAACATCAGAGACCAAAGTTCAAAGATCACTCAATTCTGAGTGATCTTTGATTACTATTTAATACTTAACGCTCAATTCGTACAACCCTCAGCAATTTTGAACTGACTTTAAAGCCAGCTTCTTGCAAACGCGTCAGATTCATAGCCACACGCACCTTTCGGCCACGCGCCTCAAAACCGACCATACCCCTACCTTGTGAGACAAAGCCATCCGCATCACCAATTAATAATGTTCCCGGCAGATCAAAATCCGACAGTGACTCATCCTCTACCAAACTACTCTCCTGCAGATAGAGTAGATGGCAATTTTCGGCCTCAAAGAGATAACGATAAGGGACAACCACGAGTGAATGACCATTCATCTGCTCATTTTTGACAACCGACGTGAGTTTATCGATCAGACTCTGATCAGCAACAATACATAAACGATATTCATCCGTTAATCGTTTGTGATCAGGCCATTGAATAAAGGATAAAAAATTATAGATATACACCGACTTGATGCTTTCAATTGCACTATTATCAGCCATCGCAACTGAGCCCGACATCAACCACCCACCTAGAAAAATAGGCCTGATAGCGATTCGCAGTCTGGAATAGAGCATACCCATACTTAAAACCTAACCGTAAGCTTGGCTGATATACTCCGATTTATTTCCGTATTTTCCGGGTAGCCCCCTACATTTAATGGCGATGTACTAAACTCCGAATGAGATTCCTGAAGCAGGTTCTGTCCAACAATACTTAATTCAACTTCCGGAGATATCTGCCACCCGACTCTAACATCTGTTCTCACATAATCGTCAATTCCATCACCTCCAAATAATAGAAAATCAGAGCCAGTAGGCGAAAGTGCTGATACATAATAGATGCCTAAATCCAGCTCTACTGCAGGTGTTAAATCCCAACTTGATTGAAGAGTTAACTGGTGCTGCGGTGCTTTATTTGTGGAGATCAGAGGTTCAGTGAATAGGGGTAAACTGCTCATCGATTTTTGTAACCAACTGTAGGATGCCGTTAAGCTCCAACCTGGTTGCACCATCCACCTTGAAGAAAATTCAACCCCATAGGCATCAGCTTCTGCTTCATTCGAAATTCCCAGTGAGCCTGGAGTGTTCGTGCTTAAGAATGGATTAAACATGCTATGAATTTTAATAGCCGTTAAATCGCTATACCAATAACGAAATGCCGTCACATCAAATGCCAACCGGTTATATGGTGAGAACCTAAGCCCCAACTCCCAAGAGGTTAGTTTTTCTGAATCGTGATTAGGATTCCCCGTAAACTCATAAGCATTTTTAGCACTGACATTTGACGTTTCCGCTCTGGACGGTACGCGTGACGAGTATGATACTGAGCTCCATAACTGCGTCTTAGGGGTTACAGACCATATTCCTCTTACCGTCGGTTGCCACTGGCTTCCATAAACTGATGAGTACTCATAACCTATTCCGGTTAATACTCGAATATTGTCAGAAGCGTTCAGTTCACTCTGAACAAAAGCATTGACCACATTATTACGCTGAGAGGCAGGCCCGAAAGAAACAACAGATGTAGGAGATAAGTTAGGCTTAAGGTCATCGGAAACAGATCTAACACCCACACCCCAGGCAAACTTCCCGACTGTATTTTTCCAGCCTCTTTCAAAGTCGATATCCAGCGCTGTGGCTTGCTGATCTAACTGATAATCTTCACGCTGCGAGTAATCCAGATAGGCCTGCAGCGTCTGCCAATCGTTATCACTCACCTGTTTCCAACGAGCCAACAAATGCCCGCCTGCATATTTCTGCTGATCCCGGATATCCATCATACAAAACGTACACAACCCGAACTCTGGAAACGCAAGTGCGGCAAATATCTGCTCCTGCGAAGCACCGTTTATTATTAAATTGTTAATAGCAGGAGCAACGACGGTATCGAAGTCCGGTGCTGATGCAACTTTTTCTGATGCGAATAGTCGCTGGTTTGACTCCCCACGAAAAAAACCAATATCTAATAATAAAGACTCACCACTCCCAAAATCTGTATCCGTACGAAAGGACAAACGTGTGTGTCTGGCATCGTCATTAGCTATTGCGCCCTGGCCAAACCCTGAAGCAGAGGTAGGAGAGTTTTCTTCACTCCTTAATGTTTTAACACTAAACCGATAACTAGTGCTTTCGTTTAATTCACCACCATACCGTAACCCAAATTCACGCCCCTGATTCCCTGAAGAACCAACGAATTCGCCTCCTTGTGTAGCAAATGAGGAACGCATAATGATGTTAATCACACCATTCATCGCATTCGCCCCCCAAACAGCGGAGCCAGGGCCACGAATAACCTCTATGCGTTCAACGTCCTCCATTCGAACATCTTGCATATCCCAGTAAACACCACCGAAAGTGTTGTTATATAAACTTCGACCATCCAATAGCACTAAAAATTTATTGGCAAATGTTTCATTAAAGCCTCGAGAATTAACCGCCCAAGAGTTACCACTGACAGCACCAACGTTTAAGCCTGGCACCATACGTAAAGCTTCTGGCACATTTTTCGCGCCAGAACGGCGAATGTTCTCAGCTGTCAATACATAAACAGCAGCGGGGGTTTCAATTATTTTACTGGGGATTTTTGATGCTATGCCCACTTCAAGTGAAGAGAGCTCATCGATAGATAGGGCTTTCAGGTCATCCAGAGTCATATCATCGGAAGCCATTACAACACTATTAAAAAACAACGCGCCTATCCAAAACAACGTCCTGTATGCAAAAGTTCCTGACATGTATCTGCTTCCGATATCTAGAGAATTAAAAATAACTGGTACACACGTATCTTGAATAAATTAAAAAAATAACAGATCAATCGTTTTATTATCATCCGAAGGGCAATCACAAATCACAACAATTCTCCCAATAAACAGGACCTGCGTTATCTATCGGCCGCCTATCAAAAAAATTTAATTTTTTTATCAACTTCATAGACTTACTGCAATTCTGAAAACCAACGTAAAGGGGGAGCAAAGAACGCTTGTCCAGTTATCGCAGTGGTATATTGCATCAGTTTATCGGTGTGGCCATCACTATCACCCTCGACCATACTTTTTAGCATCAAAGTAAAGTTTGATGGTGTTCGACAATAACTGGCGAACAATAGCCCCGCCTCCGACAGGTTTCCATAAGGCATACTATGACGAAGTATTTCAATGGAGTCGCCGTGACCATCTTTGAGAGATGCCCGTTTGGTATGGGCGGTCAACGGTTTTTTATCCGATGGGTACTCTATATTATCTTCCTTGGTTCGCCCGTAAACATCTTCCTGCTCTTTTACAGATTGCGCTGCCCAACGGCCAAGATTATGAACATAGCGCTGTAGATGGATGTAAGAACCGCCAGCGAACAATTCATCCTCATCGCCGACCAGAGCAACCGCTTTCTTATGATCACCTTGTGGGTTCTCTGTGCCATCGACAAAGCCGGTTAAATCTCTGGCATCAAGGTAGCGAAAACAAGAGATCTCCTCTGCTACCTCAACCGCATCACCAAACAACAGCATTAGCTCTTGAGCCAGCTGAAAAGTAATATCCCGACGGTTAGAGCGCAAATGCAAGAGCAAGTCGACAGGCGTTACAGGCATATTGACTACACCATGAGTAACCGGGAATGCGGTTAAAAATGCAGGTCTATGCTGTAAACCCCTGGGTATATGGAAATTAAGACGATCCCAGTAGTCACTGCCTATCGCAACCACTGCATGCACAGACTGTGAAGAGAAGCGCGCCTGGAATTCGGAAATAGCTGTTTGTATCTGTTGTAATACATGAATAATTTGCTGATCTCGTCCCTGTTTAGCATTCAGGGTAATGAACAGCGCATCACTACTTGCGGGTGCTATCACACCTGATTGATAATTGGCTGGCATATTAGTTCCTCCTTATCTGAATATGCCTTTATCATAACCGCTATCTATATAAGGTCACCAATAACTAAAGCCAAAGTCACTGATAGCTTTAGTTAATAGAAAATCAGACCGACTCGATAGGCCGTGCTTTATCACGAATCCACTCACTCCATGAACCGACATACAATACCGAATTATTTAATCCGGCATGCGCCATTGCCAGTAAATTATGACAGGCCGTCACACCAGAACCACACATATGCACGACAGGCTGATCTGTATTGATCAACAAGGACCACTCTGCTAATAATTGGTCTGCGGATTTAAAGACACCACTCGCAGCCAGGTTATCCTGAAATGGGCGATTCAATGCACCCGGGATATGTCCTGCAATAGAATCAATAGGCTCAACCTCCCCTTTGAAGCGAGGCGTTGCTCTCGCGTCAACCAATTGCACTGAAGCTAACTGGCCTTGTAGAGCTTCACTGCTAACGGTAAGCATATTTTCGGTAATGCTCCCATTATTTTGATGATAAACCACTTTGACAGGAAGAAGCACATGGGTAGTCACCTCTCCAGACTGCTGCTTCCAGGCAGGGAACCCGCCTTCCAGAACAGCGACTGCCTCATGGCCAATAAAACGAAGCAGCCACCATAGACGAGCGGCCATAGCACCTCCGCAATCATCATAAGCAACAACCTGTGTCTTTGCTGTGACACCCGCTCTACCCAACTTATCTTTGAGTTGCTCCAGATCAGGCAAAGGGTGTCGCCCTGTCGTCGACGTTACAGGAGAGGAGAGATCCTGCTCCAGATCCATAAACTGAGCGGCAGGAATATGGCCTTCCTTGTATAATTGATATCCTTTGGTTGCATCCGCCAAATCAAAACGACAATCAAAAATCACCCACGTTTTCGGTGAGTAGTCTTTCTGTAACGCTTCAACATCAAGTAACGTCTGGTACATACCCACCTCTCTGATACAGATCTTCTGAGTTTTTGCCTTATTTACTGACAATCGCCTGATTCACAAACACTTATCTCACAAACATTTCTTTCACAAGTACCGGGCTAACTCTGCCTTTAAAACATCCAACTCATTTTGCGCTTTTTGTTTTTGTTTCTTCTTGAGCCCATCTACTTCGGCTGCTTTCTCTGCCAAAACCTGTAGCGCCATGTCTGTTTTGTTATCAGAAGACTCTACGCGTTCAAACAACGACTTTAATTGCATAATAATAGCGCGACGACGCCCCTCTTCAACGCGCAACAGCTCCTCTGCACTTTTCTCTTTTTTTATCTGAGCTTCAGGATCAGCTTGTGCAGGCACATACGTCAAAGGCCGGATACCCGTGGCAACACGTATCTTGTCCATAAAGGGCGCTGATTTTTCACGGGCTCTCAATGCACCTTTTTGTAAAATACTTTCCACTTCACTAAGATCACCCATAAACTCATTATAACGAGCACGCGGGCTACTTAATTGATGATCAAGATGTTCAAATAACTCGCGCTTCGCTTCGCCCCACGCAATCCCCTCCTGATACTTCAGACGCATTTGAGAGATCTCATGCGGCGTCGCAAAACTACTATATAATTGGAACAGCGTACTGTTATCCGGATCTTTAGGCTCGCCCGGACCCCGGGTATCAGTAACAATTTGGTTTATCAACTTACGTAACTGATCAGCCGAACAAAACAAGGGAATAGTATTATCGTAACTTTTTGACATCTTACGGCCATCCAACCCTGGAATTAGCTGCGAAGATTCATCAACCTGAGCGACAGGCAGGGTAAATAAAGGCTCATAGGTGTGATTAAAACGTCCGGCAATATCCCGTGTCATTTCGATATGCTGAATCTGATCTTTTCCTACCGGAATAATATCGGCATTAAACATCAGAATATCGGCTGCCATCAATATAGGGTAACTGAACAAACCCATAGTAATACCGTCATCCAAATCTTCCTTTCCTGCTTCTCTGTTTGCGTCAACCGACCCTTTATACGCATGCGAACGGTTCATCAGGCCTTTAGAAGTCATACAGGTAAGAAGCCAGGTCAACTCGGTAATTTCAGGAATATCTGTCTGACGATAAAAAGTAGCCTTATCAGTATCCAGCCCCAACGCTAACCACGTTGCTGCAATTTCCTGAGATGAGCGCGCAATACGTGCTGGATCATGGCATTTTATCAAGGCATGATAATCTGCCAGGAAAAAGAAACTGTTATAGCGAGAATCTTCACTGGCCTCAATGGCTGGTTTGATCGCACCTAGATAATTACCGATATGCGGCGTACCGGTAGTTGTAATACCAGTTAATACAGTCTTTTGGGACATTGCAGATAAATCCTAAAAAATCAAAGAGAATTGGCCTAATAATACACAATATCAAGTTGTTATGCCCCCCGTCTTGTCTGCTTATCACTCCTTTACTTATTTGCGGATCGTGCGTAGAACTCAGCTTCAATACTTCCCAGCCCCGTGAATGAATGGTAAAAAGGGTATCAATTAAAAGCTCTCTCATAATCGTCTTATTGCAACTCAATAAAGACAGAGTGCCCATCATGCTGAACAGAACGGAAAATTATGCTGACTGTTATCTCGCCCGCAAAAACGCTTGATTACGAAACACCTTCTCATACAGATCGATACACCCTGCCTCGCTTTCTGGAGCACTCCAACGAGCTCATCGGTGTTTTGGAGCAATTATCTGTACAGGGGGTTGCCGATTTAATGAAACTTAGCGACAAACTCGCCAGCCTTAATGTTGCCCGCTATAACTCATGGCCAGATGGCCTATCTCCCGACAACGCGAAACAAGCTGTCTTAGCCTTTAAGGGTGACGTATATACCGGGCTGGATGCAGCCAGCCTGTCAACTGAGCAGCTCAATTATGCACAACAACATTTACGAATATTATCGGGGTTGTACGGTGTACTAAGACCCTTAGATTTAATGTATCCCTACCGCTTAGAGATGGGCACAAAGCTCGGCAACCCGCGTGGTGCAAACCTCTATCAATTTTGGGATAACAGACTCACTGCTTCATTAAATGAAGAGCTGAACCAGAATGACAATCCAGTTGTCATCAACCTGGCTTCCAACGAGTATTTTAAAGCGATAAAGCCGAAAATGCTCAATGCACGTCTGATAACCCCGGTGTTTAAAGACTGGAAATCAGGACAATATAAAATCATCAGCTTCTATGCAAAAAAAGCGCGTGGTTTGATGGCTCGTTACATTATTGATAATAAAATTGATGAACCAGACTCATTAAAAGCCTTTGATTATGAAGGCTACCGCTTTGCTGAGTCGATGTCGGAAGGTAATACCTGGGTATTCATTCGCGATCACGAATAAATAACACCTCTAAAACATGATTTTTTAAAACAGAAAATCAGTACGCAATAAAAATGGCGCAAAGTGCGCCATTTTAATACTACTATGCGAAATGATTATGACGGTTGCTCAATACCCACGATAAACCACGATGCATTCTCTTCAGTCAAATCACGTGTCAAATGCCAGATTTCACTAAATTCACTGGTTTGCTGATCACCAGACTCTTTCAACCATCCATAGAAATGAATGCTGGCAACAACATGATCCTGATTATCAATAAAGTTAATCAGCTCAGACATGACAGAAACAACTTCCGTATGTTGCTCTTCAGGGTATTTAACACGCTCAGTTTTTAATTCTGCTAACAACTCGGCTGTTGTATAGGTTGAAATTTCGGACCAATCATTACGATCCCATGCAGCCTGTAAATTGCTAAAATGCTCGCGAGCACCATTCAAAAAAGTCACCTTATTAAACCACGCAGGTAACTCAAGATCAGGCTCAGACAACTGAGTGCTAGCTGCTGACATCGGTGTAAAGTGATGATTAGATGCGGTATCAGCCACTTCTGGTTCCGTTGAGCGATACTGTTGACCCGCATAACTAGGGGTTGGCTGGCTTTTTTTCATCATCGCAAATAATTTAAACGCGATGAAAGCAATAGCAGCGATCATCAGAATATCCATCATCTGGATTCCATCAAACGCTCCCCCCATAAACAACGAGGCAAGCAAACCACCCGCTAGTAAGCCACCTAACATACCACCCATGCCCGCTTTTTTAGCCGTACCGGCAGCAGCGTTCTGAGCAGGCGCAGCTTTTTGCTGTGCTGGAGAAGGTTTGACTGATTTTGGGGCTGAATAGGACTTCCCAAAACTGAATCCTCCACCTAAACGCTTGGCCTGAGCATCTGGTGCTACAATACTCAGTGTGAAAAACATCATAAAAACTGCTAAAAGAACGTTTCGCATCAACAACCTCAATTTTAATTTGGAATCCGTTTCATTACATTAGCGACTACCGCAAGGTATATCCCAATGAATATTAATACCATACCCGTCAAATGATAAGCGTGTACTCCCTCCCCTAAAAAAATCGTTGAAAGTAACATACCAAATAATGGCATAAGATGAATAAATAAGCCCGCTTTAGCTGCGCCCAATTCAGCCACACCACGATTCCAGAACAAATGAGCTAAAATTGAGGGAAATATGGCCATATACAATATGGAAGCAAACGCCTCAGGCTTCCATATTATCGGAGCTACTGTCTGCAATTCAAGCATACTGAAAGGCAGCAGTGCAATCACCCCAACAATAACTGTCACTCCAAAAAAAGTGAAGCCATCAAGCTCGGCAGGCCGCCAACGTAAGCATATAGAATAACTTGCCCAACACAGCACCGCTGCCAAAATCCACAAGTCACCTCGATTAATATCCAAATTCAGTAATTGACGAAGATCCCCGAATGAAATTAAAGTCAGCACGCCTGAAAGAGAACAGCCTACGCCTATCCATTGCCGAAAGGACACAGCTTCTTTTAAAAAGACGCCGGAAATAACTAAGATAATAATAGGAATGGCTGACTGCAACAAAGTAGCATTGGTTGCGCCTGTTGTTGTTAAGCCAAGGTAGATAAAGGTATTGAAGCTACCGACACTCATAATGCCTAACGGTACAAGAACTTTCCAGTGCTTAATGATGATGCGCCAATTCGCTTTTATCTTAGGCAATAAAAAAGGCAAAATTATCAATAATGCGGTACCCCAGCGCAGCTCTGCCATCGTAACGGGAGGCAATACATTATGCATGGCACGCCCAAGTACAAAATTACCCGCCCAAAACAACGTAGTCAGCGTGAGTAGCAAATAAGCCATTATGAGTCCTTATGAAACAAGCGGGATAATAAAGTGTTATTGGCATCTTCACCGGTTAAAACATACTGCAATACGTTATAGTTATTGACCGTCCACTCAACCTGCTTAAAAGCTTTACTCAAACCACAGAAAAGAATTTCATCGCCTATCTGCAACTCTGTTAGTTCTCCAGGTAGGATTTTGATATTTTCACCGCTTCGCAACATCAAAGGAAAAGCCGCCAGTACCTGAGTGCGGTCACGAGGATCTTTAAGAAAAACTTTCATCTTAATAATGGTTTCCTCGTCCAGCGCCATCCGAATCGCCGGGGTTTCCTCTTCACCAATAGTAAATGCCCAGCTATCCAGCTCATCTTCTCCTACGACACTGCTCATACGATTCAATAATGTATGCGCCCATACATCATCGTACCCCTTGAGCGCTTCTATAAATGAGGGCAATAGAGGCGTTTTAATCTGCGCCATGATCTGATTCGCAATAATTCTGCCTGGCTCCATAACAAAATCAGCGCCTGAGTGGCGAAAGACTAAACGATTCGCATCCAGATTTTGTCTGATAACAGTTACGAGTTTAGGTTTAAGCTGGCGTGCGGTCATAATGATAGAAAGGTTGTCTGCATCATTTTCTGTACCGGCAACAATACCGACCGCTTCTTGAACGCCCGCTTCTTCAAGTGTTTTAGCTTCTGTACCGACGCCCCAGATCTGTTGTTCTGTTTGATTTACATTGCACTCTTTTGCATCAATAACTGTAATTGACACATCATCTTCTTTAAATGCTTTGTAAAGCGCCCGGCCAAATCGACCGAAACCACAAATAATCCAGCGCCCTTGTTTTAATTGATAAACACTGGAAAGAGGACGGTGATAGGGATTAACCAGCCAATCATAGACAAGATGCTTATATGGCGAATGGATAGCCATCGATAGGTACCCCGCATACGCCTGGAATGGATCAACCACTTGGTCAGTACCAAATGACAACAAATTGGCGGTAGTAACTTCGGCTTCCGTTCTGCTTATCACCAAGCGTTTAGGCATTAATAATTTGCTGGCAATAGATACCGCCAAATTAGAGTTATCATCATCTGTTAACGCCAGCACACCGATACAATGCGGGTGCTGAAGGCCCGCATCATCGAGTACATCAGGCAACGCAGCATCAGCACATAAGCCCGGTACACGTACTGGCAAGCTATCCATTTCAAGGTCATCAATACGATCCTGATTCATATCAACAACTACCGCTCTGATATCCCTGTCAGAGAGCTTATGAACAATCACTCGTCCTGTAACACCATAACCACAGACCAGATAAAACGGTTCTGCAATCGCCTTCACTTCATTGGTAAAAGAACGGCGGCGCAATAAGCGACCAAAGACGGGTTCCTGTAACAAAGCCAGCATCGAACCAATACCATACAACCAGGCAACTACCGTCGCATAGATCATTATCAACGTCCACATTCTCTGCGCATCAGTGAATGCAAAAGGGATCTCGCCAAAACCGATAGTCGTTCCCATAAACGAGACAAAATACACAGCATGGAAAAAATCCATATGCCAGATATTGCCATCATTATCCTGACCGGGGATCAACACAAACCCAAGAATAGAGATCGAATAGACGACGATCATCGTAATAAAAGGAATACGAAGTCGTCGTAATAGCAGATAAAAGACGTTATTCATAATTTAACGTCGAACAACAATGGTCTCGACCACAAGCAAAATAACGGAAATGATATTGGCAAGAAGGGCACCACCAGAAAGCGACACTACACTAGACATCATTGAAGGGGTCATTCCGCCGCTTATCTGCTCAGCAAACCCCCACAAAATAGCCGCAATCACCAACTGTAAATCCGCGACTAAACTTGTTGCTAACATTAATGCGCCAAGGTGGGTACGATCACCAAACTTAAGCACAGTACAGATCATACTCACCACCAGCGCAGCAAATAACTCGAATTCATTATGATGAATCACCTTATCAATGTCGCCGAGAAAAAAACCAAAATTCAGCGTCAAGGCTAATACGATAAAGAAAGCAAAAATCACCTTTTCACGATTCATCAGAACATCCTTTAAATGTAAATAAAATTGAGCGACCATGCGCACTTAATAGATCGATTGTATCGGCTGTTGATAAATATGGCTATGCTGATTCACGGAACCGCAAGGATAAGTTAGTGTCTACTGGCTGACTATTCTGAATCAGGGTAGCTATTTGATTTCATTCTGTGTTTTTGAGGAAGGCTAGATGCACACTGCGCTTTTTGCACGAGTAAAATTGATTCTCACATTCCTGCTTATTTTTTGCTCAGCATCTAATACCTTGGCCGGTAATATTATAAAAAGTCCGAATGACGACCGTGAATATCGATCTGTCACGCTAGAAAACAGCTTAGATGTACTACTGATTTCTGACCCTGATACTGATAAAGCGGCGACTTCCCTCGATATTAGTATCGGTTCAGCAGCAAATCCGAAAGACAGAGCAGGCCTTGCTCATTTTCTGGAGCACATGCTTTTTCTGGGAACGAAAAAATACCCTGAAGCGGATGAATATCAATCATTCATCCAGTCTCACGGAGGTTCTCATAACGCCTTCACCGCTTTAAAAAATACCAATTACTTTTTTGACATAAAAGCAGATGATCTTGAGCCTGCTCTGGATCGCTTTTCTCAGTTTTTTATATCTCCCCTATTTTCAGAAGAATATACCGATAGAGAAAGACACGCCGTCCATTCAGAATTCAGCGCAAAGCTCAAAGATGATGGCCGCAGAACCTATGCAGCCACACAGCAGGCGATGAATCCAGAACACCCGGCCAGCCGCTTTGCCGTTGGCAACCTCGATACCTTAGCTAACGATAAACCCGGTGCTTTACGCAAAGATTTGATTAACTTCTACCATAATCACTATTCAGCCAACCGCATGCGGCTAGTGATACTGGGCAAGCAACCCCTCGACCAGCTTGAGAGAATGGCAACACAATACTTCGCCGACATAGAAAATAAAGAGTTAGCGCCTTTCAGATTCAATCAGCCCCAGTTCAAACACAGTGATTTGCCATTTGAAATAGCCATTAAGACCCTCAAAGATACGCGCTCGCTTAGTCTTAGCTTTCCAACCCAGCCCAGCCTTCCTTTCTGGCAAAGCAAACCGCTTAACCTGCTCAGCAGCCTGGTAGGTTATGAAGGCAAAGGAAGCATATTGGCTTTATTAAAAAATAAAGGCTGGGCAACCGGCTTAGGCGCATCTCCGGGAGAAGACTTTGATAGCGAGTCCAGCTTCCATGTTTACATATCGTTAACACCCCAAGGTCTTCAGCATACCGACGAGATCATCAGTTTGTTTTTCTCTTTTATGAAAGATCTGCAAAAAAACGGAATCAGCCAAACACTTTTTCAGGAAGAGAATTTACTCAACGCACAACAATTTCGCTTCCTCTCCGAACAGGAACCCATTCATTATGTCACTCAACTGACACAAAGCATGCAGGACTATCCAGAAGCCAACTGGTTGAACGCAGCCTTTATTATCGAGCAATATAATGCGGATACATTTCAGCAATTCATCCGGTCAATTCGCCCGGATAATATGGTGTTATCAATTCAAGCGCCTGAACTGCAAACAGATACTAATGAGCACTATTACAATAGCGCCTATCGTGTTGTCCCTATCTCCTCGGAGCGGATTTCACGCTGGCAGCATGTCAGCCTGAACGAAAATTTACACATTCGCAATGCTAATCCGTTTATTGCCCAAAACATCGAGCTCAAACCCGGAGAAGAGAAAAATATCTCTAGTCCGGTCAATATCAGTACGGGTAAAGCAGGTGTTTCATTATGGCACCTTCTGGACAGCACCTTTAATGTCCCGAAAGCTGATCTTTACTTTACCCTTTTGTCTCCCGTTGCAAGAGAAGGTGCGGCAGCGACAGCGGGACTAAATCTTTATGCGGAAATGGTCAGCGATGAACTTAATCAAACACTTTATGATGCAGGCATGGCAGGATTGAATGCCCGCATCTATGCACACCAACGCGGTATCAGTGTTCGGACTTCAGGCTTTAATGACAAAATAGACCTCCTCAGCACATTAATTGCAGAAACATTACGCTCACCAACACTTTCTCCATCACGTTTTGAGCGCGTACTTCAGGCATACAAAGAACAGCTTAAAAACGCCGAAAAAGACAAGCCCTACAATCAACTTTTTCGTGTTGGTTATGAACAATTAATGCATGACCCAAGTCTTAGAGAATTACAAAAAGTAGCGAATAACTACTCGCTGGAGCAACTATCCGCATTGATTGAGCGACTATTTCAGTCAGCCGAATTAAGAGTCATGTCACATGGAAACTTGGTTGCAGATGAAGCACTCGACATCAGCAACTCAATGATTGAGGCCATGCTGCCTATTAATACAGCAACCGTAGCGCCACAGGTCGATATTCGCCGCTTAACTCCGGGAGAAAACATACAATCGATACTGAACATAGATCACAACGACTCAGCTGTGCTTCTCTACTTGCAAGCTCAGGATCAATCACTTAACAACAGGGCATCTACAGCATTATTAAATGAAATTTTGTCTGCACCTTTTTATACACAATTACGCACTGAACAACAGCTAGGTTATATCGTCTTCGCTACACCCATGTCACTGCGTCAAATGCCCGGTATCGCCTTAGTAGTTCAGTCTCCAAACGCCTCACCTGACATTATCCAGCAACGAATGAATGATTTTCTGGAGAACTTCAAACAACAAATAAACGATATGTCAGACGAACAGATCCTTCAGTTCAAGCGCAGCCTTAACGCCAGAATCAATGCACAAGACCGCCAACTACAGGATCGCTCTAATCGCTTATGGCGGGAGATCGATCTGGATGAAACAGAGTTCAATACGCAGAAAAAATTAACAGAAGCGATTAATCGACTTAATAAGAATGATTTAGTAGCTACCTTTAGTGCACTATTAACACGACAAATGCTTTTGAAAAACAACGGATCAGGCAGCGAAGATGTACAAACAGCACAAAGTCTGCATAAGAAAAACACGGTTCAATAAGGCATTGTAGATTCAAACCTACACCGCGGAACGTATTACTTTACAACTTAAAGTTTCGGCAGCACAAACTCACGGCGCTGCTGAATACCTGAATTCTGCTCGCACGATTCAGGCTCCCAGATACACTTGTCTTTTTCCTGATCATCGAAGATGCGTTGGAAAACAGCGTCTTCGCCCCTCAGGTCAGCTTTTGACAAGACTTTACCCGCTCTGAATTCCCTGACCAGCGGTAGCGGTGAAGGCGCTACTACGGTCGGAGGCGGCAGGTCAGAAGGCTTATTATAGTAAGCGATCTCTTGCATAGGCTCTTTATCGAAAGAGCCTCGGCCTTTACGATAATAAGCGGTTTTACCGCTATCAACCCCTTCAGCATATCCGCTAGGCAACACCACCTTATAACCGATTAATGCCTCAGCGCTGACAGATCCAGCAATCAAACCTGTAAGAGTTCCTGCATAAGCCCCTAATCTGATCAGCAAACATAGCTGTTTGGCCGAATTTTCCAGCAGGGCTTTTACCATGAGTTCTCCATGGGATAGATCGACTCAGCATAGATGGCCAACTCTTCCAACAACTCCCGATTCGACATGCTTATCTCCGGATCTTGATAAAGGGCATTTAACTGTTCATAAAACACCTTCATAGTCATCAGGCCACGCTTATCTTCTTTTAATAATTTATCACTACGATACTGCTCCCACTGCGCCTGCTCATCTTCGTTAAGAGACAAGGGGTAATTGCGAGCCCGGTAGCGGAAGAGCATCTCCTCTAAGCGCGGATCCTGAAATGCAAACTGTAACTCTGCCAAGGCATCAGGATCACATTCTCTTACCTGTTGCATCATTTTTTTATCGGTATCATTAAAAAAACCACCCGAGTACAACATATGATCAGGGTCACCGTCAGATTCAAAACCGTCTTCACTTATTACATCGGCCAGTTTTGCTTTTAATTCAGGGGAATTTCGTAATATAGCCAAATGCGACCGGCAGATATCTCCTTCGATAGAGAAACGAGCCGCCTCATCCTTACTCAACATGCCAGCAGGCGCTAAAATAGGACACTTATTAACATGCACCTGTTTCAAGGCAATAACCGGATCTGTTGCGCGGCGCTCTGACACAGGTAAATACATATAACGCTTAATCTCATCAACCGATAATGTCAGTAAAGGCGTAGGATCAGCACGTAAGTCCCACACCAGAATACTGTTGCGATTAACGGGATGCTGTATCAGAGGTGCCACCACGGCTAAATTTCCCAGTGCCGCAGCATAACGGGATGACACATGTAATACAGGCTTCATGGAGGCGACATCCAGCATTTTTTGAGCTGACGCCTTATCTTTACTGCCTAATGCAAATGCATATAACTTAGGTTGACGCTCTTTAACCAGCCTCGCCATCGCAATGGTTGCATATACATCAGATAACGCATCGTGAGCATGACCATGCTCAATGCCATTCGCTTTAGTCAGGTCTTCTAAGCGTAAACTAGGCGTACCATCCTCATGCACAGGCCAGACGATACCATCCGGGCGTAATGCCCGTGTCAGGCGTAACATATCGATGATATCCCAGCGTGAACAGCCGTTTTGCCATTCACGTGCATAGGGATCAAAAAAATTCCGATAGAGAGTGTAACGTGTCACCTCATCATCAAAACGAATACTGTTATAACCCACCGCACACGTACCCGGCCTCGTGAACTCATCATGGATACACTGAATAAACTCAGCTTCGCAGATACCTTCACGAATCGCTTTTTGGGGAGTAATACCCGTAATCAGGCAGGCTTGCGGATGTGGCAATGTGTCATCCGATGGCTTGCAATAGACCATCACCGGTTCACCAATGATATTCAGGTCTTCATCCGTTCGAATACCGGCAAATTGCACGGGGCGATCTCTTTTAGGATCGATACCAAAGGTTTCATAATCGTGCCAAAAAAAAGTGCGTTCCACTGTCATTGTTTTCAAATATCCGTGATAAATGCTAAGTAAGCAGGCTATAATATCAGCCAAATAGTATCAGCTCTGATAGGGAGGATTACATATGCTGACCAGTCAAACAACAGAACAACGTTGTCCATGTGGATCAAATAAACCGTTTGCATTCTGTTGTGAGCCCTATATTGAAGGTCAAAAGCCAGCACCAACAGCCGAACAGCTCATGCGTAGCCGTTATACAGCTTTTGCATTGGGTGCGATTGACTATCTGGTTGACACCACCGCACCAGAAAAACGCGCATTAATTGACCGCTCCATTATTGCTGAACAAGTCAAGTTCACAACATGGACAGGCTTAACTATTCTCAATAAAGAAGCGGGTAACAAAGAAGACGCTGAGGGTATCGTTGAGTTTGAAGCAGCGTTTGAGACAGAAGATGAGCAGTGCATTTTACATGAACGCTCCAACTTCTTCGCTAAAAACGGCCAGTGGTTCTATGTCGATGGAGAAGTGAATGTCAGATCTGTTGCCTGACCGTACGCTGATATAATGTAACTGAGCTCCAGTTACACGAGCTGAATAAAGAAAGTTTAACTTTCGTTATTCAACTCAATTATCAAGGCTTTTCCTGACCGCCTAGCGACCATCAGAATATGCCTCCCCCTATTCAACTGGATTTCTGTTATCCAGTATTGCTAATACAAGAAAATCGTTAATGTTATCGAAGTTTTTTAAGCCTAAATGGCAACATACCAATCCTACAACTCGATTAAACGCTGTAAAAATATTAAGCGATAATTGTGATGACCAGTATCGTATTCTTTCCACACTGGCTATACATGATCCTGATCTTAGTGTCAGAAAAGCAGCAATTGAGCAGATAAATGATGTAAACAACCTGATTACGCTTTTGAAAAGCTCAGTATCGGACACTGAATCAGGCGCAGACTCTGCGTTCATTGAAACACACCTTGCCCGGCTACTCAGCGTCGAAAATCAGCCAGAAAAGCTCCTCGAACAACTTTCGCAAAAGGTTGCCCCGGCCGCAATCTGGAGAGTGGTTTGCAAGACACCCTTTCACGCCTTACAAAACCAGCTGATTGATAACATTGAAGATGAACTGCAGCTACTTGATATTGCCACTTCATCCTCGCATATCAGCACGCGCAAAAAAGCAGCTGAGAGAATTACTGAGCCCTCTCTTATCGAACAGTTGCTAAAGCTGACTCGTCAAAACGATAAAGCTATTCATCGCATCATGCGCGACAAATCCAACCTTATACGTGAACAACACAAACAACTGCAAGCATACCAGGAACATGCCAAAACCGTCCTTGAACAAATAACACATCTATCCAATGGTGAATGGTTCCCTCTGTATCCGGCCAAACATGAGATGTTAATTCAGGATTGGAGTACCATCGCCACCGCAATAACAGCGCCTGATCAACAGCAATTTGATGCAGCATCACGTATATGCTTAGAACGAATCCAATCCGTTCTGAATAAAGAAGCGGCACATCAGAAAGAGCAGGATCGCATTTTGCAGGCTCGCCAAGAAGCGACTACGCAAATAGAACAGATGCAACTATGCGCCGAAAACCTGAAGACCTCTGAGCGGTCCAGTGAATCATTCACGCTGCTCTCGCAACAATCAGACCAATTTAAAGCACAATGGGCGCTGCTGTCTCCGGACGCCACCAGCAGCCAACAAAACGAATTTGATCGCCTGCAAAAGCAGCTCTCAACAATTTACTCACATAACATCTCCATTGACCACAAACTAAACACCGCTTCTGAGTTTTTGGAAAATCGTGAAAAAACAGCGTTTAAGAAGAGATCTCTGCAAGACAAACTGAAAAAAATTAACACCCTTCTTAAGAGCATCGCCTGGCCTGAAAACACTGAAAAGCCCCAACCTGTAAAGCAACTTGAAACATTGGCGCAGCAACTAAGCGACGAACAGTTACAGCAGATACAAAAAACTAATGAGCTAAAAGACAAGCTTCTTAAGCAATTACAGCAGCTGGAAAGCAACATCGAACGCGGAGCTATCAAAGCCGCAGACAAAAATTTCCGTAAAGCGACCGAACAACTCGCATTACTCAATAGCTCGACCAACGGCTCAACACATGACTCGATTGATCAACAATACAAAAGCCTGCTTGTTCGTCTGGATGAGATAAAAGATTGGCAAGGCTTCGCTGTCACTCCGAAAAAAGAGCAGCTCTGCCTCGATATGGAAGAGTTGGCCAGCCAGGAAACGCTTCCGCTTCCAGAAAAAGCCAAGCAGATCAAAGCACTCCAGCAACAGTGGAAAATGCTAGACGCGACCGACCCATTCCACTCTCAGGCAATATGGAAGCGTTTCAAAGTAGCTTCAGATAAAGCTTATGAGCCTTGCGAAACATTTTTCGCACAACAAAACGAGACTCGTCGCTACAACCTTCAGCAAAAAGAACTGATCCACAATGAAGTTGCTGCCTACTTACAACAAATAGACTGGGAAACATGCGACTGGCGCTCTGTTGAACAGATTATCCAAACGGCCAGACAAGAGTGGCGCCGCTTCACGCCTGTGGATCGTACGCCCGGCCAAGCCTTGCAAGCCAAATTCAATGAGTTACTTCTGGATGCTGAAACTCATTTTCAGAGCGTCAAAGAAAGCGCTATGGCAACCAAACAACAGCTAATTATGGCAGCTGAAGCACTAACCACTGCAGATGACGCACCTGCAGCCGCAGAGCAAGCAAAAGAGCTACAAAAAGCCTGGAAAGAGTGCGGCCCTACCTTTCATAGCCAAGAACGAAAACTCTGGAAAGCCTTTAGAGTTCACTGTGACGTTATCTTCCAGCGTCTACAGGATCAGACACCTTCACGGGAAGCACTACAGTCGGCCAAACTTCACCTGAAGCAGATCATTGAAGAGCTCTCTACTTTCGAAGAGATCCCGCTTAACACAAAACAGAAAATCCATCACATCAATGAAACACGCCAATTGATTGATGACTTCAAAGACACACTGCCGCCTCATGATATTGAAAAATTCAATAAAGCAGCACGCTATATTGAGCAACAAGCCAATGATCTGACTCGCTTCGTAGAGAACACAGAGATACAGAAATTATTCGAGCATGCTCAATTATGCGACCAGTTTGAAGAAATGATTTTAGAGGATAGCATCACTGCATCAGCTGAAACCCTTTTTGGAAACTGGCAACTGGATAGCCATAATGATTTTCATGAAAAAATCACACAGCGCCGGAACCAGATTGAATCAATAGCTGCAGGCAATCTCGACCTAGAGCCCCTGTTAGCGAGTGCTGACAAAGAACTCAGGGAGATCTGCATCCGACTGGAGATAGCGCTTAGCTTACCTTCACCAGAGCACGATCAGGCATTACGGATGGAATACCAGATGCAGCGCCTGCAAAAAGCACTTGAGCAACAACAAAAACCCGTCAGCCTGACAGACATTAAAACACTGGAATTTGAATCCCTCTCAGTACCCTTCAGGCAGACTAACGAAACCCTGAATAAACGTTTCAACCAACTAATCGACTCTGTATTTAATTAGCAAGCCGTGTTGATAATAACCAATCCGGTCATTATTAATTGCGACAACTCTTTTTTATAAAAGCCATAAAGCAAAAAACCCGCAATTCGCGGGTTTTTTTGTAGCTAACAAACGCCATTACGACATGTGTAGACCACCGTTAATAGACATATCAGCACCTGTGATATATCCAGAGTCTTCTTCTGCCAAGAAGGTTACGATACGACCGATCTCTTCAGGTGTACCAAAACGGCCTACCGGAATAGTTGAGCAAATTTTCTGCTGAACTTCGACAGCAATCTTAGCAACCATTGGCGTCATAACATAACCAGGAGAAACTGTATTTACAGTCACGCCTTTAGAGGCAACCTCTTGCGCTAACGCTTTTGTAAAACCGTGAATACCCGCTTTAGCCGCCGAGTAGTTACACTGCCCAAACTGGCCTTTCTGTGCGTTAACAGAAGAGATATTGATAACGCGACCAAAACCTTTTTCCAGCATTGGGTTAATGACCAAACGAGTCATATGGAACATTGAGTCCAAGTTAGCCGTTAGTACTTCATCCCACTGATCCCAGCTCATTTTTTTAAACTGACCGTCGCGCGTAATACCAGCGTTATTGACCAACACATCGACTGTACCGCCCGTAAGTTCCTGCACAGTAGCAATACACGCTTCACATGAAGCTGTATTAGTTACGTCACCATAAGCAACATGAATATCATAGCCATCCGCTTTTTGCTCAGCCTGCCATGCTTTTGCTTTTTCGTGATTACCACCACTGTTATAACCCGCTACTACTGTAAACCCATTATCCGCCAAGCTACGGCATATTGAAGCACCCAGCCCACCAGTACCGCCTGTTACAAGAGCAACCAACTTACCCATATCTACATCCCTTTTTTTCAATTTATTGTGTTTTATATAACTTTTTATTGTAACTATGTAACTTGATTTTTTATTTTTCTAATCAGTCATACGTCCGATCATAGACCTAAGACTTCCAATTAATAATATGACTTTGGTTTATAGTCTTTAGGATAGTATCTGATTATGAATAAATAATGATAGGGCGGTGTTAACTTAAAAACTATTGATTTACAGCACTTTTTACCGCCAACAACTTACTAACACTGCGATAAGCCACCCACGAAGCCGCCGAATTTGCTAAAACAAAGGCGACAAACATCCCCTGCAACCCCCAGATCTGGTTCGCGATCCATGCCATCGGAATAAAGAAAACAAATAGGCGCAAAATACTAATACGCATAGCACGCATCGGCTGATGTAGTGCATTAAAGGTTGATGCACTGAGAAAAATAACGGCCTGCATACCAAATCCAAGCGGTACTATTGCTAGCCACATCAGTAGCGGCGTTTTAATCAACTCAGATGCGGCAAACAAACCAGCAATAGAATCACGAAATATCCACAACGCGACAAACACCAGAAACTGCCACAATAAAGCGAACTTAATAGCCCCCTGATAAGCAGCAATGACCCTATGAATCTGACCCGCACCAAAATTCTGGCTCACAAAAGGTGGCAACGTCATAGATAACGCCAAACATGCCAACAATGATAAAGACTCCAGCCGGTTGCCTACGCCAAAAGCCGCTACTGCTTCTGCACCATGCTGAGCAACCATGGCTGTCAGAATACCACCAGCCAGTGGCGTCATCATATTAGACAAGGCTGCTGGCAAACCTATCTTCATCACTTTTAACCAGTGTCCGAAAACCCTGCTGACAACCGGCTTCATAATAATGATTAACTGATAACGGCTATACAGGACATAAACCACAATAAAAAACACACATGCCCATGCAATCACACTGGCCATTGCAGCCCCTTTGATACCCATAGCGGGAACAGGCCCCCACCCAAATATCAGTAAAGGATCGAGCAGCATATTGAGTATCGACGATCCCGCCATCACTAACGCCGGGGTCTTGGTATCGCCCCGGGCGCGTAAAGCACTATTCCCCACCATATTAGTGACCAGAAAAACGGCACCCAACCACCAAACATCCATATAAGTAAGGATGTAAGGAAGCTGCTCTTGAGTGGCCCCCATGAGGATAAATAAAGGTGCCATAAATAATTGAGCGATCAAGCTGATACATAACACTAATAATAGTGTCATCATTAAATTATCGGTCGCCAGTTTCGCAGCTTCTCCCTCTTCCCCCTGGCCGATAAGTCTGGCCAGCGTTGCAGAGGTACCCACACCAAAACCAATGGCCAGGCTTACCACTGAAAATGTAACCGGAAATGTAAATGCCAACGCCGCCATAGGCGCGGTGCCAAGCAAGGAAACGAAGTAGATATCGGCGAGATTAAACAACATCAAACTGACAATACCGACCATCATAGGTAACGTCATTCTCAGCAACGTCGGTCGAATAGTGTCTTGCAGCAGATCAGGCGTGGCCATATAGAGCTCTATTTAAAGTAAGGGGCTATCCTAACGGCTGATAAGCAAAAGAAAAACCTCCATAATGGAAGAATATGTTCCCAAGATGCTTACAAGCGGATAAAGAATGAATCTGATTTTGTTTAATGAACACGACTTTTGCGGCACCAACCATATCTGCCTGCGTGATAGACGCCACCAACATATCGTCAATGTCCACCGCGCAGAGCCCGAATCGCTATTGCGCGTAGGCCAAATAAATGGACTCATTGGTTCGGGTCGGGTAATCAGCATCGACGATCGACAAGTAACACTGGAAGTCTCACTGACCCAACCACCGCCTGCAGCCCTGCCGCTGACACTCCTGCTCGCCCTACCCCGGCCTAAAATGCTAAAACGTATTTTACAAACAATCAGTACAATGGGTGTAAAAGAACTTTACCTAATTAACAGCTACCGTGTCGACAAGAGCTACTGGTCTTCTCCACTCCTCTCTCCAGCCGCTATCCATGAGCAGTTACAATTAGGATTAGAGCAAGCGCTAGACACACAAATGCCCAATATCCATATCAAAAAGCGCTTCAAGCCTTTTGTAGAGGACGAACTACCTGCCATCTGCGCTAAGACCAGGGGATTAGTCGCACACCCTTACCATGCTATTGACTGCCCTGAGGCAACTCTCACACCAACAACACTGGCTATCGGCCCTGAAGGAGGCTTTATCCCCTACGAAATTGAAAAGTTAGAACAAGCGGGGCTCGCCTCTTTTCATATAGGACAACGTATCTTACGTGTTGAAACTGCGATTCCTGCAGTCTTATCCAGATTATTTCCTATCATTTAAGGATGTATAACAAACACCCTGCATGAGAAAGAATGACATACATCAAAAAACCTAAAGTTATAAGATAATGATATTGAGAATTATACTCATCCGCATTGACAAGCAGATCCTTAACGATAATAATTCGCGTTATCTTTTAACTGATCTTTTCAGATATGATCGTTTTTCTCAAGTAGGGTATAAACCATGTTGCGTAAATCTCTGTTTGCTCTTGCCACACTTTCTACAACACTTGCCTTTACTCCTATGGCGCAAGCGGAAGAAGTAAATATCTACTCCTACCGCCAGCCGTTTTTGATAGAGCCGCTACTAAAGACGTTCACGGAACAAACAGGCATTAAAACCAATGTGGTTTTTGCAAAGAAAGGCTTGCTTGAACGCCTCGAGCATGAAGGCCGCAACTCTCCAGCGGATATTTTGCTGACCTCTGATATTGGTCCGCTATTTGACGCCACTGAAAAAGGATTATTTGCTCCTTTATCCAGTGATATTGTTAACACAAACGTCCCTGCACAATACCGTGACCCTGAAGGCCGCTGGGTCGGTCTGACATCCCGTGCCCGCTTAATCTATGCATCTAAGGATCGTGTAAAAGAGGGCGAGATCACCTCTTATGAAGAACTGGCAGACCCTAAATGGAAAGGACGTATCTGCACGCGAAGCGGGAAGCACACTTATAATCTATCCCTGATTGGCAGCATGATTGCTCATCACGGCGAAGAGGAAACGGAAAAGTGGTTAAGCGCTGTTAAAGAGAACCTGGCTCAGAAGCCACAAGGAAATGACCGCGCTCAGGTCAAAGCCATTAAAGAAGGCGTTTGCGACCTCGCTTTGGGTAACTCCTACTATTTTGGACATATGCTCACTAATGATAAAGAGCCAGAGCAAAAAGCATGGGCAGATTCAGTCAACCTGGTTTTCCCAAATCAGGCAGACCGCGGTGCTCATATGAACATTTCAGGTGCGGGTGTTACAAAATACGCTCCTCATGCTGCTGCCGCACAACAGTTAATTGAGTTCCTGACACAGGAAGCATCGCAGAAATACTATGCCGATGTGAATTTCGAATTCCCGGTACGCCCGAATACACCTCGTTCCGCATTGATTACAAAATACATGGGTGAATTTAAAGGCGACTCAATCAACTTACAGGAAGTATCAGCGCAACGTTCAGCGGCCGCAAAACTGGTCGACAAAGTAGGCTTTGATAATTAATAGAACAGAGCGCTAATTAACTAATGCGTTAATGACTTTACTCTACAAAAACGATAGTCTTCGCGGCTATCGTTTTGTTATTTTGGACTAATGAAGACACTCTCTATTCGTAGAAATAATACCAGCAATACCACTGGCTGGTATATCAGTAGCTGGAGTGCCGCTTTATTGGTAGCACTGCCCGTGCTTTCAGTATTCTATCTGGCGCTTTTTCCGGAAGAAAATATCTGGCGGCATCTTGCAGATACCATCTTGCCCGTCTATATCAGTACAACGCTGAAACTCATGATCGGTGTCGCTTCACTTTCGGTCATTATCGGCGTAACCACTGCATGGCTGGTAACTATGTGTCAGTTCCCGGGAAAACGTATTTTTGAATGGGCACTACTTCTCCCCTTTGCTGTACCTGCTTATGTGATCGCCTACATATACACGGATATTTTAGAGTTTGCAGGCCCCGTACAGGGATTCCTGCGAGAACTATTTGGTTGGCAAAGCGCGAGAGACTACTGGTTTCCCGAAATTCGCTCGCTCTCGGGAGCGATCCTGATGCTCACCTTAGTGCTATACCCTTATGTTTATCTGATGTCACGCGCTGCCTTTTTAGAACAGTCGATGAGTCTAAAAGATGCCAGCCGATTAATGGGCTGCAATCCATGGCAGAGTTTTTATCGTATTTCATTACCTATTGCACGCCCCTCTATTGCGGTGGGTTTAGCACTTGTTTCAATGGAAACGCTGAACGATTTCGGCACCGTTGACTATTTTGCAGTGCAAAGCATGAGTGCGGGTATTTATGATACTTGGTTGAACATGGGTAACTTAGGAGGCGCAGCCCAAATCGCAACCATGATGATGATATTTGTCGTCGTGCTGATCTCACTAGAGAGGATTGCGCGCGCCAAACAAAAACAATTCCATAGCACAGACCGTTTTAAAGCGATTCAAGCCTACCCGTTAAACCGTACCCGTAGCACACTGGCTTTTTTAGCCTGCTTACTCCCCATACTGTTAGGTTTTATTGTTCCGGTGGGTCTGCTAATCGTTTACTCTGCCAGCCATCTCGATCAATTTTTCACGACCGACTTTCTCGCACACGCCAGCCACAGCTTTCTATTGTCTGGCGGCGCAGCCCTGTTATGTTTAACCCTTGCTGTATTACTCACCTATGCAAAACGCTTAAACCCCAACCGACTAGCCCTCACGTCAGCCGTACGTTTTTCCAGTTTAGGTTACGCGCTACCCGGTGCAGTATTAGCTATTGGCGTGATTATCCCATTAGCGGCTTTCGATAATCGAGTTGATGCCTTTATGCGTGCTCAATTCAATTTTTCGACAGGATTATTACTAAGCGGTACTGTATTTGCCGTGATTTTTGCGTACTGCGTTCGTTTTCTTGCAGTTGCCGCTGGCGCCGTTGATAGCTCATTGAATAAAGTCACCCCAACAATGGACATGGCCTCAAGATCTCTTGGCATGTCGCCCGGCCAGACTTTGATAAAAATACACTTCCCTCTCATCAAAGGTGGTTTGCTGACAGCAATGTTGGTTGTCTTTGTTGACTGCATGAAAGAACTGCCCGCCACCCTGATTTTAAGGCCTTTTAATTACGACACCCTGGCGACCTATGTTTATCAATACGCATCTGATGAACAGTTAGAACAGTGTGCGTTAGCGGCACTACTAATTGTCTTGGTAGGCATTATACCGGTGATATTGCTGAGCAAGTCGATAACGGGGACTCGTTCGGCGCACTAGCAATGTCGTTATATCGCATAAAAATCAATTAACTAATCTGTTCTCTGTTATCTCTTCAACTGTTCTCAGTATTAATGGGTGATCGCGATACAGATAAAGAGCACGATCAATCGTAGCCCGCATGCTGACAGTGTCACCTAGATAGGCATACGCACGAATGAGATCCACAAATACACCTATATCAGGATTATGCTTAAGGTGGATTTCCATCCATTGAGTATAATTATGAGTTATCGATATTCCTTTTGATTCCTTCTCTATCCTAGAAAGATTACCAAACATGAAACGAGTTGCCGCATCAGAAAAGTAAGGGTTCTTAGTCACCGGAAGTAATTCATTCACAGTAGTTTCACCCGAGTATAAAATATAGGCTATGCGGTATGAGTAATATAAAGAGGTGCCACAAAACCAAAAAACAACCACTATTAAAACCCCAGCCCCCCCCCTAATCAGCCACCCGGCTGAAAGACTCAGGCGTAAAGGATAAGTTTTGCATCCCGATTGGAAAACTACATATAACAGAAACAAAAAAATAACCCAATGATAAGCTGATATATAAAAAGGATGTTCAACTTGGGTATGCAGAGCAATTGGAAGTATTAATGAAGCCATTGCCCCCCCTCGTTGCCAGCCTAAACGGGCCAATTGGGATGCAACAGCAACAAAAGCAAAAAGAAAACCGAGCAAACCAACAATACCACCCTCAATGCCCCATAACAGCAACTCGTTATGAGGATGAGAAAAAAAAGCACTTAAATTAAAATCATCTTTTTTGAGCTGATACTCAGCTGCTTTTTCATGAAAGGCTCGTTTAAAACTTCCAATCCCATGACCTAGTAAGGGCTTATCTTTAATAACCTCCCAACTAATCCGGTAAATATCTTTACGAACATCCTTCCCCTGCCCTCCAAGCTGCTCCATTTTTGAATAAGCACGTACAGCTCCATCATTAATAATATGCCCTGCAGTACCACTAGCAAGAAATACGACAAGCATTCCCAGCGCCCAGCCACGACGAAATATCAGCAAGCGATAACGAGACAGTAGTATGAGTATCAGCGCACAACCACCTCCGAGAAAACCAACACGAGAACCTGAACTCACCAACACAAAAGTGGACAACGATAAACATAAGAGAGGAAGCGATTTAACCCAAACAGGTCTCGCACGAAAATCTGGCGTACTCAATAGATAAACCGATAAAATAATTGCAGTCGCCATAAGGCTGGCCTGTAAATTCGGCTGCTGAAACATACCAATGGGTATTTGGCTTCCGACATTTGGAAGTAATTCTGAAAGAAGTGTCCCAGGTAACAGCTGTATAGCACCAACGACCGCATGTAACGTCAGCGCACCACACAAGAAATATAAGCTGCTTAAAACAGCTCGACGAGAAGCATTAAACTGGAACAACCCCAAAAAAAGCAAAAAACCCATCAAAATAGCTGATATACGTAACATCCAGGAAAGTGGTTGCTCCATTCCAACAATAAATCCGGTTAACAGAATCAACAGCGGCATAGCCAGAATCAAACCAAAAAGAGCTGGCAGCCTGATAGATTGATGCTGCCACATTCGCCAAATAGCCAGAAAAATGACAAGTGCTATTGCCATCCAGACTACAGAATTAAAAGGCAGGAACAACCCCTCACCGCCCAGATTAAAATGATAATAAAAGGCAGAAAAAAACAAAACGATGCAGGCTGTAAAAAAAGACCAACTGATATAAAGGGGAGAGAAAAATGAGATGCGCAAAAAACACTCCTTATCTATAGCGGCCACTCACTATGATTTGGCAACTCACTTGAATTATTTAACTTCAATCATAGACGATAAAAAAAATTTAACATTAAACTGGAAAAAAAATCGGACGGTGCACCGCGACTTCTATGCCGACAACATCTCCGATTTTGAAGGGTAGCAGCTCCCTTACCAGCGCTGAAACGGCTCTGCCAGACTCCAATTGCAGAAGGTAGCGTGTAGCCTCACCCATAAACTCCCGACTCAGTACCTTCGCCTTAGTATGCGTTTCACTATAAACCACAGGAGAGATGTCGGCAGGACGAATAAACAAGTTAACTACTTGATGAAGTGTAATTGACAGAGGCTCTGCAAACTCAAGCAACCCTAGCTCTGTTTGCACCTTGGTATCCGATATACAAACCCCTTCAAACAGCTCACCTTCACCCACAAACTTCGCCACCTGAACAGACTCCGGCCGGTAGTAAAGGGATTCAGCGGTGCCCCACTGCTGCAATTTTCCGTCTGCCAAAACCCCCAGGACGTCACTGATAACAAACGCCTCTTCCTGATCGTGGGTTACTACAACAGCCGCGATACCCTGCTGTTTAATAATATCTCTCACTTCTAAGGACAGTTCTTTTCGCATCTCTGTGTCCAGATTAGAGAAAGGCTCATCCATCAATAATAAGCGAGGGCGTGATGCTAACGCTCGCGCCAATGCGACCCGCTGCTGCTGTCCACCCGATAGTTCATGAGGAAAACGTTTTGACAGATCCGGAAGTCGAACCAGCTGTAACATAGAAAGCACAATTTCATTTTTCTCAGCTCGGCTTTTATTCTTAAGCCCAAAAGCGATGTTATCCGCAACACTCAGATGAGGAAAAAGTGCATAATCCTGAAACACCATCCCCATCTGCCTCTTTTCAGGAGGAAGCGTTAACAACTTAGATGAGATTTCCCGCCCCTCCATATGAATAGAGCCCGCAGCTACCCTATTAAAACCGGCTAACGCACGTAACAAGGTTGTTTTACCACAGCCACTTGGCCCTAACAGGCATGCAATCTCCCCCTCGTTGATTGAAAAACTGACGCCTTCAACAATCAGATTATTTACATATGTACAGGAAAGAGATTCAACAGAAAGCAATGACGACATGAAAAACAACCAGTTATACGATTAATTCAAAAGGATATGATAAGTGAAAACGATTATCAGTTATAGCGTTAATACCCAAACCTAATGCCTTCTCACTCAAGCTCTTATAAAATTTACGCCTTGATTATCAACTAAGTTATTTTTCATTTGTGCTCTGCATCAACTGAAAATAATAGCGCCAGTTAAATGAATCCCCTGGATCCGTTTTCCGCTCTGGTGCTATGTCAGAATGTCCGACAATTGAAGTTCTAATGATCGATGGGTATGAACCTTGAATAGCGCAAGTAACGGCAGCTAGTGCCTGATACTGCTGAAAAGTATAGGGAAGTTCGTCAGTGCCCTCCATCTCTATTCCGATCGAAAAATCATTACAATTGGTACGCCCCTGAAAGCAAGACAAACCCGCATGCCAAGCACGGTCATTCAAATTCACAAACTGCATAACCTTACCACTTCGTGAAATCAGCAAATGGGAAGATACTTTTAAATCCGCTATTTCTGCGAAATAGGAATGGGCGTTAACCGATAATCGATTTTGAAAAAACGCTTCAATATAGCCGTTTTCAAATTGCGCGGGGGGCAAGCTGATATTATGAATCACCAACAGATCAATGGCAGGCGCAAACAGCTGTACATTCTGCGAGCTATCACCATTAGAAAATTCAGCATCATTACCCGCCGAAATACGCTTATTATAATTTGGTGACGGGCACCACTGGCTGCCAGACAGTATGCCATTTTCAATTTTATAAGCTGTTTTCTGCACTTAACCTACTCGCCTCGATAGTATTGGGCTAAAATCATCGCACTATAATCAAACACATCTTAGCATGTAATATTTAATCAACTATTCGTTTAGTATTTGTTTGGCCGTTCATACAACTATTTATATAACCCTTTATCCAAATAAACTGAGATCACTATGTTAACCACTACTGACCTGAAATCTGTTATACACACCAATGTTGCTGCAGCACTGGCAGAAGATGTTGGCAGTGGTGATATTACGGCCTTGTTAATTTCCGAAACAGAGCAAGCAACAGCCCGCGTTATTTCACGCGAAACAGCAGTGATCAGCGGTGCTGCATGGGTTGATGAAGTATTTCGCCAGGTCGACCCAGGCATGCAGATCCAATGGGAAGTAAAAGATGGTGACCAGGTAAAACCTGACCAGGTACTCTTTACTGCCACCGGACCAGCACGCTCTTTACTCACGGCAGAGCGCTGCGCACTTAACTTTTTACAAACCCTTTCCGGCACAGCGACTATCAGCCAACACTACGCCGATAAAGTAGCCAGCACCTCGGTACGACTGCTCGATACCCGCAAAACCATCCCAGGTTTACGCATGGCACAAAAATATGCAGTCACCTGTGGGGGGTGCTACAACCATCGTATCGGTCTGTATGATGCGTTCCTGATCAAAGAGAACCACATCATGGCATGTGGCGGTATCAAACAAGCCATTGAGACCGCCCAAAAAGCAGCGCCCGGAAAAAAAGTAGAAGTTGAAGTGGAGACATTGACACAACTACAACAAGCTCTGGAAGCTCATGCCGACATCATTATGCTTGATAATTTTTCGCCGGAGCAGATGCGAGAAGCAGTTGCTATTAATAATGCATTAGAAAAGAGTACTCAGGCTAAACTGGAGGCCTCTGGCAATATTACAGATGACACCCTACTCAGCATTGCCCAAACCGGGGTCGATTACATATCTATTGGAGCGCTAACCAAGCACTGTCGCGCCATTGATCTGTCTATGCGGTTAGTCTGAAAAAGCCTGAATAAGGGAGCTCTAGTGCAAAACGACCCTTTTATTAACGGCTTAAAAGATCGCTTACCGGATGATCTGAAAGAATCTTTTACGCAAGAGCAACTTGCTGCTCTCAAAATTGCTTTCGGAGCCCGCAAGTGGGGACAGCATCCTATTGATTTACGGGGTACCTTAAAGCTCTGGCGCTGGCGTTATTATTTTGTTGTTCTGGCAGGGCGAAATAAACGCGACCTTTCAAGGCGTGAGCAAGACCTATCACGCATAGCCACCGCATTTGCCGTGGCTGCGTTTTTAGTCTTTGCAACGCTGCTGGGGCTGATAGTGCTCTATCTGACCAAATCAGCACTCGGCATTGATATATTCCCCAACTACTCACTTGGCTTGTGGGGATGGTTTAAAGCACATTTTTTGTGATTATGTAAATGACTGACTCTACAACCAAAAGCAGGGTGTGAAACACCCCACTTCATAATAAATCTTATGGACACTTGCCAGAACCCAGCAAACCCCAATCATCCGACTTTTGAATTTTAATCACGTCATAAATCTCAATAACCAAACCCGATACAGGCAAAGAGCGCCCAGCTAACAACGCACACGCCTTCACAGCCGCCGCATCACCGCTAATACCATCAGCAACGATACCCAGCGCGAGTATTTTATCATCACTCCACCACACAGGGCGTGCAGGAAACAAAGGATCATCCAGCAAGGTTTGCTCAATGCTTAACTTAACTTCAGGAGGGATGAGCTTTTTAGTTTGATTGATATAAAGAGTAACTGCTACACATGCAGCGATAAGGAGGATAATTATTGTGCGTTTCATTCTTAGCTCATCTGCCGATAAAAATATCTCATCAGAATACCAGATTCTAAGGTATTAATAATCCAATACTTTAGGGCCTTCACTAACCTAACAGAAAAAATCAAAAAACAACTAATAAAAATGCCCTCCAAAGAGGGCATTTAAAAAGATGATATATTGTTTACATATTTGTTTTAGTAATAAGATCTAAAGCTGCTGGCTGTGTAACAGTTGTTGTATTAGCCCAAGTAAGGCTAGTAGTACCAACAGTCGGAGTCATAGTGATAACTAAGCCATCAACACCTGCACCTAAACCAGTAGCTAACGTCAATGCAATTGCACCATCAGCAACTGTAGCAGAAGCAACCTCTTTAGTAGCATTAAATACAGGAATAGTCGTCACGGCACCAGAAGCTGTTGTATCGCATGTAGTTAGAACGTTACCATTCTCTTGCGCACAAAGAGCTACAGCTGTTTTAAGGCTAGCCGAAGAACTTATAGCAGCACCTACTTTAGCCTTAATGGTATAATCCTGATACGCAGGCAGTGCTATAGCTGCCAAAATACCGATAATCGCAACAACGATCATCAACTCGATCAATGTAAAGCCCTGTTGTTTTTTCATATTTCTCATGTTTGCTTCTCCAGCGATTTTCAAATCGAAATTTAAATTGCTAAACCTGTATCCCTTTGAGTCGGTACCTTGTTTCAGTAGTACTTAACGAAAAGTCTAGACCAGCTTTTCGTTTTTTCCACAGATTCAATAAAAAATTTAAAAAATCTAATATAAAATCTGCTTAAGATCACTCCGACATATTTGAACCGTGTTGCAGGCGGCATTTTAGCCTATAATTATTAATGGGTTGTGAATGGTTTATTTATGAAATACCACTATTATTCATTCGACGATCATCTTCGTCATTGCATTATGTGGTGTTGTATTTATTTGATTCAATGCGACATCAACCTCCAACAGTAAAACGTAAGGTAAGAAGGGAGATAACATGCAAGTTCAGCAGCCTTTGAGTGGTTTAGCCCGCAGATTGGTAAAGGACGGCGTATTTTCTTCTGATGTAGCCCGCGATGCGATTGAAAAAGCACGTGCTTCTCAAAAGCCTTTTATCAGCCATATTATCGATGAACGCTTGGTAAGTGCCCATCGTGCCGCCAGCGCCGCTTCTGATGAGTTTGGTTTACCCTTACTAGACCTCAACTGCGTAAATACTGACTCTATTCCTCAAGGACTGGTTGCCGATAATTTAATTTCAAAACACCATGCTATCCCTTTAGTTAAACGCGATAATCGGCTCTATGTTGCGTTAGCCGACCCTACCAACATCCAGGCACTCGACGAATTTAAATTTCACACAGGGATTACAACCGAAGGGATCATTGTAGAGGAGGATAAGCTAAAACACTTTATTGATGCGTTTCTGGATGGGCAAGGGTCAGCACTTGAAGAGTTAGAAGATACTGATTTAGACGCCCTTGAAATTGACGATGGCAGCACTAAAGAAGACGAAGAACAAACCAGTGAAGATGCCTCTAAAGATGCCCCTATCGTACGCTTTGTTAATAAGATATTGCTCGACTGTATCAAAAAAGGCGCATCTGATATTCACTTTGAACCCTATGAAAAAAACTATCGTATCCGTAGCCGTATTGATGGAATTTTGCAGGAAATTGCCAAACCACCTAACAACCTCGCCAAGCGGTTATCTGCGCGTTTAAAAGTTATGTCACAAATGGACATCTCAGAAAGACGCATGCCACAAGATGGCCGTATCAAAATGAAGATATCCAAAAACCGCGCTATCGACTTCCGTGTTAACACACTTCCTACTCTCTGGGGTGAAAAAATAGTACTGCGTATTCTCGACCCTTCCAGTGCCAAAATGGGGGTTGATGCACTCGGCTTTAGCCAGGTCCAAAATGACCTTTATATGAGTACGCTACATAAGCCACAAGGAATGATTTTGGTAACCGGCCCTACCGGTAGTGGCAAGACAGTGACTCTGTATACAGGCCTTAATATTCTTAATACACCTGAATTGAATATTTCAACGGCGGAAGACCCCGTCGAAATCAATCTTGAGGGAATAAACCAAGTCCACGTCAACGCCAAAGTCGGTTTAACCTTTGCCGAAGCACTCCGCTCCTTCCTACGACAAGACCCGGATGTCGTGATGGTCGGGGAGATCCGCGACCTTGAAACAGCTGAAATTGCCGTCAAAGCCGCACAAACCGGCCATATGGTACTGTCAACTCTACACACGAACAGCGCACCCGAAACACTGACTCGATTACGCAACATGGGCGTTGCATCATTTAACGTGGCAACATCCGTCAGCCTGATTATCGCTCAACGCCTGGCACGCCGCTTATGCGAGCCTTGCAAACGCCCCTCTACAGTACCAGATGCAGCATTGATAGAAGAAGGATTCTCTCCTGAGCAGATGCGTAATATAACGCTTTATGAAGCCAACCCAGACGGCTGCCCTAAATGCACCCGTGGCTATAAAGGCCGCGTAGGTATCTATGAAATGCTACCCATGACTCCTGAAATTGCAGAAGTCATTATGAATAACGGCTCCTCTATCGACATTATCCGTATTGCCCGCGATCAAGGATTCAGACCCCTGCGACAAACAGGACTAGATAAGGTGGCGCAAGGGCTCACCAGCCTGGAAGAGATGAACCGAGTAATTAAAACCTGATAGGCGAAAAAGGAACAGATCAAGATGGCAGCCAAACAGAAAAAATCCATTACTTTTAGCTGGCAGGGCAAAGATAAGAGCGGCAATATCAGTAAAGGGAAAATTGATGCGACCGATGTAGCCACAGCTAAAGCCCTGTTACGTAAGCAAGGCATACTACCCAAAAAAGTCGCTAGGGAATCCTCTATATCTCTGTTCAGTGACAAAAATAAACCGATCAAACCGCTGGATATTGCTTATTTTACCCGCCAGATCGCTACGATGATGCGCGCAGGTGTACCACTCTTACAAGGGATGGATATTGTCGCCAACGGCGTCGAAAAAACCAAAGTTAAAGAGCTAATTTACGATATTCGCTCCTCTGTTAACGGAGGGCAGGATTTTGCAGCGTCGCTGGCAGACCACCCTAAATACTTTGATGATCTTTATTGCAGTTTGGTAAGCGCCGGCGAACAGTCTGGGGCACTGGAAACTATGCTTGACCGTATCGCCACCTACAAAGAAAAAACGGAATCCCTAAAGAAAAAAATAAAAAAAGCGATGACCTACCCTGCCGCAGTATTGGTAGTGGGTATAATTGTTTCTGCTATCCTGCTGGTTAAAGTAGTTCCTCAGTTCGAAAGTGTGTTTTCAAGCTTTGGTGCCGAACTTCCTGCCTTTACACTATTTGTAGTTGGTCTGTCAGAGTTCGCTCAAGCCTATTGGTTTCTAGCCCTGATTGGTGCAATACTAATCGGTTATTCATTTATGAAAGCAAAAGAAAAATCTAAAAAATTTGCCGATTCTATTGATAGAACAGTGCTGAAACTGCCCGTGCTAGGCGAAATACTGCATAAAGCAGCCATTGCCCGCTTTGCCCGTACGCTATCCACCACTTTTGCTGCCGGTGTCCCATTGGTCAACGCGTTAGACTCAGCCTCCGGTGCAGCCGGTAATGTGGTTTATCGAAATGCCATTATTCAGATACGTAACGGCGTTTCGACTGGCCAATCCTTACAAAATGCCGTCACCATGACAGGCGTGTTTCCCAATATGGCGATACAGATGATAGCGATTGGTGAAGAAGCGGGATCTTTAGATATGATGCTGGACAAGGTCGCCAGTTTTTATGAAGAAGAGGTTGATAATGCGGTGGACAATATGTCTAACCTGATGGAGCCGATGATTATGGCTGTGCTGGGTGTGTTAGTCGGCGGCCTGGTTATCGCTATGTATCTGCCAATCTTCCAGCTGGGTAATGTCGTATGACTCTTTTTACAGGACTAATAACCTGGCTGGCTTCAGAGCCGCTGTATGCCGCAATTTTCACCTTTATTTTTGCATTATTAGTCGGCAGCTTTCTTAATGTCGTTATCTATCGTATTCCCGTGATGATGGAGCGTGAATGGCAGGAAAGCTTACAAGAAGAGGGACTTGAGGGCGATCGATCAAAAAAACCGGTAGAAACGTTCAACCTTTCCACACCTGCATCCACTTGCCCTAAGTGCCAACACAAGATCAAGTGGTACGAGAATATCCCCGTAGTGAGTTACCTGTTTCTGCGCGGTAAATGTTCAAGCTGTCATACCGCTATATCAATACGCTACCCTTTAATTGAATTGTTAACCGCCCTATTAAGTGTTGTAGCTGTATATCAGTTTGGTTTCAATGCTTATGGGCTCGCTGCCGTCGTGTTTACCTGGTGTTTAATTTCATTAACTTTTATTGATATTGATCACCAACTACTACCGGACAGAATTGTGCTACCTCTGTTATGGCTAGGTTTGTTGATCAATACCCAAAACAGCTTTACGACACTATCTTCTGCCGTTTGGGGGGCCGCGCTAGGCTATCTTATCCTCTGGTCAATTTACTGGGCGTTTAAGCTTCTCACGGGCAAAGAAGGGATGGGCTACGGAGACTTTAAACTCTTAGCAGCACTGGGGGCTTGGTGCGGCGCTACTGATCTACCCTTAATCATTTTACTCTCTTCTGTGACTGGTGTTATTCTGGCGGTAGTGCTGATGTTATCGAAAAAACACGAAGCGCAAAATCCGCTTCCTTTCGGGCCGTATCTGGCAATTGCCGGCTGGATTGGGCTCCTCTGGGGTGATCAGATAACGGCGGCCTATCTTTTGATGTTATAAATTGCTTAGCGCTTATAAGCATTTTACTTATACGGATAAATTTTCAAGCATCATTAAGTGAGCTTTATTATGTTAGTGGTTGGTTTAACAGGTGGTATCGGTAGCGGAAAAAGCGCTGCTTCAGCACAGTTTGAAATACTAGGAAGACCTATTATCGATGCCGATATTATTGCACGCGAAGTCGTTGAACCTGGTGAATTAGCATTAACAAAAATTGTTGCGCAATTCGGCGCAGATGTACTGTCTGAAGATGGAACGTTAGATCGTGCCTACTTACGAGAAACTGTTTTTTCTGACACCAAATCCCGTGAATGGCTCGAACAATTATTACACCCGATTATCCGTCACCGTATCATGGATAAAATTGAAAGCTACCAAGGCATGACCCCTTTTGTCATCCTTGCCTCTCCCCTCCTTCTGGAAACAGATCAACATAAGATGGTCGATCATATTATTGTCATTGACCTACCTGAAGATTTACAGGTCAAACGAGCATCTTCACGTGATGGCAATAATGAAGAACAAATTAAACGCATTATGGCTGCTCAGCTCAGCAGGCAAGCCCGATTAGACCTTGCGGATACGGTATTAGAAAACAGTAGCACCCTGGATAACCTGAGAAATCAGATAAAACTATTGGATATAAAACTACGTGAATTGGCTGTTAATGAGTACCGCGCATGAAAAAGATTAAATGCCCCCAATGTGGCGAACCATCTATATGGGATGAAAATAACAGATCACGCCCTTTTTGCAGCGAACGCTGTAAATTGATCGACCTGGGCGCCTGGGCTAGTGAAGAGTACCAAATACCTGCATCGCCGTCCGTAGATGATTTGGATGACTATACAGAAGGAGATTACAACGAGAACTCTTCAGCTCTCTATTTCCCTGAGCATTTACCTAATTCCATAAAGCATTAATTGCCGCAATACCTTGCGCGCCTATCTCAAGCGCATGCGGCAAATCATTCGTGTTCAATCCCCCGAGTAAGAATACCGGTAAAGGTGTCTCTGAAACCAACTTTTTAGCCTCTAGCCAACCCATGGCTGGTGTCTCTGGATGGCTGCTGGTTGCAGTTACCGGAGACAAGGTGACGTAATCGCATTTCAGCGCTACCGCCCGATTTAACTCTTCAAGGGAGTGGCATGATGCTCCTAGAAAGCGGCCGGTAAATTCATCCCGACCCTTCAGTAACATTAAACGCTCAGAGGTTAAATGTAATCCATCAGCATTCAGTCGATTAGCCAGCTCAAGCGAGCAGTTAACCGTTAGCAATAACCCGCTATGCTGGTTATTAATCACAGTTTTTTCAAAACTATTCAAATCGGCTTTGACGGCAAGAGCCCAACGATAATAAGCCTCATCTGAAAGTTGCTTTTGCCTCAACATAACCCACGACAAGTGATGTTTATCGACCGCGTTTTTAATCCCTTTCAGACACAGAGACAAAGAGTTACAAAGTGGCGTAATCAACACCTTTTCAGGCAATAAAACAGCATTCAAAATAGGTTGGTTTGCTGCAGGAAAAGTATATGAATCTAATTTGTTAACAGGAACCCAGCAAACATCCTGCCCCTCTTTTCCCCAGGCTGTCCCAGTAAAAGAGGTGACACGAAACACGTCTAAAAACACAGATTTATCAGCGTAATGATAAGGTACTTGTATCAACGGCTGGCACTCAACTACCTGAATGCCTATCTCTTCATCCAGCTCTCTGATCAAGGCAGCCTTAGGTGACTCCCCCGGCTCAACCTTTCCTCCGGGAAATTCCCACAACCCGCCCTGATGTTTATCATCAGGACGTTTTGCGAGAAAAACATTACCTAACCCATCTTCTATCACGGCCGCGGCCACATGAATTATCATCTATTAACTACGATAGTCCGCATTAATCGTGACATACTCAGTTGAAAGATCTGTAGTCCATACTGTTTCGTTGACAGAGCCACGATTAAGTACAATTTTGATCAGGATATTTTCCTGACTCATAACCTTTTTTCCTGCCTCTTCGGTATAACTATCAGCTCTGCCACCTTTCTCGACGATACACACTTCATCAAGATAGATTTGCAGGTTATCCAGCTGGAGGTTTTCAATGCCAGCTCTTCCAACTGCAGCAAGGATACGCCCCCAATTCGGGTCACTGGCAAACAGCGCAGTTTTCACTAAAGGAGAATGTGCGACGGTATAAGCAGTTGCCAGTGCTTCTTGCTGTGATGCGGCTTGCTCGACTCGAATGGTTACCAGCTTAGTAGCACCTTCGCCGTCTCTGACAATAGCCAATGACAGCTCCAGCATCACCTGATGCAAAGCGTCTTTGAAGAGTCGATAAAGAGACTCGTTCTCTTTTGTAACCTCAGCGCCTGACTTACCAGTAGCTATTAACATACAAGAGTCATTCGTCGATGTGTCACCGTCGATGGTAATACGATTGAAGGTTAAGTCTGCCGCTTCAGTTAACAGCGATTGCAACAAATCAGCACCGACCGCAGCATCAGTTGCCACAAAACCCAACATAGTAGCCATATTGGGCATAATCATTCCTGCACCTTTGGAAATACCCGTTACGGTAATCGTTTGTCCTTCATGAACAAACTGAACACACGCCCCTTTAGGGCGTGTATCGGTAGTCATAATCCCCTCTGCAGCTTCCACCCAGCGGTTTTCATCCAAACCAGCCAACGCATCAGGCAAAACAGCAATGATTTTTTCTACGGGAAGAGGCTCGCCTATAACACCAGTAGAGAAAGGCAATATATCTTCAGTGCTCACAGCAGGATTAGCAACTTCGGCTAGCGCTTTACAGCAAGCGTACGCATTTTTGAGACCTTTATCGCCCGTTCCCGCATTCGCATTACCCGTATTAATCAACAAGTAACGATTCTTACCCTGCTTCAGGTGTTCTTTAGAAACAATAACGGGGGCTGCGCAAAATGCGTTTTTTGTAAAGACACCCGCAAGCGTTGCTTTTTGTGCAATCTCGATAACAACGACATCTTTACGTCCAGGTTTTTTAATGCCAGCAGAAGCGATGCCCAAGCGCACACCGCTTACAGGATGAAGTACTGGTAATGTTGCCGGTCCCACTGCCATTTTAATTTCCTCTTTAAAGAAACGCTAACAAAACAAAGAAAGCAGCCAAAGCTGCTTTCAAATATTAACTGTTATGAATAGTGATCACTTATTTAATTGTCCGTGACACTGCTTGTATTTTTTACCTGATCCACAAGGACACGGCTCATTTCTGCCAATCTTACGCTCATCCCTGATGAACGTTTCTGGCGTTGCCATTGCCGAATCATCTTCTGCTTTACTTTCATCTGACTCTTCAGCAAAGCCGGTATTACTCTGATGTTCAAAGTTCATCTGCTGCTGTTCTAATTGCTCACGACGCTGCTGCTCAATGGCCTCAACCTCTTCCGGCATTTGAACCTGAACATGGCTGAGGATTTTGATTACATCGCGCTTAATGTGCTCAAGTAACTCCTGAAACAGCACAAACGATTCACGCTTATATTCCTGTTTAGGATTTTTTTGCGCATAACCACGTAAGTGAATACCTTGACGCAAATGATCCATCGTTTGCAGATGCTCTTTCCACAAGGTATCCAGCACCTGTAGCATGACCTGCTTCTCAAACAACCGGATACTCTGATCCCCGGCAATCGTCGCCTTGACTTCGTATGCACCCGTAATTTCAGCTTGAATTTTCTCCCGCAATGTTTCTTCATGAAGCGAACTGTCTTCATCAAGCCATTGCTGAACAGGTAGATTCAAAGCAAATTCTGCCTCTAAAGCACGTTCCAACCCAGCAACATCCCACTGCTCCGCCAGACTTTGTGGCGGTATATGATTACTGATGGAGTTGTCGACAACCTCTTCCCGTACAGACTTAATGGTTTCTGAAATATCGTCAGCAGCCATCAATTCATTACGTTGATCATAGATAACGGTACGCTGGTCATTTGCCACATCATCATATTCTAATAATGATTTACGGATATCAAAGTTGCGACCTTCCACTTTACGTTGCGCTTTTTCAATCGCGTTTGACACCATTTTATGCTCAATCGCTTCACCTTTCTCCATACCCAGCGCTTGCATAAAGCCACGAACCCGATCAGAAGCGAAAATACGCATCAGATCATCTTCCAATGACAAGAAGAAACGCGAGGAACCAGGATCACCCTGTCGACCCGAGCGACCACGCAACTGATTATCAATACGACGAGATTCGTGGCGTTCAGTACCTATAATATGCAAACCACCCGCTGTCAAAACGTGCTGATGACGCCCTTCCCAATCAGCTTTAGCAGCCTTCAATTCATCGTCAGTCGGATTGACCAGGTTTTCCAGCTCTGCATCAAGGTTTCCGCCTAGCTTAATATCAGTACCTCGTCCAGCCATATTGGTAGCGATTGTCACTGCACCCGGGCGTCCGGCTTCTGTAATAATGGTCGCTTCACGCTCATGGTTTTTGGCGTTAAGCACATTGTGCTCAACTTTAGCTTTATTCAGATAATTAGAGATAAGCTCAGATGACTCAACAGAGGCCGTACCGACTAATACAGGCTGCCCCCGCTCACGACAATCGCGAATCTCTTTAATGATCGCATCATATTTTTCTTCCATTGTAAGGAAGATAATGTCGTTAGAATCTTGTCGTGCCACCGGCTTATTGGTTGGAATAACCAACACATCCAGCCCATAAGTTTGGCGCAACTCAAACGCTTCGGTATCCGCTGTTCCTGTCATACCTGCCAACTTGTTATAAAGCCGGAAGTAATTCTGAAAGGTAGTGGAAGCCAATGTCTGACTCTCTAACTGAATAGGCACACCCTCTTTCGCCTCAACAGCCTGATGAAGCCCTTCAGACCAACGTCTGCCTGGCATGATACGTCCGGTATGCTCATCAACAATAACGACCTGCTCATCTTGAACAATGTAATCTTTATCGCGAATAAAGAGGTTATGCGCCCGAAGGGCCGCCAGGACATGGTGCAGACGGTTAAGGTTATGCGGTGCATATAAACTCTCACCTTCGGCCAGGATACCTTCCTTTGTCAGTAACTCTTCAATAATTTGATGGCCGGCCTCGGTCAGTTCAACCGTGCGGTTTTTCTCATCAACCACAAAGTGCTCATGAATATCCTGCTGCGTGTCTTTAGGATCTATTTCGCCATCAAAGCGCGTCAAATGAGGCATCAGTAAATTAACTTTCTGGTACATCGCGGAGCTATCTTCAGCCGGACCAGAAATAATCAAAGGCGTACGTGCTTCATCGATCAGGATCGAGTCGACCTCATCAACCACTGCATAATGAAAATCTCTTTGCACTTTATCCGCGAGACTGAACGCCATATTGTCACGCAGATAATCAAAACCAAACTCGTTGTTTGTACCGTAGGTAATATCTGAGGCATAAGCTGCACGTTTTACTTCAGGATCCTGGCGAGACAAAACAACGCCCACGGTTAACCCCAATGCTTCGTACAAGGGACGCATCCATTCAGCATCACGACTTGCCAGATAATCATTCACCGTAACCAGATGAACCCCCTTTCCTTCAAGGGCATTCAGGTAAACAGCCAAGGTTGCTACCAGCGTTTTACCTTCACCTGTGCGCATCTCTGCAACATTGCCTTCATGCAACGTGATACCACCGATTAACTGCACATCAAAGTGGCGCAAACCCATTGAGCGCTTAGACGCCTCACGAACTAACGCAAAGGCTTCGGGCAGAATATCATCAAGGGTAGTGCCATTAGCGACTTGCTGTTTAAAGCTTTCTGTTTTCGCTATTATTTCAGCATCCGACAGCTTTTCGATCTCATCTTCAAACGCATTGATCAGCTTAACCAGCTTCCCCATACGCTTTAACTCTCGATCGTTTTTATTACCAAAGACTTTTTTAAACAATGAGGTCAGCATATATAAATTATCTTTCCGTAAGTTTCAGAAGCAAAAGCGACTGCACTTTTGTTATTTAGGTAAATGATTATAAAGGTAAATAGTAATGTTAATACTCTGTTTTATTAGGGCGATATTCAGAATTTCAACCACTGCGCCAATAAAGCTATTCTCTGTATATATTAAAAAGCCGGGCTAAAGCCCGGCATTCTATCAATCAAACAACTTATTCAGCCAGAACCGGCTGCTGGTACGAGATCGGTGCTTTTTGCTCCTGATCTTCAAATGTAACAATTTCCCACGCATCCGTTGTTTGTAACAACTTATTCAACAACAGATTGTTCAATGAGTGACCAGATTTGTAACCGATAAACTCACCAATTAAGCTTTTACCCAGGAGGTATAGATCACCCACCGCATCCAGCACTTTATGTTTCACAAACTCATCATCGTAACGTAAACCGTCGTCATTCAGGATACGATAATCATCAACAACAATTGCATTTTCCAAGCTGCCACCTAAGGCAAGATTTTGCGAACGCAAATACTCAAAATCACGCATAAAACCAAAGGTTCTTGCCCGGCTTACCTCTTTGACAAAAGAGGTGCTGGAGAAGTCCAAAGTGGTTTCTTTGTTACGACCTTCAAAAGCAGGATGTTCAAATTCAATACTAAAGCCGACTTTAAAACCATCAAATGGTCGAAAAGTCGCTGACTTACCATCAGCAGACACTGTGATCTCTTTTTTAATACGAATGAACTGTTTTGCGGTTTCCTGTTCGGCAATACCCGCTGACTGAATCAGAAAAACAAAAGGAGCAGCACTTCCATCCATAATAGGAACTTCTTCAGCGCTCAGTTCGACAATGACATTATCGATCCCTAAGCCAGCTAAAGCAGATAACAGATGCTCAACCGTCGCTACCCGTACGCCATCCTTTCCTAAATTGGTTGATAACGTCGTATCCACTACATTTTCTGTACAAGCAGGAATATCTACAACAGGCTCAACATCAGTACGGCGGAAAACAACACCCGTATTCACAGAAGCGGGCTTTAGCGTCAAATACACTTTCTGGCCGGTGTGCAGACCAATTCCGGTAGCCTTAATACTGTTCTTCAGGGTTCTTTGTCTGATCATGCGTCCGCCAATATGAAAATTGTCTCAATAACTCAAAATAGTAACAAAATGGTGCCAAATCAGCAACCAATGCCTCTGCCCAGACCGATCTTAATCAACCTGACGACGAAGGTATGTGGGTATATCCAACATATCGACATCTTGTTGTTTATCGCTCTTACTATCAGCCCCTTTGACTGACTCCACTAGCGCCTCTTGCTTCTGACGACGTAGCACCGAAGGCAGTTCAATCTGATTAAATTTAGCGCTACTTTCGGCTCGCTGCTGTACCGGCTTTGCTACCTCTACGGCTTCCGTGCGCTTATCAAACCCAGTAGCGACTACGGTCACTTTAATATCATCCTTCATTTCAGGATCAATGACAGTACCTACTACGATGGTTGCATCATCTGCTGCATACTCTTCAACGATGTTACCGACTTCAGTAAATTCACCCAGACTCAGATCAAGACCCGCCGTAATGTTAACCAGAATACCACTGGCTCCTTTCAGATCGACATCTTCAAGTAACGGGCTATTGATTGCCGCTTCCGCTGCCACTGTTGCACGATCTTCCCCTCGAGCAGTACCCGTTCCCATCATCGCCATGCCCATTTTAGACATAACAGTCCGTACATCGGCAAAGTCGACGTTGATCATACCCGGACGTGTAATCAAATCAGCGATACCCTGCACGGCCCCGCGCAAGACATCATTTGCGGCATTAAATGCAGAGATCAGACTGCAGTTACGCCCCAGGACTTTCATCAACTTTTCGTTGGGTATAATGATCAGAGAGTCTACGTTTTCACGTAATTCCGCAATCCCTTCATCAGCCAGCTTCATTCGCTTGCGGCCTTCAAACGGGAATGGCTTTGTCACCACTGCAACCGTCAAAACACCCATCTCTTTCGCTACTTCGGCAACAATAGGTGCCGCACCCGTGCCTGTTCCACCGCCCATTCCAGCGGTGATAAACACCATATCAGCACCTTTTAACAAATCAGCGATATGTTCCCGATCTTCTATCGCAGCCAACCGCCCGACTTCCGGATTGGCACCTGCACCCAGTCCCTTAGTGGTCGAGGCCCCTAGTTGCAGTAAGCCTTTGGCCGACATCTTAGCAAGCGCCTGAGCATCTGTGTTGACACACAAAAAATCAACGCCCTCCAAATCAGTTTTAACCATGTGCTCGACAGCATTACCGCCACCGCCGCCCACTCCGATCACTTTGATCACTGCATTCTGTGGAACACTGTCTAATAGCTCAAACATTTCATTCTCCTGTCGGATTCCACGCCTTTAACTGCAATCCGGCGATACTGATCAATACCGATATCTACGCTTGCTAAGATATCGGATAAAATTAAAAATTTCCTTTAAACCAATCTTTAACCCGGCTAACCAGCCCCGGGCCTTCGTAAACAGGTTTAGCCACCACCGGCGGCTTAGTCATACGCTTTTCGCCCGTCAAGGGTTCTGCTTTGGCTGGCATTCGTACCGATGAAGCACTGCCTACCTGGCCGCCCTGGCTGGCGTAATGTAATAAGCCAATGCCGGTCGCAAAAACCGGGTTATGCAGAATATCATCCATACCGCGCACCCCTTGCGGCATCGCCAGACGTACCGGCATATGGAAGATCTCTTCTGCCAGTTCGACCACCCCTTCCATTTTCGCGGTACCACCGGTCAGAACAATACCGGC
>JBLWXO010000019.1:0-57885 GCA_048267385.1 Neptunomonas sp. | reverse complement strand
TGTCCCATTCCTACACCTCAATGTTTGACGTTTATAGTCTCTCATTAAAGTGTCCGGTGTCATTAGACCATTACAATTGGCTCATGCGCTTCCAATTGAAGCACGAATAGCGCAGCAGGCCGGTGTGCGTTTGCGTGTGACACTCTTGTTACGAATCGGTGGTGCTTTATTGTTCGGCGCTATGTTACATCACTTTTATCGTTTTTTTGGGCTGTTACAAGAGCCCGTAAGCCTTATGTGGCATCCTGAAATGCCGGAGCCAGGGGTGTTGGCGTGGGGAGTGAGTCAATTAAAGAGTTTGCTGATGATTCAAGTAGTGATCATTGTGCTTTTAACCACACTTAAAATATTGAAAGCTATTGGAATAGAAAAATTGATTGGCATCATGCTGCGTCCGGTTTTGCGCCTTATCGGTATCGGACGTGAGGCGACGACTATTACTATTGTGGGAGTAACGCTGGGATTGTCTTTTGGTGGTGGGTTGTTAATCAAAGAGGCAAGAGCCGGGCATGTGCCGCAACGGGATATTTTTGCCTCGATGTGTATGTTGGCTGTTTGCCACAGTATTATTGAAGATACCTTGTTAGTAATGGTGTTGGGTGCTGATCTTTCAGGTGTTTTGTGGGGGCGTTTGTTGTTCACCTTTGTCTTGTTATCTGTCTTTACTCGCGTGGTAAGTCGCTGCCCGGAAGCATTTTGGCGCTCTCATTTGGTGAATCGGCATATCCAGCCGTTAGCATCCAGTAAAACAGCTTAAAGAATACGCTATATTGCTACTGCTAAATTCGCTAAAATGCGGGCTCATTTTTTCCTTATAGAGAACACCATGCCCCTGATTCGTCTTGATAAAGCCTCTGTTGCGTTCGGCTCCCGTCCATTACTTGCGGATGTAGGTCTTAATATTGAACCGGGGGAGCGTATTGGTCTGGTAGGGCTGAATGGCGCGGGTAAATCCACCCTGCTCAAAGTGATAACAGGTCAGGTGCATCTGGATAACGGTGAAATCTGGATTGATCCTTCCTGCCGTATTGCAGAATTAGCGCAGGCGTTACCAGCTGCGGACGAGCGTAGGGTGTGGGATGTGGTGGCTTCCGGGCTGCGGGAGATCGTCGAAATGCGCGCTCAGTACGATGCATTATCATCGGCGACAGATGCTAAATCACTTGCTCAAATGGATCATTTGTTGCACGAGCTTGAAGCAAATGATGGTTGGAGCCTGGAGCAACGCGTTGAGCGTGTGCTTACCCGCTTAAAGCTTAATGGCGAAGCGTTGATGTCTTCATTATCCGGTGGCTGGCGTCGTCGGGCAGCATTAGGTACCGCATTGGTTCAGGAGCCGGATCTGTTGCTATTAGACGAGCCGACTAACCATTTGGATATCGATACTATCGAGTGGCTGGAAAAGCAGTTGCTGGAGTTTCGTGGCGGTGTACTGTTTATTTCGCATGACCGTGCGTTAGTGGATCACCTGGCAACACGAATTATTGAGTTAGATCGTGGTATTTTAACATCTTTTAATGGTAACTATACCTCCTATACTGAACAGAAACAGATCCTGCTGGAACAGGAAGAGCGTAATAACGCACTCTTTGATAAAAGACTAGCACAGGAAGAAGTGTGGATTCGTCAGGGCATTAAAGCACGCCGCACCCGTAATGAAGGACGTGTACGCGCGTTGGAGTCATTGCGACGTGAACGTTCTGACCGACTAAACCGCCAAGGTAAAGCGAGTTTCAATCTGGAGGCAGCGCAACGTTCAGGCAAATTAGTGGCCGAATTGGAGAATGTATCGGTTAGCTTTAAAGGCAGTGCGGTCATTAAAAACTTCTCGGCAACGATACAGCGTGGCGACAGAATTGGTTTGATTGGCCCTAACGGTGCGGGTAAAAGTACTCTGCTAAAATTGATTTTAGGTGAACTTAAGCCAGATACTGGCTCGGTTTCGCATGGAACAAAGCTTGAAGTGGCCTACTTTGATCAACTTCGTGGTCAACTAGATCCTGAAAAATCGGTTATTGATAATATTTCTGAAGGTCGTGAAGCAATAGAGATCAATGGTCAGCGCCGTCACATCATCAGTTATCTGCAAGATTTCCTGTTTGCCCCGGAGCGGGCAAGAACACCTCTTAAAGCATTGTCTGGTGGGGAGTGTAACCGTGTCTTGCTCGCGCGTCTGTTTAGCCAACCGGCTAACTTGTTGGTGCTCGATGAGCCAACAAACGACCTTGATGTTGAAACGCTTGAGCTTTTGGAAGAGATTCTGATGGACTTTAAGGGAACGGTCTTGTTGGTCAGTCATGATAGGGCATTTCTTGATAATGTGGTGACCAGTTCTATAGTCTTCGAAAATGGTGAGGTGAACAGCTATATAGGTGGATATCAGGATTGGCTAAGACAGCGTCCGGTGATGGCCAAAGAAAAGCCACCGGCAAAAGCGGGATTAAGTCAGGCGGGAGCAGTGCCCGGTGCTCCGGTGCAAACGCCAGCGCCCGTTAAAAAGGCATCTAAACTGAGCTACAAGCTGCAACGTGAATTGGAACAACTTCCTGTTGAGCTGGAAGCTGCAGAGTCTGAGTTGGATGTGTTGATGACGGAAACTGCAGCATCGGGTTTTTACGAACAAGATCATGCTGTTGTTACAGAGAAGCTTGCGCTGCTGCAGGAGCAGGAGCGCAAGATTGAAGTGCTGATGGAGCGTTGGGTCGAATTAGAAGCAATGTAGCTCTATGCTTCAGTCTCATAGACTCTGACAGCCAGTACATCGCAAGGTGCGCCATGTAGTACGCTGTTAGCGGTTGAGCCCAGCAGTAGGGCCAGCCCATGACGTCCGTGACTGCCGACAACGATCAGATCACAGCCTTTCTCTTCGGCCATACGATGGATTTCAGATTCCGTATGGCCGGTAATGACTTGCTGAGATTCAACGGGGTAGTTGAGTTTTTCAGAGAATGCCGACAGTTTAGTACGTGCATGTTCGTCCAACTGGTCTTGCACGGTGGTAAGATCCATCGGAACATCGCCACCATAAGCAAAACTCAGAGGTTCAATGACATGTAGAACTGTCAAAGAGGCTTGGTTGTTTTGTGCAATAGTACGGGTTTTTTCAATAAGCTGATCGGACTCCTCAGAAAGGTCGACAGCCAAGAGAATTTTGGAATAAACGGCCATTAGATTAATCCTCACTATTGTATTTGTTTCAGTCTATCATATCGCAGCATTATAAAATCTTGATAGCCATCAATAGAATATGAGTGTTAAAAGGACACTTTTTAATATGAAAATTTTTATTATTGTTGTCATTGTCGCATCGTTGTTGGGATCATTTATGTGGATGATGCCGACGCAACGTGAAAAATTTCAGGCGCAACTACGCTTAAAAGCTAAAAAAGAAGGCTTTATGGTGCAGCTTGTCAGGCTCACAGCCCCCAGAGCGGAAGGCGAGATGGATGGGAGTGTTCGCAATACACCTGCTTATCGTTTGCCGAGACCTACTGCAGATAAAAGGGAAGCCAGTACAATGCCACCTTGGCAAATCTTCCGTGTTAAGGCGATAACCAATGAAGGCCTGCCAGAAGGGTGGAGCTGGAAGTTGGGAGAGCGCTCCTTATCAGAAGCACAGTTGCTGGTGCTAAATGAAGTGATCAGCATGCTACCTTCGGATGTGGTCGCCTTAGAATCGACCCCGGTGAACGTCACCGCATTTTGGAATGAAAGTACCGGGGAAGAGCAGCTGGGGATGCTTAAAGCCTCATTAGGAAAATTAATTCAGGGTAAAATATGAGCCAGGATATATCGCATAAACCTGTATTTCATACCGGGAAGTATCGACACTATAAGGGTAATGAGTACGAGGTGATTGATCTGGTCAGACATTCTGAAACAGAAGAATGGCTGGTGCTGTACCAGCCGCAGTATGGCGATTCAGGGCTTTGGGTCAGGCCTTATGATATGTTTTTTGAAAAGGTAACATTGATAGATGGACAGCTGGTTGATCGGTTTGCGAGGCTGTCATGAGTGCTAAACTGCATCCACGAAACCTGCATCAGGGGCGTTATGATTTAAGCGCCTTAAGGCTTACTTGCCCTGAACTTAGCGCTTACCTTAAGCCAAACCCTAAAGGTGATCAGACGATCGATTTTAGTGATGGAAAAGCGGTTCTCTGCTTAAATAAAGCACTGCTAAGCCATTATTATCATATTGATCATTGGCAAATTCCGGATGGCTATTTATGTCCGCCTATTCCAGGGCGTGCGGATTATGTCCATTATCTGGCGGATCTGCTGGCACTATCTGATCAGGTTGATCATCAATACCCTACAGGCAAAAAAGTACGCGTGCTGGATATCGGAACGGGCGCTAACTGCATCTACCCTATCATCGGTAGTCAGAGTTACGGTTGGCAGTTTGTTGGATCGGATATTGATCCACTGGCGATGAAAGTAGCGGGTGTGATTGTCCAGTCGAACACCTGCTTGAGTAAACAGGTCAAACTGGTTCATCAAAAAGACAGTGAGTCTGTTTTTACAGGGGTAATTAAGCCCACTGACAGGTTTGACCTGAGCATGTGTAATCCTCCTTTTCATGCATCAATGGAGGAGGCGCAAGCGGGTAGTCAGCGGAAATGGCAAAACCTGAGTAAAGGAAAGGCGTCGTTACAGAACAACGCTGCGGATATACAGAGTGTTGATAATACGTTAGCTAAGCAGTCTTTGGATAAAAGCCGCAGCGCAGAAAAGAAACAGCCAACATTGAATTTTGGTGGGCAGCAGTCTGAACTCTGGTGTTCGGGCGGAGAGCTGGCTTTTTTGGGGCGGATGGCGCAAGAGAGTACCGCTTTTGCGTCTCAGGTCTGCTGGTTTACCAGCTTGGTGTCTAAGAAAGAAAACATTAAGCCGATAACACAGATGCTTAATCGCTTGGGCGCGATTCAGTGCAAGGTGATTAATATGAGCCAAGGCCAAAAGATAAGCCGCATAATTGCTTGGACTTTTCTCACGCCCAGCGAGCAGCAAGAGTGGGCTGAAGAGTACTGGTGTTGAAAATGAGTAGCGATCCGGATACACCCTCCAACTCCCAAGTAGGTAAATCTCTTCCAGATACATCGTTTCTTCATAGGTCACTTAAAGAACATTTTGGCTTTAATCAGTTTCGTGCGGGTCAAGAGCAAACTATCCGGCAATTATTAGCGGCTGAGTCTTCATTGGCTATTTTTCCTACGGGTTCAGGAAAGTCCCTTTGTTATCAGCTGACAGCAATGCACTTGCCGCATCTGACATTAGTCGTCTCGCCTTTATTGGCGTTGATGAAGGACCAATTGGATTTTCTCACCCACCGAGGCATCCCGGCGGCAAGTTTAGACTCAACCTTGACACCTGAACAAAGTAAAACGGTCATGTCTGAGATCCGTGCAGGAAAGATTAAAATCCTGATGGTGTCGGTCGAACGTTTCAAAAATGAGAGGTTTCGTCATTTTATAGAATCAATTGCAGTATCCATGCTGGTGGTTGATGAAGCACATTGTATCTCCGAATGGGGACATAACTTTCGTCCGGATTATCTGAAATTACCTACCTACCGTTCGGCATTGAATATCCCTTTGGTGTTGTTGTTAACAGCGACGGCGACACGCAAAGTAAAACAGGATATGGCACATAAATTCGGTATTTCAGAGGCGCATATCGTGCAGACGGGTTTTTATCGACCCAATCTGGATCTGTCAATTGTGCCGGTGAGAGCGCCTGATAAAGATTTATGTCTGATAGATACCATTCGTCAGCAAACGGGAGCTGGCATTGTCTACGTTACTTTGCAGCAGACTGCTGAGACTGTTGCCGGCTTGTTATGCCAGTATCAAATAGATGCGGTGGCCTATCACGCAGGTTTAACCAGTGAGCGGCGACAACAGATTCAAGCCGGTTTTATGGCTGGGCACACACAGGTTGTGGTTGCAACCATAGCGTTTGGCATGGGTATTGATAAGTCGGATATTCGATTCGTGATTCATTACGACCTTCCCAAATCCATCGAAAACTATAGCCAGGAGATTGGTCGGGCGGGACGGGATGGCGCAACATCAAACTGTATAACACTAGCGAATTTGGATGGCCTTAATACAGTAGAAAATTTTGTTTATGGGGATACGCCTGAACGTAGTGGTATCAGATATGTTGTAAAGAGGATCGCGGACGAAACGTTTGATAAGGGCGTTCATGGCGCATCGAATCGTCCCCCAAACAGACAATGGGAGGTGCAATTAGTCGGCTTATCGAATGAGAGCAATATCCGGCAATTACCGCTAAAAACCTTATTGGTTCAGCTTGAATTATCAGGTGTTATCCAGCCTTTATATGTGTACTTTGCCGAATTCAAGTATAAATTTCTTAAACCAGAAGAAGAAATCGTGGCGATGTTCCAGGGAGAACGACAGGCATTCTTAACCGCTATTTTTGCGCACACCTCGTTTAAGAAGGTTTGGGGAGAGCCCAATTTTGATACGCTATTTCAAAGTTACCAATGTGAGCGATCGCGGGTGGTGGCCGCATTGGAATATTTACAGCAGATCAATTGCATTACGCTGGAAACAAAACGGATGACAGAAGTATTCAGTGTGAATCAGGAGCGACTACTTAACGAAGGGCTCGCTGAAACACTGCATGACTATTTTGTTGATAAAGAGCAAAAAGAGATAAAGCGGATCGCCTCGTTGGTAAGATTTTTTGAATTGGAGCGATGTTTAAATCATCAGTTGTCACTCTATTTTGATGATGATCAAGCACCTGAAAAATGCGGCCATTGCTCGGTATGCCGCGGTCAGGTAGCAAAATTAGAGTATTCAGCTTTTCCGGTCTGGCCTGATGATCAGCAGATTAGTAAAGTGTTGGAGGGGCTTAAGAGGCATATGGCAGTTAAGTCAGTTCATACCGAACTACGATTACAAACAACTGATAATTTTAGTCGGTTTTTGGCAGGCATCAGCGTCCCTGTTTTTAGTCGGCATAAAATACGGCAATTGCCAGGGTTTGGGCTATGTGAACATTTACGTTACGAAGATATTCGTCTCAAGGTGCAAAATTTAACGGGCGTTTTATAAATAAATCTTTATCGATAACTTGACAAAAATACGGTATGTTGAGTGGTAAGAGGTGAGTGGCAGGCGTTGCTCTTGTTTAAAACATGATGTGCACAAAGGGAGAATAAGCACAAAACAGGGCGGTCGTGTTTATGGTAAAGAAAGTAGATGACAAAGCTTCTGGATTTAATGACTCTCTCAGACTGCGGCACATTCTCGATATCATCAAGGAAGGAGTATGGGAGTGGGATTCTGTTACCGGACGAGTTCGGCGCAGCCCGGGCTGGTACCGCATGCTTAATTACGATGAAAACTTATTCCCTGAAGATGTGCTCACCTGGGAAAAAGTGATCCATCCAGATGACTATGACCGTGTTATGCAGCATTTTGAGGGCTATACCAGTGGTATGATAGCTGCGTATGATATTGAGTACCGTTGTATTACAGGTGACGGTGGATCATTATGGATCCGGGATCAGGGAAAAATTGTAGAATACAATGAAGATGGTTCTCTGGCTCTTATGATTGGTGCTCATCTGGATATTCATGAGCTAAAAGAAGCACAAAGTGCTGTTTTTCAGCAGAGTAAACTATCGAATGAAGATAAGTTGTCATTTGAGCAAGAAGTCGAGAAACGTACCGCTGAACTTACTGACGTTAATCAAAAACTAGCCAATAACATTAAAAAAATTGAGCAGTTAAGAAATACTGATTATCTTACCTCTGTTTATAATCGTCATAAGTCCGAAACCGAACTCGTTAGTGAGATGGCGCGCTCTAAGCGCTATCACTCGCCTTTATCTGTTGCCTTGTTTGATATTGATGAATTTAAGAATATCAATGATACATATGGGCATCAGAAAGGGGATGCGGTGTTACAAAAGGTCAGTCAGTTGGTGCTGAGTCACATACGAGAAACCGATATTCTGGGCCGCTGGGGCGGCGACGAATTCTTCATTATCCTACCCGGTGTTCGTTTATCGGAAGCAATAATCAGTATAGAAAAAATAAGAAGCTTGATTGCTTTATCTGAGTTTTATGAATCTATGAAGGTGACTTGTAGCTTTGGTGTGACTGAGTATGCTGTGGGAGATACCGTGAGTTCAATTTATAAGCGAACGGATATAGGGCTCTACCGAGCAAAACATGCTGGCCGTAATGTCGTCGTGCATATTTAAAAAATTCAAGTAAACCGACGCCCTCAATAACTCAATGAGTTACCCCAAGAGGGCGCCAGTTGGGCAGGGTGTTACAGCTCAAGTCCGAAAATGTATTAGGTAATTTGGCTAAACAACCGAATTAAATCACACCTCTTCGTTCTTGATCACGCTCAATAGATTCAAACAATGCTTGAAAGTTCCCTTCGCCAAATCCCAGATTCTCTTTTCGTTGAATCAATTCAATAAAGATAGGTCCGAACAGGTTTTTAGTGAAAATCTGTAATAGGTATCCTGAATCGTCGCCATCGACCAATACTTGATGTTGCTGAATTTTGCTACGATCTTCGGTGACATTAGGCACGCGGTTAAAGACTTCATCGTAATAATCATCATGAATGTCCAGCGTATCTATAACACTTCGATCCATTTTGTCGAGCGAGCTGAGCAGGTCGTTTGAGCGAAAAGCAATATGCTGTACACCAGGGCCATTGTATTGGCCCAGATATTCATCAATCTGATTATTATTGTCATCCTTGCCTTCGTTAATCGGGATGCAAAAACTGCCATCCGGAGAGCGCAAAGCATAAGAGATAAGAGCTGTTTTTTGGCCCTTAATATCAAAATAGCGAACTTCTTCGAAACCGAAAATATTTTTGTAAAAGTTGGCCCAGGTCTCCATCGTACCTTTGTACACGTTATTGGTAAGGTGGTCGATCTCAATGAAACCAAGGTTTTCAACAATCGTTGGGGAGTCTAGCGCGATAAAATCGTCACGATAAATAGAACCCTTGGTAGCAAATTTATCAATAAAGTAGATCAAACTATCGCCAATACCATAAATAGCGGGGTAAGGCAGGTCGGTTGTCGCTGGATCAGCAGCTTTGGCGCCACGCTTAACGGCCTCTGTTAGTGCTACTTCTGCATCATCTACGCGCCATCCCATTGAGCAGATAGCTGGGCCATGACAACGGGTAAAGTCAGCAGAGAAACCAGACTTTTCTTTATTGAGAAGAAAGTGAATATCATTCTGGTTGTAGTAATAGATATCTTTGTCATGATGACGTTTGAGTTTAGAGAAGCCAAATGCTGAAAATACACTGTCCATGAATTCGGTGTCTTGGCTGGTGAATTCAGTAAACTCGATGCCTCTAAGCCCAATCGGGTTTTTTTTAACGTTCATAGGGTTGTCCTTTATGTCGCCCTTCAAGGTTGGGTCGGGCGTTTTTTATAATGTGCTGATCGTGCAGCCTTATAGTTCAATACGTTAATCTGTTTAATGATTCAAAAAAAGAGTAATATTTGGTGTATCTTTATCGAAAAAACTGATGGTGTTTATGGCAGTAGATTTAGAATCACTACGAGTGTTGAGTGCGGTGGTTGAGACGGGAAGTTTTGCAAAAGCTGCTGATCGGCTTAATAAAACGCAGTCTTCGGTGAGTTATCAGATCAGTAAATTAGAGCAGCAGTTGAATGCTCAGGTGTTTGATCGCAGTAGCTACCGAGCTAAGCTGACCCCTATTGGGCAAAGAATACTGGAGGAGGGGCGACGGCTATTGCAGCAAGCCGCTTATGTTGCTCGGTTGGTTGATAACTTTTCGGAGGGGTGGGAGCCAAAGCTGGAGCTGGTTGTTGATGGTATGTTACCCACGGCACCGGTACTCGGTGTGTTGAAAGAGATGACGGATCTGGCTATTCCCACGCGAATTCAGTTTCGTACAGAGTTCTTGGGTGGTGTTCAGCAACGTTTTGAGCAGCAGCAGGCCGACTTAATGTTGGTGTTGGATTATCAGGCTGACCCTGCTTGCAGTGCTATCTCATTGCAAGCTCTTGAGGCTGTGTTAGTGGTTAGTTACCAACATCCGTTGGCAGCTCGCCAGGGACTGGATTCCCGCGAATTACATGCTTTTGTTGAGCTAACGGTACATGACACCAGCTACAGTACGGCTCATGGAGGCCTTCAAACCTTTGGTGGTGAAAGGGTTTTCTACCTAAGTGATTTCAGAACAAAAAAAGAAGCGTTATTGCAGGGGTTAGGTTTTGGCTGGATGCCATTAGAGCAGGTCCGGGATGAGCTACAAAACGGGAAATTACAGGAGGTTGATTATCAGGGAGGTTCCCGGTATTCATATTCACCCTTGCTGGTTTTCCGAAAAAATGAGCCACTGGGTAGAGCGGGGGAAATGTTAAAGGAAAAGCTTCAGCAGGTCTTTGGCTAATGTTATTGAGTGGTTATGAATAACAATTATCTACGTGATATTTCACGCATCAGGCTACTTAGATCAAGTCCCATCTGATCAGCCATTTTTTCTACATCGCTGGTTTTACGTGGAGGGGATTTCATGGCTGCTTTTCGCTTGTCACTTTTACGCTTTTTCTCTTGGACTTTTTGATCGAGGTCTTGCTGAAACTGATCGAGCTGCTGAAGGCTTAGAGAGCGTAATGTCGAAACAAATTCTTCTTCTGTCATTAGTATTGGAAACGCCTTATTAGGAAATAACGAATGTGTCTAAATAGTAAGATATACTGAATTTAGCGGAGCATATGATATGTTCGCCTTGATTTTAGCATAAGTAAATATTTTTACGTTGTTTCCTTAAAATTTAATCCGCAGCCTTTAAGGACTAAGCGGGAAATTAAGTTAGCGGCTGTCTGATAGTCCTGAGTTTCTAATGTGTTTTTTCCAGTGACTTTAGCAATTTGCCAATCAAAGTCTGCATAGGTTTGAGTAGAAGCCCATATCATAAAAAGTAAGTGCTGAGGGTCGATGGGGTCCATTTTTTCATCAGCAATCCACTGCTTGATGCTAACCGTCATCCGGGTTGTTTGCTGCATGAGTTTATCGGCAATATCTTGAGTCAGATGGGGGGCACCGTGCATGATTTCACTGGCAAATACTTTGGAGGCGTGCGGGTGTTGTTGTGAAATACGAATTTTAGTGTGGATATATTGCTCAAGCGCGAGGGCAGGATCATCATATTCTTCAAAGGGAGCAGAGGCTTCTAGTAATGGCTCGATAATTGACTCGAGAACACAGCGATACAAATTTTCTTTGCTCTGAAAATAATAGTAAATATTAGGCTTTGGCAAATCTACTTTTTTTGCAATATCTATAATTTTAGTGGCTGCATAGCCCTTTTCAGCAAATTCAATACAAGATGCCTCTAAAATACGTTCCCTGTTTATTTCCCGGATTCTGCTCATAGTTTTTTTAATCCAAAAGAGGCGTAACTGCCACTGTAAAATAAAAGTTTCTAATAACAAGCTTAATGAAGAGAGGCTATAAAAGCTCCATCCTATAGCGCTTATAGTGTGCGCTCAAGGAGACAATAGGCTAGATTCTGCTATAGTCGGCGAGTGCGAAGCCCAACTTTCTTTGTGTTGTTTTTTTTATCTTCTCATCCCATTTTAGGGGGATGGACCGCTTGTGGTGTAGTGTATAAAAAACAACCATCCTCCTGTTTGCATGCGCTAAATGACCTGGAAAACCCGTTTTTATATTGAAAAAGTCATTATTTTAGGGGTTTTCTCTTTTGTTCTTTATTTTAAGCGCTATAGCGTAGCGCATTAATAGCTATAAAAAAATAATGCTATTCTACGCACCTATAAAGCCTTTCATTATAAGTAATAACCTCTATTTTTTGACTCCATTTGATAAAAATCTTATAGTCTTTTTCCGGATACATAATCCGGTTTCGTTCTCGGGGCGGGGTGTAACTCCCCACCGGCGGTAAAAGTAGAAATGGCAAGCCATTTTCTATTCAAGCCCGCGAGCGCTTTTTGATATCAATCAGTTATAGAGATTGATGCGAAAGGGTCAGCAGATCTGGTGAGACTCCAGAGCCGACGGTTATAGTCCGGATGATAGAGAGCGTGTCAGACAAGCCCACACCACTGTTAATGCAGTGTGCTGTCTAATGCCGACAGGTTTTCAGTCGTAAAGGTATTAGTTGCCTGCCCGTTCGCCCTGATTCAGTAAATTATGATGGACTTTACCGATGAATCAGAGCTCAACGAACACACAATTGTTAGACGTTAAAAACCAGCGTATCGCATTTATTCACGCCTCATGGCACACCGATATCGTTCTTAATTGTTTGGAAGGCTTTAGGACCCAAATGGCCAAGTCTGGATATGATACCGATAAAATTGATGTTTTTTCGGTACCTGGTGCTTATGAGATTCCTTTACAAGCGAAGCTGTTAGCGAAAACTGGCCAGTATGCAGCTATTGCATGCAGTGGTCTGGTTGTTGATGGTGGTATATATCGACACGAGTTTGTAGCACAAGCGGTGTGTACTGGTTTGATGCAAGTGCAGCTTGAAACCGAAGTGCCTGTATTAACCGCCGTGCTAACCCCGCACCACTTCCATGATGGTGATGAGCATAGCGAGTACTTTCTGCGTCACTTTATTAAAAAAGGCCAGGAACTTGGCAGTGCTTGTGATGGGGCTATTCGTCTGACTGCGTTAGCTAAGGCTCGCATGATATAAACCTGTGCTTACCTTAGGTTCAAAATTGTCGGGTGTTTTTGACGTAGCGTTTAAAAATTTCCGCTTATCCATAGGGTTAGGCGGGAATTTTGTAGTTGGTTAGGCTCTTACGCAAAGGCGTTGTCTGCACTTACTGATAATAGCCGCGCCCTTTGCTTTTGGCTTTATGTAGGGCGTTATCAGGAAAAACGAAATGCCTTCTTAGAAAACTTGTGCCACACTGCCCGTTTTTATAAATCAGAACTTTTTCCATGGAAACACAAATTATATATGCTTTTTCAACGGGCCAGCAGGCTACCCGCTTTCTGAACGCACTAAAGGTATGGAGTGTTGCTGAGGTAAAAGTGAAGCTGTACCGGGGCTCGGATAAAGTTATGGTAACTTACTATTTTTCAGATGACGGCTTTGATGCCACCAGCTCGCAGCTTGATGCATTAGCTGACGTATATGGTGGCAGGGAGCTGCCGTAAGCATCTGGGATTCTGTGCAGACCTGTACTTTAAAACATCACTACGTTTATTTTATGAAGCAGACATTTTTTTGTCTGGTCGATAAAAATAAAATAATATCAACGTGGCAAGAGCGCCCAGTGTATCAGATAGCATATCTTTTTGAGCATCCCAGATATCACCTTGAGAGCCTAAGAACTCAACACCGGCATCACCCCCTTCGAGTGCTGCATACCACCACTCGATAATTTCGTAGGCTGCAGCAACACTCATAATAAAAAACAGACTAAATGTCATCGCCAATTTAAAGCCACAGTATCCTTTACGTAATAACCATTCCGCCATAGCAAATGCATAAAACCCGATAGTAAAGTGGCCTATCCGATCAAAGTGATTACGCTCAGCTCCTAATAGCTCGGTAACCCACCCAAAAGGGACATTGGCAAACGTATAGTGCGCACCAATCGTATGCCAAAAAATCCAGATGAAAACCAATCCATAGGCTAGGTTGCTGAAACGAAACTTGTGAAAGGTGAATACAAAAATCAGGAAGATAATAACCACAGGTATGATCTCTGCGATCCACACATCCCGGGAAACAGGGTTGATACCCAGTACAACTGAAAATATAAGGTAGATTCCAGCAAGGGTATGTGGGAAGTATTTGCAAATCATTGATCGAGGCTCTTTAGGAAGGGAGGGTATCAGTATCGATTTCTGTTGCTAATTAGATGTTAACTATCAATAAATGGCAAGGGCGGTGAGGTAAGGTTAGTCGACCAGCCGGTAACGAAAATCAGTGGTTGGTCTCCAGAGCGGAAATAAGTGTGAACTTAAGTTGCCTGATTTTTACTTTACTGAGTGCTAAAAAGTACTAAATGTTGTTTCCATCGGTGGTGGGCTTCGTAAAGTTTGCTGCACAACACAGCATCGTTCTGCAGCTACTTGTAGTTTTTGGAGTAGTGTAGGATCCGTGCCGTCTTTGGCTCGAAGTTGTACTGAACAGCGAATGTTCTGAAAACCGACAGGGACATTTTTTTCTATGCCCATTGTGCCGCGCACATCTACTGTTGCTTCAACGCTTACTTCAAGCCGTTCTAATTCGATGCCTAATAAATTAGCCACCATGCGAATGGAGGAGTCTTGGCAAGCAGCAAGGGCGGCACATAGCATATCGCCCGGTGTTGGAGCATCGTGTAAACCACCCAACGCACGATGTACACCAATAGGTACATTTACACCACAGCCTTGCATGGGTTCGACAATTGAGTGGAAAGGGTCGCTAGCATCTGTGCCGCATGTACGGGCATGGTCTGTCACTATCGCTGTTGCAGGAGATGCTTTGTATTGGGCACGCAGTGGTTGCTGGGCTTCGTTAACACTTACGTCTTTCATGATGGATCTCCGCTATATCACTCGTTAAACGGTATTTAGCAGAAAGGACATCTTAACCTCTTTCTATCAGCGATTGTTTGTTGCAGAAGGCTCTTATTGAAAATGCTCAGCTGCTATACAAGTCTGTTCTTAACCATAACGCTGCAATGATGTGGGTGCAAGCACTATAGTTGAGCGGCTAATAAGGGCAGAGTTGATAGTGACAAGAGGTTAGCTTCGTGTGTGTATGGCTTTGCCCATAGCGTAAGTGGCTTTAATGGCACGATCATCACCCAATGTCATTAGGACAAACAGGCGTTCTTCAAGTGATGTTGTCTGCTTCATGCGATAAGCCATCAGAGGTGTGGAGTGGTAGTCGAGTACGGCAAAGTCAGCTTCTGTGCCGGGTTGCAAGGTGCCAATTTTATCCTCCAGTTTAAGTGCACGAGCGCCACCGAGTGTAGCCATATAGAGGGATTTAAAGGGGTTAAGTTTTTCGCCTTGCAGTTGCATAACCTTATAGGCTTCATTGAGGGTTTGCAGCATTGAAAAGCTGGTGCCTGCTCCCACGTCAGTACCTAAGCCTACCTTGATATTGTGTTTTTCTGTTTTGGCTAAATCAAACAAGCCGCTACCTAAAAATAGATTGGAGGTAGGGCAAAAGGCGAGGGCAGAGTCGGTTTCTGCCAGGCGTGCACATTCGTTATCACACAAGTGTACGCCGTGTGCAAATACCGAACGCTCGCCTAATAAATCAAAATGATCGTATACATCTAAATAGCCTTTTTGGTCCGGGAACAGCGCTTTAACCCACTCTATCTCTTGTTTGTTTTCACTTAAATGAGTGTGCAGGTACAGCTCTGGGTATTCTTTCAGCAGCTTTCCCGCTAACGAGAGTTGCTCGTCACTGCTGGTGGGTGCGAAGCGAGGTGTAACGGCGTAATGTAGTCTACCTTTGCCGTGCCAGCGTTCGATAAGTTTTTTGCTGTCTTGGTAGCTGCTTTGCGGTGTGTCAATGAGCGTGTCTGGTGCATTGCGGTCCATCATCACTTTACCAGCGATCATCCTCAGGTTACGACATTCAGCGGCTTCAAAAAATGCATCTACTGATTGCGGGTGTACCGTGCCAAAGACTAATGCAGTGGTAGTGCCATTGCGCAGTAGTTCAGTTAAAAAGATCTCTGCGACATTATCCGCATAGGTTTTATCTGCAAATTTGTCTTCTTCAGGAAACGTATAATTATTCAGCCAATCGAGTAGTTGTTCGCCGTAAGAGGCGATCATGCCGGTTTGCGGGTAATGAATATGAGTATCGATAAAGCCGGGTGTTATTAGCGCATTGTTATAAACAGTGATCGGCGTATCGGCGGCTAGTGTATCGAGTAGTGTTTCAGCGTGGCCAACGGCCTTGACTAACCCGTTTTCTACGATAAGTAGCCCGTCTTCAAAGTATTGATAACTCGCATCGATACCGACCTTAGCCGGGTCGTCAACTGTGTGAATTATCGCAGCGCGGTATGCGCGGGTAAGTAAAAGAGCGTCTGAAGAAGTGGTTTTTGTCATCGGTCTTGTGCCAGTTATGCTGTGTGTTGGGTTAAGGGGCTTGATTGGGAGCGGTTGCCCAGAGCTGCTGCTTGATAGTGGATGATGAGCTCTGCAGCAATGGATACCGCAATTTCTCCGGGGAGTTTGCCGCAAACCTCGGCTAAGCCGATAGGGCAATGTAGCTGAGCAATGCTGCTCTCATCAAAACCTTTATGGCGCAGGCGGTGCTCAAATTTGCGCCGTTTGGTGTTTGATCCGATCATGCCTAAATAGCGATAGTCATCCCGTTGAAGGATAGCTTCTACTAATGCCTGGTCCAGCTGGTGATTATGAGTCATGACTAAGTAATAGCTAAAAGAGGGGAGATCGGGTACTTCATCTACGGGGGCGTCAGATAAGCGAAGAGTGATATTCGAGGGTGATGCTGCCGGAAATTGTTCAGGTCGGTTATCTATCCACGTGACTTTACAGGGGAGGTTGCTCAGCAAAGGAATCAGCGCTTTGGCCACATGGCCTGCCCCAAACAGTGCAATATGTAATATTGGCGGATTGATGGGTTCAAATAACAGTTGTATGGCTCCACCGCAGCATTGTCCAAGGCTGGCGCCTAATGCGAAGCTTTGTAATTGAGCACTGCTGCAATGCTCGCTTAATAGCTGGCGAGCTTGTTTAATCGCCTTGTATTCCAGGTGGCCACCACCGATAGTTTCGTAACTCTCATCTGCAGTTACAATCATTTTAGTGCCTGCATTTCGCGGGGTTGAGCCACGATTTTCCACTACGGTAATCAATATCGCGGCTGTGCTTTCTCTGTTCAGGCGGTTGAGAATACTCAGCCAGTTCATGATAAATGCTCCGCTGTCATCTGTGTACGTAATGCTTCTACGCCCATGAGAACCTTTTCAGGCGTGGCAGGGGCATCTATCTGTGGGTGGATTCGATAGCCTGATAGGCTGGATACCGCATCTTTAATTGCCGACCAAACTGAAATGCCCAGCATAAACGGGGGTTCGCCGACAGCTTTGGAATGGAATACGGTATCTTCCGGATTTTTACGATTCTCAATCAGTTTGACTCGAAAATCTAAGGGAGTGTCCGCGATCGCTGGGATCTTGTAGCTGGCAGGGCTATTGGTGGTGAGCTTGCCTTGTTTGTTCCATACAAGCTCTTCGGTCGTTAACCAGCCCATGCCTTGAATAAAACCGCCTTCCACTTGCCCTATGTCGATGGCAGGATTTAGCGATGCGCCAACATCGTGGAGAATATCAGTACGCAGTACTTTGTATTCACCTGTTAAGATATCAACCACGACTTCTGAGCACGCCGCGCCGTAGGCGAAGTAATAGAAGGGATGGCCGCTGGCTTTGTCTCGGTCATAGAAAATCTTAGGCGTTTTATAAAAGCCGGTGCTGGAGAGTGACACTTGTGCAAAGTAGGCGAGCTGCACCAAATCATTAAAACTGATGAACTGCTCGCCTGCTTGAATCAGGTTGTTGTTGAAGTTGACCTCAGTAACATCCACGCCAAAATGCTCTGCGGCAAAGTTGGTGAGACGTTGTTTAAGGGTTCGGGCAGCTGCTTGAGCCGCTTTGCCGTTGAGATCTGCTCCGGAGGAGGCCGCAGTTGGCGAGGTATTTGGTACTTTGTCGGTAGTGGTGGCCGTGATCTGTATACGTTCCAAATCTACCTGAAACTCTTCGGCTACTATTTGCGCAACCTTAGTGTTGAGCCCTTGGCCCATCTCTGTACCACCGTGATTGAGGTGAATACTGCCGTCGGTGTAGATATGAATAAGCGCGCCCGCTTGATTCAGAAAAGTAGCGGTAAAGGAGATACCAAATTTAACCGGTGTAAGTGCGATGCCTTTTTTTAGTATTTGGCTGGACTGATTAAATTTTTTGATTGCGGCGCGGCGCTCGCCATAACAGCTACTTTGCTCCAGATCATAGATGATTTCGTCCAGGAAATTTTCTTCTACTGTTTGATGGTAGTGGGTGATATTGCGTTCAGTTTTTCCGTAAAAATTACGCTTACGCACCTCTAAGGGATCTTTGTCTAAATGCCGGGCGATATGGTCCATCACGTTTTCAATCGCGACCATTCCTTGTGGCCCGCCAAAACCACGAAAGGCGGTATTGGAGGCAAAGTTGGTTTTACAGCGGTGGCCGGTAATCAGAGCATCGCCTAAGTAATAGGCATTATCAGAGTGGAACATGGCTCGGTCTACAATAGAGCCCGACAGGTCTGGCGAGTAGCCACAATTACCTGTCAGTTGCATATTGATCCCTTGTAACTGGCCGGTATCATCAAAACCAACATCATATTCGATATAAAACGGGTGGCGCTTGCCTGTTGTTATCATATCGTCAACACGAGGTAAGCGCATTTTTACGGGGCGTTTGGTTAAGTGTGCTGCCACCGCAGCCATACACGCGGGGCTCGCCGCCTGTGTCTCTTTTCCTCCAAAGCCACCGCCCATACGGCGCATATTGACGCTGACTTTATTCATGGGTAGACCGAGTACGCTGGCGACTAATTTTTGTATTTCGCTAGGGTGTTGAGTGGAGCAGTGGACCAGCATGCCGCCATCTTCGGTTGGCATCACGGATGAGACTTGAGTTTCAAGGTAAAAATGTTCTTGTCCGCCGATTTGTAGTGCGCCTTGCACGCGGTGGGTGGCGTTATTAAGTGCTTTTAGCGCATTGCCACGTTTCTGCTGGTGGCTATCTTGTACAAATTGCTTGTTGTCGAGAGCTTGTTTCACATCCAGCACGGTCGGCAGAGGTGTGTATTCAATAATGGCGGCGTTAGCAGCTCTGCGGGCGATATCCAATGTGCTGGCGGCCACGGCGAGTATTGGCTGGCCCAGATATTCGACAACGCCATCGGCCAATAAGGGGTCACCGGGAAATACTGCACCGATATCTAAGTTGCCGGGTATATCTTTTGCGGTGATGACACAGGCAACCCCGGGGATCTCGTAACATGGAGCCGTATCTATTTTGGTAATAGTTGCATGGGCGTGTTCGCTGAGTCTGGCATGTAAATGGAGCTGGTTGGGATATTCTAAGCGATCGTCAACATACAGTGCTTCACCGCTGACGTGCTTTGTTGCGCTTTCATGAGGAATTTTTTTGCCAACGCCGGTTTGCAGGTTTTGCTTAAATTGCTGCTCTGGTTCGGCTTGAAATTGCGTAGAGCTGGTATCGGCTTGTTTAGACATAATCCGTTACCTTAGTCGGCATATGGGATGGCACATGACAAGTATCGTCGTTTAGCTGAGTTTCAATCCAGCATTTTAATAGCAGGTTGCGAGCTGCCAGCATTCGATATTCTGCACTGGCACGAAAATCAGAGAGAGGAGTAAAGTCTTGTTGCAGTGCGTCCATCGCTTGATGAATAGTAGTTTCGTTCCAACTCTGATTGAGCAAGGCTTGTTCGCAATGGCTGGCACGCTTTGGGATGGCAGCCATGCCTCCAAATGCTATGATGGCACTCGCAATGTGGCTATCTTTAATGTTGAGATGGATAGCAGCACATACCGCCGAGATATCATCATCTAATCTTTTCGATAGCTTATAAACACGATAAACAGAGCCTGACGGTTTGCGGGGAATGATGATCTTCTCGATATATTCCCCTTGAGCTAGTTGCGTTTTTCGGTAACCGAGAAAAAATTCATCAATTGGCAGAAAACGCCGAACTCCGTTTTTTCGCAACTGTAGGATAGCTTCTGTCGCGAGAAGTGCGGGTGGGCTATCGCCAACCGGAGAAGCGTTGGCGATATTCCCGCCGAGAGTGCCTTGATTACGAATCTGCAAAGAAGCAAAGCGTTCTAATAAGTGACCAAAATCTGGATACTCATCAGCGATCACTGAGTGACATTGGCTGAGCGGTACAGCAGCGCCGATGTCGACATGAGTGGCGGTGAGGTTTATCTGTTTGAGTGCTTTGATTTCACCTAAATAGATCAGCGTCTTAAATGATCGATGTTTTTGCGTGATATCCAGCACTAAGTCAGTCCCACCTGCTAAAAGATGAGCTGCGGGGTGTTGCTTTAACAGCTCATCCAGCTCCTGCAGTGTGCTAGGCGAGAAGGCTGTTAATCCAGCTGTTGTCTTGTGTCGGGTGTTACTAATAGCGTGGCACTGAACCGGTTGAATATTATTAAGCAGCTCGATAGTTTGTTCCGTTTGTTGGTCAAATCTATCAGGCAGATGGCGATGATTGATTGCTTTCGCCGCATTTATAATGGGTTGGTAACCTGTGCAGCGACACAGGTTGCCGGCTAGCGCTTCTAAGGCTTCGGCTTTACTAAACTCATCAGGGAGTAATTTTGGGGAAGTATTTTTTTGGTATGCAAACAAGGACATCACAATGCCTGGTGTACAAAAACCGCATTGGGAACCGTGATGATCGACCATCGCCTGTTGTACGGCATGTAATTGATTGTTCTCTTTTAAATCTTCAACTGTGAGTAGCTGTTTTCCATTAAGGGCCGGCAGAAGCGTCAGGCAACTATTAATTGCGCGATAGACAAGCTGGCCATTTTCCACTTCTGCAATGACAACAGTACAGGCGCCGCAATCGCCGGACGCACAACCCTCTTTGGTGCTGGTTCTGCTTTGTTCCGCGCGTAAGTAGCTAAGCACCGTCGTATTAGGATCGATTGTGCTGATTGTTTGCAGCTTATTGTTGAGTAGAAAACGGATCACTAACGGCTCCTGTTAATGGTATGTGCTAGCCAATACCCGACATTTTTTGTCAAATTAAGCATATTATCTTTCTGACTTTTGGGTCAAGTAATAGCTTTTTTGAATTTGCGAATAATGGGTAGTTCTGGAATGTAATATTTATACCGTTATCTTTTTTGAGATTATTAATCGAATTTAATTCAACTATGAAGGAAGCGATTCTAAAATCATCTCTTGTATGCAAGTCGCGACCTGTTTAACTGCGTTTTCATTTTTCTCTGAAGGCTTATCGGTAAAATTCAAACGCATACAGTTACGGTATTTTCCAGATGCAGAAAATAAGACTCCGGGTGCTATGCTGACTCCTTGCTTCATGGTGCGTTCGTTAAGCTTTACGGTGTCGATATCCACGGGTAACTCAACCCATAGAAGAAAACCGCCTTGTGGGTAGCTGATTTTTGTACCTGTGGGAAAGTATTTTTCAACCCAGCCAATCATCACATCTCGGCTCTGATGATATTTTGTCCGCATTTTACGGATATGGCGCTCGTAACCTCCTTGTGCAATAAATTCGGCAATGCCGTGCTGGGGTAGGGTGGGAGTGCTGGCGGTGACTACATATTTCATGTGCATCACTTGGTTAACATAACGGCCGGGTGCAACCCATCCAATACGTAAACCAGGCGCTAGGGTTTTAGAAAATGAGGAGCATAATAAAACACGCCCTTCGGTATCAAAAGACTTGATAGAGGGCGGGCGAGGTGATGTATAGGAAAGATCGCCATAGATGTCATCCTCTATAATAGGAATGTCGAAGCGGGCAGTAAGCTCCAGTAAACGCTGTTTGTGTTCTACCGGCATGGTATATCCCAGCGGATTGTTACAGGTAGGGGTGATTTGTATCGCTTTAACCGGCCATTGTTCTAATGCCAGTTCCAGTGCTTCGATGCTAATACCTGTTTCAGGGTGGGTTGGTATTTCAAGCGCTTTGAGGCCGAGTGCTTTAATGGCCTGCATAGAACCATAGAAGCTAGGGGAGTCCACAGCAACCACATCGCCTTGCTGTGTCACTGCGCGCAAACTAGCTGACAGTGCTTCCTGACATCCGGCAGTAGTGATTATATCGTCCGGATGTAGCCGGCAGCCAGAATCTACCATCAAGCGAGCTATCTGCAAGCGTAGGCAATCAGCCCCTCTGAGGTGCTCATAAGACAGAATGCTGCCTCCGCCGCGTTTATTCAGATCTGCCATGATACGCATGAGTGGCTTGAGTGTTGGGGCTTCCAGGTCGGGAATGGCTCGGCTGAGCTGCACAATGTCCGGTGTTGTACTGGCACATAGTAAGTTTAACACCTCTTCCCATTGAGAAACCTCGATTGGTGTTTGTGTAGGGCGTGATAGGTCGGGAAGTTGCTTAGGGGCTTTTTGCCGGTTGATGACGTAAAAGCCGGATTTCGGGCGTGATTCAACCCAGCCTTGATCTTCCAGTAAACGATATGCCTCCTGAGCGGTTGAAATGCTGACTTCATGCGTGACGCTTAACGCACGAATCGAAGGGAGTTTTTCATTGGTTTGATAAAACGATTGCTCGATCCGTTCCGCGATGTTTTGCGCTACCTGCTCATACAGTTTCATGCCTGATTACCCCTCGTTGAGCCGTTTAATGTGTGCCGGTTTAGTTTCCTATCGGTTTTCTTCGGCACAGATAGCTGTAAAAAAACCATGACAGATTTCTGTATTGTATATCTGTAGTGCTTTTTAAAAATTAACTCTGAATCTGTAACGGTTTCAGTCTACGTCATAGACTGTTCCTCATCAACGCCGGAAAGTCACAAGAGGAGGGGATGTGATGGTTATTATTGAAATGTTTAGACGGATTTTACAAAAACTACGTGAGTTACAGCAGCGTCAGCGTTCACGCCGCCAACTAGCTACTCTTGATCAATATGCTTTGAAAGATATTGGTATCAGCCGATCAGATGCCTTGCTCGAAGCCAATAAACCATTCTGGAAGGAGTGAATCATGGAGCGTATCAATCAGGAGCTAACCTATTACACAATGGATGTGTTTACCGATACACCTTTTGGTGGCAACCCACTGGCGGTCTTCACAGATGCAGGTGAATTGTCGGATCAGCAGATGCAGCAGATTGCTGCAGAACTTAATTTGTCTGAGACGGTGTTTATCCGGGAGCAAACCGGTTTGCAGCGTTGGTCTATCCGGATTTTCATGCCAAAAAGAGAGATATTTTTTGCCGGACATCCGACTGTGGGCACTGCTTTATTAATAAAAGCACTGGGATGGCTGGATGCAGTGGCTGATAGTGCTTCGCTTATTTTGGATGAAGTGGCAGGGCCGGTTCCTGTGGTTTTTTCAGAGCACTCTAAAGGGTATGCGTTAGCGCGCTTTACTGCGCCGCTGCCTCCATCTGTCTCAGAAAGTAAGCTTCAGTTAGCAGATGTAGCGACATTATTAATGTTGTCGCCTGAACAGATAAAGAGCGCTCCATATATTGCCGGGTGTGGTGCGTCCTTCCAACTAGTTGAATTAATTGATGATAATGCGGTGTCTCAGGCATCTGCTAATCTCTCTTTATGGCCATCGTTATTAGGAAGTGATGAGGTTCCGGATCTGTGTATCTATAGCTTTAGTGAAAATAGTGCAGATATTCGTATGCGTATGTTCGCCCCTATGGCGGGAATTCCGGAAGATCCTGCAACCGGAAGTGCGGCTGCCGCATTGGCGGGTGGTTTGGCGATTCAGAATCAGTTAGCTGTCAATCAAGGCTGGATGATTGAACAAGGAGGTGAAATGGGACGCCCAAGTTTGATAGGTACTTATGTCAGAATAAATAACACTAAAGCGAAAGCTGTCAAAACGAATAATGAAGAGGTTATCTCTGTAGAGGTTTTCGGTAGTGCTGTGCTCATCTCAAAGGGATCATTTTATTTATATGATGCTTAAGACTAAAAGTGGCTTTTCTCATACGTATAAGAGGTGACCTTTCGAAAAAAGCTGTCTATGCTGTTGTTATTAGGTGCGATTAAACTCTATCAGACTTCATACTCTAAAAATGACAGGAAGGAGTTCGACGATGCTTGAATCATTTCGCCACATTCGTTTACAGGAGATTGCTGATGTAACGCATCTCCTTTCCCCGGAGCAACTTCAGGCTCCTATCAGTTTAAATAGCTCTGCTGTTGATGTTATGACGGACTTTCAAATAGTTAAGCCGGTATCTATCTCCCAGGAAACTCAGGTAGATGAAGCGCTTGAATTGATGAAAAGCCAACATGTGAGGTTGCTGTTTGCTACCGATAACGATGTTGTTTTTAGTGGGGTAATTACCGCACGCGATATTATGGGAAGTCGAGTGATGTCCTATATGCAGACACACGGTATTCCTCGTGAATATGTGCTGGTGAAACACGTTATGGTGGCAAAAGAGCAACTGCATGCATTAACCTTTGAGCAGTTGCAACATTCCAAAATAGGTGATGTTATGCTGACTCTTAAAGACTCAGGGGAACAGCATATTCTGGTGATTGATGAAGGGTTAGCTAAGGTAAAGCGCATTCGCGGTATCATCTCAGCCAGTGATGTTTCAAGGAAGCTGAAAATTGGATTTGAAATTATGTACGAGGCTAAGTCTTTTGCTGAAATTGAAAGAGTGGTAACGCACGGCGGGGGAATTTAATTTCTCCTATTGCTATCACCTGCGTTTAATTTATACTCGCGAAAAAGTTGATTATCGGTCTCGTTTGAAGGCGAGAGTGATAGAAGCCGGAAGTTAAGCCCGTAATAATTTTCATTATGGGCTATTTTTGTATCAGCCCTGAAAAATAGATGGTGAGGTGACAAAAGAAGTGAAACATCCAGAAAATTTATCTCCTGAGAATTGGAATAAAATCAAAGCGTTTTCTGACAATAAAGAGACCCCTTTTATTGTTGTAGATTTGAATACGGTACGTGAAAAGTATATTGAACTTAAAAAAGGGTTTGATTATGCACGCATCTATTACGCGGTAAAAGCCAACCCGGCTAAAGAGGTTCTTAGCTTGCTGGCTGGTTTAGGTTCGAATTTTGATATTGCATCAGTTTATGAGTTAGATAGAGTTCTGGAGTGCAATGTTTCAGCTGATCGTTGCAGTTTTGGTAACACCATTAAAAAGCGTAAAGATATTTCATATTTTTATGAGAAAGGTATCCGTCTTTTTTCAACAGACTCAGAAGCAGATTTGCGTAATATTGCAGAATTGGCCCCGGGTTCGCGAGTCTATGTTCGTATTTTAACAGAAGGCTCGGAAGGTGCTGACTGGCCATTGTCTCGTAAGTTTGGCTGTAGCCCTGAAATGGCTATTGAGCTAGCGGCGCTGGCTAAAGAGCTGGGTTTAGAGCCTTATGGTGTTTCATTTCATGTGGGCTCTCAGCAGCGTGAAATTGATGCATGGGATGGCGCTATCGCTAAAGTGAAAGTTGTCTTTGAACGCTTGTATACTGAGCATGGTATCGCCTTAAAAATGATCAATATGGGCGGCGGTTTCCCAGCGCAGTATATTCAGAAAACTAATGACTTCAGTACTTATGTTGAAGAGATTACCCGTTATTTGACAGAAGATTTTCCCGAGTTAATGCCAGAAGTTATTTTGGAACCGGGTCGCTCTTTGCTGGGGGATTCTGGTGTTATTGTATCTGAAATAGTGCTTATCTCCAGAAAGTCTCAAACAGCCCTGGAGCGTTGGATTTATGCAGATGTTGGTAAGTTTAACGGGTTGATTGAAACGCTTGATGAGTGTATCAAATATCCGCTTTACACAGAACGTGACGGTGAAGAAGAGGCTGTTGTTCTGGCGGGTCCGACATGTGACAGTATGGATATTATGTATGAGAACCATAAGTATGAATTGCCACTGTCTTTAGAGATCGGTGATCGTTTGTACTGGATGGCCACCGGTGCGTATACCAGTAGCTACTGCTCAGTTGAGTTTAATGGCTTCCCCCCGCTAAAAACTTATTTTATTTAAAGATAGTCGCTATTAATGTGTAATAAAAACGGTTAAAGGCATCTTCCTTTAACCGTTTTTCGTATTATTTTCAAACCTTCCTCTAATTCCTGCCTAAAGACTGCTCATACCTGCGATGGGTGTTATAATAAATTTCTTAATTATGAATGATATTCATCAGATTTGTTGTACATGATTATTAATAATAAATAAAAATGAGTGATCGATGAGTAGCGGTATGTCTGAAAGTATAAATGCCCGTTTGAATAGGATTGGTATTATGCGAGGATGCTTTGACATAGCACGGGATCGGCTTAGCGTCATGAAATGTGACACTGACCTTTTTCTCGGTTGTGCACCAGTCCTCTGGGAAAAAACAGCATTTTTAGCGTCGATGATTCACCCTGTCGATCTCTGTCTTTGGCAAGCCGGACTGTCTCAGTGGCAATCTGAACAGCGCTTTCCTGAATTATTAGCCATACGAATAATGGACAGTCTAGGGTGCTTTCAAAAAGTCTCTGTTTTATTGGATAGAGAGTATCATTCTGTTAATAGCGCTCTTAACAAAACGGAATCATCCAGCCCGGCTAAAGACACTATTGCTTTACAATTTCTGGTAACCAGCGGATCTGAAAAGCCTGCAACTATAATGGAGACCGCCGGCGAACGCTCCTCTGATAATTATGCGGATAAAGAGTCTGTCGTTGAAGCGCTTGAGCAGGAGCACCAGCGAGCCAATCATTACCTTGATATTGCCGGCGTTATTTTAGTTACGTTGGATCTGGATGGAAAAATAACCTTATTGAATCGTTTTGCCTGCGAGCTGTTGGAAACAGAACAACAGGAGGCTCTTGGCTTGAATTGGTTTGATAACTTCCTCCCTGAAAGCAGTAGAGGTATTGCACAATCAGCCTTTAGTCGTTTGATGGAGAGTGATTATTATCCTAACCAGAAAGTAGAAAAGCCCGTTGTGACTCGTGCCGGAGAAGAGCGTTTGATTCTTTGGTATAACCGTGTGCTTGAGAATGCAGCTGGGAAACGTATCGGGATTTTATCTTCGGGTACGGATATCACCGAACAACGACTATCTGAGCAAACACTGCAGTTAGAGAAGCAGCGATTAAGAATATTGATCGACTCAATCCCTGATCTGATTTACTTCAAAAGTAGCGATTCTGTTTTTATTGGATGTAATAAAGCATTTGAAGTATTAAGTGGCAAGTCGGAAAAAGCGTTGGTAGGAAAAACGGATGCCGAGTTATTTGATGAAGTTACGGCTAATACGTTCCGCTACTTTGATAAAGAGATGCTGCAAAGCGCGACTCCGTTGCGCCATGATGAGTGGGTGACATACCCGGATGGGCGAAGAGTGCTTCTGGATACCTTGCGCATACCGCTTTATATTCCTGATATAGATCAAATAGGTGTGCTGGGTGTTAGCCGTGACATCACAGAACATACTTTGATGAGTAGTCAGCTCTCTCTTGTTAATGCGATGGTTGACCATAGTCTGGACTCCCTAATCTGTAGTTCTCCAGACGAAGACTTTCGGATTATATATGCGAATTCGGCAGCTATTAAACACTTTGCCATTCCTGCTGTGGAGCTATACCAAACACATATTTATGATTGGGATCCTGATTTTCCGAAAAGCCGCTTAAAGAGCCGCTGGAAGGCGGTACAGAAAAAAACGGTAGTGGTGAAGACAAGACATCGGCTTCGCAGTGGTGAAGAGGTGCCTATTGAGGTCTCTTCTCGCTATTTTTCATACCACGATAAAAAATATATGATCACAGTGTTTAAAGATATTCGTGATCGTCTTGGCTATGAGGAGGCGGTGAAACTAGCAGAGCACCGTTCGCGATTATTATTAGAGCATAGTAATGAAGGTATTTTCGGGCTGGACCGCAACGGAATTACAACCTTTATTAATCCTGCCGCTGCCATGATGCTTGGTTATGACGCTGACGAACTGATTGGGAAAGATAATCATGGGTTAATACATCACTCGCATGCGGATGGTGCTCCTCTCTCTAAAGATGAGTGCTATATGCTGATGTCGATCCGTAAAGGGAAAAGTTATCGGATTGAAACGGACGTTTTGTGGCGTAAAGATAAGCAATCATTCCCGGTTGAGTATTGGAGTTCACCTATCTACCTAAACGAAGAGATAGTAGGGGCGGTGATTACTTTTCATGATATTTCGCATCGAAAACAGGTAGAAGAGCAGATCAGGTATCTGGCTTTTCATGATTCATTGACGGGGTTGCCGAATCGACGTCTTTTTCTTGACCGTTTTGAGCATGATATTTTACAAGGGAGAAGGTCCGGTCAGACTTCAGCATTGCTTATGATGGATCTTGACCATTTTAAAGAGATCAACGATACGCTTGGACATCCTGCCGGAGACCAGTTGTTGATTGACGTTGCCCTGCGGATTAAAAAAGTGCTCCGTTCCTGCGATACCTTCGCTCGTTTTGGAGGTGATGAGTTTACTATTTTACAAAGCAATATTAATGCCCCGTCAGATATCGCTGCTTTAGCTGAAAAAGTAATTGGATGTTTTGATAATTTTTTTGATGTTGCGGGGAACAAGTTTAAGACCAATACCAGCATAGGTATTGTGATATGTGATTCAGACGTCTCCGTTAATGATCTTATTTCTCGTGCTGATGTGGCCCTGTATCGCGCTAAAGAGCAGGGGCGGGGGCGTTATGTCTTTTACCAGTCAGAAATGACGGCACGTGTTCAAAAAGAAGCTGAATTGGCGCACATGCTCAGTAGTGCTCGGTTTTTACAGCAGCTTTATATGGTTTATCAGCCGCAATTTGATTGCGAGACTGGGTTATTGGTGGGTTTTGAAGCTTTACTGCGCTGGACGCATCCTCAGCAAGGGGTGATTTCGCCTTTAACCTTTATTCCTGTCGCTGAAAAACGAGGGATGATTGATGATATCGGTATCTGGGTAGCGCAGCATGTGTGTATAGAAGTCAGTCAGTGGTTAGAGTCTGGTTTGGATTTTGGAACGGTATCTTTTAATATTTCTCCGGTGCAATTGCGCAGCGAGAAAGGTATTGAGCGGCTTTTATCCTTGCTTAAGGATTCTGGTATTCCTCTTCATCATTTTGAGGTTGAAATCACTGAGTCTGCGTGTATGGATGCTTCAGAAAAAACGATAGAATTGCTCGAAAGTCATGTGAATCATGGCTTAAGAATAGCTATTGATGATTTTGGAACGGGCTATTCATCATTAGTAACTTTACGAAAGCTCAGTGCATGCCGGTTGAAAATCGATCGGAGTTTTATTCGCGATATGTTACATGATGTAAACGATGAAATGATCGTAAAGGCCACAATTGCGTTAGCGCAGTCTCTGGGATTAGAAGTTGTTGCCGAAGGTGTAGAGTCGCAAGATCAAATGGTTGCACTGAGAGATCAGGGTTGTAATATTGTGCAGGGCTACTTTTTAGGCTCGCCAATGAGACGTGAAGACACTATTAAATTTATGAAAATTCTGCTTAGTAAATCAAAAACTAAACATAAAGCAAAATCTCAAAAACTTTAATTGGTTTGTTAGCCTACAACATCGAGTTTTCTTGCTTTGAATTTTGCGCCGCGTTCAAGAGCGAGAGCTTCACATGCATGAATGTCTACACCTGCTAAGCCATCAATGGCTGTTGCAGTAACATCCGGAATCGACTGTGCTGCCTCTTTTATAAATGCAAGAACGGCAGGGAAGCTGTGCGGCAAGCTAGGCGCACAATGCTGTGTATAGTGGTGCTCGTCTTGTGCATTCAGTGAAATTGAGAGCGCATCAATGCAAGTGGCGAGCAACGGAATGACGTTCCTCTTATGAAATAAGTTGGCTAATCCATCAGTATTTAAACGAGTTTTACCGCCTTTTTCTTTTACAGTCGTTGCTATGTCAATTAATGCATTAAGGCGTAGTGTGGGCTCTCCGAATCCGCAAAAAACGATCTCTTCATAGTGGCTTGGGTCGTCAATCAGCTCGATTATTTTCAGTGAGTCAGGGCGTTCAGCTAAGCTGAGGTTATACTCATGAACGTCTTTGCTGCCATTATGTTTGGGGCAAAAGCTGCAGGCAAGCGTGCAGCGGTCTGTTAAGTTCACGTATAAACGATTGTCGATAGTATAAACCAGTGTATCGGGTTCGGAGTGGTTTTCACGTTTAGCAGGATTAGGTCTGGATCTCACCGGAAGCTCCCATTTGGCAATGTGCTTACCTTAGTCTTACTATAACTAAACGTAATTGACGGGTATCAATAACGTCGTTGATCCATGATTGATGATTAAGCTAAATATTACGATAGGTTTAAAAAAGCCGCTGAAGTCAGCGGCTTTGTTGAGCTGTATTAAACGTTAAGCGATCTCTTTCTCTGTCTCATTAATCTGAGCTTTTCCAGATTGCTTCGCATGACGTTTCACCCAGAAGTCAGCACCTTTGATGCCTAGTTTCTCTGGATTGAAGGTGTATTCTTTTACACCGGCTTTACGTTGAGCTTCATAATCTTTAAGTGCTTTGATTGCTGGCTTAGAGATGAAGAAGATGATCAGAATGCCGACAATGTTTAACCATGCCATTAAGCCTACACCTACATCACCCAGACCCCATGCAAGGTTAGCTGTTTTCACTGTTCCATAGAAAGTAGCTGCTAGTAGAACGAACTTCAGCAGGAAGTCAAAACCTGGCAGTTTCAGTGTGCGTTTCAAGTAAGCAAGGTTTGTTTCTGCAATGTAGTAGTAAGCCAGAATCGTAGTAAACGAGAAGAAGAACAGCGCTAATACGATGAATGGTTTACCGACACCCGGTAATACCTGCTCAACAGCTGTTTGCGTATATGCAGGACTGTTAGCGGCTATTTCAGCGGCGAGGTTCTGAACCAAGAACACACCTTCACCTACACCGTGAACATTATAAGCGCCTGTGATCAGAATCATGAACGCTGTAGCGGAGCAGACAAACAGAGTGTCGATATAAACCGAAAACGCCTGTACTAAACCTTGCTGTGCAGGATGATCAACTTCAGCTGCGGCAGCTGCGTGAGGCCCTGTGCCCTGACCCGCTTCGTTAGAGTAAACACCACGTTTTACACCCCAGCCGATGGCTGCACCCATGCCAGCCATTGGTGTGAATGCATCAGTAAAAATCATGCTGATAATGCCAGGTAACACTTCAAGGTTCAGTGCAATAACTGAGCAGGCAATAACGATATAGGCGAGTGCCATGAACGGCACAACGATCTGAGTGAAGCTGGCAATACGTTTAACGCCACCAAAAATAATGAAGCTGAGGATCAGAACAATGCTGATAGCCGCTAGTATTTTAGTTAGGCTCAGGTCGCCCATAGCAGTGCTGATAATCTCACCAGTACCAAACGCGAGTTCTGCAGCATTACCGATACCGTTAGACTGTACCCCTGGTAACATAACGCCACAGGCTATAATGGTAGCTATCGCAAAGATCCACGCAAACCATTTTTGACCCATTGCTTTTTCAAAATAGAAAGCTGGACCACCACGGTACTGGCCTTCATGTTCTTCTTTATAGATCTGACCTAGCGCTGACTCAGTATAGGCTGTTGCCGCACCTAAAAATGCGACAACCCACATCCAGAAAACAGCACCAGGACCACCAAAACCGATAGCTGCAGCAACACCGGCAATATTACCTGTACCTACACGGCCGGAAAGGGAAACGGCGAGTGCTTGAAAAGAGGAAATTCCTTTATCTGAGCTGTTGCCAGAGAAAAGTAGACGCCACATTTCGCCAAATAGGCGTACCTGAACAAAACGGGTAAGAATTGAATAAAACAAGCCTGCGCCAAGGCACAGATAGATAAGAGCAGGGCTCCAGATGACTCCGTTAAGAGTATCGACAATTGATTGCATTTACACTGGTCTCCAGGGATTTTCGTTTTTCACGTTATTAGAATTATCGCCGGAGATTCTATAGAGATATGTGTAGTGTTTTTTTCTGTTGTTATGGGTTGTGGTAGACGAAAGTATTGGTTATGTGTGAATTTCGGGATATTTTTCTGCCGAGGCGGGATTGGCATGCCTCGGTGTTAATTTGAGGGTGAATTAGCGCAAATAGTCTTTACTGATCTGTTTAAAAGAATCCGTGCCGGATTTTTGCATCCATTCGAAAGCGACCATTTCACGCGTGACGATATGAATACCGCAGCTGCGCATCCGCGCTAGTGCGCAGGCCTTATCTGCTGGACTTCGGGAAGAAACACAATCTTCAACCACGTAGACATCAAAGGCGTGTTGTTTTAATTGTATGGCTGTTTGCATCACACATACATGAGACTCCATACCTATAAGGACAATCTGTTCAACGCCACTTTCACAAATCATCTTTTGACAGCTTGGCTCAGCCATACAGGAGAAGTGTGTTTTCTCCATGGTCTTGTCTGAAGGCAAAATCGCTTTAAGTTCTTCAATAGTGTGTCCGATTCCTTGAGGGTATTGTTCGGACGTCATTATTGGTACGTTTAAAATGCTAGCGATCTCAATCAGCCATTTACTATTTTTGATCATCTCCTCTTTTTCAAAGATAGCCGGTGCCAGTTTTTCTTGAATATCTACAACAAGCAGGCATGACTTTTCTGGGCTAATCAGCATGATTCTCTCCTTATTATTTGCACTCAGGATAATTCCTTATCTGCTACCTTGCCAAGCGTGTTTTCTGATTCAAACGTCGTAGGCCTGATAATTAACCAATAACTGATTAAAGCTAAAATTCCCATCAGAGATATGCTGGCTGCCATTACGGTGGGTGTGCCTGTGTGGCTATGGCCAACAATAAGACCCACAACGGCGGCGACGCCTGATTGGGTGAAACCTAATAGAGCGGAGGCGGTGCCGGCCATTTTCGGAAAAGGCCCCATCGCACCTGCCATTGCCTGCGGCATTACTATACCAACAGCCATCATAAAAAATACCTGGCAGCCAATGACCCAGTAAAGAGAATGCATTTCAAGTAGTGATGCTGTGAGCATGGCACTACCTGAGAGCGCAGCAAGCATTGTTCCGATGATCAGCATTTTATTAATGCCTAAACGGGGGCCTAATCGTTGCCCTAGTTGGGTGCCAGACATATAGCCGAGCACAACTGCTGTGAAATAGAAGCCGTAATTGGCTTCAGGCACGCCAAAAAAGTCGATTAATACGAATGAAGATCCGGAAAGAAAAGAAAATAAACCAGAGAAGGTGAAGCTACAACAGAGTGTATAACCCAGAAAAATACGACTGCGTAATAGTTGGCCATAGTTTCTTAAGATAGAGATCGGATGCAGGCTGTTTATATTTTCAGGCTGTAGAGACTCTTGAATCTTAAACATGATGATTAACGTGACAATAGCGCCATATGCACCTAAAAAGATAAAAATAGCACTCCAATTAAAGACCAGTAGCATGTAGCCGCCAATGATGGGGGCGATAGCGGGCGCCAGTGCCATAATTGTTCCCATCATAGAGAGTACGCGGGCTGATTGAGTGGGGCCGTAAATATCGCGAATCATAGTGCGGCCAAGTACCGGACCGCCACAAGCGCCGAGTGCTTGCAGGAAGCGAAAGAGGATAAGTTCTTCAATGCTGGTGGCCGTTGCACAGCCAAAGGATGCTGCCGTAAAAAGAAAAAGCCCGCCTAACAAAATCGATTTACGTCCAAAGCGGTCGGCTAACGGTCCATATAATAGTTGAGCAACAGCAAAGCCGCCGAAGAAGATAGATAACGTGATTTGTACCTGATCAATCGATGCATTTAGTTCGGTAGTTAGCCGAGGGAGTGACGGTAGGTACATATCTGTTGATAACGGGCCTAAGGCAACAATAGAAGCTAGGACGAGTATCGTGGCCAGTGAGGTAGGTAAAAACATCAAGGTTCCTTTTGCGTGTATAGCATCTGACTGTAACGAATATCAAGCGGCTGGAATAGGTTGTAAATTGGAAAAAGATAATTGCAGAAATAAAAAAAGGCGGATCAGATCCGCCAAAAATATCGTGCTATTAAGCAGAATAAAGTAGCCATTCACTTTACGTGTATACAAGCCGAACGTGCGACGTAAACTGAAAAATAAGAGGTTATAGCAATTCGATAAGGGATACAATATTTATAACTAAAGACATGCTTTATGTATCATAAACTTTGGTGTATGGTTCAATTATCTTATAAAAGAACACTAACAGAGATAACGATAAAAAGGCACCATTGCATGCAGAATTATCAAGATATACTGGTTGATGAGGTTCAGTCTGGAGTGCTTACCATCCGACTTAACAGACCTGACGCTTACAACGCGCTGCGCACTCAACTACTTAAAGAATTGGCAGATGTCCTCGACCAAGCCGCTGATAATAACGATATAAAAACAGTCGTTGTTACGGGAAGTGATACTGTTTTTGCTGCCGGAGCCGACATAAAAGAGATGGCATCGCTGGATGCTGTCGGTGTGATGAACGATCCTCGACCAACCTATTGGCGCCGCATCGCCCTCTTTCCTAAACCGATTGTAGCTGCGGTTAATGGCTTCGCTTTAGGCGGCGGCTGTGAACTGATGATGCACTGCGATATCGTTATTGCCGGTGACAATGCCTTATTCGGCCAACCCGAAATCAATCTGGGTATCATTCCGGGTGCTGGCGGCACACAACGCTTAATTCGTACCATTGGAAAGTCAATGGCGATGCAACTCGTGCTGTCGGGTGAATTCATATCCGCTCAGCAAGCGCTATCTTTTGGGTTAATCAGCGAAGTAACCATTCCGGAGAAATCTCTTGAACGCGCCACTGATCTGGCCCGTAAAATCGCTACCAAGCCCCCTATCGCTGTCAGACTCGCGAAAGAGGCACTGTTAAAGGCTTACGAAACCACTCTCGACAGCGGCCTTAATCTGGAACGAAAATCTTTTACTTTGTTAGCGGCAACACAAGACCGTAACGAAGGAATCGCGGCCTTTATGGAAAAACGCAAACCGAACTTCACAGGAAAATAAAAAATGTCATACGAAACTATCGAATTTACCATTTCTGAAGGCGTTGCCGTACTAACACTAAACCGCCCGGAAAGCCTGAACAGTTTTAATGCACAGATGCACTCGGAAGTTCGAAGCGCTCTCAAAGAAGTTAAAAAAGACAAATCCGTACGCTGCTTGCTGCTCACAGGAAATGGCCGTGGATTTTGTGCAGGCCAGGATCTGGGCGACAGAAATGTTGCACCGGGAAGCGCTGCTCCCAATCTGGGCGAGTCTATTGAGAAAAATTACAGCCCTATGTTGCGTACTATTCGCAGCCTGGAGATGCCCGTTATCTGTGCCGTGAACGGTGTTGCTGCCGGCGCAGGTGCCAATATCGCTTTTGCATGCGATATCGTGCTGGCGGCTAAATCAGCGTCTTTTATCCAGGCCTTTTGTAAAATCGGATTAATTCCTGATTGCGGTGGAACCTGGACATTGCCACGCTTGGTCGGCCCTGCCCGCGCCATGGCACTATCCCTGCTTGGCGACAAGATATCTGCAGAGCAAGCGGAGCAATGGGGCATGATCTGGAAATCTGTTGAGAATGAATCCCTCAAAGAGGAAGCGATGGCAATGGCACAACATTTTGCCAGCCAACCGACTAAAGGGCTCGCATTAATTAAACGTGCTATTCAGGCATCTGCAACCAATACATTTGATGAGCAGCTGGATCTTGAACGTGACCTGCAAACGCTGGCGGGCCGCACAGATGACTATCGTGAAGGTGTTTCTGCTTTTATCGCAAAACGCAAACCGGCTTTCAAAGGACAGTAACCATGAGTGAGATTAATTCTGATGCGGTTATTGGCGTTATTGGTGCAGGCACTATGGGGGCAGGTATTGCACAAGTTGCTGCAAAAGCAGGCCACCCAGTACTGCTATACGATGCGTTCGAAGGTGCAGCACAACGCGGTTTAGACGGTGTAGCCAAAGGACTCAACAAGCTGGTTGCGCGTGGGAAAATGCAACAAAGTGATGTAGACGCACTGCTATCAAGAATCACATTGACCGACTCTCTTGAAGGTTTTGCGCCGGCACGTGTTGTTATCGAAGTCATTGTTGAGCGCCTGGATATTAAGCAATCTGTTTTTGCTCAATTAGAAGAGATCTGCGCAGACGATACGATTCTTGCTACCAACACCTCCTCCATCTCGGTAACGGCGATTGGTAGTAAACTAAAACGCCCACAAAATTTAGTCGGCATGCATTTCTTCAATCCAGCCCCCATCATGAAACTGGTCGAAGTAATTAGTGGCTTAGATACTGATAAAACAGTCGCAGATGCGATCTATGATTTATCAGCTCGCTGGGGTAAAAGTCCGGTTCGTGCTAAATCAACGCCCGGCTTTATCGTTAACCGGGTTGCCCGTCCGTTCTATGCTGAAGGTTTACGCGTACTTCAGGAAGGCGGGGCTGATGAAGCAACCATTGACGCCATCGTACGTGAAGCCGGCGGATTCCGTATGGGCCCATTCGAACTAATGGATCTAATCGGTCACGATGTTAACTTTGCGGTGACATCCTCTGTCTTTGCTGCCTTCTTTAATGATCAACGTTTTTTACCCTCGCTGATTCAACAAGAATTAGTCAGTGCAGGTCATCTGGGACGTAAATCAGGAAAAGGGTTTTACGACTACAATGAGAGTGCTGAAACACCATTACCCGCCACCGCTTCTCCAGCACAAGCTCCCCACCACGTCACCATTGAAGGCGACTTGGGTATTGCAGAGCCACTAGTAGCACTCATTGAAGCTGCCGGTATTAAAGTTAGTCGTGTAAAAGAAGGCTTTGGTTCAATTTTATTGGGCGATACGACCTTACAGCTGACGAATGGTCAGATGACAACAAAGCGCTCAGACAATGCCCGAAACAGTAACCTTATTCAGTTCGATTTGGCGCTGGATTATAACAAAGCTACACGTATCGCATTAGCACCGGCTGATCAGGCCAGCCCGGACGCCGTACTAAAAGCCATTGGGCTTTTCCAGGCGATCGGTAAAAACGTGACCGTTATTGATGATGTTGCCGGCATGGTCGTCATGCGCACCGTTGCCATGCTCGCCAATGAGGGATATGACGCTGTTAACCAACAAGTGTGCTCTGAAAGTGATGTTGATGTTGCAATGAAAGGCGGTGTTAACTATCCATTTGGGCCAATTGAATGGGCCAAAAGCGTCGGACTTGGCACCATTATGAATGTCCTCGATAACTTGGCTGCAAGCTATGGCGAAGACCGTTACCGCACTTCACCTCTTATTCGCCGTAAAGTTGCCGGAGGCAATGCATGAGCCCGACTCCTGATATGACACCTGACCAGTTAGCAAAAGCTTGTAGCACCGCCATGCATGAAAATGATTATGCGGCTCAAGCACTCGGCATGGAAATTGTTGAAACGCGCTCAGGCTACGCACATCTTGAGATGACCGTACGCAAGGATATGCTCAATGGCCATGCTATCTGTCATGGAGGTATGATTTTCACCTTGGCTGATACCGCCTTTGCTCACGCCTGTAATAGTTATAACAAAGTCACAGTCGCCAGCGGTTGCACGATTGATTTTGCAGCCCCTGGTTTTGAAGGCGACCGCCTGAAAGCGATCGCACAGGAACGCCATCGCAAAGGTCGCACCGGTGTTTACGATATCACTGTTTACAATCAAAAAGATGAAACGCTCGCTTTCTTTCGCGGCAAATCACATCAAATCAATGGCGTCCTTGTGGACGTGCCAGAAGAACCTGCTCAATCAGGCACAACAGGAGAATAATTCATGAAAGATGCATTTATATGCGATGCTGTCCGCACCCCTTTCGGTCGCTACGCAGGTGGCCTGTCTTCTGTACGTGCAGACGACTTGGGCGCAATCCCCATCAAAGCACTGATGGAGCGCAACCCGGACGTTGACTGGGCTTCTGTTGAAGATATTATCTACGGAAATGCTAACCAGGCAGGTGAAGACAATCGTAACGTAGCACGTATGTCTGCTCTGCTAGCGGGTCTTCCTGTAGCCGTGCCGGGCACAACAGTTAACCGCTTATGCGGCTCAGGTATGGATGCCATCGGTATGGCTGCTCGTGCTATCAAATCCGGTGAAACGGAACTCATGATTGCCGGGGGTTGTGAGTCGATGTCTCGTGCCCCTTTTGTCATGGGAAAGGCGGAATCAGCATTCAGTCGTAATCCAAACGGACTTTACGATACGACCATCGGCTGGCGTTTCATTAATAAAAAGATGAAAGAGAAATATGGCGTTGACTCAATGCCAGAAACCGCCGAAAACGTTGCCGAAGAATTCAATATTTCGCGAGAAGATCAAGATCTTTTCGCATTTCGCAGCCAACAAAAAACAGCAGCTGCAATGGAAAAAGGTCTCTTTAACGAAGAGATAGTACCGGTTGTTATCCCACAGCGAAAAGGTGATCCCATCGTTGTCGATACTGACGAGCACCCACGCGCATCTACCACGCTAGCGGACCTTGCTAAGCTAAAGGCACCTTTCAGGGCAGGCGGTTCAGTCACAGCAGGTAATGCATCTGGCGTTAACGATGGGGCATGCGCGTTATTGATCGCCTCCGCAGAAGCGGCTAAAGCGAATGGGCTTACACCCAAAGCACGCATTGTAGCAATGGCTGCTGCTGGCTTAGAACCACGCATTATGGGCTTTGGCCCAGCACCTGCAACTCGTAATGTATTGAAAAAAGCCGGACTTACGCTCGATCAGATGGATGTTATTGAGCTGAACGAAGCCTTTGCTTCACAGGGCTTGGCGGTAATGCGTGATTTAGGCCTGCCTGACGATGCTGCACACGTAAACCCCAATGGCGGAGCTATTTCACTCGGCCACCCTCTTGGGGCTAGCGGCGCCCGTTTGGTAACAACGGCGATGTACCAACTTCATCGTACCGGTGGTCGTTACGCTTTGTGCACTATGTGTATTGGTGTGGGACAAGGTATTGCCATCATTATTGAGCGCGTTTAATTTCCAGAATAACAAGTACAAGAGAGGGCTAAAGCATATAAAATTGTTCAGCTTTAGCCCTGAAGACTGTCGAAGAACTGTGCATAACAACAGGATTATAAAAATATGTCTATTGAAAAAACCCGCAGCGGTTCGCTAGATGATATCGAAATGGCGAGCATTGACGAACTACGTGCATTGCAGCTAAAAAGAATGCGCTGGAGTATTGCGCATTGTTATAACAATGTTCCTGCTTACCGCCAGATGTGCAAAGAGAAAGGGGTACATCCTTTTGATCTGAAAAAACTGGAAGATCTAAAACTATTCCCTTTCACCCAGAAAGACTATCTGCGCAAAAACTACCCATTTGGAACCTTCGCTGTTCCTAACCGCGATGTTGTACGTATTCATGCATCCAGCGGAACAACTGGGAAGCCTACCGTCGTGGGTTACACGCAAAACGATATTGATACATGGGCCAACGTTGTTGCCCGCTCAATCCGTGCGGCCGGTGGACATCACGGTGATAAAGTTCATATCTCTTACGGTTACGGTTTGTTTACCGGCGGTATGGGAGCACATTACGGTGCTGAACGCCTAGGTTGTACCGTTATCCCTATGTCGGGCGGCCAAACAGAGAAGCAAGTACAACTGATGCAGGACTTCGATCCAGATATCATCATGGTAACTCCTTCTTACATGCTTAACCTGATTGATGAAATGGATCGTCAAGGCGTTGATCCACAAAAACTTTCATTGCGTCTGGGCATCTTCGGTGCTGAGCCATGGACTGAAGAGATGCGTAAAAACATCGAAGCCCGTCTCGGTATTGATGCGCTGGATATCTATGGATTATCTGAAGTCATGGGACCGGGCGTCGCTCAGGAATGTCTTGAAAGTAAAGATGGCCCGACCATTTGGGAAGATCATTTCTATCCTGAAATCATCGATCCACATACCGGTGAAGTATTACCGGACGGCGAGTACGGAGAACTTGTTTTCACCTCCCTCACCAAAGAAGCTTTACCGATTATCCGTTACCGCACACGCGACCTGACGCGCTTATTACCCGGAACAGCACGCCCAATGCGTCGTATTGATAAAATCACAGGTCGTTCAGATGACATGATGATTATCCGTGGTGTGAACGTATTCCCTACTCAAATCGAAGAGCAGATTCTTAAAGTTTCTACGCTGGCTCCGCATTATGAGATCATCGTAACTAAAGACGGCAACCTGGATAAAGTTGAAGTTAAAGTTGAAATGACCCCCGATGCTCACGACTCAGACGAACTCGCAGCTACGAAAGAACTACAGCACCATATTAAAGCAGTTGTCGGGATCAGTACTCGCATTACTGTCGTCGATGGTGGCTCTATTCCTCGGTCTGAAGGCAAAGCCAAACGTGTTTTTGATAAGCGCAAAGATAGCTAAACTTACTTAGATAAAAGACATCTTCCAAAGGCCGTTTATTAACGGCCTTTTTTAATTCTGACACCTTGTGAATACACGCCTTTATAACGTATATTATATTCACATCTTTTAAGAAGGCCTCGTATGCAACTGAGCCGATTCACTGACTATTCGTTACGCGTGCTTTTTTATGCGGCTATTAATAATGATCGTCTCACTACGTTATCAGAGATAGCCCAATTCTATGATATCTCTATTGAGCATCTACGTAAGGTTGTTCATGCTCTCTCTAAATCCGGTTACTTGAAAACATTCCGGGGGAAAAACGGAGGCATCCGATTAGGTAAAGATCCTGCCGATATCAACATAGGTCATATCGTTGCACAAACCGAAGGCGTCAGACCCATCATTGATTGCGAACATCATGCCTGTCGACTGACAAATTTTTGCACATTACAACCTATTCTCAACAAAGCAAAAAACGCTTTTATGGATGTTCTCAACGAATATACACTCGGTGACCTCATCGAGAATAAGCCGATGCGCCAAGGACTGATTGGTTCTGATGTAGCGATGCATGACCGATCAACCAAGGTTAATACTGAACAGTAACCCGATACTATAATAGTTCTCCTGTTTCTCGGATTACCCATGTAACTCACTGTTATTGCAAATAATCAGCCCTAATCAACTCATAACCTCGCCCTGCAACCAAAACCCCTTTTATAACCACAACCGATGGAGTTCACCCCTTCTCTTTTTCTCCATCTCCTTGCTCATAAAAGCACTCCCGACACGCTGATAAGATTTGACCTTTCCGGCAATGGACGTGAAACAATTAAAATGTATTTACAAAACATTTTATATATGAATAATAGATATATATAAAATACATTTTAATAAGCCAAACTCGTCAATGATGAGTCCAACAAAAGAAAGGTCACATCATGAACATATTTGATTCGGAAATATTTGTCGCAATCTGTTTGGTCGCAATGATCTTATTTAAGTTCTGGTCAGTATGGACCGTGTCCAAACAATCCAAAGCATCTCGAGAAGGGAAATTAATATTTATCGGTTTAATCAGTGGAGCGACCGTTTTCGGAATCATGGCCAAACTCTATATCAGTATGGCCATGAGTCTTACTTAAAACACTGACAAAAAGCGCTTATTCGGTAGGCTCAAGTTTAACTGCGGACACTAGTACGCCATTATTATCAGCATAGACATAGTGTCCCGGCTTGAACGTAACGCCACCAAAAGTAACATCAACATTCAGATCACCCAATCCACGCTTATCTGTTTTCATAGGATGCGCCCCTAACGCCTGAACGCCTAAATCCAGACCTCCAATCGCATTTACATCACGAATGCAGCCATAAATAATGATACCTTCCCAACCGTTCTTTTCAGCTTTCTCAGCTAGCATGTCGCCTAACATTGCACGGCGCATGGAGCCTCCCCCATCAACCACAAGTACCTTCCCATGGCCAGGCAAAGCAACTTGTTCGCGCACTAGCGAGTTATCTTCAAACGCTTTAAGAGTGACTATTTCACCACCGAACGTTTCACGACCACCAAAATTACCGAACATAGGCTCAACCACTTGTACCAATTCCGGAAATTGGTCACATAACTCAGGTAGTAAATCTTCCACGTTTTTCTCCTTAATGTTGAAATAATCCGAAATATGAATTCTAAAAGAATAACTCTATTTTATTACGCGAGACGATGTTTTACACCACCACTTTGATCTGCAAGCGCTTTCTAACCACATAAAGGCCTGAATCTTTGTGATTTACCCATTTAAAGATGAATCTTGACCATTTTGACAGTCTTTTTCTAAAGTTCAGCTAAAATGAGTCGATATAAATAGATACAGATTTATAAAACTCGATTAACAAACCGGAGGCCCACCATGATTGGCACTCTGCACTCTCACAGCGCGTTCACTCAACAAAGCTCACAAACCAGCTTTCAGCACGCAACGTCTAGCGGAAAATCCCCCGAAGCAGCCAGCCAGAATACCGTCTTAAACCGGCTTGCCAGTAACATACCGGGAATGAGTAGTGATGATCTTAAAACACTGAGTGCAGACGACTTCTCGCCTGAGAAAGTAGCCAGTCGTATTGGTGATTTTGTCGCTCAGGGGCTGGAAGCGGCACGCCGCAGTGGTCGCTCCGAAGAAGATATTCAAAAGATGTATAACGCCGCGGTTGATGGTGTTAAAAAAGGTTTTGCTGAAGCACGTGAAATCCTTGATGGTCTTGGCGCTTTATCTGACACTATTTCGTCAAATATTGACCTGACAGAAGATAAAACAATGGATGCGCTTTCTTCGATTGCGCCTGGCCAGCAAACGTCCAATGGCACACAAGTGTCACGTCTGATGGCTGCTGAGCGCTACCAGGAAGCTGAAACCCTATCATTAAAAGTTAAGACGCAAGATGGCGATGAAGTCACCATCAAATTCTCTAAAAACAGCCAATATGAAGGCTCATTTGGTATTGAAAAAGATCAGCAAGGAAACACGCAATCACTCTTCAATATCAGCCGAAACGAAAGCAGTAGTTATCAATTTTCCGTGGAAGGCAATCTGGATAATGACGAAATTGACGCCCTGCAAAACCTGATTAAAGATGTAAATGAAATCTCAAACGAGTTTTTTGATGGTGATGTCCAAAAAGCATTTGATATGGCCAGCGAATTTCGCATGGATAAAACCGAACTTGCATCGATGAATCTACGTTTAACCCAGTCAGAACAACATAGCGCCGTTGCCAAATACACTGATGTTGAAAACATGGAAAATCCGGGAATGAATCCAGGTAAACGACTAGGCCACATGATGCACAACATGCATGGCGCCGCTGACAACCCCAAACTGGATTTCATGAAAGATGCATCCAGCTTTAGCCGTGACATGTTATCAACACTCGTCACTCAGGACATTCGCTACCGTGACTCTGATGAGCCAGAAAAAGCGCGTTATAACGCTAATCTGGATAGTATGAATAATTTACTTGCCAGCCAGCAAACCGCTGCTGTTCAGGCTGAGCAATAACGGCACTACTCAACCCTCGTTACTTCAGGGCCCTCAATGGGCCCTTAATTTTTTAACGGCTTAACCGAATCAGATCCAGCAATGCCTGTGCCGGATGCGGAATCTGTTTATCATCCATACGCTTTACCTGGCTACGACACGAATACCCTGTCGCCACAAGCTGCCCGGTAGCTTCCTGAGAGTTCACAACGTCACGCCAACTAAGATCATAGATCTTTCTGGAAGTAGCCAGGTTTTCAGATTCATGACCATAAGTACCAGACATACCACAACACCCCACAGCCTGAACGGTTAATGTTTGCCCAAGTGCTGAAAATATCTGCTGCCATTGCTTGATAGACGGTGCGGCCGATGTCTTTTCTGTACAGTGCGCCATCAAAGTAAACTTACGCTCCGGCAGCCCAGCGGCTTTAGCTGAGATCACCTCTTGCTGAGTGGCCAACCATTCCTGAATAAGATTGACCTTAGGTAAACGCTCAACGGCTTGCGTATACTCTTGCCTATAGGTCAGCGTCATTGATGGGTCAACACCAATGAGGGGTACTCCGCTTTGATCCAGTGTCCGTAGCATAGACGCATTTTTGATGGCCGCTTTTTCAAACGCCTGCATAAACCCGTGTACATGCAGTGGTTTACCGTTTGGCATAAATGGCGCCACCATGACATAAAAACCTAACTCTCTAAGCAACTCAATCAAATCCAGCACCAACTGAGTCTCAAAAAAACTAGTGAACGCATCCTGAACAATGATCACAGAGCGTTTACGTTGCGTTGCGCTCATTTTGCCAATCAGCTCTACACTGGCAAACTCAACCCCTTTTTCTTTTAAGCCTTTGACCAGTGTATGTTTACAAACAACAGGGCTATCAACCATACCTGCGTATTTCTTAAACAGACGCTTCATTACCCGGTTTTTCATCATCCAGTTGTAAGGTGCCGGGAACTTAGCGATAGCAGGCACCATAAACTCCAGACTACCTACCATGTAATCCTTTACGGGTCGCAGGTAACGACTGTAATAAACTTCCAGAAAGCGTGCTCTGAAATCAGGTACGTTTACTTTAATAGGACACTGTCCCACACATGATTTACAGGCTAAGCAGCCCATCATTGCTTCGTGGACTTCGTGTGAATAGTCGTACTCACCCTGTTGTTTTTTAAGAGTATTCTTTATTTTTTCAGGCAGGCTTTTCAGATAGGAGCTGCGCTTCACACGACTACTCAGATCCGTAAGATCAACACCTTGCTCAGACATCAGGCGCAACCATTCTCTTATCAAGGAAGCACGCCCTTTGGGAGAGTGTATGCGCTCACGTGTGCCTTTCCAGGAGGGACACATCGCATCATTCGGATCATAGTTATAGCAAGCACCATTGCCGTTACAAAACATCGCTGAATCGTAAGTATCGCGGGTTTTAAGCGGAATTTGGCGATCAAGCTGCCCCCGAGTGCCTACGCCATCTATTTTCAATAGCTCCGCCCCACCCATTAATGGTGTGGCAATCTTTCCTGGGTTGAGTTGGTTGTGTGGATCGAAAACACCTTTAATACGCTGTAGTTCAGGGTAGAGCTCACCAAAAAAAGCGGGTGAGTACTCGGAGCGCACGCCTTTACCATGCTCACCCCACAACAAACCGTGATACTTCTGAGTGAGCGCCACAACCTGATCGGTAATCTCACGCACCATGGATTCCTGCACTTGATCTTTCATATCAATCGCCGGACGAACATGCAGCACACCTGCATCGACATGACCAAACATACCGTAAGCTAACCCATGACTATCCAAAACCGCGCGAAATTCCATAATGAAGTCCGCAAGGTTTTCCGGGGGAACGGCTGTATCTTCTACAAAAGGAATCGGACGCTCTTGTCCGTTGGCATTACCGAGTAAGCCTACTGCTTTTTTTCGCATGCCCCATACTTTATTAATCTCAGTGGCACCATAAACGACGGTAAAACCAAAGCTTTTACCTGCTTCTCCCGCAACCGTTTCCAGATGCTTTGTCAGCTTTTCAACACCTGCTCGCAATACCACTTCATCATCTGCGGTATACTCCACAAGATTAATGCCCAGCGTTTCAGGATCCCCCTCTTTTTCGGGAAAATAATCTTTAACCGTATCCCAAACGATGTCACCCATCGCCAAATTCAGAACTTTTGAATCGATCGTTTCAATCGATGTAGGCCCCCAATCCATCAAGGCTTTAGCATCTCTGAGTGAGCTTTCAAAACTGTTATATTTAATATTTACCAGCGCTGCAAACTTCGGAATTGGCAATACATTCAGTTTGGCTTCGGCTATAAAAGCCAGCGACCCTTCGCCTCCGCATAAAACAGAGTTGAGGTTAAAACGTCCTGATTCATCTCTGATGTGCGCCAGATCATAACCGGTCAGACAACGGTTGAGTTTTGGGAATTTTTCTTCAATTAACTCTTTTTTATCGGTATAGATCTCATCAACCAAGCGATGAATCTCTCCCACCCTATCCTCTCTCAACTTTAATGAGGCCAACTGATCGTCTTCAAGTGGCAAGGAATCCCAGACAGTACCATCTAACAATACGCTTTTCAGCTCAAGAACATGATCACGCGTTTTGCCATATAAGCAGCTGCCCTGACCACTCGCATCCGTATTGATCATACCGCCAACAGTAGCGCGGTTACTGGTAGACAATTCTGGCGCAAAAAACAAACCGTAAGGCTTCAGTGCTGCATTGAGCTGATCCTTAACAACCCCCCCTTGCACTTTTACCCAGCGCTCTTCCTCGTTAATCTCAAGAATACGATTCATATGTTTAGACACATCAACTATCAGACCATCGGTTAACGATTGTCCATTTGTGCCTGTACCCCCGCCCCGAGGCGTTAACACGATGCGATTAAACGCTTTTCGAGAGGATAATTCAGCGATCAACACTAAATCTTTCAAGGTTTTAGGATAAAGAACACCTTGTGGTAACACCTGATAAATACTGTTATCGGTCGACAATGCAATACGGTTTGCATAATCCTGATTCAGGTCACCGGAAAACCCTTTATCTTTTAAAGCATCGATAAAAGAGAGATATTGGGTTTTGGTTGTTTCAACAGTAGATATTCTTGGAATCATGAGATTAATCGCATCTGGTTTGTTTTTAATGCCGCTATGATGCAGAATCTGAATTAATCATTCAAACGATAAAATTAAATCGATTAATTGAAAATCATGAATAATATATCTTATCGGCATCTCAGCGCATTTATCGAAGTGGCACGCCATGGCAGCTTTACGCATGCCGCTGAACACCTGCATGTCACTCAGTCGACATTGACTGCGACTATTAAGCAGCTCGAAGCTCAGATTGCGCTACAGCTCTTTGATCGCACCACGCGCCGCGTTAACCTTACGCGCGAAGGTGAGCGTTTTTATCCAGTTGCAGAACGTCTTATTTCAGATTTTGATACCGCGATTAATGATTTACGAGCCAGCGCCCAACAACAACGCGGACAGGTCGGTATTGCCGCCTCACCCTCTGTTCTTCACCGTTTGCTACCAACAGTTATTCAATCCTACCGAGCAGCCTTTCCCAATATAGGCATCTCCTTAAAAGAGGAGGGTGCCAGCGGCATAGAAGAGAGTGTGATGAACAACCGTGTCGATTTTGGCATTGGCGGTAATCGCTCGGCTCATCCAGAGCTTTTATACCAACCGATTCTTCAAGATCAATACGGCGTTGTCATGGGCTTTGATGATCCACTCTCAAATTGCACTGAAATACATTGGAATGAAATCACATCCAGATCACTGATTTTACTCTCCGCTGAAAACGGTATCAGGATTCAACTTGAGAAGAGTATTAAAGAGCGACACTTACCCTTGTTATTTGATAACGCTATGATTGAAGTTTCAACGCCTGCCACCCTTGCCGCGCTGATTCAAAATGGTGTGGGTATTACTGTTTTACCGGCACTGGCAGCGTCAACAGAGGTGTTTCATTTGATGAAATTTTGCCCGTTAACGGCACCCGTCTTAAAAAGAGAACTATGCTTGATTACCCGCAAGGGGCGCTCAATAGGCCCGGCAGGAGAAGAGTTACTTAAGAGGGCAATGCAGTATCTTCAGGATACTAATTTGCCCGCTTATGTAGAGACACGGCAGGATACGCTGCCAACATACTAATCAGACTTTTCGGATGCCATCAGGCTTGATAGAGATCAGCCCTTTTTTCATCAGAGTACCAATCGCCATTTTGTACGATTTTTTACTGATCCCAAAGGCTTGATAGATATCTTCAGGCCGGCTCTTGTCAGCCAACGGACTAAACCCACCGCGACTATCAAGGTCTTTCATAATCCGTTGCGATAATTCATCAACTTTTCCGTAACCGGGTTTTTCCAGCATGACATCGACCTTACCTTCAGCCAAAACACGCTTAATATAGCCGGGCAATGTCTGCCCCAGCCTGACGGTACGGAACAGATCTTTTTGATGAAGCACGGCACCATAACGATTATCAACGACCACACTAAAGCCAAGATCATTATGACGATAAGCAAAAAGGCTCACTGGATCACCAACCGTTAACCCCTTAGGATCTTTGTCGAGGAATTTTTCCAACTTTGCTGAGGCAGCTAAGCGATCGCTGTTATCCAGATAAATCCTTACCATCACGCTCTGCCCTACTTCAAGCGCACGCTGTTGCTCACCGTAAGGCAGTAACAAGTCTTTTGGCATACCCCAATCAAGAAACGCGCCAATCCGGTTGACCTCTACCACTTTTAAAGAAGCAAACTCGCCCACTTGCGCTATCGGTGCATTGATACTGGCAACGACAAAATCATCGGTATCGAGGTAAATAAACACCTCTAGCTCATCGCCCAGTTTGCAGCCTTGCGGGACTTCTTTTTTCGGTAGCAAAATCCCACCCAATTCGCCGCCTTCAAGATAAACACCGAAATCCGCTTCGCGCATTACAGTGAGGGTGTTCATTCGGCCTATATCAACCACGGTATTTATCCTGTTCTATTGGTTCTGAAAAAATCATGTAACTTAAAAAAGCACATGTTAATGACAACGATACTTTTGCTTAACAGAAGCGAGTGTTGGCGAGGGATTCTATCAGAAAGCCTTTCTTCACCCAATCAGTTTACATCGGTGCCGCTATATCCAAACTTTTATGTCCAAGCACTTATTTCCAAGCATATATTTGCAAAGACTCATACCCATTCAACATCCGCTGTGAGTATATAACCCACGCCATAAACTGTTTTGATGAGTGTCGGATGCTTGGGATTACTCTCAATTTTTTTTCTAACACGCGACATACGTACATCAATACTACGATCAAAAGGCGACACTCGCTCCCCTAACAACTGATCACGAGATAAAATTTTGCGTGGGGAATGCAATAGCAGCATTAATAAGTCATGCTCGGCAGAGCTGAACTCCACACCCTTTCCGGTATCTATTTCATCTGATAACACACCACTCAAGGTTAATGTCGATGGGTCATAACGCCACCCGGCAAACCGGGCAGTTTTTATGGTGGACGCATCATTATCATGAGAATTTTTCTTTAAGCGGCGAAATAAACTATTAACTCTGGCGATCAGCTCTCTTGGAATAAAAGGCTTAACAATATAATCGTCCGCACCCAGCTCTAACCCAAGAACCCGATCCGTAATACTATCCCGACCAGAAAGAATCATTACTCCCATATTTACCTGATCACACAGCGACTTAACCAACTCTATGCCATCCATATCAGGCAAGCCTAAATCAACAATACACAGATCGGGAGAGCGAACCAGCAGTGCTTTTTTCAACTGAGCACCGGTCAAGAATGTTTCTACATCAAAACCATAAGCACCTAATTCACGACTAACTATGTCACAAATATCACGTTCATCATCAATGATGTATATCAGTCTACGCTTATCCATCATTAAAACAGCCTGTCTTGCTCTTCATCACCCATCTCAAAAAACATTCGTAATTGATTGATATCAAATGGTTTTTGAAGAACATTGTAATGATTCTTTCCCACTCGACCACTGTTTTCATCAAAAGCATAGCCTGTCATCAACACGACACGGCTCATCGGATGCGTAAATTTAAAAACATCCGCCAAGTCATAACCATTCGTTATACCATTTAAACGAATATCAGATACAAGTGCATACACATCATCTAAAACCTCTATCAATGCTTCTGCTTCTTCGGCTGTAGATGACTCAATGATATTAAAGCCCATTTTTATAAGCAACTCACGTACGACCTGCCTGACATCATCATCATCTTCTACTAACAGTACTAGTTTTCCTTTCCATTCGATATGCTCATATTCTTGTAAATCTGTAGGATCAGGCATAAGCTCTGCCAGCACTGCGGGTAGTAGTAAGGTTATCTCAGCCCCTTGGCCGGGAGTACTGCTAACCTTGATATAGCCATTTGATTGCTTAACAAACCCGTAGACCATACTCAGTCCCAACCCTGCACCAGCACCGCCAGAACGTGTCGTAAAAAAGGGCTCAAACGCCATTCGCATTGCATCTTCCGTAAACCCGTCCCCGGTATCCGTCACCTGTATCTGAATATAGTGGCCAGGGGCAACCTTCTCATCTAAAAACAAGTTATCAGACTCTACATCCAGTTCTGCAACAGTGAAATTGATTTTACCGCCCCGGGGCATTGCTTGCTTGGCATTTAATACCAGATTTACCAATGTATCCTCTAAACGCCCCGGATCAACAAAAGGAAGACCTTGCATTTTTTTCTGATTAAAGATCAGCGCTATATTACTGGGCAATGAGCCTTGCAATAGCTCAATGGTTTCCTGCAACAACACATTGATATCACAAGGTAATGGCGCTAAAGGCTGGCGTCTGGAGAATGCCAAGAGCCTATTAGTGATATTAGCACCACGCTTTGCAGCTCTTATTGACGGCTTGAGATATCGCTGCAACTCAGCATCCACATGATAATGTTCAGCCGCTGAAACTAAATTGCCTAAAATAATAGAAAGCAAATTATTAAAATCATGCGCCAATCCACCAGCAAGGTGACCCACTGCACTCATTCGCTGTGCTTCCAATAACTTTTTTTCCACTTCTTTTTCAGAAGTGATATCCAGCGCTACCAATAAAACACCCACCACAGCACCGGCATCATCATAACAAGGAGTGATAAAGCGCTTGGTAATCACTTCCCGATCCTGACACCAGTTACTATACTCTCTGCCAGATTCAATACCCTTGATAGCCTCATCCAACTGCGACTGCATCGCCTGATATTGATTTTGACTGAGCACCGGCAGATTTTGACCTGTAATCTCTTCTTTTGGTTTTTGAAGCGCGTCTGCATAACGCTGGTTAACAAACTGGAACTGCAGCTTTGTATCAAAATAAGCCACTTCAGCCGGTAATAGATCAAGAATAATGCGCTGTCTTTCTTCAATTAACGTCAATGCATGCTGGGCTTTTTCACGTGACTTAACCGTATCCATCAATTGTTGATTACTCTGCTCAAGTGCAAGCGTCCGGCTTTCTACTTTAAGATCGAGGTCTTGAATATTGTCACGTACACGCTTAACCATTTCATCGAATGTTTTAGCCAATATGCCTAACTCATCATCACGGCGAAAACCAACCGTTGCGGTTAACTCACCCTTAGATACACGTAATGCGGTGTCAGCCAGTTGCTTAATTGGATTGGTCACCCAATAGATAAAAAAGAAAGCCATCGCAATTGCAACCAGCAATGAAATGAGCGCAATGGTAAGAATACGCTCACTTAATTGCTCAGAACTGCTTTTAAGTTCATCTACATATACCGTCGAACATATATACCAATCAAACCCTTTCACATGACGTACAAGCGATAGTTTTTCATAAATATAATTACCAGGATCTTCGGGTTTATCCCATTTGTAATAAAGCTCTTTGCCGGTATCAGCGACATTAATCAGATCCGCTGCAATTGATTTTTCAGTGACAGGGTTTAGTAAATTTTCAATGTTGGTGCCATCAATATTAGCGTTAGGGTGAATCAGCATGTTAGTTCTGGCATCAAAAATAAACAGGTAACCTGTTTTCGCTACCCGCAACTGCTTGAAGCTCTCGCGCAAATCATCAAGTGCTTGATTGCGCTTCACCTCTAGCTCGGCAGCCACATCTTCAAGATAGATGCCAGACCCCATCACAAAGCCCCACTCGGGGAAGTTTTTCACATAAGACAACTTGTCCAACTGCTTATTTTCTGAAAGACGGTTCCATTTATATTGATAAAAGCCTTCACCCTGGCTCGTTGCGACATTAATAATCTCAGGTATGACCACAACCCCATCATCACTCTTCAGTGTTGACACATCCTTACCATGATAGCGCTCATCAGGATGGGATAAAAAACGATAGTCATAACTGGCGACCCAGATATAATCACCATCAATACTTTGAAAATGACGTAGCATTTCAAATACGGTAGCTCGTGCCGTATTAAGATCAACCTCGCCCTTTTTAACCTGCTGAGATATTTGGTCAATATAGGACTCTGCCATCGAAACAACAATCTTCAGACGTTGCTTATGGGATTCCAGAACCTGCTGTTGATAATTTTCAGTGTCCGCATACATGCGGTCCGCCATTGTGAAAACATTATCCAGTGCGATACGGCTCGAGTTACGCTCAATTTCATACACCTTGTCTTTAATAAAAGGAACAGAGTAGAAATAGACCGCTCCAAATATCATCAACATCAATATCAAGACGATTGGAAAAAAACGCTGAACCAGCCTGGAAGGAAACAACATACTTTAACCCTGTAAAAAACTCATCTGCAGATTCTATAGTAAAAACAGCACATTCAGTGCCATTGTTACAATTGGTAAGAATTCAGACAAACTCTCGTAAATCTTTTGCGTTCTACTTAAATCATGAAATTTTTCATTATCAATCGTGGAAAATCATCACCAGAGAACGCCCATGAAAATTGTTGTCGTTGTTAAACGCGAAGTAAACCAACTGACTGATGATCTGCCTCTTCAGGCAGCATTAACGGAAGCATTCTGCTCAAAAACAGATTCATCCAACACCATTGTGGCAGTGTCCATTGGTTCCGATAAGAGCATGAAGCAGTTAGAGATTGCTATTGAAGGCGGTGCTGACAAAGGCATTCACATTATCACTCAAGACAGTTTAAATGCTTATACTGTTGCTGAGTTTATGACAAATATTGTAATGCAGGAAAAACCGGAGCTGATCATCTTAAGTGACCAGCTAACAAACGAGCAATGCCAAACCGGTAAAACATTATCATCCATGCTGAATGAGTCATATCCGGTTAAACGCTGTGCACTGAATAGAAAACAGTACCGTTTGTTAGTCATTCGTGAATTATTAAGTGGAGCACATACCGTTCTTCTTCCCACATCTGCGCACATCAGCAACAAAAAGCCGTGGGATTCGCTAAGTTCATATCAGGAATACATTCCTTTTCTGCAGCCAGTTGCTTGCTCTGCATAATCATACATCACGTTTTTCATACCCCATAAAAAAAGCCCTCAAAAGAGGGCTTTAATTCTAAAAAATACAAGATCATAAGCTTAGTGAAGATCCTGATACTTCTTCTTTATCTCTATCAACTGTGGCTGGATATCTAAAGGGGCATAATTCATCGCTTGCTCAAATAAATCTTTATTTGATTCAGATAAACGATCTTCTTCAGACATCGCCTTAAGCTTACGCATTGCTTCTAAAAATTTAGGATGTAATGAATCGTTATCAAACATAGCATCGCCCTCTTACCCGGCTTGGAAACCGATAATTAAATACAAATCAAATAGTGAATTCTGCCATATTAGCCTACTCATTGCTTCAGGAAAAACCATAAAACAGATTAATTGGCTTTACGATATTCCTCCTTTGCTTTTTTATAAGTTTCTTTAATGTCAGCTGTTCGTTTTGCTGGAGTTGATGAGGATTTATCTTTTTGGTTCAACCTGACCGGCTCTGATGAATCGCTATTTTCTGCATCAGATGTTTTCTGGGCCTTTAAACGTTTTGTTTTCTTATTATCTTTTTTGTCACTTTTATCCTGGGAAAGTTCCCCTTCTCCTTGTGGATTGACTTTTGCCTCGGCTCTTTCAGGCTTAGAAGCGTCATCTGCTACCACGTCCTCAGTGATTGCGCGCTCAGGTTTTGGCACTTTTCGCCAAGGTGTCGCCACATTAGCATAAGATTTTTTCTCAGCGGTTATCCCTGAAGGCTTTTTATCACTGTAATGGACTTTTCCAGTTTCATCTGTCCAACGATAGATGTCTGCATGAGCGAAAGCGGGCGATAACAGAATTATCAAAACCAGTGTTCTAAATTGGAAATTCAACACAGTACTCTCCATCAATCTACCTGAAATAATTCAGGTATATGCACCTAGTCATAAACTGATTTAAGCACAAGTTCGGAAAAACTGATAATTCTTTATGAGAGTATAATGAATAAGCCGAGGCGTCAGAAAATGAGAATAAAGACAAACAATAGCCATATTATTCAAATACTTAAAAGGCCCTTATTGCAAACAAGAGCCTTTTTATATCGGGGTTATCGAATAACTAGTCATCCACTAGATTCTTAAACCACCATCCATTTCAATAACACGGCCGGTAAAGAAATCATTCTCAATAATATATTGTAATGTATGGGCCATTTCACTAATTTCACCTAAACGACGTAAAGGCACGGCCTGAACCATACGGTCAATCGCTTCTGGTTTCATTTGTGCTGTCATTTCAGTAGCAATCACACCAGGAGCAATACTTGCTGTACGAATACCGTAGCGCCCCAACTCACCTGCCCAGCTAACAATCATTGTCGCTACCGCCGCTTTAGTTGCAGAGTAGTTTGTCTGGCCGATATTACCCGCGCGCGAAACAGAGGAGATATTAACGATAACGCCACCTTCTCCCTGCTCCGCCATAATTCCAGCAGCTTCACGACCACATAGAAAAGTACCTGTCATATTGACATCAATAACCGATTGCCATTGATCTAGCTCCATACGCTTAACGAGCTTACCTTCTTTGAGTTTGATCAGCATACCGTCACGCATCAAACCGGCATTGTTAACCAAACCATGTACTTTGCCGAATTCTTTAACAATCGCAGAGAACGTATCACCCACCGCTTTTTCATCAGTAATATTACAAACATATCCACGAGCTTCGCTACCCATTTTTTCGAGCTTAGCAACAGCCGCATCCAGATCACCGGCATTGATATCAATTAGCGCTAATTTACCGCCTTGCTGCGCTAAATGCTCAGCCATCGCAAGACCCAATCCACGCCCACCACCTGTAATCACAAAAACTTTATCTTTTATTTGCATTTATCGCTCCATAGCCCTGTCTGTTTTTATATTTTGTAATGCAAAATCAACTTGACGTTAACGTAAACTTATACCGCAAAACCGCACCATATGCGAGAAAAATAAGCATTAACCCCTATTATTTAAACCTAAAGGAGAAGACGACTAAGACAGAAATCAGCGTGTTTATTTACATCTCAGTCCTTGATAGAGGATCTGTGGATCATAGGACAACTCCAGAGCCGCCCGCTTTGCTTTAACCAAGCCTTTAACAACCAGTGCATAGGAACAATCAATTTGACGCATGAGCTCACCGTCAGGAATAGTATTATTCACAAAAACGGTATTCCAATGGCGTTTGTTCATGTGAAAGCCGGGGATAACGGCATCAAACAGGTCTCTTAATTCAATCGCATCCTGAGGGTCACTTTTTAAATTGATACTCAATTGCCCCTGATGGCGAGACAAAAGGGCGAACATCTTATCTTTCACCTTGAAGACACAAACATCAGGCCCAAAAGGGTAATCTTCAACGGCCTCAGGCTTTGCCAGCAAATATTCAATCAAAGATTGTTTATCCATCAGATTTTCTCCTTTGATAACGTCTACACCGAGTGCTGATGAAATAGATAAAGACGCCCATTAACCTTTATTCAGCACTCTATTTCTACACTTGGCTTCTCTTGGGTTTTAGCAAGCCATTCTGGCATAATATACGCACATAAATGAGGCTTTATTTAAACATGACTATTGAAAAAACACTGATGCAACGCTGCAATTCTAAATGCGAACTATGCTCTGAAACGGAAGATCTTTCTGTTTTTGAGGTATTACCATCTGACAACACAGCCGATCAATCCATTATGATTTGCGCTACATGCAGCAGCCAGCTGAATACCCCTGAGTCTATTAATGTTAACCATTGGCGCTGCCTCAACGATAGTATGTGGAGCCAGGTCCCCGCCGTTCAGGTAACCGCATGGAGACAACTAACACAGTTATCCTCCATGGGCGAAATCTGGGCGCAGGATCTTATCGATATGCTATATCTCGATGAAGAGACAAAAGCGTGGGCAGAAGCAAGCAGTGGTTCAGATAATGAATACCCACCTGCAAAAGATAGCAACGGTGCTACATTAAATGCAGGCGACACTGTCACATTGATTAAAGATTTAGATGTCAAAGGTGCGGGCTTTACAGCGAAGCGAGGCACCGCCGTTCGGGGCATTTCACTTACCTCAAATCCTGAACAGATTGAAGGCAGAGTTAACGGTACACGTATCGTGCTATTAACTAAGTTTCTGAAAAAACAGAGCTAAGCAAAAGCGCTTTAACAACACACTTAATAAAACAAGCAGGGCTGATTCAGCCCTGCTTGTTTTATACGCTACCTGACCTACTCAGACCAAACAGCGAATTCGTTTCCATTAGGATCTGTAAAATGAAAACGCCGCCCGCCGGGGAATGTAAAAACAGGCTTAACGACAACCCCGCCCGCTGTTTCTATGTTGACTAATGTTCGCTCTAAGTCTGCGCTATAAAAAACAATCAATGCTGCGCCCTGCTCGGTAGAGGAACATACATCTGCTTTATAAAAACCTCCCTCCAATCCAGCATTGGAAAAAGCTGTATACTCAGACCCATAGTCTGTAAACGACCAATCAAATACTTCCTTAAAAAACTGCTTAGCGGCAGTAAGATCTCGCGCTGGAAATTCTACGTAATTGATTGTCTCGTGTTGATTCATTTCGGACTCCTTATCAATTTACAATTTTTTTAGCTTTTTCAAAACAACGAACTATACTCAACTTATATAATGTCAATAGGAATAATTCCTATTTATCACAAAGCAGAAATATAAACCACATGGGGGTGATTTATATTTCGTTCCGATAAAGTACGGAAAAAACTATGCTAATAAAAAACTTCAGCATTCGTAGTCAGTTGATCTTTCTCTCAATGCTACCCATGCTAGCCATCATTTTGATTATTATTGCTTCATTGAGCGCTCTTAAAGAGGCAGATCAAGGGGTGGGGCGAATCTATGAAGATCGGGTCGTGCCTCTAGAAGACCTTAAAATTATCGCAGATGATTATGCAATATATGTCATTGATGCGGTAAATAAAGCCAATGCTGGAATAATGCCGGCACCGGAAGCGTTACTAGGCATTAGAACTGCACGCAAGGAAATAAAAGAGACATGGGATAAGTACAAGGCCACCACGCTGACAACAGAAGAAGCACGCTTGGCAAAAGAGGCAGGCAGCCTCTTCATAACCGCCAACCATGCCCTTGATAAATTAGAACAAGCACTAGAAGGGCTAACAGGAAGCACGCCCAATCAGCTTAATCAATTCGACGGCCCTCTGTATAAAAGCATTGACCCCATCAGCGACAAGATATCCGAACTCGTTACTTTACAATTAAAAGTCGCTGCGAAAGAACGTAAAAACATCCACGAAACGTACTTGCAACAGATCTTTTTAATGATAACCTTTGGATGCATTACTCTCATTGCCTTAATGATAATGGGATACTTAATTTACCAATCCATCAATAAACCGCTGAACACTCTTAACCTCGCAATGGCCAAGGTTGCCTCAGAGTCGGATCTGACGATCTCTCTACCCGACAAGGGCAAAAACGAATTGGCAAAAATGTCAGAAAACTTCAATACCATGTTGCAAAAACAACGCTCGCTCATCAGTGAAATAGGTAATGCAACACATCAATTAGCAGCCGCTTCCGAACAAATGACATCGATCAGTAATGTTGCTAACCAAAGTATCGATAGCCAGCGCCTTGAGGTTGAGCAAGTGTCTAGCGCCATGAACGAAATGGTCAGCAGTTCACAAGAAATCGCAAGTAATGCCGAACAAGCTGACCATAGAGCCCAAGAGACTAACCAACAAGCACTACAAGGCAGTAAAGTGGTGGGGGTTGCCGTATCCGCTACCAATGCTTTAGTGAGCAATGTTGCAGATATATCAGAGCGCATCAAAACACTCGGAGTAGACAGCGATAATATCGGCTCAATTATTGATGTGATCAATGATATTGCTGACCAAACTAACTTATTGGCACTCAATGCTGCCATCGAAGCTGCTCGAGCGGGTGATCAAGGGCGAGGATTTGCGGTTGTTGCCGATGAAGTAAGAACGCTAGCCCAACGCACTCAAACATCTACGACCGAAATAAGGCAAACCATAGGTAACCGTTCATTCTGAGGCGTAGTTGATATCCCGATACAAGTCGGAACGCAACGGCTGATCTGCAAACTTCTCTTT
>JBLWXO010000018.1:0-58065 GCA_048267385.1 Neptunomonas sp. | reverse complement strand
AAAGAGAAGTTTGCAGATCAGCCGTTGCGTTCCGACTTGTATCGGGATATCAACTACGCCTCAGAATGAACGGTTACTTCCATATCAAGTTTTTGAGCAGGCTTGCCATCACGTGTTACGGGTAACGCATCAGTGATTTTTGCAGGTTGTTGTGTTGCATCAATACTGAAGATGGTGGGTTGGTTTGCATAGAAGCTGTCATTAACTGCATAGAGGTGGCCAGCTATCTTTGGATCTGCTGTTAATCCGGATAATGCTCCCCAACCTACCAATTTATTGTCTGCTGTTTTCTCAGAAATCAGTTGTGGATATACCACCTTTTTTGGACTCAATTCATAGATCATTACGTGAGCACGCGGCCCTTTATCTTCAATGAGGTCTTTTTCATTGGCGCTGATTAGAAGGTTGCGTGATGGGATTGCCACTGCGGACTCTGGGCCAATGCCTGAAGGTAGTAATTGTATGAATTCCGGGGTCCCACCTGTGTCGCGGTAGACGCCAATAACCGAAGCACGCTCGGAGAGTACAAAAAGGTATTTTGTATCACCGTATTGACCGACGGCGACTCCTTCTGGCTCATTTCCTTTTTTCCCGGAGCGTTTGTCTGGATAATGACCTGCCATAATGACGTGTTGTTCAAAGGTGTCAGCAGATTCATAGAGTACACGGCCATCTTTATGGAAAATAGTAAAGCCGCGTGATCCGCCTTTAAAATCGCCCTCATTAGCCGTGATAAAACGATTATTATCAATCCATTTAACGGAATCAGGTTCGCGGCGTTGTGTTTGTGTTTGAGTAAAATGTAGTGCTTTGTCTTTCGCGGTGTCGATATTGTGTAGTTCAACACTGCCTGCCGAGAAATGATTCAGGATCTCTCCTGTTTCAGCAGATACAATCACTAAATGGTTATTCTCTTGGAGCGTAACTACAATCTCATTACTGTTATTAAAGTCGACAAATTCGGGCTCTGGATCATCCATTCCAACACTGGCTAATCCTGTCATCTCTATACGTTTCAAGGTGTTACACTGAGGTACGCCATTTTCCAGAGAGATGATAGAAAGCCAGCCTGCAGGCAATTGAGGTAAGGCTCCATCATTGAGATCTTCATCACGTTCATTTTCAATCGCTATTGCCGCAAATTTGCCGTCTTTGGAGACCGCCACAGAGTCTGGTTGACCACCGAGGTCGCATTGGCTGTTAAGTGTTTGGCTGTTTAGCTGAATTGCGGCCAGATAACCACTTGGCCGGGTATAACTTTCAGATGTATTAACACCAGCCAGCACATAATTGCCAATAACTGCAACCGAGGTAGGCTCTCCATCGACGTTAACTACGCCTAATGATGTTGGTTTCTGTGGGTTTTTTATATCAATGAAACCAATCGCACCTAAAGGGCTGTCTGAATAGACAAGTGTATTACCATCAACACTGGCAGCAATGATTTCGGGGGATGTTTCCTGAGTTGCTGCAGTCCCTGCAGGAAGATTCTTGGTGGTGACAAAACTAGCGATACGGTTGAATGATTCTGCATGTACAACCGATGTGGTTGCTGCAATAGTTAACGCAAGAACAGACCTGCGAAATAAATGACCTGGCATACTGATTCTCCATAGAAAGGCAAGTTAACTTGCCTAGTTTACGAAGTCTGTATGACAGGGGGATGATGGAAAATAGTAATAACATTGAACTGTGATGTTATTAAAAAGTTACTGAGCAGGAAGGTCTAGAGCTACACGAAATCCCCATGTATTACGCGCAGCATCCGGTGGGTGGCGGTAGCGGCTGGCTGAACGGATAACCCGGCCAATATCAAACCACGAGCCGCCTCGCATCGAGCGGTAGGCGCAACTACTGCCTGCACGTGCAGTACCATTGCCGGGGTATCCGCTATACGTATCTGAATAACAATCCTGGACCCACTCATCGACGTTTCCGTTTAGATCATGCAGTCCCCAAGGATTGGCCGGTAGTGTACCAACGGGGGCCGGTTGTTTAGCATCCCAGCGTGTGTTGCAGCCATCACATACCGCCCGTTCTGCTGATAACTCATTGCCCCACCAATAGGCTGTGCTTGTGCCGCTGCGTGCAGCGTACTCCCACTCGGCCTCAGAAGGTAATCGATAGGCTTGTCCTGTTTCAGCAGAGAGCCATTTGACATAGGCGTTAGCGTCTTGCCAGCTTACATTAATGACCGGTTGCTGGCCGCGTCCCCAGCCTTCATCCTCAGGACGTTTTCTGTTGGTTATGTCAGCAAAATGATCATATTCATTAAAGGTGACTTCATACCGGGAGAGGGCGAAGGCATGCGAAAAGATGATGGTTTGGATCGGTTTTTCGTTATCGTCTCCTTGATTGTTCAGATCTCCCATCTGAAATTGGCCAGCGGGTAAGCTGACCATTTCCGGCCCGTAAGAACCATCTTGCAACGCATCCTGGAACACATTGAAGTTTTCTTGAACAAGGTCGCCCTCTCTGGGTGTAGGCTCTGCGGTATTACTACTGGCTGTTGTTTGTGTCGCAAGCTTCTCTTCTAGTCGTGTTATTTTGGTCGCTTGATCATCCGCTGTAGCTTTCCAGATTTTGGCTTGCGCTTTCCATGCTTCCAGGTGTTGTTCAGTCGATGTTTGTTGCGGCTGTGATAAGAATAAACTGGCAAAAAAACCTACGGCTACTCCGGCAATAAACAGTGTGCTGCCTATCAATAAACGTGACCAAAGTGGATTAGCGGTGCTGGATCGATCAGCAATAATCAATGCCTCTGTTTCTGTTGTCTCTGATATGGGTTGTTCTTCATGAGGTGATTTTTTTTTATCCGGTTCAGTGCTGAAAAGCTCACTAATGAGTTCGGAAGAGTTGCTTTGGCGTAAATCGGGCTCGGTAGAGAGTGCTTGTTGTAATAATCCCCATTGTGTTTTGTTTAACTGGGAGGGATGTTTCAGCTCTTTACGAACATGTATGGCTTCATTTTCTGTCAAGGTGAAGGGTGCTGATCCTGACAGTGTCGCATAGGCAATACAGCCAACAGAATAGATATCAGAAGCATTGGGAAGAAGGTTAGGATGAAACGCCTCTGGAGCTTGATAAGCAGGAAACTGGAATGCAGGATCGAGTTTGAAATTGGTTTGTTGTAAGAGTACTCGAGGGCTAAGGGCTAAAAGTTTAACGCCTCCCTGTCGGTTAATGTAAATAAGATCAGGAGCCAGAGCGGCATGAGGCTTGCGCACTTTGTTGATATAGAAATCAGATGCTGTTGCGACTTGTGAGAGTAACCCACGTAATTGGCTTTCTTTTAGCTTTCTGATTTTTTTTGATTCAATCAGTGTTTGCAGCGTTAAGCCATCCAGTGCTTCACAAGCAAAAAACAGCATCTCACCGCGTTGCACAAAGTAGCCGTAGATAGAGGCAATATGCTTATGACGGAGGTTTTTCGCAAGAATGATTTGCTGTTTGAAAGCAGCCAGAAATTCTTTGTGTTTTGTAAGATTGGCTGACAGAAAAATCAGTGATACAGGTGTTGGAGTGGATGTACTAAGATCATCTGCCTGCCAGAATTCACCCAGCGGATGAGGAGTCGCGGTGCCTTTGAGCTTGAATTTATGATGTTCCGGGCCAATGACCTGGCCATCATTCAGAGAAAGTGATTGTTGTTGGATATCCATTGCCCATGCCTGTCAGTATTAGCTACTTCATAATAGACAAGAATGGACAATGTTTTAAGTAAATCAGCTGTTTATCTGGTTGGCCCGCTTAATCTGTCTGTAAAGGTGCGAAGCTTTTAACTAGCTCATCAACGGCTTTTAGCTGTGCTAAGTAAGGCTCTAGCTTATCGAGTGGCAGTGCACAAGGGCCGTCGCATTTGGCTTCAGCCGGGTTCGGGTGAGCTTCTAAAAACAAACCGGCAATCCCCTGAGAGATTCCTGCACGTGATAGCTGCGCTACTAAACCTCGACGACCATCAGCAGAATCGGAGCGCCCGCCAGGTACTTGCAATGCATGAGTCGCATCAAACATGATAGGGTAGCCAAACTCTTTCATGATAGAAAAGCCCAACATATCGACGATTAAATTATTGTAGCCAAATGTGCTGCCGCGCTCACATAGAATCAAGCGATCATTACCTGCTTCTTTGCATTTATGCAGGATATGCTTCATTTCATGAGGAGCAAGAAACTGAGCTTTTTTGATATTAATAACAGCCCCGGTAGCGGCCATCGCTTGAACCAGATCCGTTTGGCGGGATAGAAATGCTGGCAGCTGAATAATGTCGCACACTTCTGCTGCTGGTGCTGCCTGATCTGGCTCATGCACATCAGTAATCAATGGGACATTAAACGTCTCTTTAATTTCCTGAAGAATTTTTAAACCTTCATCTAAGCCCGGGCCGCGAAACGAGGTTAGCGATGATCGGTTCGCTTTATCAAACGAAGCTTTAAACACGTAGGGAATATCTAACTTATCGGTTACGGTGACATAGTGTTCAGCAATACGTAATGCTAAATCACGTGATTCCAGCACATTCATGCCGCCGAATAGCACCATTGGTTTATCATTCGCTATCTCTATTTTGCCTACCTGAACGACTTTCTGTTCCATGATCTATAACCTGATAAAAGCTGTAAAACCGGTATTATACGTGAAGGCTTGATAAAATAGTGTAAGTGATACTTTAAAATGAGTTTTCAGATGAACGAAGAAGAAAGCAAACGGCTTAAGGACTGTATGAGCTTACTGAACTCCAGTAAAACATTACAGTTAGCGACCGTTGATTCACAGGGAATGCCGCATATTAGTTATGCGCCTTTTATACGCAAAGATGAGCACTTTTATATTTACGTGAGTCAGCTGGCCGATCATACGCAGTATTTACAGCAAACTCCTAACGTAAGCTTGATGGTTATTCGTGATGAAGCACAGAGTAAAAATCTGTTTGCTCGTGAACGTTTAATTATTGAGGCTGATGTTACACTGCTGGATCAAATGGCTCACAAAACGGTACTTGATGCTATGGAGGCTTCCTTAGGAGGAACGGTCGGCTTGTTAAGAAGTTTGCCTGATTTTATGTTGTTCAAACTCACTGCCGTTAATGCTCGCTATATCGCCGGGTTTGGCAAAGCGTTTCAGTTAGATTTAGCAAAAAAGATAGTAGAGCATATCAGTGCTGAGCAATTAGCTAAGCGATAATGGTACACATCAGAATAGTACTCGGTCATTTACACTAGCTAACCAAAAAGTGGTATAGCAGCGCTGCTTCCCCTATCAGCACAGTCAGGGCTGCAAGTGTGTACCAGCCATATCGGGTGGCTAGTTTTTCTTCATCAAAAGTGGATATCAAATAGGGATTGCTTTTTTCGCCAGGGCAGCAAAGGACGTGCATAGTGGGAGCTGCAGCCATATCCGCACGGCGTTGTGTCGCTTCTTTTTGGGCAGCTTCCTGTACATCGTTCCACTCCTGCATATCGATCTTGTTATCGCTATTTCTGTCAAAGCGCTGTAGGAGCTCATTATATGAATGCTTCCACTCACGTATGATCTCTCCTGATAGTTGTTGTAATGGCGTTAAGTGCCGCCCCCCGCCAACGCTTTGGAATTGTCCGAGTGCGTATACCCGTTCATGAGTAAACAACAGTGTCTCTTGATAACGATAGCGTGAACCGCTGAGGTCTTTAACCAGTATCTGGTTCAGGTTGAATCCTGCTTGATCTGTTTCTGGCTTATGTGGGTGAGGAGTATCTCCATACCAAGTGCGGGTGTTGGCTGTTCTGACGGTTGCCCCGGTAGGGTCAATCAGCCCGGTTGCCGTACCATCGTTGATCTGAAACCAGGCATCAGACTCGCCACTGCGCTCTATTCGCCAATGTTTGCTCTTCCCGCTGCTTTGTAAATGCGAAACTGAGTATCGATACCAGACACATTCTCGGCCGGATAATGGTGCAATCAAAGGGCCGTATTCACCTTCAATAATATGGCCGGTAATTTCAACGTAGCCTTGATGGGCAGACCGAATACGGGAAGTGGGTGTACCTGTAATTAAACGATAATGCTTTAAGTAGGCAAATCCTTTCCAGAGAGTGAAGGCTATCGCTGCTAGGGTAAGCAGGATAGCAAGGGTCGATTCGTTGAACATAATCAGTGGTGATCAGTTGCTTTTGAAAAGCTGACCGATATTGACATCAGCAAGCTCGGTGTCTTTAAAAACAAGTAAATCACGGGAACCAAAATTTAGCTGACGAGCGATGATCAGATCAGGGAATTGCTCAATCCGGACATTGTAAATGTTAACAGATTCATTATAAAACTCACGGCGATCTGCAATTGAGCTCTCAAGACCGGTAATACGGCTTTGCAGGTGTTGGAAAGAGTCGCTGGCTTTGAGTTCGGGGTAATCTTCAGCTAAAGCGAATAGACTACCCAGGCCGATTCTCAGTTGAGTTTCAGCCTGTCCCAGGCTATTGATGTCTTGTTTTTCTCGTGCTGTTGCTACTTGTGAGCGCGCTTCAATGACCCGCGTCAGTGCCTCCTGTTCATACTGCATGTATTCACGACAGGTATCGACTAGCTTTGGTAGCTCGTCATGACGTTGTTTGAGTAAGACATCAATATTAGACCAGGCTTGAGATACATTGTGTTTCAAGCGAACCAGATTGTTATACAGCGAAATAACATAGAAGGTGCTGAGCGTAATAACGACAATAAGCACAAGAGTACCGGGTTCCATTTCAATGATCCTTTAACAACGAAAAGCAAAAAGAGAACGGGTCAGTTACTGATCGGTAATCTACACACCGCCTTCCATCATCCCAATCACAATAGTTTTGATGATAAATGCCGCTAATCCTAACCCTAAAGCAAAAAATAGCACAAGAGTTCCGAATTTGCCGGCATTAGAGCGTTTTGCAAGATCATAGATGATGAAAAAAATAAAACAGGAGAAAAGAACAATCCCGATGTTTAGCATCAGGCCTTCGATATCAGCTAGGCGCATAAGAGAAAAACCGAATATGTTTAAGAGGGAACTGACGATTATACGTGAATGAGTTAGATTTTCCGAGCAACCCAAAGCTGAATGCTGGGGTAGATGCTACACACCCAGGCTAGCTGCTAGTTTGTCGCTTTTTGAAATAAGCATAGGATAGGCTTCAGCAATCATATCAACGGGGAGTTCATGATTACCCCAATTAGGTATGAGGCAATGGTTACGGATATGCTTTTTCAGTTCATTCGAATTTAATTTTTTCCAGTCTTTTGTTTTCAGAGCCATGACACTCAGGAAGTCGGCAAATTGTATGATTAGCACGAGTTCTCTAAAGGCTTTTGGGACCTGCTGATTCGAAAAAATATCATAATTATGGTGGTGCTTAACGACATTGGAAACAAGGTTTGGAAGGTTTAATTTTTTGCAGGCAATATAGCCTACTTCTGCATGGGAGGTGCCCATGAGTTGTTTTTCAACTTTAGGTAATTCTTCGGGTGAGGCCCATCCCATTGCTTCTGTGTCTTGAAGTGCTTGCGGGGCAAACTGGAAAAGAACAAAGCGACCGATATCATGCAACAAACCGCACATATAAGCCATTTCTGGATCAATGTCATGATGGTAAGAAATTTTGCTAATAAATGATGCAAGCGTGGCTGTTTCAATGGAGTGCCGCCACAGGGCTTTATGTTCAGGTAATGAGGGGATAAAGACTTTTGAAACGGACAAGGCTGTAATCAGTTCAACAATCGTTTGAGAGCCTACGCGTGTTAGTGCAGATTGAAGGCTGTTGATTTTATGATTGGGAGAAGATGCTGCTGAGTTAGCATAGCCCAGAATAAAGGTTGCCAGTGGAGGATCGGCTTTCGCTAAGCTGTGAACTTGATCGTAAAACTCATTGTCATCCGGATCTAATTGCATCAGTTGAAATAAAACACCCGGAAGCATAGGCAACTGATCAACGTGGCACGTAATCCTTTCAAGATTTGATTGAGTATGATGCTCGTGTGAATCTTCGGACATCCGCGCCTCTTTTGCTTGCTGGAGTGAAGTATCGTAAGGCAGGTGTTATGCATTGATTAGATACCAATATGCATGAACTATCGTACTAAACATAGGAGTTATTCGGCTTTTATTCAAGCGGCTTATGCAATCTAGTGGAACGAATAGGCAGATTAAATGAGTATTGTTAGTAGGAGCATTTTAAAAGCATAACGCGAATGTTATTACAGGAATAAATTCTGAAAAAAAACGATGATAGACTGGGGCGGGTTGCGCTGTAGGTAGTAGGTATAGAGCAGGTGTTTGAATCAAAGATGGTAAAATAATTGGTGGTGAGGGGTGGATTCGAACCACCGAAGCTCGCGCGTCAGATTTACAGTCTGATCCCTTTAGCCACTCGGGAACCTCACCAGAAGGGCGCAAATAATAGACTTTAATTTTATGATTGTAAATGCCTAAATATCACTTATTAAGATGTTTTTTCAAATGGAAACGATGCCCCGATATTCAAAAATCATCTAAAAATTATTTTTTATTTGCTTGATTTTCTTGGCTGCCGCATGGGGTCTGAGTTTGCGTCATTTTTAGTAAAACTCCGCACAATAAGTGCTAAAAATCAAGACTGAAATAAGCTTGAAATAAAGTCCGGTATCGCTATATTTAGTGCCTGTTATCACTTGGTATACAAGATGTAGTGTGTTTTGTTGCGGAGCTAACTAATGAGTCGAGAGCCTCATAAGGAGGCTCTCTTTAATAAAATAGCCCTTAACAGAAAACTGCTTAAAGACTGCTTTACTAATCTTGGGGAAGGCGAGTATAGCGGATTATTGTGGCGGTTTTCTATAGGGGTAATATGAATCAGGATTAAAAATTATGCTATTTACACCGGAAATTACCTTGTTAATGCAGGAATTAGAGGTAGTGAAGGGGATGCTTTGGCTTAGGCCCTGTACCTTAATAGATATAAAAAGAGCTGGAGTTAGAGATCCTCTTGGCGCAATTCAGAGACTCGAAAAAACGGGGTATTTGGTGCCTCACTTTGAAGTAGATGTAATTGCTGTAGATGGGACAAAGCATTTTACACTGATGTACACCTTCATCTATGAGCAGGCCCAACAAGTTGAACTGCTATTAGCTTAAGTGCTTTTTAAGGGGGGGGCTGCTAAGCTCCCTTGGCTTGACTTATGGAATGCTTTTTTCTTTAGCTAGCACTAGTAATCCATTTAACTAAAACAACAAACGCATTTTACTGCACTTGTAAATCGTTAAAAGTACATTTCTAGTAAATTATTTTCCATGTTAAATGCCGCTCTGATATTCAAAAATCATCTAAAAAATAAATTTTATTTACTTGATTTTAGTGACTGCCGCATGAGGTCTGAGTTTGCGTCCTCTTGGACTAAACTCCGCACAATAAGTGCTAAAAATCAAGACTGAAATAAGCTTGAAATAAAGCCGAATATCGCTATATTTAGTGCCTGTTATCAAACAGTGTACAAGATGTTGTGTCTGTTTTGCGACGACGCCAGTAATTAAGCGCAGCCAAGAAAAAGCAACATGTTTTTCATAATTATTATATCTGACGGAAATAAAGAGTCGTATTATGCAGAAAGATTTGATGGTCACAAAGCGTGACGGACGTCGTGAAAAAATTGATCTGGAAAAAATTCATAGGGTGGTGATCTGGGCGGCAAATGGTTTGGATCAGGTTTCTCCTTCTGAAGTTGAGTTAAAAGCACATATCCAATTTTACGATGGCATCAAAACTTCTGATATACACGAGACGTTAATTAAATCGGCAGCTGATCTGATCTCTGAAACAGCACCTGATTACCAGTATTTAGCCGCTCGCTTGGCAATTTTTCATCTGCGTAAACGTGCTTTTGATAGCTTTGATGCACCACACTTGTTTGATCATGTTGCCAGCATGGTTGAAATGGGGCGATATGATAAGCATCTGATGGAAGATTACAGTCGTGAAGATTTTGATCAGCTGAATGAGCATCTTGATCATAGCCGTGATATGAATTTTAGTTATGCAGCGGTTAAGCAGCTGGAAGGTAAATATCTCGTTCAGAATCGTGTATCCGGTGAGATTTATGAAAGCCCACAGATACTTTATATGCTGGTGGCTGCTTGTTTGTTTGCTTCTTATCCGAAAGAAACGCGTTTAGATTATGTTAAGCGTTTTTATGATGCGACTTCATTGTTTAAGTTGTCTTTGCCGACTCCGATCATGGCGGGGGTGCGGACGCCAACACGTCAGTTCAGTTCCTGCGTACTAATAGAATGTGGTGATAGCCTTGACTCTATCAACGCGACAGCCAGTTCTATTGTTAAATATGTATCGCAGCGTGCCGGGATTGGTATCAATGCTGGGCGTATTCGTGCAATTGGTAGCCCCATCCGTAATGGTGAAGCGTTTCATACGGGTTGCATCCCTTTTTATAAGCACTTTCAGACCGCTGTTAAATCTTGCTCACAAGGTGGTGTTCGGGGTGGTGCGGCAACGCTGTTTTATCCGCTCTGGCATCTTGAAGTTGAATCGCTGCTTGTGTTGAAAAATAACCGCGGTGTTGAAGAGAACCGTGTTCGTCATCTCGATTACGGCGTGCAATTGAACAAACTCATGTATCAGCGTTTGATTAAAGGGGGGAACATCACTCTATTTAGTCCGCATGAAGTACCTGGGCTATATGATGCTTTCTTTGCGGATCAGAATGAGTTTGAGCGTCTTTACCAGATGTATGAACAAGACGCTTCTATCCGTAAACGTACCATCAAAGCCGTTGAGCTGTTTGGTTTGCTGGCTTCTGAGCGCGCGTCTACTGGCCGTATCTATATTCAGAACGTTGATCACTGCAATACGCATAGTCCGTTTGACCCTGCTGTCGCGCCAGTGAAGCAGTCAAACCTGTGTTTAGAGATCGCTCTGCCGACCAAAGCGATGAACGACATTAACGACCCAGAAGGTGAAATTGCGCTTTGTACTTTATCGGCGTTTAACCTAGGCGCGCTGAGTAATCTTGACGAGTTGGAAGAGTTATCAGATCTGATTGTCAGGGCATTGGATAGCTTGCTGGATTATCAGGATTATCCGATTTTGGCTGCACAAAATGCAACGGATAATCGCCGCACTTTGGGTGTGGGCGTGACAAACTTTGCCTACTATCTGGCAAAAAATGGAGCACGTTACTCAGATGGTTCCGCTAATGGCTTAGTACATCGTACTTTTGAAGCGATTCAATACTATATGCTTAAAGCCTCTAACCAGTTGGCAAAAGAGCTTGGGCCGTGTCTGAAGTTTAAAGAAACAACCTATGCTAAAGGTATTCTTCCGATTGATACCTATAAGCGAGAAGTTGATGAGTTCTGTGAAGAGCCGTTGCATCATTTCTGGGAAACACTGCGTGAAGATATTCGTGAATTCGGTTTGCGCAACAGCACATTAACAGCGCTGATGCCTTGTGAAACCTCGTCACAAATTACTAATTCAACGAATGGTATCGAACCTCCACGTGGTTATGTATCTGTTAAGGCGAGTAAAGATGGCATCATGAAGCAGGTAGTGCCTGATTATGTTGCATTAAAAGATAGCTATGAACTGCTCTGGAATATACCCAATAACGAGGGATATCTACAGTTGGTCGGTATCATGCAAAAATTTGTGGATCAGTCAATTTCGGCTAATACCAATTATGACCCGAATAATTATCCGGGTGAAAAAGTACCGATGAAGCAATTGCTAAAAGATCTGTTAACCGCTTATAAATACGGAGTCAAGACCCTGTATTACCATAATACCCGTGACGGTGCTAAAGATGAGCAAGACGATGGTGGTTGTGAAGGCGGCGCCTGCAAGCTATAGGCTTTAATTGAGTGGCAGATATCCAGTTTGGATGTCTGCATAACTTCCTCTTGAATGAATTAACAGATTACTAACTCATGTCTTACTCTACTTTTAATACGAGTGATCACGATGCGACGCTCGAGCCGATGTTTTTTGGCCGGAGTGTCAATGTTGCACGTTATGATAAACAGAAATATCCCATTTTTGAGAAGCTGATTGAGAAACAGTTGTCATTCTTCTGGCGCCCGGAAGAGGTCGACCTCTCCACCGATCGTAAAGATTTCATGAACATGCCTGAGCATGAGCAGCATATTTTTCTCAGTAATCTTAAGTATCAAACATTGTTGGACTCTGTTCAGGGGCGCTCACCTAATGTGGCTTTCTTGCCAATCGTTTCCTTGCCTGAGCTAGAAACCTGGTTTGAAACCTGGGCCTTTAGTGAAACCATTCATAGCCGCTCTTACACCCATATTATTCGTAATATTATTACTGAGCCCTCAGAGGTGTTTGACCAGATTGTAACTAATGATGAGATAGTCAAACGCGCAGAAGCGGTAACGCGTTTATACGATGAACTGATAGAACTGACGAGTGTCTATTCAGTGCACGGGATTGGCATACATGTTATTGCAGGGAAAACGCATGATGTCAGCATGCGAAATCTGAAGAAAAAACTATACCTGACATTGGTATCTGTGAATGTGCTTGAGGCGATTCGTTTTTATGTGAGTTTTGCCTGTTCGTTTGCATTTGCTGAGCGTGCAATCATGGAAGGCAATGCCAAAATAATAAAACTGATTGCGCGTGACGAAGCTCTGCATCTCACAGGCACTCAGCATATGCTCAATATTCTTGCCTCAGGGGCGGATGATCCAGAGTTCAAAGAGATCGCAATTGAGTGCAAAGATGAGGCAATTGCTATTTTTGCCGAGGCGGCGCAACAAGAAAAAGAGTGGTCGAGTTACCTGTTTCGTGATGGATCTATGATCGGTTTGAATGCGAAAATTCTCAGTGATTACGTTGAGTACATTACAAACGTGCGTATGCGGGCTTTAGGCTATGCCGATCTGTTTCCTGCCACCCAGAATCCATTACCCTGGATGAATGCCTGGTTAAGTAGTGATAATGTTCAGGTTGCTCCTCAGGAATCTGAAATCAGCTCCTACTTGGTAGGGCAGATTGATAATCAGGTTGACGATAGTGACTTTGATGATTTTGACCTCTAAGGGATGAGTGATGGCTATACCAAGAATCAAGGTTAATCACTTTCATACTTTTTATTATCAGTATGAATCTACGCTGCTGGATGCGCTGGAAGTGCAGAATATTCCAGCGCCTTACAACTGCCGTGGAGGATACTGCGGCTGTTGTAAGGTGCGTCTTATCGATGGCGAAGTGGAGTATGTTCAGGAAACCCTGCTGGATATGGACGACGGAGAAATCCTGACCTGCTGTTGTATCCCTAAAACGCATGTAGAAATAGAGATTACAGAAACCTGATTTAATAGTAACAGGCCTTTTTTCCTATACACCTTTCTTTGCGGTGAATCTCTTTGTTGTGAATAAATGTCAGACAAAGAAGCCGCTTCATGTTTTTATCCACTGCGCAATCTATATTCTTTAAAAAAGGGCACTAATAACACAATTATTAGTGTCTTTTTTTGCGTCATCCACAAACGAAGCTTTAGTCATAAATTTTATATAAAAAACAACTATAAAAATTGATATATTGCTATTGTAAAATATAACTTATTGAAAATTATATGTTTATTCTTTCTGTGTGAAATTCGGACAATTTAACGTGGAGTGAGTAATCACGGGCGCTACAGGTATCTACTCAAAAGATTTACACAGAATTATCCACAGATTCTGGGGGTAACTTTAGATCTATCCAAAAGATCAATTTTTACAGTTATTCACAGTTGATTTCAGTTTTTTCTTTGAATTCACATAAGTCTTCAATAAAGCAACTGCCGCATTTTGGTTTACGTGCAGTACAGACGTATCGCCCATGTAAAATCATCCAATGGTGAGCATCGACCATAAACTCTTTCGGAATCACCTTGAGTAGTTTTTTTTCAACATCGAGCACTGTTTTGCCTGGCGCGATTCTTGTGCGGTTGCCGACTCTGTAAATATGTGTGTCTACTGCCATTGTGGGCTGACCGAAGGCTGTATTCAGGACGACATTAGCGGTCTTCCTGCCAACACCGGGCAGGGCTTCCAGTGCTTCTCTTTTATCAGGCACAATAGAATGATGTTGTTCAACGAGTATTCGGCAGGTCTTAATGATATTTTCTGCCTTGGTATTAAATAAACCAATGGTTTTAATATAGCTTTTCAGTTTATCAAGGCCGAGCTCTAAAATAGCTTCAGGCGTATTGGCAACAGGGTAGAGCTTACGGGTTGCTTTATTCACACCGACATCGGTTGACTGAGCTGATAGCAAAACGGCAATGAGCAGCTCAAAAGCGCTGTTGTATTCGAGTTCAGTGGTCGGGTGGGGGTTATCTTCACGCCAGCGGTAGAATATTTCGTGTCGGATTTTTTGGTTCATGCAAATGTGTACTCATACATAAAGAGTAAATGTTCCCTGGCTTGCTAGTAGCAAAGAATCTTTGGGAAGTTAATCTTGAGCATTGATGGTCGTTACTTGATTGCGGCCGTTTTGCTTGGACTGGTAGAGTGCCTGATCTGTCATTTGAATCCATTGCTCATGATTTTTGAATGCGCTGTTAATTTCCGTCAAGCCCATGCTGATTGTAAAACGTATATCGTGACCAAGATGATGGATAGTAAGGTTGTTTATGCGCTCTTGTAGGCGCTTTACAACGAACTGTGATTGTTGAGCATCTGTACCTATTAATAACATAGCAAACTCCTCACCACCGTAGCGTCCTACCCGGTCAGTTGTACGCGTAACCTCTAATAGCACTTTGGCGAGTTGGCGAATGACGTCATCACCCACAAGGTGTCCGTAGGTATCATTCACTTTTTTGAAGTGATCGATATCAATCATTAGTAGCGATGATGGTGCTTTAGTCCGCGCAAAACGTTGATGCTCTTGTTTCAGGCAGCTCTCCCAGTAACCACGGTTATAAAGTCCTGTGAGCAGGTCTGTTTGGCTGAGCTCCGTGAGTTTGATATTGGCTTGTTCCATCGCTAGTCGACCCATGGCTGCATCGGTCACGTCGTAAATTAGAATGCCCGCATGCTCTATCTCACCAGAAGGGGATGATAGGGGGATGATGGTAATGTTCTGATACATATGTGGCGCATCACCTGTGAGAGGGCGATAGCTTTTAAACTTGAAGAGGTAAGGACTTTGTTCCCAAGTGATAAAGGAACGGTTGTGTAGCAAGAACACGGAGTCTATTTTATGTTTAAACCAAGTGGAAGAGAGTTCAGGGAAGCACTCAAAAAGCTTTTTTTCATAAAGCTCCGAGTGTAATAAGCCCGAATGGTTTTCCATAAAGGTGTTCCACAAATTAATCCGATATTCTTTGTCCAGAATAATCAATCCGACATCAATTGTTTGTAGTAAACCTAGCTGTAAATGAAGTTGGTCTACACTTTTGTCGAATGTCGGGATACTCATTCGAAAAACCTCACTCTTTCATTTAGCGCATCTAACGAATCTTCAGTAAATAGTAGGAGAAGATCACAGTCAAAGTCTTGCTCTGTTATCCGATAAGTGATTTCTATCGATAATGTCTTGTTCATATGCGAAGAAATATTAACGTTTTTAAGTAATGAGTTTTTAAGGTTTAGTAACAAGGGGGAGTTTTGGCTAAAAGTAATATCTAATTGGCTTGTCAGGCTATTGAGGAAGGCTCCACTGAGCACATTGGCTAACTCGATCAGAATTTTTCTTTCTGCAGCGCTATCCAAAATGCCTTCGTAGCGTAAAAGCTTAGCCATATCTTGGGTGTTGACGTCGTTAAACATCAATAATACTTCGCCTGCGATACCGCAGCTAACAAATCCTTGGCTAATAATCGCACTGTTCTTTCGGTCTGCATGGTTGCGAATAATCATATTCAGTTCATCCATACTGATAAGTGCTACACGCGGGGTGGAGAGTTGTATGAATGCTTTTAGGAAGCGAGCAAGACGATCTGCTGCGTGGCCCATGGCAACATTACAGAGCTCTTGGTAATAGCTTTTAAGGTCGGAAGTCGTGTCGCTGGGTAAAGGGCAGGGAATATCGGTCGGGCTAATTTCGTTCATCAGGCCGTATTGATAAAAGAGGTCGCTGATGACCTCGGTATTAACCGGCTTTTTAATGAAGTCTAATGCGCCAAGGTTTCTGATATGCATGTAGGCGTCAGGTTGGATGTCCGCCGACACGACGATTACCATGGTAGGCAGGTCTTCCCTTTGTATCCGCTCTAGTAGCTGGTAGCCGTCCATGATGGGCATATTAAGGTCGAGAAAGAGTAGATCGCCTTTGCCTTGATGAATAGCCTGGAGGGCTTCGACACCATGCTTGGCAAAGGTGATATCAACATTCCAGTGTTGTAGCGCGCGCGCCATTTGCTTTCTGGCCAAGCTTGAATCATCACAAATAATGATAGGGAATGGCTTGTTCAATATCTGGCTCTCAGTTTTATTCCTATACTATAAAAAATAGCTCACTAGATTAAGAAAATACAATTCTTTATGATTGGCTTATTTGGCCTGTTACACGAACCCGTTTGTTGCCGGTTTCCGGGCTATGAGCAGGCGCTTTAGCTGACAGGCGATCCTTGAGGCGTTTATCAATGATGTTTTTTAAAGCAATCAGCAATCCTAGCCCAACAAAAGCACCCGGGGGTAAAATGGCAAACAGGAAGCCTTTATAGTCATCCACAAGAGTAATCGTCCAGTTTTCAGCTATAGGACCAAACAGCAAGTGCATATCAGAAAATAAGGTACCTGATCCAAGAGCCTCACGTAAGCCACCCAAGATCACCAATACTATGGTAAAACCTAATCCCATCATAAAGCCATCAAGAAGCGATGCTGATACTGGATTTTTAGATGCAAAAGCGTCTGCCCGGCCCATGATTACGCAGTTGGTAACAATTAGCGGAATAAAGATTCCTAGAATCTGATAAAGCTCGTACGTGACAGCTTGCATCAGTAGTTCGATGCAGGTGACAAACGAGGCGATGATCATCACAAATACCGGTAAGCGTACCGCGTCAGGAACAAACTTTCTGAACATCGAAATCGTCAGGTTGGAACCTGTTAGTACGAGGGTGCTGGCGATACCGAGACTGATGGAGTTGACGACGGATGCAGTCACTGCCAGTAATGGGCACAAGCCTAACAATTGAACGAGTGCAGGGTTGTTGTGCCACAGCCCGTTTAATGTGATCTCTTTATAATCGATACTCATGACGCCTCCTTTGTAGGCATTGGGCTAGCGACGGGGCTGAGGAGTATGATGCGATTTTTTTCGAAAAACTGCAGTGCACGGCTAACGGCGATAACAATGGCGCGTGGTGTAATGGTGGCGCCGGTAAACTGATCAAATTGGCCACCATCTTTTTTTACGGCCCAGTTTTTGTCATCAGCTCCTTGCATGCTGGTTTGATTAAAACCCAGTATCCAGTCAGATTTTCTCAAGTCCACCTTGTCGCCCAGTCCGGGTGTCTCTTTATGCGAAAGTACACGAACACCCGCAACCGAGGCATCTGCATTGATACCCACGATCAGAGAGATATCGCCTGAATAGCCGTCGGGTGTGATTACAGGCAGAATTACGGCGCTTACCTGGCCGTTAAGCATTGCCTGATAAGCGTTGGCGTGAGTGTAACCCAGTATAGGGGCTTCAATATTGATCGCATGATGTAGCAGATCATTGTCGATACTGTTTGCAGGGATAATCTCGTAGAGTGCTTTAGCCTGCTGCGCACGCTCGTTCTCAACAATCTGTTCTTTGGTGGAGACCTGAGTCAGCGCGATCAACCCTGCTGTGACAATGGCAAAGATAGAGATGCCGAATGTATTTTGCCGAAGTGAGGTCAGAAGTTCCATCAAGCTTTTCCTTTCAGGCCACGATTAGGGATTTTGTGGCCATAGGTGCGTGGTTGTGTGTACTGATCAATAAAGGGAGCGGCAAGGTTCATTAATAGAATGCTGAAAGCGACTGCATCAGGGTAATTGCCCCACGTGCGGATAGTGAAGATCAGAACACCAATACCGATACCAAACCATATTTTGCCTTTATTACTGGTGGCTGAAGAGACCGGATCAGTTGCAATAAAGAAAGCGCCTAACATGGTTCCACCTACCGTCAGGTGAAAGAAAGGGTCGGCGTAAGTGTCTGGTGAGATAAGGTAAAAGAGAGTTGATATGCCGCCTAAAGAGATAAGCACAGCTGCCGGTGTGTGCCATGAGAAGATTTTTTTATACAAGAGTAAGATGCCGCCCATTACATAAGCTGCACTGACGGCGTGCCACGCACCGACATTGGCGAGAATATCCGACGTTCGCCATGCTTCTTCCGTGGTGAGTCCTCCTCGGTGACGCATGACGTCTAATGGTGTGGCCGAAGTAAAAGCATCGGCATGTGCAGTCCAGCCGCCAAATATTAATTGAAGCGTGTCCATAAATCCGAGGATATTCCAGCCCTCTCCCTGGAGCATAAAGGGTGCAGTCCAGCGGGTCATTTCCAGCGGAAAGGAGATTAATACCAGTGCGTAAGCGACCATCGCCGGATTGAATGGGTTTTGGCCAATCCCGCCGTAAAGTTGTTTGGCAATGACAATCGCAACAAAAACAGCGACAGCAGTTAACCACCAGGGCGCAAAGGGTGGCAATGCTAGTGCGATTAATACTGCTGTGAGAACAGCACTGTAATCTTTAAGGTAAAAATAGAGCGGCCGGTTTCTCGCTTTTATGCAGATGGCTTCGAAGGTCACTGCCAGCAGAGAAGCCCAAATGATATTGATCAGTGTGCCCCAGCCAAAGAAGAAGGTCATGGCCAGCAGGGCTGGTAAGGTGGCTATAATCACCAAGCGCATAATGCCAGCCGTATTGACGGGCTTGTGTACGTGGGGTGATGTAATGCGAATCAGCGCCATAATTTACCGCATTTCCTATTCAAATTGGCTAAGAGTGTGTGTGAGCTTATCGGCCTGCTGCTGGGCGGAAATCAGTTCTGCCTGCAGTGTTTCTAAATTCTGTGATTCAGACTCTTGCTCTTTTTTGATTGAACGTTCCAGTTTTGTGGCAGCTGCCCGCGCAAGGGCTGCGTCAATTTTTAACTGTTTAAGGTCTATGCCTTGAGCGGCAGCCGCTTTTATTTTGACCGCTTCCTCCGCGTCAAGTTGCGCTTTGGCTTCCTGATGGAGCTGAGTTAAGCGTGCAATTTCTTGTTGTAGCTCGGTCGCTTCCGGGGAGTTCAGATCCGTTTCAGCCAGCCCTTTTTCAGCTTTTTTCAGCTTGGTGCGCATAATAGAAACATTCTGCTTCAGCGCTTTCAGATCAAGCGCTTGTTCTGTAGCTGGAGGCTGCTGAGTTTTTTGGTCTTCTTGCAAAGCTGATAAAGCTTCAGTGTATTTGTTTTTTAGCTTCTCAACACCGGCTTGCATCTTTTCTGCTGCGGGGCTGTGGTTTTCCAGTGCTGTTGCGAGTGCTGCTTCTGCTTTTTGCAAAGTGTTTAATGCCTTGTTAACAGCTTCTTGAAGCGCGGTTGATGGCTGAGAAGCTGATCCGTCTGAGGTATTGCTGGCTTTTGCAAAGGCTTGCTGAGCATTGTCTGCTTTCGCTTCAAGGTCGGCCACTGTCTCACGTAGTGCTTCTATTCCCTCATGGCCTTTTTCTTCTGCCATTTTAAGTGCTTGTTGTGCTTTTTTAAGTTTGGTGCGGGTGACGGCAGCCTGCGTTTTTAATTGTTTAATGTCCGGTGTGCCGGTAGTCGTTGTTACTGCAGGTGTTAGCACTCTTTTTTCTGCAGACTCAAGTGCTTTTTGAGCTTCTGCTGCTGCATGTTCGGCCTGCTTAAACTGAAGATCGAGTTGTGCTATATCATCACTGCTTTCAGTTTTAGCTTTTTCCAATGCAGCAAGGGCTTTCTTTAGCTTGGTGCGTGTGACTGCCGCTGCTGTTTTTAGCTGCTTTATCTGATCTTCTGGATTGGTTTGCGCCGTCTCTAGCGTGGTTTTCTTGGTGGCTTGTGCTGCAGCCGCTTGTGCTGCACGCTCTTTGCGGCGTGTCTCTTTGTCGGCTTTCTCTTGTTCTAAGCGGGCCTGTCTGGCTTCAAAGCGCACGCGTGCCTGATTGGCTTTGCGTTGTTCAGCTTCTTCTGCACGAATTTCGTTTTTAGCAAAGCGGTAGTACTGCACGAGTGGGATATTGCTTGGGCATACATAAGAGCATGCACCGCACTCAATACAATCGAAGAGGTTATGGTGTTTGGCTTTTTCAAATTCTTTGCTTTTGGAAAACCAGAAAAGCTGTTGCGGTAGCAGTTCTGCGGGGCACGCCTGTTCACATAAGCCGCAACGAATACAGGCTTGGGCCGGCGGTGCAGGAGGCATCTCTGCTGCCGTCGCTGCAATGATGCAGTTAGATGTTTTTATGATGGGAATGGAATCATTCTCAATGGTGTAACCCATCATAGGTCCACCCATCACTAATCGGCTAAGTTTGTTGTGGTCGATACGGGCAGTATCCAGCAATGTACTGATGGGGGTGCCGATCAGTACTTCCAGGTTCTGTGGTTTGCTAACAGCATCCCCGGTGATGGTAACGATTCGTGAGATCAATGGGGTGCCATGTTTAACGGCTTGGTTAATGGCCGATGCCGTTCCAATATTCTGGCAAACAATGCCGACATCCGCCGGAATATGTCCGCTGGGAACTTCGACGCCAGTTAATAACCGGATGAGTTGTTTTTCGCCGCCGGATGGGTATTTTGTCGGCACAACTATAATATCGATATTGAGCTTTGTGTGACGCAAGGCATCTTCAAGCACACGAATCGCATGAGATTTGTTGTCTTCAATACCGATCAGAATATGAGTCGGCTGGAGTAGGTAGTTGATGATCTCAATACCACCAACAATCTGCTCAGCTCGTTCCCGGATAAGCATATCATCAGCAGTAATGTAGGGTTCGCACTCTGCCGCATTAATAATGAGTGTGTTAACAATATGGTCATCACCCAGATGCAGCTTTACATCGGTAGGGAATCCTGCTCCGCCCATGCCGGCAATACCATGATTGCGTATATATTCGATCAGAGCCTGTTTAGGAATGCGACTATAATCTTCAAGGCCTTGGTGATCAATCCACTCATCTTTTCCATCTGTTTGGATGGTAATACAAGGTGCATTTAAGCCCGAAGGGTGAGGAACCGGTTTTGGGCTGATGTCAGTAACCGTACCTGAGCTTGATGCATGGATGGAAACGCTGATGCGCCCCTGCGCCTTAGCAATCATCTGGCCTTTTTGTACATAGTCCCCAGGCTTGACGCAGGGCTTGGCAGGCGCGCCAATATGTTGTTGGATAGGAATTGTCAGCTGTGCCGGTACGGGGGCGGGACGAATAGGCGAGCGTGTCGATTGTTTTTTATTTTCAGGTGGGTGGATACCGCCATGAAAAGCAAAAATTTTACTCATGAGACGGTCTCTTCTTCACGTGTTGCTTCATTCAATCGTCTACCGCTATCTGTCGCAATTAGCTCTACACCAGGCACAGGAGGTGTCCACTTCCAATTATTTAAGGTGGTTTCGATCGGTAACATGTCAATACAGTCAACAGGGCAGGGTTCAACACATAGATCGCACCCGGTACATTCAGAAATAATGACGGTATGCATCTGTTTAGCCGCGCCTAAAATGGCATCAACCGGGCAGGCCTGAATACACTTGGTGCAGCCGATACACTCATCTTCACGGATATAGGCGACGGTCTTAACGCTTTCTTCACCATGCTCTGCATCAAGAGGAATGGCTTCTACATCAAGGAGGTCTGCTAGTGCTTCGATGGTGTTCTGGCCGCCTGGTGGGCACTTGTTAATCGCTTCGCCATTAGCTATCGCTTCTGCATAAGGACGGCAACCGGGGAAGCCGCATTGTCCGCATTGCGTTTGTGGCAGAATTTCGTCGATCTGATCGACAATGGGGTTGCCTTCCACTTTGAATTGAACAGCGGCATAGCCGAGTATTAAGCCAAAAACGACGGCTAAACCCAGAAGAACCAGAATGGCAATTAAAACGGCACTCATCGATACGACCTGCTCAAAATTTTACCAGGCCGGTGAAGCCCATAAACGCCAAAGACATCAGGCCTGCAGTGACCATACCAATTGCAGCACCCCGAAACGGTGTAGGTACATCGGCAACCGCAACGCGTTCACGAATAGCGGAAAATAGAATGAGTGCCAATGAAAACCCTACCGCACCACCAAAGCCATAGAAAATAGACTCCATAAAATCGTTCTGCTTTTTAATGTTCAACAGTGCAACGCCTAATACGGCGCAGTTAGTGGTAATTAATGGCAGAAATATCCCCAAGACTTTATGCAGCAATGGGCTGGTTTTTTTGACCACCATCTCGGTAAATTGCACAACAACAGCAATAACCAGAATAAAAGAGATCGTTTTCAAGTAGCCTAATTCAAAGGGAAGCAGCAGGTAGGTGTATACCAAATAGCTGCACACTGACGAGAGCGTCAATACAAAGGTGGTGGCCAGTGACATGCCCATGGCTGTTTCGAGTTTGTTGGATACGCCCATAAAAGGACAGAGTCCAAGAAACTGAACCAGTACAAAGTTATTCACCAGCACGGTGCTGATTAAAATGAGTAGAAAATCTGTCATGATCTCTGCATCAACATGCGAAAATCTATCGGGGTTTGCCTGATAGATCTCTGAAATAAGCAAAGGCTAAAGTGTACCTTAAACTGATCCCGTAGGCACAGTTTAAGGCGTGATATAACGCAATGAGAGGGTAGTTTTGGCTACCCTTCTCTTTGGGGTGTCTTATATCAGTTTTTGATCACGCAATTGCTGAATGGCACTCGCTACCTGTTCGCTACCGCTGGGTAGCTGATCAATGTTGATTGTCAGGTCAGCTGTTTGGATTTCAGTGTCCGTCAATACCAGTAAGCCATTCTGCTTCAACAGTGTGGCAAGTGCTTCAGGCTGTTGTGACAGCTCGGCTGGTACGTTGCTTTTAGTCAGTGTGGCTGCACCGTGACCCGCTTTATACAACGCTTGCTCTAGTGAGTAGATTAAGGTTTCTGTGGCTTGCGATTCTCCAACAACCTTAATAACACTCGGCTGTTGATTAAAGCGGCGTGCCTTTTGTCCGGAAGTTACCTGAGCAGTATTGAACAGTTCATAAGTCGTTGATTCTGTTTCGCCATCAATGATCATGCCGGCAGCAACTGTGGCGTTGCTCAGGCGATCTACTACGATAAATGAACCCGTTCCACGAAATGCTTTGTAATTATCAGCCAGAATCGGGCGCTCAAGTGTAACTTCGCAGCGACCGATTTCATTAAGCTGTAGCGTGTTGGCGTCCGAACATTCGTGGGTGTTGACATCAATTTGATGGCGGATAGCCGTAACTGAACCAGCAGTGCGGCTCGTTAACAGCTTAATATCATAGGTTTTACCTATGGAAAGTGCCTTTTCATCCATCCACACCAAGGTTGCGTCAAAGCGGTTAGTGGCTTTAGGGATATTTTGGCTATGCACGATGATATCACCACGGGAGATATCGATTTCATCTTCCAGTGTCAGCGTGATAGACATAGGCGGAAACGCTTCTTGAAGCTCACCATCAAATGTAACAATCGACTTAACTCGTGAAGATTTTCCGGAAGGCAGAACGGTCACTGCGTCGCCGGGTTTTACAATGCCGGATGTCAGTGTGCCGCAGTACCCGCGGAAGTCCAGATTCGGGCGGTTAACGTATTGCACAGGGAAGCGCAGTTCTTCAAAATTTTTATCGCGTGCAATTTTTACCGTATTGAGTGTTTCCATCAATGGCAGGCCCTTGTACCAGGGCATGTGCTCGGACGGGTTGACAACGTTGTCGCCTTTAAGGGCGGACAATGGCACAAACTGAATATCCTGTAGGTCCAGATCGGCGGTGAATTTGAGGTAATCCGCTTTGATCTGTTCGTAGCGCTCTTCGCTGAAATCGACCAAATCCATCTTGTTGATCGCAACGATAGTGTGTTTCAGCCCTAGTAGCGAAACGATAAAGCTATGTCGTTTGGTCTGAACCTGTACACCGTGTCGGGCATCAATCAGGATGATCGCTAAATCACAGGTAGACGCACCCGTCGCCATGTTGCGTGTGTATTGTTCATGCCCCGGCGTATCAGCAATGATGAATTTACGTTCTGCCGTTGAAAAATAACGGTAGGCAACATCAATGGTAATGCCTTGTTCACGTTCTGCCTGCAAACCGTCAACCAGCAGTGCCAGATCCAGTTCTTCGCCAGCGTTGCCGACACGTGCATTTTCGCTCTGAATAGCAGCAAGCTGATCTTCATAGATCATTTTTGAATCATGAAGCAAGCGGCCGATCAGGGTGGATTTTCCGTCATCAACGCTGCCGCAGGTTAAAAAGCGCAGTAGTTCTTTGTTTTCATGCTGGTGAAGGTACGCTTCAATGTCTGTAGAAATCAGTTCAGATTGGTGGCTCATGGTTTCGCTCTCTAAATTCGGTATCAGAAAATGGTCAAAAATGAGGTTGCTAGCTACTCAGTAGGAGCTACTAGAAATATCCTTCCATTTTCTTTTTCTCCATTGAGCCGGATGAGTCGTGGTCAATGGCTCGGCCTTGGCGTTCTGATGTGGTGGTCAGCAGCATTTCCTGAATAATTTCTTGCAGTGTTTCTGCTTCGGATTCCACAGCACCGGTTAGCGGGTAGCAACCTAATGTCCTGAAGCGGACTTTGCGCATGACGGGATGTTCGCCTTCGTCTAGAGGAAGACGTTCGTCATCTACCATGATCATCATGCCGTTACGCTCAACGACAGGGCGCTCTTCAGCAAGATACAGCGGTACAATCGGAATGCTCTCAAGGTAGATATATTGCCAGATATCCAGCTCAGTCCAGTTAGAAAGTGGGAATACACGAATGCTTTCGCCTTGATCTACACGGGTATTGAAAATGTTCCACAATTCAGGACGCTGATTTTTTGGATCCCAGCGGTGATATTTGTCACGGAATGAGAAAACACGTTCTTTAGCGCGTGATTTTTCTTCATCACGACGCGCGCCGCCAAAGGCAGCATCAAATTTGTACTTGTCCAGAGCCTGCTTTAACCCCTGGGTTTTCATGATGTCAGTATGCTTGGATGAGCCGTGAGTGAACGGGCCAACACCCATATCTACGCCTTCCTGATTGACATGTACAATCAGGTCCATGCCGGCCTCTTCGGCCATTTTGTCACGAAAGGCAATCATCTCTTTGAATTTCCACGTGGTATCAACGTGCATCAGCGGGAAAGGCGGCTTGCCCGGATAAAACGCTTTACGAGCGAGATGAAGCATGACGGCAGAGTCTTTCCCAATAGAGTAAAGCATGACCGGGTTATCAAACTCAGCTGCAACTTCGCGAATAATCTGGATGCTTTCAGCTTCCAGTTGTTTTAAATGGGTAAGACGGCGCTCTGGTATAGATGTCATCTGTTTCTGCCTGCTCGATATATAACCTGGATTAGCAGATAGGGAACCAAGGTGGCCTATCTGTCATATGTTGCGGTGCATTATTGCAAAGAGTCTTATCAATTAAAAGTAATAAATAGAAATCTGTTTATATGATTATGGAATAAGCGATTAAATATATTTTTATTCCAAAAAAAGATAACAAAATGAAAAACTATTATTTTATGTTATAAAAAATTGCGGGTATGATGGCGCTCTGATTCGTTTAAGGCGTGGGTGCTGATTTATGGAATTTGCTTACAGCTTTGCTGGGCTTGTCGTAGGGTTTATTGTCGGGTTAACGGGCATCGGGGGAGGCGCTTTAATGACGCCTATCTTGATCGTCGTTTTCGGCATTCCTCCTATTGTTGCAGTCAGTACTGATCTCCTTTATGCCTCTGTCACTAAGTTTGGCGGGGTGTTTGCCTATGCGCGTAAAAAAATGATCGAATGGCGCATTGTGATATTACTACTCTCGGGTAGTATCCCGGGGAGCTTATTGACGTTGCAATACCTTAAAGGTTTGGAGGCATTGGAGCAGATTGAGCACCTGATGAATCTGACGCTGGGTATCTCGTTGATTTTAACCTCTGTCGCGGTATTTGGACGTAATAAAATTCGTGAGTACGCATTAAAAGTAGAAGGTCGCGCTTGGGTCGCTAAGGCTAAAAAAGCACGTCCTACTGTTACCGTGTTAACCGGTATCCTTTTAGGAGGGCTGGTAACATTATCCTCTGTTGGTGCAGGTGCGTTAGGAACAGCTCTGTTGATCACACTTTATCCTCGTATGAGTATGCCCGCTATTGTGGGTACTGACCTGGTACATGCCGTAGTGCTTACTGGTGTTGCTGGTGCAGGCCACTATAGTATGGGAAGTGTCGATCTGTCGCTGTTGGCCTATTTGCTGATGGGGTCGCTTCCTGGTGTGTTCATTGGAAGCCATATTGGGGCAAAGCTGTCGCCAAAAGTGATGCAACCTATAATGGGCTCGCTTTTGTTGGCTATTGGTTTGCGTTTTGTGCTGGCAGGCTAGCTCCACCACAATAATAACGAACAATTTTTTAATTATTTTTCTAGAATCAAAGCGGGCAGTAAAGCTGCCAAACGGGTGAAACATTCATGTATCAGTATAATGAAGTCGACCAGACCTTGGTTGATGAGCGCGTCGAACAGTACCGTGATCAGACACGTCGCTATCTGGCAGGCGAGCTGCCAGAGGATGAGTTCCTTGTCCTGCGATTGATGAATGGTCTTTATATTCAGCGCTATGCGCCGATGCTGCGAGTAGCGATCCCTTACGGGCTGATGTCATCAGTACAAATGCGCAAGTTGGCACATATTGCCCGTACATATGATAAGGGTTATGCGCACTTTACTACCCGTACTAATATTCAGTTTAACTGGCCTGAGCTGGAAGAAGTACCAGATATTCTGGCTGAGCTGGCCGAAGTGCAGATGCATGCGATTCAGACGTCGGGTAACTGTATTCGTAATACAACGACTGATCCATACTCGGGTGTTTATGCGGGTGAGTTGGAAGATCCACGTGCCTATTGTGAAATTATTCGTCAATGGTCAACCTTGCATCCTGAGTTCGCTTACTTGCCGCGCAAGTTCAAAATTGCGGTGACCGGTGGTGCAGAAGATCGTGCGGCCTCTCAGGTACATGATATTGGTCTGCATCTGGTGCAGAACGATGCAGGCGAGATCGGTTTTGAAGTGTTGGTCGGTGGTGGTTTGGGCCGTACACCGGTCATCGGTAAAAAGATTCGTGACTTCTTACCAAAAGAGCATTTGTTAACGTATCTGGATGCTATTTTACGTGTTTATAACCTTAAAGGCCGTCGTGATAACAAGTACAAAGCACGTATTAAAATATTAGTTAATGCTTTGGGTGCTGATGAGTTTCGCCGTTTAGTAGACGAAGAGTGGGAATACTCACGTGGTGGCGAGTTGACGTTAACTGAAGCAGAAATAGCACGCGCTAAATCTTTCTTTAAGCCGTTTGATTATGATGCCAATGCCGCAGCTGATAGCTCGAATGAAGAGCAACGTGCAGCCGACAGTGCCTTTAATACGTGGTACGAACGAAATACAGTGGATCATAAAGTCCCTGGTTATCGGGTGGCGATTGTCTCTCTCAAGCCTTACCTTAAACCTGCGGGTGATATTACGGATACACAGATGGAGTTGGTCGCTGACCTGGCAGAAAAATACAGCTTTGGTGAAATTCGATCAACTCATGACCAAAATCTGGTATTGGCGGATGTGAAAAAAGCAGACCTTTATGCGGTATGGCAGGCTCTGGATACAAGCAATCTGGCACGTCCGAATATCGGTACATTATTAGATATGATTGTATGCCCTGGCTTTGATTTTTGCGCACTGGCGAATGCTAAAACATTGAATATCGCTGATCAGATTAACGAACGCTTCGATGATCTAGACCACCTTTATGATCTGGGTGATATTCAGCTGAATATGTCGGGTTGTATCAATGCCTGTGGTCATCACCATGTAGCGGATATCGGTATTTTGGGCGTCGATAAGAAAGGTGAAGACTGGTATCAGATTACCTTAGGCGGATCTTCTCGTGAAGATGCATCGTTAGGTAAGGTATTAGGGAAGTCGGTTGCGGCTGATGATGTTGCTAATACATTAGAGAAAATTTTAGAAGTGTTTGTCGAGCACCGACAAGAAGAAGAGCTATTCCGTGATACGTTTAAACGTGTCGGTATCGAGCCGTTTAAGGAGAATGTTTATGCCGTTGCTCATTAATCAAACAGTTGTCGAAAACGACAGCTGGCAGACACTGGATGCTGAAGCGTTGGAACAACTTCAGAATCTTCCTGAAGGCGGCGACATTATAGTCCCGTTGGCTGTTTACCTGGAGCATCGTGACTTGTTCTTAAAGCGCCCGGGGCGTTTAGGTATTCAAGTGAATGGCGATGATGACTTGGAAGCGTTGTATGTAGAACACGCCAATGTTGCTTTGATCGCTGTTGAGTTTCCGATTTTTCGGGATGGGCGAGGTTTCAGTATTGCTCGTCAATTGGTGCGAGTTGGTTTTAGCGGCGAGATACGTGCAGTCGGTGATGTTGCACGTGACCGTCTGGCCTATATGCAAAGCTCGGGTTTTAATGCATTTTTGATCCCAGAAGATCGTTTTTCCGAAGAAGATCTCAGTGCATTTACTGAGGTGAGTGTTAATTATCAGGGGACAGCGGCTGATCCACGGCCAATATTCCGTCGTTAATGATACGCATCGCGCTAAAAATCCAGTACTAACCCTCTGGGACTAAAATCCAGATGTATGACTTAGGGTTTTAGTCCTGAGCACAGGAGAAAGAATAACAATGAGTATTGATCTGGTTGCTGCTAATAAAGCACTCGAAGGCAAGACCCCGCAAGAGATTGTTGCATGGGCAATTGCTCAAGCTGAAAATCCGTTGGTGACAACTAATTTTCGCCCTTATGAATCGGTAATTCTGCATATGGCTGTGCAGGCAAAACCGGACATTAAAGTGTTGTGGGTTGACTCTGGTTACAACACTTCGGCTACGTATCGTTTTGCAGAAAAAATGATCCAGGATTTTAATCTGAATGTGGAAACCTATATTCCTCAACAGACCTCTGCGCGTCGTAATGTGTTGATGAAAGGGATTCCCGATGTTGATGATCCTCAGCACGATGAATTTACCCGTCAGGTTAAGCTTGAGCCTTTTCAGCGGGCATTGGCTGAAATGGCACCGGATTTGTGGTTAAACGCGATCCGTAAGGACCAGACCGAGTTCCGTAACTCGTTAGAGATTGTCTCTGCAAGTAAAGATGGCATCATTAAAGTGGCGCCATTGTTTAATTGGACTGAAGCGGATCTTGAAGCGTATCTGGCGGAGCACAATTTGCCTAATGAGCATGATTACTTTGATCCGACTAAAGCGCTAGAGACTCGTGAGTGTGGTTTGCACACGCAGTTGTAAGCGCTGTTATCTATTTAAAATCAAGCAATGAGCCAGATCTAATCAGTGGTTTTTAGCCGGATTATGTTAATCTGAGCTCATCAACTGACGGAGGGCTCATTGTGGATTTTTTACCTCTCTTTTTTAATCTCAAATCTCGCCACGTACTGTTAATCGGTGGTGGTGATATCGCATTACGTAAAGCGCGTCTGCTAAAGCGTGCAGGGGTGTATTTGACGGTGGTTGCACATGCCGTTGAAGAAGAGCTCAAAGCATTATTAGTTGACACTCATGATCAGGTTATTATCGGTGAATATCATTCAGCGTTATTAGAAGGGAAAACGCTCATCGTGGCTGCCACGGATGACCGTAACCTGCATGAACGCGTCCATTATGATGCGGTCGAGCATAATATACCGATCAATGTGGTTGATACACCTTCCTTGTGTACCTTTATTTTCCCGGCGATTGTTGATCGTTCTCCTATTGTTATCGGGATCTCCTCGGGAGGTGAATCTCCCGTGTTGGCTCGCTTACTGCGGGCGCGTTTAGAAACACTCATTCCCAATGGATACAGCCGTCTTGGTCAACTGGTTGGTCGTTTTCGTAATCAGGTTAAAGCAAAATTCGGGTCTGTGAATGAACGTCGTCAATTCTGGGAACATGTTCTCGAAGGCCAGATTGCAGAGAAGGTTTTTTCCGGACGAGATGCTGAAGCTGAAGCGCTGCTGAAAGCCGCCATTGACAAAGAAGGTGGCACTCATCAGGTTGGTGAAGTGTATCTTGTGGGTGCTGGCCCAGGTGATCCCGAGCTACTCACTTTTAAAGCGTTACGATTAATGCAACAGGCTGATGTGGTGTTTTACGACAACCTGGTTTCAGCTGAAGTACTGGATTTGTGTCGACGTGATGCTGATCTTATCTATGTTGGCAAAAAACGCGATAATCATGCAGTGCCGCAAGAGGGTATTAATGCACTCTTGGTTCAGCATGCGCAGCAGGGTAAACGCGTTGTCCGGTTAAAAGGGGGAGATCCTTTTATCTTTGGGCGAGGCGGAGAGGAGTTGGAAACACTCAAGTCGCATGGTATTCCTTTTCAGGTTGTGCCGGGTATCACTGCTGCCAGTGCTTGTTCAACCTATGCAGGTATACCCCTGACACATCGTGGTTATGCGCAGTCGGTTAAATTTGTCACCGGGCAGCTGAAAAACCGTAAAGATAAACTGAATTTTTCCGAGCTGGTTCATCCAAATCAAACGGTCGTGTTTTATATGGGCTTACACACGCTACCCACCTTGGTTGAGGGCTTAATTGAGCATGGCAAGTCTGCTAATACACCGGTAGCGATTGTGTCAAAAGGCACGGCTGCTGATCAAAAAGTGCTCACGGGAACTCTGGCGGACATTTCAGAGAAGCAAAAAAAGGCTCAGCTGGAAGCTCCTGCTTTGATCATCGTTGGTGAAGTAGTATCTTTGCAGGAACAGTTGGCGTGGTTTGGCGATAAAGTTGGTGAGCAAAATACCACGCATGCGTTGGGGATGATTAAAGGAGAAGACAAATGATGAGTGAAAAAGCTGTGATTGCGCAAAAAGCGCCATATGCGACAGATGTAGTGGCTGGAGAAAGCTATCGCTGGTGTGCCTGTGGGCAAAGTAAACGCCAGCCTTTTTGTGATGGGGCGCACCGGGGTAGTGAATTTAAACCTGTTGTTTTTAAAGCAGAAAAAACAGAAACCCTCTATCTTTGTGGGTGTAAACAGACAAGCACGCAGCCGATGTGTGATGGCACACATAAGAAATTGTAAGTTAATTCGCTAGGCTAAAAGATTACGCGATATTTAACTTTTTTTGTTGTTCAGTGGGCTTTCAGGGAAGTGTAAGTCATGCGTATTAAAGTTCAGTTTGAAAGTAATGGGCAAATGCTCGCGGGAATGCTTGAAACACCAGACACTGCGATTCGTTGCTACGCATTGTTTGCACACTGCTTTACTTGCGGGAAAGATATTGCCGCGGCCTCTCGCATAGCGCGGGCACTTACCGAAAAAGGTATTGCCGTATTACGTTTTGATTTTACAGGGTTGGGTAATAGCGATGGAGATTTTGCCAATACTCACTTTTCTTCCAACATTCAAGATTTGCTCGCAGCAACAGAGTTTCTACGCAAAGAGTATCAGGCGCCGGCAATATTAATCGGTCATAGCTTGGGTGGAGCTGCTGTACTGGCGATGGCTACAAGAGTGCCAGAAGCGCAGGCGGTAGTGACTATCGGAGCTCCACACCATGCTAAACATGTGGTCCATAATTTTGCCGCATCATTAGACGAAATCTATGCGAACGGTGAGGCTGAAGTGTGTTTAGGGGCGCGGAAGTTCCTTATTAAAAAGCAATTTTTAGATGATATTGATACGCATATTGATCACGATATTGGAAAGTTAAAAAAAGCGCTGTTAGTGATGCATTCACCGCTCGATTCAACCGTACCTATCTCTGAAGCAGAAAAAATATATCGTAATGCTAAACATCCTAAAAGTTTTGTCAGCTTGGATAACGCAGACCACTTACTGACAAAAAAACAAGATTCGGACTATGTCGCAGAAACCATTGCGGGATGGGCTAGTCGTTATCTGCCTGCCGTTGAAAACCATCACCTTGACGTTAAAAAAGGTCATGTGATTGTAGAAGAAAAAGACCACGTATTTAGTCAGCATGTCAGCAGCGATAGTCATTATTGGTTAGCCGATGAGCCAGTGGCTGTGGGTGGCGGAAATACAGGCCCGGATCCTTATGAGCATTTGTTAGCTGGCTTAGGTGCGTGTACATCAATGACCGTTCGCATGTATGCAGCCCGTAAACAAATACCCTTGCAGCACGTTAGAGTGGAGCTGAATCATAGCCGGAACTATTTTCGTGACTGTGAAGGATGTGATAAAACACCGCAGTCGATAGAAGTGATTGAGCGTAAATTAACCCTGATAGGTGACCTTACTGAAGAGCAAAGGCAAAAACTGTTAGAGATTGCGGATAAATGTCCTGTGCATAAAACATTACATAGTAATCTTCGGGTAGAAACTCAGCTAATTAAATGAGCTTAGGCAAAGTAGAAACAGTACTGGTTTAATTTTGTAGAATCAGTACTGTTATCGAATATAAAAATACGAAAGCTTATGCAATATAGGTTTCACCGTTTTCAAATTTTGCCCGCACGATCTTAATCGGAAATATTGTCTTTAATTGATAGTGAGGTGTATCCGGAAAGGATGGCCAGTCACCTCCCCATTCAAGATGATCCGAGATGCCAAATTCAGAAGCTTTTATATAATCCTTATGATTGCTCGAGTAGCCTCCGTTTACGGTGAAAATTCCGATATCCCAAGCGATGCCAAAGTTATGATTGCTTCTGCCACCCCGTGCTTTTGTGACAATAGGGCCTGGGTTATTGTATCGTCCTTGGCGATAGAGTTTATTTTGTTCTTCGTAGGTGCGGGTGCCTGAAATCATCTTGGCATTTATATTATTGCTAAGGAGTCTGTTCATAAAATGCCGGGCTTCTAGCTGTGCCTTAAGCGCGAGGCTGCAGATGTTTTTTTCAGTCCTGTGGTCAAAATCTCCGATCTGCTCCTTTAGAATATCAGAACGCTTATAGAATTCCTGAGCTCCTTTTTCTGTGAATTTACCCCAAATTCCATCCAGTTTTTTATTATATAAACCCTCTGTTTTTAAAAGGCGCTGAAAGAAAAGTACATCATCTCCAAAGAGTCCGTAACTCATGACATTCTCCTTTTATGTTATTTGTAATTCTCTGTTTTAGTTGATTTTTTTTGTTTATTTATCGCCTTAGAGTGATTAAGAAAAAAAGTATCGGTAATTCTGTATTACCTACAGTTATCTAATGGACTGCATCACCAACCTCTTTATTATTGTTTTTGGCTGTTTATTATTTATTGATTTGCGCTATTTAATAACTCAAACCTATACTCTTTTTGAATTTTTATTGCAAACGTTTGTTTGGAATGTAAAGTTTATCCTGAAGACTTTTGATAATATTCGGTTTGGAAATCAGTAATATAGAGCTAATATGAATGAGAAAGAGATAATTGAGCAGTATCGTTCTGCTAAGTTGGATGTAGCACAGGGTGCAACCTTAGTGATGTTTGGTAGTAAAACGTGCGGTGTTTGCAAAGTGGTGTGGCCGCAGCTGTTGGCAAGGCTTGAGTCTTGCCAGCCTGGACTGAAATTTCAATATATCGATTGTGAGAGTGCCCCGCAGTGTTGTGCTCAGAATAGTGTTTTTTCACTGCCGGTGATTAGATTGTATTTTGATGGGCGTAAATATCTTGAAAGAATAAAGGTATTTAGCCTGGGTCTGTTTGTTGATGAGGTGAGCCGTCTGTGTCAGCAATACGGTGGAGTAGGTACTGATAACCAAAAAGGTGAGGGCTTGTGATATAGCGACAGGAATATCCTGTCGCTATACATACATGAAAAATGGCGATCTGCAGTGTTTAGGATTAGCTAAAGAGAACCATTCCTACACCATAACTACCTACAAATCCTAGTGTATAAGCGAGGAGCAGATAAAAACTGTATCGCATATAACTAAGGAAAGTAACTTCTGCAATTTTGCTCATGGCGACAATACCGGCGGCAGAACCAATTATCAGTAAAGAGCCTCCCACACCCACACCGTAGGTTAAAGATAGCCAACTGGCCGGGGGCATCTCAATGTTGGCTTTTAGTAAAGCTGCTGTGAGCGGCACGTTATCTACGAGAGAAGAGAGTAAGCCCATCACATAATTTGCTTGTAACGGTGGCAGGGTGTCGTAGATCGTAACCAGATTATCGAGTACCCCGATCTCTTTTAACATGCCTACCAAGAGTAAAATTCCGAGGAAGAAAAGTAGCGTATCAAACTCGATTACGCGAATGTAGTCGAGCATGTTTTCGCGCTTATCTTCACTGTAAAACAAGCGGCCTACTAAAAACATAATAGACAAACCAAAGAGGAACGTCAGCACCGGGGGTACGCCTGCCAATATGTTGAGGATAATAGTTGCCAGGATAGTAAACAGAAACAATATGGCAATAGTCATACCTATTCGATCATAACGGCGCTCGCTACCTTCGATGATTAATTCTCCTTTAAGTCCAAAAGAGAGTAAGCCGGCCAAAAACATCACACTGACAAAAGAGGGAAGAGCAAGCCAGAGTAAGTTTTGTATAGCCACCTTGTCTGCCAAAAATATCATCAGTGTGGTAACGTCGCCGGTGATCAGAGAAACGCCTCCCGAGTTGACGGCAAAGACCACCATGACGGCGAACTTTAAGGTTTTCTTGGGAGGAAGCTTAAGTGACAACACTAATGCTACAGACACTAAAGTGGCGGTGATGTTGTCTGATAAAGAGGAGAAGATAAAAGAGAAGATTGCGACCATAAACAATAATGTTTTTTCGCCAACTCTGGATGGCAAAAATTTATAGATGACGCTTTCAATTAAGCCTTGATGGTTGAGGAAGGCCACAAAGGTCATCGCAGCCATCAGGAATAGCCATAAGCTGGCTATTTCTAAAAGATTCTCATTTAACATGCCTTGAATCTGTTTGGGTGTGACGCCGTCTTCAGGAAAAATAAAGAGTAGAAGCCAGGCAAGCGTTCCAAGGAATAGAGTAGTTTTTGCTTTATTGAGATGGATTACATCTTCAAGCACAATCATAAAGAAAGCGATGACAGCAATGATGATCAGGAAAGTGTGCATTTGCACGACTCCACAAAATTTAATAAAGGGCTATTTTAAGGGGAGGGTATAATATTCGCATTGATTATTTCGATATAAGCTTTATATTTTTCCTTTATTATTTCAGGGCGTGGCTTTGATAGCCTCATCTGTAAGTCTACAGGCTGTATTTGCTTTGCATAATTCTTCGACGTGGTACATTTATATCCTTCTTTGTGCTGATGACAGTTTGTACACAGGTATTACTACGGATTGCGAGAGGCGTCTGAAAGAGCATAACGAGAGTCCTTTATTAGGTGCGAAATATACGCGAACCCGTCGGCCGGTTGCTATGGTATGGCGCGAAGGCGCGGCGAGCCGCTCATTAGCAGCGAAACGTGAATATGCCATTAAGCGGCTCTCCAGGGCGAAGAAGCTGGCACTCCTGGGTAGCCTGTAATCTGTTCTTAGATTGAGTTGAGAGCGTCGACTCTTGTTTTAAGCGTGTGATATTTATATATTGCATGTTATGTTATATTGTAACGTTAAATAAATGCACAAGGTTCCTCTATGATCATTAGAAAGAAAGCCCGTATAAAAACCAGCTCCACATATCTGACATCCGTATTAGCTAGCGTATTTTCGTCATTTATCTTTATCCCTGTATTACATGCCAGTGATGCACATGAGCATGGTGTAGTAACATTGGATGCTGTAATTGAAGGGGGGCTGTTAGATGTTATGTTGATAACTCCGGCTGTTAATATCGTTGGGTTTGAACACGCACCCGAAACTGAATCGCAGAAAGCAGGGCTTCTTCAGGCGATAAGTACCCTGAAGCAAGGTTATAAGATTATTCAGTTACCGAGCGATGCATTATGCCTTTTAAAAGAGGCAGAGGTTGATCAATCGCTGCTTGAATCAGAGCATGAGACTGAACATGAACATGAACATGAACATGAACATGATAATGAAGAGAGCGGGCATGCGGATATTAAAGCGCATTACCGGTTTGTATGTGCTAAACCCGATCAGTTAACGAAAATGACGCTTGGCCTGTTTGATCAATTTCCTATGGTTGAATCCGTTCGTTATCAGTTGGTGAGCGACACAGGACAAAAGGGTGGGGCCTTGGTATCTTCGCAGGATGACATTTTAATTCGTTAATAGCCTAAATGGATATGCGCATGGCGTCGGTTTCGTTAGATCAGGTTAAGTTTGCATGGAAATCAGGAGCTCCGGTAATTGATATCTCGCAATGTGAGATCAAAAGTGGGGAGCATATATTGATTCAAGGCCCGTCTGGCAGTGGTAAGAGTACGCTGCTGAATTTACTCACCGGGCTATTGCTGCCACAAGCAGGAAAAATACAGATAGCAGGCTGTTGTATCTCTTCACTTTCCTCTTCTGATCGAGACCGTTTCCGCGCTGATCATATTGGGTTTATCTTCCAGGTATTTAATCTGCTGCCCTACCTCTCTTTAAGGGATAATGTGATGTTGGCGTGTCGTTTCTCTTCGCTGCGCCAGCAACGTGCAGTTGCACAAGCCGGAAGTGTTGCCGACGCAGCCGATCAGCTATTGATTGAGTTGGGGCTGGAGAAGCAATTAAGCCAAGGTTTAACCGTTGCAGAGTTATCGGTGGGGCAGCAGCAACGCGTGGCAGTGGCGCGTGCGCTGATAGGCTCTCCCGATCTGTTGATTGCTGATGAGCCGACATCGGCATTAGATCGCATAGCGCGTGATCTGTTTTTACAATTACTGCTTAAGGAAGTGTCTGAACGAAATAGCACTTTATTGTTGGTGAGCCATGACGAAACGATAAGCACTTTTTTTGATAGGACGATTGCTTTGCCGAAAATTAATTGCGTTGGAGTGCCTGATGCTATTTAACGTTGCTCTGAGTAGTAGCTGGAGCCGCCGTCATACTTTGCTTTTTATTGTGCTTACGATTGCGCTGAGTGTTGCACTATTGATCGGTGTGGAAAAAATTCGTAGCGAAGTGCGTGATAGTTTTAACCGCTCTGTTGCAGGTACTGACTTAATAGTGGGTGCCCGGGGAGGTGAGCTTCAACTAATACTCTATTCAATTTTTCATATTGGGCAGGCTTCCAATAATATTAGCTGGGCAAGTTTCGAGCTGATCAAAAATAATAAAAACGTTGCATGGGCTGAACCTATTTCTCTTGGAGATTCACATAAAGGCTTCCGTGTTGTCGGGACCTCATCCGGCTTCTTTAAGCATTATAAAACGGGGCGGGCTCTATCGCTGGAATTTAAAAAGGGTCAGGCATTTGATGATCTTTTTGATGCGGTGGTCGGCGCGGATGTAGCGCGTAAGCTCGGTTATCATGTGGGTAGTCGTATTACGCTTTCGCATGGAATGGGCAATACGAGTTTTTCAGAGCATGATGACCGGCCTTTTCGTGTGTCGGGTGTGTTGCAATCGACCGGTACTCCTGTTGATCAATCGGTTTTTATCAGCTCCGAGGCTATTGTCGCCATTCATGACGGTTGGCAGTCGGGAAGCCGGATCCCGGGGCAGCAAAGGTCTGTAGAAGAGGTGAGGAGCGAAGCCCTGCAACCTAAGGAACTGACAGCAGTTTTACTGGGTATGAAATCAAAGTTGAGTACTTTTCATCTGCAGCGGCAAATCAATAACTATAAAGCCGAGCCTTTGCAGGCGGTATTGCCGGGCGTGGCGTTACAGCAGCTCTGGCAATTAATACGCGTTGCTGAAAATGCATTACAAATAGTTTCGGGCTGTGTGGTTTTAGCAGGGTTAATTGGTATGCTTGCCGTGTTGCTTACCAGTTTGGGGGCTCGCCGAAAGGAGATGGCGATTATGCGTTCCATTGGTGCCAGGCCATGGCATATTATTACTTTGTTAGTGTTTGAGTCGACGTTGGTCAGCGCTATCGGGGCCTTACTTGGGGTGCTCTTGGCTGTGGCTTTGCTGATGTTAGCGCAGCCTGTATTGGAAACGCAATTTGGCTTATTTATTCAGCCGACAGGGCTGTCATGGAGAGATGCTCCATTGTTGGCAGGTGTGATCATTGCGGGTGCAGCAACGGGGTTATGGCCGGGCTATCGGGCGTATAAAATGACCGCTGCAGATGGGTTAACGGCGAGATATTAAATATCAGGTATTATTTAATAGGTTGATTAAATCAACGCTTATCTGGTTAGTAGCCTGTAATGGTATTTTTAATGAGAATGAGATAATGCAGAAGATACGCTTATTTATTATCGGGTTTGCCTTGTGTGTTTCATGGGTTGCTGCTCATGTTAATGCAGGTAGCGAAGAGCTTAATGGCGAGAAAGTAGAACAAATTGAATGGGATCAGCTGATGCCTGCAGACTATTCATTGGATGCTCTATTTGATGAGAGTGATCTTGGTGCGCTGGATGATCTTGACCCTAAAGCGGCACTTTTAATGGATGAGTTGCAGCAGGCGTTACAATCGGCTCCTATTGTGCCTGAAATGAACGGTAAAATGGTACGAATCCCTGGTTTTGTTGTCCCGGTAGAGGGTGAAGATCAGCAGGTGTATAAGTTTTTTTTAGTGCCTTACTTTGGCGCTTGCATTCATGTTCCGCCGCCGCCGTCAAATCAGATCATCTATGCCCGTTACGAGCCCGGCGTCAAGCTAGAAAGCCTTTATGATGCTATTTGGATTACAGGTAAGCTCAAAACTGAGACCTTTAGCCATGAGTTAGCTTCTTCCGGATATTCGATTGAGGTGTTCCGTATTGAGCCCTATGAAGAGTAGTAGCGCCGTTTCAAAAATTCCTGCCAATATTCTTATTTCTGTTATTTAAAACCCCTATCCTATCAAGGATAAGGGGCTTATAATCCCCGAAAATTCAGATCCTGTCTTACATTTTAATGTGTATTAAAACTCATTTTTTGACTATGGCCTTATCGGGGGCGCAGTATTGATTTACTGTAATGTGGCAGAGTGGGGAGGCATAGTGAATTATGTTATGTTGATAGGGCGTATTGCCATGTCTGATCGTATAGTTATCAATCCAGCCTCATCATTGCAGTTTGGGTTGGCGGGAGTTAAAAAATGAAAATCGGTATCTTATCAAGAAACTCAAAGCTTTATTCCACGCGCCGCCTTATCGAAGCCTGCGAAGCGCGAGGGCACGAAACTAAAGTGATTGATGCATTACGCTGTTATATGAATATCAACTCAGAACAACCTTCCATTCATTTTAAGGGAGAGGACTTAGTTGGTTTCGATGCGATTATTCCACGTATCGGGGCGTCGGTTACTTTTTACGGATGTGCAGTGTTACGTCAGTTTGAAATGATGGGTGTATATCCGGTTAATGAATCGGTAGCCATTACAAGATCACGTGATAAGTTGCGCTCTATGCAATTGCTTTCAAGAAAGAGCATAGGGATGCCCGTAACAGGGTTTGCCAGTAAGCCAGATGATATTAAAGATCTGCTAGACATGGTGGGCGGCGCTCCAGTAGTTATTAAGTTGCTGGAAGGTACGCAGGGTATTGGTGTGGTATTGGCTGAAACGCGAAAAGCTGCAGAAAGCGTTATCGAAGCCTTCATGGGTCTGAAAGCGAACATCATGGTTCAGGAGTTTATAAAAGAAGCAGGTGGGGCTGATATCCGTTGCTTCGTTATCGGCGATAAGGTTATTGCGGCGATGAAGCGCCAGGCCGCAGAAGGGGAGTTTCGCTCTAACCTGCACCGTGGTGGGAATGCATCATTGATCAGAATTACACCTGAAGAACGTAAAACCGCTGTGGCTGCTGCAAAAGCGATGGGGTTGAGTGTTGCCGGTGTCGATCTTTTACGTTCTAGCCGTGGCCCACTTGTGATGGAGGTTAACTCGTCACCGGGCCTGGAGGGTATTGAAGCAGCAACCGGTAAAGATGTGGCAGGTTTGATAATCGAACATATCGAAAAAAGTGCTAAGCCGCAGAGTACGACTACCCGAGGTCGTGGGTAGTTTTTAAGCCTCTCGGTTCCCGTTGATCTACTGTTTAGAAGATTAACGGGAACCTCTCTAAAAGCAGAATTTTTAGACTGTTTGTAATAAAATCCCCTTTTGTAGTTCTTCTCTTCTTCTAATAGCTGGTTTTCTGACATGAATTATCCAACAACAAAATTGCCGAAGGTCGGCACAACTATTTTCACTGTTATGTCTCAGATGGCCGCTGAATATCAGGCAATCAATTTGTCTCAGGGATTTCCTGATTTTGATGGCCCTAAAAACTTGTTGGATGCTGTCGGACAATATATTGCTCAAGGGGCAAATCAGTATGCGCCGATGACCGGTGTACCGGCATTACGTGAAGAGATCGCTAAAAAAGTAGCAATGCTCTACGGGAATACAGTGTCACCTGAATCAGAAGTGACCGTAACATCGGGAGCCACAGAAGCACTTTTTGCCGCGATTGCTGCCGTCGTCAGACGTGATGATGAGGTCATTGTTTTTGACCCTGCTTATGATAGTTATGAACCGGCGATTGAACTTAATGGCGGTGTGGCTGTTCATTTGCAGTTGCAGCCCCCCACTTTTCATATTGATTGGCAGCAATTAAAAGATGCGATCACGCCGAAAACGCGCATGATTGTTATCAATTCACCGCACAACCCAACGGGTTCTATTTTAACCGCTCAGGATTTAGAGCAGTTAGCAGCGCTGGTACGAGATACCGATATTCTGCTGTTGGGTGATGAGGTTTACGAGCATATTGTTTTTGATGACCAGCAACACCATAGTTTGCTCAGCCATCCCGAGTTATATCAGCGCAGCTTTGTGGTGTCTTCGTTTGGTAAAACCTACCACACAACCGGCTGGAAAATTGGCTATTGTGTAGCTCCCGCAGCGTTATCGGTCGAGTTTCGAAAGGTGCATCAGTACCTGACCTTTTCTACTTCAACGCCGATGCAACTGGCGCTTGCTGATATTATGCGTGACCAGCCATCGCATTATCATGAGTTGCCAGCATTCTATCAACATAAACGTGATCTTTTTAATTCATTGATAAAAAAGAGTAAATTTTCGTTTACGCCTGCCGAAGGTACTTATTTTCAGCTGGTGGACTACAGCAATATCAATGATATGAATGATGTGGATTTCTGTCAATGGTTGATTAAAGAGGTGGGTGTGGCGGCCATCCCTGTGTCCGTTTTCTGTAATATGCCACCGGATATGCGCTTGATACGCTTCTGTTTTGCTAAAGGTGACGAAACCTTGAAAAATGCGGCAGCCAGAATTGTGGCTATATAAGAGGGGTTAATAATGGGAGCTGCAATGGCGCAAAAAAATGAATTACGGGTAACACTGGTGCAGACCGAGCTTCTTTGGCAGCAACCTGAAGCCAACCGCACCCTGTTCGCTGAGAAGCTTAGCCCGTTGGCAGGACAGACGGATCTGATTATTCTGCCAGAGATGTTTACCACCTGTTTTATGATGAGCCCTGAAGATCATGCAGAACCGATGCAGTCAGAAACATTGGCATGGCTGCGAGCTCAGGCGGCGCTATTAGATGCGGCTGTATGCGGTTCTGTTGCTATTCAGGAGGGTGGTGCCTTTATCAATAGGATGATACTGGTTGATCCTGCCGGTAACGTGCAATTTTATGATAAGTGCCATCTGTTCAGAATGGGTAATGAACATCAGCATTACCGTGCGGGTACTGAGCGTGTTATTTTTGAGTATGCGGGATGGCGTATATTGCCGACTATCTGCTATGACTTGCGCTTTCCTGTCTTTATGCGCAATCAGAATGATTATGACCTGGCCATCTGTGTTGCTAACTGGCCAGCGCCGCGCCGTGCTCCTTGGCGGACATTATTACAAGCGCGAGCGATAGAAAATCAGTGTTATATGCTGGGTGTGAATCGTATCGGTGAAGATGGGGTAGGTTTGCAGTATAGCGGTGATTCGTTAGCGATTAATTTTAAAGGCGAGCTGTTACTGGATAAGCCACAAGGTGAAAGTTTTGTCGCGACAGTTCATCTTCATCTGGATGAGGTGCAACAGTTCCGGGACGTATTTCCGGCGTGGCAAGATGCGGATGAGTTCTCGCTTATTCTCGATCGTTAGTAATATTGCGTGCGGACATGTGACAAACGTCTCAGGGTTTATGTGAGCCGCTTTGCTGAGTGCGTAAGCCTGCGCAATAGTCGATATCCAGATGCTTAGGTGTAAACCAGATATAGTCGGCTTCTTGGAAGCTTGCATAATCCCCGGGGTTCTCATGGGACTCACTGACTTCGGCCAACAAGAGTGTCTTAATCGGTTGCCGGGTGAGCTGATGAAGGTGCAGCGGTACGCCGATGTTTTTTTGTGTATGAAAACTACCGGCAATGAGAATAGAAGGACGAGGCGCTTTGTTCGTTTCTGTATCACGGATCATCGCATACGCCATGCTGGCATCCCGGGCGAGTTGAATCGTTAGCATGGGTGTCAGTTTCTCTTTTGGCATCATCGCACAATGGCTTTCGTATATCTGATCGAGTATTTTTTCTCTGACGGGCTCAGCAATGGATATCATGCTCTTAAAGCGAGCGGTTGCTAGTTGCGGGTTAGCGCTTCCCTCTTTATAAATTCTTTTAAGCAGTGCTGAGTTGATGTTTCCCGTTGTTATGGTCGCTCCCTGTTGCACCGCTCTATTGATCAGTGGGCCGTAGTCTTTCCAGGGCCAGCCTTTGTCATTCCATTGCAATTTATCATGCATCTGCTGCAAGGTGTCGTTTGGCTGAAGTGTCTTGGTGAGCAGCTGTTGTTCATCTGTCAGCATTTCAAAGACGATATATGGCGGGGTTGGGCTGTTGAGCGCCGTAAGGATTTTTTCTTCAAGACGATGGTGGTCAGCATTATCGTGTTTTTCACCGATAAGAAGATAAGCGGTACTTTGCAGTTCGGAGAGTAGATCTGTCTCACTCAAGAACGCTTGATGTTCCAGGCTGTATATCTTGCCAACGAGAGCGTGGTTTTGCAGGAGAGGTGCTAGCCAGTTACCAGATGCGCTGGAGTAAGCTGGTAACAATGCGGCTAACAGTCCTATGAACAATTGTCGTTTGATAAGAGAAGTAAATCGTGCCGTTCTCACTGTTTTGAATAACCACGCCATCGTGTTAAGAGTGCCTCTTAATATTGATTCAGGTACGTGTTCGACTATCCATTCAGGAATTAGTTCTGGCATTAAAAAAGACCCCGAAGGGCCTTTATTGATGTAAAGCATTATTCTCACAATACCTTATCAGGCCTGATAGACCTCTTCATCTTCGATATCATCATCGTTGACGGCATCTTCACCAATTAGGGTTGTATGTTTGGGTGTGCCTTTTTTGTGCACTTGTTTGTCATGAAGTTTGGCAAGCTGGCGATCAATTTTTTGCGCCAGGGCATCCAGCGCAGCAAATAGGTTTTCATTGGACGCTTTAGCGTTAATTTCTCGACCTGCCGCATGTAGGGTGGCCTCTACTTCTTCTAGTCTGTCTGTTTTATCCAAGGTGATCTGAGCGCTGGATATTACATCGTAACGTTCCTGGCTATGTTCTAACCAAGACTCAATTTTTTCGCGAAGAGCGGGAGATACTTTATCGTGACGATTAGTGATGTTGATGATCATATAATTTCCTTACTACGTAAAATGCAACATTTAAGGTTGCGTATAAATCAACATTGAAAACTTAACGTATTGTGGCTCCTATATTTATCGTTCTTTATCGTTGTTATGAGTCGTTTTTATGAATGATTATTATGTTTTTACATTGTACAAAATCACTATAGCTCTGAATTTGCAAAAAAGGAAAGAGATTTTTGGCTTTATTCCTCAACCCATATTTCACGTACGGGTTCACCAAAATCATCATAGATGATTTTTTTGCGGGGGCGCTTTGAATGAGTTAGTGTCGGTTTTTCGGTTTTAGAGCGGCGCCGTGCGTCGATGGCATTCAGTGCTTCAGGCACAGGCGTGCGCTCTTGCTTAGGATGTCCAAAAACAAAGCTGTTGCGATGATAGGCGCCATCTTCCAGTCCAGTGGCACCACTGTCGACCTCTTTAACGGTGCCGCCATTATTGAGAAACTCTTGAGTTTTACGTTCAAGCTCTTGGCGTGTCTGTGCTTTGGTAGGGCGTTTATTCATGGAGCGTATTATGCCTGATCGCTCGGTGCGATGAAATGTATTGGAAAGATAACCTTGTTAGCGTACACAGGTGTGCCTGTCAGCGCTAGCCGGTATACTCTGCAAAAATGTTTGAATTGAGAGATGCATGAATTATATCCCTTTAAATAAGTACCGCTACCTCTGGTTTTATCAACATCAGGATATGCCGGTACCTGAGGTTGATCTTGAGTTTATTAAACCATTGAGCGAGTCGCGTTCGTTGGAAATATGGACGCTCAATATCAGTAAAGACAGCCTTGATGCCAGCGAGTTAGCAAAGGACGATTGGGCCAGTAAAGCAGATACCTGGTTAGAAAAAGGTTTGTGGCAAGGTGCCTGGGAAAGTAACGACGCAGCACTGCCGGAGCAGTTCGCTGATTTTATTCAGTGGGAGGGGAATACGATTGTCTATTTCTGTTATGCCGGAGAGCATGTCGTTGAAACCACATGGGATATTTTTAAACGGCATTGGAAAAACTTTCTTTTTCTTGATGATGGTTCGTTATTGATCGGTAAAAAGCGAAAAGAGGTTGTCCAGTTTCAACAAAATGGGTCTTTTACGCTCGGTAAGCGTCCATAAATGCTGTTAGTAAAGAGTAAGGCGGTACCTTGTTACAAACAGCACTATTCGAAAGCGAAGAACGGCTATACCGAGGTGAAAAGTCGCTTCAATTATGCGTTTGCATCATCTACCCAGTGCAATGCCTGTAAGAACTGACGCTCCTCAAAGTGCTGGGTTTCACCTTTGATCAGGTAGTTGCCCAGCTTGGTGGCCCACTCCACCCATTCCGGGCCGCCTACGACTGCCAGACGAATAAAATCTTCACTATGCGATAGTCCGAGTTTTGCGTCTTCCCAGATGGCACCGGCTGTCATTCCTGTGAATGAAGGGTCCAGATAGATAACAACCCGAAGAGGCCCGTAAGTGGGTAGTTTTTCTTCAATCAGGGGGGCGAGTACGTTTTGATAATCGTCTGCATTAAGTGTTTCTGACGCCTGTACAACGATAAGGTCGCCAGCGGTGTCGGGTAATATTGATAACATAATGTTTACTCTCTGAATGTGTTTCTGTCTGGATAACTAATTCGATTATAACTGAGGATTGTCCACGAAAAAGTTATCAAGAAACAGGTCTATTAGCGGGTCACTATTATTAATCAGATCGATTTTTTTCACTTGAATATCCAGGTTTACTTCAACTAAACCGTGCAGATAACTCCATAATGCTCCTGCAAGAAACTCAGGGCTGTGCGGTGTTTTTAATAGCTGTTGATCTTGCAAATGAGCGATGGCTGTAACCAGTGCCTGGTAAATGGAAGCCGATTTGCTTTCCAGATAAGTTTGCAGCTTTGTTTGATGATGTGTGGCCTCAAAAGAGTTAAGCGTGATGCGTATGGCTTGACTGGTTTTAGGATTTTGCGTTATCTGGTGCAGCATCTCTTTGATTGTTTCTTTGAAATATAGATCTGCGCGAAGGCCGGTTTGGCTGTCGCTACTATCGGTGAGCTTGTTGATAAACGCTTCTACAAAAGGGGCAGCATCCCGTTCCCATAACGCCTTAATAACATCCTCTTTGTTTTCGAAATGCCAATAAACAGCGCCGCGGGTCATGCCTGCGAATTTCGCTATTTCCATGAGTGTTGTATGACCTATACCTTGGTAGCTAAATAGTTCAGCTGCCGCATCGAGCAACAAATGATAGGTTTTTAGTGCATCTTCTTTCGTTTTTCTGGCCATGATATTCCACTGCCTTTCTGGGTAAATGCTTTCTTCTGCTTAGTATATCGTATATTATACATACATTCATGAATGTATATGGCTGATCTAATGAAAACTCCAACTCGCATCGCCTTTCTCGCACTGATGAGCGTCTTATTAGCCGCTTGTGATAACCCTTCAGCAATGACCGAAGAGCAGGTTGATGTGGTGCGTCCCGCCAGAATCGCTACAGTGGAATCGGGTGCGACTGAAATGAAACGTACTTTTCCCGGGATAATCGAGGCGTCTCAACACTCTGCACTGGCGTTTAGAATCTCCGGTCAGTTAAAAGAGTTACCTGTTAAGGCGGGAGCAGAAGTCAAAAAGGGTGATGTGTTGGCGCAATTGGATCAAGCCGACTTCAAAAATGCGCTGGCAGATCGTCAGGCGCGCTATGATTTGGCAAAAATTCAGTTTGTGCAGATTGAGTCTTTGATAAAGAAAAAATATGCCAGCCAGACAAAACTGGATGAAGCGAGTGCGAATTTAAAAGCCGCAGCCGCAGCGCTGGCGGTAGCAAAAGATAATGTGAGCTATACACAATTAATCGCTCCATTTGATGGGGTGATAGGGCGAATCGATATTGAAAACTTCCAGTCAGTGCAAGCGCAAGCACCGATTATAGAGCTGCAGGATACCCATGAAATTGATATCAGGTTCAGTGTGCCTGAGGGTTTGTTAACTCAGCTTAAACCGGATATGGATGCAAAAAGTGTCTGTGCGAGCGTCAGTTTCGAAAGCCAGTCCGATACTTCTTTTATTGCTTGCTATAAAAAACATGACTCTGTCCCCGATTCGGTAACGCGTACTTACCGTGCTGTCTTCAGCATGGCCAGACCCGAATCGTTCAGAGTGTTACCGGGTATGTCTGTCAATATTGAATTAGATCTTACCGATATGCTGCAAGGACAGCAGAGTGATCAAACAGTCAGTCTACCCTTGGCTGCTGTATTTGAAAAAGCCTCTCAAACATACGTATGGCGTCTGAATGCACAGATGCAGGCCGAGCAGGTGGTAGTTAAAGCCGTACGCATACAAGAAGATAAAATCGTGGTGAGTGGTCTTGCTCCTGGTGATCAGGTCATTGCAGCAGGGGTTGCTTATATCCAGTCCGGACAGAAAGTTCGGGCAATCGAAAAAGAGCGTGGGCTATAAGGAACATATCACGATGAATCTGGCTGAATATAGTATTCGTAATACGACAATTACCTGGATGGTGGTCGTCCTTTTGATCATCGGTGGAATATTTTCATTTATGGGACTGGGGCGCCTTGAAGACCCGGCTTTCACGATTAAAGAGGCGTTAGTTAATACCGCTTATCCGGGTGCATCACCGTTGGAAGTGGAGGAAGAGGTTACCTTAGTTCTGGAAAATGCGATCCAGCAACTGCCTTATGTGGAGGAGGTGATTTCTACCTCCAGCGCAGGTTTATCACAGATTAAAGTGGAGATGAAAAGCATCTACCGCAAAGATGATTTGGCACAGATCTGGGATGAGATGCGACGAAAAGTCAATGATATTACCGCTACGTTACCTCCCGGAACACAGCCTCCGCAGATTATTGATGACTTCAGTGATGTGTACGGTGTGTTTATGTCGGTCACAGGGCAGGGGTATGACTATGAGCAGCTAGCCGACTATGCCGATTTTCTTAAGCGCGAGCTGGTGCTGGTGCCAGGTGTTAGTAAGGTAAACGTAGGTGGTGAAAGGCGTGAGCAGATCACTATAGAAATTGACCGTGCCCGTCTGGTGGCTTCCGGCTTTTCTGTGGCGGCGCTGCAGCAAGTGCTCAGTACTCATAATGCCATTGCCGATGCCGGTAATATTAAGGTGGGTAGTGAATATATCCGCATCAGCCCTGTTAGCCAAAATAGTCAATTGGCGGCTGGATTAGGCGGGATTTTACTCGGTGAAGCCAATGGCGCGTTAATTCACTTAATTGATGTGGCACGTATCAAAAAAGAGTATGTAGACCCACCGACACATCTGTATCGTTTTAATGGCGATGCGGCTCTGACAGTTAATATATCATTTGCAGCGGGCGTCAACGTTGTTGATGTCGGGCAGCTTTTAAAGCAACGCATGGCAGAACTTGAGTATGCACGCCCTGTGGGTATGCAGGTGGATTACATTTATAACCAGCCTGCGCAGGTAGAAAACTCCGTTAATGACTTCCTGGTAAGTTTGGCGCAAGCCGTGGGAATAGTTGTCGTGGTGCTGCTGGTTTCTATGGGAATGGGGCCGGGTGTGTTGATGAGTGCTGTGTTATTGCTGACGATTCTGGGTACTTTTATCATCATGCGCATTACCGGTATTGAATTACATCGAATCTCGCTAGGTGCATTGATTATCGCTCTGGGAATGCTGGTGGATAATGCTATCGTCATTACCGAAGGTGTCATTATCGGTATGCAACGCGGACTTACCCGTTTACAGGCCGCCAATAAAATTGTCAGTCACACCCGTTGGCCGTTGTTGGGGGCCACAGTGATTGCGATTACTGCATTTGCGCCTATCGGATTGTCGCCGGATGCCAGTGGCGAGTTCACTAATAGTTTGTTCTGGGTGCTGTTTATCTCGTTACTGCTGAGTTGGATTCTGGCGATTACCATCACCCCTTTCTTCTGTTATCTGGTCTTCAAAGATAAACCGAGGGTGGCTAGGGTTGGGTCACAGACGGATGAGTCAGGTACGAATGAATTAGCGTCATTCGATCCTTATAAAGGTGTGGCGTATCAGGCTTATCGCGTGCTGTTGAATGTATCGCTGCGGTTTCGCTGGACAACGCTAGTGCTGATGCTGGTGATCCTGATGGGGTCTATTTACGGCTTTAAGTATGTAAAGCAGGGCTTTTTCCCGTCGACCTCTCTGCCGATGGTACAAGTTGATTACTGGTTGCCTCAAGGCACTGATATACGCGCCACAGAAGCGGATATAAAACAGCTAGAACAGCGAATTCTGACACTGCCCAATATTGATAAAGTCGTGAGTACTATTGGCCGTGGTGCTGACCGCTTTATGCTGACCTATAGTCAGGAGTGGAGCTTTGCCAGCTACGGGCAAATTATTCTACAAACTAATAGTTATGAAGATCTTGAACCTACCATATCAAAAGTAAAAATGATCTTGCAGGAGGAGTATCCGCAGGCATTTACCAAATTTACAAGGGTATCTATCGGGCCTTCAACGAAAGCGAAAATTGAAGCACGGTTAAAAGGGCCTGATCCTGATCAGTTACGAGAGTTGGCGTCTCAGGTGACCGCTGTTTTCAATGCAGAACCTGAAGCGGTTAATGTAGATCAGGATTGGCGTGCACGTACTAAAGTCCTGCGACCTGTTTATGATGAAGCAGAAGGCCGCCGTTTGGGAATCAGCGAGACGGATCTTAATCAGGCGATTAAAATGCATGTTAACGGATTACAGGTGGGCATTTATCGTGATGGTTCACAGTTATTACCCATCAGGTTGCAGTCACCTGAGTCAGAACAGCTGGGTGTTGATGCACTCCAGAACTTACAGCTTTATAGCCCGGCTAAACGTGCTTATGTGAGTATCGGCCAAGTAGTAAATCGCTTTGAAATTGCGTGGGAAGATCCATTGATCAAGCGTCGTGACCGTAAGCGTACGCTCTCCGTGATGGCAGATCCTGACCCTGGAAGCGGTATCACGGCTGCAGATCTGTTGGCTAAAGTTAAAGATAAAGTGGAAGCGATACCATTACCTGTGGGGTATGAGCTTGAGTGGGGCGGTGAATTTGAAGCCCAGCAAAAGGCCAATAAAGCCGTGTTTACCCCGTTTCCGTTAGGGATACTGGTGATGTTTGTTATCACTGTTTTCATGTTCAACTCTATGAAGCAAACGTTAGCCGTGTGGCTAACGGTACCTTTGGCAATAATTGGTGTTACCTGGGGGTTAATTATCATGGGTGCGCCGTTTAGTTTTACGGCACTATTGGCGATTCTTAGTCTCGTCGGGATGCAGATTAAAAATGGCATCGTGTTGGTTGAAGAGATTAAGCGCCTGGAGGAAGAAGAGTCCGTGCCGTGGTTGCTTGCCATACAGGATGCCGCAGTGAGTCGTGTTCGGCCGGTGGCCATGGCCGCGCTGACAACAATTTTAGGTATGATCCCTTTATTGAGCGACGTTTTCTTTGAACCCATGGCGGTCACTATTATGTTCGGCTTGGGCTTCGCCACTATTTTGACCTTGTTTGTCGTGCCTGTATTATTTGCGTTATTTTATGGCGTCAGCAGTTCGGGGAAAAGAGGCTCTGAAATGAGCTGAAAAGAGAGGAAAAATAACTTAACTGCTCTATAGTGAATAAACCGTAAAGACACATAACCAAGGATGGTTTTATGACGTATCTTCGCAATAAGCATAGCCAACGGTCTCGATTAAATACATTTAGCACACTGACTTTCTGGGTTTCTTTAGGCACGCTGGGGAGTTGCTTAGTCACTAGCAACTCACTTGCTGCGTCTGATTCCGGCAATATACCGCCACTGCAACTAGCCGAGAGTCTTGACCATACAAATCTTAAAACGGACTTGAATGGATACTGGTACGCTGAAAAACTGGATGGCGTCAGAGGTTACTGGGATGGCCGGCAGTTGCTAACGCGTCAGGGAAATCCTATTCATGCTCCCGGATGGTTTACACAGGCATTACCTGACGTTGCTGTTGAAGGCGAGTTATGGATAGGGCGGCAACAATTTGATCGTCTATCAGGTGTGGTGCGACAACAGCAGGCTGATGAAAGTAGTTGGCGACAAGTGCGTTTTTATCTGTTTGATCTGCCACACTATCCCGGCACATTCGAACAGCGCAGAAAAGTACTGGAAAAGTGGGTGGCTTCCATCGGGCAACCACATATACAGGCCGTCACACTGTTTCCGGTTATTTCACCGGAAGCACTTCAGCAGCAATTGGCTGACTGGACAGAGCAAGGTGCCGAGGGTCTGATGCTGTATCGTGGTGAAGGGCTGTATCAGGCCAGGCGTAGTCATGATCTGCTCAAGTTAAAAGGTTATGAAGATGCAGAAGCCCGGGTAATTGGCATCTTGCCCGGTAAAGGAAAGTATCAGGGCATGTTAGGAGCACTATTGGTCGAGAATAGCGACGGCGTTCAGTTCAAAGTAGGAACTGGCTTTACGGATGCCGAGCGTAAAGTGCCGCCGCAGGTGGGGACAATCATCACTTACCGGTTTAACGGTAAAACCCGAAAAGGAATACCCCGCTTCGCACGCTTTGAGCGAATCCGGCAGGATGAGTAGTTTCAGGGTGTTAATAGCACCTCATAGGCTTCTCGTATGGCGATAAAATGAGCAGCATCTCCGCCCTTATCAGGATGGTGCTTGGCGGCCAGTTGGCGGAATTGACGTTTAATGGTTGTTTGGTCTGGGGTTTGCTGCGTTATTTCTAACAGATCGAGGGCTTGTTGACGTTGCTCGGGATTTAAAAAGCGCTCCCAGAAGCTGTTTAGTAGTCGAATCACTGAGGCCTCATCTGCTTCGTTATAGTGTGACCAGTCAAGATAATAGGACTTGAGTGCTTCATTGCGGTTTTGCTCGGGCAGCGTTGCGGCACTGGATGTCGCTTGATCTTTGCTATGGGGGGCTTTGTTATAAGGCTCCAGATAAATTTCCAGCGCGGAGATGGACAGATAAAGTGCCTCTTCTTTCCATAAAGTGGTTTGTAAATGATAAAGCGCATTCATGGTAAGAAAGTGCTTTTGAAACAGGGCTACATCGGCGTGGGAGTCCAGAGCATCAAATATACCAGCGGTTTCAATGGCTTGAATTAAGGTGTATTCACTGAAGCCTGTCGGGTGTTTCTTGAGCAAGGAAAGAATAATCGTGGTGATAGGGTTGTGCATTGATAATCTCCTTATGACAACACTATCAGGCTTTTTAAGGATAACGCTGTTACTGAAACGTCTAGGTTATTAAAATCAGAGCACTAATTAAACCCATACTATGAATTTACGGGTGTACTTGCTGCAATAGAGCATGCATCAACGTTTAAAAAAGGAAAAGTCTGTGAAAATACCGATGAGCCCTAAGGTACGGATTCTACTGATTGTTGTGCTGGGGCTGGTTTGGGTTGCCAATGAATATAAATCGGGCAGCTTAGACCAGTTAGGTGGGGTGACGACACAGGAATCAATACAGCAGAGATCGAATGCTGGCGTGTCGATTAGTAAGATCGATGAAGCGTTCCGGAATCGCCAAAGTGATCTCATTGTTGTTGAAGAAGGGCGTGTTTTTAAGGTCCTTGCGGACGATACTAAGGGCTCGCAACATCAGCGTTTTTTGGTGGAGCTATCATCAGGGTTAACGATCCTGATAGCACATAATATTGATTTAGCTCCCCGGGTTAGTCGCTTAAAGTCGGGTGATTTTATCCGCTTTAAAGGTGAGTATGAGTGGAATGAGAAGGGCGGAGTCGTACACTGGACGCACCATGATCCGGCTAAACGTCATACTGGCGGATGGGTCGAGCTAGACGGAAAACGCTATGAATAGGTAAAAACCCTGGTTTTTATTGCTGTTCGTTTCGATGAAATCTGATTAAACTGAGCGTCACATTTTGTGGAGGTTGTCATGATTCAATTAGGAAGTTCAATTCCAGCCGTCGCTTTGACGCTGGTGACAAAGGAAGGTCAGGAAACAGAACCGGCGAATACACTTTTCGCTGGGAAAAAAGTTGTTTTGTTTGCCGTGCCAGGCGCTTTTACGCCCACGTGCTCTGCACATCACCTGCCGGGATTTGTTGTGCTTGCTGACCAGATTAAAGCGAAAGGCGTGGATATGATCGCCTGTATCTCCGTGAATGATGCATTTGTTATGCGTGCCTGGGGCGAGCAACAAAATGCAGAAGAAATTACGATGATAGCAGATGGGGGTGGTGCCTTTACTAAAGCACTCGGCCTTGAGATGGAAACCGGTGATTTCGGTGGAATGCGTTCGCAACGATATGCCATGGTTATCAATGATGGTGTGGTGAAGCAGTTACATGTAGAAGCGCCAAAGCAATTTGAAGTGAGTAAAGCAGAGTCGATTTTAGCTGCGCTGTAATCCTCGATGAGGCAACGGCTGCGTGTTTAGCTGATGTGAAAAAGGCACCTGGCGGTTAAACCGCAGGTGCCTTTTTTATACGGCAATCATTTTTACATTGAGGCGTGATTACTGCTTAACACCTTCAACAGACAGATTTAGGTATACGCTTTCAGATGCCGGGCCTAAATTATAATCGATGCCAAAATCTTTAAGCTTGATTTCAGTTGATCCTTCGAAACCTGCGCGGTATCCGCCCCAAGGGTCTTGGCCTTCGCCAATTTTGCTAACAGCCAAAACGACAGGCTTAGTTACGCCGTGGAGTGTCAAGTCGCCTGCCAGAGATGCGGTACCGTCACCATTATCGCTGTATTGTGTGCTAACAAATTTAGCTGTTGGAAATTCGCTTACATCTAGAAAATCACCACTACGAAGATGCTTGTCACGCTCAGCGTGGTTAGAGTCAATGCTGCTTGTATCGATCTCTACAGACACCTTTGAGTTATTAGGCTGTGCTTCATCATAACTGAACTGGCCTTCAAATTTGTTGAAACGACCATTCAACCAGCTGTAGCCCAAATGCTGAATTCGGAACTCAATCGCTGCATGAGCGCCTTTCGTATCAATCACGTAATCAGCAGCATACAAAGGTGAAGAGGCCAATGCTAACGTGCCCAGTACAACCGAATTTTTTAAAAATGTGTTCATGAGTTCTCCTTGATGCCCAACATTCTTTTGAGTGTTGAGTCTTTATCGATAAAGTGGTGTTTAAGGGCGGCGACAGCATGTAGCGCCACCAATGAAATAAGTGTTGTCGCAACAATGAAATGAATTTCACCGGCAACATCTTCCTGATTTTCAACCAGTTCAGGTAAAGCAGGTACACTAAACCAGTCAAAGACACTGATAGCACGGCCATCAGCGGTAGAAATAAGATAACCCGAAACTAAAACCGCCATCAGTAACAGGTATAGGCCAGCATGCCCCAGTTTTGACAACAATCTGATGAGTGCGGAATGGGTAGGCAAATGATTCGGCTGGGGATTGACCACACGCCAGCCCAGTCGCACGACGAGCGTAATAGCAATCAGAATACCGATACTTTTATGCCAGTTGGGCACTGTGCGATATTCCGGGTCATAGTATGTCAGAGAGTCAATGTATAAACCCAACGGATACATACCGATGATAGCCAGCGCCATTACCCAATGCAGTGCAATGGCGCCCCATCCGTAGTGGTTGGGTTGGTTGCGTAATTCTTTGACTCGCGGCATCTTTTTCTTAATCCTTTTTGATAAAACTTCAGACTGTCTGTTAGAAATAGTAGGACTTGCCCAGATGATTTAAGTTCTGTTGATCCTGTTTCATATAAATCTTTGTTAACAATCTTTTGATGGACACAGTGTAATAGCACATAATAGATTCATCTAATGCATTATGGTGATGCTTGCTATGCGTAAAGTGAATTTAAGGTCGGTTGATCTTAATCTGTTAGTGGTGTTAGAAGCATTGCTTGAAGAAAAACAGGTAACAAAGGCCGCAGAACGATTGCATATGAGCCAGCCTGCCGTCAGTAGAGCGCTGCAACGGCTACGCGATACGTTTGCCGACCCATTACTGGTAAGAAGCGCAGAAGGGTATGACTTATCAGTGCGTGCCGGGCAAATTATAGGAGACCTTAAAGGGGTCTTGCAGAGTGTGAGCCAAATTATCTCTGAAACCGAATTCAGCCCAAAAACATCTAAACAGATCGTGAAAATTGCCGGGCCGGATCTGGAAACCGCACTGTATGTGCCCGACCTATTGGCCATCATGAGGCAAGAAGCACCCGACATGCAGATAGAGCTAGACTCAAGGCCTGCTGACTATTTTGAGATGCTCTCCCGGGGAGATATCCATTTTGCCATCTCCGGGGTTGTTCCCCAGATAGCGGAAGATCAATTTCATCGCGCCTTACTGGATGTTACCGATATAGCGCTGATCATGGGATCACATCATCCACTGGCAAGTAACCTGATGACACTGGATGCCTACTTGGCCGCTCGTCATGGCTATATATCGATTACCGGAAAAGGCCCCGCCATGATGGATAGACGGCTGCGGGAGATGGGAAAAAAGCGTAATACCGTATTACGACTGAGTAGCTTTATGTCGGTACCGGACTTTTGTGAAAAAACAGACCTTATCTTTATGTTACCGACCAATCTTATCAAGAAGATCTCATTGGGCAGAGCCGTAGTGACCTGTGCATTGCCAGCAGAATTAAAAGCAGATCCATTACCCTTCTACCTATATTGGCATGCCAGAGACCACCACGACAGCATGCATCGCTGGATAAAAGACGCAATTTTGAAGCACGCAGGTAAGCACTCCCTATAAAAAACCCAATAGAAATATTAGAAATACCGGAAAAATACGACTTTATTTTGCAATACAAAAACAGGCTGGTATACTGCGCGCCTGTTCTGCAAAGAACAGGAAGAACGGCCTGCTATGGTAGCTCTGCCGGTCCTCTCGCAATGATAAACCGTGAACCTGGTCAGGCCTGGAAGGGAGCAGCCACAGCGGTCGATTCGTGTGCCGGGATGTGGCTGGTGGAGCTATCACCAATTCCTCTAAGTGTTTTCGTTTCCTGCATAAGAGTCACATAAGTCTGCATAAAATCCATATGAGTTTGCATAATCTGTACTAGAAGTCTTCATCAGTTATATTTTTGTAGTGAAACTACGAAGATGGTGGCAATGCTATGTATCGACGTAATCTTAAACATTCCCGCGTAAAAAACCTTTTTAAGTTTGCCTGTCTTAAAATGGATAGCGTTATGAGAATTGAAGCCCAAGGCCTCTTTTCTAGCTATCTAAACTCCTAAAGCAAACGGTAGAGCTTGGCAGGTATCGACCCTAACCGGTCTTTTACGTTTATCTAATATAAGAAATGTTGCAAAGACAAAAAACAACCTAAACCTACCGCTACCAAAACCGCTTCAATTACTTCCGGCTGGACCGAAATCGACGGATGGGACTTTCACCCTCTGGAAAACACCGCCTTAATAGGACGCAAAACTATTGCAGTTTTCCATGACTAGGCTTTGGTCAAGTTGCCCGGAGAAACATAAGCATGTAATTTCTTTCACATAGAGTAATAATTTCGTCTTGAGTGGGCTTGTGATTATTTTTACTCATTAATTGCAAACAGCGAATGCCGAAAAGCATATAGGAGAAAGCAACCTTCGCTAAAGCGCCGTCCATACCAACCGACGCTTTGATCTACATGGATTATCAATACTCAAAAGGAATCAAAAATGAAGAATAAAATCTTGCTTTTACTCGCCACCCTATGCGCGGTCTCACTAATTGGATGTAAAACTGCCGGAGACGTCAAAACATCTAATGTCGGAGATTCCCCAAAGGTGATAATAACCAAAACAACCCAATATGGAGGGTTGTCTGGACGATGGACGTCCAAAGTAAACAACAGCTGGGGTGGTGGTCTCAATATATACATTGAACCGAATGACGGTAGTTCTACTTTCAAGGGAAAGTTAATATTCTCTCAATCTGGTTGTCCTTGGAAGGCTCCGTTTGACGGAACTGTCTCCGAATCTGGCGAGATTACATTAAAGGCCAACCCAGGCGGAAAATGCGGCAAGATTGCTATAAACGGCACCTTCAAAGACGGAATATTAACTGGGACCTACGAAGCTGAATATCCAGATAATGGCACTATAAGCCTAGATTGATTGCGTAAAAGTTCCCGACAATTACCCCTGCCGGCCTCTGTTCCAGATTTTTCTTATCTGTCGCATGGCCGGCTTCAAGTATCGCTGGGTTTGGTTGGCAGTGTCAGAAACCGCGGCAGGTATGTGCAAAATCAATAGCTATATTTGTCTTTCTTAGAATTCATTGAAAAACGAGTCTCAGTCTGGGTAAGGTTTTCTTGCTAAACGAGAGTAGTCCATATACAAAACGGACAACTATGACACCGCTTTCTGCGCTTGCTCAGCAATGTTTTTCATATGCCGCATATTATTGATTGGAGACTAACAGTTTATAACCGCTGAGTCAGATAGTCGCTCAACGACCCCAAGCTGACATTAACAGCTTATTAGGTGAATCCCCAAAATACACTCTTTATATTTATGTCTTTTTGGATACTTTATGCTTTATAAGCCCTGATATTAAAGCGCCTACGAACAAAATACCAAAACTTCCCATCCAGAAATAGAAAGCGATACCAAGATCAACAATACGAGTACCTGAACCTTCATTAAACCACCATTGATCAGCAACCAGAGATAACATACCAATTAAAATAGAAAAAGTGATTAAGAACATTGAAAGCGCATTATTGCTTTTAAAATAAGCCTTAACTGATAGAAGGTAAAAAGGGTTAGCAAACCATGCGAAATCAAGAGTCAGAATTCCCAGCCAACCGGTATGTAGTACTTGCCAACCTATGAGTGGAGGTACACGTTCAAACAATATTGCAGGTGAAATTAATGCGAGTAAATAAAGCCCAACGGTTAAAATGAGTACTGATTTTTGAACCGGTCCTAAATGTGTAAACATATTCACCTAACAGCTTATCAAGAGCCTATGGCTTACTATCACTTTGGCGCCCTATTTGGGGGTTAAGTAAAAGTCACATAAACATTAATTTAATATAATTCAAAGAGATAAGAGAGTTCAGGCAGGCGTAAGTTTTTCAAAAAAGAGCCAATCCTTTGCCCATTACATTCAATCCCTATTCTAAGATCATAGTTCGTTAGTTATAAATATCAATAACTTAACTCTTTATTTCTTTGTTCAAGGGAAAAGGTTCTCGTTCAACCACTTCAGTCTCTAGAGATCCTTCCAAATTTCGCCAGATTCTACTAAGTCAACGAAGTGTGCGGCGCTGAAGCCGTTAGGGAAAAGGCTTTCGTGTTTATCTAAATCG
>JBLWXO010000017.1:0-58459 GCA_048267385.1 Neptunomonas sp. | reverse complement strand
GCCTCCTTGGGAAGAGGTGCGCATTCTACAGACTCCCCAAAAGGAGTCAACACCCCTGCCTTAAAAAAGTGATATTTATGACAAAAACAGACTAAAACGAAAAAGACGCCACGAAGGCGCCTTTCTATACCCAGGTGTCGAGAAAACTCTTCAGGACACCCGCTTTATGACCTGTCCTTACAAATAGAACAGATGATGCTTTTTCTTACCCAGCTTTACTAAAAAATATTTCTCATGAACACTCTCAGACTGAGCAAACACTTCTACACTTTTTGCATTACTATCAAGCCCAATAGCAGTACCGTTAACCGTGACAGCACTGCGCTGCAACGCATCCTTAACTTGTTTACCATTTCCCATATCAGCTTCAGCCAGCAAAGAGGTCAACAATACCTCGTCGAGCATTTCCTGCTTAAGAAGTGACGAAGGCAAACCGTCCTGCTTCAACTGCTCAAAGTCACCTTCACTCAAATCAGTCAAATTACCACTAAACAAGGCTTCTGTAATTCGCTGCGCTGCAATCAAACCCTCCTCGCCATGCACTAACTTTGTTACTTCGCGAGCCAATACCGCTTGCGCCTCAGGACGACCTTGGCGCTCTCTGTCTTCTGCTTCGATTTGATCAATTTCAGCAACACTTAAAAATGTGAAGTACTTAAGGAATCGGTAAGCATCTGCATCCGCCACCTGTAACCAGAATTGATAAAACGCGTAAGGCGATGTTTTATCAGAGGACAGCCAGATAGTGCCGGTTTCTGTCTTGCCAAACTTCGTACCATCAGACTTCGTCACTAACGGTAGGGTAAGCCCGTAAGCACGATTCCCGTTCATGCGGCGCGTTAACTCAGTACCACCGGTAATATTACCCCACTGATCAGATCCACCAATCTGCAACGTACAATTATGGCTTTTATTCAGTTGCTGAAAATCAAATGATTGCAGGATCATATAGGTAAACTCGGTAAACGAAATACCATCACCTTCTCGGTCAATTCGCTGCTTTACGGATTCTTTGGCAATCATCTGATTAACAGAAAAATGCTTACCGACATCCCGCAAGAATATCAGCACATCCAGACCACGTGTCCAATCTAGATTATTCACGACAACAGCACTGTTTTTGCCGCAATCAAAATCAACAAACGCACTGACCTGCTCTTTTATTTTCCCTACCCAAGCAGCGACAGTATCATCATCATTAAGCTTACGCTCTTGAGCCTTAAAGCTAGGATCGCCAATCAAGCCTGTTGCGCCACCCACTAATGCCAGCGGCTTGTGTCCATATTGCTGAAAACGCTTAAGTGTTAATAAAGGTACTAAACTGCCGATATGAAGACTATCGGCGGTCGGATCAAAGCCGCAATAAAGCGTCACACTGTTTTCATTAAGGTGATTTTCAAGCTCCTCTTCGCTGGTCATCTGAGCAACTAAGCCCCGTGCTTTCAAATCCTGTAACAGTGTTAACTCGCTCATCTCGGATCATTACCCTATAAAAAATTTCGACTAAATTAATTGATGCGATATTCTACCCATAGAGCGACTTTTGAACAAATTTCAATTTTAGCTGTCAGTATTTTAACTTTCATGCCGATACTACTTTAATGAAGTGTCGTATATGATTGTTTTACCTTTATTATTATCATTGCACCAATCACAGGTACTGGGCATGCCAACTATATTACCTCAGATAAGAAGCCGCTTTCCAACCGTTCATTTGGTTGCCGTAAGTATTGCAAGTGTCATCTTAAGCATTACTTTATTCTTTTTACCTTCGGAAGAGGTTTCCGCTACAAAGGTAAGCATCCCGGTTGCCGTGCCTATTAACAACCTTGCACACTTATCCAATCCAGAGCAAAACATCGAAAGCATACCTAATGACTTGGCACCAAACCCTCCACCATCGAGCACAGAGTCTACTTCATCACTAAAAAACACCGATATTGTCCCCCCCGCTCAGGCCACAGATGAAAACTGGGTATCTTACTCTGTGAAAAAAAATGACAACCTGACCTCACTTTTTAAACGCGCCGGTCTCAATGCCCGTGATGTGTACAACATCAGCCAGGCGACATTAAAAGGAGAAGAACTGAGCCGGCTCTATCCTGGTGAATCATTAGCCTTTCTTATTGAAGGAGCTGCACTTAAAAAACTCAAATATGAAGTAAACCCATTAAAAACAATCGTTATCGAATCAATTCACAATGAGTACGTTGTTAAAACGATTGAACGCACCCCTGAAACACGCGAACGATATATCGAAGGAGTTATTGAAAACTCCTTATTTGAAGACGCAGAACGCGCCGGTTTATCAAACAATATGATTATGCGGTTTGCTTCTATGTTCGGTTGGGATGTTGATTTCTCACAAGACATCCGCAAAGGGGATCGGTTTAAAGTGATATATAATGAGCAGTATCTGGATGGGGAAAAAATCAGCGATGGCCATATAGTCGCAGCCCAGTTTACCAATGGCGGCGAAAACTTTACGGCCATACGATATACCGACTCTGATGGAAGCAGCAGTTACTACACACCAGACGGCCACAGCATGCGCAAAGCCTTCTTACGTATGCCAGTTGATTTTGCACGAATCAGCTCCAGCTTTAATTTGAAACGCAAGCACCCTGTGCTTAATCGGATACGCGCTCACAAAGGTGTGGATTATGCGGCATCAACCGGCACACCCATTAAAGCGTCAGGTGATGGAAAGGTTATCTGGAAAGGTAATAAAGGCGGCTATGGTCGCGCCATTATCATTCAACATGGCAGCAACATCACAACGCTTTATGCGCACATGTCCCGATACAATAAAAAACTAGAACAAGGCAGCCGTGTAAAACAGGGGCAAGTTATTGGCTATGTTGGTAAATCCGGGCTCGCTTCCGGCCCGCACCTACACTACGAATTCCGTGTTAACGGAACACATAAAAACCCAATGACAGTGAAGTTTCCACAGGCATCACCTGTACCTAAAGAAGAACGCGCTGCCTTCCAGCAAGTAGCATTACAGATGCAGACACAACTTAAAACGTATGCTGCCACACAGTATGCCCGCGCAAATTAAACAATCATGACGCCCGATATCTATATTGGCGTCATGTCCGGAACCAGTTTGGACGGCATTGATGTCGCAGCCATCCGGATCAATGAGCAGTTTTCTTTCCTTGCTGCCGACTGCATTAAGATTCCAGAGGATCTGCGTCAACAGATTCTCATGCTGACGCAGCCAGGAAATAATGAAATTGAGCAGATGGGGCGATTAGATATCGCGCTCGGAAAACTCTTTGCCACTGCGGTAAACCAACTCATTCATAAAAACAGCATCGACAGAAAAAGTATTGCGGCTATTGGTTGCCATGGGCAAACGATTCGCCATCGTCCTGAAGCAGGATTCACACTACAGATCGGCGACCCAAATACAGTCGCCGAACAAACCGGTCTAACGACTGTAGCTGACTTCAGAAGACGAGACCTCGCCAATGGCGGACAGGGCGCGCCGCTCGTTCCGGCCTTCCATAATAATCTCTTTCGCTCTGCTGAATCCGATCGTGTGATACTCAATATTGGCGGCATGGCCAATATTACAGTCTTACCCGCAACGCCCTCATCTTTAGTAACTGGCTTTGACACAGGCCCCGGCAATATTTTATCTGATGCATGGATCTACGGGCATTCAGGCGCCTCATTTGATCAAAATGGAAACTGGGCACGCGCCGGCGCAGTAAACAAAACACTTTTGCAGCATCTGTTAAGCCTACCCTTCTTTTCGGAAGCCGCACCCAAAAGCACAGGACGTGAACAGTTTCATATCGGCTGGATACAGCAGGTGATTCAGGAAAACAAATTGCAGATTGCCGCAGCGGATGTTCAAGCAACACTCTTGGAGCTAACTGCTTGCTCCATTGCTGATGCGATCAATTCACAACATTTAGCTGACCCTGAGCTCTATATTTGCGGTGGAGGGGTGCACAACAGTACCTTAATCGAACGCTTGCACGAGCTAACAAATACTACTCATATTGCTACAACTGAAAAATTAGCACTGCACCCTGATTGGGTCGAAGCCTCCGCTTTTGCATGGCTTGCACATCAAACGTTAAATCAGCTGTCAGGAAATTTACCGAGCGTAACGGGCAGTAAAGACGAAAGAATCTTGGGAGGAATTTATCAGGCCTGAGAAACCGCTGAAATATTAAGCACAGCGATATGCTGTGCTTAATAGCCGGAAAAACAGAAATCAGATCGAAAAAGAAGAGCCACAACCACAGGTGGTCGTTGCATTAGGGTTCTCAATCTTAAACTGGGAACCTTGCAAACCCTCTTGATAATCAACAGTCGAACCTTCCAGATACTGCAGGCTCATCGGATCTACTACCATGACAACACCCTGATTTTCGATCAGGGTATCGTCATCCGCCGTCTCTTCATCAAAAGTAAAGCCGTAGGAAAAACCTGAACAACCGCCACCCGTGATAAAAACACGAAGCTTCAGATTTTCGTTCTGATCCTCCTCAATAAGGCTTTTTACTTTTGCAGCAGCGGCATCGGTAAATACCATTGCCGCACTTGATGCCACTGATTCTGTCATATCACTCTCTGTATCATTAAATCTAATCTGCCTATTCTCAAGTAACCAAGCATTTTAGTCAAGTATCAAGGCATCAGACCGACAAATGACAATCCTGCTGTCTCTTTCAGGCCGAACATAATATTCATGTTCTGAATAGCCTGACCTGCTGCCCCTTTCACCAGATTATCAATAACCGACAATACCACCACAGTGTCATCATTCTGAGGACGGAACACACTGATCCGACAGGTATTAGCCCCTTTTACACTACGTGTTTCAGGATGGCTGCCAGCCGGCATCACATCAACAAACGGCTCGTCTTTGTAACGCGCTTCAAACAACGCCTGCAAACCATCCTGCGGGTCTTTCAGGGTTGCATAAAGCGTTGAATGAATACCACGAATCATCGGTGTCAGATGCGGCACAAAGGTCAATCCTACAGGACGCTGAGCCGCATTAGATAGCCCTTGACGGATCTCTGGCAGATGACGATGTCCGGGCACAGCATACGCTTTCATGCTTTCACTGGTTTCACACATCAGTGCACCCACGCTAGCGCCACGACCTGCACCGCTGACGCCTGATTTACAGTCCGCAATCAGACGACGGTGATCAATCAGCTTATTCTCCAGCAATGGCAAGAAGCCGAGCTGCGTAGCGGTCGGGTAACAACCCGGACACGCGATCAACTGTGCGCTTTTAATCTGCTCACGGTTCACTTCTGGCAAGCCGTACACAGCCATTTCTACTAAATCCGGACAGGTATGCTCAAGTTTGTACCATTGAGACCAAAGCTCCACATCCTTAATACGGAAGTCTGCACCCAAATCGATAATCCGCACACCACGCTCAACCAGCTCCGGCGCCATACTCATAGCAACACCATGAGGGGTAGCAAAAAATACCACATCGCAGCCCGATAGCGTCTCTACATCCGGCACGGTAAAGCGTAAATCATAATGGCCGCGCAGGTTTGGGAACATGTCAGCCACATGTATACCTTCTTCCGAACGAGAAGTGATCACTTTAACGTCCACATCAGGATGATTGGCCAGAAGCCTCAAAAGCTCTACACCGGTATACCCTGTTCCACCTACGATACCTACATTAATCACTTTAACCTCTCATCGGGCTGTAAAAACTGGTAACTTATAATACCGATCAGGAACCGTAAAAACTATCAGCTGTTGGTTAAAAAAACTGAATGCAAAAACATCACCTTACACTGCAATACTTCCGCGAACGGCTGGCACACTATGATGCATTGCCTCAGCTGGTTATTCTGGGGCTGTTATCGGGGATAATGACCGGTTTATTGATGGTCTTGTTTCGTCTCGCCGTGGAGCTACCACTAACCTACTGGCTAGGACAACCTGATGGCTTTGAAAGCCTTTCTTCACTAGAACACTTTATGTGGCCGGTTATAGGCAGCGGCGTGCTGATTCTGATTTTTTATCTTTGGCCCACCGCGGCTAAGCAGGTCGGCATGGTTAATCTCTTTGAGCGCCTGTCTTATTACCAAGGCAGCATTCCCGGAAAAAGCCTGGTCTTACAATTTGTATCAGGCACAGTCGCACTGATCAGTGGTCACTCCGTAGGACGCGAAGGCCCCTCTATTTTCCTTGGCGCGGCCTGCAGCAGCCTGATTGGCCAGAAGCTACGCTTACCGAATAATTCGTTACGCTTACTGATCGGCTGCGGCGCCGCTGCGGCCATTTCGGCAGCATTTAACACCCCACTGGCAGGGGTGATTTTCGCGATGGAAGTAATACTACTTGAATACACCTTGATCGGTTTTACGCCCGTCATTGTCGCTGCGGTATCTGCTGATTTAGTGATGCGCAGCATATTAGGGCATAACAATGTTTTCGATGTCCCCCTATTTGAGATCAATACACTCGCAGAGATTCCCTGGATCATGTTACTGGGCGTGGTTGTCGGCTTATGCGCAGCGGCGTTCAACCACATCATGCTATACGCATACAAGCTCGTCCACTGGCCCGTTGCCGTCCGATTTCTATTGGCGGGATTAATAACCGGTGCAGCAGCGCTGTTCTATCCGCAAATCATGGGCGTAGGCTATGACACCATCTCTGAAACATTATGGGGAAGAGTCGACATCCAACTCTTGGCAGGCCTACTCTTGGCCAAACTGTTGATCACCCCTTTCATCCTTGGCTTAGGCATTCCGGCAGGCCTTATCGGCCCCACTCTGTTTATTGGCGCCATCATTGGCGGCATCTGCGGTGTTATTGGTGGCTGGTTTACTGATGTGACGATGTCTCACATTGGTTTATATGCGATGCTCGGCATGGGTGCGATGATGGGAGCGGTGTTGAATGCGCCTTTAGCCGCTTTGGTCGCCTTACTCGAACTCACCGGCAACCCTAATATTATTTTCCCAGGCATGATCGCGATCGTTATCAGTAACCTGACCGTTCGTTATTTTTTCAACCTACCCTCAATTTTTCTGTCATCCCTACAAGCACAGGGGCTTGATTACCGACAAGAACCCATCGCTCAAGCGCTGTCCCGTGCAGCAGCAGCCAGCCTTATGGATAGGAGCTTTGTCACCACCGATCATCTGATAACTAACAACACAGCTGAGGAATTGCTATCGGGTAAACCCCACTGGATTCTGTTACAGGAGCCTGAGCAGCCCGTCGCCTCACTAATGCTACCGAGTGATCTGCAAAGCCATTTATCGCGTGAAGAGCAACAGGAAGAGATCAATCTTCTAACAATTCCTGCCGAACGCTTCGACATTATCACACTCAGCTTTCGGGCGACCTTATATGAAGCCTTACAGAAAATGAATGAGCAACATATCAACAATCTCTGCATCACCAGTAACCAAGGCGAGATCATGGGAATATTAACCCGTGCACAAATTGAATATTACTACACACACAAGCAGACACTATGAACCAACTACACGGCCTGTATGCCATCACAGATAACCTCCTGATGCCTGATGATCAGACATTACTCGCTCACGTACACGCCGCGATTATTGGCGGCGCTCAGGTGATTCAATACCGGGATAAGAGCACTGATACCGAGAAGCGCTATCGCCAGGCATGCTTGCTTAACGAACTTTGCCGGCAACATGAGCGGATTTTTGTAATCAATGATGATGTGCAACTGGCGCAGCAGTGCAAAGCACATGGCGTACATATAGGACAAAAAGACTCGTCAATAGAGATAGCACGGCAAGCACTGGGAATTGACGCCATTATTGGCGTGACCTGTCACGACCAGCTATCGCTGGCAAGCCGTGCCGCCTTAGTTGGCGCAGACTATGTCGCCTTTGGTGCTTTTTATCCATCAAAAACCAAACCGGATGCAAAACCGGCACCGCTGGCACTGTTAACCGAAGCCAAATCAATACTCTCTTGCCCAATAGTGGCGATCGGAGGGATTACTGTGGATAATGCCAGCCAAACGATTGCTGCAGGGGCTGACATGATTGCCGTCGTGCACTCACTTTTTGCCGCAGAATCCATCACACAGCAAGCCGAGGCATTTGCCCAGGCTTTCAACTGGAATGAATAAAGAAGGTTCATCAAGATGTCACGTTCAGAAGATCTTTTTAAAGCAGCCCAAACTCACATCCCTGGCGGTGTAAACTCACCTGTTCGTGCCTTTAAAGGCGTGGGCGGCACACCGGTATATTTCAAAAAAGGGCAAGGCGCATATCTGTTTGATGAAGACGATAACAAATATATCGACTATGTCGGCTCATGGGGCCCGATGATTCTGGGTCATGCTCTTCCTGAAGTTATTGATGCCGTGCGCAGTGTGTTAGATAACGGCTTAGGCTTTGGTGCGCCAACCGAAATCGAAACACAGATGGCTGATAAAGTTTGTGAAATGATGCCCTCAATCGAGATGATCCGCATGGTTAGCTCGGGTACAGAAGCCACCATGAGCGCTATCCGACTGGCGCGTGGTTATACCGGCCGCGACAAAATTGTTAAATTTGAAGGCTGCTACCACGGCCACTCTGATTCATTGCTGGTAAAAGCAGGTTCGGGCGCGTTAACACTGGGCGAACCCAACTCACCTGGCGTACCCGCCTCTGTTGCAGAACACACCATCACCCTGACATTCAACGACATCGACAATGTACGTCAGGCATTTGCTGAAGTAGGCAATCAGATTGCCTGCATCATTGTTGAGCCCGTAGCCGGCAACATGAACTGTATTCCACCAAAAGAAGGCTTCCTCGAAGGCTTGCGTGAAGTCTGTGACGAATACGGCACTGTACTGATTTTTGACGAAGTGATGACTGGCTTCCGCGTTGCACTCGGCGGTGCACAAGCACATTACGGTATCAAACCCGACCTGACCACACTCGGCAAAGTGATTGGCGGCGGGCTACCTGTTGGCGCCTTTGGTGGTAAGCGGGAGATCATGGAACATATCGCGCCGTTAGGGCCGGTTTACCAAGCCGGTACGCTTTCAGGCAACCCTTTATCAATGAATGCCGGTTTAGCCATGCTGAATGCTCTGACATCCACACCAGGTATTCATGAAGGACTTGCTGCCAAAACAGAATACCTGACCGAAGGCCTTAAAGCCGTCGCCGCTGCCAAAGGTATTCCATTTACCACCACTGCCGTCGGTGGCATGTTTGGCATCTTCTTTACTGATCAGCCTGAAATCAGCAGCTTTGCTCAAACAACCGCCTGCGACACCGAGCGTTTTGGGCAGTTCTTCCAAGGCATGCTGAAAGAAGGTGTCTACCTGGCGCCTTCAGCTTATGAAACGGGCTTTATGTCAGCGGCGATTTCTGAAGAAGATCTGGACCGCACCATCGAAGCAGCCGGACGTGTATTTGATACCTTTGCTAAAAAAGCATAAATGATGGACGTTATTGCTAATATAGCACTCATACTGAGCTGCGTTTTTTACGCAGCTCAGTTGTTTCGCCAACCAAAAACTCTGACCGACAATAACAAAACAGTGGTTCTGCTCCTGTTATTATGCGTCGTCTTTATCATAACTGCCGCCGCAGGCCAGCTGTTTATCAACGAACAGCGCCCAGACTCGCAAACCCTGCAACGCCTATTCAGTAACATCAAAGACTATTTAGCAATTCCGCTGATGGCCTCTCTGTTACTCGCCACCAGCTTAAATAAATTCTGGTCGCGCGCGGGTTGGGGACGTTGGGCACTGGTATTGATTGCACTGTTCGAGCTAGGACGCAGAGCCGAAATCGGTGAGCAATATGCAATGATACTCGCAGGGTTTTCATCGGCAGCTTTACTGCTCGCGTTTATACGCTATTCGCAAGCAGGAATACGCCTGATGGGATTAACCGGGGCGCTATTAACCAGCTTATCGGTTGCTGTATACGGGACGCTATCTCTGCTGCCTGAATATCAAAATTCCGTACTCAGCGACAGCTTGCTAGCGGTCGCTCTGATCGTATTAGGCTTAGCAACAAGGGAAGTCATTTCTCTGTATCAAAAGCAGGAAACTGTCTCCACCAGCGTGTAAGCATTCAGATTCAGTCAAAACAAATACCGCACTGTAAAGGGCGGTATTTTTTGTTAGACCATAGCCAAGTTCATGGGCTGAACTGTTGATAAATTGACAGTTTTACGCGCCTGCCATAACTCGTAATTATCTTGCATACTCAGCCAACTTTCAGGAGAACGTCCAAGCACCTTGGATAGTCTAAGCGCCATTTCCGGTGAAACCCCGCTTTTGGCCTTGAGTACACGACTTAGCGTCGATGCAGCTACACCCAAGTGACTTGCCAAATTACGGCAGCTGATACCGTATGGTTCCATATAAATAGATTCGATGAACTCGCCTGGATGCGGAGGGTTGTGCATAGTCATTAGTGATAATCCTCATAGTTAAGGATGTACGCATTTCCATCCCGAAACTCGAAAGTGACACATCTCACATCTTGATGCTTACCTATTCGATTAAGCTAAGGGGGAGGACTTAAACCCTTTCCAGTGAACGATTGTTACACGCCATTATCGGGAAGCTCAACGAGCTCCATTAGCAATAGCGAAGGCACAGGCAATAGCTCTAATGCTTTTTCGATCACTGAGATTATTTCTTCTAGATCTCTTATTACTCTTTGAGTATCTAGGTTGTCGATTATTTTTTGCCATTTAGGCTTTGGCCAATTGTCGGGGTTGGCATGCTTCTCTTCATCATAAGATAAATATTCAGTTTCGGCATGCGCTAGCTCATTTCGTAGCTCCATGACTTTTTTGAAAGTCTGAAATGGGCTTTTCCCATAATCTGGTTCAATTTTTGCTGCCTCACATAAGAAAGCCATTTTCCCTGTTGGGCTAAGCTTTGGCTTTAAATGCTCATCCCAGCTTTTGCAGACATAATGACCTGCATGATTCAGAAAAGACTCGTATGTGCATGCTATAAAAATATACAGGGATAGTTTTTGTGAGAGTTTTGCCTCTGAGAAGTCCACATCCTTTTTTAACGACTCGATTGAGGAGTAAAGGAAACGAAAGCTGTAACAGACGAACTTTTTGGCCATGCCGTACTCCTTGGTGCATAACATACGTATATACAAAGGCCCACATATCTACCCATGCCAGACATCCATCTGTCTGATTTACTGATATTTTTAACTCAGCACCTGAGGCAACACAAGCACTGACGATATTTCAATTTATGTAAAACCAGCATAAATATCGACACTAAAACAAACCGAGTGCTTTAGTGCTCGGCAAGTTCAGAGTACAAGGCAGGATTATCTTTTATCGTTGCCAGCACTTTCGCTGCAAGCCCTGTTGGATTGCGACGCTTATTTTCCCAACTCTTAATCGTATCTACGCTGGTACCAAGCGCTTTAGCAAACTCTACTTGAGAAACGTTTAATTGCGCACGAATAGCGCTAACATCCGCAACCTCATAGCGAGTTACACGCGCATCTGTTTTACGCCCCTGCTTAATCTCGACAGCTTCCTCTAGGGAGGCTTTTAACTCATTAAAAACATTCATTTTACACCTCGCCTTTCAGCAATTTGACTAGTTTTTTCAAATCAGCTTTTTCTGCATTAGTTAGGCTATCTTTTGCACTCTTTGGGTAAGCCAGTACCAAATAAATTACCTCTTCAGTAGCCAGAAAATAGATCACACGTGAACTACCGCTTTTCCCCTGATGGCCGGTAGCCATACGCACTTTACGAAGACCAGCCGTACCACTGATTAAGTCACCCTTTTCAGGCTGAGCAATAAGTTCTATTTGTAAATTCTTTAACTCATCGTCAGTCGCTATTTCCCTTATCTGCTTTGTGAAGATCAACGTTTCAATAAACTCAATTGCACGATTCACTTGATGCCAATTCCTTATGCCATCCGAACAAGTGTACAGAGTACACCCTTAATACAAAGCAGACAACTTTTTAGCCATCACCCTGAGAGAACTCAAATAATCATTAGCACACAACAAAAAAGGCCATTGAATTCTTATTCAATGGCCTTTCTCAAATAGCTTTAGAGCATCCAGTAATGGTCACACCTAACTAATAACGTCGTGCAACACCAGAGGCTTTATCAGCGCCTTCCAGATCACCGGCATCGGTGCGAATTGAGGCGATTAGCTGCCATAAGCGACGCAGTTTGCTGTTCTGCCCTTGTGCGATAGCTACGCCTTTTAAGGCGACTTGCTCTGCTTGCAGAAATTCTCCTAAGCGGCGGTGAGTATCGGCCAGCGCGTAGTAGACTTCCGGGTCTTTCGGTGAGATACGTTGGGCGCGCTGCAAACTGGTTTGTGCAGAGCGTAGCTCACCATTGTTAGTTTGCTGGCGCGCGGTATCCAGCAACGCGACCACAGCAGAGTTTGGCTGGGACTGCATCACCACTTTGGGTGCAATCGGCACTGAGGTTTCTACTGTTGTTTCTACAGCGGTATCTATACGTTGCGAGCGAAACACGGGCGTTGGGGCAACCGGCGTTACTGTCACGCCGGTGGTGATATCCACAGGAGTCGTTATGCCGTTGCTTTCCTGCTGTGTTCGCGTCGTTGAGCGATCTTCAATCGGCGTGTTATAGATGCCTTGCGTCGAACAACCCGCCAAGGTGACGAGAGCGCTCAATGCGATCCATTTAATCTGTGTAAAATTCATTACTACTCCTGTCTGAACCAACCCCGAAACCAGTTAAGCGGATTTGCTTCGTTATTTTGAACAGGTTCAACCCCACAATCAACTCGATATTGGGGTTTACTGCCATTCTGGAAAGGTACCGGGATAGCGCCCTGGCATCGCTCATCGGATAAATAGCCGGTCTCCTTATCCACCCAAAGGTATTCAACCCCTTCAGGAACAGGCGCCTGGAAAGGCTCCGATTTTTCGGCTTTCATAAACGCTGTCCATGCGCGTAAAGCGCCTCCTGAACCGGTAAACGGCAACGGGCTATTGTCATCCCGCCCCAACCAGACAACGGCTAAGCGGCTGCCGGTAAAACCGGCAAACCAGCTATCGCGCTGATCATTTGAAGTGCCGGTTTTGCCCGCTATGTTCAGGTCAGAAGGCAATTGTGAATAGGCATAACGCGCCGTTCCTTCACGTGCCACTTCCTGCATTGCGTATTGCAACAGGTGTATGCTTTCACCCGAAACCGCCTGCTTCACCTGAAACGGGTAACGGGAAAGTTCGGTGCCTTTGCTATCGGTGACCATGCGAATCGCCCGCAGTGGCATCTGGAAGCCATTAGCAGCGATTGTCTGATACATAGTGGCCACTTCTACAGCGGGTAATCCTTGAGCCCCCAGCAACAAAGAGGGGTAAGCATCCAGCTCCCGGGTTACACCCAGCTTTTGCAGGGTGTCAATTACTTTGTCAACGCCTAAGGCCATGCCCAGATTAGCTGTGGATAAGTTATAAGAATTAGCCAGCGCCTGATGTAAAGGCACAGCACCGTGTACCGCTTTATCAAAGTTTTGCGGTGTCCATTCCTGGCCATTCGGCATATTTACAACAAGCGGCTCATCCTGAATCGGTGACACCAGCGAATATCCATTTTCGAGCGCGGTCAGGTAAACAGCTGGTTTCACCAGAGAACCTATCGGCCTGACGGAATCCAACGCCCGGTTAAAGCCTTCATAACGTGTACTTTTACCACCAATAATACTCAGCACTTCACCCGTCTGCGGATCGGTAACAACCATACTACCTTCCAGATCAGTAGCACGCTTTCCGTAACGTTTTTCAAGGCCATTAATCGTTGAAACGAGTGCAGTTTCGGCATTAGCCTGCACGATAGGGTTGAGGCTGGTATAAACGCGTAATCCTTCTGTGCGCAGATCTTCCTCATGATAACTTTCACGCAGCTGTCGTTTGACCAGATCCAGATAAGCGGGGTAAGCGCCCTTCAACAGGCTCTTCTGCTTAACCACGCCCAACGGTTTTTTAATAGTTTGCTGATAAGTCTCTTCAGAAATGTCGCCCTGATCACGCATTACGCGTAATACCAAATCACGGCGCTGTTTAGCACGCTCCGGGTTACGCCGCGGATCATAGAAAGAGGGGCCTTTTACCAGGCCTGCCAGTAGGGCAACCTGATGTAGCTGCAACTCCTGCAACGGTTGAGAGAAATAATACTGCGCCGCCAGCCCCACACCATGAATAGCGCGGGAGCCTTCCTGCCCTAAGTACACTTCATTGAGGTAAGCTTCTAAGATCTCATCTTTGCTGTAGTGCAGGTTAAGCAACACAGCCATCGGGATCTCCATCAGCTTTCGCGCCAATGTTCGCTCAGATGTCAGATAAAAGTTTTTGATCAGTTGCTGAGTCAGTGTGCTGCCGCCCTGAACAAAGCGGCCTACGCGGATATTGACCCACATCGCCCGTGCGATACCCTTAGGAGACACACCAAAGTGATCGTAATAGCTCTGATCTTCAATGGCGATCAAGGCTTCTTTCAGGCCAACAGGGGCGTCTTCCAGCCTGATCAGATCACGATCTTCATTATTTTGTGGATAAATACCACCAATTAACACCGGCTCAAGGCGCACCAGATTAACATTCTGTCCATTCCTATTGCGGATACGCGATACGCCACTGCCATTAAACTCTAACAGCAGATTTTGCGATGCTTCACGGCCATCCGGAAAATCAAATCCACGTGTGAATACACGCACACTTCTACTCGCTATCTCGGCCTGGCCGGGCTGCGTAGCACGGGATACCAGCTGATAACCCAAACCAGATAACTCGACTTTTAAATCTTGTGGCGTGATCGGTACACCCGAATAAAGCTCTAGCGGGCGTGCAAACACTTTTGCAGGCAGCGCCCAGCGCTTACCTTCAAATTGCTGGCGTATCTGGGCATCCAGATAGATCAAGCCAATACCACCAATAACGATCCCTAATAGCGTAAGCTTTAGCAGAAATGAGCGGATTGAGCGCCATATACTGGTCTTCGGTTGCGCCTTAGATCTTCTTTTTCTCGGCGTTTTTTTTGCTGCTGTTCTCTTTTTGTTCATCAAGCCAGTATAATTCCTAAACTTTTAAGACAATGCCGAAGGTTACATGCAACCAGAATTGATTACAGCGCTTACCTGCCCCACATTTTACCCACATCCGGTAGAAGCGCCGATACGTGTTATCGAAACACATATCTCCTGGCTTTTATTAACGGGCGACTACGCCTATAAAATAAAAAAGCCTGTCGATTTTGGCTTCCTGAATTTTACCACTCTTAAACAACGCCGTTATTATTGCGAAGAAGAGTTACGTTTAAACCAGCGGCTGGCTCCGGACATCTATGATACGCTAATCGCTATCGTCGGATCTCCTGAAAATCCACAATTAATTGAAGCCTCACAACTCGCCGACACAAAACCGGACGCTAAACCTTTCGAATATGCGGTACGGATGCATCAATTTGATCCTGAACTACGACTGGATCTTATTCTTGACCGGCAACGTTTTGAGCCAGCCTGGATCGACATGCTGGCCGAACAGATCGCTCATTTTCATACACGCACACCGCGCGTTGCTCAGAATAGCCCTTGGGGCGAGACCGATACTATCTGGGATGCAGTGTCGGATAATTACCAGCATGTCAGCGAACATGAACTGAATGCCAATGATTGGCAACAATTGCAGTTTCTTTCACAGCGCACAGCACAAGAGTTTCGCAAACTCACTTCTATCATCAAACGACGCAAGCTGGAAGGTTACACGCGAGAGTGTCACGGCGACCTGCATCTGGGTAACATCGCCCTGTATCATGGCCAGCTTCGTCTGTTTGATTGCATTGAGTTTAATCTGCAATTCCGCTGGATAGACACTATTTGTGATCTGGCGTTCCTTCTGATGGATCTGGAAGTCAAAGGTCAATATCGTTGGGCTAACCGTTGTCTGAACCGATACCTTGAACTAACCGGCGACTATGAAGGCCTGACACTGCTGAGTTTTTATAAATCATACCGCTCTATGGTTCGCGCTAAAGTAGCCATGCTCGGCGAGCATCCGGACAAAGCAACATTTCGTCGCTACTTGCGGCTCACCCAAACTTACGCGCGCAAAGAAAAGCCCTCTTTATACTTAATGCATGGCGTCTCCGGCAGCGGTAAAAGCTACCTGTGCAATCAATTAGTGGAACGTCTCGACTGCATCAAAATACGCTCGGACGTGGAACGTAAACGCCTTTACCGTGAGCTTTGCCGACGTGGTGAGCGCCTGAATCTCTACGGACAAGAGATGAACGCACGTACATTCCAGCACTTGCTGAATCTGTCCAAAGAACTACTCAAAAGCGGCTATTCGGTGATTGTTGACGCGACCTTTATCCGCAAACGAACACGCCAAAGCTATATCGATCTGGCCAACTCGCTCGATATTCCGTTGCGTATTATCAGCTGCTATTGCGATGCAAAACTAATTGAAGCGCGCTTAGCACGCCGAAGTCAGGAGGGCGGTGATGCCTCCGATGCAGATGTATCAGTCATGCAGGATCAGTTAAAACATCAACAACGGCTAAGCGATGCGGAATTAACGCACACTTTGTTGGTTGATACAGACAGTGATGATGCTATCAACGTACTGGTAAGCCAACTGATTGCTCAAGGACTGGTAGAGCCTTAGCGTTGTCCGGTGGAAATGTCATTTCTACAGCCCTCTCAGCTACTGCCTGAAGATTATGTGGAGTGCACAAAAAACAGAGTGTGGCCCAGCGCTTGAACCGCATTGACCGGCGTTTGAAAAACAGCAGATAAGATATCGGGCTGCATCACCTCATCAACGGAACCGGTTTGAAATATCTGGCCTTTATCCATCAAGGTGATGGTATCGGCAAATTGCGCGGCCAGTGCCAGATCATGCAATACCATCAACACCCCTTTTCCCTGATTAGCCATCGCTTTGAACTGCTGCATCAACGCAACCTGATGCTTCAGATCTATGGCTTTCAAGGGCTCATCCAAAAGCAGATAGCGGGTATCTGAAGTAGTTTGAACCAGCAGACGCGCTACATGAGTGCGTTGCTTTTCACCACCCGATAACGCAGTATAATTCCGCTCGGCCAGATGCTCTATCTCCAAGGCTGCCATCGCACCCTGAACAACACCCTCTCGCTGCAGCAAAGTCTCATCAACAGGGTATGAGCCCATCGCAACAACATCCTGAACAGGAAAAGGAAAATCCAAAGATTGCTCTTGTAACAGAACCGAAAGAGAAAGTGAGCGCTCACTTATTGAATAATGCTGAATATCCTTTCCATCCAGAACAGCATTCCCTGAATCAGCGATCACTAAGCCAGACAGCGCTTTTAGCACGGTCGTTTTACCTGCGCCATTCGGCCCCAAAATAACATGTAAACAACCGGCTTCTACTCCAACACTGACATTATCCAGCAGCGCTTTTCCATTGCGCTTAACAGAGATAGATTGAGCCTTCAACATGTACCCTTCTCCCGTTGCTGATAAGCAATCATAAAGAGAAAAACAGGGCCGCCAATGAGTGCCGTAATCAACCCGATTGGTAACTCAGCCGGTGCAGCAATGATCCGCGCTACCAAGTCAGCCAGCAACAGTAACATCGCCCCTAAAAGAAATGACATGGGCAATAAAAAGCGATTATCCGGCCCGTTGATTAGTCGTACAAGATGAGGAACCACCAGCCCGACAAAACCAATCAGCCCCACCATTGAAACTACTGCTCCCACCATTAATGCCGTCATTAAGACCAGACGCCGCTGTGTTTTCTCAACATCCACACCCAGAAGAAAAGCCTGCTGCTCACCAAGAAGTAATAAATTAAGCCGCACAGCATATCGAATCAACACCGGCACAAAAATCGCGCTAATCAGCAGCAACATCACTACAGCCCACCACGAAGCACCCTGCACATTTCCCATTAACCAAAAAGTGACCTGTCGAAGTGTCATGCTATCCGACAGATATTTTAGACCTGCAATTCCCGCCGCCGCAATCGCATTGATGGCAATACCGGTTAACAATAACGTCAGTGCCGAGATGCCAGAGGTATTACGGGCAATTCTGATCACAAAAAAGGTTACCAGCATGCCGCCAGCAAACGCGGCAACCGGCATACCTGCCGACACCCACCATACGCCAGTACCCAACACCGATGATGCAGCCACTTGCCAAGCTACCGCGGCCAACGCAGCACCGCCTGATACGCCAATTAATCCGGGATCTGCCAATGGATTACGAAACACCGCCTGCACCACTGCACCCGAAATCGCCAACAAGCCGCCCGATAACATCACCAATAACACTCTTGGCAAGCGCAGCTCATATAGAATCCGTTGTGATAAATCACTGCCGTCCCAGATATCACTTAACGACAGCATGGCAGAGCCATTTAATAGCGATAGCAAAACCAACACGGGCAATAACACCCATACAGCTATCCAGAGGCTCGCTTTCTTTCTTTGGATATCCATTATCCGTTCCCTACCAGAGAAAAACGAACGGGAACCCGCGCTTGCGCCAACTTGCTTTTGCCAGCCTGCATAACAGGCCTAAAGTGCCACTGTGTGGCTGCTTTGATAGCAGCCTTATCCAATACCGAATAGCCTGAACTGCGATCTACTAATACATTTTCAACAGCGCCAAACCGGTTAATGATCAGCATTAAGATCACCGTCCCCTCCACTCCTCTTCGCTTTGCTATACGTGGATACTTCGGCGGTATAGGTGGTTGCTGATATTCCAGTGCTTGATAGTCTACCTGAGTAATCGTCTCTTCTTCGCCTATCGTCTGCGTTTTGCTGCGACTAACACCAAGCTGATCATTTAACGGCGTATCCAATACGGAAGAAACAGCCTGCGGTTGCGGTTGCGGTTGCGGTTGCGGTTGCGGTTGCGGTTGCGGTTGCGGTTGCGGTTGCGGTTGCGGTTGCGGTTGCGGTTGCGGTTGCGGTTCAGACTTATTTACAGGTGTGAATGTGTCAAGAACATCAGGGTTATCTGATACTTTATTGACATTGATCGTGTGAAAAGATGTAGCAATAGACTTTGGTGCCGCTCCTGATAAGCCCGTTACTTTTAGATCATCAGCGCTCTGCCCCACCCAGAAAAAAGCAGCATGCACGCCAACCGAAAAAAGTACGAGTAGCAAAAAACGTATGGCGGTGTGATTCATTAGCACGCTGTATTCCGACTTCATCTGGCAGTATCATATGCCCGAATTATAACCACTTATGCTCAGTGATGGTTGAATGCTCTTCATCATGCTACGCATCTGATTCACTTTCCCTGATGGAGTCCCGACATGCAACCACTTTGCACACTCGACACCTTACCTGAAGATACTTCAAAAGGCTTCCAACTAGATGATGTCTCTCTATTTGCGGTGAACAAGCAGGGGGATATACACATCTATCTAAATCTATGCCCTCACCGGGGTGTTCCTCTTGAGTGGCAACCCGATCAGTTTCTTGATCTGGAGAAAAATTTCATCCAGTGCGCTACTCATGGGGCCCTTTTTCGTATAACCGACGGCGAATGCATTGCAGGCCCCTGTCCCGGAGAGATGCTGACAAGCATTCAAAGCTCAGTAAAAGATGGACAGGTTTGGGTAACCCTGCCCTCAGTCACTGACTGATATAAACGGCCTATCAGACAGAAATTTTTGTCGCCAGGCGCTGTAGCGCAAGCTCGATACGATCGAGTCCGGTTGTATAAGAAAAGCGAATAAACTGATTAGCCCGATACGAACCAAAATCTAATCCCGGTGTAACCGCGACATGTAGCTCTTCAAGCAACCGCCAGCAATATTCAAAGGTGTTGTCTGTCAGGTGAGAGGCATCCGCATAGACGTAAAACGCACCTTCCGGCATCAAAGGAATCTTAAAGCCCAGTTTCCTTAACCCATCCACCAGCAGATTACGTCGCAGTTCAAACTGATGACGCCGCTCTTCTAATACAGCCAGAGTTTCAGGTTCAAAAGCAGCTAACGCTGCATATTGCGAAATCGTAGGCGGTGAAATATATAAATTCTGAGCGAGCTTTTCTATTTCCGGAACAGCCGTTTGTGGCGCAACAATCCAGCCAAGCCGCCACCCAGTCATACCGAAGTATTTTGAGAAACTGTTGATAACAAACGCATCCGGATCGACTTCAAGCACCGATGGCGCATCAAACCCATAGGTCAGGCCATGGTATAGCTCATCAACGACCAGCGCCCCTTTCTTTTCTCTGACGGCTTCGGCAACTGCCGCCAACTCATTTTTATGTAAAACAGAACCGGTAGGGTTAGCAGGCGACGCCAGAAGTACACCGGCGGTATTAGCTTTCCATTCCTGACGAATTAACGCTGGCGTTAACTGGAAATTTTCCTCAGCGGAGGTTGGCACTAATTGACCTCGTGCTTCCAGCATACGAAGAAACTGTCGGTTACACGGATATCCGGGGTCACTCATCATAAAAGTAGTATCGGGATCAGCCAGCAGTCCGAAAACCATCAGCAAGGCACCTGAAGCCCCCGACGTAACAATGATACGCTCAGCGCCAACATCCAAACCATAACGTTGCTTATAGAATCCGGAGATCGCTTGCCTTAACTCAGGAATACCTGCCGATGGCGTGTATTGTGTTAACCCCTGATCAATGGCCCGATGGGCAGCGTCTTTGATCAATGGCGCTGTGCTGAAGTCAGGTTCACCCGCTTCCATATGCACCACATCACAGCCTTGAGCATCCAGCTCTTTAGCTCGCTTTAATAGATCCATTACTTTAAACGATTCAATTTCGCGTGCACGACCCGACCAGCGTTCTTCCATCTCAAACTCCTCTCTATTGACGTGCGCATTATACATAAGTTGTATCGAATATTTCTTCAAACATACTTATTGTCCCTAATAGGCAGGTACTTAATAGCGAAAACCCAAAGAACACCTTTTACTTTTTGCATATCAGCACTAGCCTAAAGGGCTTTCTTCTGGTAGTTTCTCGAACCTTCTGATCTCAGGAAGTAATGGAATCAACTGTAATTGGGTTGCCGGGTTATTATTAAACTCGGTCATTTCGGAGAAGTGAGGCGCCACATGCCAAACACTAGCAACACACAATTCACACACTTTGTACCTTACGAGTCTGCAAAGGGTGAGGAATATATGAACGATGCTCAGAAAGAGCATTTTCGCGGCATTCTTCTGGCCTGGAAACAGGAACTAATGGAAGAAGTTGATAGTACAATTCATCACCTTCAAGAAGAGGCCTCTAATTTTGCTGATCCTAGCGACAGAGCAAGCCAAGAAGAAGAGTTCAGCCTTGAGCTGCGAACGCGCGACCGTGAACGTAAGCTGATCAAAAAGATCAGTGAAGCCATGGAACGAATTGAAGAAGACGAATACGGTTACTGCGACACTTGCGGTATCGATATTGGCATCCGCCGTCTGGAAGCCAGACCTACTGCAACCCAGTGTATTGATTGTAAAACACTGGCTGAAATAAAAGAAAAACAGATCGGCTCTTAAGCTTTTAGATTCAGGCAAACGGCTTACCGCTTTGCCTGAATTTATTACAATACCCTAACCACACTCCCAATCATTTTTTGGTTGTTAACCATAGCCGACCAGATCGTATCTGATCCAGCTTACTCACCACCGCCTTACCTACGACTATTGAGAAAAGCAACGCTGCCAGATATGCTGACCGCATTGCACACCAGCACATGTGATTAGGTAAAAAGCTACCTTATGAATTTTTCGGTTACCGAACTCTTCCTGATTGTTACCGCGTACCTGCTCTTTCTGTTTGGAATTGCATACGCCACCGAGCGTGAACTCATCCCACGCCGCATATCCCAACACCCCATCACTCATATGTTATCGCTCGGCACCTATGCAAGCATCTGGACTTTTTATGGTGCTTTCGGGATGCTGGCACATTCCGGCTTGTTATTTTTATCATCGTACTTAGGTGCAACCGCGGCTTTTATTATGGCCCCAACCTTGCTCATTCCTATTTTTAATATTACAAACCGCTACAAACTAAGCTCTCTTGCCGACCTGTTTGCTTTCAGGTTCCGCAGCGGGTTAGTCGGCACCATTACCACACTATTGCTACTGTTAGCGACCTTGCCTTTACTCTCGATACAAATTCAGGCGGTCACCCACACTTTACATATTCTCAACAGTGATTTTGACTCTTCTCAGATTGCTGCGGCATTTTGCTCGTTGATAGCCCTGTTCGCGATTCTCTTTGGTACACGCCATCCCTCAATGCGCGCACGCAACCGCGGTTTAGTTATGGCGATGGCGATCAGCTCTCTCATTAAGTTAGCCGTGCTCATCAGCATCGCACTCTATGTACTTTTCACAGTGCTCGATGGTCCCTCAAACGCTTTGCTCTGGCTTGAGCAAAACCCTGAAATTATCACATCGCTGATGAGCAACGATAACGATGATAGCTGGCATACGCTGCTACTTGCATTTTTTACTGCCACCCTGGTGATGCCACACATGTTTCATCTGGCGTTTACCGAAAATCGCTCAGCAGACAGCCTCTACAAAGCATCCTGGGGAATACCCTTTTATCTGCTACTACTGGCGCTCTGCGTGCCTGTTATTGTCTTGGCAGGCTATAAACTCGAAGTACATCAAGAATCCTCTTTTCTACTGTTATATCTAAGCCAGATACTGGGTTCTGAATGGCTAATTATCACTGCGTTTATCGGCGGCCTGACTGCCGCCAGCGGAATTCTCATTGTCGCGACCATTTCTCTGGCCTCCATGCTACAAAATCATCTGATATTGCCTCTCATTAAAACGCCGGAAAACGTAAAGTTCTATGCATGGCTCCTCTGGCTACGACGCATACTCATCGCGCTCGTTATGCTATGCAGCTATCTCTTTTTTATGGCTTTTGGTGCTCATCAACAGATACACCTTCTCGGTCTGAGCGCCTTTGTTGCCTTCCTGCAGTTTTTACCGGGAATTATCGCGACTCTTTTCTGGCTAGGCGCTAATCGTATCGGCTTTATCAGCGGACTGATTATCGGTATGTCGAGCTGGATCATCACCACTTTTTACCCCGTCATTCTGCAACAGGGCGCACTACTCACAAACGCCAGCATTGAAAGCCTGAACTGGCAATCGTCAGCCATCATATCCCTACTGCTGAATATCGGGGCCTTCATCATCGTTTCTCGCCTGACGCGTACCTATCCTGAAGAGATCCGCGCGGGAGAGGCCTGCCTCATCAACACACTTGACTCCCCTTCCGATATTCAGCGACCCTCTTTTGAAACCACCGACATTATTCGTCTTCTTACGCCTAAACTAGGGGAAGCGGCCGCTCGCCGTGAGCTACAACATGCCATCAATCAGTTAAACCTCGATAAAGAGCAGATGGGGCCACTGGAGCTTTTACGTTTACGAAATGCCTTGGAACAAAACCTATCCGCGCTGATTGGCCCCGTTGAAGCAGCTACCCTGCTTGAACCCCTGGCAAAACAACAAGGCGAAAAAGCTTTCCAGACACGCGATATATATCTTTTGGAAACTCACCTTGAAACTTACCAAGCCAAGCTAAGCGGGCTGGCAGCCGAGCTGGATGAGCTGCGCCGCTACCATAGAAGAACACTAGAAAAGCTGCCGATTGGTGCATGCACTGTCGCACCAACACAGCACATTCTGTTCTGGAACAATGAAATTGCCAAGCTCACCCAGCTCAGCGCCCACGATGTAGCAGACCTCTCTTTATCTCAGTTACCTGAGCCTTGGTGCACGCTGCTACCCAATTTCATGGAACAAAATGATAACCACCTGATAGATACCCACATCACATTAGGAACCGATAGCTATTGGCTGACATTGCACAAAAGCCAGCTGTCCGATAATCCCGATAGCGCAATGGTTATTCTGGTTGAGGATGAAACAGAGCATCACCAGCTAACAGACAACCTGATACACAGTGAGCGTCTCGCTTCCATCGGTCGCTTTGCCGCCGGTGTAGCCCATGAAATTGGCAACCCGATTACCGGCATTGCCTGTCTTGCACAAAACCTCTCTTTGGAAACAGACCAACCGGAAGTGTTACAAGCCGGTGATCAGATTCTGGAGCAAACACGCAGGATTAATCGTATTGTGCAATCACTGGTACGCTTTGCGCATACCGGCAAAACCTTCAGTGATATTCAATTTGAAACCATCAATTTTAACCTCTGTATTGAAGAAGCCATACAGCTTGTGTCGCTGGATATGCACGCCAGACAACAACGCTTTATTTGCGAACTTGATGATAACCTGCAGGTAGATGGCGACCCCCAACTATTACTCCAAGTACTGGTGAATATTCTAAACAATGCTTGCGATGCTTCTTCACCCGAGGGGATAATTCAGATCCAATGCACACAGGCGGATCAGCGCATATTTTTAAGCATTACAGATGAAGGAAGCGGCATTGAAAAAGAGATTCAGGACAAGCTGTTCGAGCCATTTTTCACCACCAAAGAACCAGGAAAAGGCACTGGATTAGGACTCCCTTTGGTTTACAACATACTGACTGAACATTATGGTAGTATTAAAATAATTAGCCCCGCCAATAACAAGCAGAAGAAAGGCACGCAGGTGATAATCACCTTACCGGGCTCCAGACCTGAACTGAAAGATGATCTTTCTAAGGGTCTCGCATTGGAGAGTAGGTAGAGAGCAATGAGCCGTATTCTGATCGTAGAGGATGAGTCCATCATCCGTGCAGCGCTTCGTCGTTTATTGGAAAAAAACAACTACAACATTGATGATGCAGCATCCGTCGATGAAACAACATCACGTTTCAACTTAAACGATTATGATCTGATCATAAGTGATCTTCGTTTACCCGGCGCCCCCGGAACCGACCTGATTAAGCTAGCCAAAAATGTTCCCGTACTGATCATGACCAGCTATGCCAGCATGAAGTCAGCGGTCGACGCTATGAAAATGGGTGCCGTTGACTATATCGCCAAACCTTTTAACCATGATGAAATGCTATCAACCATCGCATCCATCCTTACTAAACAACCCATAGACCATCACAACATCAGCATTGAGCCGCATGCCCAACATACCGAAATCATAGGTTCTTGCGAGACGATGCTTTCACTGTTTTCTCGCACTGCCAAAGTAGCCCGCACTGATGCCACCGTGCTGGTACTGGGCGAATCCGGTACAGGTAAAGAGCTGATCGCACGCTCCATTCACGAACAAAGTTCTCGTGCACACTCTCCCATGATCTCCGTCAATTGCGCCGCTATTCCTGAATCACTCATTGAGTCTGAGTTGTTTGGCCATGAAAAAGGCTCTTTTACTGGTGCAGATAGCAGCCGCTGCGGCCTGATAGAAGCAGCAAATAAAGGCACTCTTTTTCTCGATGAGATAGGTGAACTGCCTTTAGAAGCGCAAGCTCGCCTGCTTCGTTTTCTCCAGGAAGGTGAAATACGCAAAGTTGGCTCCATACACTCAATCAAAGTCAATGTCCGACTCATTGCCGCTACACATCGCAACCTCAAAGAGCTTGCTCGCACAGGCCTGTTCCGTGAAGACTTATATTACCGTCTCTATGTGATGGAGCTAAAAATGCCTCCGCTGCGTGAGCGTGGACAAGATATTATTGAGCTTGCCCAGCGTTTTTTGATTAGTGCCTGCGCCCGCATGAACTGCTCAGAAGCGCTGTTCAGCGATAGCGCACAGCAGATGATGCTGCAATATAACTGGCCGGGAAATGTCCGGGAACTGGAAAACGCTATAGAAAGAGCAGTTATTCTTGCTGACAACCACCTAATCACGCCTGAACTATTGGGGCTTGATACAGATGCGCGACCGAGCCTGCAACGGTTGGAATCCGAATACTCGGAAAAAACAACATCACACCAAGCGACCACCAGTCACACTCCCAAGAAGCAAGCACCAGCGGGACTCTCTATGGATGATTACTTCCAACGCTTTGTGATTGAACACCAAGATGAAATGAGTGAAACCGACCTGGCAAGGAAACTAGGTGTCAGTCGTAAATGCTTATGGGAGCGAAGACAAAAACTGGGGATACCCAAACGGCCTAAAGGGTAACACCGGGGTAACACTCAAGGTAACACTCCGAACAAAAGTGTTACCTAAAGAAACAAAGCCCACACTTTTAGAATGGATTTTGAATCACAAAAAACACAAAATAAAAATAAACTCATACAAAACAAAAGGTTACGAAATATGGCACGCGTAATGCTTTATATAGGGTGTTCAAACAAAAAAAATAAGCTTTGAAACGCCAACCACTAATAAAAATAAATATAGGCCAAGCGTTGATAAGTATCCACCTCGAATAATAATAAAAATGAGGTTTAAAAGCTGATCGCCAGGTTATACGTAACGTAACTTTAGCGCTCTAACAATAACAACAAGCCAATAAGTCACTTTTGAAGCTTGCGGTCAGCTTATCCATCTCCTCTTTTACTGTTTATTCCCTCATTGCTTAATGTGTCACCATAACAATGCTATGATGTGTCGCAAAATACTTTACGAGCAAAGTTTAAAACTCATGCCTAGCCGTTTAATCCAGAAAGTCACCGGACTGTTCCGTAGCAAACCTACCTCTTCTCCTATGAAAGAGCCGATCCATATTCAGGATACTGAAGCTCTGAACAATCAGGATAATACTGCACGTATCATTCCGGAACAGGTACACCAAATCCCTCGCAAGCATTTAGATGATAATGCAGCCAAAGTTGTCTATCGTCTTCTGGATGCTGGCTATGAAGGCTATCTGGTTGGCGGTTGCATCAGAGACATCCTGATTAAAAAACGTCCAAAAGATTTCGATATTGCGACCAACGCACACCCTGAAGAAGCACATGAGCTGTTTCAACGCTCACGCCTGATAGGGCGCCGCTTTAAGTTGCTTCATGTTCGCTTTGGCCGGGAAATTATTGAAGTCGCAACTTTCAGAGCAGGACATGACTCTGAAGACAATAGTGACGACGTCAAAGGTAAACAGGCGGAGTCCGGGCTTATTTTGCGCGATAATGTTTACGGCACCATAGAAGAAGATGCGCTACGTCGCGACTTTACTATTAATGCTCTCTATTATTGCGTCAAAGATCACAGCATTTACGATTTCACAAATGGTTATGAGGACATACAGAAGAAGGTTATCCGCATGATTGGCGATCCTGATAGCCGTTATAAAGAAGACCCGGTTCGTATGCTGCGCGCCATTCGTTTTGCCGCCAAACTCGACTTTGAAATCGAGCAGGAAACAGCCGCGCCCATTAAACAACAAGCCCACCTGCTACAGGGCATTGCTCCAGCACGTCTGTTTGATGAAACATTAAAACTATTTCAGTCCGGCCACGCTGCCACAGCATACCAGTTACTCAAAGAGTATCACTTGCTTGAGCAGCTACTGCCATCAGCGACCAAAGCTATCAAAAAACAAGATGATGGCTTAGCTGAAGCCTTGATATTGCAAGGCTTGAAAAACACTGACAGACGCATCAATCAACGCAAAAGTGTAACACCTGCGTTCTTATTTGCGACCCTGCTCTGGCATCCGCTGCAAACGCGCATGCAGGAAATTCTCAAGCAAAATAGTAAAACACCTCAATTAGTGGCTTTACATACCGCGGCAAACGAGATCATTGCCCAGCAAGTTAAACGCACCGCCATTCCACGCCGCTTCTCAACACCCATTCGAGAGATTTGGGAACTTCAGCTGCGTCTACCAAAACGTTTTGGCAATCGTGCAGAGCAATTATTAGAGCACCCTCGCTTTCGCGCGGCATATGATCTACTGCTATTAAGAGAACAAAGCGGCGAATCGCTCCATGATTTAGGCCTGTGGTGGACTCAATATCAGTCAGCACCAATCCAAGAAAGAGAGCAAATGGTGTCTGATTTAGCATCTGACGGACAACCTTCTCGCAAGCCTCGTCGTCGCAGAAGAGCTAAAAATGACCCGCGTAACGCTTAACCGCTGCTATGTTGGCTTGGGCAGCAATCTGGAAAACCCTCGCCAACAAGTCACTATCGCACTACAAGAACTTCGGCAGATAGCAGATACGTCTCTGCTATCCAGCTCCAGTTTATATCGTTCCGACCCTGTCGGCCCTGCCGATCAGCCTGACTACGTTAATGCCGTAGCATTACTTGAAACGAGCCTTCAACCTGAAGCGTTACTTGATCAGCTGCAGTCACTGGAACAACGGCACCGACGCGTACGCCATACACACTGGGGACCAAGAACACTGGACCTGGATATCATTTTATTTGGCAACCAAACCATTCAATCCCCCCGACTCACCGTGCCCCACCCTTTCGCTAACGAACGAAATTTTGTACTCTGGCCGCTATTTGAGATCTCTCCTGATCTAATTTTTCCTGATGGCAGATCAATAAATGATCTATTAGTAGCATGCCCGCTGGGCACATTGGAAAAGATCTCTGTATAATCACGCTCGAAAACAGTGCATCCCTATTAATCAATCGAGCTGCCTATGAACACAGTCACATTACATACATTATCCGCCTGCAAGAAGGCAGGTGAAAAGTTCACCGTCCTGACCGCATACGACGCATGCTTTGCACATGTTGTCAGCGAAGCTGGGGTAGAAGTGATTCTGGTAGGCGATTCTCTTGGAATGGTTCTACAAGGACAGGACAGCACTCTGCCTGTCACCATGGATGACATGATCTACCACACAGCCAGCGTTGCTAAAGGCAACCAAGGCGCCATGATTATGGCTGATATGCCATTTATGAGTTACGCAACACCTGAGCAAACGATGAATAATGCAGCTTTGCTTATGCAGGCCGGAGCACACATCATAAAAATCGAGGGTAACGCCTGGTTAGCAGAAAGCGTTTCATTGCTCTCAGAGCGCGGTATCCCCACCTGTGTTCATATGGGGCTTACACCTCAGGCGGTCAACAAGCTCGGCGGATATAAAGTCCAGGGCCGCGATCGCGACAGTGCAAAACAGATGATTGAAGATGCGGTAAGGCTTGAAGAGGCCGGAGCCAGTATTTTATTGCTTGAGTGCGTTCCATCTATACTGGCTGAAGAGATCACACAAGCAGTTGATATCCCCGTTATCGGTATAGGCGCAGGCGTCGCCACCGATGCCCAGGTACTAGTATTACATGACATGCTCGGCATCACTCCCGGCAGAAGCCCTAAGTTTGTTAAAAATTTCATGGAAGATGCTACTGATATCCCGTCAGCAATCCAAAATTATGTAGCCGCAGTGAAGCAAGGCAGCTTCCCGGGGCCAGACCACAGTTTCGAATAATTTATGAAAACAATTCACACACTCAACGAGCTCCGCCAACTTTTGGCGAAGGAACGTGCGCACGGTAATAAAATCGGCTTAGTCCCGACCATGGGCAACCTGCACGCAGGGCACATTGCTCTTGTGCAGCAGGCAAAAGAAAACGCCGATATTATTGTCTCTACTATCTTTGTTAATCCGCTGCAGTTTTCCGCTGGCGAAGACCTCGACAAATATCCACGTACACTTCAAGCTGACCAGGAAAAACTAGAAGCCGTTGGCTGCCACTATTTATTCGTGCCATCAGAAGAAGAGGTTTATCCTGATGGACGCGAAAAACAGACCATGGTTGAGGTACCCGATGTCTCTAACCTGTATTGCGGAGCGAGCCGTCCCGGTCACTTTCAGGGTGTTGCAACAATCGTCTGTAAACTATTCGGCATGGTGCAACCCGATCTCGCTATTTTTGGTGCTAAGGATTACCAGCAGCTCTTCGTCATTCGCAAAATGACAAAAGACTTGAGCCTGCCCATCACCATTCAAGGTTCACCAATCGTCCGTAACGAGCACGGCCTGGCACTGAGCTCGCGTAATGGCTATCTCTCTGAAGAAGAACTCAGCGCCGCCACTGCCCTCAATAAAACCCTCAAGGTTACGGCGCAGGCTATCGAGCAAGGCAATAGCGACTTTGACGCACTCGCTGAAGCGGCACAAAATCAACTTGAAGCGGCTGGCTTCAGGCGTGATTACTTCGTCATTGCACGCCAAAATGATCTACTGGCCGCCTCTAAAGGCGATACCAACCTAGTCATTCTTGCCGCCGCTTATATGGGCTCAGCTCGTCTTCTGGATAATCAGGTTATTAACCTCTGAGTAGTTAACCTTTAAACAGTTAAACAGTTAAACAGTTAAACGCATCATTTCAATTCGACTAATTGTCGGCACCTTTTTCAATGTTTATTGCGGAAGGTGCTTGCAATAGCCTTCTGGGTTGCTCACACTGACATTTCCGCACTGCGGAAAATTCAACTACTAAGCTGACTCCTGCAGGGCTTTTCATTGGCACTTGCAACATTCGGATCTCTTTAATATAAAAGAGACCAGATAGAGTTTATTGATAAGAGGCACAATCATGCGTGAAGTCGTTATTGTTGCAGCTGGCCGTACTGCGGTTGGCGCATTTAATGGTTCTTTAGCTGGCGTAAAAGCATCTGATTTAGGCGCTACAGTACTAAAAGGACTGGTAGAACAGACTAAAATTGACCCTGCACAGATCGACGAAGTCATTCTTGGCCAAGTCTTGGCAGCAGGCTGTGGACAAAACCCAGCACGTCAATCTCTGATCAACGCCGGAATTCCTCAGGAAGTATCTGCACTCACTATCAACAAGGTGTGCGGTTCAGGCCTAAAAGCTATTCAAATGGCTGCTCAAGCGATTCGCTGTGGCGATGCTGACGTCATCATTGCTGGCGGACAAGAAAACATGAGCCAATCTCCTCATGTCCTGCCAAACTCACGCAATGGCGCGCGTATGGGCGACTGGAAAATGGTCGATACCATGATCAATGATGGTCTATGGGATGCGTTCAACAACTACCACATGGGTATTACCACTGAAAACATCGTTGAAAAATACGGTTTTACTCGTGAAGAGCAAGATGCATTTGCCAGTGCATCACAGAACAAAGCTGAAGCAGCAGTGACCTCCGGGCGCTTCAAAGGTGAGATTTTTCCTGTTCTGATTCCACAGCGCAAGGGTGACCCAGTCGTCTTTGATACTGATGAGCAGCCACGTTTTGGTTGCACGCCAGAAGCATTAGCAACGCTGCGTCCTGCCTTTAAAAAGGATGGCACAGTCACGGCAGGAAACAGCTCTACGATTAACGATGGTGCGGCAGCCGTCATGTTGTGTTCTGCAGAAAAAGCAGCCGAACTTGGCTTGCCTGTTTTAGCACGTATTAAAGCTTACGCATCAGCGGGTGTTGATCCTGCAATCATGGGTACAGGTCCTATCTGCGCTACCCAGAAAGCATTGGAAAAAGCTGGCTGGTCAATCGCTGATCTGGAGTTGGTTGAAGCCAATGAGGCCTTCGCCGCCCAAGCGATGTCTGTTAACCGTGATCTAGGTTGGGATACCAATATCGTCAACGTTAACGGTGGTGCGATTGCACTAGGACATCCGATCGGTGCTTCCGGTTGCCGTATTTTCGTCTCATTAGTTCATGAGATGATCAAACGTGATGCGAAGAAAGGTCTGGCTACTCTTTGTATCGGTGGCGGTATGGGTACTGCACTGGCTATCGAACGCGATTAATCGATAGCTTAGGGTATAAAAAAACCGCAGCTTTTTAGTCTGCGGTTTTTTTATTTAACTAATAGCTAAATCAGGTTTTAGAAACAGCGCCTTTACCCACGCCCTCATAAGCCCGCACCATCACATCATCCAACGGCTTCATCTGTTTAACTCTCGCCGCTAAATGACGGGCTATCTGCTCTACGGTACTTTCAGTATCAATGTCATAGCAGTATTGAGCGGGCAGTGTCAGTGAGAACTCTCCCTGAGGTGCACGATATTCGTAGGTATTCATTCCCTCATCGCTCTCTTTACGATGAGCAGATGTACCTATATAGATATCACTCCAACGAGTAGCCCATTCATGCTCTAATTTTGCATCTCTCTCATCATTAATAAAGATTTCGATGCGGGAGCGATGCCCATGAGCTATACGCTGGCAATTACCATCATGTTGCTGCAAGCCATGACTGTAGTGATAAAAATCCCCATCAATCTGCTCAGGAACAAAACGCAAATTGACCCCCTTTACTTCCTGCGGAAACAGTTCCAGAAGCTGTGTTCGACACCACTCAGCCATCGACTCAGGCGTAATCTCGTCAACATCGATCAAGGCTATCGCTTTACTGGGAGAAATGCAGCTAAACGTCTGCCCATCCGGATATACCCAATCAACACGGGTTTGACCAACCGCTTGTTCTACCTTTAGATTATTCATTTGAGTAGGCACTAACAGTGCATGATCAATTGTTTTATCCATCCACTCACGTGTCAGCTTTTTCACAATACCGAAATCGCAAACCATTCCTTGTTCATTAAGGGCACCATCCAGCTCAAGCTGGAGCAACCAGGACTCACCCATCAAGCCCCGGGATGAGTGCAAATAGGAAAAGTCTACATTTGTCAGATTATTTACAAAAAGCTTCACAGTAATACACCTTCGTTTGAAGCCTCATATTCTACCGCAAGGCAGTTTCCAGATGAATGTAAATCGTCATCTGTTCCCGCTTTTTCAAGTGAAGTTATAAATTTGGTTCTGAGACAGGTCTGAGCGCGTTATAATAACTTTTTGTATTCAGGAAAGTTTACCTCCCATGCGCCTTGATAAGTATTTGTCCCAAGCTACCGGCCTCTCTAGAAAAGATATTAAACGCCTGATACATAAAGATTTGGCCACGGTTAATGGTATTACCACCCGTGACTCATCGTTGCACGTTTCTGAAGATGATCTGGTCACCTTTCAGGAAATGAGCATTGATGCACCACGTCCGCGCTATTTCATGATGAACAAGCCCTATGGTTATGTCTGCTCGTCAGACGATCCGAACAACGCCACCGTAATGGGCCTGCTGATCGATGAGCCACGGCCAAACGACCTGCATCTGGCCGGGCGGCTTGATCTTGATACCACAGGTTTACTCTTGATCACTGATGACGGCCAGTGGTCACACAAGATTACTTCGCCTAAACACAAGCAAGGCAAACGCTATTTACTAGAAACGGCGGATCCAATCCCTGAGTCAACCGTAGAAAAGTTTGCTCAAGGCGTACAACTTCTGAATGAAAAACACCCAACCCAACCGGCTGAGCTTGAAATTCTGGGTGTTGATGAAGCCTTTCTGACACTAACCGAAGGCCGTTACCATCAGGTAAAGCGCATGTTTGCTGCCGTAGGCAATAAAGTTATTAAGTTACATAGGGACCGTATCGGCCATATTGCCTTGGATGAATCTCTGGCGCCGGGTGAGTATCGAGAGCTGACTGAAGACGAGATCAACTTAAACCAATGAGTGCAGATAAAGCCTTTGACCTGCTTTACTCTGAGTTCAAGCAGGTGGATGCAGCGGCGCTCTGGATAGTGGACGAGAATATCTCTCGCCACATCATTCCAACCGCTATCCCACACATCAGCGCTATATCTAATCGTCTGGATATTGCTCAAAGTCTTCGGAGCCAAGGCTGGGACTGCAGTTTTAATGATTATTTGCTTGAGGAGTTACCCAAGCATCACTACCAAGCCATTTTTTTGCGCATTCCCAAAGAAAAAGCGCAAGCCCATTACATTATCAATCAGGCGCAACATCTACTCTGTGATGGAGGTTCGCTGTATATCAGCGGCCTGAAACAAGAAGGTATCAAAGGCTTTATTGAACGCGCGGGCTCGCTCACATCGACTCCAACAGAAACCTGGAAGGCAGATAAGCAAACATGGGCAGGTAAAATCACATTTGACACCTCTGCTCACTCACCACTGGATGATAAGGCCTATCGCACCTTAAGGCAGGCCCCCAGCGATTTGCACTTCAAGTTTTGGAGCAAGCCCGGCATCTTCGGGTGGGACAAAATTGATAAGGGAAGCGAACTCCTGATTCAGCACTTAGAAGCCCTCGTAGCTGAAAACAAAGATATTGATTCTGCTTTAGATATCGGCTGCGGCTATGGCTATCTTAGCCTCCATACCGCCCAACTTCTTGGCATCAGCCTAACCGCAACAGATAATAATGCCGCGGCCGTTATGGCCTGTCAGGCTAATTTTGATCACTACAAACTAGACGGAAAAGCGATAGCGGATAATTGCGCTGATAATATCAATTCACGCTTTCCGCTGGTTATCTGTAATCCACCCTTTCATTCAGGTTTTGGGATTGAAAACGATCTGACAGACCGCTTTCTGGCAAGTGCGGCTACACATGTAACGAAGCAGGGGACCGCTATTTTTGTAGTGAATCTTCATATTCCTCTGGAACGTAAAGCCAGTCGTTACTTTGCGCTCTGTGAAACACCCGTCATAAGCGATCACTTCAAGCTTGTACAGCTCTCGCAGCCTCTTTCGTGACTTTCCCACGCTATTTATCTGTGCTGAGACCTTTGTCAGTGAAGCGGAAGGCTTAACCCGGATTTTTCCAGCTCGGCGCTGGTGAGATCAAAATCGGCACATAGCGAATACAAAACAAAACAAACGCAACCAGCCAAAGCCCCCCTGCGCTTATAATGAAGTGATCATAAGCGACGCCATCAACCAAGGCGGCGGCTGTTCTGAGCAGAGCCGTTATACTAATCAGGACAAACACTGTAGTCATTATTTTGCCTGCAACCAAGGCGCGTTGGGTATGCCCCAGCGCAGCACGGGAAGCAACGCCAAGAATCATGCCTGCCATTGCTCCAACACCAATCGCATGTAAGCCGGCAGATACATTAATCAATGAGAATGCCGATAGTCCAAGCAATATAAGCCCTGCACCCAGCCAGACAAACCCAAGATGCAATATCCATAACAGTGGCTCACTTAAAATTCGTTGTCCCTGCCAGCGACTGATACGAGCCCATTGGGCAATACCTGCCAAACACAATAATCCCCCTGTTATCGGATTAACGGGAACCAAAATCCAACTGATTGCCGCCACGATCAGAGCCACACTGACAAACATATCAAAGCGATTAAAGAGCATTGGCAGCGGTTTGTCTGCGTCCGCTTCTTTCTTTTGCATCAAATAATTACGCGTGAATGAGGGAGTAATTCGCCCACCAATCAATGCAATCATCACACTAATTTGCATCATGACACCGCGCAATGCCATCTCGCTATATTCCAGACCATAGCGCTGTCCGAGATGGAATATGAGATTAAAAGCGCTGAACAAACCCAGCATGACTACGATTTTATAGTTGCGTTTATTACCCCCAGACACAATTTCACGCCCAATAATAAACACCAGCAATACACCATACAGCAGGTCCACGGCAGCAACGATAGCGTAAGGTAACTCGGCAGAACCGGCCATAGCGATTCGTCCCAACACCCAGCAAAGCACTAATATGGCAAGCGGCGTTCCGCTCACAGGCAAGCGGTTAGTCCATTTAGAAACAGCGGCTAACAAGAACCCACCGATAGCTGCACCTACAAGCCCGAACAACATCTCATGGGCATGCCATTGTGCCAGCGGTACCGCAATAGAGCCGCCGTACCAAGCTCCTTTAAGAATCGCTAACCACAACCCCATTAACAGAACGCCTGCTGCTCCTACGCAGAGAAAGAGCAACCGGAAACCATTACTCAGTAATGTTTCCCAACGTGATGCCGGATATTTTTCAAACATCATAATAGCCATATATAAGCTCTCAATTCTTTAATATGTAATAATTATACATGTTAATTGGTTTTCCATAAATAACTCATTCGAGGTAGATTCAAGATTGTAACAGGCATAAAAAAACCCTCGCGAAGAGGGTTTTTCTTACTAGCTCAGTATTGATTAGCCTTCTACAGACTCATCCTGAACCAGATCTTTCATAGAGAGTTTAATACGACCACGCATATCAACTTCCAACACCTTAACTTTTATGATGTCATCCATTTTCACGTAATCCGTTACTTTCTCAACACGCTTGTTATCGATCTGAGAAATGTGTACCAAACCATCTTTACCTGGCAAGATGTTAACAAAGGCGCCGAACTCTTCTAAACGAACGACCTTACCTTCGTATATTTTGCCCACTTCAGCTTCAGCAGTAATTTCGAGCACTTTGTCTGTCGCTGCTTTTGCTGCTGCTTTATCTGCTGCGTAGATACGCACAGTACCGTCATCTTCAATATCAATCATCGCGCCTGTTTCTTCGGTCAGAGCACGAATAGTCGCGCCGCCTTTACCGATCACATCACGGATTTTTTCTGGATTGATTTTCAACTGAGTCATTGCAGGAGCATTGTCTGGCAATTCCGGACGAGCATAACCAATCACTTTAGCCATCTCTTTCAAGATATGCGTACGTGCATGAAGCGCTTGCTCCAGTGCCGTTTCCATAATCTCTTCAGTAATGCCTGTAATTTTGATATCCATCTGTAGCGCAGTGATACCTTGCTCAGTACCTGCTACTTTAAAGTCCATATCACCCAGATGATCTTCATCACCCAAAATATCCGTCAGGACGGCAAATTTATCGCCTTCCTTAACCAGACCCATCGCTATACCCGCAACCGGCGCTTTCAAAGGAACACCGGCATCCATCATCGCCAGAGACGCACCACAAACAGACGCCATAGAGCTTGAACCGTTAGATTCAGTGATTTCTGAAACGACACGAATGGTATACGGGAACTCTTCTTGTGATGGCAGCATTGCAGCTACACCACGACGCGCCAAGCGACCGTGACCAATCTCACGACGACCAGTAGAACCGATACGGCCAGCCTCACCTACTGAGTAAGGAGGGAAGTTATAATGCAGCATGAACGGGTCTTTACGTTCGCCTTCCAGTGCATCAATAAACTGCTGATCACGCGATGTACCCAAAGTACATGTAACGATCGATTGTGTTTCACCACGTGTGAACAGCGATGACCCGTGAGTACCTTTAAGAATGTCAATTTCTACATTAATAGGACGTACTGTTTTCGTGTCACGACCATCAATACGTGGAGCACCATCAACGATACGCTGACGTACAATCGTTTTTTCAACAGAGCTGACAACACCGGATACTTCTTTGTCTGAAGGCTGACCTTCTTCAGTACCTGCCAACTCAGCAACTGCCTTATTACGCAGATCATTGAGCGCGCCCTGACGCTGCATCTTATCAGCGACCTGATAGGCATCAGCAATACCCTGACCAACCAATGCATTAACTTGTGCGATCAGTGTTTCGTTCTTAGCAGCTGGCTGCCAATCCCACGTCGGCTTGCCCGCTTCTGCTTTCAATTCACTGATTGCATTAATCACAACCTGCATTTCAGTATGAGCAAACAGGACTGCGCCCAGCATCTCATCTTCAGTTAGTTCTTTCGCTTCTGACTCAACCATCAATACAGCATCAGAAGTTCCGGCAACCACCATGTCCAACTCAGAAACAGCTAGCTGTTCATATGTTGGGTTCAAGATATAACCAGCTTCTTCGGTAAAGCCTACGCGAGCACCACCAATCGGTCCCACAAAAGGAATACCGGAGATAGACAGCGCAGCCGATGTACCAATCATTGCAGCAATATCTGGATCGTTAAATTTATCAGCAGACATAACCGTACAGATAACCTGCACTTCATTCATGAAGCCTTTAGGAAACAATGGACGAATAGGACGGTCGATCAAACGAGACGTCAGTGTTTCTTTTTCTGATGGGCGCGCTTCACGCTTGAAGAAACCACCAGGAATTTTACCAACCGCATAGGTTTTTTCGATGTAATGCACAGACAGCGGGAAGAAGTCTTGTCCACCACGCGCTTCTGTAGCACCGACAACCGTACACAAGACCTGTACTTCGCCCATAGTAACCAAAACTGCACCGGTTGCCTGACGGGCAACACGGCCTGTTTCTAATGTGACCTGCTGGCCACCAAACTCAAAAGTTTTTGTAATCGCTTGCACTAATACTTCCTCTCGTTAAATAAAAAAATGCCTGTTCGAGAGACATCGATTTTCACACCATCTTAAGTGCCAGTACTCATTTGTACTCTGTCTTATCGACCGACTGAATACAAATGAGTACAGGCTGGTTGAAAACTTTCTCTATGAATCAGGCCAAATAAAACAAGGGCCATACAAAGTATGACCCTTGGAAAACACTGACTTAGCGACGAAGACCTAAACGGCCGATCACTGTCAGGTAACGATCCGCATCGCTTTTCTTCAAGTAATCCAGCAATTTACGACGCTGGTTTACCATGCGAATCAGACCACGACGTGAATGGTGGTCATGTTTATGCGCCTTGAAATGCCCTTGCAGAGTTTCGATGTTTGCGGTTAGCAAAGCAATCTGTACTTCTGAAGAACCTGTATCACCTTCGCTACGTCCGTAATCTGCTACGATCTGCGCTTTCTGTTCAGCTGTTAACATCTATCTAACTCCAGTCTAATATGCGGACAGCTTTTGCTGTCGGATTATAGGACGCGGTGAACCGAGCATATTATCAGTTCATCGCCATACACTGCAGGCATATACTAGCTGCAGTGATCTCAGGAAGCCTGCTCGTTTGTCGACATTAAACGTCTTGAAACTAACCGGCCATCCAAAGTTATTTCGCCGATACCGAGAAAATCTCCGCTATCTTTGGCTTGTATTCGAACCAAGGCTTGAGCAGGCATATTAAGATCAATCACAATGCCGTTTCGTACCCGTGCACACTGCTCTGCTTCCAGTTCAATGACAGGTGTGCCTTCAATTGCTGACCACGGCGCTAATAATAACGCATCCAAGCGCTTTTGTATGCTTTGCGGTGACTCATCCGCCTCAATCGGAGCCGCTATCTTCTGTAATTGCTCCAACGTAATCATATTAGCCGCCTTATAAGGCCCTGAGTCTAACCGACGCAGTACCTTTACATGTGCTCCGCAACCCAAAAGCAGGCCCAGATCTTCTACAATCGAACGGATATAAGTACCTTTAGTGCAGCGGATATCCAGATCAATTTCATCATCACGAAAGCCAAGAATTTCGATATTTAAAATCGTCACTTTTCTTGGTTTAACTTCGACAGTCACACCTTGTCTGGCTAGCTTATATAGTGGCTGTCCATTATGTTTCAAGGCAGAAAACATCGAAGGAACCTGCTCAATTTCGCCAGTAAAGTGTTCTTCCAGCAAAGATTGAATAAGCTCACGCGTAACGTGATTTCCGATATCCGCAGTCGCTATAACCGTGCCGTCGGCATCACTACTATCGGTTCGAATTCCCAGTTTTGCAGTGGTTTGGTAGCGTTTATCTGCATTGAGAAGAAATTGCGAGAACTTAGTTGCTTCGCCAAATGTCAGCGGCAACATACCTGTCGCTAATGGATCAAGCGCCCCGGTGTGTCCGGCTTTAGCCGCACCATAGATGCGCTTCACCCCTTGCAGCACATAGTTAGAGCTTACGCCCTGAGGTTTATCAAGCAGAAAAATGCCGTCCACTGGACGGCCTTTATGTCGCCGACCCACAGCCTAGTCCTCTTCCGAGCTATTCTTTTCGCGCAGTTCGCGAGAAGCCTTCTCGATCAGACTATGCAGGTGTCGACCTCGCTCAACACTTTTATCAAAGTGAAAACGCAGCTGAGGCATCGCACGTAATAATATTTTGTGTGATAGCTCATGCCTTAAGAAACCAGCAGCATTACGTAATACCTCAAGAGAACACTTAATAGCGTCCTCCTGAGTCTGCTCCCCTATCGGGAAAACGGTGATATAAACATCAGCAAAGCCAAGGTCTTTAGCAACCTTAACATGACTGATAGTCACCATTCCCATACGGGGATCTTTGATCTCAAATTGAATCAGCTGAGCCAGATCTCGTTGCATCTGGTCAGCGATTCTTTGAGTACGACTAAATTCGCGTGCCATACTACTCCGTTACAATGTACGTTGAACTTCAACAACCGAGAATACTTCGATCTGGTCGCCGACTTTCACGTCATTATAGTTTTTAACACCGATACCACATTCCATGCCCTGGCGTACTTCACTCACCACATCTTTAAAGCGACGCAGTGATTCAAGCTCACCTTCGTAGATAACAACGTTATCACGCAATACACGAATATTCTTATTACGGAATACCGTACCTTCTGTCACCATACAACCGGCTACAAGACCCAGCTTCGGCGAACGGAAGACATCACGCACTTCTGCAATACCGACGATCTCTTCACGGAACTCTGGCGACAACAAACCTGTCATCGCAAGTTTCACGTCATCGATAATATTATAGATAACGCTATAGTAACGAAGCTGTATGCCTTCACGAGCAATAATTGCTTTTGCCTGCGCATCAGCACGGACATTAAAGCCAACAACCAGCGCAGACGACGCTAACGCAAGGTTTGCTTCCGTTTCAGAGATACCACCAACACCACTGGAGACGATAACCACTTTAACTTCATCAGTAGAGAGGTCTTCAAGTGCCGTAGTAAGCGCCTCCAAAGAGCCTCTTACATCCGCTTTAAGAACAATATTCAAGTTCTTAACATTACCTGCTTCCATATCTGCAAAGAGGTTTTCAAGCTTAGAGGCATGCTGACGAGCCAACTTGATATCACGGTATTTGCCCTGACGGAATAAAGCGACTTCTCGTGCTTTCTTCTCGTTAGATACAACCGTGAATTCATCACCTGCCGCAGGCGTACCATCGAGCCCTTGAATTTCGACTGGAATAGCTGGACCAGCCTCTTCAACAGGCTTGCCATTCTCATCCAACATTGCCCTGATACGACCATAGTGCAAACCAGCAAGCACTATATCGCCTTTTTTCAATGTACCGTTCTGTACCAGCAAGGTTGCAACTGAACCGCGGCCTTTATCCAGACGCGACTCAACAACCACGCCCTGACCCGGCGCATTATTAACAGCTTTCAGTTCCAGTACTTCAGCTTGCAGCAAGACCGCTTCTAAAAGTGCATCAATGCCTTCACCGGTTTTAGCTGACACATGGATAAACTGAACATCACCACCCCAGTCTTCAGGAATAACATCACGCTGTGCCAGTTCGTTTTTAACACGATCGGGATCTGCGTCTTCTTTATCCATTTTGTTAACAGCAATAACCAAAGGTACGCCTGCCGCTTTCGCATGCTGTACTGCTTCTTCGGTCTGCGGCATTACACCGTCATCGGCTGCCACAACGAGAATCACAATATCTGTCAACTTGGCACCACGTGCACGCATAGCTGTAAAAGCAGCGTGTCCTGGTGTATCAAGGAAAGTGATCATGCCATTATCGGTTTCTACATGGTAGGCACCGATATGCTGGGTAATACCACCTGATTCACCCGCGGCTACGCGCGTACGGCGAATAGAGTCAAGCAAGGAAGTTTTACCATGGTCAACGTGACCCATCACTGTCACGATTGGTGCGCGGCCATGCAACTCACCCTGAGATTGCTGAATACTTTCCATCAATGCTTCTTCAATGGCATTTTCCGCCATCGGTTTAGCAATATGACCCATCTCTTCAACAACCAGTACAGCAGTATCTTGATCAATAATTTGGTTAATAGTCGCCATAGCGCCCATTTTAAACATAACCTTGATCACTTCAGCTGCTTTCACCGACATTTTCTTAGCCAGTTCAGCTACTGTAATACTTTCAGGAACGCCAACCTCATGCACTTTAGGTGCTTGCGGTTCTGTAAAGCCATGCGCATTATCAAGCTGATGCGCAGACTTAGTACGGCTTCCTTTCATATTACTGCGTGATAATTTTCCACCACGGCGTGCGCCTTTCGCTTCAGTCGCATTACCACCACGAGAGTTGCGTCCGTGTGCAGCTTTACCGGGCTTTTTATCTTCACCGCGGAAAGATTTTTTCTTATCTTCCTGCGTTGCCGCTTTTTGCGCAGGCTTAGCATCCGCTTGCTCAGTTTTTGCTACTGGTGCATTCGCTTTTGCTGCTTCAGCCGCTTTTTTAGCATCGGCCTCGGCTTTGGCTTTAGCTTCCGCTGCTCTGGCAACGGCTTCTGCCTGCTCTCGCAGCAAACGCTCCGTATCCAAACGTGCAGCTTCTTCAGCTGCTGCTTTAGCCGCGTCAGTTGTATCGCCTTCTACATCGGTACGCTTGACATAAGTACGTGTTTTACGCACTTCGACATTAACCGTTTTTTTCTTACCTGACGCACCTGCTACTTTTAACTGCGACGTAGTAGAGCGCTTCAATGTAATTTTTTTAGGTGAAGAAACATTTTCGCCTTCTTCACCATGTGATCGTTTAAGGTGGTTCAAAAGCGCCTGTCTTTCAGACTCAGACACCAAAGACTCATCTTTTTTACCTGCGATTCCCGCTTCCTGCATTTGCGCTAATAAACGCTCAACGGGAACACCAACCACACCGGCAAGTTGTTTAACAGTGACTTCTGCCATATTGGTATATCTCCTCCGCTGAATTAGACTTCATCCGCAAACCATGGCGCTCGCGCGGTCATGATCAACTCTGCAGCCTTTTCTTCGCTCATACCTTCAACATCAAGAAGCTCTTCTACAGATTGCTCTGCTAAGTCTTCCATAGTAATCACGCCATTAGCCGCCAGCAGGAACGCCAAATGGCGATCCATACCTTCCATTTCCAGCAGATCTGCTGCTGGTTCGGATTTCTCGAGTTGTTCTTCACTTGCTAGTGCTATATTCAGCAGTGCGTCTTTTGCTCGAGTACGAAGCTCATTCACTAAATCTTCATCAAAGCCGTCAATTTCAAGCATCTCATCGACCGGCACATAAGCCACCTCTTCCAAGGTGGTAAATCCTTCTTCTACCAGCACAGATGCCACATCTTCATCAATATCCAGATGTTTCATCAGTACTTCCATGACCGAACCAATCTCAGACTGCTGCTTTTCAGCGGCTGCTTCAACGGTCATGACATTTAATTCCCAGCCTGTCAGCTCAGAAGCCAAACGAACATTTTGTCCGCTACGGCCAATCGCCATTGCCAGTGATTCCTGAGCAACAGCAACATCCATTGAGTGTGTTTCTTCATCAACGACGATGGAAGCAACTTCAGCTGGAGACATTGCATTAATCACTAGCTGCGCCGGGTTGTCATCCCACAGGATAATATCAACACGCTCGCCACCCAGTTCATTAGATACGGCCTGTACACGTGCGCCACGCATACCCACACAGGCGCCGACCGGGTCAATACGCCCATCGTTGGTTTTTACAGCGATTTTGGCACGTGACCCCAAGTCTCTTGCCGCAGCTCTAATTTCAATAACTTCTTCTGAAATTTCAGGCACTTCAATTCTGAAAAGCTCTATCAGCATTTCAGGACAAGCACGACTAAGCACCAACTGAGGACCGCGCCCTTCAGCACGGACTTCAGTAAGAACGGCTCTTACACGATCACCCATACGAAAAACTTCGCGAGGCAACACGTTTTCACGTGGCAGCAATGCTTCAGCATTATTGCCAAGATCCACAATAATATTATCGCGTGTTACTTTCTTGACGCTCGCTGAAATCAGCTCGCCAAGTCTGTCACGGTAAAGGTCTACAACTTTAGCACGCTCAGCTTCACGTACTTTTTGCACAATAACCTGTTTGGCTGTTTGAGCCGCAATGCGGCCAAAAGCAACAGATTCAATCTGTTCTTTATATATATCGCCAGGCTGCAGCTTAGGATCAATTTCCTCAGCTTCCTGCATGGTTAATTCAGTGCCCAACATAGGAACGTCATCATTACTGACAACTTTCCAACTACGGAAAGTCTCATAGCTGCCGGTTGCCCGATCTATAATGACATTTACATCCGCTTCTTCATCAAAACGTTTTTTAGTCGCTGTTGCCAATGCCAGTTCAATCGCTTCAAAAATAACGTCTTTTGGGACGTCTTTCTCATTCGATACTGCTTCTGCAACCAGTAGAATCTCTTTATTCATGCTACTGCCTCGCCAATCCCCAAAAGTGCCGTTAAAACTGCGGAATAACCTGAGCCCGATCAATCAGGTCAATCGGTAACAAAAACTCTTCATCGTCCACAACCAGCAAAATATCTTCACCTTCAATGCCATTTAATATCCCTTTAAAGTTTCGTCTTCCGTCAAATGGTACGCGTAAACGAATCTGAACTTTGCTTCCTGCAAAGGCACTGAACTGCTCCAATGTAAAAAGTGGTCTATCCATTCCAGGTGAAGACACTTCTAATGTATAAACCCCACTAATAGGGTCTTCTACATCGAGTATCCCACTGATTTGGTGACTCACTGCTGCGCAATCATCTACTGTCACGCCTTCTTCGCGCTCTATATAGATGCGCAGGGTACTGTGTTTACCCTGTGAGATATGATCTATTCCCCAAAGTTGGCAGCCAAGCGACTCAACGATAGGTTCCAGCATCTCTTGTAATAATTTCAGCTTCGCTGACACCCACTAAACCTCTAATTTACGTAAAGCAGAAATAAAAAATGGGCCTTATAAGACCCATTTCTGCGAAATCAAAATTGACCACACTTACGAAAAAGCCCCTAAAAAGGGGCTATTTCAAAAGATGGTAGCGGGGGCCGGATTCGAACCAACGACCTTCGGGTTATGAGCCCGACGAGCTACCAGACTGCTCCACCCCGCATCAGAAACAGGCGCATATTATACATATGACGTACCCATTTTGCAAACATATGGTGCCCAAGGCCGGACTCGAACCGGCACAGCCATAAGCCACTACCCCCTCAAGATAGCGTGTCTACCAATTCCACCACTTGGGCAAAACTCTTTACAATCTAATTCGCTTTTGGAACATCTGTCTCAACAGGAACAGCTAGCTTCGGCTCATCAAGAGCTGGCAACTGAGATTGCACCTCTTTAACCGTCTCAACTGTTGGAATGCCCACATCAGCAACAGATGTAGCCTGTTGCTTAGCATACACAGCCAATACAAAGCTTGTAGCAAACAACCCTGTTGCCAATACCGCAGTCATACGGCTTAAAAAAGTCACAGTACCTTGACTACCAAACACCGTCTGGGATGCACCACTACCAAAAGCAGCACCCGCCTCAGCACCTTTACCCTGTTGCAATAACACCAGAGCAATAATACCAGCAGCAAGTACAACGTGAGCAGCAAGAACCAGAGTTTCCATATTACCTACCGTTTAAACAGCTTCTGCAGCCGCACTGCAGATCGCTAAAAATTCATCAACCTTCAATGAAGCTCCTCCGACAAGACCGCCATCAATATCGGGCTGAGAGAAAAGCTCCTTCGCATTAGCAGCATTGACACTGCCGCCATACAGTATCGAAATTTGTTCCGATACTTTTTCACCCACCAACTCCGCGATTAAACGACGGATCAGCTCATGCACCTCCTGAGCTTGCAATGGGGACGCGGTTTTTCCGGTTCCTATAGCCCAAACAGGCTCATAGGCAACAATGACACTTGCTACCTGATCTGCTTGCAATAAACTCAAACCAATCTTTACCTGGCGAGCAATCACTTCAAAAAAATGACCACCCTCTCTATCTTCAAGCGTTTCACCAACACATAAGATAGGCGTAAGATTATTTTCTATTGATGCGACCACTTTTCTTGCGATCAGATCATCATCTTCAGCAAATATTGCGCGCCTTTCAGAATGCCCCACTATCACATATCGACATTCAATATCCGATAACATCGCCGGGGATATCTCACCCGTATAAGCACCTGAATTTTCGAAAAAAAGGTTTTGTGCGCCAACTTTTACTGTCTTCGCCTTCTGACTAGCAGAAGGCAAATATACAGATGGCGGAAACACGACAACTTCCACGGACTCAGGAAACGCAGCCTGATTCAGACTAAACAGCATATCATCAACAAATTGTTGACTACCGTTCATTTTCCAGTTTCCAGCGACTATTAAGTCACGCATCGCCACCCTCCTTAAAAGAGGCGCAAATATTAACCGAGTTACTCTTGACTGACAAGCGCTTCCAGCGCTTTTCCTACCTCTTTTGCCAACTCTTCGCAGAGTTTTTGAATAAACGCTTTATCTTCGCCTTCCAACATCACTCTGACAAGCGGCTCTGTACCCGAGGGGCGCAACAGAACCCGACCAGCATCGCCTAATTGTGCTTCAACATCTTTGACGGCTTGCTCAATCGCCTGCACACCCCGAATATCAACTTTTGATGCCATCTTCACATTGATCATGACCTGAGGCATTTTGTGCATACCCTTTTTCAGCTCATGTAAGTTTTTTCCGGATTCTTTAATAGCTCGCAATACTTGCAACGCTGAAATCGTGCCATCACCTGTTGATGTCAAATGCCGGCATACGACATGCCCTGAACTTTCTCCACCTAAAACCCAATCATTCTCTGCAAGCAAAGCCATCACATAACGGTCACCTACGTTAGCCCGAACAAATGGGATATCTAGTTTACTAAGTGACTGCTCCAGGCCAAAATTACTCATGAGGGTACCCACCACACCACCCGACAATACCCCTCTCTGGTGCATACGCTCAGCAATAATAAATAAAGCCTCATCACCATCAATCACTTCGCCCAAGTGATCAACCATCATCAAACGATCACCATCACCATCAAGCGCAATACCCAAATCCGCCTTTTCGGCAACAACTACTTTTTGAAGCCGCTGCGGTGCTGTCGCCCCACACGCCTCATTGATATTTAAACCATCCGGAGAAGAAGCAACCTCAATAACTTCCGCTCCCAGCTCTGATAAAACTTCAGGAGTCACGTGATAGGTCGCACCATTGGCACAATCAAGCACGATTCTCATTCCCGCCAAGCTAAAACCAACAGGCACTGTAGATTTGCAAAACTCGATATAGCGCCCCGGCGCATCTTCAACCCTGCGAGCCTTACCCAGACTTGCGGAATCAACCGTTGTCATCACCAGATCCATCTGTGCTTCTATCGCATGCTCTATCTCATCAGGGAGCTTTGTGCCATCTGCAGAGAAGAACTTAATCCCGTTATCTCCATAAGCATTATGTGATGCAGAGATAACAATGCCAGCATTCGCTTGAAATGTTCGTGTAAGGTAAGCAATAGCAGGCGTTGGCATGGGCCCTGTTAGTAATACATCGACACCTGCAGCAGAAAGCCCTGCCTCTAAAGCAGATTCAAACATATACCCTGAAATACGTGTATCTTTGCCAATAAGAATTTTACTTCGACCACCACGGGCAAATACCTTACCAGCTGCCCAGCCCAGCTTAAGCATGAAATCCGGCGTTATTGGAAACTGACCAACTCGCCCACGAATACCGTCTGTACCAAAATACCTTTTACTCATCACCCACTCCTCTTTCACGCATAACCGCTTCAGTCATACGCACAACATCTACAGACTCCGCTACATCATGAACACGAATAATCTTCGCACCTTTCATAACTGCGATAGCCACCGTGGCAAGACTGCCTGGTAGTCGCTGATCTACCTCGCGACCCAAAACTCCTGCAATCATACTTTTACGAGAAGTTCCTGTTAAAAGCGGAAACCCCAGCTTCTGGAGCTGATCCAAACGGTTTAACAAGAACAAATTATGCGATAAGGTCTTACCAAACCCAAAGCCCGGATCCAGCATTAACCGATCTGCTGAAATCCCAACCTCTGCACAAGCCTTTATTCGTGCATTAAAAAATGCAATTACCTCATCGACAACATTATTATAGACCGGTGCATCCTGCATATCTTGTGGTGTGCCTTTCATGTGCATAAGACAAACAGGCAGCTGCGACTCAGCCGCAGCTTGCAAGGCCCCCGGCAAACACAGTGCGCGAACATCATTAATAATACCTGCACCCAACTTCGCAGCCTGAGAAATCAGCTCTGGCCGGCTGGTATCCACAGATATAACGACATCCAGCTCTTTAGCTATCACTTCCACAACAGGGAGCACCCGATCAAGCTCTTCCTGCAGAGAGACTTTCTCTGCACCCGGACGCGTTGACTCTCCACCAATGTCGATAATAGTAGCGCCCTCTTTCGACATTTCTACCGCACGCATTAACGCGCTATCAACAGATAACTTATTGTGTTTAAAGAGCTTACCGCCATCCGAGAAGGAATCAGGTGTGGCATTTAATATACCCATGACCTGAACCCGCTCAAGATCCAACACGCTCGTTCCACACTGCAGAATAGCCATTATTTTCGCCTACATATAAAAAAACCGAATGTTATACACATTCGGTCTTTTCAAATCACTGTTATTTAGACTGTTTTTCCATCTTCACCGGTAGCTTCTGAGCCATCATCATCAGCAGGTTTAAGTGGTTCAGCATCACTTGCTTTACCATCTGTGGAATCATCATCTGAAGCCGGAGTATCATTTACGTCCACCCACCCCTCTGGAGGGGTCACCTCATTACGAGCCATCAGTTCGGTAATCTGATCACTATTGATAGTTTCATACTTCATTAACGCTTGCGTCATGTTTTCAAGAATGTCGCGGTTTGCTTCCAGAAGCCCTGTTGCCTGCTGGTAGCACTCATCAATAATCTTGCGCACTTCTGCGTCAATACGACGCTGCGTATCCTCTGCCAGTGGCTTAGCACCCTGACCATAGCCACGGCCAAATGGATCATCGCCTTCATCATCATACAACAACGGACCCAGCTCTTCTGACAGACCCCATTTAGTAACCATATTACGCGCCATTGAGGTGGCACGCTGAATATCATTAGATGCGCCGGTAGTAACCCCGTCTTTGCCCAATGTCATCTCTTCAGCAATACGCCCACCATAGAGTGAACAAATATTAGAGATAATAGTTGATCTGCTATGACTATAGCGGTCTTCTTCGGGCAAAAACATCGTGACACCCAATGCGCGACCGCGAGGGATAATAGAAACTTTATAAACAGGGTCATGTTCAGGCATCAATCGCCCGACAATGGCATGCCCAGACTCATGGTAAGCAGTATTCAGGCGCTCTTTATAAGACATCACCATTGATTTACGCTCTGCGCCCATCATGATTTTATCTTTAGCTTTTTCAAACTGTTCCATGCCGACTGTACGTTTACTATCACGGGCAGCAAAAAGTGCAGCTTCATTTACCAGATTAGCCAAATCAGCACCGGAGAAACCTGGGGTCCCACGAGCGATCAGCTCGGGCTTGACATCATCGCCCGTTGGAACTTTGCGCATATGTACTTTAAGAATCTGCTCACGACCGCGAATATCCGGCAAGCTAACATGAACCTGACGATCAAAACGACCCGGACGTAACAGCGCAGGATCTAACACATCCGGACGGTTAGTCGCAGCGATAACAATAACCCCTTCCGTACCTTCGAAACCATCCATCTCAACCAACAACTGGTTCAAGGTTTGCTCACGCTCATCATTTCCGCCGCCCATGCCGACACCACGGCTACGACCAACAGCATCGATCTCATCGATGAAAATGATACAAGGAGCATGCTTTTTAGCTTGTTCAAACATGTCACGTACACGTGATGCTCCGACACCCACAAACATCTCTACAAAGTCAGAACCGGAGATAGAGAAAAACGGTACCTTAGCCTCACCTGCGATAGCTTTTGCTAACAGAGTTTTACCCGTACCCGGACTACCTGCCATCAAAACACCGCGCGGGATATGCCCACCTAAACGCTGAAATTTTCCAGGATCGCGAAGATACTCAACCAGCTCAGCGACCTCTTCTTTCGCTTCTTCTACGCCGGCCACATCATCAAACGTAGTTTTAATTTGATCTTCGCTCATCATGCGCGCTTTGGATTTACCAAAGGACATAGGCCCACCTTTGCCGCCACCGCCTTGCATCTGACGCATAAAGAACATAAATATCGCGATAATGATAAGTATCGGGAATGAAGCGACTAACAATTGTGTCCAGACGCTCTGCTGCTCAGGCTGCTTACCTTCAACAACCACGTTATGAGAAAGCAGATCATCAACCAACTTAGGATCCTGCAATGCAGGACGAATGGTTTGAAAACGCTCACCATTACTACGCTGACCATAAATGGTGTAACCATCTATTACAACTTTAGCCACTCGGTCAGACTGCACCTCAGTCACAAAGTCTGAATAACTTAATCGACCCGGATCAGTTTCAGCATTAAAGTTATTGAAGACTGTCAGCAAGACCGCCGCAATAACCAGCCACAGAACCAGATTTTTTGCCATATCGTTCAAAAGACAACCCTCAATTTAATACATCACAAAGCATCGGCTAAACTACATGAGTTTAGCTACTTTGACTAATAAAACTCATTTAAAACCCAGTCCGATAATATAAACTTCCCGAGACCTGGCACGAGAAGAATCAGGCTTACGCGTGACAACTCTCTCGAAGTTCTCACGCACATCCAGCAAATACTGGTCGAACCCTTCACCCTGAAACACTTTGGCAACAAAATTGCCTTTTGGTTTCAGAACATCTTTTGCCATCTCCAGCGCCAACTCAACTAAATACATAGCAGCCGGCTGATCAATGGAGTTCATACCACTCATATTGGGGGCCATATCAGAAATTACAAGGTCAGCCAATTTACCATCCATCACCGTTAGAATTTCATTCAGAACAGACTCTTCGGTAAAGTCTCCTTGAACAAACTCAACACCGGCTAAAGAATCCATTGGCAGAATATCTGATGCCACCACACGCCCAGTGTCTCCGACTAACTCAGCTGCAATTTGTGACCAACCACCCGGAGCTGCACCAAGATCAACCACCGTCATACCTTTCTTGATCAAGTGATCTTTATCTTGAAGCTCGAGCAATTTGAAACTAGCTCTGGAGCGATAACCACTCTCCTTAGCCTTTTTGACGTAATGATCGTCAAAATGTTCCTTTAACCACGCCTTACTAGTTTTTGATCTTGACACTAATTTTTCTCTGTAGTTTTACGCTGAGCTTGTCTCAGGTAGAATAAGCTTTTTAAAATGTGGCCCAGCCACCCCAAATGAGATGTCTATTTTAGTATGAGCCTGACACCCGAGCAAAAGAAACACTACCGAACAATTGGACACAGCTTAAACCCAATTGTGACCATCGCTGGCAAAGGGATGACGGAAAACATTCAATTGGAGGTTGACCGAGCACTTGAAGACCACGAACTCATTAAAGTTAAGTTCGCGGTCGGTGACAGAGATGTGAAAAAGCAATTGATCCAAGAGCTTTGCACAATCGTTGAAGCCACCATTGTTCAGGAGATTGGCAATATCGCCTTAATCTACCGCCCGGCCCTACAGCCCAACCCTAAGCTTTCCAATTTGCTACGCTAAAAAAAGCCGCCAAGTAGGCGGCTTTTTTTTAAAGGTGCAACACCTCTTCTATTTCATATTCAACAATACCCTTCGGTGTCTGAATACCGGCAATATCACCTTCCGACTTACCTATCAGCCCACGGGCAATAGGTGAGTTCACAGACAATTTACCAATTTTTATATCTGCTTCATCATCACCAACGATCTGATAACGCAAACTCTCATCAGTCTCACAGTTAATGATAACAACTGTCGTTCCAAAGATAACTTTTCCAGAACGCGGAATCGTCGTAACATCGATCACCTGAGATTGAGACAGCTTACCTTCAAGCTCCTGAATACGCCCTTCAATAAAGCCCTGCTCTTCACGGGCAGCATGATATTCAGCATTTTCTTTCAAATCTCCATGCTCACGCGCGTCAGCAATCGCCTGAATAACGCGAGGACGATCTACAGTTTTCAGACAAACAAGCTCTTCACGAAGCGCTTTTTCGCCAGAAACCGTCATAGGAACACGACTCATTTATTAGTCCTCAATGTAAATCCTGTAAGCGACGCACGACTTTTTCTTCACCATATTCAAGTGCCATAGTGATAGCTTCAGCGCCAGCAAGCGTAGTGGTATAAGGTACTTTATGCTGCAGAGCACTACGGCGAATTTCAGCCGAATCTGCCGTTGCCTTACGACCTTCAGTCGTATTTACAACATAAACAATCTCGTCGTTCTTAATCATGTCAATAATGTTTGGACGCCCTTCGGTTACCTTATTCACAACCGAAACCGTTAACCCATGCTCTTTTAAGAACGAGGCAGTCCCGCCGGTCGCAACCAAAGAAAAACCAAGCGCAACCAATGACTTAGCGACCGGTACAGAGCCTTCCTTATCAACATTACGAACAGAAATGAACGCTTTTCCTGGTTTAGGCATTTTATCTCCCGCACCAATGGTTGCCTTCATAAAGGCTTCTCCAAAGGTTTCTCCAGTACCCATAACTTCACCGGTAGACTTCATCTCCGGTGAAAGAATCGGGTCGACACCCTGGAATTTATTGAACGGGAAAACGGCCTCTTTAACATGGAAAAACGTCGGGATAATCTCTTCAGTAAAACCAATTTCAGCAAGCTTTTTGCCGATCATGACCAACGCAGCAACTTTCGCTAAAGAAACACCGATACATTTAGAGACAAACGGCACTGTTCTTGAGGCACGAGGGTTCACCTCAATTACATAAATTTCACCATCCTGATATGCTAACTGAGTGTTCATCAAACCAACAACACCCAACTCGAGCGCCATCTTTTTGACCTGATCACGCATCTCATCCTGAACATCAGCAGGTAGATTGTAAGGAGGGAACGAGCATGCAGAGTCACCCGAGTGAACACCCGCTTGCTCAATATGCTGCATAATGGCGCCAATCACGACGGTTTCACCGTCACACACAGCATCAATATCAACTTCAATAGCGGCATTCAAGAAATGATCTAACAACACCGGAGCTTCATTAGATACTTGTACCGCTTCTTTCATATAGCGACGTAATTCTGTCTCGCTATAAACGATCTCCATCGCTCGGCCACCCAGCACATATGAAGGGCGAACAACCAATGGGTAGCCAATCTTTTCAGCGGCAATAACAGCTTGTTCAAGAGAACGTACGGTAGCATTCTCAGGCTGCTTTAAGCCAAGACGTTGAAGCATTTGTTGAAACTGCTCACGATCTTCAGCACGATCAATAGATTCGGGAGATGTACCAATAATCGGCACGCCAGCCTGCTCCAATGCCACCGCTAGTTTTAGCGGTGTTTGACCACCAAACTGAACAATCACCCCTTTTGGTTTTTCAACATGTACTATTTCCAGAACATCTTCGAGGGTAATTGATTCAAAATACAAACGATCAGATGTATCGTAATCGGTTGAGACAGTTTCTGGATTACAATTCACCATAATAGTTTCGAAACCCGCTTCACGCGCAGCTAAAGCAGCATGCACACAGCAGTAATCGAACTCGATACCTTGACCTATGCGGTTAGGACCACCGCCAATAACCATGATTTTCTCACGATCAGATGGGGCTGCTTCACACTCTTCCTCATAGGTTGAGTACATATAAGCGGTATCTGTTGCGAATTCGGCAGCGCAGGTGTCTACACGCTTGTAAACAGGACGAATATTCAAACTATGGCGATGCTTGCGGAACTGCTTTTCACTCACTCCCAACAGTGTAGCCAAGCGTGCATCAGAGAAGCCTTTCCGCTTCAAACGATAAACTGTATCAGCATCTAACTGAGAGAGCGTCATATTAGCAACGCGTTGTTCATCAAGAATCAAGTCTTCAATCTGTGTCAAAAACCATGGATCGATTCCCGAAATTTCATAAAGCTCTTCAACGCTCATACCTAGACGGAAAGCATCACCCACATACCAGATACGTTCAGCACCAGGCTGTTTCATTTCACGGACAATATCAGAACGTGCTTCTTCACTGTTTAAATCAACAATCGGATCAAACCCAGTCGCACCTACTTCCAAGCCGCGTAACGCCTTTTGCAAGGATTCTTGCTGCGTCCGACCAATCGCCATGACTTCACCAACAGATTTCATCTGAGTAGTCAGGCGATCATTCGCTTGCGGAAATTTCTCAAAAGTAAAACGAGGAATTTTAGTAACGACGTAATCAATTGCTGGCTCAAAAGAGGCCGGAGTTGCACCACCCGTAATATCATTTTGCAATTCATCGAGTGTGTAACCGATGGCTAATTTTGCTGCCACTTTAGCAATCGGAAATCCCGTCGCTTTAGATGCAAGTGCGGATGAACGAGATACGCGTGGATTCATCTCAATAACAACCATACGCCCATCAACAGGATTCACACCAAACTGCACGTTCGAGCCGCCGGTTTCTACACCAATTTCACGCAACACAGCTAAAGAGGCGTCGCGCATTAGTTGGTACTCTTTATCCGTCAACGTCTGCGCAGGAGCGACAGTAATAGAGTCACCGGTATGTACACCCATAGCATCAAAGTTTTCGATAGCACAAACGATAATACAGTTATCGTTTTTATCACGAACAACTTCCATCTCGTACTCTTTCCAACCAATCAGAGACTCATCAATCAAAAGCTCATTGGTTGGTGAAAGATCCAACCCACGTTCACAAATTTCAATAAATTCTTCGCTGTTATAAGCAATACCACCACCACTCCCCCCCATCGTAAACGATGGGCGGATAATGCAAGGGAAGCCTAATTGAGCCTGAACCTGTTGCGCTTCCTCGATACTATGAGCAATCGCTGCACGAGGGCACTCAAGACCAATTTTCTTCATCGCTTTATCAAAGCGGGAACGGTCTTCAGCCTTATCAATGGTATCGGCGTTTGCACCAATCATCTCCACACCGAACTCAGCAAGAACACCTTCGCGCTCTAAATCAAGAGCACAGTTCAATGCAGTTTGCCCACCCATGGTCGGCAACAAGGCATCCGGACGTTCCTTTTCAATGATTTTTGCAACGGTTTTCCACGTAACAGGCTCGATATAAGTGGAGTCAGCCATCGCCGGATCGGTCATGATGGTAGCAGGGTTGGAGTTAACCAGAATCACCCTGTAACCCTCTTCACGCAGCGCTTTACACGCCTGCGCACCCGAGTAATCGAACTCACACGCCTGACCAATAATGATCGGGCCCGCGCCTAAAATCAGTATGCTTTTAATATCTGTGCGTTTTGGCATTGTATAAACCGGTCGAATCTATTTACTTAACTGATCAGTATTTTTAATCAGGCGTATTTACGAATTCTCATCTCTTTAATAAAGCGATCAAACAAAGGCGCAACATCACGTGGCCCTGGACTCGCTTCCGGGTGTCCTTGAAAGCTGAACGCTGAGCGATCTGTGCGTTCAATACCCTGTAAAGATTGATCAAACAAAGACTTATGAGTTGCCCGAATCGTATCAGGCAAGCTGCTTTCATCTACAGCAAACCCATGATTCTGGCTGGTAATCATTACCTGCTTAGTGTCTAAGTCCTGAACTGGATGGTTGGCTCCATGATGGCCAAACTTCATTTTGACAGTTCTGGCACCGGAAGCGAGAGCCAATAGCTGATGCCCCAAACAAATACCAAAAACAGGTACTGAAGTTTCGCAAATCGCCTTAATGGCAGTGATTGCATAATCACATGGCTCAGGGTCACCAGGACCATTTGAAAGGAATACGCCATCAGGTGCCATATCCAGGACAACAGAGGCGGGTGTTTGAGCAGGAACTACCGTTACCCGGCAACCCCGTTCCACTAACATTCGCAAAATATTACGCTTTACGCCAAAGTCATACGCAACAACATGGAAAGGTTGCTCAGTTGGATTTTTCTCTACATGACCAACACCTAATTCCCATACAGAAGAGTTCCACTCATAAGCTTCAGAAGTACTAACCTCTTTAGCCAGGTCCATACCTTTCAGACCAGGAAACGCTTTTGCCTTCGCCAACGCATCCTGCTCGTCAACATCTCCAGCCATGATGCAGCCATTTAGACAGCCTTTCTCGCGAAGGATACGCGTCAAACGACGAGTATCTATATCCGCAATTCCCACAATATTGTGGTCTTTTAAATATTGATCTAAAGAGCGCTGATTTCTGAAATTGCTTGCCATCAGCGGTAAGTCGCGAATAACTAAGCCAGACACCCAAGTGCCAGCTGACTCTTCATCCTCATCGTTTGTACCAACATTGCCAACATGAGGATAAGTCAATGTTACGATTTGTCTACAATAGGAAGGATCTGTCAGAATTTCTTGATAACCGGTCATGGATGTGTTGAATACAACTTCACCGCTAGATTGACCGTCCGCGCCAATAGCAATACCCTTGAATATACTACCGTCTTCAAGGGCCAGAATGGCTGGTCTTGTCAATTGAACCTCCCCGCGTGTGCTGCGAATGAACAGAAACTTATACGACACCTGAAAAAAAACGAGGAACAACCTCGTTTTTAAACTGGAATTATTAGTGCAACCTTTAAACTACAGGTAAACGGCGGTATTTTAGACGATCCCTTCATCCCTGTCCACGCCACATCCACCTAGTATCACTGCTCATCACAAAACCGTCATATTTTCTTCATACAATATTAAGACAAAATTCAGTTCAAGCAAACAAGGCGAGAGCATGCGCATATCTTTCATCACACGTACGACTGTGATTATTCTATTTACCACCCTTACTTTTTTAGCTCTTTCGATATACTGGGCCCTACAACAACTTGAGTACGCCTTTTCTGACACGCAAGCATTTCAGCAATTACAGCAGACGACATATGAAACCGTCACGCTTCCATTGAATGACTATCTAAAAACAGGCGATGCCAGCTTACTGAATGACATTTCTAAAAACATAGCGACACTCACACGCAACATTGACACTTCAGACTCTCTCAGCCAATCAAAAAAACAACACTTAATGGCGACACTTCAGTCACTCGATGATCACTTATCCGTCAATTTACGAGCCGCAGGCAAACTAAGCAATCCTGAAACCTTACTTACGCTATCTGAGCAGCAGATTTCTGACGAGTTAATAACACTAAGCACACTTAATAACCAACATGAGAATTTCAACTTACAAAAAAGATACTGGAATGTAATTACAAAGCTTGAAGCCAGCCTTTATCAACTCTCAAGCGCGCGACAGTATGCAGTATCATCCCAAAATAGCGGTAACGACTCATTACATAGAATCATTGAAAAAATCACAGAGGAAACAGAAGAATTAAAAGCCTTGCCATTAATGGGCATCTACCGAACAGAAACAATAGAGGCCGAAGAAGATGATATTGCTTCGCTAATGGGATGGAAAAAAGCAACCAATGAGAAACAAGAAGACCTGAGCCAAGCACCTATAAACAACATCAATACCCAAATAAACCGCTACCCAAGAGAAATTTCTAACATCCGTAATTTGCTTTTATCCAAAGCACAGGCCCATGACATTGCAAAGCAACAGCTAAGCCAATTAAATAGCGAAATTACCCTAGCTCAGCAGTCATTATTCGAAAACTATCACGAGATACGCCATCAAGTACAATGGGTATTGATCATAACAATCATCATCATAATGATTGCTGTTATATTCATGTCAAACCTTACATTCAAACTAGCCAGGATTATTAGCCTGAGCGCACAGGTAGCGTCAGCATTAGCCAAGGGCGATCTTAAACAAGAAATAATATTCCTTTCTCACTTCAAGGAATGCATCTGCTTACAAAAATCACTAGAAGAATTGAAGGCTTATTTTTATAAATTAATCATTGATATTCGAAGTGAAAGCGATCGCCTTAGCGCACTCCAAGAAGCATCATTAGCCGGTTCCGATGTTCTCACTGACATTATTGAACAACAAAGCTTATCAACACAAAATACTGCGAACAAAATGGAGCAATTAAACATTTCATTTCAAGAGGTGGCAAACAATGCCCAAGATACTACGCAAACAACACTTGAATCTAAACACAAAATTGTAGGCGGTTTAGAACAACTAGGTCGCACATGTAATAGTTTAACTGTCCTTGCAGCAGAGGTCCAAGCAACAGAACAGTCGATCAACCTACTGCAGTCTGATGTCAAACTAATAAATAGTACACTAAGCACTATCCAAGGCTTTGCTGAGCAAACCAATTTGCTAGCACTCAACGCTGCAATTGAGGCAGCGAGAGCCGGTGAGGCGGGGAGAGGTTTTGCCGTTGTAGCGGACGAAGTCAGGCAGCTTGCAAGCAATACAGCAACATCCGCTGATAAAATTCAGGCTCTCACAAAGCGCTTAACCGAAAGAACAAATCAGACCGTAGACTTAATGAAGCAACAAAAACTCACAACAGAAGAAACATTACATAAAGCAAGTAGCACACAAGATTCTATTACCTCCATCACTGACTCAATAGTAGCCATACATGAAAATAGTCTTATTATCGCATCAGCTGCTAGCCAGCAATCGCTCGTGAGTAAAGAGGTTGTCACAGCTATTAACAATACTGCATCGATGGGCTCAAGATCGTCGAAAGAAGCGCAAAACAATAAACACTTTTCAAGTCAACTAGCCGATATCAACACTCGCCTTGAAGGCCTTATCAAGCACCTTGGGTAACTCCAAGTGCCTCAGAAAGTTTTAGGCATAAAAAAACCCCGATCATTACTGACCGGGGTTCTCTGTTAGGTGCTTGGCAATGACCTACTCTCACATGGGG
>JBLWXO010000016.1:0-71871 GCA_048267385.1 Neptunomonas sp. | reverse complement strand
GGTATCGCCAACTGCTATCAGCTTTGCGTGGATCTAGATCATTGGATCAGGCGTAGAGTTCGGATGGCTTACTGGCGACAGTGGCGAAAACCACGCACTAAAGTAAGAAGCCTGATGAGACTTGGCGTTCGCGTTCAGGCTGCGGTTGGGTGTGGTATTACCAGTAAAGGCCCATGGCGCAGCTCAAAAACTCCGGGGATTAATCAAGCATTATCCAATGCTTATTTAAAGTCTAAGGGGCTTTATGCACTACGTGATGGATGGATTAAGCTTCATCATTCTCAGTGAAACGCCCTGTGCGGATCCGCATGCAGGGTGTTGTGGGGGCTGAGGGTTAGATACCCTCGGCTACCCGATTAAATTATTGATACACATAGCTCTCATGAGGCTTGACCGCCATAAGTAACTTTATGATACCTACATAAAGAACCAATTTGGCTACTAGAATTGCAGGAGCTGCAAGATTCATTAGGGCAAACGAAGCACCGCCACCTTCAACCATTGAGGTAAATATTCTTAGGACCTGTGGTAGTAAAATAACTAGACCGCCAATAGCTAATAGATTGGAGCCTGGGATAGGCTGAGGCAGCCGAGTTTTAAGGTCTGACTTACTAATAAATACTGAAGCCACCAAAAATGCGACAAGGAGGCTTAATAATAAGGAAAAAGAAATATACACAGCTGGAGGAAACTGTTTGAAAAAAGAGCCATACATCCCTCCAATTAGCAGTTTAACTAGATAATTTGTTGGCAACACCATGCTTAATAACATGGTTAGACCAAGTTTCATTTTTAACATAGAACTCTCCTTGTAATTTAACGCCGCCAACACGCGCGGCTTTGTAGTGAAGGCGAAGCCGCAACGGAAAAGCCGTCGCCGTGCCTGGCCTTGTTAAAAACCGATTGCGCCAAGAGCGATACCGACCACCACACCAACAATACCACCTATCGAATGGTCTTTAATCTTCGATTTGAGACTATTTCCTTCAGCAACTTCGCTTTTCAGGCTGCTAATGGTCGTTTCTAGCGCTTCAATCATTGAAGTTTGCTTTTCCAAAACGCCAGAAAGGGCGTCAATAGAACCACTTGACGAGCCGACTAGCGACCTGATTTCTTCTTGGTGCATCACTCTAATGTTCTCGCCGCTTCGTATGTAGGCACCTGAGTCACAAAAAACAATTTGATTCGATTTTTCGACCCTTATTACAGCAACATTTAGAACGATACGTGCTTGCTTTATATCGAAACTCACAACATCAGATGAGCTGAGCATCCCAAGAGCTTTTTCGATCTTTGACCTTGCTGCATCAGGGTTTACACCATCTATAGTAGAAGAATTGCTGACCCCAAGCAGAATCGTCCCGCCACCTGTGTTTGCAAAGGCAGACACTACTTTTGCGATGATGAGTGGGGAGACGTCGGCGCGCAGAAACTCAACGTTTTGATTCTCTCCATGAGACATCATTTCAATAATATCGATTTCCAATGTGCACTCCGAGTCTCTTTGGTTTTTAACAATTAAGCAGTTATGCGGATGACACCGTCATCGACATAACTGTCTGTTGAACTGAACGTTGATCACTAGGGAATTTGCTTTTTAACGGTTTGTTTTCCCTGTGAACCCTGTGGAGTGTCACGTACTGTTATCAGCCTCCCAATGGCCACAGATACATGTCTCAGTTCACTTTTTTATCGCGCTTGATGCTTGTTTTACCCTCTCGCCTGCCAATAGGCAAGAGTTGATCCTCAGGCGCCCCTGATAAAGGTCGTATTAATGCAAAGCCTTAGCATCAACTGCTGTTGATAGTCCTCAGCGCGTTCACTTCGCCTCTGCGTATGACGCAATTGCCCTGGCACTCTGGACAACACATCTGCATCCCCGTTGTAGCCGTTATTGAAGCATCGGCTTCATACGTCTTTATGATGCTCTGTTTGCCTTGCAACTGCGTTTTTATCGTCGCTAACCGTTTGCCTTTGATGGCATTAGATAAGTAGCCGTAATGCCGGATGCGCATAAACCCTTTCGGCAATACATGCAGTAAAAAACGTTTGATTAGCGTCACCGGAGTGACCCACATCGTTCGCTTTTTCTGATGGCGATAATCCTGCCAACGTACACCCACTTTGCCCTGCTGACAGCCCACGAGACGACTATTGCTTAAGCCTATACGATGCGTATAACGGGCCAGGTAATTAACCAGTGTTGGGCAAGGTAAATGTAGGACTCTTCGTTTTTAACAGGCTAGTTAAACCATATGATTGAATTAAATATTTTCTTCCCTGAACCCCGCACACAATTTAGCCGCCATCACTGCCCCCATCATTGGATGCGGAATCGGCGCTACCGCCAGTACGATATCCACAGCGGGCAATTCGGGCAGCTTGGCGGTTTGATCTACCACCACCAGCCCCGGTGATACGCTGGAGCGGGCCATGGCGCTGATGCCTACGCCGCGTTTAATCAGGCTTTTGATAGCGGTGGCGCTGGAGGTGGTGCACACTAGATGGTAGTTTTTGGCTTGTTTTTCTAATCCATCAATAGCACTGCTGTGAAATTTGCAGTCGGCTTCGTACATTACCAGTGGTAATACTTCTCTTTCGAGCAATTCTGGATAGCCGCCATGTACCCATACGCCGGTATCGTGTTTGAGCAGGTAGCCTTCCTCTTTTTCCGGTGCGCGGGTGAGGATGGCGATGTCGATCTCGCCGTTGTCCAGCATCAGTCTTAACTGTGTGCTGCAGTCGCAGTGGATACGTAGACTTTGCTGGGGTAGCTGCTGAATTAATAACTGGGTGAGTTGTGGCAGTACAGATTCGGCGTAGTCGTCCGGGCAACCGATGCGTATCGGCGGATGAACGGCATGGCTGGCGAGTGAGCCGAGTACTTCGTCATGCATGCCAACGATACGGCGTGCATAGCTGACGAGCGATTGCCCTTGATCGGTTAAGGTGAGGTAGCGGCCATTTTTTCTGAACAATACCTGCCCTGCTTCTTCCTCCAGCTTTTTCATCTGCATGCTGACGGCACCTTGGGTGCGGCACACCTGTTTTGCCGCGCGCGTAAAGCTACCTGTATCAACAAAAGCGATAAAGCTTCGTAATGCTTCTATATCCATGCGGTTAGCTCCTACGCTATCTATCAGCAATTCGAATAGGTGCTATAAAAACTATTCGATAGTCAGTCACAAAGCAAGATTGCACAATGATCTCAACGTAAAAAATCACATACAAGATCACATACAACATCACACGGAGAATCACATGGAACTGATCATTGGTAATAAAAATTATTCGTCCTGGTCGCTACGCGCATGGTTTATGTTAAGGGCATTTGATCTGCCTTTTACCGAAACGCGTTTGGCGCTGTTTGAGGAGGGGTTTTATTCAACATTGGCTACTTATTCGCCAGCCGGAAAAGTGCCGGTGCTGATTGATAACGACATCACCGTGTGGGATTCGCTGGCCATTTGTGAATATATCAGCGAGGCGCACCTTGCGAATAAAGGCTGGCCTGCCGATGTGGCAGACCGGACACTGGCCAGAGCGATCAGTTGCGAGATGCATTCCGGATTCTTTGGTTTGCGCCATGAATTGCCGATGAACTGCCGTGCTACACGTGCGGTTACGCCAACAGAAGCGGCGCTCAAAGATATCGCCCGAATTGATGCCATCTGGACGGAGCTTTTACAAAAAAATGCGACTAACGGCCCTTGGTTATTCGGCGATTTCAGTATCGCTGACGTAATGTATGCACCGGTGGCATTACGCTTTAAGACCTATTTATCAGCGACTAATAGCCCGGAAATCTCAGAACAGAGCCGTGCTTATGTGGAAACAGTACTGGCACATCCGGCGATTCAGGCGTGGGTTGCAGCCGCACGCCTTGAATCAGAAACCATTGCCGAAGAGGAAGTGGGCGAGCCTGTTTAACCAAATGACAAAAACGGCGCTGCTTATAGATGGCAGCGCACTAAAAGTTTTTTACTTTGTTTGCTATTGCCGCTCACGCGGCAATACACCAACTGCCCGCTGCTTGTCATGGCGTACGCTGAGGCCACCGCAGGGTTACTGCTAATAATCGCTTCGACACTGGCAAAGCGGAATCCATCCGGTTGATCTTGCGGGTAACACTTAATAGCAGCACCTCTCTCCGAACTGCCTTTTACATCATTTCGTTGTTCGCTACGGCAATATTCGATGCTGTTATCGGTACGTACGACCCACACATCTGCAGACGAACCCGCAGAATAGGACTGTATAGGGAAGGCTGGCAATGATGCCGTATCGGCCATTGTTATGCTTGCTGTCAGGGAGATAAAGACAACTCCCAGACTTGCCGCTATACCGCTCATCTTCGCTCTTGTATTAGCTATCTTAGCTCTTAGATTAGCTATCAACGATTTTTTGCACCTAATCATCTCTGATACTCCCTATCGACATTTAAAACCACGCCTGGCACAGCTCCGCCAGCTTGAGCTTTTACTCAGAGTAAATCCAGATTAAATTTGTTAACATTAGGGCATTCACCTAGGAGCCTATTGGACTTCTGGCAGCAAGCAAATTTGATGATGGGATTTTACTATGGCTTTTAACGGCTCCGAGCGCTATGTAGCTACCGACGAATTGCAGATGGCAGTTAGAGCATCTATCACTATGCAGCGCCCACTGTTGATTAAGGGTGAACCCGGTACAGGCAAAACCATGCTGGCCGAAGAGGTCGCGCTGTCATTAGGCAAAAAGCTGTACCGCTGGCACATTAAGTCGACCACCAAAGCGCAACAGGGCTTATATGAGTACGACGCGGTATCACGCTTACGTGACTCACAGCTGGGCGATGAAAAAGTCTACGATATTGCAAACTACATCAAAAAAGGTCTGTTGTGGCAGGCGTTTGATGCGGATGAACAGGTCGTGTTGCTGATCGATGAGATCGATAAAGCAGATATCGAGTTCCCGAACGATTTGCTAGTCGAGCTGGATAAGATGGAGTTTTTTGTTTACGAGACCGGTGAGCGTGTTGTCGCAAAACACCGCCCGATTATTATCATCACCTCGAACAATGAAAAAGAGCTGCCGGACGCATTCTTGCGCCGCTGTTTTTTCCATTACATCACCTTTCCGGATCGGGCGACAATGCAGCAGATTGTTGATGTGCATTATCCGGGCATTCAGCAGGCGTTAGTCAACGAGGCCTTAGAAGTTTTCTTCAAGATTCGTGAGATGAACAACCTGAAGAAAAAGCCGTCTACGTCTGAACTGATCGATTGGTTAAAGCTGTTAATAGCTGACGATATCCCTGCTGACCTGTTACAAAACAAAGATATTGCTCAGGCAATGCCACCTCTGTATGGGGCTTTGCTGAAAAACGAGCAAGACGTGCATATGTTGCAACGTCTGGCATTTATGGCAAGACGAGAAAATCGCTAATGCTGATCGACTTTTTCAACACGCTGAAACGGGCTGATATTCCCGTTTCTCTTAACGAACTGCTGGTGTTACTCGACGCGCTTAAAAAAGGTGTCGCGTTTGCCAGCGTCGATGATTTTTATCTGCTCAGCCGTATTTGTCTGATCAAGGATGAAAAACATTTTGATCGTTTTGATCGTGCGTTTGGTCACTATTTTAAAGGCCTTGACGCGTTAAACCTGTTTCCTGATAACGTTATTCCGGAAGACTGGCTACGCGCTGAGTTTTTGAAAAATCTCTCCGAGGAGGAAAAAGCCAAGATTGAAGCACTGGGTGGGCTGGATAAGCTGCTTGAAACGCTGAATGAACGCCTAAACGATCAGCATGATCGCCATGCCGGCGGTAACAAGTGGATTGGTACAGGTGGCACCTCGCCTTTCGGCCATAGTGGTTACAACCCCGAAGGGATTCGCATTGGCGGTGAGAGCAAACATAAACGTGCCGTCAAAGTGTGGGAAAAGCGCGAGTTTAAAAATCTCGACGATCAGGTTGAGCTGGGCACGCGTAACATGAAAGTGGCGTTACGTAAGCTACGCAAATTTGCGCGTACCGGCTCCGCCGAAGAGCTGGATCTGAACGATACCATTCGCTCTACGGCGGCTAATGCCGGGCTACTGGATATCAAGATGGTGCCGGAGCGCCACAACGCGGCTAAAGTGCTGATATTTCTGGATATCGGCGGTTCGATGGACCCGTATATCCATCTGTGTGAGCAGCTTTTCTCTGCGGCACGCACTGAGTTTAAGCATCTCGAATACTTTTACTTTCATAACTGTGTGTATGAAAAGGTCTGGAAAGATAACCAACGCCGCCACCATGATACTTTGTCGACGATGGATGTTATCCACACCTACGGCAAAGACTATCGGGTGATCTTTATCGGTGATGCGGCCATGTCGCCTTATGAATTAATACAGCGCTACGGCAGTGTTGAGCATATGAACGAGGAAGCGGGCCAAGTATGGCTGCAGCGGATCCTTGATACCTGGGAAAAAGCGATCTGGCTAAACCCTACTCAAGAGCGCTTTTGGGGATACAGCCACACCACAACGGCTATCAATCAGCTACTTGACGGGCATATGTACCCACTGACTTTGGAAGGCCTTGAAGCAGGCATTAAACACTTATCTAAGTAGCACTTGCTAGCATTAACACTTAGCGATAAAGCCACTGCAGTGCTAGCTCACACAGGTTTTTAATGGATCTCTATGATAGGTAACCAACGTTTATCTCTGTCCACCTCATCACGCTCGGCTTCACCTATCGGCGGTTCATCAAGATTATCCGGCGGTGAGGCCAAAGCATTCAGATCAATCGCCTGCGCTTCGCCTTTGATCATCCCGTCTTCTATGTGCAGCTTGTAATAGATGCCATTCCAGAAGTTCGCCCCAAACTCTTTAGGCGTCTTAAACATAAATAGCAGATCATGCTCCAACCATCTGAGGTCGTCAGCGGTGACCAGACGGGGCTGTTCATAGGGGTAAGCCAGATGACACCATAACTCAGGGCCTTCAAGGCACTTCATCTCTTTCATTGACAGAAAGTAGTCATGAAATTGCTCACGTATCATGGCTAGTTTGTATCGGCTTCCCTGCGCCAGGGGTTCAAAGCTAACACGGGCAATCTCAGTCCGATTGCCCGCTTTATCAAGCAAAGTAATACGCTTTTCACCCTGCAGGGCGGTGCCAGCTGAAACGTCACCGGCCGATGCCGGATAACTAAAAGCCAGATAACTCATCGCCAGATAAAACAGCATCCCTGACAGTTTACACCCGTGCGTAAAGACTGTTGCTCTTCCCTTTTTCGCAGGGTGCAATCGTCCAGCGTTGCTCTTTTCACTTTTCACCTTGTCACCTCTCAATCAAGCCATTAACAGGTTATCTAAAAACGTTAATGGCTTTATCAGGTGATGGCTATGGTACTTGAGTACTGGTTTTTAGTAGCGTGTCATCCTCCACCACTCTGAGTGCAATCAAGTCACTATCCTTAGTAATAACCAGCGTTGGATCAACTCGCAAACAGCTGCCTCCAAAATGCCCGGCTACCGAAAAGGTACACACCTGCCCGTTATAGCCTGCAATTTCGGGTAGTTTCCACAACTCCTGATAGATTTGATCCTGTGTAGAGAAACGCCCTAGCGTTTCTTCCAGCAACCCCGTATCTGCATCATACAAGCTGATATTAAATCCGCAGCGACCTGCGATTGGCTTAGTCACATAGCCACCGGTTTTCAGCTCTTCTGTTAACTCAAAACTCGAGTTCAGCAAGAAGGGGTGATTAGGAAACAAGGTCCATAACACCGGCAGAATTGCTTTATTACTCGGTATCAAGGTCCATAATGGCTCATATACCATAACGCCTTCACGCAACAAAACGTCCACCAGCCGCGGTGCGACTGCTCTCACCTGGTCGGTTTGGTAGGTACGCAAGCGCTCTGCGTCATCATCGCATTCAGCACGAATCTGATCCAAAGCTGTTTCCCATGCCCAGGTTTTCCACACCCAACGAATCTGCACACCATCAGCATCAACCACATTACCGGCTGCATCCCACGCCAAACCACTTACGCCATGAATCACTTTGCAGGGGATACCCGCCCGCTCTATCGCTTTTTGCATATACAAAGCATGATAGGTTTCTTCCAGATCCCCATCCTGCATGATGTGCAATACGCGCTTTTCACCATTGTCATCATCACCGGCAGCATCACAGGCTTTCCAGGCTTCTATCAAGTGCTCCAATAAGCCTTCACCTGAGCTTTCACCTTCATTACAGCCAAAGTGATTTGCCCATTTCTCTTGAACCAGCCCCGCTTCCATATAACAAGAAGCAGAGTCACAGTTGTATTCATACACCTTGATACCACGACCCGACACACTGAAATCAAAACGCCCGGTAATCATCTGATTGCGACGGTTATCCCAGGATTGGTGAATCTTAGGCCACAACGCCGGTGGAATATTAAACTTCTCCAGTAAGCTATCGTCTTGCAGCACATAATCGGTAGCGTGCATAAATAATGCATGCAGCTCGTTGGTTGCCCGCTTCAATTCACGCTGAGCTGTTTCAGACTGTACAAAATAACGATGCTGGTCTTCCACACGGCTACCGAGTTTATGAGCGCCCATCATCGCGACATAAGCTTCTTCATCAGGATTGGCAATATTCAGCCACGCTCGGCCGGTTTGTCCTTTATCCGCTACTTGACGCAGCTGTAGCTCGAATAGTTCAGGCGACGGTGGCTCAATCACCTCCGCATGGGTGTCGTCATCTGTTTGCACGACCCAACCCAAAATGGTCGCATCACCATAAGAGCAACGCAGCCAGTAGCTACCATCAGCGGTTATTTTTGCAGGAATCTCACGCGAGTATTGCTGCCCTTCCTGCCAGACGCTATGTGTCACGTTTTGCTCAATAAGACGCAAATAAGTTGGGGTAACTTCAGTAATCACGGCAACATGGCCTGTTACCTCAAACTCGCCGCCTTCACTCCAGATCAAGAGCGAACCGGGTTCCGGATGACGCAAAGCACCATTACGAAATGATTTTAAAGGCAAACGACTGTTGTCTGCGATCACACGCACCGACTGTAAATGGAAAATTTCGTACGCCATGGCGACATCATCGAAGATGTATCCCTTGTTGATATATAGCCAGCGCCTTGCCAACTCAACACACTGCCATTTATATCCCATGAAAATACCATCCACATAGCTACGATAGGCATGTCGGTTTGGCAGTTCATTATCATCCGCAGACGGATAATGCGACGAATAGACAGGCACATCGCCCGACGCAACACCAAGAAGCGTCCCGAATTTAGCGGCAATATGCTGAGTTTCAGATTTCATTGCTGTAATTTTCCTACTGGAATAGTGATCAGTGTAGTGTTAATCGTTGCATTAAATAATGACTGACATTTTCAGGTGATAATGTCCTATGAATGATCGCAGCATAAGCCCAGAAAAAGCTCGCCACAATAGTATTTCAATATATATTTCGAGCTTCTTTTAATACTAAACCAGTGATGTTTTGACATAAAAAACCCTACCGAAGCAGGGTTTTCTGTAACGCCGAAAGACTTAAAAAGACTTAACGCGTATGCTCAATTAAGTCATCAATGACTGCTTGTTCTTCATGCAGATCATTACTGTCTGGCTGCTCATGTGGCAAAATCAAATTAAGAACAATAGCGACCACACCACACAGGCTAATGCCTTGTAAGTTGAAATCATTCCCTCCGAATGCCATGCCGCCAATACCGAACACCAACACAGTAGCGACAATCACTAAATTACGCTGCTGTGCCAGATCGACACGCGCCTTAATAAGTGTATTCAGGCCGACGGCCGCAATAGAGCCAAACAACAGAATCAAAATTCCGCCCATCACCGGCGCAGGAATCGTTTGTAATGCGGCACCAAATTTAGCAACCAGCGCCATTAACATAGCAATGACGGCAGCCCAGATCATCACAATCGGGTTAAAGGTTTTCGTTAGCATGACTGCACCAGTGACTTCAGAGTAAGTCGTGTTCGGCGGCCCACCCAACAACGCCGCTGCCGATGTTGCCAGCCCATCACCAAACAAGGTGCGATGCAGCCCGGGATTCTTCACATAATCCTTACCGGTAACATTACTAATCGCCAGCACGTCTCCCACATGCTCAATAGCCGGTGCAATCGAGACAGGAATCATAAACAGGATCGCAGCCCAATTGAGCGTAGGAGAAATAAACTCTGGTACAGCCACTAACGGAGCTATAGCGACAGCATCGAAATTTACCATTCCCATGAAGAAAGCGACGACATAGCCCACCATCACTCCGAATAAAATAGGAATGAGCCGGAAGATACCTTTTGCCAAAGAGGCCACGAGCAGGGTGGTCAACAAAGCACTCATTGATACGATCATGGCATCCATATATGGAAATATCACCATGCTACCATCACCGGTTTTGCCCATCGCCATATTAACCGCCACAGGCGCCAGCCCCAAACCGATCACCATAATCACCGGCCCTGTTACGACAGGGGGCATCAAACGGTGTAAAAACCCAACACCTTTCACTTTCACCAAAACGCCCAACAGCATGTACACAATACCGGCTGACAACAAGGCTCCTAAGGTGTCCGACATACCCCACGTCTGTACGCTATAAAGAATCGGAGCGATAAAGGCGAAAGATGACGCCAGAAAAATAGGCACTCGGTTTTTCGTTACGAAATGAAAGAGCAAGGTGCCAAGGCCTGCTGTGAATAAAGCCACACTAGGATCCATCCCGGTCAATAGTGGCATCAAAACCAATGCACCAAATGCAACAAACAACATTTGCGATCCAGCTAGTGCACTCTTCCACAAGGGTTCATGTGCTTTCATTTTTATCTCAATTTATTATTTACAGTTATTTTGTGCCGAAAATTTTATCGCCCGCATCACCTAAGCCAGGAATAATATAGCCATTTTCATTCAGGTGACTATCAATCGAAGCCGTATAAATATCTACATCGGGATGCGCAGCTTGTACTTTTGCAATACCTTCAGGCGCAGCAACCAATACTAATGCACGTATACTGGTGCACCCCGCTGCTTTTAACATATCAATCGTGGCAATCATCGAGCCACCCGTCGCCAGCATCGGATCCACGATCAGCGCCATGCGCTCTTCAATATCGTGTGCTAACTTTTCAAAATAGGGAACAGGCTCTAGTGTTTCTTCATCACGATATAAGCCAACTACGCTAATTTTAGCACTGGGAACCAAGTCTAATACGCCATCCAACATGCCGATGCCTGCACGCAAGATAGGTACTACCGTAAATTTTTTTCCTTTAATCTGCTCCCCTTTAATCGGGCCACACCACCCCTCAATATCATACTCTTCAAGTTCGAGGTCTTTTGTCGCTTCGTAGGTCAAAAGCGCACCCACTTCTGCTGCTAGCTGCCGAAAGCTGCGAGTACTGACAGAGGCAACGCGCATCAAACTTAATTTGTGACGAACTAACGGGTGTTTTATTTCGAGGACGCTCATAATTTCTCTCACTATTCGATGCACTTCCAGGCATCTTGATCTATTCGTTATCCATAGGTCGAAAGAGTAACGAAACCTGACTCTAATGTCATGAATTGATCTGTCTAACTTGCCCTTTTTCTCTTTGATCAGTATGTTTGTGCGTTTACATTCTGCGTATCTAAAAAATCAACGTTCTTCTGAGAAGCCGCCAGTGATTAACAGCACACCCAACACCGACCTTGAGCATATCAAAAAAATTTACAGCGAAGCTGATCAGCTATTCAGTGAAACTGACGTTGAAGCAGCCATCGATCAGCTAGCTAAAACCATCACTGAATCATTAGCCGAGCGCAATCCAGTGGTTTTTACCGTAATGAACGGCGGATTGGTCATTGGTGGAAAGCTACTCACCAAGCTTAACTTCCCGCTCGAAGCCAGCTATATGCATGCAACACGTTACCGTAACAGCACATCCGGCCACGAGTTGGAATGGAAAGTCGCGCCGATGATCGACTTTAACGGCCGGCCTGTTTTAATCATTGATGATATTCTGGATGAAGGACACACGTTAGCCGAAATTATCGACTATTGCCGTAAAAATGGCGCTACTGAAGTACATTCAGCGGTATTGGTCAACAAACTACATAATCGAAAAGCACGTGAAGATTTGAAAGCCGATTTTGTCGGCCTGGAAGTCGAAGACCGCTATATCTTCGGTTTTGGGATGGACTATCATGGCTACTGGCGCAATGCGCCCGGTATATTCGCCGTCAAAGGGATGTAGTACCGCTTATTAATACGCGTTATTAGCATTAAAGATCAAAAACGGAGCCACTGCTCCGTTTTTAATTTATCTCTATTAAATGTTCTATGGATGCAGTTCGTTGAATAGATCTACAAATTCCTGCGTTAATTTATGCTTGGGTGCATAATGAATTAGCGGGATAGATACATTATGTGATTCACGCATTTTTACAGACGAGGATATTTTGCAATTCAACACAGGCAGCTCTTCTTCCTGCAGTTCTTCAACCATTTTGCGCGGCAATGAGGCACGTGGTTGAAACTGATTCACCACAATCCCTTCAACTTCGAGTGCCGCGTTATGATCCATACGTGTTTCATTCACATTATCCAGCAGTGAATAGAGGGCATGGCGTGCAAATTCGTCACAGTCAAAAGGGATCAGACAACGCTCAGCTGCAACCAGTGCGGATAAGGTAAAAAAGTTGAATGCAGGCGGGGTATCGATATAGATAGCGTCAAAATCTGTTAACTTTTCCACCGCTTCTTTGAGCTTATATATTTTATGTTTAGTTTCCAGCTTTGTTTGCAGGTCAGCCACATCACGATTAGCCGGAATCAAAAACAGGTTTTCATAAGGAGTCGCATGAATAAAAGCATCCGCTCCTTGGGGTTTCATCTGAAAAGATAATGTCTGCTCAAAAAAAGCTTTAACATCCTGCGTTAACTCATCACTTCCGGCACCATAAATGTATTGCGATGAATTACACTGAGGATCCAGATCAATCACTAATGTTTTCAAACCTTTAGCTGCACTAATAGCTGCTAAATTCGATGCAATACTCGACTTTCCTACACCGCCTTTCTGATTAAAAACCACACGTATCATCAATTTTTCCTTATTATTATCCCTGAGCCAGCAACTCACGCAGATCGATAATGGCAGCGTTAGCACGCGAAATATAAGACGCCATTACCAAGGAGTGATTCGCCAGCAAACCAAATTCGTTACCGTTAAGAATAACCGGGCTCCAAATAGTGCCCTGCGTTGACTCAAGCTCACGCACTATCTGTAACAAGCTAACTCGTGCATTCTTCTTATCCAATGCAGGTCCGAAGTCCTGTTCCACACCTTTTAACAGATGAATCAACGCCCACGCTGTACCACGCGCTTCATAAAACACATCATCTAACTCAAGCCATGAAGTTTTAACTTCCATATCCTGTTCAGCAGAGGTCGACTGCTGCGCAGTTTGCTCACCTGCCAGATCTGTATTCAATCGTTTTTGACCTACACTGGCACTCAACCTTTGCGACAAACTACCCAAACGGGTGCTGACATCAGCCAACCAATTATTCAAATTATCAGCACGTGCATAAAACTGAGCACCCGGCTGCTGCGGGTCCTGCAAGCGTGCATAGTAACTATTCAAGCCCTTAAGCGCTTTTTTGTATTCTGTTTCAGTGGCAGGAAATAGCCAGCTGTTGCTGTTAAAGTTAAGCATAGGTTCTGCTGAAGCAAGATCAGCGTCTTCCGTCGACTGGGATTGAGAACGACTGAAATCTTTACGCATAGCACGGGCCATATCGCGAGCCTGAACAAGCACACCAAACTCCCAATGAGGCATGTTATCAAGCCACACACCCGGAGGCGTACGGTCATTGCTCAGGTAACCGCCCGGTTTTTCTAATAATGTCTGCACCACACTGACCAGCGCGCCGGTCGTACCTACACCGACAACACTATTATCAGTTGCCTGCTGTGTCTGCACATCAATTGGATCAGGTTCCCAGCTCCAGAACACGCCCACTGCACCCGCAACCAACAAGTAAAGAACTGCGATCGAAAAAATTCCTTTCATGATTCGGCCACCACCGATTTTAGCGGCAAGAGCATCCCAAAAGGTCAACCAGATCTGCTGTAACTTATCCAAAATCATCCCTCTATATAATCAGAAATCGTAAACTTTCTGTGCTGCACCGCACTATCACTCATTTAGTCACTATAATCAATAAGGCGTACGAGGTAGACGGAACCAAAAAGCGATCAATTAAGCTCCCCTTAATCCATTAGCTTGCAATACTTCTTATTAAATAAAATAGTAACGAACGTCGCCTAACGGCTGCAATCCTGCAAATAAACAACCAATTTCTGGACACTCCTATTCCTTTCATGCAAAATATCTCGCAAGTTTACTGTCATCATGAACTCACTGCAGGCGAGGCATTTGTAGATGTCCAGATTTTTACTTCTTAACGGTCCCAATCTAAATTTGTTGGGCACCCGCGAACCTGAAGTTTATGGTTCAACGACGCTACAGGAAGTAGAGCTGGATTTACGACAAAATGCATTACTGGCCGGCCATGAGCTTGATTATTTCCAAAGCAATGCCGAGTCAGCACTCATTGACCGGATTCACCAAGCACGCGAAGACAACGTCGACTTCATCATTATAAATCCTGCCGCGTATACTCATACCAGTGTCGCGATCAGAGATGCATTACTGGGTGTTAATATCCCTTTTATTGAAGTCCACCTGTCCAACGTTCATGCTCGTGAAACCTTTCGACATCACTCCTATCTCTCAGATATCGCCAAAGGCGTCATTTGTGGTTTAGGCGTTGATGGCTATACTTATGCGTTAAGTTCTGCAATTAAGCTGACAGAAAACACCTGAACCCGAACACAAAGCGAAAATGTATCTCGCTTTTACATTGAGAGAATGAGAATAGAATGGACATCCGCAAAGTAAAAAAGCTGATTGAACTTCTGGAAGAATCCGATATTAATGAAATCGAAATCAAAGAAGGTGAAGAGTCCGTACGTATCAGCCGTGCATCTAGCGCTCAACCTCAATACGCTATGCCTTATCCACCACAAGCGTTTGCCTCTGCACAAACTCCAGCAGCTGCGACACCTGCTGCACCAGTGGCTGCGACGGCTCCTGCAGAAACAAAACAAACCGGCCATCTTGTCTGCTCACCAATGGTCGGCACTTTTTACCGGTCTGCATCTCCTAGCTCACCTGCTTTCATCGAAGTCGGACAGCATGTTAAAGCAGGCGAAGTTATCTGCATCGTTGAAGCCATGAAAATGATGAATCAGATTGAATCCGATAAGTCTGGTGTCATCGAAGCTATTTTAATTGAAGATGGTCAGCCTGTTGAATTTGACCAACCACTGGTTACCATTGTTTAACTGCCCGAATATCGCTAAAGGAACTTAACCAGATGCTGGATAAAGTTGTTATTGCCAACCGTGGCGAAATTGCTCTGCGCATTCTGAGAGCCTGTAAAGAACTCGGCATAAAAACCGTTGCTATCCATTCTCAGCCAGATCGCGACCTGATGCATGTACGACTAGCCGACCAAGCTGTCTGCATTGGCCCCGCCTCTTCGGCAAAAAGCTACCTTAACATCCCTGCAATTATCAGCGCAGCAGAGGTTACCGATGCTACCGCTATTCACCCAGGGTATGGATTTTTAGCTGAAAACGCGGCTTTTGCAGACCAAGTTGAGCAATCAGGCTTTGTCTTTATTGGCCCTACTGGCGACGTCATCCGAACCATGGGTGACAAGGTGTCAGCCATTGCCGCCATGAGAACAGCCGGCGTACCTACGGTTCCCGGCTCTGACGGCGCACTTCCTGATGATCCTGACCAGATCCATGCCATTGCTAAACGTATTGGCTACCCCGTTATCATCAAAGCAGCATCAGGTGGTGGCGGTCGCGGCATGCGCGTGGTTCATTCTGAAGCGTCGCTGATTAACTCGATTCACGTGACTCAGTCCGAAGCTGCGGCTGCATTTGGCGACCCTACAGTCTACATGGAAAAATACCTTGAAAATCCACGCCACGTGGAGATTCAGGTTTTAGCCGATGGCCAAGGCAACGCCATTCACCTTTATGATCGTGATTGCTCAATGCAACGCCGCCATCAGAAAGTTGTCGAAGAAGCGCCGGCACCGCAAATTGATCCCGAAGCTCGCCGCCAGGTTTTACAATCCTGCGTTGATGCCTGCATCAAAATTGGTTATCGCGGTGCGGGGACTTTCGAGTTTCTATATGAGAACGGCGGATTTTACTTCATCGAGATGAACACACGTGTTCAGGTAGAGCATCCTGTAACAGAGATGATTACCGGTGTCGATATCGTAAAAGAACAGCTGCGCATTGCTTCAGGTCTTCCGCTTTCTTATACACAGGAAGACATTGTTTCACGGGGGCATTCATTTGAGTGCCGCATCAACGCTGAAGATGCAAAAACATTCTTACCAAGCCCCGGTAAAGTTGTGCATTTTCATGCACCAGGCGGCAACGGTGTACGTGTTGATTCTCACTTATATGATGGTTACACAGTACCACCACATTACGACTCACTGATTGCAAAACTCATTACTTATGGAGAAGACCGGGAAACCGCACTGATCCGTATGAGAAATGCACTAGATGAAATGCTGATTGAAGGTATTCGTACCAACATCGCCTTGCATCAGGATATTGTTCGTGACGCTCACTTTATTAAAGGCGGTATGAACATTCATTATCTTGAAAAGAAACTGGATATGTAAAACATCTGATTTCATCATTAAAGCCCGCACCGCGGGCTTTTTTATTCTCATAAAGGAATTTTTGCGTAATACTTTAACCCAACTGTTCGATTAGGATTCTATACACTATGCCTTGGCTTCAACTCAAAATGGAAATTAAACCCGAATACTCCGATCAATTTGAGGATATTCTCCTAGCTGCCGGATGTGCTGCCGTCACTTACGAAGATAGCGCCGATCAGCCAATTTTTGAGCCAGACCTTGGTACAACCCCTCTTTGGCAACACACCACTATCACCGGCCTGTTTGCAGCAGAACATGACATAGTACAAACTGAAAAATTTATTCAAGAAGCGCATAAGCAAATTTTTGATAACTCGCCTTTCCCTCCCTTCAAAGCCGAAATCCTCGAAGATAAAGATTGGGAAAGAGAGTGGATGAAGAACTACCACCCCATGCAATTTGGTAAGCGCTTATGGATCTGCCCAAGCTGGAGAGATGTACCTGATCCTACCGCCGTTAACCTGATGCTGGACCCAGGCTTAGCATTTGGTACGGGAACACACCCAACCACAGCACTCTGTTTAGAATGGCTGGACAGCCAAGACCTGAATAAAAAAATCGTTACGGACTATGGGTGTGGATCCGGTATTTTAGGTATTGCAGCGCTGTTGCTGGGTGCCAAACACTGCACCTCGGTAGATATCGACCCCCAAGCACTTCAGGCAACCCGTGATAACCTGCAACGCAACTCACTACCCGACCCATTAATGGATGTTTACTTACCAGAAAACGCCCCGGTCACTGAAGTTGATGTACTGGTCGCTAATATTCTTGCAGGCCCCCTCACCTCCCTGGCTCCTACATTAGCCAAACGTGTTCGCCAAGGCGGACTCATTGCGTTATCCGGACTACTCAAGCAACAAGCTGAAGAGATACAAAACACTTACAGCGAATGGTTTGACCTAGACCCGGTCACTGAACGAGAAGAGTGGATCCGAATCACCGGCAGGAAGCGATGAATGAAAACTCAATAAACACGCGCTGCCCTGCATGCGATACTGCATTCAATGTCACAAAAGGGCAACTCAAAGTAGCGGACGGGCTGGTTCGCTGCGGTGGTTGCCTGCATGTATTCAACGCGCTACCCCCTGCAAGCGACTCAGCTAAAGAAAAACACACGCCGGAACAAACCACCACGCCATTAGCGACAATGGCTAAAAAAATCAGGCAAGAAACTTCACCAGAAATACCACAACAGCCGTCCACTATTCAGCAGAAGCCAACAGCACATACACAACAACATCCCATACAACTACCCATACAACTACCCCTCCCCAAAAACGACCTCGAACTCAACGAAGGTACGCTGATCGAGAATGGGTTATCGCGCTATATCACTAACCTTCTAATTATCTTGCTCATAGCGTTATGTGCTACTCAAATTCTCTGGTTTCAAAAAGATAAGTGGCTACAGGAAGATCTCTTAAGACCTGCTTATCAAGCACTTTACAGCCTACTCGATAAGCCTTTACCGGCTCGCCGGGCACACAAGCAGATCGTTAACAAGCAATTAATTATCCAGCCACACGAAGAGCTGGCTGATGCGATAAGAATCTCCATTTTACTGGAAAATAATGCTCCGTTTTCACAACCCTTTCCGACACTTCAACTCCTTTTTACTGATGTAAAAGGCCGCACAACAGCACAGCGCACCCTGCTTGCCCATGAGTACATTAACACCCAATTATTTCCTCATCAGCTGATACCAAGCAAACAACCCGTTCAGATTCAATTAGACATGATGGCTCCCGGCCACAGAGCTGTTGGCTACCAGCTAAACCTGATTCCATACTAAAAAGCTAGTCCATTGCAAAAATAAGATGATCAAAAAATCATCAAAACGTCTTGGAGCATCGTCGGCTAATGGAGTATCATTACGCCCTTCCCTTGAATAACATTTCACTGTCCTTTATGGAGAGTGGTTAACTATTTTTCTGACGATTAAGGTCTGTCATGTTCAGTATTGGCCCTTACAATATCGACAGCCGGGTGATACTTGCCCCGATGGCCGGAGTGACTGACCAACCCTTCCGACAATTATGTCGGCGTTTGGGTGCAGGCCTCGTCGTGTCTGAAATGGTGACTGCGGATACCCGCTTGTGGAATAGCCGCAAATCATCTTTTCGCCTGAACCATGCAGGAGAAAACGAACCACGTTCCGTTCAAATTGCCGGTGGTGACCCGGACATGATGGCTCAAGCTGCTCGCATGAATGCCGAACGAGGCGCTCAGATTATCGATATCAATATGGGGTGTCCTGCAAAAAAAGTCTGTAACAAGGCTGCAGGTTCAGCGCTATTGAAAGATGAACCGTTAGTCCTGTCTATTTTGCAAGCAGTGGTCGCAGCGGTTGATATTCCGGTTACGCTGAAAATTCGTACCGGCTGGTCAACGGATCACAAAAATGCCGAAACCATTGCACGCATGGCGGAAGATAGCGGCATTAAGGCATTGGCGATTCATGGACGAACCAGAGCATGCGGTTATAAAGGCGACGCTGAATACGACACGATTGCTAATGTCAGAAAAATTATTGAGATCCCTTTATTTGCAAACGGCGATATTTCAACGCCGGAAAAAGCAAAAGAAGTACTTGATTACACAGGTGCCGATGCGGTCATGATCGGCAGAACAGCTCAAGGGAACCCTTGGATTTTCAAGGAGATCGACCATTTTCTTCGTCATAATGTACGATTAGAGAAACCTTCTATGAACGAAGTAAAGCAAACGCTTCTGTCTCACCTGGCCGCTCTACATCAATTTTATGGGGAATATCTGGGCGTACGGATTGCACGCAAACATGTTGGCTGGTACTTGCATCATCAGCCAAAAGGCGTATCTTTCCGCGCTCACTTCAATCAACTGGAATCAGCAGTCGAACAGGTAGCTGCTATCGAGCAATATTTCATTCAAGCTCAATTAACAACCGCTGCTGCCTGATTCAAGTCAATGGGTATATAAGTACTGTGGATATTAAAGAAAACTCAACAATAGCTTTTACCAGAACGAACGAACCTCAGGATGAGGCACAACATCAAACATTACGCGACAGTGTTCATACGTCGTTGGGGCACTACTTTAAACAGTTAGATGGCCAACCTGTTACTGATGTGTACCAAATGGTATTAGCTGAAATCGAAGCTCCGTTATTCGAGACAGTAATGGCATATACCAAAGACAACCAGACTAAAGCCTCTGAGCTATTAGGCCTTAACCGCGGTACTCTGCGCAAGAAGCTGAAACAATACGGCTTACTGTAATTTTTTTCATCTCCAACGATAGTGACATTACCAATGGCTGAGCAAAACTACACTCCTATCCGTCGGGCACTCATCAGTGTCTCTGATAAAACAGGCATTATTGAATTTGCACGTGCTTTGCAGGCGCAAGGCGTAGAAATTCTTTCAACAGGCGGAACGTACAAGCTACTTTGCGATAATCAGATCCCTGCTGTTGAAGTATCTGATTACACCGGCTTCCCTGAAATGATGGACGGGCGTGTAAAAACGCTGCACCCAAAAATTCACGGTGGCATTTTAGGCCGACGCGGAAAAGATGATGGCATTATGAACGAGCACGGTATCGATCCGATCGATATGGTTATCGTTAACCTCTATCCTTTCGAGACAACCATTGCTCGCCCTGATTGCGATCTGGCTTTAGCCATTGAGAATATCGATATTGGTGGGCCAACCATGGTTCGTTCTGCTGCCAAAAACCATAAAGATGTTGCTATCGTTGTTAATGCAGCCAGCTATGATGTGGTTCTGCAAGAGCTGACTGCCAACAACGGCTTGTCGTATACAACTCGCTTTGATCTGGCAGTTCAGGCATTTGAACATACTGCTGCCTACGACGGCATGATTGCCAACTATCTTGGCGCTATTGTAGAGAGTGATGACCCGGAAGATCCCGCTGTTTTCCCACGTACATTCAACACCCAGTTTATCAAAGCGCAGGACATGCGTTATGGCGAAAACCCTCACCAGCGTGCCGCTTTTTATATCGAAAGCAATCCATTTGAAGCCTCAGTTTCAACAGCACGTCAGCTTCAGGGTAAAGCACTTTCCTATAACAATGTTGCCGATACTGATGCCGCGCTGGAATGCGTCAAACCTTTCCGCGAGCCAGCCTGCGTTATTGTTAAGCACGCTAATCCATGCGGTGTAGCGGTTGGTAATGATATTCTGACGGCTTACAATCTGGCTTTCCAGACAGACCCGACATCCGCTTTCGGAGGCATTATCGCCTTCAACCGTGAACTCGACGGTAAAACAGCGCAAGCGATTGTTGACCGCCAATTTGTTGAAGTGATCATTGCCCCAAAAGTAACTCAGGAAGCGTCCGACATCATTGCCGCTAAGCCTAATGTACGTTTATTAGCGTGTGGCGAATGGAGTACCGAACGTGCTCACGACTTTGACTTCAAACGTGTCAATGGCGGCTTGTTAGTTCAAGATCGCGACATGGGAATGGTGAATGCCTCTGAGCTGAAAATTGTTACTGAGATCGCTCCTACCGAACAAGAGATCCGTGATTTGCTGTTCTGCTGGGAAGTAGCCAAATTTGTTAAGTCAAACGCGATCGTTTATGCCAAAAACGGCCAGACTATCGGCATAGGCGCAGGACAGATGAGCCGCGTTTATAGCGCTAAAATAGCCGGCATTAAAGCCGCTGATGAAGGCTTGGAAGTGAAAGGCTCAGTCATGGCTTCAGATGCATTCTTCCCATTCCGGGATGGTATTGATTCTGCTGCAGCTGCTGGTATTAAAGCGGTTATACAGCCAGGTGGATCAATGCGTGATCAAGAAGTCATTGATGCAGCTAATGAACACGGCATGGCAATGGTCTTTACTGGCATGCGTCATTTCCGCCATTAATCGCTAACGACAGTGCGGCTTAAGCGCCGCACCAGTAAACAAGAGTAAATTCAAGATGAAAGTGTTGATTATTGGTTCTGGCGGACGTGAACATGCATTGGCATGGTCTGCAGCAAAAGATACCCGGGTGAGTGATGTTTTTATAGCGCCTGGCAACGCCGCGACCGCTCTAGAAGACAAAATGAGTAATGTAGCTATTGATGTGATGGACATCAACGGCCTGATCGAGTTTGCTCAAAACAACACGATCGACCTGACCATTGTCGGCCCCGAAGCCCCCCTGGTGGCAGGTGTCGTTGATCGTTTTCGTGATGCAGGCTTGTCTATTTTTGGCCCCACTGCCGGTGCGGCTCAACTAGAAGGCTCAAAAGCATTCACTAAAGACTTTCTGGCTCGTCAACAGATTCCAACAGGCTGGTATCAAAACTTTACTGAGATTGAGCCTGCACTCGCGTATGTTCGTGAAAAAGGCGCTCCTATTGTCATAAAAGCTGACGGTTTAGCCGCAGGCAAGGGTGTCATCGTCGCGATGACCCTGAACGAAGCAGAAGACGCCATACGCGACATGCTGGCGGGCAATGTTTTTGGCGATGCGGGCAGCCGCGTAGTCATTGAGGAGTTCCTCGATGGTGAAGAAGCGTCTTTCATTGTCATGGTTGATGGTAACAATGTACTCAGCATGGCCACCAGCCAGGATCATAAACGAGTAGGCAATGGCGACACAGGACCAAACACTGGCGGCATGGGAGCATACTCACCTGCGCCGGTAGTGACTCCTGCCATCCATCAGCGCATTATGGATGAAGTGATTATGCCAACAGTCGATGGCATGAAAGCGGAAGGTAATGAGTACACAGGTTTTCTCTATGCAGGCCTGATGATTATGGCTGACGGCACGCCGAAGGTTATTGAATATAACTGCCGCTTCGGAGACCCTGAAACACAACCGATCATGCTACGCCTGAAGAGCAGCATCGTTGAGCTGTGCCAAGCAGCACTGGCCAAAAAGCTAGATACAACGACTGCAGAATGGGATACAAGATCCGCTGTAGGTGTTGTAATGGCCGCTGGCGGCTATCCCGGCGACTACAAAAAAGGGGATGTTATTTCCCTACCTGAGACGACGCCAGAAGGTACTAAGATCTTCCACGCGGGTACACAAGAAGTTGATGGCAAAGTAGTCACAGCAGGTGGACGAGTATTATGTATTACCGCACTGGGCGACAGTGTAACGGAAGCCCAACAACGTGCTTACCAGTTGCTTGAAAACGTAAGCTGGAACGAAGCATACTTCAGAACCGATATCGCTTACCGGGCTATTGCCAGAGAGCAGTCTTAATAACATACCCAAAGCCACTTCCGAGTGGCTTTTTATTCTCTTGTTCGTCCCTGCTTTGACACTTTATTTTTGTAAATTAACAAGTGGTTAAGCAAAACCCGGGTAAACTTTTGGACGCTACGCATAACGAGAATATTCAGGCTATAATCAACGACTCTATCCGATTAATCAGAAATTTGTATTCTTCGGCAATGGCACCTACAGTAATCGATTACATCAGCGGACAAAGACAGCGATTCATGGATATTAAACGTACCCCTATTGCCTTTTTTATTGCTGCCACCATGGCCTCCGGTTGCAGCGCAGACAGTCGCGAATCAAGCACTGAGTATTGCCGAAACGGCGGATTCAGTACCGACTACACCTGTGATCAGGAAAAACAGGTTCCAGACCGTAAAATGATTGATGTTAAAGCGCTGCCGTCAACTGATGAAGTATGGATGGAAGGCAAGCTCGCTGAAATTAAAGCATGGCTACAACAAGAACAAAACCCATCCGAGACAAAGATAAGCCAGCCAACGGTCGCGATTCCTCAAGGTATTGCTGTCAGAAACCCGTCAGCCACCGACCCTGAACTCATGCGCATAGAAACCATGTCGCGTGAAAATAACCATCGCGCGGCCATGTCTGCAGTGAATAGCTTTCTTGCCTCTCATCCCGACAGTCTCGAAGGCAAATTAACCAAGAGCCTTGTCCTGAATAATATGGGACAGTTTGACGAAGCCGAAGCTCTGCTGAAAAACACCATTGCCCGCCACCCTAACTCTCCGGAGTTGTATAACAATCTTGCTGTTCTCTACTCAGAACAGGGAGACTATGGGCGCGCAATTGAAACCCTGCTAAAAGCGTTCAGTACGCATCCAACCTATGCACAAGTACATCAGAACCTGCGTGAGCTTTACGCAACAGTTGCATCGCAAGCGTATAGCCGAGCTCTTGACCTGAACGAAAACAAAAATGCACCTCAACTGGTGATGTTACGCCGCACATCTGACAACAATGCGCCGGTATTAAATTATCAGCCCAGCGCGCTCGTTTCGAGCGACACGCAACTGGCCGCTGCAACGGCGTCGATAAAAGCCAAACCCATTGCACAGCCTGTTATAGCGATGGCACAGCCCACAATCAAAGCGGCGGTTGTGCAAAAACCTGTACCCGCCAAACCGGTGGTCGTCCAATCTCAACCAACAAAGCCCGTCAGCGTAACGACCCAAACATCACCTACGATTGTTGAAGCATCAACTCCCGTATCAACATCTGCTTCTATGGATACAAATAAATTAGTTCAGGAAGCCGTTAGCCACGTCAACAACTGGGCTTCAGCGTGGGCCGAACAAAATGTAGAAGGTTATTTGAGAGCGTATGTTGCCGGCTATCAACCTTTAGATGGTTTATCTAATCAAGCATGGCAGTCACAACGCCACCAGCGCCTGACAAAACCAACCTTTATTAAGGTTAAGCTCAACAACATCAGCACCAGCATCATTAATGCCAATACGGCCAAAGTGACTTTTAACCAGACCTATCAATCAAATACGTATAATGATACGTCTAAAAAGCAGATACTACTGAGTCGGGTCAACAACTCATGGCGTATTAAAGAAGAACGCTCTCTTTGATTAGCTACTCTGAGATAGCGGGCGAACCTCTTCATTAATTTCGTCCGCTATTTTCCAGACACCCTCTTCTTGTCTTAATATAAGCGTTTTCAACGTATCATCCTGATAACCAGCTGAGCGATACAGCTGCCAGAATGTTGCGTGCAACTCCACTTCCATCTCCCCTCTTTCTTTACGCTCAACCGTCACGGGACCAATTTCAATACTGATCCACACTGGCTTTTTAAGTCGGGAGGTTCTCCATAAACGCCACTCCTTCGACGACATCTGTCGATAGGCTGAATACCCCTGACTATACAGTGAGAAATACTCATCAATGTTCTGTTGCTGCCACGCACGGGACCATCGCCCAATTAACGCGACTACCTCCGTCTTTTCACCGAGAGAAAGAGGCTCAACCTGGCTATCCGGACTATCAACTTTTGTTGCATCGATTTTTGTTACATCTATGCCTGCCGCATCCGCTTCAGGCGGAGCCAACTCTGGCAAGCGCTTCTCAACTGAATTGCTCTGTACAGCGAGCGGAGTCCGTTCATTCTTATTCTTAACCACTGTTGTTAGCAACGTCGCTTTTTTTTGTGACGCCACATACACAGTAGTTGCGATACTCGTTGCCGATAACAACACGATAAAAAGATAGGGAGCATAAGCGGTAAATGACCTTTGTTTAAGAGGTCGGGGATCACCAATACGTTCATGTATAACCTTAGCCAGGGGCTCAAGCGATATATCACTCCATTTACTATCAGCAACCTTCAATATAATGCGGATAGCAAACTGTCCGGAGCGGGATAAAGGACGGTAGCGTAACAACTGAATTAATTGATGGGACGGAATCTCATCGCCTTCAACCAATATCCATAGCACTCCGCCCTTCTCAGCCCACACTCTAAGACGGTGCTGAAGATAAACATGCTCAGCAGATGGTAAGGCCAGAACGTCAGCCAACCGCTCAGGGTATGCTATAAATGGCTCAGCAGAGGTCCAACGAACCAACGGCATATCAATCAATTGCTCAAATTGAGCTACTATTGAGTCAGCCCGCCGACTGTTCAATTGCACAATGCCAAAATCCGGCAGCACCCGCAACAACCAGTTGGCACTGACGACATCTTTTGCAGGTAATGAGGAAGCAAGCCCGGAAGCAATGCGCGAGCTGTGTCTGAAGATCTGTCCGGTTGTCATTAATGACTCTTAGTATACAACTGTTTTGATATCAGGCATGGCGATTAAGGAATACCTCTGGAAGGGTCACCTTCGTACGCTATTCTCCAACGGCCTTCCTCTTTTACCCAATACTGGCGCTTAATAGACTCGCCTTTATAATTATCAGATTGATAGTCCTGATTAAACGTGGCGACCATCAAATTAGGATCATTAGGGTAGCTGAAAAGGCTGACGTCTTTTAAATTCACCTTAATAAAGCGCTTACTAGCATTCACTCGTTGCTTATATTCAGAGAAGGAGTTGAAGTCACGCGAATCATCACGATACTGCTTAGAGTAGTTTGTAATATAACGACTGTGTTCCTGGCTTTCCCAATCGACACGCCACTTTTCTACATATTGCTGAACCTCTTTCTGCTGAGTAACCCAAGCCTTCTTATCAATCCACTTGATATTACTGCCTATCAGCACTGGCGTGTTTTTTACATCCACCAATTTATCAAGATCGATAAAGTCCGGATTAGTCAGAGAGATGCACCCCTCACTTGCCTTCGGCGGCCGGCTATAAGTATCGACAGGCGAACCGTGTACCCATATACCATTACCGGTATTCCCTTTGCGAGAATCCCAGACATTAGGGTAATTGATGGGTAATGCCCCTGACCCATAACGTTCAGGCAGACGCTCATCCAAAAAGCGATCCGTTACAAAATACACACCTAAAGGCGTTTTCAGATCACCCTGCTTTCTTTTTTCGACGCCACCCCGGCCATAAGAGGCATAATAATCTTTGATGAGAGTAGGTACACCTTGACGGTTTTCAAAGACAAACAAACGAGAAAACTTGGCATCGACTACAATGACATACTTTTGATCGTCACTCATTTTTATTAAACTTTCAGGCACATAACCGGGAACAGGCTTTGCTTTATTGATCAGAATACGGGCACGCGCCTCATCAATCAAACCATCGATCTCTTTCCTGCGCTGTTTAGTTTCACTACCAATCTGCCCTAAAGGGTTCGTTTGTGAGACCAGCAAATCCGCATAAACCAACTGAGCCAGACGAAAATCAGGACGCTTCTGTGTTAACTCTCTGAACTGATTTAATGCCGCATCAAATTGCTGTGCGGCCAATGACTCCAAGCCTTTCAACAGCAGCTCTTCATTTCCTTCCGATATGCCATAATCCGATGCGGCATGGAGAGAAAAAGAACTACTCAACAATAAACTAAAGAAAACTGTTTTAAGCTTGCGCATGAATAACCCGAACCACTAAGGCCTGATAAAAAATATATTATGTAATGTAGCACTCATACCCTGTAAAACGGATCATATCTCCATTTTATTTTTGTTAATTGTACTTTATCAACAAGCATACTCAACCCTTCTTAACAATCAGTTTATTTTAATTATTTTTTTATTTGCTTCAACGCACAAAAAATTAATATCACGTTCCGATATAACCTATAAAGTGTCTATTTGAACCACACACTTTATATTTTGCTGCAACGCAAAATAGATATATCAAGACAAATCTAACCATTAAAAACTGGCGGAACTTTCTTCCAATTTGTGCTATCCAGAATATATGTATTATTAAATGCAGCTGTCTTAAAGAGGCTTTTTTCCACAGTTAACAGCAACGGAGGATCCCGTTATGTTTACCCAGATGGAATACGAAGGCGCTTCAGATCTGCACCTTTACCATGATGCGGCAACGGGCTTACAAGCTATTATCGCTATTCATTCAACAGCCCTTGGCCCCGCCATCGGCGGTTGTCGTTTTATTGAATACACAACACATGACGATGCCATTCAAGATGCGCTCAGGTTAGCTAAAGGCATGAGTTTCAAAGCAGCCTTAGCTGGTTTACCTCATGGTGGTGGAAAATCGGTCATTATTAAACCTCACAGGTCTTTTGACCGCCGGGCTCTCATGCTTGCTTTTGGAGAGTGCGTTGAACAGCTGCAAGGCCGTTACCTGACTGCAATGGACAGCGGCACTCTGACTACCGATATGGATGCCATTGCTGAAAGAACCCGTTGGGTATCATGTACCTCCTCCGCGGGAGACCCGTCACCTTACACCTCACTCGGTGTGATTCAAGGGATTAAATCGGCAGCTAAACACCTTTTCGAAAAAGACAACTTAGAAGGCATTCGTATTGCTATACAAGGTTTAGGCCATGTAGGTATGGCGGTCGCTTCACACTTATCAATGGAGGGAGCACATCTAACGGTTACCGATATCAACACATCGCTAATCAAAACAGCCGTTGAAGAATACAATGCGACTGCTGTCGCGCCTGAGGACATATACGCCACTGATGTCGATATCTTTTGCCCCTGTGGTTTGGGCGGTATTCTGAATAAAGAGACCATCCCACAGATAAAAGCGCAGATTGTAGCGGGTTCGGCCAACAACCAATTACTCACACCAGAAGACGGTTATGCACTGGATAGACGCCAGATTCTTTATGTCCCTGATTATGTGCTTAATAGTGGCGGTATTATTTTTGTGGCATTAACCCATGCGAATGAAGACCCGCAAACGATTCACCATAAAGTCGCCACTATCGGGCAGACATTAACCCAACTTTTCAGTGCATCTAAAACAAGCGCTATTCCTCCGTTTGCTTTAGCCAATCAACAAGCAGAATCTATCATCAGCGCAGCAGCATCGCACTCGTGCAGCGACAAGAGGGTCATCTCATGAATATTTCCTATGAAGGCCAGATTCCTTTTTATCAGTTCATTAATGAACATAGTCAGGTCATAACACCCTTACCCGAGTGGGCTCAGTCAGATAAAACACTGGTCGAGTACTACAAGCTCATGGTTATCGCCCGTCAGTTTGATAATAAAGCGATCGCTTTGCAGCGCACAGGCCAATTAGGCACCTACGCCTCTTCTGCAGGGTGCGAAGCGATCGATGTGGTTACTGCATCTTTAATGTCAAAAGAAGACGTGCTTGTTCCTTATTACCGTAACCATGCGATGCAGATGATTCGGGGTATGACGCTATCTGATGTTTTGCTCTACTGGGGCGGTGATGAACGAGGCAACAGCTCACCCGCACAGAGAGAGGACTTGCCAAATTGCGTGCCAATTGCCACACAATGTTTACATGCCTGCGGTATTGCCTCGGCAATAAAAATTCGTGACCAGCAGCGGGCCACTGTTTGCATGCTGGGAGACGGGGCCACCTCAAAAGGTGATTTTTTAGAAGCACTGAACGTTGCGGGTGTATGGCAACTGCCGGTTGTTTTCATTATCAACAATAATCAATGGGCTATTTCGGTACCCCGCTCATTACAATCTATCGCTCCCACCCTTGCACAAAAGGCGCTGGGTGCGGGCATCCGTGGCGAGCAAGTGGATGGAAATGACGTGGTTGCTCTACACCAAAGTGTTGATCAGGCATTACACCGCGCACGAGATGGAAAAGGGCCAACTCTCATTGAAGCGGTTAGCTATCGTTTATCTGACCATACGACGGCAGACGATGCGACGCGCTATCGCCATCCCGACGCATTAAAAAGTGGTTGGGAGAAAGAACCCATCAAGCGCTTGCGTGACTATCTGCATGCACAAGGCTGGTGGCATGAAAAAAATGAAACCGAATGGCTGCACCAAGCGACTCAACAGATCCAGGAAGCCGTTGACCAGTATCTGGACACGCCGCCCCAACCGGTCAGCAGCATGTTCGACTACCTTTATGCGGAGCTACCCGCGCAGCTATCCAAACAAAGGGATATTGCCATCTCACGCAGTAAAAAGGAGGCACAATCATGAAGAATCAAGAAGCTATCTGTATGGTTGAAGCCATTAATCTCGCACTACATCGTGCCATGCAAGACGATGCAGATGTGATATTGCTCGGTGAAGATGTAGGTACAAATGGTGGAGTTTTTCGAGCCACGGTCGGCCTGAAAGAAGCCTTTGGTACTAAGCGGGTGATGGACACACCTCTGGCAGAAAATATGATTGCCGGTTTAACCATAGGCATGGCAGTACAAGGCTTCAAGCCGATTGCTGAAATCCAGTTTATGGGGTTTATCTTTCCAGCGATGGAGCATATCGTTTGCCATGCAGCGCGAATGCGCAACCGCACCCGTGGGCGTTTAAGCTGCCCATTGGTAATTCGGGCTCCCTACGGTGGTGGAATTCATGCACCTGAGCATCATTCCGAAAGCACCGAAGCCCTATTTGCTCATATACCCGGGTTACGAGTGGTCACCCCTTCCTCACCGCAACGCGCTTACGGCTTATTATTGGCCGCTATACAGAATCCCGATCCCGTCATCTTTCTGGAACCTAAACGTATTTACCGTAGCCAGAATCAGCACGTTGAAGATAACGGCAAAGCACTGCCATTGGACACCTGTTTCACCTTACGTGAAGGCAATGACATCAGCTTAATCAGCTGGGGATCCATGATTAAAGAAACACTGGAGGCCGCCAACCAACTTGCCGAAGAAGATATTCAATGTGAGGTCATTGATGTGGCAACACTGAGCCCGCTCGACAGAGAAACCTTATTGGCTTCCGTGGGAAAAACGGGGCGCTGCGTGATCATTCATGAAGCGCCTTTAACCTGCTCAGTTGGTTCAGAAATTGCCAGCATTTTAGCAACAGAAGCGTTACTTGACTTACGGGCACCCATTGCACGTGTCGGAGGATATGACACAGTTATGCCCTACTTTCGATTAGAAGATCAGTACATGCCTCGCACGGATCAGATTATTGAGGCGGTTAAACGTACGCTTGAATTTAATTGAAGTAATCTACTTAAATGAACTCAAGCACTCAGTTTCAATGTTATCTGTAACAAGTCTGATTCAGTGTTCTGCTGAAAAGCCTTGATAAGGAGAAAAGTTGATATGAAATATTTCAAATTACCGGATCTTGGGGAAGGATTACCTGAAGCGGATATTCTTGAATGGCATGTTAAAGAGGGTGATCATATCAATGAAGACCAGTTGCTGGTGTCTGTTGAAACGGCAAAAGCAGTGATCGAAGTCCCCTCGCCACAGACTGGCATCATTGCCCACTTATTCGGTGCCGAAGGAGATACCGTACACACCGGGGAACCCTTGGTCGAATTTGTTACCGATGAAGAAGAGGACAGCGGCACTGTTGTCGGATCGCTGAGTCAGGCTGATATAACCTCACAGACAGATGATTTCATCATTGGCGCTTCACCCAGCTCTCTGGCGCATCGGCAACAACGCACCAGTCCTGCGGGCAGAGCGTTGGCCAACCGTCTTGAGATTGATCTTAGTACGATTAAAGGTACAGGACAGCAGGGAGCTATCAGTGTCAACGACATAGAGCAGGCCGCACGTTACAACCGTCAATTTGGTGCGCCTGAACGACTAAAAGGTGTACGTAAGCATATGGCGATAAATATGAGCCAGGCCCATGCTCAAATTGTACCGGTTGCGCTATTTGAAGATGCTCATATTGGCCATTGGCCAAAGAATACCGATATTACGATGCGCTTAATTCAGGCGATCACAGCTGCCTGCCAGAGCGAGCCTATTATCAATAGCTGGTTTGACGGCCAACAACTGACCATACGGCAACACAAACACATCGACTTGGGTGTGGCCGTTGATACTGATAAAGGGTTATTTGTTCCGGTCTTGAGAAATATTGCCGGACGCTCAAACGCAGAGCTTCGAGATGGGCTGAACCAGTTACGCAGTGACGTTGCTGCCAGAACCATTCCTGCCGCTGAGTTACAAGGGGCTACAATTACACTCACCAATTTTGGCACCATGGCAGGAAGATATGCGACGCCCGTGGTTGTTCCTCCTCAGGTCGCAATTATCGGCGCCGGTGTCATACGTGAAGAACCACTCGTCGAAAAAGGGAAGATAGTAGTCGGCAAGGTACTGCCAATCTCATTGACTTTTGATCACAGAGTCGCAACCGGAGGAGAAGCAGCTCGCTTTTTAAAAGTATTTATCAGCTCATTAGAAGATAAATAAACTAAATTGAAACCAATAGCTTAAGACTAATGTCTAAAGATTAGAGGCTATAAATATACAACGTGAGCTACACTGAAACTATAGTGAATAAAAGAGTGACAACATAGGTGCTTCAAAAAATGCTTTTCTCTGCAGCGCCTTAACCAGCTCGCCAGCAAACAGAAGGGTGAATGCGATGGGTATCTTTGAGAACTACAAAACGCGCTACACATCAACGATACAGGAAGAGATGTCTCTGACAGATTATCTTGAACTCTGTAAGACCAATCCTATGGCTTATGCCAGTGCAGCAGAGCGTATGCTAAAAGCTATTGGCGAACCTGAACTCATTGATACTGCCAAAGACCCACGTCTAAGCCGTATCTTTTCAAATAAAATGGTAAAGCTATATCCAGAGTTTCACGAATTTTATGGTACAGAAGATGCCATAGAAAATGTGGTTTCTTACTTTCGCCATGCGGCGCAAGGGCTGGAAGAACGCAAACAGATTCTTTATCTACTAGGACCTGTGGGTGGCGGTAAGTCCTCTTTGGCTGAACGCCTGAAACACCTGATGGAAAAAATTCCCTTTTACGCCATTCAAGGCTCGCCTGTGTTTGAGTCCCCTCTCGGGTTATTCAATCCTGAAGAGGATGGAGAAATCCTTGAGCAGGAATTCAATATACCCCGTCGTTATTTAAAAGGCATCATGTCACCCTGGGCAGTAAAACGCTTACATGAATACGGTGGTGATATTTCCAAGTTTAAAGTGGTTAAACTCTACCCTTCTATCCTCAACCAGATTGCTATCGCTAAAACCGAACCTGGCGATGAAAACAATCAGGACATCTCCTGTCTTGTCGGTAAGGTTGATATCCGAAAACTAGAAGAATTTCCACAGCACGACCCTGATGCTTACAGCTTTTCCGGTGCTTTATGTCATGCTAACCAAGGTGTCATGGAGTTTGTTGAGATGTTTAAAGCCCCCATCAAGGTGCTTCATCCTCTCTTAATAGCAACTCAGGAGGGTAACTACAACAGTACCGAAGGGATGGGGGCCATTCCTTATGACGGTATTATTCTTGCTCACTCAAACGAATCTGAGTGGCAGACATTTAAGAACAATAAAACTAACGAAGCCTTCATTGACCGTGTTTACATTGTCAAAGTGCCTTATTGCACACGTATTTCTGAAGAGATAAAAATTTATGAAAAGCTCTTAGAAAACAGTTCTCTGCATGCGGCACCTTGTGCGCCCGACACACTAAATATGCTGGCTCAGTTTTCGGTGTTATCACGCCTTAAAGAGCCTGAAAACTCTAACCTTTATTCAAAAATGCGTGTTTATAATGGTGAAAACCTAAAAGACACCGACCCTAAAGCGAAGTCAATGCAAGAGTATAAAGACCTCGCAGGCGTGGATGAAGGGATGAAAGGGCTATCAACACGCTTTGCCTTTAAGATTCTCTCTAAAGTCTTTAACTTCGATCCTTCCGAAGTAGCGGCTAACCCGGTGCATCTGATGTATGTATTAGAGCGCGAAATAGAACAACAGCAGTTTGCACCGGAAGTACATGAAAAATATATTGGCTTCATTAAAGAATATATTGCCCCTAAATATATAGAACTCTTAGGTAAAGAGATTCAAACAGCCTATCTGGAGTCCTATTCTGAATACGGTCAGAATATCTTTGACCGGTATGTCACTTATGCCGACTTCTGGATTCAGGACCAGGAGTACCGTGACCCGGAAACCGGTGACATTCTGAACCGTCAAGCGATCAGTGAAGAGCTCGAAAAAATCGAGAAACCCGCAGGTATCAGTAACCCTAAAGATTTCCGTCATGAAATTGTTAACTTTGTGCTACGTGCCCGCGCCAGCAATGAAGGAAAAAACCCTTCTTGGTCAAGCTATGAAAAAATGCGTTCAGTCATCGAGAAAAAAATGTTCTCTAATACTGAAGACCTGCTGCCTGTCATCTCTTTCAATGCGAAAGGGTCGTCAGACGAGCAGAATAAGCATGGCGAATTTGTGAAACGGATGACCGAGCGCGGCTATACAGAGAAGCAGGTTCGCCTGTTATCTGAATGGTATATACGCGTTAGAAAATCCCAGTAACGACGTTCGGTTTCTCGCCGAGAGAAGGGGTACAGAACATGAGCTACATTATTGATCGCCGTCTCAATAGCAAGAAAAAAAGTGCTGTCAACCGGCAGCGCTTTTTACGCCGATACAAAAAGCAGATCAAAGAAGCTGTTGAAGAGTCGATCAAAAAACGCTCAATTCAAGACATGGATCGAGGTGGCCAGATCACTATTCCACGAAAAGGCACTTCTGAGCCCCTTTTTCACCACGGAAAAGGGGGAACACAAACACGTGTGTATCCCGGCAATAAAGAGTTCAATACCGGTGATGAGTTCCAACGCCCTCAAGGTGGAGGGGGCGGAGGAGCAGGCCAAGGCCAAGCCAGTAATCAAGGCGAAGGAGAAGACGATTTTTCTTTTTCTATTAATCAGGAAGAGTTTCTGGACTTCATGTTTGATGGTTTAGAGCTTCCCTACCTGGTTAAGAAGCAACTGATGGATGCCACGCAGTTTGAAACACATCGCGCTGGGTTCACTCAAGCAGGCTCTCCCGACAAACTGAATATTGTTCGCTCTTTGCGAGCAGCGCATGCACGACGTATCGCCCTATCCGGCTCTGATCGCGATGATATACGTGAACTAAAAAAACAATTATGGGCACTCGAAGCCGACCCTGTCAGCGATGACCGCAATCAAAAAATACATGCACTCAAAGAACAGATAAAAGCGCTGGATCTCAATAAAAAAAGAATACCTTTTATCGATGACTTTGATCTGCGTTATAACAATATCGTCAAAACACCAATGCCTTCTAGTAAAGCCGTCATGTTTTGTATCATGGACGTATCGGGTTCAATGACACAATCGATTAAAGAGATAGCCAAACGCTTCTTTATTCTTCTGTATCTATTTCTGACCCGAAACTATAAGCAGATAGAAGTAGTTTTTGTACGCCATCATACACATGCAAAAGAGGTTGATGAAGAAGAGTTCTTCTACTCACGTGAAACCGGCGGCACTATCGTTTCCAGTGCGCTGGAACTGACCGCTGAAATTCTGCACAAACGCTATCCCCGCCATGAATGGAATATTTATGTTGCACAGGCATCCGATGGTGATAACTGGGATGGTGACTCGCAACGCTGCTCTCAGTTGCTATCTGAAAAGATTCTGCCACTGGTGCAGTATTATGCGTATGTTGAAATTACCAATGGACCGCATCAAAACCTTTGGAGTGAATATCAACAGATATTCCAAAATCACCCTGAACAGTTTGCGATGCAGCATATAGAAAATCTTGCTGACATCTTTCCAGTTTTCCGCCGGTTATTTGAGCGTAAAACCAAGGGGGCCGCATGAGCAATAAACCACTCTCTACCGGGGCAGAATGGACTTTCGATCTGATAGAAGATTACGATCGTGAAATTGCGCGTATCGCTCGTAATTTTGGTTTGGATACCTACCCAAATCAAATTGAGGTGATAACATCCGAGCAGATGATGGATGCTTATGCCTCAGTCGGAATGCCACTGAATTATCATCACTGGTCGTATGGAAAACAGTTTGTAGAAACTGAACAGCGTTATAAACGTGGTCAAATGGGTTTAGCCTATGAGATTGTTATTAACTCCAACCCCTGCATCTCGTACCTGATGGAAGAAAACACAATGACCATGCAAGCCTTGGTCATTGCCCATGCCTGCTACGGACATAATTCTTTTTTTAAAGGCAATTATCTATTCCAAACATGGACGGATGCCTCCGCGATTATTGATTACCTCGTCTTTGCTAAACACTTCATCGCACAATGTGAAGAACGCTACGGCATTGATGAAGTGGAATCTATTCTCGACGCATGCCACGCGCTCATGAATTATGGAGTGAACCGCTACCTACGTCCCAAACCCTTAACAGCAGCAGAAGAAAAAGAACGGCTAAATGCGCGCGAAGAATATAACCAGCGTCATATCAATCAATTATGGAATACGATTCCCAAAAAAGTAGAAGGCAGTGACTTATCTAAACTCCCCCGCTACCCTTCTGAGCCTGAAGAAAACATTCTCTATTTTATCGAAAAAAATGCGCCTCTACTTGAGCCTTGGCAGCGTGAAATTGTGCGCATTGTCCGTAAAATCGCACAATATTTTTATCCTCAGAAGCAAACCCAAGTAATGAATGAAGGCTGGGCATGCTTTTGGCATTACACCCTACTCCATCAGCTATATGACGAAGGCTTCGTTAATGACGGTTTCATGATGGAGTTTCTTCACTCTCATAGCAGCGTCGTTTATCAGCCACCCTTTGATAGTAAGTATTTTTCCGGCATTAACCCTTATACGCTCGGCTACAACATGATGCAGGACATCCGCCGCATTTGTGAAAATCCAACACCAGAAGATTATGAATGGTTTCCTGATATTGCTGGCAGTAACTGGCAAACAACGTTAGATCACGCCATGCGAAACTATAAAGATGAGAGTTTCATCCTGCAGTTCCTTTCTCCGCACCTTATCCGGGAACTCAGGTTATTCTCTATTATTGATGATTCAGAAAAGCCAACACTGAAAGTCTCTTCCATACATAACGAACCAGGATACCGCCAGATCCGCGAACAATTATCCGCGCAATACAATCTCGGTAACCGGGAGCCAAACATACAAGTCTATAATGTTGATATCAGGGGAAACCGTTCACTGACGCTCAGACATTTTATACACAACAAGCAACCGTTGGGCGAAGACACTGAGGAAGTGCTAAAACATATTCATACGCTTTGGGGATTCGATGTTCACCTGGAGTCGGTGAAACCAGACAACACAATAGCAACCAGTTATCACTGCCCGCCCAAAGAGGCACTTGAGCTGTACTAAGGCACGTCGCTATACTCTTAAACTAACGCTTATACAGTGCACAGCACTCCTCATGCTGGCACTATTTACCACTACCTGAACAGAGAACCTATAATGGATTGTCTTTTTTGCAAAATAATTAATAAAGATATACCGGCACAAGTCATATATGAAGACGAGCTGGTTATTGCCTTTAATGACATTAATCCACAAGCACCTTTACATTTTTTAGTGATCCCTAAAAAACATATCAGAACGCTCAATGATATTAAAGAAGATGACCGAAACCTGGTAGGCCACATGATAATGAGCGCAGGAAAAATTGCTAAAGATCAAGGCGTTGCTCAAGATGGATACCGTACTGTATTTAACTGCAATACTCATGGTGGGCAAACGGTTTACCATATTCACCTGCACGTTCTTGGTGGCAAAGCGATGGGATGGCCACCGTACCAAGCGACACTAAAGCAACCGATTTAAATACTTTTTAAATCGAAAAAATGAACAAATTATGAACATTTTCGTTCATATTTCCTTCATTAAAATATGTATAGACTTCCCCTACCCCCAAAAATCAATGTGCAGGGAAGTCTGTCATGAAAAAGCAAATTTTTACTTTCACCGTTTCAGCTCTGGCTATCGCAGTACTATCAGGCTGTTCGGCTACCAACAATAATTCTGCTCAGACGGATGTGAAAAACTCGTCTGAATATAAAGCGCTTCAGCAAGAACTAGCCAGTGTAAGAAACGCTCAAGGCGATACGTCTCAGCTGGAATCTGAAATTGCACGTTTGACTCAAGCAAGCCAGACAACTAGCCTATTGCCACCTAACCCAAAAGCAGGCGAGTGCTATGCACGTGTTGTTATCCCTGCTAAATATGCTATGGAATCTGAAACTGTGCAGGTACGGGACGCTGGCCAGCGTATCGAAACTACCGCACCTGAGTACGGTTATGTTGAGCAGCAGGTACTGGTTAAAGAAGCATATGAGCGTTTAGAAGTGATCCCTGCTACCTACAAAACAATGTCTGAAACGATCGAAGTTGCAGAAGCATCTGAGCAGTTAATTCGTGTTCCTGCTAAATACAAAACAGTAACAGAAAAAATCCTGGTTCGCCCAGCGCACACTGAATGGAAAAAAGGGACTGGCCCAATCCAGAAAGTGGATGCAGGCACCGGTGAAATCATGTGTTTGGTTGAAGTACCTGCCGTCTACAAAACCGTTACAAAAACAGTCATGGTTGAACCAGAATCTGTTAGAACAGTAGCAGTTCCGGGAAAAAGCCAAACCATTACACGTCGTGTAGTAGACCAGCCAGCCACCACTCGTAAGATTGTTGTTCCAGCTGAATACAAAACCGTAAAGGTACGTAAACTGACTAAAGCGGCTCAGCAACACGCGATCGCAATTCCTGCTGAATACAAAACCGTTGAAAAACGTGCAAAAATTAGTGATGCATACTTGGAATGGCGTTCAATTCTTTGCGAAACGAACACTCAGCCAAGCCTGATCCGTGATCTGCAGCGTGCCCTGAAAGCAAAAGGCTACAACCCGGGTAACATTGATGGCGTGCTTGGCCGCGACACAATGCAGGCGGTTAACGCTTACCAGAAAGCAAAAGGTATGGCGTCTGGCCAGCTAACTATTAATACATTGAAATCTTTAGGCGTTGCTATCTAGCTCCTGAATAAAATCTGATTTCTGAATAGATTTTTTAAATCCCGCTTCGGCGGGATTTTTGCTGTCTGTAGATCAGATATTTATACCTAATAGTTTAAGCAGCAGCCAAGCCGCTATTGTCCACATCATCAGTGCAACCAAGCCCTCCACCCACCGCCAGATCTGCGGCTTACCCAGCCAGGGGGATAAGCTTTTTGCCAGCAAGGTTAAAAAAACAAACCAACTCAGAGAAGCTAAAACTGCACCTATCCAAAAGCTGGTTTTTTCTTCTCCTGTAAATTGATTGCCAATACTACCCAGCAAAACAACCGTATCCAAATATACATGTGGGTTTAAACAACTCACTACCAATGCGGTAATAACAGCTGATTTAAGGTCTCCTTTAGCCTGACTCGCTGTCAATCCTGTGGTTGAAATGAACGCCCTGAATGCAAGAAACCCATAAACACATAAAAAGATAAAGCCACCGACCTGAAACAACTGCAGCGCTATAGGCCACTGCTGTATAACAACGCCAGCGCCAATCATCCCTATGCTTATAAAGAGAGCATCTGCCAGAATGCAGATAGATGCTACCGACCAATGATGCTGACGCTTAACCCCTTGCGCCAATACGAAGGCATTTTGCGCACCAATCGCCATAATGAGCACTGCTGCTGCCATGTATCCCTTTGCCATAAAATAAATCATAACGCTCACTTTTCTAAATAAAGACTGGAGATGAGTGTGCGCGAGAACTAGAATCAAATAAAACTAATATTATTAATATTTGATTAAATTTTCTTATGATTGATTATAAACAACTCAAAGCACTATCTACCGTCATCGAAGAGCAAAACTTCGAACGTGCCGCTCAACGACTGCATGTGACCCAATCTGCGGTTTCTCAACGTATCAAGCAGCTGGAAGAGATGGTCGGACAAGCACTACTCATCCGGTCACATCCAATAAGTCCGACACCCGCAGGCCAAACACTGCTTAAACACTTTCGCCAAATAGAGATGCTACAAAATGAAGTCATGTCAGAACTCAACCCTGTACTGAAATCGGGTCATATCCGGCTATCTATTGGCGTAAATGCGGATAGTCTGGCAACGTGGTTCTTACCCGCCATTGATCCAATTTTAAAACAGCATGATGTATTGCTGGATCTTAAAGTGGACGATCAGGATCAAACACATCACCTTTTACGCAGTGGTGAAGTAATGGGGTGTATTACTTCAAGCGCTACCCCACTGCAAGGGTGCCATTGCATTCCGCTCGGCGTGTCCGTATACCGCTGTCTGGCTTCACCTAAGTACGTACAACGCTATTTTCCTCATGGTTGCGATAAACACTATGTGATGCAGGCTCCAATCGTTGAATACAATTACAAAGATGCACTGCAACATCGATATTTAAGTAAATTTTTTGATATTTCGCCGGGAGACTATCCTGCACACCGAGTCCCCTCATTCGAGGCTTTCATCGATATCATTACCCGTGGATTTGCAACGGGCATGATTCCCGACCAGCAAGGGGCCGCATACCTGAAATCAGGACAACTCATTGATATTAAACCAGGATGCTCTTTATCTGTGCCTCTATACTGGCATGTATGGAGCTTAAAAACACCATTAGCAAACGCACTAACAAACGCTCTCATTAAACAAAGCGGAATGGATCTGGAACCCTTTTCAGAACACCCGGAACTAACCAGATGCTAAGAATCATTAGACTTTATGATACAGGTCATTAAAATCAATTGCTGCAACGCGTCATAAGCCTGACATTGTACTAAACTATACTTCAAATACGTTCCAGAGCTCCAAAATAGCTGGATTACCCTTGAATTAAGGTAAATTGATCATGATTCTTAAAGAAAAACCTCCTGTACATAACCAGCTTGAGTTTTTTATCGAAGAAGCGGTAAAGGCCCGTCCTATTCGTACGGCAGTAGTACATCCGGTTGATCACAATGGTTTAATGGGTGCAGTTGAAGCGGCTGAGCAGAACCTTATCGTCCCTATTCTGATTGGACCAAAAAGCAAGATCTTAGCTGCGGCAGAAAAGGACAATCTTAATATCTCCAATTATGAAATTATCGATGTCGAGCATAGTCATGCCGCTGCAGAAATGGCATGTGAGTTAGCCAGACAAGCCGACGTTGAAGCGATCATGAAAGGTGATTTAGGTAGTTCAGAATTGATTAGCGCTGTTATCCATAAAACAAAGGGGATCCGGACCGAGCGACGCCTCAGCCATGTATTCGTATTTGATGTCCCTAACTACCACAAACCCTTGGTGATTACAGACGCTGCGATTAATGTCGTTCCAAACTTAATGACAAAACGTGATATCGTGCAGAATGCAATCGACTTTTGCCGTGCGCTGGGTATTGCCGAACCCAAAGTCGCTATTCTGGCTGCCGTAGAAAAAGTAAAACCCTATATGCCTAGCACCATTGATGCAGCCTGTTTATGCAAAATGGCAGATCGTGGGCAAATAACGAATGGTCTTCTTGACGGACCATTGGCTTTTGATAATGCCATCTCTTTACAAGCGGCTATCGATAAACATATTACTTCGTCTGTTTCGGGTGATGCTGATATCTTGTTGGCTCCTGATCTTGAATCAGCGAATATGATAGCCAAGCAGCTTATTTATCTTGCTGATGCAAAATCGGCTGGTATTGCGTTAGGCGCTAAAGTCCCGATTATTCTGACCAGTCGTGCAGAGACGCCTTTAGGGCGTATGGCATCCTGTGCGCTTGCATCACATATGGTTCATCACCCAGTATCGTAAGAAGATAATATGCAAACAATACTGACAATTAACGGCGGCTCATCCAGCCTGAAATGCACCCTTTTCAAAGCGGGAATGGATAATGTCACGCCCATTTACCAATTCAAATTGGGCAACATTCTGGGCGAGCCACGCATTACATTGACGGATGGTGACGGCAATAAAATTACGCCTCCCTTCATCGATGTTAAGGGTGTGGATAAATCCGAGCGGCACAAAAAAGCACTCAGCACGGTGTTAGACTGGTTGGCAGAGCGCACCCCGCATCTTGAAATAACCGCTTTTGGCCATCGCGTTGTACATGGTGGTGAGCACTACAGTGCTCCCGTCTTGATCGATGTGCATAAAATGAATCAACTAAAAGCGTTTATTCCATTAGCGCCATTACATCAGCCATACAACCTACTCTTAATAGAAGCATGCCAGGCACTTGCCCCAACGCTACCACAGGTAGCCTGTTTTGATACGATGTTCCACGTTGGCCAACCCGCTGTAGAGCGTCATTATGCCATCCCGCGTAAATTCACTCAGGAAGGTATTCAGCGCTACGGCTTTCATGGGTTGTCCTATGAATATATTCAGAAAAGCCTGAGTAACATTTCAGATGAGGCTGGCAGCGCGAAAACTATTGTTTGTCACCTTGGCGCAGGTGCCAGCATGTGCGCCATTCGACAAGGAAAAAGCATTGCGTCAACGATGGGTTTTACCGCCGTCGATGGGTTGCCCATGGGAAGCCGATGCGGTAATTTAGACCCTGGGGTTCTACTCTACCTGCAACGCCATCACCAGATGGATACTGACGCACTCGAAAAAATGATTTATCAGGAAAGCGGCTGGCTGGGCGTTTCTGGTATCTCATCAGACATGCTGACGCTTCATCAGGCAAACACAGCGGAGTCTGAAGAAGCCATTGATATGCTGGCATACCGTATAGCACTAGAGTTGGGCCGCTTATCTGCTGCTTTGGGCGGGTTAGAGCAAATCGTATTTACCGGCGGCATTGGTGAAAATGATGCTGATTTACGAAAACGGGTCTTAGATCGCAGCCAATGGCTGGGAGTTATTACTGATGATACAGCGAACACAGCTAATCAGCGGGTCATCAGCAGCGAAGTCAGCAAAATCACTATCAGAGTTATTCCTACGAATGAAGAGGCGATGATAGCGCTGCATGCTATCGAGGTCATTGAGGGCTAATACCAAACGGAAAAACAGAAGAAGATTACCCTGAGCGAGCGTTCAGGGTAATTGGCTCAATGATCATCGCCACCATAAACCCACATAGCCTGAGCCTTACCGGCTTTTTCAAACCCCAGCTCTTCATAAAACCCGATAGCATCACCATCCGCCGTCAACATTTGTTGATGAAAATTGACATATTTTTGTTGCAGCGCCTGCATTATCTGTCGTCCGATCCCTTGTCCCTGAAAACTGGGATGAACCAGCAAGTGAGGGTAATAGACCACTAAGCAACCATCAGAGATAGCATTCCCGATGCCCACCAGCTTGCCTGCAATACGTGCCGTCACTAACGTATCGGAGTTTCGTAAAGCCTGCATAAGTTGTTCAGGTTTTTCTGCAGACGACCACTCATTGGCTTGATATAACGTAATCACTTCACCCAACTGAAGTGTGTCTTGAATACTGACAGCAACCACATTACCTCCTTGTTTCTGTTAGGGGAGTTGTTCTTAGTTCCAGCGTTATTAGTTCCAGCGTTCTTACTTTCAGCACTCTTAATACTATCGTTATTCTTGAAGCTCAATAATGCACTTAATCACTTCAGACAACGCCAGACCGAGCGTTTGATGCTGGTCCTCATCAAGGTGAATACCATCAACACGGCTCGCCTCTGTTACATCAGAAGCATCAAAAAAATAGACTTGCTGCTCTTCAGCAATATTCTTAAAAGCTTCAGACAACCCGATACATTTATGTTCTGCACCTTCAAATTTATCAGCCACAGGGCCTTTAGGAGAAAGCATTTTGGGCGGAGCGACCATTAATATATCCGGAGCCGGCATCCCAGGCTCAATGGGAGCCTGACGAATCATGGTAATGAGCTTTGCCATCCCCTGCGCCGACATCCAGGCATTATGCGGGTGCATCACCTGAAAATCGTTGGTGCCGAGCATCAACACAACAAGCGCCAATGGCGAGCAAATCTCAATGACCTGCCCGAGCCCCTCTGAACCATCCCGTCCGGGCTTATAAGGATCACTCCATACCGTACGCCTGCCATTCAGACAGTTCTCAATAACTCTGATTTCATGACCTTGTGCCAGCAACTGCTTTTCAATTACGCCCGGCAATCGCTTATCAAACGCTAAACGCTTTCGGGTTCCTGGAATAATACCCCAAGATAAAGAGTCGCCATATATCAAAATCTGCTTCATCATGTTGTCCTTAACAGCAAGCTAAATTGTACTCACTATAACTGACGCTGACGCACCGCTTCAAACAAACACACGCCCGTAGCGACTGATACATTCAGGCTACTAACCTCTCCCGCCATCGGAATTTTAATCAGAAAATCACATCCTTCACGCGTCAGGCGGCGCATCCCTTTTCCTTCAGCGCCCATCACCAGCGCCATAGGACCGGTAAGGTTCGCCTGATAGACCATCTGTTCTGCTTCACCTGCTGTTCCTGTAATCCATATACCGCGCTGCTGCAACTCCTGCAATGTACGTGCAAGATTGGTCACCTGCACATACGGGATAATCTCGGCGGCGCCGCAGGCAACCTTAGAGACAGTAGCATTTAACGGTGCAGACTTATCCTTTGGTGCGATTACCGCATGTACACCAGCAGCATCCGCGGTACGCAAACACGCACCCAGATTGTGTGGATCAGTCACGCCATCCAATACGAGTAAGAATGGTGCCTCATCGAGCTTATCTAATAGCTGGTAGAGAAAACTTTCAACCTTTGACTCCATCGGCGTACAAACAGCGATCACGCCCTGATGCACTCCTCCTTGCGCCATCTCATCCAGTTTTTGTCTAGGAATCCGTTCAACCCGAATCTCGTCCCCAAGCTCCTCTAACAACTGGGTGAGGCGTTCATCTTCACGCCCTTTGAGTACCACTACACGCTGCACCCGAGCCGCATCATACTTGAGCGTGCTCTTAACGGCGTGAAAGCCAAATATTAATTCAGGCTGCATTACTTTCCTCATCTGCTTGATTATCTGACTTCAGCCAGTCAGCGGCCTGTTCTTCTACGAGTATTCTTAATGTATCTATAAAAGCCGGGGTGCTATTTACAGCCGGAATATACTGGTATAAGCGCCCACCCGCTTTATGAAATACCTCTTTATTCTCTTCCGCAATCTCTTCTAGCGTTTCCAGACAATCCGCCGTAAAAGCAGGACAAACAACGTCAATTGCTGCTACCTTCTGCTTTGCCAGACTTTCCAGTGTTTTATCGGTATATGGCTGCAACCATTCTGCAGGGCCAAAACGTGATTGAAAGGTAGTAATCCATTGTGTCTCAGCTAAGCCCAGCGCCTTGGTCACTAATTCGGATGTTTTATGACACTGCAGTGGATAAGGGTCGCCTTTTTCAGCGTACTCTTTAGGAATACCATGGTAAGAGAGCATCAGTTTTTCTGTGCCACTATTCGCCGCCTGAAACGAACGAATACTCGTTGCCAATGCGTTAATATACGCAGGATGATCATAAAATGACTTCACAATACGTATATCCATTACTTCTCGTCGACCAAGCTGAAATCGTGCAACCTGATCATAAATCGGCGCGGTAGTCGTCGCTGAGTATTGTGGATACATAGGAATAATTAACACTCGCTGATAGCCATGTGAGGCTAAAGACGCCAAGCGCTCTTTTAAACCAGGTGAACCATATGTCATACCTGCAAAAACGCAGGGGGCTGTTTCATATTTTTGTTGCAGTTGTAGTTGTAACTCGGTTACTTGTTCATTAAGAATCTTGCGCATCGGAGAATCATCTTCCCAAATGGCTTGATAAAGCTTTGCCACTTTGCGCGGGCGCAGGTTCAGAATAATAAAGTTAAGTACTGCCAACCAAGCCAGGCGACGAACACCTTTTCCCTCAACGACGCGTTCGTCAGAAAGAAACTCCCGCAAGTATCGTTTTACCGCACCCGCTTCTGGTTTATCAGGTGTCCCTAGATTAGTCAGTATCACCGCGGTTTTGATCGAATCAGGCATATCGATTATCTGCTTAAGATGAAAAGTATCTATTATCCCGAAGATATCTCCAAAAACCCAGCGCTGCCTGCAAACCGTTAGCCAAAAATAAAAAAAACCGCATAAAGCGGTTTTTTATTCCGTAACCTGAAACAGAAAAACTCTATTTCAGGCTTTACCTTTTCTTTAACTCTTTTTTCGTTATGCTCGACTTATTCTAAACCAGCAAATACACCGTCACGGATATCGTCTACTGTACCTACACCGGCAACATAAATATATTTAGGCGCGTTTGGCTCCTTAGCTTCACCCCAGCCTTTATAGTAGCTGATCAGTGGCGCAGTCTGATCATGATAAACATTCAAACGGTCACGAACGATCTCTTCAACGTCATCAGCACGCTGTACCAGTGCTTCACCAGTCACATCGTCTTTTCCTTCCACTTGAGGCGGATTAAAAGTGACATGATAAGTACGGCCAGAGCCTGGGTGAACACGGCGCCCACTCATACGTTTGATAATCTCTTCATCTGCCACGTCAATCTCAACGACAGCATCAATCACAACACCCGCATCTTTCAAGGCATCCGCCTGAGGAATGGTGCGTGGGAAACCATCAAACAAGAAGCCTTTTGCACAATCAGCTTCGGTAATACGCTCTTTTACCAGCCCGATAATAATATCATCGGATACCAGCTCACCAGCATCCATTACTGCCTTAGCTTTAACACCGAGAGGTGTTCCGGCTTTTACAGCCGCTCGCAGCATATCGCCAGTTGAGATCTGAGGGATGCCGTACTTCTCGGTGATGTACTGCGCTTGAGTGCCTTTACCAGCGCCTGGTGCGCCAAGAAGAATAATACGCATTAAGGATTTCCCCTACTCTACCTGTTAAGAAAATTAATTTGTTTAGTGTACCCGATACAACCATGTACAACGGCTTGCTTCGTTCCAGGTCTGTAAACCCAGCGCAACCGGCACGATATTGGGTAAGAACCATACTGGTGCATTGCCACACCGACAATTCGACATTAGCACTAGCATTTTGTAGAAAACATCACCCAAAAGACTATTTGGCTGATTTTCTTAATAAAATATCGAACACATTATAAAACAGAGAAGCGAGAGTAAGCCAAAGTAGTCTTTGGCTCAAGCCCGCTTTACTATTATCCGGTATTACGCATCCCGGCAGAAATACCCGCCATTGTCACCATTAGCGCCTGCTCTAAACGCTGATCGGGATGGTTTCGATCACGATAAAGCAACTCAGCCTGCAAAAAATGCAGAGGGTCTATATAGGGATTACGAACATCAATAGATTGCTGAATTACCGGATTGTCCACAAGTAACTCCTTACGCTGCTTGATATCCAGCACTTTTTCTACCGCTACGGACAAGCGATGCCTCAGACTTGAACCGAGTACCTTCAACTCATCCGATACCAGTCTTGATTCATAATATTCTGTCAGGCGAGTATCGCTTTTTGCCAACACCATCTCGAGCATATCGACATAGGAACGAAAAAATGGCCATTTTGCATACATATCATGTAGTAATGGTAACTCATTATTGCGTACAGCCGACTCTAGTGCGGTATCTGACCCTAACCAAGCGGGTAGCATCAAACGAATCTGAGTCCAGGCAAATATCCAGGGGATCGCGCGCAAGCTTTCCACGCCACCATCCGCTTTACGTTTAGCGGGGCGTGATCCAAGCGGCAGTTTGCTGAGTTCCTGCTCGGGAGTCACCGCTCTGAAATAAGGGACAAATTGCGAATCATGCCTCACCACAGAACGATAAGCCTGCAACCCTGACTCTGCCATTTTCTCCATCTGGTCACGCCAGACATTTTTAGGCAAAGGTGCAGGAGACAAGGTCGCGGCTAACACTGCACCGGTATAAAGCTCCAGATTTCGCACCGCCAGTTCAGGGATACCGAATTTAAAACGAATCATTTCACCCTGCTCTGTCACCCGCAGACTACGGTCCACTGACCCCGGAGGCTGAGCAAGTATCGCTGTATGACTAGGGCCACCGCCACGACCGACCGTACCACCACGACCATGAAACAGTGTCAGGTGTATATCATGCGCCTGACAAAGTTCAGTAAGCGCCTCTTGCGCTTTAAACTGCCCCCAGGCCGCCGCTAGTTGACCTGCATCTTTGGAGGAATCGGAATAACCTATCATCACCTCCTGATGACCATGCGTGTATTGCTTATACCACGGCACAGAGAGCAAGGCATCGATACAGTCACGTGAATTATCCAGATCATCCAATGTTTCAAACAACGGCACCACACGGATATCGTGGCTGATACCCATTTCACGTAACAGCAGAATAACCGAGAGAACATCTGACGGATGGCTCGCCATCGATATTACATAAGAGCCCAACGAAGCGGGATCCGCCTCAGCGACAACTTTACAGGTATCCAGAACTTCTTGTACCTCAGGAGAAGGGCGCCAGTCACGCGGGATCAACGGGCGTTTACTTTGCAACTCTTTTAATAGGAATGCCTGTCGTCCCTCCTCTGTCCAATGAATATAGGAACCCAGCCCGTAAAACTGTGAAATTTCTTCGAAGACCTGTGCGTGCCGGTCGGAACTCTGACGAATATCCAAACGAACCAGTGTCATACCAAAGCAACCTACCCGTCTGATGATATCCTCAAGCGGCCCTGCTGCGATAATATCCATGCCACACTCAACCAGCGAACGATGGCACAACATCAGTGGCTCTAAAAGCTGATCAGACGTTAGCATCGGGCAGAGAGTGCTATTTACACTACTCTCTTCATCCAAACGCTCTTTAATCCAGTGTTGAGTACATACCAGTGAGTCCCGTACCTGACCCAGCAATTCCCGGTACGGTTCAGGGGCATCCCCCACCCGCTCACGTAAATCCTGATTACAGTTATACATCGATAACTCAGCACGTAAGGCATCAATATCCCGCACGTAAAGATCAGCGGCCATCCAGCGAGATAACATCAGGACCTCTTCAGTAACCACAGCTGTTACATTAGGGTTGCCGTCACGATCTCCTCCCATCCACGATGAGAAACGTACCGGCGAGCAATCAAGTGGTAAACCCTGGCCTAAAATGGCATAAGTTTGCTCATCTAAACGTTTCAGAAATGATGGAACCGCTTCCCACAAGGAGTTCTCAATCACAGCAAAACCCCACTTTGCCTCATCGATAGGCGTAGGGCGGACCTGGCGGATCTCATTGGTATGCCAAATCTGGCTAATCAACTCATTCAACCGATGCTGCTGTGGCTCTCCGCGATCCAATCCGCGCAAACAGTCCGTAATGGAATCATATTTCTGAATCAGGGTGCGGCGATTAACTTCGGTAGGATGTGCAGTCAGAACCAGATCGACTTGCATCTCGGTCAATGTTTGTTGAATTTGCGTAACATCAATCCCTTCTTTCTTCAGCCGCTTCAGTAATTGCACATAAGAATCGGTTGCCTCAAGATCACAGATCTCCTGGTGACGGCGAACCCGATGATGCTCTTCGGCGATATTGGCTAAATTGAGGAATTGCGTAAAACCGCGCGCAACGGGAAGCATTTCATCTTCACTCAATCCCTTGAGTTCAGAAAGTAACGTCTCTCTGTCTTTTTCGGTGCCATGACGACCCGCTTTAGCCAGCTTGCGAACCCGCTCTATTTTCTCTAGAAATTTTTTGCCCAGGTGCTTTTCTATTGTCTGCCCGAGACTGTCACCCAGCATCCTGACATCATCGCGCAAGGCTTCATGCAGATCTTTCATACCCAACTCCTCAGTGAATATCGAATCACAATCCACTGAGCATAGATATTATTTGAACTTTGCACAAATCAGGCTTTAGTCGCCTAACGAAAAACAGATCTGCTTCAGCCAAAAGCAGAGAGGAAATTATTAGAAACTTAGCACCAACAATAACTTAGCGAAGCGCTGTCTGTAGTTTTTCCAGTGCAACCTTAGCTAACGTTTCATTTTCATACTTAATCGGCCCGACAGGCCGCTCAGAACCTGCCAATTGCAGCTCTATACGATAATTTTGATCCATCTGAACACCACGATCAAACTGCATCTCACTGGTTACAATCACGCTCATAGGAATAATCCGATAACCTTGAGGACTGACTAACGCTATCTGTCTCTGCGTCGTATCGATAACAAGACGAGGCTCTCCCTTTAAATCATCTGTTAGATTAAAACGACTGTCACGCAGCGCCTGGAGGTGAACCTGTCCTTTCTGCCAATTCCAATAACCTAAACCAGCCATCACTATCACGGCGAATACAAACCATGTCATTTTCATAACCCTTTCTGCTTTGCCTCATCCCAAAAATGATCCAACTCATCCAGAGCATACTCACCCCAATCTTTACCGGAGCTTTCTACACATGCCTCAACATAGTTAAAACGACGCTCAAATTTCTGATTAGTAGAACGCAATGCAATTTCAGCCTTCACCCCTAAATGGCGCGCCAAATTTACTTGGGCAAAAATAACATCGCCCATCTCATCCTGAATTGCGGCCTGATTCCCTTGTGCAATAGCTTCACGGAGTTCTGCGATCTCTTCTTCAATTTTATCAAGAACCAGCAAGGGATCATTCCAATCAAAACCGACCTGTGAAGCCCGCTTTTGCAGTTTGTCGGCTCGGCTTAACGCCGGGAGCCCTTTCGGTACATCATCAAGAATAGCCGCTTTCGCTTTACCCACACGCTCTTGCTGCTTTATCTGTTCCCAGTTTGCATTAATTTGCTCTTCACTCAGCTGTACTTGTGAAGGCACGGCCCTTAATTGACCATCGGGAAACACATGCGGATGGCGGCGAATAAGCTTAGTCACCAGTTGATTGACGATCGAATTAAACTCGAACAAAGACTGCTCTTTACCCAACTGACTATAAAAGATCACTTGAAATAAAAGATCTCCCAGCTCATCTTCCAAGTGCAACCAATCTTTTCGCTCTATGGTGTCTGCAACCTCATACGCCTCCTCCAGCGTATGCGGCACAATGCTACTGAAATCCTGTTTAAGATCCCATGGGCAGCCATGTTCAGGATCTCGCAACCGCTCCATCAAATAGATGAGGTCTTGCAAAGAGTAGTCACTCATACTTGAGCGAAACCATTACGTTGACGATGCACATCCACGACATTCGGCAACTGATTAATTTTATCCATAATGCGCCCCAGCAACTCCAGACGAGAGATTTCTATTGTCAGTGACACATGTGCAAGATTGCTATTCTTATCCGTCAAGGTATTAGCAGACAAAATATTAAGCTTTTCATTGGCCAGCACCATCATCACATCACGAAGCAGCCCGGATCGGTCATAAGCCTCAATGAGAATATCAACAGGGTAGGTTGTTTCACTTCCCTCATCCCAGTCAACAGCGACAACCCGTTCACCTTCATGCTCTCTTAAATTGAGCAAATTAGAGCAATCTTCACGATGAATGGAGACACCACGCCCTTGTGTAATAAAACCAACAATTAAATCACCAGGTACCGGTTTGCAGCACGATGCGATACTGGTCAGCAAGTTCCCTACACCAAAAATACGCACACCAGAACTTGACGGCTTTCTGAACTTGTCTCTACTAACATTAGGCAGCGCTAAATCGAGTTGTTCGTCATGCGAAGATCTATCCACCTGACGCTGAGCCGCATTGAGTATCTGCGAGAAACGAAGATCTCCAGCGCCCAATGCCACAAACATATCTTCAGCCGATTTGTGATGCACCTCCTCTGCAAGAAGCCCCATATCCAACTCATTCATGGAAAGAGCCAAACGCTTGAACTCACGTTCAACAATGTGGCGACCCGCCTCTTCGTTTTTATCCTTATCCTGTAATTTGAACCAGTGGGCCACTTTGGCACGGGCTCTAGATGTAGTCAGATAACCATTATTGGTATTCAGCCAATCGCGCCGAGGCTGCTCCTCTTTACCCGTGAGTATCTCTACCTGATCCCCCGTTTTTAAAGGCTTGTTCAACGATATAATACGGCCATTAACCTTAGCCCCACGACATCGATGGCCGACAGAAGTATGCACTCGATACGCAAAGTCCAGCGCAGTAGACTCCAGCGGCATATCGATAACATGCCCACCGGGCGTAAAGACATAAAGGCGATCCTGAACCACATCCCCGCGCAAAATATCACCAAAAGCTTCGGTATCTCCCAAATCTTCATGCCATTCAAGTACTTGACGCAACCAAGCGATCTTATCTTCATAAGCATCGCTCTTCGCATGCGTATCTGTACCTTTATACAAGTGATGTGCACATACACCCAATTCTGCTTCTTCATGCATTTCAGGTGTACGTATCTGTATCTCCAGCACCTTTCCTTCCGGGCCGAATACAGCGGTATGTAGCGAACGGTAACCATTGGGTTTGGGAGACGCTATGTAATCGTCAAATTCATGCGGTATATTGCGCCATAAACCATGCACAATACCTAACGCGGTATAGCAGTCCCGAATTTCAGGTACCAGAATACGCACAGCCCGTACATCATATACTTGGCTGAACTCAATATTCTTACGCTGCATTTTCCGCCAGATACTGTAAATATGCTTTGCTCTGCCATTTACATCGGCTTTAATATTCTGAGCACCGAGATCACGTTTCAACGTCGTCACAACAGTATTAATAAACTGTTGACGATCTAAACGCTTCTCATCCAGAAGTTCCGCGACATGTTTATAATCAGTAGGTTTCAAATAGCGAAAGGAGAGGTCTTCCAGCTCCCATTTAATGTGCCCTATACCCAGACGGTGAGCTAATGGAGCATAGATATCAAAAACTTCCCGCGCAACCAGAAAACGTTTTCTTCTGGAGGAGTCTTTTACACCACGAATAGCGCTGGTTCGCTCAGCAATTTTGATCAGTGCAACTCGCACATCATCAATCATTGCCACCAGCATCTTACGAACCGTATCGATCTGACGTGCTTTCGCGCCTAATACAGTATGTTCAACACGAGGATTAGCACGGCTACCAATAGCCGCCATCTGCAAAACACCCTCGATCAATGATCCAATCACGGGACCAAACTGGTTTCGTACGGTATCTATCTTTAACTTATCTTCACGCACACTACGATAAAGAATGGCGGCAATAATAGATTCTTGATCCTGCTGCAGTTCAGCCAGAATCTGGGCCATTTCAAGCCCCGTCAGATAACTGTTTCCCGAGGTAGAGCTTGTCTGTTCAAAAACCTGTTTCGCAATATCGCACGCCAGACGAACTTGCTCAATATCTTCAATCTCAACTTGCTGCTGTATTCTCCACAACCACAAATCCAGATCAACGGTCCCATCATCATGGACGGGATGATCTTCTCGAACCTTCACCATGGCTAATTGCCACTCCTTTAGTCACGACTCTGCCGTTTTTATAACGGTTCTTTTTTTAATCTTGTTAGAATAACCAAACGCGATAACACACGGTTATTTTCATACACCTAAGAGCCGAATATTCTTTATTTAAGACCTATAATCACAGGCAAGTTCCCTAGCCAGAAAAAACAGCCGATAGATAATAATAAAAAAAGCCGCTTAGCGGCTTCTCTCAGTATAGGTTATATGGGGTCAAATACCCCGGTTGACAAGTACCTATCCCCTCTATCGCAAATAATACAGACGATAACCGCATTCTCAACCTGTTCACTAAGACGTAATGCCCCAGCAACAGCACCGCCAGAGGATACACCGCAGAAAATCCCCTCTTTGGTAGCCAAATCACGCATTGTCACTTCTGCTGCCTGCTGGGAAATATCCAGTACTTTATCGACACGCGTTTCATCAAAAATTGTCGGCAAGTACTCTTTTGGCCAACGACGAATACCGGGGATTTGCGATCCATCTTCAGGCTGAAGCCCCACAATACTAACCAAAGGGTTTTGTTCTTTCAGATAACGTGAAGTCCCCATAATGGTTCCGGTGGTTCCCATTGAACTCACAAAATGGGTAATACGCCCCTGCGTTTGCTCCCAGAGTTCAGGCCCTGTGCCTGCATAATGCGCCTCGGGGTTATCGTTATTGGAAAACTGATCCAATACGGTTCCTTCACCCTTTTCTTGCATCGACAACGCCAGATCACGTGCATACTCCATGCCTTGAGCTTTCGTCACCGAGACCAGTCTAGCGCCATACGCGGTCATTGCTGTTTTGCGCTCCATGCTCATGTTGTCCGGCATGATCAGCACCATTTTATAACCTTTTATGGCAGCTGCCATCGCCAACGCAATACCCGTATTACCTGAGGTCGCTTCAATCAGCGTATCGCCAGGTTTTATATCACCACGCTTTTCAGCACGCTCAATCATGCTTAATGCAGGACGATCTTTAACTGAGCCAGCAGGGTTGTTCCCCTCCAGCTTACAAAGAATCACATTACCACGCGTGTTTTCGCCAATACGTTGCAAACGAACCAATGGCGTTTTTCCAACGTAATCAGCAATAGTGGGAAACTCAATATTCATGGCGAAACCTGCTATCCAACAAAACAAAAAGGCATAAAAAAGGCATGACTTATAGCGGCAAATTCTACCAAGGGATAATAAAGCCGACCATAACAGGAGTCAAATAATAAGAGTCTATGAAAATACCGTCAGATTATGTCTGTCTATGGTTCTTTAACTTGCCCAATGCAGGGCTAAAAGAGAAGCCTAATCGCTGCCCGAGTTCTTTTGCCTGTACTTTAAGCTGTTTAGCCGACAGTGTATTAGTGCTAGTCCCGGCAAATATTACCCAGTTACCACTTTGCGTAGCACAGCTTCGAATGTCAGAAAACAACCCTCTCAACAGAGCTAATGTCGCTTCGCTCTGATGGTCACGCCAACAATTAAGTACCAACCAGCCTCCTGGCTTTAAACGGTGATAGCACTCATGTATAAAGTCAGGCTGAAGCTGCTGTTCATCCAGGCCATCGGCACCGTAAATATCACTAAAAATTATATCTGCCTTTTTACTTTCGACTGTTTGCAGAAACTCCTGCGCGTCCAGATGATGCAAAACCAGGCGTTTACTGCGCGGCAGCTGAAAGTATTTATACGCGGCATCGATAACACCGGCTCTCAGCTCAACGACTTCCTGCTTTAGTGAGGGTAGATAATGATGTAAGCAACTCGTCAAACTCCCTGCCCCCAAACCTAACGTAATACAACGTTTAGGCTCACAAAACAGTAGCACCAACAACATGGTGCGAACATATTCATGCTGCGGGATATGCGGCTCACTTTTAAGCCAACAGCTTTGTTCATCCACCTCACCAAAAGAGAGGTAACGTTTATTGCCATCATCCAACACCCGAATGACACCAAACTCATCATAGCCACGATGAATTTCTTTGCCGGGAAGTGACATCAATTATCCTTAGTTTTTTCGCTTATATGGACAAGCAGAAGCGCCTGAAGCCCTACTGGCAATGATTGAGCAGGTCTGTTTTTGCAGCACAGATAAAATCATTACGATGCAACCCTTTAATTTGATGGGTCCACCAAGTGACCGTCACCTTTCCCCACTCTGTCAAAATAGCAGGATGGTGATCTTCCATTTCTGCAAGCTCACCTACTTTTTGTGTAAACGCCATCGCATCAGCGAAGCGCTTGAAACAATAGACACGCTCAAGCTGCATAATATTATCATGCATTTGAACTTTCCATTCAGGAATTTGCAACATCAGCACTTCCAGCTCATCCGGATCAACAGCAGGAGCCCCGGCCCGGCAGGCTTCACAACGTAGAGTCTCTAGTTTTTCCATCTTTATCTCCTGGACATGACAGCGCCAATGTCTGTTGGCGCCCAGCACCTAGCCAACAGAGAGATAAAAAACAAAAAGCTATCCTAACGCAATCGCGACAATACAGATTTTTTATACTTTATCCTTAGCCATTAGCGAGCCCTGTCATTCACACTATTTTCCGCATCCCCAGACAGCACTCCAGCCAGATTACGACGTGACAACTCTCCTTTTAAATTTCCATCCTCATCGACAACCGGCAACGGATACTTCGCTTCAAGCGTTTCGGGAATGACACTTTCGAGCATCGCATCTGGTGAAATACCTGGCATATCTTCCCAAACCTTGTCACTCATTTCCTGAGAAACATCATCACGACAAGCCTCAAGAGTTTCCTGCGTCACCACGCCCTGATAGCCATCATCGTTAACATAATAGCCATAGTCATCTTTCATCGCTTTCATCTGCACCAATGCTTCGGCGATGGTATCTGCGGTAATGCGTCGAGAAGGAGGCTTCATGACAGTTTCAACCGTGAGTGCCCGGGCACGGTTCACATCTTTAACGAATGCTTCAACATAATCCGTGGCAGGGTTGAGCAAGATATCATCTGGTGTACCTTGCTGAACCATTTCGCCATCTTTAAGAATAGCGATACGATCACCAATTCTCAGCGCTTCGTCCAGATCATGCGTAATAAATATGATGGTTTTATGTAACTTATCCTGAAGCTCAATTAACTGGTCTTGCATTTCGCTGCGAATCAGCGGATCTAACGCAGAGAATGCTTCATCCATCAGTAGTATCTCAGCATCCGTACACAAAGCTCGAGCCAACCCAACTCTTTGCTGCTGACCACCTGATAATTGAGCAGGGTACTGCTCTTCGTATCCCGCTAATCCAACCGTCTCTAACCACTCTTTTGCTTTAGCGGACCAAGCCGCCTTGCTCTGCCCTTGAATGGACAAACCATAGCCAACATTTTCAAGCACTGTTCGATGTGGCATCAAGCCGAAGCGCTGAAACACCATTGACATCTTATGTCGTCTAAAATGCTCCAGCTCTTTGGGCGAAAGCATCATGACATCTGTATCTTCAACCTTAATAACCCCTTCCGTCGGGTCAATTAAGCGATTAAAGTGCCGTATCAGGGTTGATTTACCGGAGCCTGAGAGCCCCATAATAACGAAAATTTCGCCTTTATTTATTGTTAAGTTGATATCCTTCAAACCTAAGGTGTGACCCGTTTCAGCAAGAATATCGTCTTTTGAACGACCTTCATGCACCAATGGCATCACTGACTCAGGTTTTTTACCGAATACTTTATAAAGACCTTCAATGGTAATCAGAGGTTCAGGCATTTTCTATACCTTGCATATGTCGTTGAGTTCGTTTGGCGTAAGCTTGTGAGACACGGTCAAAAATAATAGCAAGGGCAACAATGGCCAGACCATTAAACAAACCTAGTGTGAAATATTGATTGGTAATCGATTTCAATACCGGCTGGCCTAATCCTTTAACACCAATCATTGACGCAATAACAACCATTGAAAGCGCCATCATAATCGTCTGGTTAATACCTGCCATAATCGTAGGCATAGCCAGCGGCAACTGAACACCAAATAACCGCTGCGTTGGATTTGCTCCATACGCTGTGGCTGCTTCGATGACTTCGGAGTCCACCAAACGTATACCTAAGTTGGTCAGACGAATCACGGGGGGAATCGCATAAATAATAACAGCGATAACACCGGGTATTTTTCCTATTCCCAATAACATAACGACAGGGATTAAATACACAAAGGCGGGCATTGTTTGCATAATATCCAGCATTGGCGTAATCACACTTCGCGCTTTGTCAGAGCGCGCCATCAGAATACCGATAGGAATACCCAAACCAATCGCCATCAGAGTACAGACCGTGATGATGCTCAGGGTCCTCATGGTGTTATCCCACATTCCAAAATAGCCAATAACCAAGAAAGAGATAACAACACCTAATGAGAGCTTCCATGATCTGCTTACTAAATAAACCAAAGCAGCTACTGCAACAATAACGACAAACCAAGGTGTCGTCAGCAGTAGCTTTTCAAACCAGACAAGAAAGGCCAGTAAGGGGTCAAAAAACGACTCTATAACCTCTCCGTATTCTCTCGAAAATTCGCGGTACGCTGAATCAAGTCCTTTACGAATTTCAAGCAGGTCTACGCGGTCCATTTGGGGAAATTTTGTTAACCATGACGACTCAGCCATGCGGGGCACCTCGGGGTTTCAAACAGGAAGGGCAACGGCCAGCAAAAGCTGGCCGGATCTATCAGGCTTACAAACTATCCAGTGCTTTTTGCACTTTTACTGCAACATCGGCAGGAACCCATTTCATCCAGTCTTCTTTATTATTGGTCAGATAGTATTCCATCGCCACATCACCATCGGCTTGGTTGTCTTCCATCCAGGCAAGCAGCTCATTCATCTTATCATTCTTAAAAGAGCGCTTAGACAAATAATCATAAGCGGCAGGAGAGCTCACTGCAAAGCTTTCTGTCGTTAGCGTTTGCACTAAAGAAGGCGGATACATGGTCACTTTAGGCTCGAGACAATCTTCTTTCGATGAGCAGTTGATAAACTCTTCTTTATCTACGCCTGACCCAAAATCAACTTTAACCATTTTGTATTTACCAAGCACAGCAGTCGGCGCCCAATAATACCCAAACCATGGCTCCTGTCGCGCATACGCTTTAGCGATAGAGCCAGACAAACCAGCACCCGAACCTGGATCAATCAAATCGAACCCTTGATCTTTAAGCTTTAGTGCAGTAAAAATGTTTCCTGAGGATATCTGACAGTTCCACCCGGCTGGGCAGCCATAAAAAGCGGATTGATCGGGATCTTCAGGGTGCTTGAACATAGCTGCATTTTTGATAACACCCTCAATCGTAGCCAGGCTTGGATCTTTATCCACCATATACTGTGGAATCCAGAAACCTTCTTCGCCACCATCGGATAGGGACTGGCCTGCAAAACGTAGACGCTTCTCAGCAACACCTTTATCTAAGGCGTCTTTCATTGAGTTACTCCACATCTCCGGAGCAATATCAGGTTCACCCTTTTCAATCATGGCCGTACCTGTCGGCATTGTATCGCCAGGGACAAGCTCAGCTTCACAGCCATAGCCATTTTCTAGAATAAAACGGTCGATATTAGCAATCAAACTGGCGGAGCTCCAGTTCATATCAGCAATCGTTACTTTCCCACAGCTATTATCAGCCTGCGCAAATGTACTCGCAATCAACAACGGAATTGCTATAAAAATAGGCTTCATATATTTATCTACACCCTAAATCTGACTAAAAAGATAATATACCTTACACCTCTAATCATTAGATCTCAAATCAATTAGCGATTATACTAATCTTATTCTTTCATATAATGCTGTATTCAGACTTCTTGGAGTTACTATGAGCACCCCTTTGTACTGGCAGGAAGTATTAATTTCATTACGGCGCATCATTCGCGCAACGGATATGCAGTCCAAGCGCATTATGAAAACCTGCGGGCTTACTATCCCTCAGGTTATGGTGTTGCGTGCGATCGATATGCTCGGAGATGTGACGGTCAAGAAAATCTCGGATGATGTATCCCTCAGCCAAGCCACAGTGACAACTATCCTTAATCGTCTTGAGGACCGACAACTGGTTGAGCGTGCTCGCAGCATAAAAGACAGACGCATTGTCAATGCACGCCTGACGAGCACAGGAAAAATAACGCTAGCCTCTGCTCCGCCACTATTGCATGAAGAGTTTATAAATCACTTTGAGAGTTTAGACGATCTGGAGAAAATTAAGATTCTGTCATCACTGCAACAAATAGCATCGATGATGGATGCAGAATCATTAGATGCAGCGCCTTTGCTGGATATATAGCAGCGCCGACATAAGATCGACATCATGACATTTACAGCGAACGACTTCAGGCAGATTCTGCGATCGCAAAAGCAACAATATAATCACGCTCATCACTGTAGGAGATATGCACTGTTGCAATCCCCTGATTCTGAGCATGTATTTGAGCACCACCACACAGATAAACTTCAGGCTTACCTAGCTCATTATTGGTGATAGCAATATGTTGCCAACTGACACCACGCCCAATCCCAGTCCCCAAGGCCTTCACTACCGCTTCTTTTGCAGCAAAACGCTTTGCAAAAAAACGCTCTGATTGAGCGCTTTTTTCATACAGCTCCAGCTCAGCTGGCGTTAAAACACGTTTGGCTAAACCGGGCGTTCGCTTAAGTGCAGCAGCTGCACGCTCAAGCTGGAGAATATCAGTCCCGATACCCCGAATCATCGCGTCAATGCATCTCGCTGCGATTGAACACGTGATTGTGCAACGGTCATCAGCTGTTTCATTTCAGCAACCGCTTCTTTTAAGCCAACAAAAACGGCACGCGCAATAATACCATGACCAATATTAAGCTCATTCAGGTGGGGGATTTCAGCGATTTGCTCAACATTGTGATAGTGCAACCCATGACCTGCATTAACAACCAATCCCTTTTCATAAGCATAAGCGGCCGCTGTGCGGATACGCTGTAACTCGTGCTTTTGCTCTTCAGAGGTTTTAGCATCCGCATAGGCTCCGGTATGAAGCTCTATCACCGGGGCTCCACAGGCCAATGTTGCATCTATCTGTGCACTATCCGGATCGATAAAAAGCGATACTTCAATACCATGAACAGCCAGACGCTGAGTAGCAGACTTTATCTTTTCAAACTGGCCAACAACGTCCAGACCACCCTCAGTGGTGAGTTCTTCACGTTTTTCAGGCACTAAACAACAATGCTTAGGCTTCACTTCAGAAGCGATGCCAATCATCTCTTCAGTCACGGCCATTTCAAAGTTCATGCGTGTTTGCAGCGTTTCTTTTAACAGGTAGATATCACGATCCTGAATATGGCGCCTGTCTTCTCGCAAATGCACAGTAATCCCATCCGCACCCGCTTCTTCTGCTAACGCCGCCGCTAAAACAGTATCCGGATAACGTGTACCCCGCGCCTGACGCAGTGTCGCAACATGATCAATATTAATACCTAATAATAAGCGACTTGGCTCAACCACGGTGTTTTCCTCATTATTTCTGAAAGAGTAAGCGACTATTTAAGGGCCGACCAGCAAGTAGATGATCAATCGCGAGTCGCATAAGTCGTTTTGCTGACTGACGTGTTTCAGGCCTATCATAGCAATCCTGATCGATAGCTAGAAGGTCTTTTCCATGAAAACAGCGACTCCGATCCGCGTCAGCAATACACGCAATTTTTCGAAACTGCCAATGCTCCACGTTAAACTGATAGAGATACTGATCAGAAACCAAATCCATTGTTAACCCATAACCTGTCTCAGCGAGTAGTCGATGTTCGAAAGTACGCAGTGCACCTTCTATATCAAGCCCTAGGATCAATTCATTAAGCACATATTGATAATAGACATACAGGTGAGGGTGTGGATCAAACGGAGATAACAAGCGTTGTATCATCTCATTAACATACATTCCGCACATCAAGGCTCTGCCTTGAAGAATACCATTCATTCCTACTGATTCGGCTTGCGTTAGCGTTTTTAGCTGCTGCCGACCTCGCAGAGTAATCTGCAGCGGAACGAAAGGCTGCAACACACCACGCAGTTTGGAGCCAGGACGGCGCATACCCTTTACTACAGCGCTGATACGCCCCTGCTCCAGCGTAAAGAAATCAACCAATGCACTGGTTTCAAGATAGGGACGAGAATGAAGTACATAGGCTGCTTGCGCATCAACCTTGTAGTTCATTATTCGCCATGATCATAACCCAGGCTGCGTAACGCACGTTCATCATCAGCCCAACCACGGCGCACTTTCACCCAAAGCTTCAACATCACCTTACACTCAAATAAGGCTTCGATATCTAAACGAGCGTCCCGGCCAATCGTTTTCATGCGATCGCCTTTATCACCAATAATAATCTTTTTCTGGCCTTCTCTTTCTACCAAAATCAGAGCACTGATGGTTAACAAGGTTCCGTCATGTACAAACTCTTCTATCTCTACAGCTGCCCCGTAGGGCACTTCATCGCCGACGTTACGCATCAGCTTTTCACGGACGATTTCTGCTACCATAAAGCGAGAGCTACGATTAGTGAGCTGATCTTCTGGATAATGATGAACGCCCTCAGGCATGTAGGTACAGATAATCTCTTCTAGCTTGTCGACATTTCTTCCGCTCTTAGCAGAGATGGGAATAATATCTGCAAAGTCCATTTTTTCGGATAGAATACCCAGCTGTGGCAATAAGGATGTTTTATCTGCCAGTTGGTCAACTTTATTAACAACCAAAATCACCGGACATTTTGCGTGTTGAACCTTTTCTAGAACAATCTGATCTTCTTCAGTCCATGCCGTTCTATCAACCAAAAAAAGAACAAGATCAACACCTCGCAATGCTTCAGATGCAGCTTTGTTCATATAACGGTTCAGAGCTTTGTTTTGTTCTTTATGCAGCCCCGGAGTATCCACAAACATAATTTGCAGATCGTCCACCGTCTTTATGCCAAGTATCTGATGACGGGTTGTTTGTGGTTTTTTCGACGTGATACTGAGTTTTTGCCCTAACATGAAATTCATCAATGTTGACTTGCCCATATTTGGGCGTCCAACGATGGCGACAAAACCACAGCGCTGCTCATCCGCTTCTGAGTTCTTTGGCTGGATCCAGCTTTGCATATCTTCGCTCATTTCTTCACCTCTTCTAATTGAAGAAGCGCTTGCTTAGCAGCTTCCTGTTCTGCCTGTCGACGACTATTTCCAACCCCTTCAGTGGGCTGATCCAATGGCTGTATACGGCACGTAATATAAAAGGTTTGCGCATGCGCCTCACCCTCCACATTAACCAATTCATAATCAGGCAACGGGAAACGGCGAGACTGCAGATATTCTTGCAAACGAGTTTTAGAATCTTTGAGTGCTTCATCGATATCCAGATTACTAAGTCGCTCTTCGAACCAGCCTAAAATAAAGCCTCGAACCACTTCAAGATTACTGTCCAGATAGATAGCACCAATTAATGCCTCAACGCCATCTGCTAAAATAGAGTCACGACGAAAACCACCGCTTTTTAATTCACCGGGGCCTAGACGAAGGTAATCACCAAGCTTTAACTCACGTGCGATTTCAGCAAGCGTTTCGCCTTTAACCATGCTGGCGCGCAAGCGACTTAGCTGCCCTTCTCTTGCTTTAGGAAAACGCTGATGCAGATCATCTGCTATAACAAAATTAACAATCGAGTCGCCCAAAAACTCCAGACGCTCGTTGTTATTTTTGCCACAACTTCTGTGGGTCAGTGCTAACTCACAATAAGCGGGGTCATTAAATGAGTAACCAAGGCGACGTGTCAGATCAGGTATAGATTTAATCAAGGTCTTACTGCTTCATAGTATTCTGCAAATTTTATAACGGCATCGACATTAAAAAACATCGGGAGCCGAACTTCATACTTCAGATCAAATTTCAGTAAACCTTTATCATCGGTAATGCTCAAGGCTTCCTGACTAGGTAAACTGACCTGATTTATATACAAGCGTTGATTGATATCACTTCTAATAGTAGCCACAGGCTTGCGCAGCTCGTCATAATCCACTGTGATATTTTCAAGCACCGTTTTAACTGCCATATGATCGAGGTAAGGCTGATATATTTTAAATGCTGTTGCCAATAGGCTACCGGCCATCATCAGCACAATTAACGTACTGAAGAACGATGCGCCTTTTTCATGTCTAAGCATAATTCTCACCACTAGTTGCGGGATTAATTAATTGATCGTATAGCGGTAACATCAGGAATGCTGAAAAAGCTCGGCCAGTGCATCCACACGGCAAAGGCTTTACCCACCAACATCTCATCCGGTACAAACCCCCAATAACGACTGTCGTTACTGTTATCGCGGTTATCACCCATCACAAAATATTGCCCTTCAGGCACAGTCCATTCACCCACTCTGCCAGGCGCTTGTACATCATTATAGATTTCATGAGTAACTTCGCCCAATATTTCGTTATAAAGCAATGTCTGTGGATTTCTTGGTGGTAATTTTGCCAGCAAGTCCTGCATCTGAGGCTCACCATTCACGTAAATAATTTTGTCCTGATAACGAACAACATCACCAGGCAAACCTACAACACGCTTAATATAATTAACTGAAGGATCATTAGGGTATTTAAATACCACTACATCCCCACGCTCAGGATCGTTAACCGAAACAATTTTGGAGTTCAGTACAGGCAAGCGCAATCCGTAGTGATATTTATTAACCAGAATAAAATCACCGATTTGAAGCGTAGGCAGCATAGAGCCCGAAGGAATCTGGAATGGCTCTACCAAAAACGAACGAACAACCAAAACCACGGCAAGCACCGGAAACATGGACTGCGAAAAATCAGCCCACCAGGACATTCTGGTAATTTTTTCTTTTACATCCTCAGGGAGGCTGCCATCTGCGGCCTGTTCAGCCGCAAGTAAAACCTCCTTTCGGCTTCCAGCAAACAGAAGTGTGTCTGCCAACCATGCAACCCCTGTTAAAAATGTGGCCAACACCAAGATCAGTGCAAAATCAAAATTCATGGTTTTTCCTTAACTGTCCATTTTCAAAACGGCCAGGAAGGCTTCCTGCGGAATATCTACACTTCCGACCCGTTTCATACGTTTTTTACCTTCTTTTTGCTTCTGCAATAGCTTTTTCTTACGACTTACATCACCACCGTAGCATTTCGCAATCACGTTTTTACGCAATGCTTTAACCGACGTGCGTGCAATAATCTTTCCGCCTAGCGCTGCCTGAATAGCGACATCAAACATCTGACGAGGGATAAGATCTTTCATCTTTTCACATAATGCACGCCCTCGAAATTGCGCATTATCTTTATGCAGAATCAGCGCTAAAGCATCGACTTTTTCGCTATTAATCAATACATCCATACGTACTAATGAGGCCGGTTCAAAACGAATAAAATTATACTCAAGCGATGCATAACCACGACTAACCGATTTAAGACGATCAAAGAAATCTAAAACGACTTCAGCCATTGGTAACTCATAAGTCACCTGTACTTGCTGCCCAACAAACTGCATGTTCTTTTGTACGCCGCGCTTTTCTACACACAAACCAATAACCTGGCCAAGGTATGTATTGGGAACCAGTATATTCGCCTGAACAATAGGCTCACGCATCTCTTTAACACGTGCAGGGTCAGGTAATTTTGACGGGCTATCAATCTGAATAACTTCATCATTATTCAGCAGGATTTCATATATAACTGTAGGCGCGGTGGTAATCAGGTCAAGATCATATTCTCGCTCAAGACGCTCTTGAATGATCTCCATATGAAGCATACCTAAGAAGCCACAACGAAAGCCAAACCCTAGTGCATCAGATGTCTCTGGCTCAAAAAACAGCGAAGCATCATTCAACGTTAATTTATCCAGTGCATCACGAAAATCTTCATAGTCGTCGGAGCTGGTAGGAAAAAGCCCCGCATACACTTGTGGCTGTACTTTTTTAAATCCAGGCAGAACCTCTACATCAGGTGTTTTAGCGTGAGTAATGGTGTCACCGACGGGCGCACCATGAATATCTTTAATACCTGCAACAACGTAGCCAACCTCACCCGCTTTCAGAATACCGGTTTCGGTTCTTTTGGGCGTAAATATCCCTACGGCATCAACCAACTGAGTTTGCCCGGTCGACTTCATCAATATTTTATCTTTCTTGCGCAAAGAACCATTTTTTACACGAACTAAAGAAACCACACCCAGGTAGTTATCAAACCAAGAGTCGATGATTAACGCCTGAAGTGGGGCATTAATATCTCCTTCAGGTGCAGGGATCGTCTCGACCAAGGCCTCTAATACATCATCTATTCCCATTCCGCTTTTAGCCGAACAAGAGATTGCATGGGTAGCATCAATGCCAATCACTTCTTCAATTTCGTGGCGAACTCGTTCAGGTTCCGCCTGCGGAAGATCCATTTTATTAAGTACCGGCAGTACCTCAAGTCCTTGCTCTAATGCCGTATAGCAGTTAGCTACCGATTGAGCCTCAACCCCTTGTGCAGCGTCCACAACCAGCAACGCCCCTTCGCACGCCGCTAATGATCGCGAAACCTCATAAGAAAAATCAACATGCCCAGGGGTGTCGATGAAATTCAACTGATACGTTTTCCCATCCTTTGCCGTGTAATCCAACGTTACACTCTGCGCTTTGATGGTAATGCCACGCTCCCTTTCTATATCCATAGAATCAAGAACCTGAGCGGCCATTTCGCGTGATGAAAGACCTCCGCACGTCTGAATAAAACGATCAGCCAGTGTGGATTTACCATGGTCAATATGGGCAATAATAGAAAAATTGCGGATATGCTCGATCTTACTCACGATATTTGATTCTCAGGCACTTGAAGCGATTGGCGAAGCTTACAAAAAAGGCGCAAGTTTAACGTATTTATAGAGATTCGGCTATCTTACTAACCGAATAACAACCTAACAGCCATATATGAAAACACCCCAAGCGGGGTGTTTGAATCAACAAGGACCTTAGCTATTAGCTACCTAATTTAAGCGGAATAAATAATGGGCTGCCGCGACGTACGATACGCATGGGAACCGAGCGCCCCGCTGGTAAATCATTAACCAGATCAACGAATTGCTTTATCGACTCCACACGCTTTCCATTTAACATGGTAATAACATCTCCCGCCACCAAGCCGGCATTTGCACCCGCACCTGCTAATACTTTTTCAATAACAACGCCGTTACGCAGATTCCACTTCTCTTTTTGCTGATCTGTTAACGGCGAAACTACGATATTAAGACGATTACTTTCTGGCTCAGGAGAGGTACGTTGAGACGCTTTTACTGGCTCTTTTCCATCCGCTAAGGTACCAATTTTTACTGATATTTTTTTGTTCTTAGTTCCTCGGACAATATCCAGCTTAACGGTGCTGCCGGGGACAACCCTTCCTACCTGATGTGGCAGGTCTGATGATAGATTAATATGCTGACCATCAAACTTCAGAATAATGTCACCATCCTGTAACCCAGCATCTTCTGCCGGACTACCAGGAAGCACCTTAGCTACCAAAGCCCCAGCCGGTTTATCTAGCCCAAACGACTCAGCTAGCTCCTTATTAACTTCCTGAATAACCACGCCTAACCAGCCACGTGTCACAAAACCATCTGTTTTCAGCTGAGATGACACATTCATGGCGACATCAATCGGGATAGCAAAAGACAAACCCATAAATCCACCAGAACGGGTGTATATTTGTGAGTTTATACCTACAACTTCACCTTCAAGATTGAATAGTGGCCCACCCGAGTTACCCGGGTTTATAGCAACATCCGTTTGAATAAAAGGAACATAGGTTTCATTTTCTAATGCACGACCTGTTGCACTAACGATCCCAGCGGTCACTGTATGATCAAACCCAAATGGAGAGCCAATCGCTAACACCCATTCACCCGCTTCTAAAGAGGATGAGTCACCAAATCTCACGACAGGAAGACCAGTAGCGTCAATTTTCAAAAGCGCAACATCTGAACGCTCATCAGAGCCTACCACTGTCGCATCTAATTCACGGCGATCATTTAAACGCACTAAAACCTGATCAGCCCCTTTAATCACATGATGATTAGTCAGAATGTAACCATCTTCACTAATAATAAAACCAGACCCTAGTGATTGAGGAGCCTTCTGGGACGGAGCATCCGGGGCCTGCCCCTGATCCGGAAAACGGAAAAAATGTCGAAATATTTCAGGAATTTCTTCTCCATTAGGTCCTTTAAAATCAAACCCAACCATAGGATGGCTGCTTTTCTTCTGTATCGTACTGATATTTACAACAGCAGGCGCTGCTTTTTTAACAAGGATTTTGAAATCCGGCAGCTCAGCTCTTACAGATGACGCGACCACAGACAGCAACAAAAAAGACGCAATCACAAAATGTTTCATGATTTAACTATCCCTTTACTCTATTAAGAAACCCTGAGCAAAACAGGGTTATATTGACAACGATTATCATGCCGCTGACCCCACAATTTAACGACAAAAAAGCCGATCAAAAGGCCAAGGAATGATGCCAAAATAATAATACCTTCAGCATATTCGAAATACTGAGCAGTGCCTCCCAACAACACCATCAGCAACAGCGGAAATAGGTACATCAGAGCAGATACTTTTAAAAAACTTCCTTCATCAATACCAACAACAACCTTGTCACCCGCTTGCACTAAAATCTTGGCCGGATTCTCAATCTCTAGCTGCGTCATCTTAGATGCAGCCCACTCTGAAATAGCCTTCTGTCCGCAGCTCTGCTTTGCATGACATTGCCCACAGGCAGAGTTTCGAGACGACTCAATTAATACTTTACCGTTTACAACACCGACAACCGTTGCATCTTCTTCGATCATATTTAACGAACTGATTTCACTGAAGCGGCGATACGATCAGCGATCATCAATGGGACATCACCAACCACAGTAACGAAACCATTCGATGTTGCACGACCAACAGCCACGATATTATTCGATTGAACAACCCCGGAAGGAACGCTTTGACGCCCCAAAGGCTCGATACTGATTGAAACAGAGTGCTTACCATTACTGAACACCATAACTTCAGCATGCGGCATAACCTCATGACGCACTTGCTGGTAGCCTTCTGGCAACCAATCAGTTTGCCATGCAGGCTGACTAGAGCTCAACAGATGGCGATGCTGATCAATATAGCGATTTAGCCCCTGTGAAAGGCGAATAACTTCTGGCTCACCCGAGCTTACAACAGCACTTTTATGGGGAGCCGTATAATTACTATATTGGGCGCGAACAAAATCCTTTGAATTTTGAACACTAGGGATGGTATAGGCCTGCCGGAAAGAACCATCAACCACTGAGTCATTGTTCATAAACTGCTGGCCACCAAGAATTACGACAGCTGTCACAGAAGCAGCCATAGCCATACTGGCAACAGGCTTCCACCATGATTGCTGTTCATTATTTTCTTCGATATCAGACACGGGCGGCTGAATAAATGATGGCTCTTTTTCACTTTCCAGCGCATTCCTCACTCTGGAAATTAAATCAACACCCATAGCCTGCTGACTAATACTTTCACCATGAAGGCCCTGTTGAGCAAGATGGTAGCGCTGCCATTTATTAAGAGACCGCTCACCATCAAGATCTTTATTTTCCTGAATTCGAGCAAGTGCCCGTCTTAATTCAAAAGATGAAACCTCACCATCCATCGCCGCCGAAAGGGACGCGGAAAGCGACTCGTTAGACTCATCGCTCATATATACACCTCATCATTGGATCTTCATGTTAAATACCAATTTACATACCAACAGCATCACTCCATCAGCGGTGCTATTTCTTTATCAATCGCCTCTCTCGCTCTGAAGATACGTGACCGAACTGTTCCCACAGGACAATCCATAACCAATGCGATATCTTCATAGCTCATTCCATCAAACTCACGTAACGTCAGCGCCGAACGTAAATCCGGAGGAAGCTGATCCAGCGCTTTTTTAACAACTAATGCTAACTCGTCTCTAAATAGACTGTTTTCCGGGTTCTCAAGTTCCCTTAATTCATCTCCGCCATCAAAATATTCAGCATCTGCGACATCCACATCCACATCCGGCGCTCTTCTGCTTCGTGATACCAGATGATTTTTAGCTGTATTGATGGCAATTCTATAGAGCCATGTATAAAAAGCACTATCCCCCCTAAAACGAGGAAGTGCGCGATAAGCTTTTATAAAAGCCTCTTGGGCAATATCCATTGCTTCATGGTGGTCATATACATAACGACCGACTAACCCAATAATTTTATGCTGATACTTACCAACAAGAAGATCAAAAGCACGCTTATCTCCGGCCTGAACCCTCTCTACCAACTGCTGGTCGATATCCGTCTGGTTCTCACTCGACACCACTAATCCTTATCACCAATAAGAACAAAAACCTACCCGAAAACAACGGATACTATAAACAGCGCAGTATGTAACCGGATTTTACCTAAATGCAACCCGTAGCATTATCAAGACTACAAATATGACTCAGCATAATAAAAATAGTTCATTATGATATTAAGATAAATATATGACGCCGCTATATATAAAGCGGCATAATATACCGCTCGACAAAACGGTATAGATATAAACAGCATGCAACAAGAATTTGATATCCTTATCATTGGCAGTGGCGCGGCCGGTCTTTCTTTAGCACTACGATTGGCTGACTCTGCAAAAATAGCCGTACTCAGTAAAGGAAGCCTTACCAGCGGGTCTACTTGGCTTGCCCAAGGCGGAATAGCAGCGGTACTTGATGAAGGCGACCTCATACAAGACCACGTTTCTGATACGCTAACCGCTGGCGGCCATTTAAGCCACAATGATGCCGTCGAGTTTACGGTAAAAAATGGACGCCAATCAATTGAGTGGCTCATAGAACAAGGCGTACCCTTTAGCCGTGAAGGCAAGCGCTACCACCTGACGCAAGAAGGCGGACATTCCCACCGACGCATTATTCATGCAGCCGATGCCACAGGCAGAGCTGTTCAGGAAACACTGATAAGCCGTGCAAAAGAACATAACTCCATACATCTTTTTGAACACTGCACAGCTGTAGACCTCATCACAAGACGCAAACTTAAGCGCGCTAAGAATCGCTGCCTAGGCGCTTACGTTCTCGATTCTTCGACCGGCCATGTCAATGCTTTCAAAGCAAAGTTTGTCGTTCTAGCAACAGGCGGGGCATCAAAAGCCTATCTATACACCAGCAACTCAGACGGTGCCAGCGGCGACGGTATAGCCATGGCCTGGAGATCAGGTTGTAGAGTTGCAAATATGGAATTTAATCAATTCCACCCAACCTGCTTATATCATCCTCAAGCAAAATCATTTCTTATTACAGAAGCAGTCAGAGGCGAAGGAGGAAAATTACTTCTCCCTGATGGAACACGCTTTATGGATAAGTTTGATAAACGAGGTGAGCTTGCACCCAGGGACATTGTAGCCAGAGCGATCGACCATGAAATGAAACGCTTAGGAAGCGACTGCCTGTATCTGGATATTTCGCACAAGTCGAAAGAATTTATCCTCGAGCACTTCCCAACTATTTACGAGCGTTGTTCAAAGCTTGGAATAGATATTTCGAAAGACCCGATCCCTGTTGTACCTGCCGCCCATTACACCTGCGGAGGAGTGATGACCAACCAACAAGGACATTCAGACCTGAATGGGCTTTATGCTATTGGTGAAACATCTTTCACTGGTCTTCATGGAGCAAATAGACTGGCCTCAAACTCACTTCTTGAGTGCCTTGTCTTCGCAGAATCTGCCGCCAATGATATTCGCAGTCGCCTCTGCGAAAGCCTTGACTCAGTCTACATTCCGGACTGGGACGAGTCTCAGGTAACGGATTCTGATGAAGATGTCATTATTTCGCATAATTGGGATGAGTTGAGACGCTTCATGTGGGACTACGTTGGCATCGTCAGAACCAACAAACGCTTACGCAGAGCAAAGCACAGAGTTGATCTATTACAACAAGAGATAACAGAGTATTACTCGAACTATAAGATCAGCAAAGACTTATTGGAGTTACGTAATTTAGCCCTAGTATCTGATCTGATAATACGTTCTGCAGCGCTTCGCAAGGAAAGCAGAGGGCTACATTATACGCTTGATTATCCAGGTCAAGGGCCAGAACCCCGTGATACGATACTGACGCCCATCAACTTCGAATGGCCTTAGACACTAAGGCCATTTTCCCCAACTTCAGCGCTACTTTCAACTGCCTGAACTCATCGGACGAAAGCGAATCAGGAAAAACTCCTATCGAGACTCTTTTTCCAGACTTCATTAAAACTCTGAAAAAGCACAAACAAGGCAACAAATGAATTTTCTCTATCGCCAAGCCATCTTGCCAGCGCCCATCTGCGCACAACAAACGTAATGATTGCCTATCCAAGTCCCATACTAAGCGCGTTACTTCACTATCATCAGGAGAGTAGCAAACTAAGAAGAACAAAAGTCCGCTCAAGAGCATTACAGCTGGCGAAATAGCCGAGTAAAGAGCAGCGCAAAAACCAACAATCAGACAAGCATAATAAAAAACGCGAAAATAACGCGAAGGCTTAATTATCACATCAAGAGGGCTGAACACGATCTAAAATAATTCGAATAATTTTGTGTAATTCAGGGTCTTGAGGTATTTCCCTTTCCATTAACCACAAAAAAAGATCCTGGTCTTCACAAGCTAAAAGACTGACGAACCTATCCTGATCATCCTCTGGCAAGTCGCGGAAGGCCTCATTAACAAATGGTACAAACAAAACATCAAGCTCAAGCATACCTCGACGACTTTGCCACACCAAACGACGTACATCTTCTTCAGAATACATATCAACTCAAATATAAAATGTTATTGAAGGAGTATTTAACACCAATAAATAGAACTAAAGAAGCGCGTTTCGTCATTTTTATAAATTAGTTTACTAAATACTTAGGACGCAACCACCCTCTACGCACTATCTCTTTCTTCACAAGCATAAAAAAACCCCGACCATTACTGATCGGGGTTCTCTGTTAGGTGCTTGGCAATGACCTACTCTCACATGGGGAATCCCCACACTACCATCGG
>JBLWXO010000015.1:0-77969 GCA_048267385.1 Neptunomonas sp. | reverse complement strand
TTAATTATCAAGACCTTACTGACCGGTATCTTCTCATCTCAACCACCCTTTCCGGTGGCCTCCTTGGGAAGAGGTGCGCATTCTACAGACTCCTCAAAAGGAGTCAACACCCCTGCCTTAAAAAAGTGATATTTTATACAAAAAAGTAATAAAACAACCAAGAGATGCTCTAAATACTAATTAACGGAAAGCGCTGCTCACAAGCGAGACTATTCTAAAAATTCCTGAGAAAAAACAGTAGTGTTTTACAATAACGATCAAAAGTGACTATGGATTTTTTTGGGAAAGTAGTGATGGTGCCCGGAGCCGGAATTGAACCGGCACGCTCTTTCAAGCGCAAGATTTTAAGTCTTGTGTGTCTACCAATTTCACCATCCGGGCTGGATCTTCCGTTGTAGCTTTTGCTACTGGAATAGGTGGAGGCCGTAAGCAAGCCCCGTATCTCGTTGAGATGGGGCGTATTATCCGAATATTTCGATTTATTACAAGTGTTTTATTTCAAAAGGTTACAAATTTTTCTGGTATTTTTATGACAATCCATTCCCGTTAATCTTCAACGTCCTTTTATACACACAAAATTAGCCCGCGCGCTCATATTACTGCGCCTTGACCTATACCTTGTTGAAAACCCCATACTTTACTTCATCAGTTTTTTCAAATCTTCCATGCCCTGCTCGATAACAATGCCGACCTCTTTATTTTGCTCCTTTAGGTCTTGAGTACGCTTTTTCAAAACCTCAGTGGCATCTTTTGCTAAAAGTTGAAGCAGGTCCGAATTCGCTATCTGCCCCTGAAAATTGTCACTTTTCAATATAGATAATTGTGATTCGATGTTTTTATTCTCTTCGCCTACCTGTTTCTGTACCTGTTCCTCAAAACCTTTTAAAGCATCTGCCAGCACTTCGGCCATTTGCTCGCTGGGGTTCTCCAGGCTTCTGGTTGTTTTAGCATTAAGCTCTGGCATATCAGGTACGCGTAAAATAGCCCCTTTTTTCATTTTGCTAATATCTCGTAACTGAGGGTTAGCCTTTAATAGTTGTTCTGCTACTTTTTTTCTCTGGTTGTCGGTCAGCTTAGAGAATAGATGGTCAGCTATATCGGTGATATTACCTTCACCACGAAAAGTTGCAATAAACATGATCTTCTCCTTAAAAACCAATAATATTGGTAAGATTGATATCAAGTGGTACTGCATCACCCTGCACGACAATGGGACCTGTAGCTGTATTCCCGATAACAATCGCTCGTTTAATCTGGGTTGCCAGAATCATGCTTTCCCGATCTCTCGCTCCGATCAAATGATTATTACTAACATTAATTGTGCGTGCTCTGAAATCTCCTAACAAGAATGCCTTACTCCCTTCACCCGTCACTTCACAATGGTTTTCGCTAAACAATAAACTGCCAACCTGATTACTCTGATTGAGAGCCACATTGGTAAGATGAGCACGGAGATAATTACCTCTGATAGCAACAGATGAAGCAAGTGAATCGACTGCATCAACGCCTGTAGCCGTCAGTAAATAGCCTTCCCCGCCTTTTTCGTTGAGAATAAAATGGGCCTCAGCAAAATATCTGACCTGCACTGCGTCAGGCATAATATTAATTGCCTGCCAATTGATCGGAGTCGGCTTTTGATTCTCATCGCCAAGGCGTTCAATGCTATTGTTTTCAAAACTAAACCGATCAAATGGCGGCAAGCAATGTGCGGCATTGACGCCAGCGACACTGCTGAGACGGTCCGGCCCTATACCGAAAAAGCGATTCCCGGCCACATGCAATTGACCAATAGCAGCAGTTCGCAATGCATCTACAGCGGGGCTGCTAATCGATTGCAGAGCAACACCGGCTATTACATTATTAAGCAAGTCACTGCGAGCAACTCTAATTAACTGCACAGCAGCAAAGGCAGTATTGTCATCTCTTGCCAACAATCCAAGTTGATGGCATTCATTGCCATTAAAGCTAAGGCGTTCCGCCGCCCCGTCTTGACTCATGACCAAGGCACCTAACCCCATTTCCTTAATCATATTCTCAGAGATACTGATGGTTTCAAATCGACAATTAATCGCAATGGCATTTCCTCCAAACTCGGAGAGCCGGTTTTCTGAAATGATTAGCTGATCGACCGACACTGGGTAAAGCCCTTGCTGTAAAACAATAGCATTACCACTTTGCCGCCCTGTGCCGCTAATTTTGTTACCCTTGATCGTTAAGCAATCAACTCCTGCACGAATACCATCGCCGGAAGACAAGATTGTATTTTCAGAGATGAGCATCTGCGATTTTTGCAATACTGCACCCGTCACGACAATAGCGACATCGCTACCGGTTAGCATCAGGTTAGCATTTATACAGGAGCTCCCAAAATGCAGGCTATACTCATCAAAGTTTATCGCCCGCTGGCTACAGAAAAACAGGTTATGTTCGATGCTCAACTCTGCAATAAGGGCATAACTTACTTTTCCTGATCCCTCTACAGCGATGCCTCGTTCAGCAATAATCGCACAATGGCTTACGTCAACACCCAACATCACACCGGACAAGCCGATTCCAATACTGGTGCCGCTATCTACTGCCAGACCTAACACATTGATATGATCAGCCTTAAAATCTATGCTATTACGAACAGCAACAACACTGCTGACACCCGATTTACCGGCTGAAGCAATGACAGTAAACAATTCCAGTGTCACACTTTTGCTGTGATCGATATTCAGAATACTGCCAGGCTCAGTGCCCACTAATGATGTCGCCCAACCTTGGCCTCGTATGGTCAGCGAACGAGCGTCGATCACATCCAGAGGCCGATCAAGATTATAGGAGCCAATCCCTAGACATACCGTTCCGCCCGTATCTTTAATGCTATCAATCGCCTGCTGGATCGTCGCAGTACCGCTATTGTGGCCTTCTGCTGTTACACAAACGGAACAGCCGCAATCACCGTCTCCAGCTTCGACAATGGCAGGCCAAAGTGTTCGAAAATCCGTTTCATCATTGGGAAAGCGGACACGCGCCAGACGCGCATAATGGTGATGAGTCCCCAATGGCGCAGCTCTATCCAACAGCTCCACAGAGGCATCCGCGCTGCGTGCTGCAAACACCCAATAATCACCACTTTTAAACTCACCACCTGAAGGATGCAGATCAGCATCAGGATTCAAATCAAAATGCACCACAATGCCATGTTCAATAAACAAACCTATAGCGGCCGGTGGAATAACGATTTCTCCATTACTTCCCGGATCATTAAGGTTTTGCACAACGCCACCATCTTCTCGACGAACCTGACCTGCATGATCCCAGCGACGTACACGCGTATTACGCGCGGGGTCTGTTGCATTATTGCCGCCAACAGGGAAATTACCGGAGTCATTGATGCTAGCCGGCTCTGCAGGTAGAGGCGTATCAAACGCCAGCGTGCGTGCAACTTCATCAACCCCACCACCTGCTTTAATCCGTCGCATGTCACCCGGCAGATTATTCAACTCGCGCCAATCGTCTGTAATCTCAACCCAATCGCCATCATTAAAACGCAACAGATCATCACGTCCGATACTTTCAACGGTGATGCGATCACGTGCAGGATTGATATGCGTAACCCGCGATGCAACCGTTGCATTATCACGCGACCATTTGAACGTAGCCTTCCCTAAAGGGCCACCGGTGTGTACTTCCACACGATAAAGCTGGTTTTCCAATCCCCGATAGCCAGCCGTAGGCGAGATGAGGCAAGGATTTTCCTCTTCATCAGGCGGCGCTCCTACACCGACACTCAAACGCGCAGCCGAAGGTTCAGTAGCCTCACGCCAACCAGGAATATCTTCATCAGGTGTATCACGGCTGATATTGCCCACACCTTCCAACACTTTAACTTGCCAGACCGTCTGGCGGCGGCCCGTGGTGTCCACACCCAGCGCCGTTTCGATCAGATCAGGTTGCTCGATAGCACTGACATCACGCTGCCAAACATCCACATACACCAGATGCTGCCCGCCTTCAGGCAAAGATGCACTCGAAAATTCATCAGAGGGATAGTGACGTAAATAAGGCTGAGTAGCAAAATCAAGAGGCGCTGTACCTGTCAGTTCTGCCAATGACGGATTCCAGGCTAAAGGCAAACCGCCATGATTTTCTGCCAGTAAACCATCCACATAGATGCGCCCCGCACCTATGCTCATCGTCCCACCTGCTAATGTAATGAGAAAGCCGTCAGGTGTAACCCTTGGCACAACACTGCCATTAAACATATCCAGAGTGCCCGTCTGCAGCCTACGCGACAGTTGAGCAACCCACTCGTTCCAGTCAGAATCCAACTGAACCCGCCCTTGTTGCATCACGACACCTAAAAAATCCTTGCGAGCATCAAAGCGAATGCGACTGAGATCGAAAGTCATAATATGTACTCCCTCACGATTCGTAAAAAATTCCGGCGCGTAACCCTACCCGCAGGTACTCGGCAAGGCGTATACGCAGATTAGTTTCGCGCTGTGCGCCGTATATATGATGAAACACGCCCATTTCGCTTTCATCGTCAGCACCTCTGATTATTTGATCAGGCGTACTACGTGCCAGCTGGCCATAAGCGGCTGTACCATAATGAAGCGATGTAAAACGTGGCGTGACCTGCAAACCAGAATCTGCAGAATCCGGTTGGCAGTGATAACGCTTAGGAACAATAGAAATGAAAGGCAACCAAGAAAAACGAACGCAACCTACTTGTTTACGCTCCGCTCTGACGGGAACAGCCCAGCTATCTTCAGCGGAAAGCGCCGCCAACAAAATACTATTTGAAACAAGCGGCATCTCACTGGCGTGTACTTTACCCACCAGAGTACACGCAAGCAGGGATAACACTGCTCCTGCAGAATCACCATCCAAACCGGCATAAGCAACCGCTTCAGGACTATTAGCATCAATACAACTATCTTGTGCTTTAACGCTACTACGCTCATGGCAGCGAATAGCCCCCACAATACTTTTTTGGATATCAGCCTCTACCCCTCCAACAGCTACGATCAAACTCGCTGCACCTGCTTGTTGTGGGGTGCCATCAGTGTTTAACGCAATACCCGGCACCAGTGTACAGTGCACAAGATCCAGCCTGGCGAGTCGGTTATCTGAAACATCCGCTACTTCTAAGGGGGCACCACTGATTAACAGCCCATTCAAGATACAACTACTGTTAGCCCCTCCGGTCACGACCAGACCATCCAGCTGTAATACAGGCCGACGATTATTACTCGCCCTAATTTCGACCCGGCCTTGCGTAATAACGTTAATCGCCAGTGTTTCGTTGTAACGGCTATTATCTGTAATTTCAATCACGCCATCCCCGGCAATCGCTGCTAAAGCACTTTCCAATGTCGAATGCTCATCCGGCACACGTACCAAGGCAGCCGGATCTACCGGATCCGGTAAGCTATTCCCCCGTTCATACTCGCCGCCGCCAATATCCGCACTAAAGCCTTCGTACCAGTTCAGGCGCACATCAGCCGGATCATCTGCCTCTGCAGGCAAGGCAATACGTCCCAGTTGCGGATCAATTGCATAAATACCCGCGGGCGATGGACTATGTGCCCAACCCGCAGCATCGTCACTGAGATTACAGATGCGCACCTGACCCCTTTCAATCAAAACACCATCAATAAACAGCTGAAGACTGGGGCTCGGGTTATCCAGCACGCCACCAACACCCGGCCTTTCGCCGTAATAACGTTCGAGATGATGATGCAAGCGACGGCGAGACAGCGGCCAGGGAACATTATCAGGATCAGCCAGATGCGTAATTTCAGCCTCTGCCTGCGGATGATTGTAAATTGGCATATCAAAGCCAAGCGGGTTAATTCGATACCGATGCTCCCCTTCCCGATGCGCAGGCGACAAAGTGCGCGGATAAGCCTGAATCCGCCAGAGGTGTAAGCCAATGTTAGGGATATTATGCCGTCCTGAAGATTCAATACGGCGAACATTAACGGTGCGATTAGCCGTTTCAAAAGCACTACCTGTCCATTCCAGTGCTTCACCTTTACGCAGATCCGGTGATTGCAGATTATGTAAGCGAGGATGGTTCATATACTGGGTGGTATTTAAGCGTTGAAAATACTCAACCGCCCGTGCATCCCATCCGGTCACATCCCGGGCTAATTGTTCAAGTACCAGCGCTGTTCCTTTACGACGGCGCAGAGCAATTGTATGAGCAACCTCTGCTCGCGAGCTTGCGACCTTAGCCACCACATTATGTAAACTTTGATAGCCAATCAGATCGCCTATGTAAGGGACGACCCATTCAGCACATGTTTCAATAAACAGGTCATCATACAGCTGTTCCAGACTTTCATCGGCCACACTGATCTGCTCTGCCAACACCCCGATCAACTCTTCCAGCGGGCCACGTTCAAGGCCATTGGCCTCTGCCATTTCAGCATCTCGTATACGATGGATGGCAGGTAAAAGCGCGAACAGAGCCTGTGTATCAAAACTCATGGCAACACCTCCAGTTGAATCGCATTAACATCGACTGTCAGCAGCTCGGCTGCCAAGGGCAAATGAGTTAATGATGCCACCGGCAGGCGGGCAAACAGTCGAGGAGTAACGCTGGAGGGCGGAGCATCACCAGCACGATATAACTGGGTAATATGCACCCCTTCAATACCGGGCACTGCTTGTGCTACCGCGACCACCTCATCTGCCGATACAGTCTGCCCAAAGCGGCGTTTTACAAAACCAAAGTGGTTACGTATTGCCGTATCGACTTTTTCGATGACCGAATCAATTTCATATTCATCCTGAACCTTAAGCGATAAACGACAACGAAAACGAGCGTCTGCATAATTAGTCATGCGCAGCGGCACCTGCGGATCACCATATCTGCGCAATGCATCCAGCAGATTAATAAAGGTTTCACTGGTTTCAGGCACCATGACCCCATCAACACCAGCTATGCTGAGAAACACACCCCGCGCAGGCCCCGCCGGAACCCATAAAGCATGTGCTTTATCTATACCTGCAAAGGCACGGGCAAAATTAGCGTAATCTTCAACAGAAACGACACGCTCGAGTGTCAGCACGGTAAGTGGTGCATTATCCCGTGCACGGGATAAAGTCTCGGCATCTTCGCCACCTGTTGCTGCTACAGGATTGGTTGCTTCACTCACCCCAAGAGGACGAGATAACAGGGTTGTCAGAGTACCTGCATCAACATTACCTGCTACACCAAGACCCTTACGGTAACTAACACGCAGATTACTCTCCCCACCGGGCAGGCGGGCACCTTCAACGCCATCTCCGAATCGAACACTTGTGTGGCCTGCGTCACTCTGGTTAATTTCATATACGCGCGCATCGGGTTTAACACCATGCAGCATCGGCACTTCTGACCAGAGCACATCATCGACTCTGACCTGCAAAGTCGAAGATCGCCCTGTTGGTGTATTCGCACTAACAAAGGTCAGGGGTGATTGCGTCAAGGTAAAATGCTGATTAATCGCACTACCATTACCACTGCCCAGTATCGTATTAGCCACTGTTTCGCCTTGGGTGGCCGGTGCAACATTGGCGTTAATACGCGTACTCAGTCTTTCATAGCATTGCTGGGTGGATGCAGTCAGTTTCAGATAGTTACGATTACGGTCTTGAGTAATAGCGTCGTCGGTTTCAACCAGAAAAATAATTTCAGACACCAGCGGATCATCTTTATACGCGGCAGCCAAGTCAATTTCTGATCCTCGCAGATCAACCTGACCGACACAGCCATCCCGGTCTTTCAGGGCCAAGCGTATCCAGATTTGATGCTTACCCAGTGCTTGCGCAAAATCCTGCGGACTCAGATAGTTCGGTGATCCTCCTGGTAAACGTAAAGGTGCGCTCATCATTATCAAACTATCGCCCTCAACCAGAAGTCGCTGACTACCATCATCACAAACCAGGTTCCGCTGACCGATCCCACGCGCCATAGTGACACGTTGCCGCTTACCGCTCAGTGCCAAGGGTTGCTCTGGCTGTAATCCTTCCACATGGCCGGCCAGTGAAATACGCTCACCATAAACAGGAAAGCTCAAGGGAACCTGCGCTAACGGGAGTTGCTCACTGTCCACATGCACAGATAAACTCCGTACCGCATGTTCAAACTCGTCAGGTAAGCGCCCTTCTGAAAACTCGCCTTCCAGTTCGATCCGCGTGGTTTGCCCGGACATCAGGTACTCTGCACGGCTGGCGGCCACGGCGCTATTTATCCGGTAGAGTTCGGTTAAATTAGGGACTGATAATAATGCCCAACTTCCGGCTACCACAGAGTCGTGTACCCGACTCAAATCTATCTGGTCTGGCGAACGAACCAAGGGAGCGCGTCGTGTCGAAACACTCACTAATTTACCAACAAGCGCTTGTTCAACATCCGCAACAATGCGCTGATAGGCGGACTCAGCACCACTACGCGGAGCGCTGAGCAGATCATCAACATCCCCCAGCAGCGGCAATAATTGTTCGGCAAACTCCACAGGCGTTTGCAGCGCGGCAGGCATCAGAGACTCAATTTTTGCCAGCACATCATTCCCAATACTCTCTGCCGCAACTTCACTTACCGGACTGCCACCAGCACGTGCAACGCCCACTGCGGCAAAGTGACGTGCGACTTGGGCAATACTTTCAGGCGTCGCTGCCGGAAACGGAGGGGGTAAGTGCTGAGCAATAGTGACCGCAGTAGTTACCAATGCAGCGACGTCAGCGGTTGCTGCAGCACTCAATGCAGCAACACCCGCCTGGCGAGAGTGATCACGCATTTCAATAGCGGCATCATTAAGTGCCGCCAAGGCTTGAGCAGGGTTGAGCAGCGCAGCGGTTCCGGCAATACCTGACTGAGCATCTTGCGCCATGCCAGCAACATCTTTGCCTAACTTGGATAAGACGACACCGGCCGAGTTAGCCATGTTTTTTTGCATTTTATCGAGTAATTGAACGACATCAGAGCCCGCATTAAACAGTCCTTCTGTCCAGGTCTGAACACTTTCGAATATGCCGGCAAGATTAAGCAGATCCTTAAAATTATCTCCACTGAGTTCAGTGCCAATAGATTCTTTTATCTTTTCAACGACTTCAGTCATGATAGAGGCTGTTGTACTCAAACTAACGCCAGATGAAATATTATTAACACCGCTAGACACCTCTTGCAGTGCAGCCGTTGCTCCCGCTATCTGCTCACTGACACCTGTGATAGCCTCCACTGCATTATCGAACCAGCTATCCGAGTCATCCAACTCAGACTTCACTTCTGTTATAGTTTTAACAACCTTATCCATTGCTTGATCCCAAATTTCCTCTAAGCCCGGAAGAACAGTGGATGGATAAGTACTATTAGCAGACGTTAGCTCTGTTATAAGGTCGTCCAAAACCGCACGGGCAATATCAAGCCGGTTGGTTAACCCTTGTTCCGTTAAAATCTGAACCTTTGATGGTAGCTCCAGCAAACTATTCGCAATTTCTTGCTGTGCAAAGTCCCGGGCAATCACAGTGGCTAACTCTTCGGTTGTCATTTGCAGTGCCTGTAACGACTGCCCCTGAGAATGAATTAAGGTACGGGCACGCTGGGTTACTTCATTCACCGCCAGATTAGCGACTTCACCCAGCCCTTCAGCGCTCTCACGGGCCATGTTCATAGCTTTTTCGGCGATCTGGCCACCCGCCATGACCACACCGGCTCCGGTATTTGCTGCTTTATGCATGGCCATTGCCGCCGCTCCCTGTGCCGCACCATTAGCAGCAGCAACAATCTCCTCAACCACAGCAGCCCTGTGTACTTTTGAAATATCAGGACTGCCACTTCGACGCTCAGGGTAAACCGGTGCCAAGACGCTAAAATCAGGCCACTCCTCTATATCTGCGGGACGGACCAGCTCATCCGGACTGAGCAAACCGATATAGTCGGCTTTACTCTCATCAGATAACCCCCGCCAATCCGGAGCGCTATGACCAAAAACAGCGGCGCGGGTGCGAAACGTATAAATCTGTACCCCTTCACTCGCGGGCAGAACGAATGGCCGACTATGTCCAAGCCCTTGTTGCCAGCCGACACAGGTCAACTGCCGTGGCATATCAATATCCAACCGGATTATGACCCGCACATCCCAACGCTCATCCTGTGGTGCGCCCTCGTGTTCAGCGCCTACTATCAGGATCAAATCCCCCACAGCCAGACCCGTATCAATACCCGCTAGCCACAGCTGTGTGTCACCGAAAACAGGAAGTTTATATTCACTCTGTTGAAGCTTGATGGCATTCCATTGGGCTCGCGCAGCTGTGGGAGCAACCGTCTCAAAGGTTTGTGCTTCTTCATCTTGCCCCGGAACACTTTGTACACGTGTTCCGATCGGAATTTCGATCGGCTTAGCAGGCGCGCCCGGCACACTTTGCAGCGTGAATGCCAGATGTGTACTGGCAGCAACACCCGGTGCTAGCTCATAGCCAATCAAGCGCGCCATCTCTCCCACCGATAAACGTTCAGTGGCGGTTCTCAGATAATGTTCATGCGCAAAACGTTCGGTATAAAAGCTCAGAACATCCAGTGAACATGCCAATGCATCCCCGATGGCCAGCGTAAAATCGCTACTCTCCCGGGTGGTGAGCGCCGCTAATGCCGGATTATCCACACTAGAAAGGCGTGATTGAATAGACGCCAAAAAATCACTATGCTGCCCTGTCCGATAGGAGAACTGCGCTAATCCTGGCGGATTTAGCAATCGACGCGGCGTTACTGCATCAACACCGCTGCAACAATCACAGTCAGGTTTTTTACTCTTATGTCCGCTCATCATTTTCCTCCGTGCAGCTCAAGCCGCAGCACACCGTGCTCGGGGAAGTTAGGGTTATTATCCAGACGTGCAATTTCAAACCGTCCCAGCGTCATGTAACCATCAGATAATAATGTAAGGTCATCCTGATTCTGTCGCTGGAAACGTGTAATCTGAACTGAATCAACACCGGCTACCTGTCGCGCAGCGGTGTACAAAGGACTAAGAAAAACGGTTTGTCCGAAACTGAAATTATCGGGATGAAATAAACCCGGTGAGCCGTCAGCGCGGACACCGCTACTGAAAACCTCCAGCAATCCCCGGCGTACATCACTTCGGAAATAACTCGCGCTCACGCACACCAGCATCTCAATTTCGAGCGATACATGCCGTGGATCATTCACCTTGAGGTCATATCCGGCCATGCGGTATCGATCCAGATGGTTAAGCAACGATTGATCAAAGTTATCTTCGTTAACCGACTTGCCCCCATCACGATCAACGGTGGTGAAAACTGAATGCCAGCTACCCGTCCAGCGCAGGCTCGCCGCTGCACGCTGCACGCCATCGAGACGCTCAGCGACACTGGCATAATCTGCCGGGGTAACTGCACGCTCTTGTGTACGAAATGCGTAAGGCGCGTGACGGCGTACTTCATGAATAGTTTCAGCCGGTAAGCCACCATAAGCTGGCAGCATATTAGAAACGCGATTAATACGGCTTTCACTACTTACCAGATGCACAATACTATCAGCACCGACATTACCCTGTGGGCCGTTACCAATACGATAATGGGGTGTAAAAACCATACCGATATCCGGCCGGCGACCATGCATATCATCCCCAAAACGCACATAAGTACTGCCATCATTTTCGCTTTCAAGCACAAAGTTTCTATCGATGGCCCGGTGAGATAACAACTCACGGCTGGCATGCCAGTTTTGGCCTCCGTCATGCAAACGGACCACGGGCACAGCATCCGCGCAGCGCCATATAAATGCCGATTTAGCCGAGCCTTGAGGGTCGAATGTCAGCTGTATACTGCGACGGACACCCTCCTCAACTAAAGTTTTTGTTATCTGACCCTGATAAGTGACCGGCCCCAGAGCAAGGCGTGGTTTAAAGCGTGCGGGTAATGGTTGGCGGCTTTCCCGATTGCAGCTGTCATTTCCCGCGGCATTAACCGCGGAGTATTGCAATTGTCCAGCAGGAACAGGCTCAGTGGGATCATCAACAACAGTGGCACCATGATCAACCAGCACATTATTCCCAAAAGCCAGGCTGACATTATTCATTAATAGATCATCATGTGCCTGATCACTTTGCGAAGAGAGACAAAGCGGAAATGGCAGTGCATCCTCGCTATGCCAGCGTATTTCGGTTATCTCAATATCATGCAAGGGATCCAGCAACGGATCTATGCCATCAAAAGCATTCGCTGCCACTAACCGGACTGCATGCCGATGCGTAGGGTCTGCATCTTCGACCATGCCGCTAAGCGCACCCATCATTTCACGAAAAACAAGCACATCACCTGCGACCAGATCCGGCCAATGGCCCCGCAAGGTTGCCTGCGTTGCCCCAATGGGTAAGCAACAACGCGCATCCCCCCAGGTATAAAATTCGAACTGATTGTGCTCAGCCCGTAACGTGATGGCATGCATTGCTTCAAAAACCAAAGGGGCTGATTGCAACGCTTTACGGTCATCTGCAGAGCCTGACAAAAAACGTATCGGCGCACCGGGCACATGCGTATAAAAACGTATATCCGGCGGCAAAAGAAACGGCCCACCACTTACATTAATATGCAACCATGTGCGTGCATTACACCCTTCATGCATGTGGTAATCCACCAGCAATGCATGCCGGCGAATACTACTGCGCAAACGTGCGGTATGCAGGTATGCTTCTGTGGCGACAGCATCCAGATGATAGTGCTGCATATCTCCAACATAGGCGATAAGTTCTGCCAATGTGGTGGCCAGATCTGCCGGACTACGATCACGCCAACCCGGCATCTGTCGACTCATCCGATCGATGACTAAACGTCGTAAGCTGGAAAAATCACGTGCCAGATAATTGATAGCAGGCGAGCTTGAAGGTTCTTGCTGGCAGCCGGAACTGTCAGCACAATCAAAATCGCTGGGGCACTCAACCTTAAATGTAAAATCAATTGCCGATAGACGGGGGTCGAAACCTGTTAACGGAGCATCATTGCTGCTACCACTCACCAGCTTCAGCCGGTACCCGGAAAAGTCGCCACTGCTGTCTGTGCGTATCAACAAAATATGCTCAGCATTGGGTAAGGCCGCAAATACAGTTTTTTCGGCCGGCGTCATCAAGGGAGATAAAGACGATTCACTGGCTATTTCCAGCCACTCAACAGAGATATGGCGGATACGCTCACCTCCCTCTATACGCACATTCTCTGGTGTTAACCCTGGCGGAACAGCTTTCAATAAGCGCAACATCAGGGTTCGTTGACGAGGGCTATCCGCAGGCGCCTCAAGATCCAGCACTTCAAGCCAGTCAATGCCATTCAATGTAGCATGGAGCTCAACCGCTGCCCGGCGGTTTTCTTCACAGCAGGTGTAAATCATGCTCCAGCTCCTTGCGTAAAGATATCTTGTTGGCGAGCACCACTGCGACGAATCACATATTGAATATTGACCGATAAACTCGCATCAATCGCAGAGATCTCAACACGCTCAACAGTGATCAGATCAGCCATCCATTGCTGCAGCGCACTCTGCACCAGAAACTGCGTTGTCGCTGCCAATTCAGGGCTGTTCGGTGCAAATACCAACTCCCGCAGGCCGCTACCAAAATCAGGCCGCATGACCCGTTCGCCCGGCACCGTAAACAGCACCTGCTCGATTAACCCCCGTATCCACTGAGCTTCATCATCGTCACGGGTTCGGCCCCGACCGTCGAACTGCAGGGGAAAATGCACATGTAATGTCATTATTAACTCCCTATCACTCGCGTCTGCGCGGTAACCGGCATCAGCGGTGTTCCATTGGGCGCACAAACAGCCTGGCTATCCATTAATAACAATGGCTGGCCGTTCGATGTCACTCTTGTCGCCGCCACGACCCATTGGCCCGTTACACACGGAACCGGGCTGCCTGATACATTGAATGGACAACCGGCAATGGCATAAACCGCACTCACCAGCACCGTTGGCTGACCGCCCACTAATACTCGCGGATTAGGAACCGTGGGGGTGGCTGTTCCGCCGTGTGCACATAACACAGTTGCGCCTACATGCAATATCGGTCCTGGCATATCAAATCACCGTGAGTGCGCCGTTATTAATCGTCACAGTGGGGCCGACCAGCGTAATCGCTGCCCCCTTGCCGTTCTGAATATAGATACCCGTATCATTCACAATAAGCGCAGCCCCCGTTGCACTCTTCAACATGATGCCACCTGTGGGTCCTGGCATATCCGATATGGTCATGCCATTTTGCAGCGGCGTTTGAAAAGTAATCGCGGGGGTCGTCGGCGGGGTAAGCAGCGCCAGAGCAGGAATCTCGGCTGTACTGCCCCAAAAACATCCCACCCAAATGGGATAATCCGGATTCCCCTGCTCAAACTCCACCCACACACCTGAGCCAATAATCGGCAAGGCCACCATGCCATTTTGAATTCCAGCTAATGGGACACAGGGCATTGCCCAGCTGGTAGGCACTAAACCGGCGACATCAGGAACCTGAATCTGCAATCGCCCCTGCTGCATAGGATCAATATTATTCAGCACCACACCACGATATTTGCCAAAATAGGTTCCACTCATACAGGCACCCTCGGTGTAATAGAGATCAGACCATTACGGGTTAAACTGAAACTTTGTTTGAACTCACCCCGCTTAAGTGTGCTGGTCACACTCCTCACATAATACAAACCGTCATAAGCCACACCCACACCGCGAACCCCCACTAACTTGCGCGGCTTGAGAATGTGCCCATAACGCAACACATCCAGACTACCGCTACCGCTCACCGCATCCTGGGATTTTTTCGCTTCATCCAACCCTTTGGAAATCGCCTGCATCGGATTCATCTTGGCGGTATCTTTCATCAGCTTAAGATTGGCAATAGGTGTTGGTAATAAACCCAACGGTGGCTGCAACGGATTCACATCAGGGATCGGAATAGGAATCGGTGCTCGCGTCAGTTGGTTTTGAATATAGACAACTGGGAGAACGCCCTTCGTGGGATCAAAGCTGAAATTTAGTGACTCCACATTAGTATGTGCATCCATATCAAGATTAAGTGCCGGCTGTGGAGGCCCTACTTTTATTTCCGGACCAAAGTAGGCGATATTAGTAAGCGGGGCTTCACCCGGCTCTATATAAAAAACATACCCAACCTCATTCGCTAACTGCTGCAGATACGCCAGATCCGTTCCCTGTTGAGCCGGTATATGTTGAATCGGTATGGGCACATCCGGAAACAACGCAGGAACCGGCAGTGGAATGATGCCAAATGCTGCATATTTCGCGCAGATCAACGCCACTCGCGCTGAAACCGGCATAGCGGGATATGGGAGCCCACTAAAATCAATCAGATCCATCACCTTGGTGAGGTCATCTCCCGTGACAATAATGCTGCCAGGTTGACCATTTTGTCCGGCCTGTACTTCGACCTTGCTGACGACACCATCAAACAATGGGCGCGGCCTGCCATTCAGCGTGACAATTAAGACCACGCGCAACGGCGGAGTACCCACACTGGTGTTCTGTCCTACGGCAATCAGGAAAATAGTATTCAATTCTGACTTATTGTTAATTTTGAAGCGCAGCTGAAATCCGCTGGCAGAATCTGCAGCACTGGTCACTGTCGCTTCTTCCAATGCATTAATCATCATGGCCGGCACAGGAATGGGTACCACAGGCCCAATCAGCAAACTCATGTGAATGGCGCTAGACATCGGAACCTCCGGGCACACCTTCCGGTAAGGTAATACGTAAACGTTTGCCAATGGTCTCCGTCAACTCATTCGGTCTGATAGCTCCATTACCATCACACAATCCCCAATATTGCTGCGAATCACCTATGTAGGTAGCTGCCAGATTATCGAGTCGATCACCTTGCACTACCTGATGTTCCTGTAGGGTGGCAAAGTTTTCCGGCGCAGGAATAAAGCGACGTTTCACATAGGTAATGAGTTCGCCATCAGCTTGTACCCATTGGGCGGTATCCAACCCGTGGTAACGGCTGCCCGGTGCAAACGCAGAAGGACTCAGCGCATTTGCCTGCATAAAAGCTTTTAGGGGATCGATCATGGTATGCCTCCTATTCCCAGCGCATCAAACCCGAAGGTGGCGGCTTTGGATGCCAACTGCTCACGCGACTGTAAATAGGCCATAAACAAGCCACCACCTTTGTGGTCGAAGCCTAAATCATCAATCGTCAGGACACGCAGCCCTAAATTCACTTTGGCGCGAATCGGGTTCAGTGATGGATCAAACGCCTCTTCAGTGATCGAAAACTCCGTCAACTGAACCGGCAAAATACGCCTGGCACCCCAGACAAACAAAGTGAGTGACGACTCCATCGGCGCTATCTCCAAAGTGCCGGCATTCGCCAGCGCTTTGTTACTCAGTAAGGCTGCACTGCTGGGGTTAAGCAGGGCTTCCAACACCGCCAACTGCGGAGCAACCCCGAATTCGACAACCGATTGATGCTGCTCAGGAAACTCCAGCTGATCTGCCGCATCAATCTCGGCTTCCAGCTTTAACGTCTCCATCGCGGGGCCTTTAAGCCGCAGAGCTTCAGCATGCGTAGCCCCCTCGCCTAAATGCTGAGCCTGAAAGGTTCTCGTCAATGTGCTCGGGTTGTACTGCAGTGAAATCACACGATTGACCCTGCCAGATGCCGGATCTATCAGCACAATTCCGCCTTTTACAACGCGGGGAGAGTTAGGAAAAGTCGTCATCCTTTTGCCACTCCTATCTGTTTGACGCTATCTGATTGAAGCGATTTGCTTCAACTTATGTTGTTGAAACGATTTTCAATGCCCAGCGATTTAACTTGCCCTGATCGACACCGGCATGATCCGACACCTTAAGTTTCCATGCTCCCTTAACTGTTTCGCCCAGTAATACCTGTAGCGCCGAAGCATTGTTAAGGCTGTACGTTTTAATGATGTTGTTTGCCGATCCACCCGTACGGTTATGCAGCAAAACAGAGGTTAAGCCGGGTGAAACAAGCTCGACCACCAGATCTCCGATGTAGGTATGAGTGATATCCAGCTCGACTTCGATACTATCCAAAAGCCCCGCTTTAGAGACCGACAAGCTCCGCTCGATACCGGCATCCAGATTATCCGGAATACTCATACCCGGGCTGTCTTCAACAACCACAGAGGTATCTTTCTGACCGCTGATATTCAGAGACCAGGCTGTCAGGCGGCCACGGTCAGCCAATGCCAAATCCTGAACATGCAGTGCCCACTCACCTTCCACGGACTCTCCGATCAATGCCAGCAATCCGGGTACAGAAGAGATATCAAAATCAGCTCGCAGATCGTTAGCGCTGCCGCCAGTACGGTCATGCAGAGGCACGACGGTGCCAGCGGGAGAGATCAGGCTGACACGCAGATCACCAATATAGGTATGGCTAATATCAACACTGACAGTAATAGCCGAGAGTGCGAACACTTTTGAACAGTTAATTTTATCCTTGATACCTCTGACATTATTGTCAGGAATACTCTTATCCGGTTCAGAACTGGCCTGAAATACCTTATTGCCTATCGGTTGACGGCGGCTTAATGCTTCAGCGACTGCCGCATTTGCATCCACTCTGCCATGACCAAACCACGGGCTCCAGCTACCTTCAGCATCGCCATTATCAACAAATACACCATTATTAAAGGGTGCCACCGGAGACACATCCCAGCCGGTATTCGCATCAAAACTGGCGGGAGGCGTGCGAGGGTAATCACTAAAATCCAGATCCTTAGAGGCGGTTTGCTTGAGTATTGAAATCACCTCAAGCGCACTCAAGTTTGGGTTTGAAGAGATAATCAATGCCGCCACACCCGCCACTAAAGGAGTCGCGCTTGACGTACCGCCGAAGCTATTGGTCACGCTGCCTGATTCACCCGTGGTGGTGGTAATCCCCAACCCCCTAACGGTCATCCGATAATAGGCATGGCTGTTACTGGAAGGCGCGCACACACCAATACCCGGCCCGTAATTTGAATAGTGGCTACGTCTGGCAGTACTGGCCAATGCGGCAACATGCATCACACCCGGAATACCGACCAAATTGTTACGAAAAACACGCGTAGTTCGGACACCCACCCACACCAATGCGCCACCTTGTACATCAACCCCGTGGTCGTAAGGCACATCCTGATTCGCAGTATGATTAATCAGACAATTTTCATTACCTGCGGCCCATAAAAATACGATTCCTTTACCACGTCGCCCACCGGTTAATGCCAAACTTTTAATACGGTTGATGACCGGTAACGCCCACACACTCATGGGCACACCACCCCAAGAGTTCGACATCACATCGGCTTTATCAGCAATATAGTTAAGTATGGTGAGCAATTTAGAATCACTGATAAATAACGAAGGCCCCGACGACTCCCATTGAATCGGCAATAACTGGCAACCTGCAGCAGCACCCACCGTCAATACCGAATCAATCTCGCCTCCGATAACACCACAACAGGACGTCCCATGATTAGAACCGGCTTTATACATCTCGCGGGGATCAGCATCGATATCCACAGGATTTACCAAACGCGAACCACGAAAATACCCCCATGAAGCAAACTTATCAGGCGAATCAAAATCGTGGTGATCCAGCTTGCAACCATCATCCGACACGGCAATCACGACCTCGTCACTGCCAAATCCATCCATCAAGCCCCATGAGTTTTCGCATAAAGTACTGGAGCGCACATCAAAATCAGGACTATTCAGGCGTGTATGCAGATGCCACTGTCTCGAATAATCGGGATCCGTAGGAATGGAAAACTGCTCAGCATTCATCCGCTGATTCAGATCATGTTCCACCGCTTCTATTAAAGGCTCCTCCTCCGTGAGTTTCACCACCAACTTCACCGGATTCATACCCGTATGATTAGTAAGCTGAAACAGGTAATCCCGATCACTGTAGGTGGCAACTTTCACCAAGGCATAACGACCAGCGAGTGCGTCTACATCCTGATCAGAAAGCGCTTCTTTAAAGGAAACAAAAATGCGGTCAGTAATTAAAAATTCAGAACCTGAATCCACTTCGTAATAAGCATGATGTGTAGGCGCAACAACACGGCTGCGCTCCATTAATCCATCAAGATCTGCACCACGCGTATTGATTCGGGTGGAGGCGGATGACACCTGCTCAGACGAAGCAATAGCCGCATCATCCAAACTCGCAGGTAATGCTCTGACCACCATCTGATCAGGACTTTTTTCCAATGCGACTTTTTCACCGCCACGATAGGTGTAGGTTTTAGCTGACTTATTCATCATATGCCTCCTAACCGCTTACTGTTGTCGTACCACTAAAGTTTTGCAATAACCATTTGCTAGTTACGAACCACTTATGCAGGGTGCCTCACCCTTGTAATGACAAACCACCGACCATTCACATTACCTAAACGGCTTTCATAACTGCTGATTTGGATTTTATGGCGGCTACCCGCGAGTTGTTGCTCCTGATTGCTGGCAGGCCACAAGTTATCAAAACGATCGAATTCCTGCCCCCTTAGGTTTAATTCCCAGACATGATCGATATCCAAACCTGCACGGCTGTACCCAAGTGCATCGACCAAACGTTTGAAGCGCTCCTTTTCTGGGTCGCTGCGGCTATCGTAAGGGGTATACTGAAATTCATGGCTAGCGGCTGGCCAATCATCAACGCCGATGCGGTCATACACAAAACCGTCTGGATCGGGGTTATATTTTTTTCTATCCCGGTTTGGAATCAGGGACACAGGAAAACGAATTTCGGTCTGGCCATCATCGCGTCCCACCTGTTGAGGTGCATCCGCATTTGGCAAAGACATCTCTGATGGATAAAGACCAATCGGTTTATACCAATCAAATGGGAGAGCTTTATCTGGACTAGAACCATCTGGAGCATTTACCTGAACCCGTGTTTCATCCAGTATCGCCTGTACTACATCATCCTCCGTCACCTCCGCCTCATCAGAGTGATAGTCAATATCATCTAACACTTCGTCATCGACAGACCTTCCATCCCCACTGTCACCAACGCCAAAAGCACCAAGATCCCAATGAACTCCGGGATTAGGGCTGTAGCGAAGCCCTCCTTTCCAAGACACGCCAGGGTTATAACGCACGAGAGGCCATGTTTGACTCCATAAATTCACACCCGCAATACTAAAGCCGGCAGAAAGATCAACCTTGAAAAGAAGGCTCGCTCGTCCTCGTAGTCCTACCGAAGCAGCTAAATCTAAATCGGTTATAGAATGTTTGTCGATGGCTACTGAGTCAGTAGATTTTGGTCCTGTCGTTGTTACATCCGATGATTCTGGATCAGCGGCAGCGTTAACCACTCTTTTTGTCTTCGCTACTATGTCAACATCCGCATCAACCTGCCCTGACAAAACAGCTTCACCAAGTGCATTTAATTCACCCTTTGCAGCCGCCACCTCAATAACACTAAGATAATCACCCGTGATTTTTAATTTTCCATTACCAGCCAATCGAATCGCCGCACGAGCAGGCATGCTAAAGTGAGCACGCCCTCCGATACCCAGAGTTGTACCACCAGAATCCCTATCAATAAGATGGGTCAAGCAGAGATTACTTAACCGCCCTGGGCCATAACTTGCGGCGAGATTACCCGATAACCCTCCAGAAGCTTTGGCCACGACCGCCACCCAACCAAACTGACCCAAAGGTATATTGTGATCCCAGATCTTTTTAGCGAACTTTTTAGGCTTAAATAGATCTTTTTTGAATGAATCTGATTTCACCAACTGACGATCGTCAAGTCGGATTGAGCACTCAGGTTTTTTACTTAATCTATCCTCTTTATCTGCTTCTTTCGCAATAGGTTCCTGAGGTGCAGCTGGAACCTCACTGACTACATCAACATGTACACTAGGTTGATCGTTTAAATACTTTGCTGGGTGTTTCTGATCAGCGGCAACTTCATATGCAAACTCAAACACTTCGCCCTCGGCCGCACGTTCACCAAAATCAAGATGAAAGTCATTATTCGATACGGTCACCTGAGTCTCATATGATCCCAACGGTAATGAACAATCTGTCAATACGTAGGTATGATTGATCGCAGAGGTCTCAAGACGTAGGCGATTCTGAACGCATGAAATATAAATACGTTTAACCTTATCGTGGCCCGGTGAGCGCTCTTCGGTAAAATCAACCGGAAGCTCACTTGCTCCAGACTTAGGCTGTTTTTTAACCGACGTGGATCCTGAATTAGACTCCCCTTTACGCTGAAGCCTGATATTTAGACTAGATAAAACACCCACAGCACTACCGCTCGACTGTTGCACAACATGTGTCATCTCATGTGCTAGTAAGCGTCGTCCGCTATTGGTTTGTGGTGCAAACCGACCCGCCGCAAATACAACATCCTGTTTCACCGTATAAGCTTGTGCGCCCAGATCTCGTGCTGATTGATCTGCAATGTTGCCTGTGTGTACCCGCACACCCGAAAAGTCATAGCCAAACCGCTGGCTCATCTCCTGCTGTAATGATGAATCAAGAGGTTGTCCCTGACTTGCCAATGCCCGATCTACACTCACTGGTGCTATGCCTTGAACTGCGCCAGATGATATTGAGAATCTCTGAATACGCGGTATGCTCACCGCGGAGGAATAAAGTGGCATCGATAAAACATACTCAGCAACCCGATCAGCCTCTTGCTCTAGCGGATCATTGCTGGCCCCCACCATCAACTTGCGTTGCATCTTTTGTTTTTTCTTAGCGCACTCTTCGCATTCTCTCCCTTGCGAATGCTGCCCACACGCACACTTACGCCGCAAAACACGGGACGTCGACGACATGGTTGTCGGCGATTTTTTTTCTGTTTGCTCAGTGCGCTCATAAGACATAGTTGCTTCCACACTCAGTTAATTACGCAGTACCACCGCTGCTACCCGTATCCCGGATGCCAGCAGCATCCAGAAACGCTAAGACGGCTGCCGCTGCGGCTGTTCCTAAGCCGCCAACAATCAATCCAAACTCGCATGCGCCTGTGGCAAAACAAGCAATAACTGCTGCTGTGGCGGCAGCGCCCAACAACACGGTTATCCAATAAGGTAAATTCACAGGCGTTGGTGCATCACCGGATTGATCTCGGCAGTTGCAACCAATGGCAATACCGCCCCATTGGCACATACCTCTACGTCCAGTAGGCGTTGTGCATCTAGCCCCGTTGCAATTACGGCCATTGCGTCCTGCGCACCCCGCCCGCTGTATCACCCGTGAGACCTGATTATTGCCCGATTGTTGAATAACATGCGTCAACTCATGAGCAAGCAGGTGACGCCCTGAGGCACTAGTGGGTGAGAACTGATTGGCCGCAAATACCACATCACTACCGACGGTATAAGCTCTGGCATTAATAGCACGGCTTGATTCGTTAGCTTTAGCGCCGGTATGAATACGGACGCCGGAAAGGTCTAAGCGTCTTTGCGCTGCGAGATGTGTTGGTGATGTTGATGTTGATGTTGATGTTGCAGCGGAATAACGAGAAGTGCTGGATGACAACGCAGCAGCCACCTGATCAGCCTCTTTTTCGTAAATACTATCCGACGCACCAAGGCGTAAGCTACTTGTCGTACTGCTGGTTGCCACACCTCTTTGCACTGAGCTGACAGGTACATTAATCAATGTTTGCGCCAGATGCTGCTCCATAAATGTACGCGTTTGGCTGTCTAATGGCTGACCAGATGAGCGTATTGCATCGTACACCACACCAGGTACCTGATTTGTTTCAGCTTGCTGGCTTTTATTACAGGCTTCGCAAGGCCCGCTTGAACTTTTATGCTGCCCACAGGCACATTTACGCTGTAAAACCCGCCCGGCAAGCAAGGCCGTTGACCGGTCTATACTTTTGACTTGAGGAGTACTTAACATCGTCATTTTCTGATCCCCCAATAAATCGCATTGCCGATCTGTTCACCCACATTGGCGACACTGTGGTGACGGCTAATGGAAATTGAGCCAGCATTCACAGGCTGACTCTCGGCTGCACTTGTCGATGTAAAAGCCGTTGTCAATGAAGCCTGCAATGAGTCGGCTTGATTCAGCTGGCTCAACTGATGCGTTAAAACAGCTTCAACCGCTTCTTTTAACGCCGCTGCCTGATGCGGCTGTATATCCAAACCATCAATCACGAGTGTGCCGATATGTAATTGAATACTCATACGACAGCTCCTGCGGTTTGTTGCCACAAGAAGTCGGATTCTTTGGCAGGCCGCTCCAGTTTTTTATATTCGATACGCGCGGCGTTTAACACCAACGGCATACTAATCTTCATACCCTGCTGCGCCGCCATAAATGCAGCGTTGAGTGCGACGTTATGAATGTTGCCGCCTGTCAGGCTCAATTTAGCCAAATGCTGGCAGTCCAGCATGCCATCAATGGGCGTTTGTGGTGGAAACACCTTTTGCCAGATTTCAGCTCTTTGCTCGATACCGGGGAATGAAAAATCCACAATAAACCGCAAACGTCGCACAAAAGCTTTATCCAGCGCACTGCGCATATTGCTGGCAAGAATCGCAAGCCCTCGATAAGACTCCATACGCTGTAACAGGTAGTTAATCTCGATATTCGCGTAACGGTCGTGGCTGTCTTTAACTTCACTACGTTTACCAAACAGAGCATCGGCTTCATCAAAAAATAAAATAGCGCCGCTATCTTCTGCTGCATCAAACAACTTACGTAGGTTCTTTTCTGTCTCGCCAATGTATTTACTCACTACAGAGGACAGATCAACCCGATACAGATCAAGCTTAAGGTCATTGGCAATCACTTCCGCAGCCATGGTTTTTCCGGTGCCACTTTCGCCGACAAACAGCGCATTGATACCCAATCCGCGGTTCATCTGTGCACGAAACCCCCACCCTTCATAAACATGATTACGGTATGCCACCTGGCCAACAATGCTCTGCAGAAGCTCTTTTTGTTCAACCGGCAGAACCAGCTGATCCCACGTTGCTTTGGTATCAATACGGCGGGCAAGTTGCTCCATTCCTGCCCGGGCGGCAAGGCGGCAGGACTGCCAAAGTTCGCCATTTAAAGCGGCTTTACTGCCTTGGCAGTGAATCAGTGATTTTCTGGCAAGCTGTTGAATCTCACTCTGCGAAAACGAAAATTGCTCGGCTAAACGTTCTGAGTGGCCGTTATCCTGTTCTTGCAGCAGATCCCTCCACAAACGTTGCTGCTCCTGGGGTGTTGGCTTATTTATCTCTACACTGATACGTTGTTCAGATGCATCGACACCGACCTCCTCAACCCCGACAAAAGTAACTCCGTTATTTCTGGTTAAGAAGCGTTTAAGAAGACTCTGTTCTGCGTCGCCGGGGCTGTTCACATCGATATACAACGCCAGCGGCATTAAGAGTGACTCCCGCTCCCAAAGGCGCACAAAGGTTTCGAAATCACCGTTTTGATCGGGAATGCTTTTCAGGTTTATGATAAAAAGCGTCATGCCTAATCCATTAGCAATGCGCCCGGCAACCAAACGTTTACTGGCCGTATCATGTCCGAGTAATTCGATAACAGGAATTTTTTGCTTGCCGTCATTCGCATGTAACGCTTCAATGACCTTATCTACATCCCGCTGCTGCGACGCCGGTAACAAACCCTCATCATCCTGAAGATCAGCAGCATCCAATAAAGACGCTAACCTATCATCCAGATAATTAATCCCTTTCAGGTAATTAACGATGCGTTCATCTGCGCCCAGCGCAGCGCTGGTCAAGGGCTGCGTACCAGGCTGGTTAATATCTAACAAGCGCCAATAACGTAGCGGTGCATGAGGCGTTAAAGCATTCCAGTCGGGCTCATCAAAAAGTGCGAACGCCAATGCAAAGGTCGGATAGGGTTTATTCGGATCACCTTGTGCTTTGGCACATAACCCGCCAATACAGGTGTCCAACTCCATTGCGACACACAATGCCAATACCTGAGTATCAAAAGCAGATAAGCCCAATGCTTGCGATAACAAGAGCATAGCAGGAGGCAGTTCATGACTTTCACATGCCTGAACGGCCAGCCAGGCTTGCTCTACTTCAGCTTCATCGGGTTGATGGGATAAGCAGGAGGGCCGCTGCGCTGGCTGAGTATTGTCGGTTTTGTTGATCTGCTTAAACCAGCTGATTGACGCCCCCGTAGATGTTTCCTGCTTATTCGCAACCGGAGAGATCATTCGCTGCAGCGAGAGCCGTAACCATGCCAGCATAGCCGTTAGATATGCCTCATTTGCATTCATCCAATCTGCCTGCTGATTCATGAGATGATCACCTCCATCGCGCTATCAAAAACCGAAGGGGTAACCGAGCGGTCAATCAGTAAGCTATCAACGCCATCAACACGTAAACGGATATAGCGAGTGCCAACCGGCGCATTATCGACAACAAATACCAGCGTATCGGTTTGCGCCGGATGAGCTTGCGCGGGCACTTCACGATCACCCAGCAACAGTGTTACCCGTTGCTCTGGTAAAACATCGGGACGACAACCAAGATTAAATGTAACAGCCCCTGAGCTATTACGAGGAACCGGACTGACGGGTATTACCGCGGTAATAGCAGGAGCCAATGTCAGCGGATACGCATTCGTCACTCGCTGCCCACCCACCTTGCTGACAACAAGTTCAACGGCATAAAAACCGACGCGCCAATCAGCGACGACCGTGGGAATATCCAGACGAACCTGTGTATCTGAACCCACGCTAAGCACAGGCAGTTCAATTGGGTTAAGCAGCAAGGGGTGCGAAAAACGTACGCTAAGGCTATCGCCACTCAGATGATGACCACTTATAACCAGCGTATCTCCCAATACTGCATTGGGCTGCTGGCTCGATACAGCAATATCAGTAATAGCAGGGTATGGAGGAATCAGGTTAGCCTGTGCTAACACACCCTGATCAGCTTCGCCTCGGGTTAAGACCGGTAATGGTGTAACAGAAGGGCGAGTGCTCTCTATCAGCACCAGGGAAACCTCGTAACCCACTGATAAACGATACTCTGCTGACTGAAAACTTGCCCAGAGTTTAGACATTTCATCTAATGACAACACATCAGCGGTAATCCGAATACGCTCCGGCTGATGGTGTAGGTTCGAGTCCGGCATGATGCCAACAATATCGGTTGGCCCAAGAATCGGATGGTCATGGAACAGACTCATCAGCTTTCCCATTAGCTGCTGACCAGAAATATCATCATCATTAGCGCCATAGGCAGTTATCAGGTACTTAAGTGTCAACGGTAAGGGTGGGTGAACCGTTTCACCATGACGCGTTGCTCCCGGCATAGGGGCATTAGTAAACGCTGTATTAATCTGCGTACCATACAAAAAAATATTGATCTGATCATCATCACCCGCCCGGGCTTTACTCGGTGGCTGAGTCGTTACCTTCGCCTCATCATCAACCAAACTATGCAATAAACTTTTCAGTGTAGCGGTCACTGTTGCTAACGCATCGGGGCTACTCATGCGCCCCCCTTGCGATCACGCTGCTTCAGGTAACTTTCTAATGTCATTACCCCGCTTGGCAATGTTCGTTTTTTACGCGCTGGGGTGGAGTCTGCTTGCACTGCACGTACTTCAACACGGCCAATGCTGACATTGACCACAGGCTCAGCCTGCGATTTCTGGTTAAGTGCTTGCGCTTGCCAGCGATCCTGCAGATCAGCCTGTATTTGGTTAAGCCAGTCAGGCGCTTGTAATGACCCGGAATTCGATAGTGAGGAAGGTGATGACGCCGGATCTGCGCTCCCTACATTTTTCGCATTTTGATGCAGGCTCTTATTCGAACTCTTATACGTACTCTGTTGTGCCCCCTGTTGATCTCCTTGTTGAGAGAGGCTTTGAGCACTCTGTTGCGTCAGCTCCGAAAATCTATTGTCCACACCAAGTAATCCATTTTCCGGCTTATCTGATTGAGAATCGAACTGACTAACGGGCTGAACAACATTTGTTTCTCTTTCTACCCTGCCTCCCTCTTCAGTCATCTTCCGGATTGCACCTAATGCCAGATGAGCACCGCTACTTTTTTGATCCGCTGTCTTACTAACCGGGTGTGCTTGCGGCACATTGTCCGGTACATTTAGCGCGCCAAACAACCTTTCGGTGCTATTACCTGCTGCCCTTGCATTCAATTTTTCGGCCAACTGCTCGCGGTGGATTACAGGCCCTATATCAAACTCTTCAAAATCAGCAGACATCTGTGGACGAAGAGATGCACTATCGATTTTTGACAGGTTTGGTTCAGAAAAGCTGTCCTGATTCACATCAGCCACTTGCATAAGCGGCTCAGAGCCACCTTCAAATCTTAGCTTTTGGCGCGGCTGAACTATCTTTGAAGCACTCGGTAGTTCACCCTTAGATATTGCAGCTTGCGGCTGACTTATCTCAGTTTGATGTCGTGCCATTAAGTTCTGAAGAAAGTCCATTTACGCCCCCATCAAACCGAGATAGAGTTGTCGGCGAACCGGACTAAGCCTGAGAATCTCTTGCTCACTCCAGCCATAACCTGCTGCTAACTGATAAACCGTTTGCAACATGCGTTCAGCCCATTCATTTAACTCTGCCCATAAAAAACTGGCGATATCAAACAGCACCATCCACGTATGTGCGCATTCGGGGCAGGTTAGATTAAGCCGGATATCTGCCTGAGGATCTAATACCTCCAGTTGATCTGTCAGGGTCTGAAGCACCGCATCCGGTAACTCCTCAAACTCACAGCCGCTACTTTCACGCTCGATCTGCAATAAACAGCGTGAGAGTAACTGCAGTTGCTGAGATTGAAGGTGAGACTCGGAAGAAAAATGCGACTGATCTAATTGCGGGCCTTTTATCTGATGACTATTAATCACCGCCGCAACATCCAGACTATTTGGCAAGCGAAACAGCAACTGAAAACCGCCTGAATCCAGCTCAAATGGATCGTGTGGAGTCGGATCCTGATCGGGTGACAACAAAAAATCACTGAGATTATTCTGCCACTCAATACGCTCATTACACTCAGGACACACCGCTGTATTCAGTAATGTCTGACCAAACAAGCACTCACGCAGCTGCATCAATAAGCCATCCCGTTGACCGATGCTCAAATACGAAAGACGATCCGCTGGTATCTCAGGAAACGCAGCTGCCAGCAAGATCAACGCACGGCGCAATAAAGGCTGATGCAGCCCCTGCTCCCATACCGTTAATAATTCATCTGCGTTGAGTACTTTCATTCGCTGTCACTCTCCACTTCATCAAGTATTCCGACAATCCGTTAGCCAGGCTCTGTGAACTCAGGCTCTGCTGGCTCAGAAACATCATAATCCCGCTCCCAACCTTCGTTTTCTAACTTCAACGACTGGATCGCCACGGCATTTGCACTGGCGTCCAGTTCAGGCAGTGCCTGATACTCTGAAACCCAGCAACGAAACACCTTGTAAGCAATCGCCAATTGGCCAGCCTCGTTGTACATCTCAATCACAATATCTTTACGAAAATCCTTAAGAGAAACTTCCGCGCCCAAACCAGAGCCGAAGTTCCAGATCTTGTTCGCCCATTTCTCAAATTCGGTATCGTGCGTAACGCCACGCTCCAGCATAATCGCTTCATATTTTGTCTGGCCCGGTGATTTTCGTTCGGTACTGGGGTCGCCTCCTTCACGGTGTGTCACCGGTTCATTGGTGCGCTTCAGCGCCCCCACTTTGCTAATGCCCGCTACATACTTTCCATCCCATCTGATACGAAACTTGAAATTTTTGTAGGGATCAAATCGTTGTGGATTTACACTAAACTGAGCCATGATTTACTCCTTCACACGTCAAGTTCGCCAGCGATCTGCTGGAATTTGATGATGACGAATTCGGCCGGTTTTAAAGGCGCAAAACCCACCACGATATTGACAATACCCCGGTCGATATCATTCTGTGTTGTGGTTTCCCTATCGCATTTCACGAAATAGGCTTGGCGAGGTGTGGTTCCCTGAAACGCTCCCTGGCGAAACAGGTTGTGCATAAAGGCACCCAGATTCAGCCTGATTTGCGACCACAACGGCTCATCATTGGGCTCAAATACAACCCACTGCGTACCGCGATATAAACTCTCTTCAAGAAACAACACCAGTCGTCGCACCGGCACATACTTATATTCATCGGCCTGTGCATCAGCGCCTTTCATGGTGCGTGCACCCCAGATCACTTTTCCATACGTGGGGAAGTTACGTAATGCGTTGACACCCGCTTTATTAATTCCGCCATTTTCAATATCGTTCATCGGCCCACTGATACCCGCCACACCATTTAACGTTGCATCGGTGCCTGCCGGGGCTTTCCAAATACCGCGAGAGCTGTCGGTTCGTGCATAAACACCGGCAATGGATCCGGAAGAGGCCATCGCTTTCTGCCGGAAACTATCGAGTGGATCAGCCACCATGACACTGGGGAAATAGACCGCTGCATTTCGCGACTGGGAAACACCATTGGCCCAACCAGCAATACTCGATAAAGTAAAACTACTCGGTGGATCGACAATACAAAATGCACGTTCATCTTCACAAAGCTTGATAGCCGCCTGAATAACCGGATCGGCCTGCGCCTGAGAGAGATCACGGGTTTCAGGAATCGACAACAGATTAAACAGATCAACATCGAGTAACGCGTACAGTCCGGTTTTAGCGGATTGATTACCTATCAACTCAGTAGCCGCACCTTTGCTGCCATCATTACCGCTTGTCTGCGGTTGCAGATTACTCACCACAATCGGACGATGCTCTGAATCGCCGGTAAACTCACGGCCACCCGCGGCTAAACCTAAACTGATAGTCGCAGCCAACCCTCCGGGAGCACCAACATTCGCCACAATCGATGAAGATTCATCCGTCGCCAAAGAGGCTATTCTCACACTGCCGGTACCGGTCAGATCACCATCCAGCCCTGACTCTGCAGCTAACATGCGTAAATCTAACCCCGCCGTCGCGATCGCAGCATTCAGGTTAGTGATCAGAGCACCCATATCGGCAAAACTGGCAGACAGCGCCAACAAAAAAGAGGCAGTACCATCGATACTTCCTGCCAAGGTGATATCCGTGAGATTGAGGGGGAAAGTAATACTTTTACTGACAACAAAACCTTGGCGCGCAAACACCAAGCCCGGCGCTTGAGTGACCCGGATAGTCGCCGAAGCGGCATTCACCACCGACACCACATAATTAGGAGAATCAGGATTCAGATTTAGGTTGCGATGGGTTTCAAGAGGTACGGTTTGCGATGCACCGCCCTGAATAACCCGTTGCGATACCACCAGATTAAACTCGGCGTCAGGATTTCGCGTGCCGCTATGCTCAATACTGATGCGCAGATCATTACCCCAGACACCAGGGCTGGAAGCGGCAACATCCAACACAGGACCTCCGCCATCATCAATATGCCAGCGAGCCGGTGCATAGCCAGTAGCTACCCGCACTACATACGCTTCACTTCCACCATTGGCATAAAACTGTTTAACCGCATAGGAAAGAGGACTGCCCCGATCTAACCCGCCGTGGCTGCGTTCAAAATCTGAAAAGCTGGTTATATGAACCGCCTTATCAACCGCACCTTTTTTGGTGTAGCCAACAAAAGCAGTTATCGATGTTGCAACGCCAGCGATAGTACGAACACCGCTGGGTACTTCTTCAATATAGACACCGGGATATGTGGGAGATACTGGCATGTCCTTACTCCTCTCTACATTCGAGATCGTTAGCGATTTTTCTCATCACGTGATGGATCAGCCCCAAAATACAGGTCACTCCCATCAAGGCTGGTTTTTCTTTCTATACGCGATTCTGCAACCAGATAATCGAGTGCCTGCTGTACCCGCAACGATGCTTCCTCAATACGCTGCCGTGGTATCCACCACCGAGTAATGCCATCAATCGTATCCACTCCATGAGGATGCTTACCCAGATAGCGTTTAATCTCACAAGCTATGCGCTTAATTTCAGTCTCATCAGTGTTGATATTAGACATATCGTCATCTCATCTTCAGTAACAGCAACGCTTTAGACAAAACAATACAAGAGGCATGCCAAAAAATAAGCCATTGATTATTATGAATTAATAATAAAAAACCATAAAATATGGGGCAAAAAAACCCCAGCCATCAGAAGCGAAGGCAATAAAATATTTTGGGATATCAGAAGAATATTGAATTAATACAACCGTTTGAACACACAGGCGCGGCTTGATAAGTCAGCGGGTTATTTTTAACCCAAGAGGACTGAATTACCTTTAATCTTCTCTCAGGCCATGCTTTTTAATTAACTTACCCAGTGAGCGACGCTCTTTTCCGGCCATCTGTGCGGCACGGGTAACATTTCCATCGGCCTTACTCAGTACATGCATCAAATAATTTTTTTCGAACGCACCAATTACAAGGCTTTTAGCCTCATTGTAATCAACATCCCAATTCATACCCGATATGTTTATTTGTTGATTCGCTTCTTCCCACTGGCGTGGTGGCGGTACGATAATCGCTGCTCCTTCTGATTCCAGAAATGCGCGCAGCAACACATTCTCCAACTCGCGTACATTACCCGGCCATGAATATTGACGCATCCATGAATAACACTGGACGGATAAAAAGCGTTCATCCCCGCCGTACTCCAGACTAAAACGGCTAATCAGATGCTTGGCTAACAGCGGCAGATCATCAATCCGCTCGCGTAGAGAAGGCATAGTGATCTGCATAATATTAAGACGGTAATAAAGATCCTCTCGAAACTCGCCAGTCAAAGATAATGCCGCCAGATCCGCATTAGTCGCTGCGATTAATCTCACATCGGCATTTTCATAGCCTTGTGCACCTAACGGTTTAAACTGATGATCTTGCAAAAACCGTAGTAACGCCACCTGAGACTTTAAAGAAAGCGCATCGATCTCATCTAAAAAAAGTGTTCCGCCCTGCGCTTGAGCCACTAACCCCAACTGGCTCCTTTTCGCATCGGTATACGCTCCCTGAACATGCCCGAAGAGTTCGTTTTCAAAAATATCTTCAGGCAGGGCGCCACAGTTAACCGGGATAAAAGGATGGTCTGCACGCCCGCCCATATAATGAATCGCGCGCGCTGCCAACTCCTTACCCGTACCGGTTTCACCCAATAACAGCGCAGCCACATCATGCTTGGCCGCCTTCTGGATCTGAGAAAGTGAGCGTAAAAACAGCGGCGATTCACCGATAAAATTCATCTTAATAAATGCATCACGAACCGCCCGATCCAGCGATTGGCCAACATCAGTACTCATTTCTATCCTCCTTTAGAAAGCACTCATACTCATGCCTCGCTTAGCTACATACAGCATGTCATTTTTCTTTACCTAAACGCACAATGGAAGAACGGCGCTCCTCATCATCGGGATATACCCGCCCTGACAATAAGCATGAAAAAATATGCTTGAATACATTGCCCGGTTCTCCTTTTTTTGTGCCTGACCTGAAATAAGAGTGTCCTTTTGGCCTGTCATAACTATTATTCACATCATCACAATCAACTGAATATACATTTGGCAGCGTTTCACCCATTTTTTCCGGCCCCGTATGCCCTAAACGCCGGGATGCAATCTTGTTTTTCAGGTTGGATATTTTACTGGCGCGCAATGCCAAATCATCCGAGGCGTGATAAACAACAACATTACGGGAGGCGTGACAAATCACCTCCCCCTTCTGCCCTTCATGCAGGGTCTCATTCACCACATCAGCCGCCACTAAAAATGTATTCCTGAAAATTAACGGCACACCCTGCGGCAGATCATACTTATTCCATACCGTCAGGGTTTCACGCAACACACGGTTACCCATAGAGTGCGCCAATACATTAATACGTTTTAAACAAGGGTCTTCGGCAGGGTTATGTTCTTGAGAGCTGCGCCAGGCTAAAAACTTCTCCAGGACTCTGGCAAAAGGCAAGCCACTTTGGTCTGCTGCTTTCTGGTCATCCCAATAATCCTTAACAACCCCGAGATCATTATCACAAGGCCAGATTAACGGAATAACCAACACCTCTCTCTTCTTCTGCTTACTGCATAAACGGCTAAACTCTTCAGCACCGGCAAAAGCATCTTCAGGCATATTAGAAAAGCCATGAATATAGATCAGAATTTGGCGGTATTTTGATTTTTTTAATCGCGTTAAAAAACCAATACTGCCAATCTCTTTATATTCATTTTTTTTCAGGCGCTCACAAAAAAATACTGAGTTACTTGATGCGTTATTTTCCAAGTCAAAATCGAAGTCACGTCCGATCTCAGTCTCTATAGTTTGTTTAGGAAATCGATTCGTAATAAATAGCATCCCGCCTCCTAAACTGAGAAGCCTTAGCCAAGTAACCTACCGTTAAACATCGTGTACGGCCTTCGTTACGAGTCTCAGTTCAATTTATTATCAATTTTCAGATCTGCATGCTGCATGTCGCCCTCACATAAAAAGAGTGACAATACATTCATGTGTAAAGAAGGGATTAATGAAGATAAGGCAGTGTTTTGCCTTCGCTGATAACAAGCATGCATATTATCAATACTGCATTAACTTCAACTGCTAACACCAAGTCTCTTAGACAGACTGCTCGGCGGCGCACTGCAATTCAAGCAAACGTTTGATTTTTGAGACCAAAGTATAATAACAGGAAATTATTTTAGGCCCAAATGCTAAAGCTTTTGTTCAGTAACAAGCATCTCAATACTCGCTTTTCATGATGATTAGATTACCAGAACAAAGAACCACAACAAAAAACGAACTCAAACCGATAACATTGTTCAAAATAGACTACAGTTAATTTGAACGGAAAAAAATAAAAGCTTGGAGCTATCAAATGAGTTACACAATATTTAGTAAAGAGGGACGCCCCGTCGGGGACATCCACTCCAAACATATGACTCTAAAAGCCGCCAAAGCCCTCGCCGAAAAATGGTTTGGAGCAGGCAGCTCGGTTAAAGCCGAAAAATAAGTACAATGATCTACCGCTTGGGCTGTTACTACCTCAAAGCTCAAGCGGCCTACCTGAAAAAGTAACTCGATACACCATATCGCATGACTTCATTCAGCACTATGGTAGACCACCCAGCGCTGGATGGCCCAAGCAAACTTAATAACTGATTTTTGAAAGAAGATCAGGGTTAGTCACCAGGTTTCTTACGCCATGACCATGGTCTTCATTAAAAGTGTTCCCTTTGCACCACTCGCCGACACTCTCAATGTTAACTTTCGCTACATTAGGACGCACACTCCATGTCACCTGAAAAGGAGAGCCTTTTTCATTATAGTCTGGGCCTGTTGTTGAGCCTGCGTACTGAATAGGAGTTCCCGTATTGCTTGGGATATTTACTGCCTGATACAGGCCTTCTACTTCTTTGTGCTGGCTTAAGTTAGCAAAATCAAGAGCGTTTTTATCGTTTACTAAAACGAATACCTGCGTTTCAACACGCAACTGAGGATTTTTAATTGCATCACTTAAGCATGCCCCCAATGTCGGACCTGGGTTTATCTGAGCCGTTGAATGCACATAATGAACCTCAATCGTATCACCCGTCGCTAAAGAACCATGTTTACTAGGGCACACTTCAATAGCAACAGGCTTAAGCTCTGCCGCACTCAACTCACCTGAATATTTATAACCACTCTGGAACCCATGCCCATCTCCATTACCTGCATATTGAGCAAACTCTCCGCCCTTATGCTCAGCATTTTTATGGAAATGGATATTGCAAAGATTCATTTCTGTAGATGGGGGTGCCGTATTAAAAAAACGTGAATTACTACCCGCTATCATATCGATATCACGAGGAGACTGTGGCCCAAATCCTTTATCTTTTGTATTCTCTGCAAGCGCAGCTCTTTGCTCCGATATAACATGATCAGCAACCACGCCGTGGCCAGCATGACTGTTCTCTTTTGCACTCACAGGCATCGATATCAATACCGCTGATACTAATGCAACGATTACCTTTCTTTCCATGTCATTAACTCCTAACCTATTGATAAATTGCTAGCTTACTTAACATTTAACTTCTGAGAGATACAGCACATGCATACACTCAAGTGAGAATCAGGTGGCTTGTATGGTATCGATGAACAAATATGTTCTGAGGACAACTGCCGTTCCTTCCGTTGAAAATGCACACATTGAATGTGATAACCCAGTCCTATAAAGAGAACCAGACTAATTGGTTTTCTTACAAGCAGATAATGCCCATTTTCTTTTCAATATGCCACAACAAACCGTGCCTTATAGAGAGCCTAAATACGCCTGAAAAACTCTTAGTATGCTCGACTTTAAACACACTTAAAAACCAACAAAAACAACTGAAGTAAAGATACAGCTCCGATATATAGGTAACCAAGATAAGTATCTACATTTCATAAATATGCTGTCTAACTGAGTAGCGACGACGAGCGAATAACTTTAAATATCAGATCACTATTTAGGAATGCTGGTTCGCTAGCAACGGTGTTGGTCAAAAGCACTAAATAAAAGATATAGAGGAGGAATTTCAAGCATAAAAAAAGCCACCTAAGTGACTGATTTTATATAGAATGGAGGCGCGAGTCGGAATCGAACCGGCGTTAACGGAGTTGCAGTCCGCTGCATGACCACTCTGCCATCGCGCCTTCGTGCTATACAAAATTTGGAGCGGGAAACGAGATTCGAACTCGCGACCCCGACCTTGGCAAGGTCGTGCTCTACCAACTGAGCTATTCCCGCCCTGTACAACAGTGGGGCGTATTATAGAGAGATCTGCGGTGGTGTCAACCTTGTTATGAATTTATTTTTTCTTAAAGATTAAACACTTAGAGTTCTTCTGTTAAGTCTGACCAGGCTGACTTGAGATAAAGGATCATAGACCACAGGGTTAACAACGCTGCTGCATACAAAGCCGCTACGCCCGCCCATGAAATCATGCTGTAAGGCTCAAAGGCGATCAGCACAAAGATCGAGATCATCTGTAATGCGGTTTTGATTTTACCGATATTAGACACGGCAACACTGGCTCTTTTACCCAGTTCTGCCATCCATTCTCTCAGGGCTGATATCACGATTTCGCGCCCGATAATGATCATGGCGGGGATGGTCATCCAGGGTTGCGCGAAGGTTTCGACCAACAATACCAACGCAATCGAGACCATCAGCTTATCGGCAACCGGATCTAAAAATGCGCCTAGTGCGGATGACTGATTCCAACGGCGTGCCAGATAGCCATCCAGCCAGTCTGTAATTGCGGCTATAGCAAATATTGCGCCCGCTGCCATTGCTGCCCAGCCGTAGGGTAGATAGTAACAAAGCACCAAAACGGGGATGAGGCCGATACGTAGCAATGTGAGTAAATTGGGTATATTCATCGATAACAGCATATAAGCTGACAACTCCGAGATTAGGCTTCTGGATGCAACGCTGCGTAAATCTCATCGGCTAGCGCTGAACTAATGGTAGTGACTTTTGCAATTTCTTCAACACTGGCGCGCTCAATTGCGGCAATTCCGCCAAAATGTTTGAGTAATTCACGTCTTCTTTTAGGACCTACCCCTGCAATCCCTTCTAATTTAGATTGATTACGTGCTTTTCCGCGTCGGGCCCGGTGGCCGGTTATTGCAAACCGATGCGCCTCATCACGTATATGCTGAATCAAATGCAGTGCGGCGGAATCGGAAGCCAGCACCACTTCCTGATTCGTCTCTGCCATCACCAGTGTTTCAAACCCGGCTTTTCGGCTGGTGCCTTTTGCCACACCAATTATCTGCACTTCGGTTATTTGTAACTCCTCGAGTACTTTTACCGCTTGTGTAACCTGACCTTTGCCGCCGTCGATCAGCAATATATCGGGCAATATCCCTTCACCTTTTTTAATTCGTGTATAACGGCGCATGAGTGCCTGATGCATAGCGGCGTAATCATCACCGCCGGTAATACCTTCGATATTGAAAGTACGGTAATCTTTTTTCAGCGGCCCGTTACGATCAAATACGACACATGAGGCGACGGTGGCTTCGCCGGAGCTATGTGAAATATCAAAGCACTCTAAACGCTTGGGAACCTCTTCTAACGAGAACACCTCTTGCAGTGCAAGGAAGCGTTTATAGATATTCTGTTTACTCGCCAGATGGCTGCCAAGATGTTGCTCTGCATTGGTCAGTGCCAATTTTTGCCAGCCTGCGCGTTCGCCTTTAACCCGCGAACTCAGGTTGATTTTTTTTCCTCGCTGCTGGCTTAGGGCGTCTTCGATACAAGTTTGGTCTTCCAAATCATGACTGCAAATAATCTGGTCGGGTATTTCACGTGCACTGCCGATATACCATTGCGCGACAAAGGCTGACAAAATCGTCGATTCGCTGTCTTCTATCGACACTTTCGGATGCAACGCTTTACTTCCCACTACCCGGCCGCCGCGCACAAACAGAACATGCACACAGACACCACCCGGCTGAATAGCACACCCCATCACATCGGCATCTCCGCTGTCACCGAACACATACTGCTGTTCCTGAATCAGCTGTAAGCTACTGATCTGATCCCGATAGATGACGGCACGCTCAAAATCCAGATTAGCCGCCGCGGTTTCCATCTGTGCCGCCAACTCTTTCATGATGCTGTGACTTTTCCCTTCGAGAAACATTGAAGCATGGCGGATATCTTCCGCATACGCTTCAGCCGATACAGCCTCAACACAGGGCGCACTGCAGCGTTTGATCTGGTATTGCAGGCAAGGGCGTGAGCGATTACGGAAAAAAGCATCATCACACGAGCGAATCCGAAAAATCTTTTGCAGTATATTTAAACTGTCGTTAACCGCCGCACGACTTGGGAACGGCCCAAAGTACTGCCCTTTTTTACGCTTGGTGCCCCGATGGAAGGTTAATACGGGATAGTCTTCGTTGTCTGATACAAAGATATAAGGGTAACTTTTATCATCCCTGAGCAAAATATTGTAAGGCGGGCGATATTCTTTAATCAGGCTTTGTTCAAGCAGCAGCGCTTCAGTTTCACTGTTGGTGACAGTAATTTCAATGTTGGCAATGTGACTCACCAGCGCCCTGGTTTTTACCGTAAGACCGGTGGCTCGAAAATAACTGCTGACGCGTTTTTTCAGGTTTTTAGCTTTGCCAATATAGAGTAGCTCACCTGCTGTATTTTGCATCTGATAAACACCAGGACGCGGTGTTAAACGTGCTAAAAAAGCCATACTGTCAAATACAGGTTCGGCATTTTGCGCAGTACACTCTTCGGATACAGCTGGTGGCGTAGATATTTCAGGCATCACGGATTATTTTATCGCTCTTGATGCCTTAGTAGCGTCCATATGAATATGTGTGGCTTCATTATGAAGCGCCTCTAAACGCTCACGCGTCTCATCCGTAATACCTGCGCCACGGGAAAAAGAGACTTCCAGAAATGCACCTATTTCTGCATAAAAATAAAGCCGTGCATCAAAGTTTCGCGCGCGCTTGAGTTTACACAACGCAATCTGCGCACCATTCATTAATACAGTATTGATATTAGTTTCTGATAGCAGGGGAAAACGCTTTTGTGCTCTTTGTTCGGTATTAGTCACTTCACTCATATACTTACCCGCTGGCAGCTATTCATTATCTCGTTCCCGACTTTTTTCGACACCCACTCCCGAAACAGCATCGACGGGAATATACTTTAGGGGAGATCATCTTGGATGTGAATCATTAATAGTGAGTATTATATCAGTGAAAGACGCTGTAGTTGTTGATATTAATAAAGATCTGCAATGGCTGGTGGATGCGCGCCCGCTGATAAACCTTCCTGACGGCATTACAGCATTTATACCCGGTGATCATCTTAAAAGTCCATGCCCGCTAGCTTCGCAATGGAGGCGCTACCCTGCGCCGCCCGCTTACCGTTTAGGCCGACAATTTGAAGACTGTATAGAACGGCTGCTTCAATACAGTAACAACATTCAACGGCAACAGAGAAACCTGATCATTAAAGGTGAAAGCCGCACCTTGGGCGAGCTGGATTGCCTTTATGAAAGCACGAATGGGGAGTGTATTCATTTGGAGCTGGCGATTAAATTTTATCTTTGCAACGTGTCTCTTAACGCCCCTTTTGCCGAGCTTAGCGATTTTATTGGCCCCGGTGGCAAAGATCGGCTCGATAAAAAGTGGCTGCGCTTATTACAACACCAACTCCAGATCAGCAGTACACCTGAAGCCTTAGCCGCCATTCATGCAGCGGGATTCTCTGCACCGACTAAACGTGAGTTACTCCTGACAGGTCTGTTGTTTTACCCTTATCAAGATTGGCAAACATGCCTGCCTGCAATTAAATCACTCAACCCGCAACACAATCGTGGTTGGTGGCTATTCCAACACCAGATTGATCAACTGTTAAACGAGGGCGATATATCCTTCTTAATCTTGCCCCGCTGGCACTGGATTGGCGGTCTTTATCATTACGAATCACCGACACCTCTTACCCACCAAGCACTTGCCGATATAATTTCACAAGGCAGCGAAGCCAACATGATAGCCATCATAACGTGGGATAACGAACGCCAACACTGGAAGGAGCTCAGCCGAGGATTCATTGTGCCTAACAATTGGCCTGAGATTAATTAAGTCCAAACCCGGTTGAGATTGAGGCTCAAGTTCGACATCAAACAATGACAGGACGAGGATAAGAAATAAAAAAGCAGCTATTGAAGTGCATCAATAGCTGCTTTAAGTAACGAGAATACAACCAGGCTAAAGCAAATGACGATTATTTAGCGTCGCGAGCAGCCGCTTTTTCTGCATCCTGCACCATAACCTTTTTCAATACACCAACACCGACAACAACCAAAGCTACGCACACAGCAATAACAGCCAGACTCGGTGCAATAGAGATCAAGTTATATTTATCAACGCCAAACATATAGCTATACCTTTAGTCTAATAATTAATTAAATTCTGGCATAATTATAGCAATTTATTGACCTGAATCAAAACGTTTTACCAGACTGGAGGTATCCCAGCGCCCGCCTCCCATGCTTTGCACTTCAGCATAAAACTGATCCACCAACGCAGTCACCGGCAATTGCGCACCATTACGACGCGCTTCATCCAGCGTAATACCCAGATCTTTGCGCATCCAGTCCACAGCAAAGCCGTAATCGAATACACCATCAATCATGGTTTTATGACGATTTACCATCTGCCATGAACCGGCAGCACCATGCTGAATCACATCAAATACCTGCTCTGCATCAAGGCCCGACTGTTTTGCAAAATGCACTGCTTCAGCCAATCCCTGCACTAAACCTGCGATACAGATCTGATTAACCATTTTTGCCAGCTGCCCATTTCCGGCTTCACCTAATAAACGGATCGATTTACCATAGGCTTTCATCACCGGCTCGGCTAAATCATATGAGGCCTGATCACCACCGACCATGACACTTAACGCACCATTTTCAGCACCCGCCTGTCCGCCAGACACCGGCGCATCAAGAAAACCGATTCCCTGACTAACCGCAACCTGATTCAACTCACGCGCAACCTCAGCCGATGCCGTTGTGTGATCAACAAGCACAGTGCCTGATACCATCGTTGACAAAACACCCTCTGCTCCGGTGGTCACTTCTCTCAGATCATTATCATTACCGACGCAGGTGAAAACGATCTCTGCTCCCTTCGCTGCCAACGCAGGAGTCTCTGCCATAGCTCCACCATAGGTTTCAACCCACTTACCCGCTTTCGCCGATGTCCGATTATAAACAGTTACATCATGGCCGCTCTTTTGAAGATGGCCTGCCATTGGAAAACCCATCGTGCCCAAGCCGATAAATGCTAATTTCATCTTTTTTCCTTATTAGTCCGGTTCAACAAATCGTCTTTTATTCAGGTTGTTTATGCCATACTGCCGTTTTAGAAGCTACTCAGTAAAGGTAAAAACAGCGTAATATCTACTCGGTTATTTTTTCCTGTTAAATTTGAACCATTTAGCAACTTAACCGCTCTATCTGCTTATAGAGCACTTTATTCGTTGGAGAAGAATCATGACCTTCCGTCGTTTATTACTTAGTACATTATTACTCCTCTCCAGCTATACCTATGCTGATGACAGCATGATGTTCAGCGAACTCTCTTTTCCTGATTTAGAAGGCCGCGAGGTCAGCATGACTGAATTTCGTGGCAAAGTGGTTTTACTCAACTTTTGGGCAACATGGTGCCCGCCGTGCGTCAAAGAGATGCCGTCAATGGAAGAACTAAGACAAAAATACAAAGACCAAGATTTTGAAGTGGTGGCCATTAATGCAGGCGAAGATGCAGAAGTTGTCGAAGCATTTTTATTAGAAAGAGATCTAACCTTCCCTATCATATTAGATAAGCGCGGCGCATCATTTATGACACTCGGTATTCGCGGCTTACCGATGAGCTTTTTGTTAAATAAAGAAGGCCGCAGCGTAATGACCTTTCTGGGTGGTCGCGAGTGGCTAGAGCCTGCTCAAACGAAACTGATTGAAGTAGAGCTGGCCAAGTAAGAAAAAGGGGCCTAGTACGGCCCCTCTTGACTTGACTGCAAAAACTTAACCTATCCCTTAAACCACCTGCCAACTTTCAGCCAATACAACCTGCAAACTATCTTTCGTATCCTGAGGTATAACACTACCAGCGCCAACAGGCACATCGTAAGCAGCCATCGCCGATACCAATTGGTCTACTTGATTATTGAGCAGTACTGAAGCACCTACTTCAATGTGATTTAGCTGGTAATCACTCCCTCCATACCAGTTACTTATTGTTACTTGATTATCAGTCCCCGCTACATCTATCTGTAAGTGATCTCCGTTACGACTAAGCCAGAGTTCTTCAAAGTTAACCCCCTCAAACCTTGCCACATCGATACTCGCTGGTTGTGTATCAAAATTGTCGAGTGTATCAACTCCAAAACCTGTATTAAAAACATAGGTATCACTGCCTTCACCACCCGATAAGAAATCATCTCCAGCACCACTGTACAAAGTATTATCGGTACTATCTCCCAAGATATTTTGGCTGCTTAGCGCATCAGTTATTGTTTCTGTCGCTGTCGGAGCTGTTGCACCAAAAGCTCCGTATAGCTGACCGGCTGTTAATTCACCTCCACTTTCAAACTCAAGCTTTTCAAAGGTGTTGGCAACGGTAAAAAAGTTTTCAATACGGATCTGATCTCCACCACTGCCAATACGTAAAATCAGGTCATCACCTGAGCTCATCAACCTACTTGCCACATCATTAAAAGTGATTCCATCAATAAAGCGAATGATATTAACTCCTTGTGTATCAATCATCTTATCTTTACCGTTATTTAAGCCAATAACGTAGGTGTCGTTACCTGCACCACCAAAGAGCTGATCATCACCTCCCGCCCCCTCCAGAGTGTCATTACCTGCTCCTGCTAACAAAATATCGTTACCTACACCTGCAATGAGTGTGTTGTCTTTCCCATTTCCAAAAAATTCTTCACCTGAAAGAGCTGTAGCAACAGGAGCCGTTCTACCAAAAGCACCATACAATTGTGCAGCGGTTAACTCACCACCACTTTCGAACTCAAGTTTCTCAAAAGTATTGGCAATGGCAAAAAAGTTTTCAATACGAACTTGGTCACCACCGCTACCAATGCGCAAAATAAGGTCGTCACCAGAACTCATCAACCCACTCGCCACATCATTAAAACCGAGGCCATCAACAAAACGTATTATATTCACTCCTTCTGTATCAATGATTGTGTCACTGCCGCTATTAGCGCCAATAATATAGACATCGCTACCCGCCCCACCCAGCAAACGATCATCACCGGCCAAGCCAGATAATGTATCATCTCCCTTACCCGCCACTAAAACATCACCTGTGGTATCACCTACTAAGACATCATTCCCGTCTATATTGACAACAAAAGAAGTACCACTAATACTGCCTGTTGAATCTGTATTTGTTTCTGAAGTACCCGTATCAGTACCCTCTTCAACTGGAGTTCCAGACCCTTCTTCAGTAGGTGTTTCAGAATCACTGCTTGAGATAATTCCAGCTATATCGCTTGCACTGATCGCATAACCGCCATCTGAAGGTTGAACATAACTGATCGCATATTCTCCGCCTAAGAAATGGTTCAACACACTGATTTGCTGACTCTCATCATCATCTAAGCGGACTACTAAGTCATCACCCGACTGCAAAAACGACAATCGCTCACGAGCAATCCCGCCATTGAATAAAATCCAATCGGAGCCTCCTCCAGCATTATCAATCACATCAACACCGTCACCCGCATTGTAGTAATAATGGTCATTACCGGCCCCGCCCTTCAGGATGTCTTGTCCATCTTCTCCCCTGAGGATGTCATTCCCCTCGCCACCTATAAGAAGATCATTACCGCTATTGTTACCTGAGCCGTTCCCGCCATAGAGCTGATCATCGCCAGAACCACCATACAGCTCATCGTCACCGGAAAATGCAAAAATAACATCGTTTCCACCTTCCCCATATATTTTCTCAGATACCGACTGACCAAGTAGTTGCTGAGCTTCATCAGTGCCGTTAATCACTTGATTAACATGAATATTTATAAGGCCTGCTGCCGAGCCACCATTGCCATCAGATATCGTATAGGAAATAGAACCATCACCATAAAAAGAGTCGTATGGTGTAAAGGTTATATTCCCTTCTTGCTCATCATATATGACCACCCCATCAGCAGAACTTACTGAGGTAATAGCGAGCGTATCATCATCAGCATCAGAACTCGCTGATAAGATTTGACTAACATTAATAATTGATTGTTGATTCGAAAAAATAGTATCAACTAAAATATCTTCGAAGATAATAGGGGAGCTGTTTATGGACTCTAAGTTAGCTGAGACTGCTTCATAATCCCATATAGTCCCATCATGAAACTCTAAACTAGTTGTAACGTTGTAGGACAAGTCAAAATAATCTACTATTTTTATAGTATGACCTTCAAACTCAATATTCAGATCATCTTCATTACGTATTAAGGCTATGTCACCCACAGCGATTTCTTGTTTGAACTTTAAACGATTACTATCATCCTGAGTATTAACACCATTCCGATTATCTATAACTATATTTTCATCATGGATTCCATAGTAATACGTATCAAAACCCGCACCACCTAGAAGTAAATCTGTTCCTCGCCCACCTGCCAGCGTATCGTTACCATAACCACCATAGAGTGTATCGTCACCATTCCCCCCGAACAGGGAATCACCACCTTCACCTCCATGGAGCTCATCCTCACCATCACCTCCATTTATTATATCGTCGCCAGAGTTTCCATTTAAATAATCGTTACCTCCTCTACCATTGATTTCGTCATTCGAACTTAAGCCATTAATAACATCATGACCAACAGTACCCAGATAACCTTTAGCGTACTCATTAACAAGCTGATTAGAATCATAAACATTCCCATCTGAAAACCTCACATTGAAGTCTCCTGAGATAAATCGGTTTATTTTTATTCTATCTCCAGTTTCATTAAATTCAATCTCAAACCTATCTGCATAATAAGACTCTTGATAAAGTGTTATATTATCTAAGGTTATTCCTTCAGAAAACGACAACGTATTACTAGATTCATATGGATTATTAAATCTAATTTCATCACTACCATCACCAACAGCATATAAAAAAGTGTGGTTAGAATCAGAATTAACAAATATCAAGTCATCTCCCACCCCCCCATTAAAAGTGGTTGAACCATTTTTAGTTCTAGATTCTAAATAGTCGTCACCTCCTCCTCCATCTAAATAATCATCTCCATCTCCCGCATATAAAAAATCATTTCCATCTCCACCGAATAATTTATCATCTCCTGAGTTCCCGTAAAGTGAATCGACCCCTTCATTCCCATACAGCATGTCATTACCAAAACTACCATATAAAAAATCATCACCTTTCAATCCATAAATCGTATCATCTGAACTCATTCCATGAATAATATCATCTGCATTGGAACCATTCATATTTTCTAATAATATTCTTTCTATATCATCTTTATCCCATACTGTTGCATCAGAAAATATTATTTCATCAATTTTATAAGAAGCGTCTGTAAAATAGTTCTCGATAGTTGTGCCTACAATCCTATTATAATCAGAAGAAACGGGGCGTAGAATTATTAAATCACTCACATTGAAAGAAGATTGCTTTATACCTATTTCTTCATACGTATAGTTTTCAAAAATCAGTCTATCAAGGCTTAAAATATTTTCATCAAAATTATTGATTGTCGAGCCGTCGGTATCTTCATATGTCAAAATATAATCATCATTACCAGAACCACCTTCCATATAGGAGCCTCCAAGTAAAGTATCATTCCCTAAGCCTCCATATATAGTCCCTCCGGTTGAATAGCTCGAGTCTAGAAAATCATCACCTTCTTCACCATATAAAACACTCCAATATTGTTTTGAGTATATTTTATCATTACCACTTCCTCCATAGAGTTTTGAACCAGTGCTTGAGCGTGCGCCATCATAAATAATGTCGTCTCCTGCCTTCCCATAAATTTCGTTCGACCCTCCAACACCATTTATAGTATTAGATAACGAATTTCCTTCTATGTAATTATCCGATGTATTACCATCAGCATTAACACCAGTATCAGATAGCGTTAATCGCTCAACATTATCAGATAAAATTATCATTTCTGCAGATGATATTATGTGATCATTACTGCTGCGTGAGTTATCTTCAACCTCAATGACACGATCGCCTAACTCATCCACATAGTACGTATCGTCCCCATAACCACCAATCATTACATCACTTCCGGAACCGCCATCAATCAAATCACGATTATTACCACCAGTGATAATATCATCACCGCCATAACCATAAAAACGATCACCTCTCGCGATAAATAAACCATATCCATTTTGAGGTACATTTGGACCAACACCCGGAATATAGTCGTCGCCGCCGCCAGTACCCCCGCCAGTATCTAACGCAGAATCATCGTTAGACACATTACCCAATAAAGGTGAATCGCCTGTATTAATAGAAGAAGATTCATCAGCCAGCCCCATAGATTGATTTACATTTACATAATGTAAAATGTCAGGTTTTTCTGAACCTACAAAATCGATCCCATTCAAAAAGTCACTAATAGTACGGCGTTCATTATTATAAAAAATAGAATTAATAATCGAGTTATTATCTATCGATCTAAAACTCATATTATTTATCAGAATACTATTTTCTGAATCACCATTAATCTTTAAACTTAAATTTTCGTTAGATAAGGTAACTTTAATACCTGTTACTTCTCCAACAATGTGAATTGAGTTCCATTTATCAACATCATTAATGGTTAACGTTTCAGCTCCTACCTTATAAACAAATACGTCTCTTCCAGCGCCGCCATCAGAAAACGTCACACCTTCACCACCATCAAGTGTGTCAGTACCCGCTCCGCCATAGAGGTAATCTACGCCCTTACCACCCGACAAATTATCGTCGCCGTCACCGCCATACAGGATGTCACTACCACCGCCACCTAAAAGGGTATCGTTTCCACTATCACCATATAACACATCATTGCCATGATATTCATAATCAAGATTAGCAATACCGTTTACATCTTTTTCAGCACTGGCATCACCATGAATATAATCATCGCCTTCGCCACCATGTATAATGTCATTTCCTGCAGAACCATAAACTTTATCGTTCCCTTTACCTGCATCAATAAAGTCATTGCCATAACGAAACACTGGCGGTGTTTCTTCACGGTCTAATGCAAACTTGATAAGATAATTAAAACTAATTGAGTCACCGGTAATAAAATCGTCCCCTAATCCACCTAGGATATGATCATTACCACCACCGCCACTGCCAACATCATTACCATCACCTAAATCAATAAAATCGTCGTCTGATAATAACGGGCTATGATCAATAATATTTCCTCGCACAATGGTGTGATGCCCCTCTGTCCATTGCATATCCCAATCGTCATAACCTATAGCTTCAAGATCTCCAGTGATAAAATCATCACCTGCCCCGCCGTATAGAGTATCTTTGCCTGCACCACCATGAATAAGGTTTCTGCCACTGTTTCCTATGATGTAGTCATCACCACCGAAACCAGACAAAACATCTTTTGATGTTTCCAGGCTTGTCGAATTTTGTACTACCGCTAAGAGATCTCCCATTGAAGAAGCAAACATATAGTCTGCGCCTTCTCCACCATAGATATGATCATATCCCGCGCCACCTTCCAGGATGTTCACACTGTCGGCCATCCCAAAAGTGGTGTCATGCCCGCCACCCCATAGCTTATCGTTACCAGCTCCTCCTTTGATGTGGTCAGCACCTGCATTACCGATAAGCACATCATCTCCTGCAAGCCCCAGAATTAACTCATCTGCAGCGGTACCTTCATCTTCAGTCCTTTGCGTATTATCATCATCACTCGTCAGGCTGATTGTTTTAGTCGTTGTGGCAACAGGTGCAATATCAGATAAAACGATGTTTAACGAATGCTTATCTTTGTCATAGTTTTCTATGACCAAACCACCATTAACGGTTAGCTTGCTTCCACTTAGCACATAAGTAAACTTGCCATCAACGCTTGTGTATGTATTGGCTGGGTCTCCATTTGTTCTGATGCCACCGGTAAGCACTTCGTTGTTAAGCTTTACAGCACCCTTATGATCTGAATCAGAAATCACATCGGAGTCATCTGCAAAGTAGGTATCAAAATCAGAACCGCCTTCTAAGCGGTCAGCACCTTTACCTCCCTCAAGATAATCATTCCCTGCCTTTCCTTTAAGGGTATCGTTGTCAGCACCACCATAAAGATGGTCGTCATTATCCAGCCCTGAAAGGGTATCGGCTTCACTGGAGCCAAACAGGTATTGTTTTGATATAGACGCAGCATGCGAGGTTCCGGCCACATGTACCAATGTATCCGAGTCAATATCCTGATAAGTAGAAAGCTCTGCACCTATTAGCGTCGCAGAATTATCTGTCGTTCTTTGTATGTTCAAGTAAGTAAGTAATTGCACCCTATCTTGCAAATACTGCTCAGAAAAATTCTCTACGGCTAAATCACTATGTTTGGAGTAAAGCGAATCGCTGCCCGTTACCGCAAATGGGTTAAGATTGACTAAAGCATAGCGATAGGCAAGCCCCTCTTGCGAGTCACCGCCCACTGCATTCGAAATCGTGTTTATATTAACGATACTTAGCCCTTGATACTCTGGCTTGAGTTGCGGATTTGCAACATGCGGTTGAACGAGCAATTCATCAGAAATCAATGCGATACGTGCATGCAAAGCTTCACGGTTATCTATTGAAACAGAGCTCCCAACATTTAATAAATTACCTATCGCATTCACGATTCTTTCTAAGCTTTCTTCTGGCTTAATAGCCCCCATTTCCAAATAGCTATTAATGACTTCTTGTGTAAGCTTAGGGTCTAACAACCATAGTGTATGGGATACAGCTAACGAGTCGACTAACAAAATAACACTGTGATTCATAACATCTAGTGTTTGCGCTTCAACAAATATGGGGGTAGGAGTCCCAACAGAAACACCAACGCCCGCGGTCATTTCTTTGCCTACCTCTGCATAGTTATGAAAGCCTGTATTCTTTAGGATAGAGAGCATGTCCCCGCCGAACAGCGCCTGTATCTTATCAATAACTTCGTATATGGCTCCACCTAAGCCAGCCCCGTTATACGTAGATAAGTTATTAACTGTGCCTGAGAAAAACACTGATAGTAGTGATGATAAATGTCCCCCTAAGCTGTGCCCTGCTGTAGAAACCTTATCTACATTAACTAAAGCGCCGATACCTATGTCATTAGCAAGACCTCTTCTAAGAGACGTATCACTAGCAGACACACTGCCGGGCAATATAGTCCAGTTGTTCATACCTATTATCATTTCAGTTTCTAGGGTGGAGTAATTAACAGAGTCGCCTGCAGGCGTGCTAAGTTTTTTAAAATAGCGGTACATATCAATTGCTTGAAAATTGGCTATCCCTCCCAAACTAATACCTAATATATCTGCCGATATAATATCTCCTAATACATCTCCTTCTGTACCTCTATTGGCAAACACATATTCTTGAGTATGTTTATTTTTAAATAAGGTGGCCGAAAAACCGGATGCGGTATTCGCCTGATGGCTAATCACTTCCCAATCTTTTAAAAATTCTTCTATTTGTGTTTTACTAAGAGGCTTGTCCACTGACTCTAAAGCCAGCTTAACTTTAGTTCCATTAGTAATAGCTTTATTTGTAGTTTCATCCCATAAATCAGCATAAGCCGCTTCGGCTAATAAGGCATGATTATATGTCGTTTTAATATCCATAATTTAGTCCTTTAAATTCTCAATTATCGTTGCAAATGATCCAAATGATTCGTCATCTACTGACCATCGCAATTTGTCACCTTTCCAACATTTACCAGTACCCATCCATATTTTATAGTCCCTTAGCCGCATGGGAGGACCGTGTGTTATTGATCGTGTATCTGAATAGAAATCGATTATTTTAGCCATCACCTCCCTATTTTTTATATCTACGATCCGATCTTCTCTTTTATATAAAACATTCCACACAGGCAGGTGAGACTCTACTTCCCATACAAAGCGCTGGTTGAGCTTATAACCCCACACATCACCTCTTTCAAAAGAGTTATCATAAATAAAAGGCACTAATGTTTTTGCGACACCCGGATTTTCGGCTTTCCATTGCTCTGGGGCTTTATACACAGTAAAACCGGCTTCGGTTTCACACTTATATTTATGCAACACATGAATAGGTATAAAGTCCCAAAAAACAGGAGCAAGTAAAGCAATCGCCATTAATGAAGACCATAGCCACGGGTTTTTCCCACGATTACGCGCCCAGAGAAATGTGCCTTTGGATATTTTTGTAACTACCCAAAAATATATCGCTAACGGAATTATAAATAATAGGCCGATCATGTTATCGCTCCTTGCATTCCTTTTCCCTGTTGCTCTAAGCATGTTAATAAATATGCGGTTTAATCGTCAGTTGTATAATCCTTTTGGTATTAAGCCAGTACTGCATCTATTCTCGATTAACTTACATCACAACTAAAAAGACAAGAACGTAATACCGAAAAGATCAGCGAATACAACTTCATCAAATTTATCATTAAGTATATTTAACTTAGTACCTCTGTTGGCAAAAATATGTTATTGGGTATGTTTATTTTTAAACAGGGTTGCCGAAAAGCCAGATGCGGTATTCGCCTGATGGCTGACGACTTCCCAGTCTTTTACAAACTCCTCTGCCTGGGTTTTACTAAAGCCGTTTCTCGTTAAAGCTCCCTCAATTTTTTTATCACTTGTGAAAACACTATGACTATCCTTATCCCATAAATTGGCATAAGCCGCTTCAGCTAATAGGGCATGATTATATGTTGCTTTAATGTTCAAAATTTAGTCCTTTAAATTTTTAAATAATGTTATAAATGATCCAAATGACTCACCATCTACTAACCAGCGCGACTTATCACTTACTGAACAGTCACCTGTACCCATCCAAATTTTCACGTCCCTTAGCCGCTGTTTAGTACCATGCATAAACGATCGTATTTCTGAACGGAAATCTACCCTTTTAGCTATCACCTCTCTGTTTTTTGTATCAACGATTCGATCTTCACTTCTATATAAAATATGCCAAACTGGAAGCTTAGACTCCGTTTCCCACACAAAACGTTGATTAATTTCTAAACTCGACACATTTTCATTTCTCATGATTTTGGGGTTAACGGTAGGCACCAATGTACTGACTATCCCTGGGTTCTCCGCTTTCCATTGCTCAGGAGTTTTATACACAGTAAAGCCTGCTTCGGTTGCACACTTATATTTATGCAAAACATGAATAGGTATAAAATCCCAAAAAACAGGAGCCAGTAAAGCAATAGCCATTAATGAAGACCATAGCCACGGGTTTTCCCCACGATTACGCGCCCAGCCAAATGTACCTTTTGATATTTTTGTAACTACCCAAAAATAAATCGCCAGCGGAATTATAAATAATAGGCCAATCATGTTATCTCTCCCTCAGCCCTTCTTGGCCATAACGTAAAAGTGGTGCTAAGAAAAACTCTATTATCCTGCGCTTACCTGTTTTAACTTCTGCCGTAACAGCCATTCCGGGCATTAACTTCACATTTTTTCCATCTACCCAAATGGTATTTTTATCCATAATCAGCTGCATGCTATAAATTAACCCTTGTTGCTCATCCACTTTTGCATCATCAGAGACGGTAATAACTTTCGCATCAATAATGCCGTACTTAGTAAATGGAAACGTATGGATTTTCACTTCTGCAGGCATTGTTTCACGGACAAAACCTATATCTTTATTTTGCAGGTAGACCTCAACCGAGAGCTGCTCTTCATCTGGAACAACTAGCATCAATTGCTGCGCTTCAGTCACAACACCTCCTACAGTATTAACGGCAAGGTCTTGGACTTGACCTGATACGGGAGAGTACAAAATCTGTTTAGCATTAAGATCGGTTGCTTTTGCCAACTCTTCCTGCAAGGCAGCAATCTGCTGCTGCTCTTCAGCAATATTGTTTAAGTGGGTTGCACGTGTTTGCGCCATATACCCATTAATCTGCTGCTGTATTTCTGATTCACTTGCTTGTAATTGCTTAAGCCGCTGGCGTTCAGCGACTAAATCTTGTGTTTGCTGTATCCGCTCTTGCTCTAGTGCTAAATATTCTGTTTCAGAAATATATTTTTTGCTGTTAAGTTTTTTTAAGTTTGCGGTACGGCGTGTGATAATAGGCAGTATTTGCTTAAGTTTACTAATGATAGCGCGCGTGGCTTCTTGCTCGGCTTTGGTTTTGCTTAATGCACTTTGGAAGGCTTGTAGTTGTGCTCGGTATTGTTGCCATTGCTGCCATAGTAAACGTTTATGTAAACGTTGGTTTTTTGAGGAGGTAACAGTTTCAGTGACGCTCAACGTCACTTGGTACACAGTAAGCTGGCTCTGTTCCAAGACTGGTTTATCTAACAACTCCATCAAGGTCAGGCTTGCAGCATGGCGCAGCTGCGCACTTTGCAAATCACCTAGAAGGCGTTTTTCATCAGAAGCGGTTAGTACACGATCTAACTCTATCAAAGGCTGACCTTTGGCTACCGTTTGGCCTTCACTCACTAGAATACGTTTTACAACCGCTTTTTCAATCGGCTGTATCACTTTTACCCGTGAGCTAGGGATTATCTTTCCTTCAGCAGTAGCAACGATGTTTACTTCACCAAAATATGCCCAAAGTAGTGCTAAACAAAATAGCAATATAAGACTACGGCCAATCCATTTCGCCAACGGATTTGGTGGCGTTTCTTGTATCTCTAACGCCGCTGGCAAAAAAGCAGCCAACTCTCGCGTATTATGTTTATCCCCCAGTTTATCTCGGTTAATCCATGCTTGTTTAAACGCGGTAAAGACGTTCATTATGCACCCTCCCGTATTACGTCAGGTGGATCCTGATTAGGAGTTCGTGCATCGACCGTGTGTAAGTTAGGTGTATGACTTTGATAACTATGTAAGCGGGCATAATAGCCGTTTAATGCTAAAAGCTCTTCGTGAGAACCTTGCTCTACGATACGGCCTTTTTCCATCACAATAATCCGATTACAGTGGCGCACCGTGCTCAGACGATGGGCAATCATAAATACACTACGGCTTTTGCAAATCGTTGCCATATTGTCTTGAATTAAGCGTTCAGACTCGTAATCCAGAGCACTGGTTGCTTCATCAAAGATAAGAATGCGGGGATTAGTAATCAGTGCACGCGCGATAGCCAATCGCTGCCTTTGCCCACCCGACAAGTTACTTCCCTGCTCACCTACAAGCGTGTCATACCCTTCAGAAAGTTCGACTATAAATTCATGAGCCCCCGACATTTTAGCCGCTGCTATTACTCGCTCCATCGACGTGGCGGGCTCAGAAAGAGCAATATTTTCACGAATAGTGCGGTTAAATAGAAAGTTTTCTTGTAGTACCACACCAATCTGTTTACGCAACCATGTGGTATCAACCATTGATAGATCCACACCATCAATAGATACCCTACCTGACTCAGGAATATAGAGACGTTGGATAAGCTTAGTGATTGTGCTTTTACCTGAGCCAGAGCGCCCAACAATACCAATAACTTCTCCTGGACGGGCTTGTAAACTAAATTCATCTAAAATGACAGGGCCATCAGTGTTGTACCTAAAACGCACACGATCCAAAGATACCGCCCCCTGTAAAGTCGGTAACTGAGAGCGGTTTGGATTAAAACCTGGCTCCTTTGGCGTATTAAGAATGTCGCCTAAACGGGCGATAGATATACCCGCCTGCTGAAAATCTTGCCAAAGCTGCACTAATTTAAGAATAGGGCCACTTACTCGCCCTGCCAACATGTTGAAAGCAACCAACTGGCCTACAGAAATCTGCCCACCAATCACAAGATGAGCACCGAGCCAAATAATACCGAGCGTCATTAACTTATTGATTAAGCCTGCTATTTGATTAGCAACATTATTTAAATTTTGACTACGAAAAGAGGCATGAACATAATCAGAGAGGTGGTCTTCCAATTTGCGTCGCATTTGCGGCTCTACAGCCATTGACTTTACTGTACCGATTCCACTAATAGATTCGGTTAAAAATGCGGTATTGGCCGCCCCATGCTTGAACTTTTCATCAAGCCTACGACGTAAAATAGGCGTAATAAATAGTGAGAGAAGTACATAAAATGGGATACTGCCCAATACAATCCATGTTAGGGCGGGACTGTAATACCACATCACACCTAAAAAAACGAAAACAAAAAGCAGATCTATAACGAGTGTTAACGCTGTACCAGTAATAAAGTTACGAATAGTATCCAATTCTCTGACTCGCGCTACATTTTGACCTACTTGCCGGGCTTCAAAATAAGCTAAAGGCAAAGCCATCAAATGGTGATATAAGCGCGAGCCTAGCTCAACATCAACTCTGTTGGTTGTATGACTAAAAATATAGTTTCGAAAGCCACCTAGTAGCGCCTCAAAAACCACAACAATAAAAAAACCGACAGCCAGCACATCCAACGTTGTAAAGCCACGATGAACCAACACCTTATCCATAACGACTTGGAAAAATAGCGGGGTAACTAAAGCAAAAAGCTGAAGAAAAAATGAGGCTAGCAGTACCTCTGCGAATAACTTTCGATATTTAACTAATGAGGGGATAAACCAGGTTATATCAAATGCTTGTTGTAGAGCTCCCCCTAACCCTTGTCGTTTAACCAGCGCAATCACGTCACCAGACCATAATGCAGCAAACTCCTCTACCGAAAGGGACTGCGGTGATTCGTTACGTAAATCATGTATTAAAACACCAGTTGCGAGAGGTTTCCCGTACTTTTGTTTTGGTTTAGTCGTGTTAGTTTCAGCGTAGGCTAAACGGGCGAGTATTATGTACTCGCCGTCCTTTGTTTTGGCAATCGCAGGTAACATCGTATTATTGAGATTAATAAAATCAAGAGAGAGTTTTTTCGCTTTTAAAGAAAGCGCTTTGGCCGCAATTAGCAGCTCAGTGTCAGAAAAGAACTCACCAGGCTTTCCAAACTCATGAGCTAATTGAGTTGCTTCTGCAGGGAGTTGATGAAATCGCGCCAACGCGACCAATGACTGAAGTCCAGTATCCATATTGCTAATCCTTTAGCTTTCATGGCGGCTTAAGTGCTACATAATTTAATTAACAATAGAATGACATATCCGTTAATACAAATTGTACTGCTCAATCTCCCTTTAATTTTCGCTAGACACACACAAAAGCCGGTATAAGTGAGCTTATACCGGTTTTATAAGGGGATACTATCCTTGATAAAAAGCTTCAGCTGCTGCCAATGCTTTACCCGCATTAACCGGTGCGCCCATCTGTACCAATGTGCTCTCTAGTGCAGACAAACATAGCGTTACGTTACGACGGTTACACGCAGCACCCATCAAACCGATACGCCACACCTTACCTGCCAATGCACCTAAACCAGCACCGATTTCCAGACCAAAGTTATTCAACAGCGCACTACGCACAGCCGCTTCATCAACGCCTTCTGGCACAATAACGGTGTTCAGTTGTGGTAATCGGTAGGCTTCTTCTACTAAGAATTGAATCCCCATCGCTTCCAAGCCTGCTTTAAGCGCTTGGTGGTGGTGATCATGGCGTACATGAGCGTTCTCTAACCCTTCTTCCTGCAACATTACTAATGCTTCGTGCAGAGCATAAAGGGAGTTAACCGGCGCAGTGTGGTGGTAGGCACGCTTGCCTTCGCCCCCCCAATATCCCATCACCAATTTTTTATCGAGAAACCAGCTAGGCACTCTGGACTCACGTGCCTGCACTTTAGCGACGGCTTTAGGACCAAAGCTTACAGGAGAGATCCCAGGTGGACACGACAAGCATTTTTGTGTTCCCGAGTAGATAGCATCAATACCCCATGCATCGACTTCTAATTCAGTACCGCCAAGTGAGGTTACCGCATCAACGATGGTTAGTGCGCCGTATTCCTGAGCGAGTTTACACAGTGCTTGTGCATCAGAGCGAACGCCTGTTGAGGTTTCGGCATGTACAAAGGCTAAAACTTTAGCATCCGGATGTGCTTCAAAAGCAGATCTTACCTTATCAACACTGACTGGCGTGCCCCAGTCATCCGATACCAGCACACATTCGCCGCCAAAACGTTCCACATTTTCTTTCATGCGGCCACCAAAGACGCCATTCTGGCAGACGATCACTTTGTCACCCGGCTCTACCAGATTGACAAAGCACGCTTCCATTCCAGCAGAACCTGGTGCGGAAACCGGCATAGTGAGTTCATTTTCAGTCTTGAATGCGGCTTTAAGCAGCACTTTTAGTTCATCCATCATCTGCACAAAGGCAGGATCCAGATGGCCAATCGTCGGGCGAGCCATGGCTTCTAAAACACGAGGACTTACATCTGAAGGGCCCGGGCCCATTAAAATTCTTTGCGGAGGATGAAACGACTTAATCATAGGAACTCTCTTTTAAGTAAACTTCTCGGTAAATGTCTCTGTGGAACTGTCTTAAAAGCCGTCTTAAAACGGCTTAGATATAAACCAGGTGGCTCAAAGGTAATGTTTCCGAAGACGGCCTTATAGAGCCAACCTTAGCATCAGAGTTTAGCCAGTGAGCGAACAATCTCAATGACCATTTCGGCTGAATGTGTCGCCGCCGTATCTAGAAACTGATCGAATGACAAATGTGACTCTTTACCTGCAATATCTGAAAGCGCACGAATCACGATAAACGGCGTACCAAACTGATGGCAGGTCTGTGCAATGGCCGCGGCTTCCATCTCTACGGCTTTCATCGTTGGAAACAGCGTCCGGGTATGTGCTACACGCACAGGATCATTCATAAAACTATCACCGGTGGCGATCAGACCATGCACAGTCCGCATCCCATCCAGGCGTGTGATACATTGCTCTGCCACTTTGGCCAATGTTACGTCAGGTTCAAATGCAGCGGGCAACCCAGGTACCTGTCCAGGTTCATATCCAAAGATAGTAACGTCCACATCATGATGGCGTACTTCAGAGGAGATCACGATATCGCCAACATTCAGTTCAGGGTCAAAGCCACCGGCAGAACCGGTATTAATAATACAATCAGGCGTAAATTCATGAAGCAACAAGGCTGTACTCACCGCCGCATTCACTTTACCGATGCCTGACTTCAGTAAAACAACATCCAGGCCTGCAATTGAGCCTGTATAAAAATCATATCCGGCAATGAGGTGCTGCTGCCGGTTGTCCAACCGATCATGGAGAATTTCCACTTCCTGATCCATGGCGCCAATGATGCCGACAGTAATTTTTTTGTCGTTTTTTAAAATGTCATTGAGTGACCGCTGTTTAATCATTGAACCTAACTGTCCTTTGGTGAAAAGAGTTGTCTTCTATCGAGTATTTAAGCTATCTATTTATGCGTATAGGATACGCAATTTAATGCTCGGTACAAACTGAATATGGGCATAGAAAAAGATTAACTTCAAATCAGCGAAGAGAATCACTTTTCGATATGAATATTATTAATCTTCACTGGCACACGCTACATTTAATTCATCCATTTCGCCTGCTAGCGCCTCTATCGATTCCAGGGAACGCTTAGCTTCCTGCTCTGGATATAGACCTTGCCACCCAAGACGGTCAAATAAGTTTGCCACTTTTCGTGTGAGCGGAGCCTTTATCGTCAGCATCTCACCACTGCCCGGATGCTGGAATGTTAGCTCTGTGGCCATCAACAGCATTCGACGTGTATCAAAATGCTCTCGGAAGAGCCGATTATGCCGCCCTTCTCCATAGTTAGTATCACCAATGAGGGGGTGTAGAATATGCTTCATATGTCGTCTAATCTGGTGCTTGCGCCCCGTAGCAGGTTTAACTTCTACCAATGAGTATCGTGCACAAGGATACTTTCCTACAGGAATGGGCAACTCAACCGTTCCCAGACGACGGTAAGATGAAACCGCTTCTTTGGCCGGTTTATCAGGATCTGCAAGAGGATCAGCCATTTTATCGTAGATAGGCTTTAGGGCGTAATCGATAACCCCCTCTTCTGGGGTATAGCCTCGCGTAACACACAAATACGTTTTTTGTACTTGTCGCTCGGCAAACATGGCATTCATTTTCTGCGCCATCTCTTTATTTTTTGCAAAAACGATCACGCCAGACGTTGCTCTGTCCAAGCGGTGTATCGTGTGAACCGGCGCGTCCCGAAAGTATTTTTTAAGTGAATAAACCAGATTAGGCGTTTTTTTGGGGGCGATCCAACTTGGATGAACCAAAAGACCCGCCGGTTTATGTACGGCGATAAGATCGTCATCCTGATAAAGGATATCCAGATAAGACATAGGGGTATTAGCGATTCCAAGCGAAAAAACAGATTTTCCATCATTTTACTTGGAATCTTTATCTCAGAATAGGGTCATAACACTTGAAATGGCCTGAAAAGTAGCCATTATAGCTATAGTTAACAATAACGAACTTTCGGGGAAGACATGAGTAACGCACATTCTATTGGCACACGTTCAGAACAGTCAGTTCTGCAAACCAACAAGGTCATTCGCAATACTTATATGCTACTGTCCATGACACTGGTTTTCAGTGCAATCACAGCCGGTATTTCAATGGCGATTAATCCTCCTTTCTTTATGTATCTGGGAAGCGTTATCGTCAGCTTTATACTGCTGTTCGTTTTGAACAAAAAACAAAACAGCGCAGCAGCTCTACCGCTTGTTTTCGGTTTTACCGGCCTACTGGGATTCGGTTTAGGCCCGATTCTTAATCAGTACCTTGGCCTGCCTAACGGCGGTGAAATCATCATGACAGCGATGGGCATGACAGCACTGACCTTTGTTGGCTTGTCTGCATATGTACTAACCAGCCGTAAAGACTTCAGCTTCATGGGTGGTTTTTTATCGGCAGGCATGATGGTTGCTATCATTGCTATGGTTGCTATGTTCATTCTGCCAATGTTTGGCGTGAATGTAGGCGGCTTCCAATTAGCTTTGTCAGCGTTAGTCGTTCTGTTAATGGCTGGTTTTATTTTGTATGACACCAGCAACATCGTTAACGGTAATTACACTAACTACATTATGGCAACCACTAGCCTTTACCTGAACATCTACAATCTGTTTATAAACCTATTAATGCTGACAGGTATTTTAAGCGACGACTAATCCACGCTTAGCGACAGCACACGCCCTGTTTTCTTTGATAAGATAACAGGGCGTTTTTCTTTGTACGGACATTAATATGATTTTTTCCATTCTGATTTATGGCTCTGCACATAACAGCCAATCAGTACTCAGCGCCTACCGTTTTACTGAGAGCGTGCTACGTGCAGACCATCAAATACACCGTGTGTTTTTTTACGGTGAAAGCGTTCATGCGGCGTCACTCTTATCCGCACCACCGAGAGATGAATCAGACATACATAAGCTTTGGAAAGCGCTTGCCGAAAAACATCAGATCGACATGGTTGTTTGCATTGCAGCTGCGTTAAAGCGCGGAGTTATGAATGAAGCAGAGGCCAAACGCCACGAAAAAACCAGCTTCAACACCCAAGCTCCCTTTGAGCTTTCAGGCCTGGGCCAACTCAGTGAAGCCGCGATCATTTCTGATCGTTTAGTCACCTTCGGAGCCTGATATGTCGCAGAAAAGTATTTTACTCATATTGTCCCATGCACCCTATGGTGACACCTACGCCAAAGATGCATTGGACATTGCCCTGACAGCTGCAGCTTTCGGGTTGCCCGTCAGCCTGCTATTAACGCAGGATGCACCCTATCTGTTATTGAATTCGCAACAACCGGAACAGATCCAACAAAAGAATTTTGCCAACATCTGTAAAGCTCTGCCAATGTACGATATTGAAAACATCTATATTGAAGCGCAATCAGCACAAACGAAACGAATCACCCAAGACCAACTGGTCATACCAGCAGCATTCGTCAGCCAGACAGATATTGCCTTAATGATTCGCGATCACGATATTGTATTAAGGTTTTAAGCATGACGACATTACATACTATTAATAAAGCGCCCTCCGACATATCCCTTTGGCAGTCTTGTTTATCTGCGGTACTCCCTGGCGATGCCTTACTGATGATAGAAAATGGCGTATATGCGGCCACCCAAACCAGCATCATTAAGCAACTACAAAACATCAACGAAGTAAGCCTTTATCTTTTATCCGCTGATATTGAAGCACGCGGGCTAACACAAGAAATCCGTACAGAAGCCGTACTGGTTAATGATCAACAATTTGTTGAACTATGCTGCCAACATGCGAAAGTCGTGAGCTGGTTCTGATGCGAAAAATCACTATTAACAACCTTGAAATAACACTGGATGACGAAGGCTATTTGCTCGAGTTAGCAGATTGGTCGACTGCTGTTGCAGAATTCCTCGCCATCGAAGAGAGAATTCAGCTAACCGATGCCCACTGGGAAATCATTGAGGTCATCCGCCGTTTTTATCAACAATATGAATTATCACCTGCCATGCGGCCACTGGTAAAAGCAGTGACGTTAGCGCTCGGACCAGAAAAAGGAAAAAGCATTTATCTGATGAAGCTTTTCCCTGAAAGCCCTGCTAAACAAGCGGCAAAACTGGCCGGTTTACCCAAACCGACTAACTGCCTTTAAAAAAGCGTCAAAACCCCAATATTTCCAAAAAATGATCCACAAAGATCGCTTGAAAATACACTTATTTAAAATCTACGCTATGCTAAAACCTATATAAAATAAAAATGTAACCAGAATCAAACTTATATAAAAATAAGCCTTCATTCGATAATGTTGTTTTTAGCTGAGTAGCTAATCAAAAGTGGACAGATCAACATGAGCTTACAAGCTGAATCAGAACACCTAAAATCCATAGAAAGTATGCAGCAATCCAAACAGGATAAAAAAGAACGTACTAAACGCGCTAATCAGGAAGAGGTTGTCTTCCATCAGTGGGCTACGTTCAAAGTCAATAAAGAACTTTATGGCATTGATGTCATGAAGGTCAAAGAGGTACTGCGCTATACTGATATAACGCCTGTCCCTGGCGCTGATCATTATATTTTAGGCATTATTAATCTGCGCGGTAATGTTGCGACTGTTATTGATACACGCCGCCTCTTTAAGATGAACACAACGGCTGTAGATGATAATACACGTATCATCATGGTTGATTACAATGAGCAGGAAGTGATTGGACTTGTTGTGGATAGCGTTGATGAGGTCATCAATATTCCGCAAGATGATATAGAGCGTGCCCCTAATATTGCCGGTGAAGAATCAAACAAACGCTTTGTTCAGGGCGTTTGTTATCACAACAAACTGTTAACCATATTACTGGACATTAACAAAATCATGACCAGTATTACGCCCGCGAGTGAAGAAGAAATACATTGAGTTAATTCTCATCAAAAGCGAATAATCAATCACAATAAAAAAGCCTCTGAAGTAATTCAGAGGCTTTTTGCTATCCGGAGCCTTTTCAGCAAAATACTTTTCGAACTAAAAGCTACATGACGCGGTTGGTTGTCATAAATTTACTATTTTGGTCTGGTCCTGTGCCGTCAGCATACAGTGTGACCCCAGAACGTAAGCAGATCGATAGATTCAGGTGAGACGCTTCTGTTTCTTTAGGCAACAAGTGTTCAATTACCGCTTTTTCTTCGAGTAACTCCTGCTCAGTTTCATCCAAACGCTGCTGACTAAATTCATTTATCTCAATACCACGCACGATCTGATACCGGCCATAGTTACAGCGAACAGGGAAAGAATAGAAAATCCCTTTTTCAATTCCATAACTACCATCACTCAGAATACCCATACTAACGATTTCACCCGGGTCTGTACCCAATACCCAGTCATGCATCTGGTTTACAATCGCCTGGGCGGCTGAGGCAGCACTGGACAACCCTCGTGCTTGTATAATTGCGCCACCACGCTGCTGAACCTGAGGAATAAATGTGTCTTTATACCAATCAAAATCGATCTGCGGCAAAGCGGGTTCGCCCAAAATAGTCGCATGATGAAGATCAGGATACTGTGTTGGAGAATGATTTCCCCAGATGATAATTCCGCTAATATCGCGAGCAGTTGCACCTGACTGGCTGGCAAGAATGCCTTTCGCGCGGTTATGATCGAGCCGGGTCAAACACGTAAACTGTGAAGGACTAAGGTCCGGTGCGTTACGACTGGCAATCAGGGCATTGGTGTTTGCCGGATTACCCGTTATCAATACTTTTACATCGCGGTTCGCAAAATCATTCAGCGCCTTCCCCTGACGGGCAAAGATCTCTGCGTTGACTTCAAGCAGATCACTACGCTCCATTCCCGGGCCACGCGGACGCGCTCCAACCAGCAAAGCGTAGTGAGCATTTTTGAAACCATCCTCAACATTGTCATGCAAAGTAATGGTGTGGAGCAAAGGGTAAGCACAATCCTCAAGCTCCATTGCGACTCCACGCAGAGAATCCATTGCATGAGGTAATTCGATTAGTTGAAAGATTACAGGCTGATCTTTACCCATCATCTCTCCCGCTGCAATTTTAAATAAGAGGCTATAACTGATTGCGCCAGCGGCGCCGGTAACTGCAATTCGAACGGGGCGTCTCATGGGATTATCCTACTTTGGTGATTTATTATAATATTTACCACTAAAGTTTATAGCACACCCATAGAGACCAATGAAATATCCAATCCCATAAAAGCACTAAATAACTAGCACTCAGAGACTTCTGTCGTAAGGCTGACGTAGAAAAACGGATGATGCTCCGGCAATGGCGTTATCTAGCTCTGCCAATATCCGTAACTTATTAGTGCCTAACACTCCTTTCAATACCAATAAATTAGAAGCATGATCGCTTCTGAAGATCGTTTTTTTCAACTCAAGCGCCGCTATCAACTGCCGCATCTCCTGAAACAATTGGGTATCACTCATCTCTTCAAAACGCCCTGAAAAAGCCTCTTTATATCGCTGATCACCTTTTGAAAAAAATAGCACTAAACTAGCCAGATATTCGGGTTGAGTCGCATTGATCAATCGAGCCGTCTGTTCTGCATGTTGCTTACTCAGCGCCTGCCCACCTAAACCATTAATCACCATAACAGAGCGTTTAATACCCGCTGCCTGCAGCTTGATCAACGCATCATAAGTTGACTCGTACGTTTCACCTTTATCGATCAATGCCAACAGCTCATCATCGCCCGTCTCAACACCGACATAAACCATCGATAAGCCAAGTGCTTGCAGTTCAGCTAACTCTTCAACGGTTTTTTTCTTAAGATTTCTCGGCAAGCAGTACGCCGTCACCCGCGTAACCATTGGAAGATATTCTTTAATCGCTTCCAGAATACCTTTTAGTCGTCTGAACGAAAGCGCCATCGCATCGCCATCAGCAAGAAAAACACGACGCGTATTAGATAGCTGCTCACCACAGCGTTGAATTTCAGCCAATATTTCGGCCTCAGCTTTTGGTTTGAATTTTTTCTGAGGCGCCGTGTACATTTCACAGTACACACACCTATTCCAGCTACAGCCATTCGTCACTTGCAGAATCAGCGAATGCGCTTCGCTAGGCGGCCGGAATAAAGGCTCAATGTAGTTGACTGGTGGCATCATCCACATGAGTGGAGACCCTCAATTTTGGCGGCTGTATTAAATAAGCGATAAAAATTCTCACTAGTCACTTCTGCTACTTTCTCAACAGAAACTCCTTTTATGTCCGCAATGCATTGAGCTACTTCAACAACATACTTAGGCTCATTCTTTTTACCGCGATAAGGAATAGGGGCAAGATAAGGGGCATCAGTTTCGATCAGTATTTTTTCAAGCGGAACCGCTTTCACAACATCACGCAGCTCTTGTGCATTACGAAATGTCACTATGCCTGAAAAAGAGATCAAGTAATTCATATCCAGCGCGGCTTTTGCCATGGCTAACGATTCTGTAAAGCAATGCAGTACGCCCCCTGATTCTCCACCGTGTGCATTAATCAGTGAGAGCGTATCTTCTCTGGCATCACGGGTATGTACAATCACGGGCATGGAGATCTGCGCGGCAGCCGATAGATGATTGATAAAACTTTGCTGCTGAAACTCTTTTGTCTCTGTTTGATAGTAATAATCCAGACCGGTTTCTCCAATAGCGATAATCTTCGAATGTTGCTTTACGCTATCGAGCAGGCTTTGAACAGAAACAACTCCTGCTGCATTTTCTACATGAAGGGGATGAACTCCCAGTGACGCAAAAATTTTAGGCTGATCCTGAATCAGTTGATACATCCCTGCAAACTGCTCAAGATCAATGGACACACACAGCAAACGCGAAATATCTCGTTCAAAAGCAGCAGCAAGCATTGCGGAGAAGTTATTGTCGTAAGGAGAAAGGTCTAACTTGTCGAGGTGACAATGCGAATCAATAAACATAAGACTACAAATTATAGTGTGTTAGTTTGACGGCCGGAATTAAGAGCGCCAGCCAGATGAGTCTCAATTTTTTGTACCAAGGTGGTGTCTTCGGGTGAGAGCTGGATACCGATACCGGGCTTTTTTCCTCCCTGAGGAGCTTTGGGTGTAACCCAGATAACTTTACCCGTAATAGGAATTTTGTCCGGATCATCCATCAAGGTCAGCAGCATAAAGACCTCTTCACCAAGCTGATAAGCACGCGCCGTAGGTATAAAAATTCCACCATTGGCCACGAAAGGCATATAGGCTTTGTAGAGATCTTCTTTTGTCTCTATATTAAGCGACAAAATTCCATGGCTTATGCGCGGAACGACTGACATTGTGTATTGAGAACTCCTTCTCTAGGACCGGACTAATCCAGACCAATCTATAAGTATACGTTCTAACAATAGCTGCTTATTTGGATTTTGTCTGCGTTGCAGACCTAAGCGTTCTGCCTGCACAAGATCAGCTAATGTAAAGATTTTATCCTTCGTGCTGTTTTTAGCAACTCCCTTTAGCATTTTTTGCATATCCATATTACGAATAAGCTCGTCATTATCCATTAACAGGATCCGCACAACGTCAGCCAGTAAGCCTTGCAGCCATTCAAGCAACAGATCCAGGTCAGCTTTAAGAAACGCACTGGCAACTTCCAACGGCGTTTTCCTTTGCCTGAGTATATCCCTTAATGCTGTTAAAAAATCAGCTCTCAGTGCTTGATGGCCCTGTTTCTTGAATGCTAAACCCGTTAAAGGTGCTCCATGTACAACATTGAGCAGTTGCAGTGCCTCCGGTGCGTCTACCGACAACTGCTGACATAACCACTCAACAGCAACCGCTTCTACTGGCGGATGACAATCCAAACGCTGGCATCGACTTCTGACGGTGGGCATTACCTGCCCCAGTTGATGAGTAATCAAGATAAGCAATGTATCGCGTCCAGGTTCTTCCAGCGTTTTTAACAACGCATTCGCAGCTGAAATATTCATTGATTCAGCAGGCTCAAGCACAACAATACGATAACCACCCTGTTGCGCGGTATTATGCATAAACTCGGTCAACTGCCGAACCTGATCAACTTTAATCGGCTTACCCTTTTCTTCAGGACGCAGAAAATATAGATCAGGGTGCCCACTGGAGTTTAATAAAATACAACTACGGCACTGACCGCAGGCACTTGACGCCTGAGGCTGATGACACATTACATAACCAGCAATCGCTTCTGCTAAGCGCGCCTTACCGATGCCCGGCATACCACTCAGCAACAATGCATGCGGCAAGTGTTTATCATTATGCAAACGCACCACTCTGTGCCACTGGTCTTCAAACCAGGGATAAATGGCGGCATCCAGCGAATGATACCGATCACTGATTTCCATTAACGAATATCCAGTTTTTCTGCCAATGCTGCGGCGATCTGCTGCTGCACATTTTCTAGCGATTGGGATGCATCAATCAACGCAAAACGATCCGGCTCAGCTCTTAAACGATGATGGTAGCCTTGCCTTACTTTATCAAAGAAATCCAGCTTTTCCTGTTCAAAACGATCCGGCGCTCCGCGCTGCATCACTCTGGCCATCCCCTGTTCAACAGGAATATCCAACAAAATTGTCAAATCAGGACGAAGGTCGCCTAAAACATATTGCTCTAATTGCTGAATACGGTTCCAGCTAATCCCTCTGCCTGCGCCTTGGTAAGCGAATGTAGCATCCGTAAAACGGTCACTTAACACCCACTCGCCTTTCTCAAGAGCCGGCTTAATCACCTGATCAACATGCTGAGCACGGGCAGCAAACACCAATAGTATTTCAGTGTCATCACTCACCACCTCATCCCGAGGTTTTAGCAGTAGCTCACGAATTTCTTCCGCTAAGGGTGTTCCACCGGGCTCTCTGGTTAAACGCAAAGCAATCCCTTTATCCGCCAAATATTGACGGATAAACTCTACGTTTGTGCTTTTTCCAACACCTTCAGTTCCTTCAATGGTGATAAAGCACCCTTTATTGATTGTGTCCATCATTGCTCCGGTGTTGAACGGTATTGCTGTTTTCGTTTCAGCTGATATTCCCTTACCGCTTGATTATGCTTTACCAATGAGGGCGAGAACTGGTGAGTTCCATCACCTTTGGCAACAAAATAGAGTGATTTACCCACTTCAGGATTTAAGGCAGCGCTAATAGCCTCCCGCCCCACCATTGCTATCGGCGTAGGTGGCAGCCCGTCAATAGTATAAGTGTTATAAGGGGTCGGTGTGCGTAAATCCTTACGCGTGATATTTCCCTGATATTTATCACCCATACCATAAATAACCGTCGGGTCTGTTTGCAAACGCATCCCGATAGCCAAGCGTTTTATAAAAACACCCGCTATTAGGGGGCGCTCGTCTGCTACTGCCGTTTCTTTCTCTACAATTGAAGCCATGATTAACGCTTCGTAAGGTGTTTTATAGGGTAACGAGGTATCCCGAGCCTGCCATGATGATGTCAGCGCCTGCTGTAAGGCTTTATAGCTGCGCTCGAGCAAAGCAAGGTCTGTTGAGTCACGCTCAATCTGGAAAGTGTCCGCTAGAAACAAGCCCTCCAGATATGGCTCAGTCGCACCGAGCGCACTCAGAATTTCAGCATCGCTTTTATCCTTAAGTGTTTGCTTAAGCAAGCCAGCTTGCTTCTCTAACGAAGCCCTGAGCTGCTTAAATGTCGTCCCTTCAATAATAGTAAAACTATGCAGAACGGATTCACCATCAACCAACATCATCAATAACTCGGTTGGCGTAACATCTTTTTTAATCAGGTACTCACCCGCTTTAATCTTGACACCTAATTTATTGATACGCGCGTACGCTTTAAAATAGAGTGGGCGCTGAATAATACTGGCCTGCTCCAACTCTTCTAACAAACGGTTAAAAGATGTACCTTTCGGAATGACAAAAGAAGGAGTGTTTTTCTCTAAAGCCAGTGGTGTCTGCATATACCGATGCATATCCTGCCACACCCAACCCAACACCGCTGCGCCGAGAGCTGTCAGAATTACAACAAAAATAAGTAACCGTCTCAAACGCTATATTCCTCTTTCAGTAATGCCTGCAACCTGCGTGTTAACGAGCCTATCTTCCATTCCATCGATTCTAATTTCCTGACAGGCCAAATATCTATCAATGAGTTGCACATAAAAACTTCTTCGGCACTGCTCAATGCCGTTTCAGTAAAACGACCTGTCTGCACAGGAATATTTTCCCTAACCGCAATATCAATAAGCGTTTGGCGCAAAACACCGGCAATACCGCAACGCTCTAATGCAGGAGTATAAAGCCGCCCACCCTCAACCCAAAAGAGATTGCTCATCGTACCTTCTATCAGAAACCCATCAGCATCTTTCATCAGGCCTTCCGAAATATCAACACAATCCCACTCTTTTCTAGCCAACACCTGCTCTAAACGGTTCAAATGTTTTATACCGGCGAGCAGCGGGTTAATCGACAAGGGAGTCTGACACCAGCGCAGAACAATACCCTCTGTTCCCTTGTGCACAAAATCAGACGCTTGTGATATAGACGAAATCGTTGTAGGTCGTAGGTTGTTCGTCGGGAAATACCCCCGCGGCCCAGCACCCCGAGTAACCGTGAGTTTCAGTACCGCCAATGGATGAGGATTAAGCGCGATAAGGTCACGAATATCCAGATTAAAGCGCTCTATCAGGCCTTTAATAGGGAATCCTAAGCGCTCACAACCCAGAATAAGGCGGCTAAAATGAGCGTCTAACAACAACGGCTTATTTTGAAGCACTTTAATGGTTTCAAATAAGCCGTCGCCATAACACAAGCCCCTATCCATCACGCTTAATGAATGGGACTCTTCACCATTAACTCTTGTCAGACCTGACACTTCCAAATCTGGCACGGTTAGATTTTACGAAAAACAAGCGTGCCGTTTGTTCCACCAAAACCAAACGAGTTCGATACGGCGGCTTCTATGACACAAGGTTGAGCCTCATGCGCCACATAATTCAGATCGCACCCTTCTGATGGATTATCCAGGTTAATAGTCGGCGGGGCGACCTGATCCCGAATTGCCAAAACAGAGAAAATAGCTTCAACTGCTCCGGCAGCCCCTAACAGATGCCCTGTCATGGACTTCGTTGAGCTCATACGCAAACCAGAGACATTATTGCCAAAAACCAACTTAGCCGCATTCGTCTCAGCAAGGTCACCCGCAGGTGTAGAGGTTCCGTGAGCATTGATATATTGCACCTGCTCTGGGTTTAAGCCTGCATCACGGATAGCATTCGCCATCGAGCTTGCTGCACCTTCACCCGTTGCAGGAGGAGCCGTCATATGATGTGCATCATCGCTCATACCCAATCCAGCTAACTCACAATAAATATGCGCTCCGCGTGCTTTAGCATGTTCATACTCTTCGATAACGAGCACACCCGCACCATCACCCAGTACAAATCCATCGCGATCACGATCCCACGGACGACTGGCCTTTTGTGGCTCGTCATTGCGTGTTGATAACGCACGCGCTGCTGCAAAACCACCCAACCCTAGCTCAGTTGTGGCCATTTCAGCACCACCCGCCAGCATGACATCAGCATCACCGTACTGGATCATGCGCATCGCCGAACCAATATTATGAGTTCCCGTTGTACAAGCGGTAGTGATCGCAATATTGGGCCCCTTCAAGCCATATTTAATAGCCAGATTACCCGAAATCATATTAATAATACTGCCGGGCACAAAAAACGGAGATATCTTTCTTGGCCCACCCTTTTTCAGGGTGTTATAGGTACTTTCAATCAGTGTAAGACCACCAATACCCGACCCAACAGCACAGCCAATCCGCGATGCATTGTTATCTGTCACTTCCAGACCTGAGTCTTTGATTGCCTGAGAGGCCGCAGACATACCGTACTGAATAAACAGATCCATTTTACGTGCATCTTTTGGATTCATGTATTCAGCAACATCGAAATTCTTTATAGAGGCTGAGAAACGTGTAGAAAACTGAGAAGCATCAAAATGCTCAATCGTCGCTGCCCCACTTTTACCGGCAAGGATACAATCCCATGTATCCTGGACAGTGTTACCTACCGGCGTCAGCATACCTATTCCGGTAACTACCACTCTTCTGCGAGACATAGCGCCACTCCAGTGAAAAAAGCATAGAAATAGAAAAGCCGCATTCTACGTATATAGATGCGGCTTTTCGGTAAAACTTAGATCTAATACGAGTCGATTACTGATGAGCTGTTACGTAATCGATTGCCAGCTGAACTGTCGTGATCTTTTCAGCTTCTTCGTCAGGAATCTCAGTTTCAAACTCTTCTTCAAGAGCCATTACCAGCTCAACAGTGTCGAGTGAATCTGCACCAAGATCTTCCACGAAGGAAGCGGCGTTGGTTACTTCTTCTTCTTTAACACCCAACTGTTCCGCGATGATTTTCTTAACGCGCTCTTCAATATTGCTCATAGCTCTTCCTATCTTTTTATCAACCCTTCACACCGAAGGTATGAAATCGTGATTTTATTAGAACCCGCCTGTACATAGCAAGCAGGTATTTTAAATTCGTTTCAGCTGACGGCCAATTATCAACATATTGCCGGAAAAAACAATTCCTAAAAGCAAATAGTCTGATTTAACTCATATACATACCGCCATTGACCTGAATCGACTCGCCTGTAACGTACGCTCCTCCCTCACTAGCAAGAAAACCTACGACTGACGCAATCTCTTCAGGACGACCCAGACGATTCATCGGAATCTGCGACTGCAAGGCCGCTTTTTGCTCTTCCGGGAGTCCGCTGGTCATATCTGTATCTATAAAACCTGGCGCTACACAGTTGACCGTAATATTACGCGAACCAATTTCACGCGCAAGCGCTCGTGTAAAACCTTCCATACCTGATTTTGCCGCAGCATAGTTAGCCTGTCCAGCATTGCCCATCGACGCCACCACTGAGCTGACGCTAATAATACGCCCCCAGCGAGCTTTTGTCATACCTCTAAGACAAGCTTTCACCACACGGTAAACCGACGTAAGATTCGTATTCAGAACAGAATCCCATTCATCATCCTTCATGCGCAACATGATATTATCGCGCGTGATACCTGCATTATTTACTAAAATCGCAACAGCACCAAACTCATCCTGAATCGCCTTGATAACAGCTTCAACAGATTCAGATGATGAAACATCCAACGTAATGCCCTTACCGGCAATGCCCACTTGCTGCAGATAATCAGTAATGGATCCTGCGCCCGAATCACTGGTGGCCGTACCGACAACGACAGCCCCTTGTCGCCCTAATTCCAAGGCTATCGCTTTACCAATTCCACGTGTAGCACCAGTAACAAGGGCTATTTTACCTTCAATACTCATTCCGATATCCTTTTTTGTCACTATGCCAAAGCAGCTTCAAGACCCGCAGGATCATTAATTGCATTCAAAGCCAATGGCTTATGAATCTTCTTATTCAAACCAGACAATACTTTACCTGGACCACATTCGATCGTCCTATCAACACCCTGAGCAACCATAGCCTGAACACTATCTGTCCACAAAACCGGACTGTACAGCTGAGCTAACAAGTTGGAGGTCAACTGCTCAACATTTTCTGGCTGGGATGCAGACACATTCTGGATAACAGGGATTTCAGGCATAACAATAGTGATATTTGCCAAAGAATCCGCTAATTTTTCAGCCGCTGGCTTCATTAATGAACAATGCGACGGCACGCTGACAGGCAAAGGAATGGCACGCTTAGCACCTGCCTCTTTACAAGCGATAATCGCACGCTCTACGGCCGCTTTTTCACCCGCAATAACAACCTGCCCTGGGCAGTTATAATTTACCGGAGAAACCACCTGCCCCTGCTGAGCAACTTCACAACTCGCCAGGATAGCATCATCAGCCAAACCTAAAATAGCCGCCATTGCACCCGTTCCAGCCGGAACGGCTTGCTGCATATATTCACCACGCAGCCTCACTAATGTCACAGCATCACTAAATTGAATCGCGCCTGAACATACGAGCGCGGTGTATTCGCCCAAACTATGCCCCGACATGATTGCAGGTTTTGCACCACCTTTTTCAAGCCATAAGCGCCACAAAGCAACACCAGCAACCAATAAAGCCGGCTGCGTTCTGTCTGTTTGATTCAGATCAGCTTCAGGACCGTTCTGCACCAGCTCCCACAAATCGTAACCAAGAACAGCTGAGGCTTCGGCAAATGTATTTTGGATGATTGGATTTTCAGCAGCTAACTCAGCCAACATACCAACCTGCTGGGAACCCTGCCCGGGAAAAACAAAAGCAAAAGACTGCGACATAAATGCCCTCAACTCGCTAAAATCTGATGAACAGCATAATATTCGTTATGCCGAAAAGGTGTGTAGTTTACAATATTGCCAGAAAATTTGAATGCCTAATCACTTCGAGACAATTGATAGCCCGGCAGCCGCTCACCTATTCTGCCCGGAACATTCTGCAGAACCTCTGTTACAGCACGATCCAGCGCATAGCCAAAGCATCGCTGATCAGCACTTCCATGACTCTTTATAACAATACCTTGCAACCCCAGCATCGTTGCACCATTGCGCCTGGAAGGATCCATTTGCGCCTGAATCTCTTTTAATACCGGACGCGCCAATAATGCAAGAAAACGGCGATAAAGATTACGTGTGAAACCCTGACGAACCCTATGAGATATCAGGCGCGCCAAACCCTCACTGCTTTTCAGCGTTACATTGCCAACGAAGCCATCACATACAACGATATCCGCCTTACCAGCAAATACATCGTTCCCTTCGACATAACCGATGTAGTTCAACCCATCCTGTTGGCGAATAAGGTCATTAGCCAATCTGACCTGCTCATTCCCTTTAATCATCTCCTCGCCGACATTTAACAAACCCACACTAGGCCAGGGCTTATTGTCCACCGCTTCAACCATAACGCTTGCCATAATTGCAAACTGCAGCAGGTGTGCCGCACTGCTATCGACGTTAGCGCCCAGATCCAGCATATAGCAATGGCCATTCATGGTAGGTACTGAAGCAATAATAGCCGGCCGGTCAATGCCCGCCTGCATCTTCAGAGTTAAACGTCCAAATGCCATCAAAGCACCGGTATTGCCTGCACTAACACATGCATCCGCCTGTTTTTCAGCCACCGCTTTAACCGCAAGACCCATCGATGAGTTCTGCCGATGCCGAATCGCCGACGATGGCTTTTCATCCATAGCAACTGATTCGCCGGCAGCAACAAGCACCAGTCGGGACATAACAGATTCAGCAACGCGCTGCTTGGACAATAGAGTCTCTAACTGATCAACTTCACCGATCAGTAAGATTTTAAGATAGGGGTAACGCTCTAACGCAGAAAGAGATGCAGGGAGGATCACGCGGGGACCGAAGTCCCCACCCATCGCATCAACCGAGAGAGTGACGCGATTCAACAACGATATTATTCGCTGTCTTGATTTACAACCTGACGGCCACGGTAGAAACCGTCAGCTGTCACCTGGTGACGACGGTGAACTTCACCTGTCGTTGCGTCTACAGATAATGTAGGACCAGTCAAAGCATCGTGAGAACGACGCATATCGCGACGTGAACGAGACTTTTTGCTTTTCTGTACTGCCATGGTGAGTTAACTCCTAAATCATTACTTATCAGCCTTGAGCTGGGCCAATACTCTAAACGGGTTCGGTTTTTCATTTTTTGGCTCTTCAGCCATATCCGCATCACCGAATTGGGTTTGAATACTACAATCTGCATGGTATGGAACTAACGGCAGACTGAGAATCAACTCCTCTTCAATGACGTGCAATAGTTCGATCTCTTCGTCCTCAACGATCAATGGATCATAATAGCGAGGCAGTTGCTTTGCCTTCTCCTCATTGAACGCGATAGCCAGATTGAACTCAGCCTGGACATCGACTTCGACCGCTTCCAGACAACGCTGACAAGTCATGTGAACACGACCTTTAGCATCACCTGTTATAATTCGAATCCTACGTTCATCCAGCGAAAAAAGAAGATCGACATCAACAACGTCACCATCTTGACACAGATAGGACCTTACTCGTGGCATCTCTTTTACACTGACCTGACCGGCAATTCGGACTTCCCGCTCAGCAAGCTTTCGCGGATCAACTATTTTCGGTATGTTACCGTACGACATAAGCGCGCAATTCTAGGGCCCAGCGGCCCTCCTGTCAAAGGAAAATGAGGTTTCGTTCTTAAAAACGTCTACTATTTTACGCGTTTGCACATCAATAGATAAGTCCTTCAGGAAAAGAAACATGCAACCACTGGTTTTAGCATCCAGCTCACCCTACCGCCGCACTCTTTTAGACAAGCTTCAACTGCCTTATCGCTGCCATAGCCCGGACATTGACGAGAGCCCGCTTCCCGGAGAGACACCGCAACAACTGGTGATGAGATTGGCTGAAGAAAAAGCGCGCGCCGTCGCCACCATATACCCCGATGCTATCATTATAGGCTCCGACCAAGTTGCCGTTATCAATGAAAACATTATCGGAAAACCAGGCAACAGAGAAAATGCAATTCAACAACTACAGCAGGCATCAGGCAAACGGGTCACTTTTCTCACAGGTTTAACGGTATTAGATACATCCAACAACAGCATACAAACAGAGACCATTCCTTTTCATGTTCACTTTCGCTTGCTTAATAAACAGATGATAGAAAACTACATAGACAAGGAAAGCCCACTGGACTGCGCAGGCAGTTTTAAATCGGAAGGACTGGGTATTGTGTTATTTGAAAAGCTTGAAGGCGATGACCCTAACGCACTGATAGGCTTACCTCTGATCCGCCTAACCAGCATGCTTTCTCACTGCAATATATCTGCAATATAACGTCCTTATTCAGAACACTAAAGCCAGACATGTAAAAAAGGGCTATGCAAATAGCCCCTTTCTGTAGAAACAATGTGGCCTTTATATTCTTCCAGTCACTCAGAGAAAACTAACGAAGCAAATAGCCGCCCGTCAAACCCAGCTGAGCCGCCAGAGACTTGCCAAACGAGACGCCGAATTTTTCAATCACTTTATCTAATGGAGACATTTTAGAAGAGTAGTCGACCAGTTTTTCCTGACCAACCACTTCCCGAGCAACGAAACTGGTGCTGCCCAAGCCATCCACCAAACCCTTCTCAAGCGCTTGCTCACCCGTCCAAACCAATCCGGTAAACAAATCAGGCTCATCAACCAGCCTATCACCACGCCCTTTTTTCACCTGATCAATAAACTGTTTATGCGTTGTATCTAAAACCGATTGCCAAAATATTTTATCGCTATCTTTCATCGGACTAAAAGGATCGAGGAAACCCTTATTCTCTCCCGCTGTCATAGAGCGACGCTCGACACCGACCTTATCCATCAGTTCTACAAAACCGAAACCTCCTGATACAACACCAATTGAACCAACAAGACTGGCTTTATCTGCATAAATTTTATCTGCAGCAGCCGCTATATAGTAGGCCCCAGAAGCTCCGATATCCATAATGACGGCATACACCGGCTTATCAGGGTATAAAACACGTAGCCGCTTTATCTCATCATAAACATAGCCAGATTGCACCGGACTCCCGCCAGGGCTATTAATACGCAAAATCACAGCCTTAGCATTACTCGCCTTAAAGGCATCACGTAAAGACCAGATAATGCTATCCGCACTGGCGGCTTCATCCGCAGAGATTGGCCCGGTAATCTCTATAACAGCCGTATGATCACCTATATGCCCCGGCAGATCGTCGGTAAAAGATGTATTAGCAACATAAATACCTAAAATGGCGATCAGGTACGTAAAAGTAAGTACTTTAAAGAACACCCCCCAACGCCGCGCTCTGCGCTGCTCAACAAACAATCCATTGAGCATTTTTTCAATGAGTTTCCACTCCTTACCCGCACCCTTGCTGGCCGCTTTTTCTAACGTCTTATCCAACGCCGCATCCTTTTCTTCATCCCAATGATTCTCACTCACGCCTTTTCTCCTGATTTTAAATCCAGCCATACTTCCAAGTCTGGAAAGGCATGCATTTCCAGAACAGGGTTATATTGTTTCAAACGATCTATATGGTGTGCACCGTAACTCACAGCGATAGTGTCCATACCTGCCTGAGCACCCATTTTCAGATCAAATTCTGTATCACCTATCATTACCGCATTATCAGTGGAGACCCCGCTTTCTGCCAAAATCTCTTCCAGCATATGAGGGTGCGGCTTAGATGTAGTCTCATCTGCACAGCGGGTAACCTCAAATAACCAACCCAACCCCGTCTCTGCCAAAACCCGATCAAGGCCGTGTCGACTTTTACCGGTAGCGACAGCCAGTCGGTAACCTTTTTTGTGGAGACTCTCAAGCGTTTTCTGTACACCCGGAAATAACGACGTAGGCGTAGTGTCACCTTCCATATAATGATACACATAGCGATCACGCATCGGCGCCAACAGCTCACTACTTATTCCCGGATACAATGACTGTATGGCTTCCGGCAATCCCAGCCCAATAATTTCTCTGGCCTCATGATCCTGCAAATGCCTAAGATCCAGATCTCTGGCAGCCGACTGCATACTGGATACAATCCGTGCAGTCGAATCAATCACAGTGCCATCCCAGTCAAAAATAAGTAACGAATACACAATAGCTATCCTAAAGTCTAAAAAACCACTTACCAGATCTATATGACCCAAACTGGCAACACATGTTCAAAATAATAAGAGGCTATCATTGATAAGCGTCGAACAATAACACAAGCCTGCTTAATACAAAGATATTCAAAGCAAAAGATTGTAAAGCAATAAACAAAAAAGGCGTAAGCAGGTATCTTAGTACCCACTTACACCCCTTTAATAGTGCACCTTGCAGACTAGCAGTGACAACTGCTATTAACTTTCCTGAATAACCGGGCGAATGTGCAATTCACTCACATCGATATAATCAGGCTGGGTTATTGCATAAAAAATAGCATTAGCAATATCTTCAGGCTTGAGGATCTCCGCCCCCTCCGCGTACATATTTGCTTTGACCGCATCACGAATTTTTTCATACTGAATACTATCAGGAAGCTCTGTGGCTACGGCTCCCGGCTGAATATCCGTCACCCTTACACCGTAACGAATAGCCTCTTTACGCAGCGTATCTGAAATAGCACGAACGGCATGCTTAGTTCCGGCATAGACGCCGGCACTTGGATAAGTCTGACGGGCGGCGATAGAACTGATATTTACAATATGCCCATTCTTACGCTCAGCCATGCCAGGATAAACCGCATGGATCGCATAAAGCACACCTTTAATATTGACATCTATCATCTGCTCCCACTCATCAATCCGTCCTGCTAATATCGGACTAATTGGCATAGTACCGGCATTATTGATAAGAATATCAACACCGCCAGCAACGCTCAGCTTTCCGCCAACAGCTGACATCCCGGCGCGATCAGACACATCAACCGGCTCAACATCTACCGTCACACCCAGCAAACGCAGCTCATCAGCCAATGCCGTCAAACGATCTTCACGGCGAGCACTCAACACCAGAGAGACATCCTCGCTCGCCAAACGACGCGCAGTAGCTTCGCCAATACCAGAACTGGCGCCAGTGATCCAGACTCTTTTACCTTTCAGCATGAGCAACAATCTCCGTTAACGATGCTTGAAATCCGGCTTACGTTTTTCAGCAAACGCAGTCATACCCTCTTTGCAATCCTCAAATGCAAAAGAAGATGCAAAGTTACGTCGTTCAAATGCCAGACCATCACGCAGCGAGGCATCCACCGCCATATTGACCGACTCTTTGATCATAAAAACAACCGGACGCGAGTTGGATGCGATTTTACGCGCTGTTTTAAAGGCCGTATCAGCAAGCTCATCTGCGGGAACGATACGAGAAACTAATCCGCTACGCTCAGCTTCAACTGCATCCATCATACGACCGCTCAAACACATCTCCATCGCTTTAGCCTTGCCCACAGCCTTAGTTAAACGCTGAGTTCCACCTGCACCAGGAATAGTACCAATACTCACTTCCGGCTGACCAAACTTCGCAGACTCTGCCGCTATAATAAAGTCACATGCCATGACCATCTCACAACCACCGCCCAATGCAAAACCGGCAACAGCCGCAATAATCGGCTTACGCGCCTCATCGATTGCTCGCCAGCAGTCGCGCTGAATATAGGGAAAGTTAGCCATATAGAGCTGATGAAAATCCAGATCCTTCATCTCATTAATATCTGCACCTGCGGCGAACACCTTGTCACCACCGGTGATGATAATACAGCCTACTTCTTCTGCATTTTCTAACGCATCAACCGCTTCACCCACTTCACGAGTCAAAGTTTGATTCAGCGCATTCATCACTTTAGGACGGTTCAGGGTGATAACCCCGACACCCTCTTCAATCTTTACCAGAATAGTTTCGTAACTCATTTCAAAAACCCTTTCCCGATTCTTACATCAACTGTTAATACCAGCGATTGACACCAACAGCCGCTGCTTGATGACTCATCCACTAGGCGTGACGGCGACTCTGCACCACACGGAAACGATTAGCGACATACGCCAGATCCGATAAACAAGCATTCGCAGCCGGATTGCAACCGGTTGCATGGAAGTCACTGTATGCGGCACTCTGGTTGACGAATACGCCGCCCGTCAGATTGCTGCTCAGCGCCACACCGCTGTCTAAGGCAGCATCTTCGATCTGCTCTTGTACGCTGTCGTTCGTCGTATAACAACCCAGCGTTATCGCGCCATGCTGTTTAACCGCGTCCGTTGCCAGTGCGATTGAGTGTGCCGTGCTGTCGGTTTTCACTACAAAGCTGATCGGGCCAAACAGTTCCTGCATATAGGTTGCTTGCTGATCGGCGTCGATGCTCATCAGTAGTGGTGAACGTACCCGTG
>JBLWXO010000014.1:0-106356 GCA_048267385.1 Neptunomonas sp. | reverse complement strand
GTGTGGTTAACAATCTATTTCGGCTCGGGCGCCATTCCATGAAAGCGAGTAATTATAGAGTATTCCGTGACCGAGCGTTTGTTGAATGGGGTAGGGCGAGTTGTGTCCAAAATTTGAAATAGCTAGCTAAATCACCATTCAATTCATCCGATCCCGGTAACTTGACAGTGCCCAACGGGGTACTCAAAGAAAAAACAGGCAGAGTTTACCTTCGCAGCACTTCATGTCCTGAAAAAGATGGAAGGTTATTCAAGTGCTAATTACACCATTCATGGGATGGGTGGTTTTGAGACTATTGACTTAAGAATAGATACGAACTCAGTAGTACTTAGTAAGCTTAAAGAACATAGCTTTCCTGTAGAGCTAACTTTGGGAATTGAATTTACACAAACCGAGCGCGGAATGGAATATTGCGTTGTTGATGTTTATTCATAAATACATAAATCCAGGGATCGATGGGTACTTTTTTTAGCGCCCGTCTGAATTTGGCTGTTTGGGTGTAAGCCGTGTCTTTCTTCTGTTGGAAGTAATCCTATTGGGTCATACTGACTTTTACTAAAGTCCCAAGGGGCTTCGGTTCTTTATCCAGTGGCGCCGGCATCATACCTAGTTCATTTAAGGTATAGCCAAAATGAACCTTTGAAAGTGAACCACTCAAAACAGACTGCGGGATTTTAGATAGTGTGCGTTTACTGAATGGAGGGGTGTTATTGATCGAGTCTGGAAATGCTCTACCAAAATGCCTACAAATACGAGACTGTAGTCGAGCAGTTCGGCCTACTTTAGAGAATTTTATCTATGTAGACCTAAAATGTAGACATAAAAAAATCGAGGGCTGTTAAGCGCTCGATTTTTCAATAACTTCTTATATATCAATTAGTTAAGTGGTACCGGTGGGCGGACTTGAACCGCCACGCCTTGCGGCAACGGATTTTGAATCCGTCGTGTATACCAATTTCACCACACCGGCTTATCACTTAACTCTACACGGCTCTACATGCCGTTTTGCTCTTTCTATTTTAGCACTTTACTATAAAAATCAAATCGTTACAGTAAAAATTTTGCTAAAGGTCTTGAATTTTGAATCCGTCGTGTATACCAATTTCACCACACCGGCACATCAATAAAACTACTCTACTGTCGTAAAGTGTGGGCGTATTATAGGCAGCTTTTAGCGTACGTCAATCCCTATATTTTTAATGATGATAAAAAAATTAATTTTACTGTACAATCACCGGCCTCTTTAACGGCTTTTTTGAAGTGATATGCAGGTAAAAGATTTTCATTTTGAGCTTCCTGAGGAGCTAATCGCCAGCTTTCCGCTTGCGCAGCGTACGGCGAGTCGTTTGCTTTGTCTGGATGGTAATTCGGGTGAGTTGGCGCATCGCCATTTTTCTGATGTGCTGGAGCTATTAACGTCTGACGATTTAGTGGTGTTTAATAATACCCGGGTTATTCCTGCGCGTTTGTTTGGTGAGAAGGCTTCCGGCGGTAAGGTTGAGGTGCTGGTGGAGCGAGTTCTGGATCAGCATCGTGTTTTGGCGCATGTCAGATCCAGTCGATCACCCAAACCTGGTACGGTCTTGATACTCGAGGGCGCTGCGCAAGCGACGATGTTGGCACGCCATGAGAATCTGTTTGAGCTTGAGTTTGCAGGTGAGACGACGGTTTTAGATCTGTTGGAGCAGCATGGTCATATGCCGCTGCCGCCTTATATGAAGCGTGAAGATCAGTTGGAAGACAGAGAGCGTTACCAAACTGTATATAATTCGCAGCCGGGGGCTGTTGCTGCGCCTACTGCAGGTTTGCATTTTGATGAGGCGCTTTTGGCTAAGCTGGATGAAAAAGGTGTTCAAAAAGCCTTTGTGACCTTGCATGTAGGTGCGGGTACGTTTCAGCCGGTGAAGGTTGAGCGTATCGAAGATCATATTATGCATGCCGAATATATCGAGGTGGATGAATCGGTTTGTGAGGCGGTTAAAGCCACACGCGCCCGTGGTGGTCGGGTTGTTGCTGTGGGTACAACCAGTGTGCGTTCGCTTGAGAGTGCAAGTCAACACGGTGAGATCCAGCCTTTCTTTGGTAATAGTTCTATTTTTATTACGCCAGGGTATGAATTCAGAAGTGTCGACATATTGATTACTAACTTTCACCTCTCTGAGTCAACGCTGTTGATGTTGGTGAGTGCTTTTGCAGGGTACGCGCATACGATGCAGGCTTATGCGGTTGCAGTTAAAGAGAGATATCGATTTTTTAGTTACGGTGATGCTATGTGCATCAGTCGTAAAACAGAACCAACGGAGGCTTTGTGAGCCGTAGCTGCTTTATGAAATTTGAGAAGATCGCGACACAGGGTAAAGCCCGTCGTGGTCGTATGACCTTTCCGCGGGGTGTTGTTGAAACGCCTGCGTTTATGCCGGTTGGTACGTATGGCACGGTGAAAGGGATGTTGCCTAAAGATATCGAGGCAATTGGTGCGCATATGATCTTGGGCAATACGTTCCATTTGATGCTGCGCCCGGGCACTGAGATTATTCAGATGCACGGTGATCTGCATAATTTTATGCAGTGGCAAGGACCTATTTTGACAGACTCTGGTGGTTTTCAGGTGTTCAGTCTGGGTAAGATGCGCAAAATTACCGAGCAGGGTGTGACCTTCCAGTCACCGGTAAATGGCTCTAAAGTGTTTATTGATCCAGAGCGTTCGATGCAGGTTCAGCGTGAGCTGGGTTCTGATGTTGTCATGATATTTGATGAATGTACTCCTTATCCGGCCACCGAAACGGAAGCGGCCAAATCGATGCGCTTGTCGCTGCGTTGGGCGAAGCGTTCAAAAGACGCGCATGGTGATAGCCCTTCGGCGCTGTTTGGTATTATTCAGGGTGGCATGTACGAGCATCTTCGTGATGAATCCTTGGCTGGGTTGACCGAGATTGATTTTGATGGCTATGCCATTGGCGGCTTATCGGTCGGTGAGCCAAAAGATGAGATGGTGAAAGTGCTGGATCATCTGGCGCACAAGATGCCTGAAGATAAACCACGCTACCTGATGGGTGTCGGTAAACCGGAAGATCTGGTGGAAGGTGTACGTCGCGGAGTGGATATGTTTGATTGTGTTATGCCCACGCGTAATGCACGAAATGCTCATCTGTTTGTGTCTACGGGGGTTGTAAAACTAAGAAATGCCTCCAATAAAACAGATACCCGTCCATTGGATGAGACGTGTGATTGCTATACGTGTCAGAATTTCAGCCGTGCCTATCTGCATCACTTAGATAAGTGCCATGAGATTTTGGGAGCGCAGCTAAATACTATTCATAATCTGCGTTATTACCAGATATTGATGGCAGGTTTGCGTGCGGCTATTGAACAGGGTAAATTGGACGACTTTGTAACTGAGTTTTACAGCAATCGGGGTATGGAAGTGCCGCCGTTGGCCGAAAATTAATTTTAATTTCATAACGTTAGGAGTAGCAATGAGCTTCTTTATTTCCCCAGCTTACGCTGAAGCAGCAGGTGCTGCAGGAGAAATGGATCCGGGTTTTTTCAACATTATTTTTCTGTTGGGCTTTGGTTTAATTTTCTATTTCTTCATGTGGCGTCCGCAGGCTAAGCGCGCCAAAGAGCATAAAGCGCTGATCAATGATCTGGCCAAAGGTGATGAAGTGTTAACCGCTGGTGGTATCTTAGGTAAAGTTGTTAAGCTGAATGACGACTATGTAGTTCTTGAAGTAAGTGCTGGTACTGAGCTTACTTTCCAGAAAGTACATGTTGCAGCTGTACTGCCGAAAGGCACTCTGAAAAGTATCTAATACTTCTGTTTGTTTGAAACGCCACTCTTCTTAGTGGCGTTTTCGTTTGTATACAAGGAACGGGCACCATGCTCAACCGCTACCCACTGTGGAAAAATCTACTTATCATCTTTGTACTGCTGATTGGCGCGTTGTACGCATCCCCCAATCTGTATCCTGAAGATTATGCTGTGCAGCTGTCAGGTAATCGTGACATTCATCAGGTAGATCAACCGCTGATGGATACCGTTGTCTCTGCTTTGAAACGCGAAGGTGTCGCGTATAAAGAAGTTGAGCTGATTAATAATAGTGGCTTGATTCGTTTTGCAGATGGTGAAGCCCAGCTGCGAGCTAAGCAGATAATTAGCGCGGTTGCAGGTGACAACTATGTAGTTGCACTTAATTTGGCAGCCACGACCCCGGAATGGCTGGAGTCTCTGGGTGCTGGCCCGATGAAACTTGGGCTTGATCTGCGTGGTGGTGTGCATTTCTTGCTGGAAGTTGACATGGCGACGGCTGTTGCGCAGCGTCTTGATGTTTACGTTTCAGAAATTAAAGTGAAGCTTCGCGAAGGGAAGCTGCGCTATCGTTCGGTGGACCATCGTGAAGATGGTAGTTTGGAAGTGAAGTTTGCCGACGCAGAAATTAGAGACGCTGCGCTGGCGTTACTCCGTAAAGACTACAATGAGTTCTTGTACCAGACAGACGAGAACGAAAATGGTCATTTTCTGGTAATCACGCTGACTGAGCAGACAACCCGTGCTATTGAAGATTATGCAATCAAACAGAACCTGACAACTTTGCGTAATCGTGTTAACGAGCTGGGTGTTGCAGAGCCATTGGTGCAGCGTCAGGGGCGTAATCGTATCGTCGTTCAGCTGCCGGGTGTGCAAGATGCGGCTGCGGCAAAGCGTATTATCGGTAAGACTGCGAATCTTGAGTTCAGGCTTGAGGCAAAATCAGATGTCAGCCGTGCTTTGACCGAAACCTATGAGTTCCGTAATGAGCCGGGCCGAAATGCTGTGCTGGAAAGAGATATTATTATTACCGGCTCAAGCGTCTCAAATGCACAGTCCACATTTGATGAAAATGGTCAGCCTCAGGTCTCCATTACGCTGGATAGTAAAGGTGGTCAGCTGATGGGGCGTACCACGCGTAATGCTGTGAAGCGTCGTATGGCGGTTCTTTTTGTTGAACATAAAGCGCGCACCTTAGTTGAAACCATAGAGGGTGAGCAGGTTGAAAGGCGAATCCCCTATATCGAGAAAAAGATTATTTCACTGGCGACGATTCAGTCTGTACTGGGTTCCTCATTCCGTATTACTGGCCTTGATGGCGGAGGCGAATCGTCTGAGCTGGCGCTGTTGCTCCGTGCTGGTGCTTTAGCGGCTCCGGTATACTTTGTTGAAGAGCGCACGATTGGACCAAGCCTGGGTGCTGAAAATATTCAACAGGGTGTTACTTCCGTGCAGATCGGTTTTGCTTTAGTGCTGCTCTTTATGCTGGTGGTATATCGTGTCTTTGGTTTGCTGGCGAATATTGCCTTGTGTATTAACCTGGTATTACTGGTTGCGGTCATGTCTTTGCTATCGGCAACGCTGACGTTACCGGGTATTGCGGGCATTGTATTAACCGTGGGTATGGCGGTTGATGCTAACGTCCTCATATTTGCGCGAATTAAAGAAGAGCTGAAAAATGGATTGCCTCCGCAATCGGCGATCAATGCAGGTTTTGAACGTGCATTTACCACTATTCTTGATGCCAATATTACTACTCTGTTAGCTGCCGTAATTTTGTTTGCGATGGGTACCGGGCCGGTCAAAGGGTTTGCGATTACACTGTCGGTAGGTATTTTGACCTCAATGTTTACCGCGATTCTGGTGACGCGAGCGTTAGTGAACTTAACCTATGGTAGCCGTCAGCTTAAGTCGCTGTCGATCTGAGGTAATTAAAATGTCTGCACATGTAAAAGTTTATAACTTCATGGGTTTGCGTAAGCTGGCCACAATTTTTTCTGTGATTTTATTGCTTGTCTCAATTGGCTCGATGGCAGTTCGTGGTCTGAATTTCGGGCTGGACTTCACCGGTGGTAGTTTGGTTGAAGTGGGGTATGAGCGAGAAGTTGATCTGAATAATATTCGCCAGCAATTGCAAATGGCTGGTTTTGATGGTGCCGTGGTACAAACCTTTGGGGCCTCAACTGATATTCTGATTCGCTTAGGTGCTGATCACGACCCTAAGTTGGGTGATAAAGTACTGGCGGCGCTTCAGCAAGGGGAAAGCCAGACGATTGAGCTGCGTCGTAACGAGTTTGTGGGTGCTCAGGTCGGTGAAGAGCTGCGAGAGCAAGGCGGATTAGGCTTGTTACTCGCTTTGTTTATGATCATGGTTTATGTTTCATTTCGCTTTCAGTTCAAATTTTCTGTGGGTGCTGTGGTTGCACTGGCGCATGATGTCTTGATCGTTGTCGGCTTCTTTTCTCTGTTTCAAATTGAGTTTGATCTGACAGTGCTGGCAGCGGTGCTGGCTGTTATTGGTTATTCTTTGAACGATACCATTGTTGTCGCAGATAGGATCCGAGAGAATTTCAGAAAGCTACGTACAGAAACCTCAATGGAAATCATGAACGTCTCTCTGAGCCAGACGTTGAGCAGAACTTTGATGACCTCGCTTACCACCTTACTGGTGCTTGTTGCATTGGCAGTGTTTGGCGGCGAGATGATCCATGGGTTTGCGATTGCGCTATTGGTAGGGGTGGCTGTGGGTACGTATTCTTCTATTTATGTGGCAGCAAATGCGCTCATCATGATGGGCATCTGTAAAGAAGACTTAATGCCACCACCAAAAGATGATCAGGAAGCGATAGACGAGCTTCCATAAATTAGTAAAGCACAGGCCGGCATCTTGCCGGCCTGTTTGTTTATGCGAGATACTATTAAAAATAGTTGTTCTATTGGATGGAAAATCATGAGTAAAGATTGGACCCAAAATGATCCAGAAGCTCAGCGAGAAGCTGATAAATACCAGAATCCGGTACCGAGCCGTGAGTATATTCTTGATTTTTTGCTGAACTGGGGGGCTCCGATCAGCCATGGCAGGCTATGTGCTGAGCTAAAGGTTGCTGATGAGGACGCAGTAGAAGCGGTGTCCCGGCGACTTAAAGCGATGTGTCGCGATGGTCAGTTGATGAGCAATCGTAAGAATGAGTTTGGTCTGATTAAGAAAATGGACCTTATCTCCGGGCGGGTGATTGGTCATCGTGACGGCTTTGGTTTTGTGAAGCCGGATGAGGGCGGTAATGACTTGTTTATCAGTCCACGACAGATGCGCCAGGTTTTTGATGGTGACCGTGTAGTGGTGCAAGAGATTGGCGTTGATCATAAAGGGCGACGTGAAGGTAAAATTGTAGAAGTGCTTGAGCATTGCACGCGTAAGCTCGTTGGTCGCTTTAAAGGATCGGCTGGTTTCGGGCATCTGCGGCCGGAGAATCAGCGTATAACACAGCAGGTGATGGTGCTTGCTGATCCCGAGAGTACTTTGGTATATGAGGATGATCAGCTGGTCGTGATTGAGCTGACTCAGCAGCCGGGTAAGCGAAATATGCCGCAGGGTCGTGTTATTGAAGTATTGGGCGATCACATGGCTGCCGGTATGGAGATTCAGGTCGCCATTCATAATTACGACATACCTAATGAATGGCCTGATGCGATTCATCAAGAGATTGGCGACTTAACGCCAGAAGTTGAAGAGTCGGCAAAGCTGAATCGTGTTGATTTACGCCACCTGCCCTTTGTCACCATCGATGGTGAAGACGCCCGAGACTTTGATGATGCTGTTTATGCTGAGAAAAAAACCAGTGGTGGATGGCGTTTGTGGGTCGCTATTGCTGATGTGTCTTGGTATGTACGGCCTGCTACAGCGCTGGATCAGGAGGCGCATAAGCGTGGAAACTCGGTCTATTTTCCTGAGTTTGTAGTGCCTATGCTGCCTGAGCTCTTATCGAATGGCTTGTGCTCGTTAAATCCGAATACAGATCGTTTAGCGATGGTCTGTGAGATGACGATCAGTGCAGCAGGGATGCTTTCTGGTTACCAGTTTTATGAAGCGGTTATCAACTCTAAGGCAAGGCTGACCTATACAAAAGTAGGCGCTATGTTGATGGAGCCTGAATCAGATGATGGCGCTTCTTTGCGTAGTGAGTACTCACATGTAGTGCCGCATCTTGAGCATTTGTATTCATTATATTTCGCGTTGAGAGCAGCGAGAGTCAAAAGAGGCGCGATTGATTTCGACACGACTGAAAGCCGTATGATTTTTGGTCCGCAAAGAAAAATTGAGCAGATCATTCCTGTGGTACGTAATGATGCACATAAGCTGATCGAAGAGTGTATGTTGTGTGCCAATGTAGCCACAGCTCGCTTTCTCAGTAGTGCTGATATGCCAACGCTTTATCGAGTGCATGATGGCCCTAAAACAGGGCGTTTAGAAAGCCTGAGAGCCTACTTAGGAGAGCTGGGGCTTAACTTGGGCGGCGGCGATGAGCCGGATCCTAAAGATTATCAGCAGTTGGCAGAGTGGATTGAAGAGCGTCCCGACCGACATGTAATTCAAACTATGATGCTGCGTTCTATGGCGCAGGCTGTTTATAGTCCTGAGAATCATGGGCATTTTGGTTTAGCCTATCCTGCCTATACACATTTCACGTCACCGATTCGGCGTTATCCTGATTTGTTGGTGCATCGGGCTATTCGTGCCTTGATTCATTCTGATTCTCAAGTCCGCACGATTCGTCGCCCGGAAGATTTTTCTCTGAACAGCGATTTCCGTTACCGTTACACCACGGAGCAAGTCGTGCAGCTGGGTGAGCACTGTTCAATGACAGAGCGGCGTGCGGATGATGCGACCCGTGATGTAGAGGCATGGCTGAAATGCGAGTTCATGCAGGATCAGGTGGGGCATGAGTACGACGGTGTCGTCTCGGCAGTGACCGGCTTCGGGCTTTTCATTGAATTGGAATCTGTTTATATCGAAGGCTTGATACATATCACCGGCTTGCCTAGTGACTATTATCACTTTGATGCGCCCAAACAAAGACTGGTAGGCGAGCGTACCCGCAAAGTGTTTAAGCTAGGTGATCGCTTGCGTGTACAGGTCGCCAGAGTTGATCTGGATGATCGAAAAATAGACTTTGAGTTGATCGGGATCCTGAATAGTGGTCAAGAAGTTAAGGCGAAAGTAAGCCAGCGGCAATTATTGGCTGAAGGTAAAATCGGTCCTGCAGGAGACCGCCCTAAATCAAAAGAACGTAGCGGTCGTGGTCCATCTAAATTTAAAGCTAAGGCTGGCACCAAAGCGAAGAGTGGGCATCAGGGCTCTGCACATAAAAAAGCGCATATGTCGGCAGCTGAGAGGGAGTTGGCTGCGCTTTCTAAAGGCGGCGCCGGGAAAAGTAAGAAAGCTCAGAAGCGGCGTTCGAAAAAAACTAAAAAATCAACATGAGCTAAGTAATCAGAAGTTAGCAAGAGGTTTATGGTGGGTTTCCTTTGGTATAATCCGCCAATGATGCATTGTAATAATGTGTAGTTAAGTTGAACTGGAAGATTTAATGAAAGAGATAATCCTGTTAACGATATCTGGTGAAGATAAGCCAGGTGTTACGTCTACAATAACGTCGATACTTGCTGGCTTTCGGGTCAATATTCTGGATATTGGTCAGGCGGTCATTCACAATACTTTGTCTTTAGGTATTTTGATTGAAGTGCCTCAGGTTGCAGAGTCTTCTCCTATTTTGCGTGATCTTTTATTTAAAGCGCATGAGATGGATATGAAAGTGCGCTTTCAGCCTATTGGTGAAGAAGAGTATGAGCAGTGGGTGACGGGGCAGGGTAAGGCCCGTCATATTATTACGTTGCTTGCACGTAAAATTACTGCGGCACATATTGCGACAGTAGCAGATGTAGCGGCGCAGCACGGGCTCAATATTGACAAGATTACCCGCCTCTCCGGGCGTTTATCGTTACAGAGTGAAGTGCCGGAAAAAGCGAAAGCTTGTGTTGAGTTTTCTGTTCGTGGAGAAACAGCGGATATTGCTTTATTACAAAAAGAGTTTCTTCGTACGGCTAGCGAGCTGGATGTCGATATTGCGTTTCAGGAAGACAATATATTTCGTAGAAATCGCCGCTTAGTGGTGTTTGATATGGATTCGACCTTGATTGAAGCGGAAGTAATAGACGAGCTGGCTAAAGAAGCCGGTGTGGGTGATCAGGTCATTGAAATTACCGAAGCGGCGATGCGTGGAGAGCTTGATTTTAATGAAAGCTTTCGTCGTCGGGTAGCGTTGCTCAAGGGGCTGGATGCCAGTGTGCTCGAATCGGTTGCACAGCGCTTACCTTTAACAGAAGGGGCCGAGGATCTTGTTTCACACCTGAAAATGCTGGGCTTTAAAACGGCTATTCTTTCAGGTGGCTTTACCTATTTTGCAGAAAAACTGCAAAAGCAACTGGGCTTCGATTATGTTTATGCGAATCAGCTGGATATCTGTGACGGTGTGGTGACGGGTGAAGTGGTCGGCGAGATTGTTAACGGAGATCGAAAAGCAGAACTGCTGAGAGAGATTGCCGCTCGCGAAGGTGTGCGTCTTGAGCAAACCATAGCGGTAGGGGATGGTGCAAACGATCTGCCCATGTTATCTATTGCCGGGCTGGGGATTGCCTTTAGAGCTAAGCCATTAGTGCGTCAGAGCGCTAAACAAGCGATCTCTACGTTGGGTCTGGATGGTATCTTGTATTTGATAGGCTTTAGGGATCGTGATTCGTTAACCTGATCGTTCTCAGCGTTTAAAGAATGCCAGCAAGCATCTAGTGATAGATAGTACGCTGGCATTTTTTATTGTCTATTAGCTTTGTTATTGTCCTTCGAAAAAGTCGTAATCCATTTTGTCTCGCGGCGGCTGTAGATAGTAGCCCTGTATCAGGCCAACGCCTGACTTCCACAAACGGCTCATTACTTTAGGGTCTTCTACCAGAGGCGCGATAGTGATCTTGCCTTGTGATTTTAATGCTTCTGTCATTGTCTCAAATGTGGAATCAAGTGCGTTGGTTGTCGCTAACTCCTGAACAAACGAGCCATCCAATTTGACGTAATCTGCATTAATTTGCCGAAGTACCTGATGGGCGTTACTGGAGCAGCCGTAATGCTTAATGCAAATCAGGCAGTGTAGTTTCTTTAGACCGGCAGAGAAGGCCTGAGCGCTGGCTAAATGGCTGGAACAGTCGCTCTCGCTGATCTGGAACACCAGGTGATCTGCCGGAATACGAAACTCTCTTAGCTGCTCTGCAAGCCAGTTTAGTATCTCTGGGTCTCCCCAGGTTTTTTTGGTGACGTTAATGAACAGGCGGTGTTTATTGCCCTTGTTTAATTCTTCCCGTAAATGGCTGATGCACTTTTGTATGACCCAACGATCCATTGTGTTGCTGAGCTGGATAATTTCCACGGTATCTAAGAAGGTGGCTGGTGATAGTTCATTTTGTTTTTTGTCGAGTAATCGTAGTAGCGCTTCATAGTGACTGAGTTGGCTGCTGTATGAGAGCGGTACGATGGGCTGAAACAGCAATTTGAAGTCTTGACTCTGCACAGCTGCTTTTAGTGCGCTGACTACGTCCGTGCTGTCTGCTTCGATGGGGGGGGTGTCGGGGATGTAGAACCGATAGTGATTATTGTCTGCGGTGCTTTCGGCTGCTTTCTTGGCGCGTTCAATTAACTCGATTGTTCCTGGTGAGGTGTCGGTAATAGTCGTAACACCGATGGAGCAGGTCGGAGAGAGCCTTAGGCCGCTGATAGTGGAAGTATGTTCCCTGATGGCGTTACAGAGCTGTTCCGCGACCTTTGACGCTTTGTCTGGGCTGGGGTCTTGAAATATCACACTGAAGCTATCTTCTGAGAGTCTTGCTTTAGTGTGTACTGGATTGATGGTCTTTTTGAGTAGGTCTGCCAAGTCGCGAACAATATGGTCGCAGCTGTCGTTGCCATGCTCTGCACGGATTTTAGAGTGATTGTTTAAGCAAATATAAAACAGGTGACAATCATGCCCACCGGGTAACGCTGCTTGTATTGCCTCGTCAAGGCGTCGTTGGAAAAAGTCGGCATTATGCAGTCCGGTAATTGGGTCGTGTTCGCTAAAGGATTTTTTACTGTGCTGAGCGCTTTCGGCTCGTACGATGATCTGTACGCATGGTTTATTGTTGATGCGGCTCTCTTGTAGTTCTATATGTGCATTAAAGTTAGAGTCGTCAGCTCGGCGGCCGATGAGCTGGAAAATAAGCTCTTTTAAGTTTTCTTCTGCAAAATAACGAACCTGTTCATACAGCTCATTGCTATCTTGTGGAACAACAAACTGATCTATCAATTTCCCTTCAAGTTTTTCAGGGTTGTCATATCCAAAGAGCAGAGCAAATGCATTATTAGCGAGTAATAAGCGTTCTGCATCAAAGTAGGCGATAGCTAGCGTAGAGCGCTCCATTAATAAGCGGCCGCGTTTCTCTGCTTCCGTTAATTGTGATTCTACCTGACGCATGCGTCTACGATTTTCCAGATGCTCCAGCTCTCTGCGAATAGTTATGAGAAGAAGTTCTTTCTCATCCAGTGGAACAACCGCCTGCATGTTTGCTTTTAAACCTTGCAGTAATAGCTGGCTGTCGGAATGCGGCACTAGTTGTATGACAGGAATATCTTTGTCAAAGCGTTTGAGGTGTTGTATTGCTTGTTTGATGGCAAAGTCTTCGCGCTCAGAGGTGCATATAATCAGATCCCAGGAGCGTTCGCTAAGTGCTTCAATGAATTCAGTTTCTGTGTTTAATTGTCTGCCGCGTGGGGCAAGCCTTGCGCCGCGTAGTAAGGAGATAATCGGGTCAGTTTCTTCTGCTCTAAGACCTAAAAAAAGAATTTGGACATTTTTACGAAGACGCTGTCTGCGTTGATCAGATAATCGCTGTAGCAGAGCGTCTGATGTGGTGACCGCCTCTTTCATCCAATGCTTCCTTAAATCCATAGCTGATTACGGCATAAATATATACACCAAAGTTTAGCTGGTTTGCTATGGTCTGTCAGGAAAAAGAGGGAGAAAATGGCAGGGGTAGAAGGATTTGAACCTACGCATGCTGGAATCAGAATCCAGTGCCTTACCGCTTGGCGATACCCCTGTAAAAGGATATGAATCTAAAGATCCACTAGAGAAATGGCAGGGGTAGCAGGATTTGAACCTACGCATGACGGGATCAAAACCCGTTGCCTTACCGCTTGGCTATACCCCTGTATCTCTTCGAATGGTGGCGATGGCGGGATTTGAACCTGCGACCCACGCATTATGAATGCGTTGCTCTAACCAACTGAGCTACATCGCCGTAGTCATTCGAGGCGCGCATTATTCTATTTTTTCTAAATTGTGTCAACACGTAAAATGTAAAAAAATTAAAATAGCGTTGATTTATATGAAAAAGCCGACGGATATGTCGGCTTTTTAGTGGTCGGGATGGCGTAACGATTAGTGCCTGAAAGGAATAGGCCTAAACGTTGAAACGGAAGTGGACTACGTCACCATCTTTTAATAGATAATCTTTGCCTTCCAGGCGCCACTTTCCAGCATCTTTGGCACCTTGTTCGCCTTTGAACTCGATAAAGTGCTCATAACTAATGACTTCGGCGCGAATAAAGCCCTTTTCAAAGTCCGTGTGGATAACCCCGGCACCTTGTGGCGCGGTAGCTCCGATCGAAACAGTCCAGGCGCGTACTTCTTTTACGCCAGCAGTGAAGTAAGTCTGTAGGCCTAAGAGTTCGTAGCCTGCGCGTATGAGGCGATCCAGTCCGGCTTCTTCCATTCCAAGGTCCTGGAGAAACTCATTTTTCTCATCGTCATCAAGCTCGGCGATTTCAGCTTCGAGTTTATTGCAGATGGCAACGACCTGAGCGCCTTCGGCTGTGGCGAATTCGACGACTTTATCCAGATGCGGGTTGTTTTCAAAGCCGTCTTCATCAACATTGGCGATATACATCATCGGCTTGATGCTGATCAGGTGGAAGCTCTTGATGATTTTAAGGTCTTCGGGGCTGAAGGTTAATGCGCGAGCTGAGAGTCCCTCTTCAAGATGAGGTTTGAGGCGTTCCAGTAACTCTTTGGCTTTAATCGCATCTTTATCGCCGCCTTTCGCTTGTTTTTGTACTTTAAAGAGCTGTTTCTCGACTGAGTCAAGATCTGCTAAGGCCAGTTCCATGTTGATGATTTCAATATCGGCAATAGGATCTATTTTGTTGGCAACATGGATAACGTTGTCATTATCAAAGCAGCGAACCACATGTGCGATAGCATCTGTTTCACGAATGTTGGCGAGAAATTTATTGCCTAGCCCTTCGCCTTTGGATGCTCCGGCAACCAGGCCGGCAATGTCTACAAATTCCATGGTGGTTGGCAAGACGCGTTCTGGTTTGACGATCTCTGCAAGGCGGTCAAGACGGTAGTCAGGCATAGGAACAACGCCTGAGTTGGGTTCGATGGTGCAGAATGGGAAGTTTGCCGCATCAATGCCTGCTTTGGTGAGCGCGTTAAAAAGTGTTGATTTGCCTACGTTAGGCAGGCCAACGATTCCGCATTTAAAACCCATAGTGTATTACCTTTCGTTAGCCTTTAAAGCTGTGGAGTTTATTCATGGCTTTTGCCCAATCACCGCTGATCGCTTCAGGAAGATAGCGCATTGATTCATCAATGGCTGCCTGAGTCTTATCGCGTTCGCTGATGGGTGCTTTGCTGAGTACAAAATCTGCAACGGCGCTGGCGTGTCCGGGGTGCCCGATGCCAAGGCGCAGTCGATAGAAGTTCTTGTTATTACCTAACTTGCTGATGATATCTCGTAAGCCGTTATGCCCACCGTGGCCGCCGCCTAATTTTAAGCGGGCTGTGCCGGGTGGCAGGTCTAGTTCGTCATGAGCGACAAGGATATTTTCAGGAGGAATTTTATAGAAGTTGGCGAGTGCTGAAACTGCCTGCCCGCTGAGATTCATAAAAGTCATGGGGATCAGCAGGTGAACGGTCTGGTGGTTCAGAATAATCTTCCCGTACAAGCCGAAAAATTTTTTATCGGCTTGTAGGGAAGTGAGTTGTCGGGCAGCAAGCTGCTCGACAAACTCTGCACCAGCATTATGACGGGTTTTAGCATATTGGGCGCCCGGATTACCGAGGCCAACAATGAGCTGTATTGTGTCTTTCATGCCGGTGATGATGTCCTGGAGCGTTTTAGTCTGCTTTAGCACCGCGTGGAGAGTAAACATAACCGATACCTTGGTTATGGTCTTCGCCACGACGCAGAGCAGCAATTTCGATACCTGCTGGCAAAGAAATGTCAGACAAGTGAAGAGTCTGTGCAATTTCAACACCAGAAAGATCTACGTTCAGAGCTTCTGGCAGGTCTGCTGGCAAGCAAAGAATCTCAACAACATTGCTTTCAACTGCAAATTTTGCAGAAGCTTTAGACGCTGCCGATTGTGCAAAGTTTACAAATTTAATAGGCACGGTGATTTTGATCTTGCTGTCTTTATCAATGCGCTGGAAATCAGCGTGCATGATGACTGACTTAGCAGGGTGGCGCTGCAGATCTTTGATGATCACTTTTTCTTCTTTTCCGTCAATCTTTAGTGTCAGGATTGAAGAGAAGAATGATTCATCAGAAATCAGCTTTGTTAAATCTTTGTTGATCATGGAGATAGAAGCAGGTGTTTCACCGCCATATACAACGCCTGGTACCAGACCTTCGTGACGCAGGCGGCGGCTCGCACCTTTCCCCTGATCTTCACGAGCTACAGCTTCAACTACAAAATGAGACATTTTATTTACCTATAAATAAACTACCTTCAGAGCCGCGCGACCAGGGCCCTGAAGTGATTTTTAATAGTCCTTTTCAGGACTTCGTATACCCGGTAGCGGGTTTCTTTTCAGACTATGTTCGTTAACGATCTCGCTATTAACGGTCTCTTTTTAACGGAACATGGCGCTGATAGATTCTTCGTTGCAAACACGTCGAACGGCTTCAGCTAGTAAGGGTGCTAACGTCAGCTGACGGATTTTGCTGCACTGCTGCGCATCTTTTGATAGAGGAATGGTGTCAGTGACAACCAGCTCATCCAGCATAGAGTTGGTAATATTGTTAATGGCAGGGCCAGACAATACGGCATGCGTAGCGTAAGCGATGACGCGTGCAGCACCGTTCTCTTTAAGAGCTTGTGCGGCTTTGCAGAGTGTGCCGGCTGTATCACACATATCATCAACCAGAATACAGGTGCGGCCTTCGACATCACCGATGATGTTCATCACCTGAGATTCATTGGCACGCTCGCGGCGTTTGTCAATGATGGCCAGATCACAATCCAGTTGCTTGGCAACAGCGCGTGCACGAACCACACCGCCCACATCTGGTGAAACTACCATTGGGTTTTCGTACTGTTGATCGACGATATCATCCAGTAGAACAGGAGAACCGTAGACGTTATCAACAGGAACGGAGAAAAACCCCTGGATCTGATCCGCATGTAAATCAACGGTTAGTACGCGATCTACTCCGATCGTTGTCATCATATCGGCGACAACTTTAGCGGTAATGGCAACACGTGCTGAACGCGGACGACGATCCTGTCGTGCGTAACCGAAATAAGGTACAACAGCCGTGATACGGGCAGCCGATGCACGACGTAGCGCATCTGCCAGGACAATCAATTCCATGAGGTTGTCGTTGGTCGGTGCGCAGGTAGATTGAATAATAAAAACATCTCTACCGCGGACATTTTCCTGGATTTCGACACTGACTTCACCGTCGCTAAAGCGAGCAACGTGTGCTTTTCCCATCGGTATATCGAGTCTCTCGACAACTTTGAGCGCAAGCTCTGGGTTAGCATTGCCAGTGAAAACCATCATTTCAGACATGGAGTGCACCTTTTCGGACTTTTCATCATTGGAATTCATGTTGAGTGGGAGCTCATCAGTGATTACTGGCTGGGGTAGCAGGATTCGAACCTGCGGATGCTGGAATCAGAATCCAGTGCCTTACCACTTGGCGATACCCCAGTATATTCATCTGGAGGTTATTCCCCTCAAAAAGAGGGCGCTATTCTCTTAAAAACCGCCTAAATGGTCAAGTAAAAATGAAAATTGTGCTCTTTTTAATCAATTTTTCGCCAGTTGCTGATAAGTAGCGTCAGTTTCAGCGATTCTCTGCTTAACGTTAGTTTTCCTGGCAGGCTGATGTTGTCCGTTTCTATATAATTTTGATATTCAATTTCCCAACCCTGCTGGGTCAGTCTGGCTAAGCGGTTTTCATACAAAACGGAGTCGTATTCACTGTCCGGCGCAGGGATGCCTTTTATCCAGTATTGTGCATCTTTTACTGGAATTTCCCAGCCAAGACGCAGATTTAGCAACTCTTCAGGCGATCCCGCTGCAATGGGTTGTTCTCCGGGTATTTCTAGGGTGGCGGAGTATTGTTCACCTGTGATGGTGGCGCCGCCCTGGCCGAGAGGACCTTTTAGACTGATTTCGTACGCCTGCTGATCTTGTTGCCAGAATAAGGAGGCGGATTGCGAGTCATCCTGAGTGCGAATGCCAATTTTTCCGGTCGCGATCCAGCGGGTCATTTGGCTGACGGTTAGCTGATGTTCTTCCCAGCTGGAGGTGATCGTGGGGGTGGGTGCGGGGGTTTCTCCACGTGGTATTAGGCTACAGGCGGACATAAAAAAAGGGATAAAAAACAGCAGAATTATTTTTTTCATAAAGGCTCGTTCAGTGCTTTTTCGGCATCCAGTATATGTGGATTATCCGGGAATTTTTTGGAAAGTTCAGTGAAGATTTGCTGTGCTTTCAGCCGTTGATTCAATACAACCAATACGGAAATAAGATGACTGCCTACTTCAGCATCCGGGTAGATCCGGAAGGCTTTTTTCAAAAAAACGAGCGCTTCTTCAGGTCGTTGTAGTTTGAATAGTACCCAGCCTATTGAGTCCATAATGGCGGGGTCATCAGGTTTTATTTCAATCGCTTTTCTGAGGAGTTCATAGGCTTCATCATAGCGATCAGTATACAGCGACAGTGTGTAGCCCAGTGCATTCAGCGCCATGGCGTTGTCAGGCTCTTTCTCTAAAATGAAACGGAAGTCGGTTTCAGATTGAGGGAACTCTTCCTGTGGGCGCATCATTGCACGGGAGTAGCGTAAATTTATATGTTCAGGGTAGGCTGAGATGCCATCATCCAGACGGCTGATGGCCTGGTCGCTAAACCCAAAGCTTCTTAACCAGTCCGCATGCAAGTTAATTAAATCGGGTGCAAGAGCTGCGTGCTTGTTGACCGCATCTTCCATGATGTTGTTGACGAGTGGCTCATTCTTTGCGGCGGTTAATAGTGCCAAACTGCGGTTGTACGACTGTAAAACGTTATTGCCGCGATCAACTTGCAGGTAATGATGTATTGCTTGTTCGGGGTTGTTTTGCTGTTCTTCAATCAGGCCCAGGTAAAAATTCAGGGAGTTATCCCGGGTGTGTGCAAAAATAGCTTTTAGCATGCGTTTGCTGTCATCCAGACGATTGAAGTCTAATGCGAGTAATGCAAGATAGAGGTGTAGTTGGTTGTCGCTGCTGTGATCAGAGATCAGTTGCTGGCTTAGCTTAACTGCCGCAGAAGGGGAGTTGGCTTTATACAGTGTCTGAACGTGTAGAATGGTTAATTGTTTATTGTCAGGATCTTTTTTTAGCCATTGAGCGATAACGGCGAGTGCTTCTTTGAATCGCCCCGTATCTTTGAGTAGATCTGCTTTTTGTACGAACGCCGCTTCGGCTTCTGGGTCGTATCGAATAGCATTGTTAAAATTTCTCAATGCAGCTTCATTATTCTGTAAGTGCCGTTCGAAGATCCCTCGTGTTAACCATAACTCAGCGTTGTTGGGTGTGACTTTGCTTTGTTTGTTGAGAACATCCAGGTATGCCTGTGCATCGGATGGAGACATTTTTGAAGCGCGACTATTCAGCAAAGCCAAAATCGGATGACTATCGGTAATGAGTGCTTTTTCAATAAACGGGAGGGCTGTTGAAAATTTACCTTGCTGAAGTAACATTCCCACCAGTAATGTTTGCGGTTCATTGCTTTCTGGCTCGTGTTTGACCCAGATTCTGGCTGCTTTTTCGAGTGCTACCGAATTTTTTGTAAACTGTGCTATGCGTGCAGCGCGTCGGATAACCCCCGGGTCTCCAGTGAGTTCAGCTTGCTTCAGGTATTTTTCAAGAGAAAGATCATATTGCTGTTGATGGCCTGCCAGCTCAGCAATCAATAAATCATAAAGTGACTCACCGTTAAGCTCGCCTTTCTGATAAGTGCTCTCCCATGGCGGGCTGGGTGCATTGGTTTCTTTTGAAACCGGAGTTAAGCTGCAGCCCGTCAGTATTCCTGTACTGAAAACCATTAAGCAGAATATTTTTTTTAGCACGATATATGATCGATCCAAAGTTAATGTACTACTGACTAATGCCACTATAGTAGAGATTGATAGGCCTTGTCATCGCCAAAGCATACTCAGGTTAGTGTAATAGCGCCTTAATTGGTTCCATTAATGCATTTTCAACCTTAGGAAATTTATGTTTTAGGCTAAACCGGTGTATCATTGCGCGCTTATAGATTGTCTGGTGTAGTTAATCGATCCATGTCTCTTCTTGCTTTAGGCATAAATCATAAAACGGCGTCTGTCTCTGTTCGTGAACGGGTGGCATTTAGTCCGGATAAACTGGCGGATGCCTTGCGGCAAGCGCATGGATTTGCGCAGCTAAAAGAAATTGCCATCTTGTCTACCTGTAATCGGACAGAGCTGTATTGTTCGACGGAGTTGCCGGGGACTCGTTCTGTGCTGGAATGGCTGGGTAAGTATCATGATCTTGAGTTGAGTGAGCTTGAGGCCTGTGCTTATACTCACTGGGATGAATCTGCAGCAAAGCATATGATGCGGGTTGCCAGTGGTCTTGACTCCTTAGTCTTGGGTGAACCTCAAATCCTGGGTCAGCTTAAATCGGCTTACTCTGTTTCTCAGGAGCATGGTTTTGTCGGTGCTGAATTAGGTCGTTTGTTTCAACAAACCTTTTCAGTGGCCAAAAAAGTTCGTACAGATACCGCTATTGGAGAAAACCCTGTTTCAGTGGCGTATGCAGCGGTTAATCTGGCTCAGCACATTTTCTCTGACCTTAAAGATAGCCGGGCGCTGCTCATTGGTGCAGGCGAAACGATAGAGTTGGTAGCGCAGCATTTAGTGAATGCCGGTGTTAGCCAAATTACGGTCGCTAATCGCACCATCAGTCGTGCATTGAGTGTTGCAGAAGCCTTCAATGGCAAGGCGATTATGCTGGGTGATATTCCTGATGCTCTGGTTGATGCCGATATTATTATCTCTTCTACGGCCAGTCAGTTGCCTATTTTAGGCAAAGGTGCTGTTGAGAAAGCGTTAAAGAAACGTAAGCATCGTCCTATTTTTATGGTCGATATTGCAGTGCCTCGTGATATTGAATCACAGGTCGCAGAGCTGGATGATGTTTATCTGTACACCGTTGATGATCTGCGTGAAGTGATTGAAGAGAATCAGCGTAGTCGTGAAAGTGCAGCAAAAGAAGCAGAGGCGATTATCGACGTGGGTGCGCACGATTTTATGCGTCAGTTACGTTCGCTGGATGCCGTAGATACAGTGACCCAGCTGCGGGGGCGTTATGAGTCGTTACGCGATCAAGAAGTTGAAGTTGCCCTGAAACAATTGAAAAAAGGCACAGATCCTGAAGAAGTGCTGACGCAGATGGCACGACGTTTAACCAATAAAGTACTACACCACCCAACAATTCAACTTAGAAAAGCAAGCGCCGAAGGTCAGTCTGACGTTGTTAACGTTGCGCAAACACTTTTCCAATTGTCTGATTCGGACGAAAACTGATACATGAAAGAGTCTATACAAGCCAAGCTGGACAAGCTGGCAGATCGCTTTGAAGAGCTATCCGCGCTATTAAGTGATGCGGGTGTTATTTCAGACCAGAATAAATTCCGTGATTACTCCAAAGAGTACGCTGAACTTGAGCCTGTCGTACAGGCGTACGCGGCTTACCAGCAGGCGCAAGATGATGTTGAAGAAGCGCAGTTGATGATGGATGACAGCGATCCGGATATGCGCGAGATGGCTAAAGAAGAGTGGTCGGACGCTCAAGCGCGTATCGCTAAGCTTGAAGAGGAGTTACAGGTACATCTGCTACCGAAAGACCCGAATGATGGCAGTAACGTTTTTCTTGAAATTCGTGCCGGAACCGGTGGTGATGAAGCGGCCATCTTCTCTGGCAACCTTTTCCGTATGTATTCTAAGTTTGCGGAAACACAGGGATGGCGTATCGAGGTGGTCAGTAGTAATGAGGGTGAGCATGGCGGCTTTAAAGAGCTGATTGCGCGCATTGTTGGCCAGGATGTTTATTCGCGGATGAAGTTTGAGTCCGGCGCACATCGTGTTCAGCGTGTTCCTGAAACTGAGTCACAAGGCCGTATTCATACCTCGGCCTGTACGGTGGCGGTGATGCCTGAATTGGATGATGTCGAAAAAATCCAGATTAATAAGTCTGACCTGCGCATAGATACTTATCGTGCCTCGGGAGCGGGTGGTCAGCACATTAACAAAACAGACTCAGCTATCCGCCTGACGCATATTCCGACCGGTGTGGTTGTGGAGTGTCAGGAAGAACGGTCACAACATAAAAACCGTGCTAAGGCGATGGCGTTGCTAGCATCGCGCTTACAAGCGGCGGAGATGGAAAAACACGCAGCAGAGCAGGCAACGACACGTAAAAGCCTGGTCGGTAGTGGTGATCGATCAGAGCGCATCCGAACCTATAACTACCCGCAAGGGCGAGTGACGGATCATCGCATTAATCTGACACTCTATAAACTCGATGAGATTATGGAAGGGAAGTTGGAAGAGGTGATCAACCCACTGATGCATGAATATCAGGCAGAATTGTTGGGAGCCCTGTCAGAATAAACGGTGGAGTACTGTGATGCGAATTACTGAAGCCTTAGTGTGTTCAAAAAAACTTGAAGAGATCAGTGATTCGCCACGGTTGGATACCGAGATTTTTCTTTGTCATGTGTTAGAAAAACCTTCCAGTTATTTGATGACCTGGCCGGAAAAAGAGATGACACCTGCTCAGGTTCAACGCTTTACAGGCTATCTGAAACGACGCCAACAGGGTGAGCCTGTTGCCTATATACTCGGCACACAGGCTTTTTGGACATTAGAGCTTGAAGTGTCTGTCGATACATTGATTCCTCGTGCTGACACCGAAGTGCTGGTCGAGACTGCGCTTAACCTTTTCCCTGAAAACACCCCATTGCGTATCGCTGACTTAGGAACCGGCACCGGCGCCATCGCGTTAGCGTTGGCCAGTGAGCGGTCTGCGTGGGAAGTATGGGGTTGTGATCGGATTGCTGCCGCTGTTGATCTGGCGAAGCGCAATCAGGCACGGCTTGATTTGCCCGATGTGCATTTTGTTCAGGGGAGCTGGCTAGCGCCGCTTTCTGGCCGTTTTGATATGATCGTTAGTAATCCTCCCTATATAGATCAGGATGATGAGCATCTACAGCAAGGCGATGTTCGCTTTGAGCCGATGAGTGCGTTAGTTGCGGCAGAGGAAGGGTTGTCCGATATTATCCATATTATCAAGACGGCTCCTGATTATTTACGCGAAGGTGGCTGGTTACTGTTTGAACATGGTTACCAACAAGCTGTGGCGGTACGAAAGTTGTTTTGCGATAGTGGTTATGAGCAGGTGAAAACCTACCAGGATTACGCTGGTAATGATCGTGTTACTGTAGGTTGTAGATAAGACGGGTTGTAGAAAATAGCGTGTCGGCGATAGATTGCTGGGGGATAAAGGGGTAATAAGTAGTTTGCTGGAGAAATATGAATGCTAAGTGATGCACAACTATTACGCTATAGTCGCCAGATAATGCTGGCTGATGTGGATATTGATGGTCAGGAGTGCTGGCTTGCTTCTAAGGTGCTGATTATTGGCTTGGGTGGATTAGGTAGCCCGGCCGCACTTTATCTGGCTGCTGCCGGTGTGGGGGAGTTGCTGCTGGTGGATGATGATCAGGTTGATCTGTCTAACTTACAGCGTCAGATTGTGCACACCACTGCACGTATTGGTATGAATAAAGTTGATTCAGCTGCACAGATGCTGCGCGAGATTAATCCGGACATCACTATAGTGACACGCGCTGAACGATTAGATGAAAAAGCATTGCAGGCATTGGTCGCTCAGGTTGATCTGGTGCTGGATTGCACCGATAATTTTTCGACACGCTTTGCGCTGAATCGCGCCTGTGTCGATCATCAAAAGCCGCTGGTATCGGGTGCTGCGATTCGTATGGAAGGACAAATCGCCGTGTTTCAGCCCGGTGTCGAGGGGAGCCCTTGTTATCAGTGCTTATACAAAGAGGGTGATGATGAAGCACTGACCTGTTCAGAGTCAGGGGTGTTGTCACCGCTGGTGGGTATTATAGGTTCGATGCAGGCATTGGAAGCTCTCAAAGTACTGGCTAATATTGGTACTTCGTTGACGGGGCGCCTGTTGCTGCTGGATGCTAAGCATATGGAGTGGCGTTCACTTAAACTTAAACCAGACCCCGCTTGTCCTGTCTGCTCGCAAAAGGAGTTTGTTGGATGAATGAGATAGAAGTAGTTACTCGCGTATTGGAAGAGAGCCGGTTAATCGCTTTGGTGGGGGCCAGCCCTAAACCCGAACGCGCCAGTTATCGGGTGATGGCCTTCCTGTTAAGACAAGGCTATCGTGTTATTCCGGTGAACCCGCTGAAGGCAGGCAGCGAAATTCTGGGGCAACAGGTGGTTGCTTCGTTGGCCGAGATTGATGAACCGATTGACCTGGTAGATATTTTCCGCAACTCGGATGCAGCTGGTGAAGTTGTTGATGAGGCTATTGCTGTTGGTGCAGGGGCAGTATGGATGCAGCTGGGCGTGATTGATCAGGCGGCGGCTGATCGTGCGACAAATGCTGGTTTAGATGTGATCATGGATCGCTGTCCTGCTATTGAAATTCCTAAGCTAGGTATCGCTGCCGTTTTTTCATAAGCAACGGCATCTAATCGCGCCGAGCAGCGCGGTTAGAGTGTCATTTCGCCCAAAAGTGGTTTCGCCATGAGCGTTTTAATATGCGGAATGTCTGTTTCTGTCGCGAGCAGAAATAGCAATTTGGTAAAGGCTGCTTCAACGGTCATATCAGCTCCTGGAATCACACCAAGATGATTCAGTTTTTGTCCGGTAGCATAAGAGCCCTGAATCACCTGTCCATATGGACACAAAGTCAGGTTGATAATGACGACACCTCGTTGGTTCGCTTGTTCAAGCAGTGACATCAGGTATTGATTATTATCGGGGGGGTTGCCAGCCCCGTAACTTAACATGACAACCCCGCGAATATCGTCATTATCCAATGCGGCTTTTAGCTGGGCATTATTGATGCCCGGATAAAGATGTAATTGCGCCACCTGATGTGTGAATACCGGAATATTAAACAGAGGCTTTTTCATAGTGCTTTGCTGGGTAATTTCGCAACCCGTCAGGACGCCCTTATTTTGTGCGTTCTCATTACAGAGTTTGATATTAATGCCTGATTGTCCGAGTGGTCTGAAATTGGGGGACTCAAAGGCTTGTAGTGATGACGTATGCACTTTTTTTGCACGATTTCCTCTAAGCAGTTTTCCGTCAAAGCAGATGCATACTTCCTGGTTGCCGGGTTCCCGGGCAAATTCGATCGCGTTTAATAGATTGTTAGTGGCATCGGTACGTGGTTGTGCCAAAGGGATCTGTGAGCCAGTTAGCACCACCGGTTTGGTTAAGCCCGCCAGCATAAATGAAAGTGCCGATGCGGTGTAAGCCATCGTGTCCGTTCCGTGCAATATGACAAAGCCATCATACTCATCATAATATTGAGTAATCAGATGGGCGAGCGTGGCCCAGTCCTTTGGCTCGATATTTGAGCTGTCGATCAGGTTCTCAAGCTCTATGATATCAAATGGCTGCAGTGCCGAAATAGAGACTTGATTTAATCTTTGTTTGAGCAGTGCATCAAAACCGCCCTGTGGGACATATCCGTCTGAAGAGGGCCACATGCCGATGGTACCACCGGTGTAAATAATTAATACGCTGGATTTATTCATGGGCTGGCCTCATCTGATGAGTACTCATACAGCTGCTTTCATTGGAGGAATAGCCGTGGCTGAAGAAAAGCGACTTAAGGATACAGTATCGAGTAGTTTGTTTTTTAGTGCTAGCTCTGCAATGGTCGAAGCATTAGCGGGTATTTGTGTTGTGAGTGTGTCCGGGTTGTCAGTGCTTATGCCACGTATGCAGCGATGATCCAGCATATAGATGGCCGAACTCAGCATCTTCATCGAGTTCAGAATATTGTAGATGATCACCGGCTCCATTGCGTTGTGCTGAGTGTTGCCGGCTTGGGCTGCCATGCAAACAGTCAGACTATGTCCCATGACTTGGTATGCTGTTTGATTAACGGCTTCAGGGATGACGGATGCTGTACTAGCTGGAATCGAAGAGCCTGCTTGTGCTGTGGGTAAATTAATCGCCTTAAACCCGTTGTGTTGAGTAGCCGATAGCAAGCATAAATCATTGCAGATAGTTGATAGTTTAACCGCTAGGTGCTTTTGTATTTCAGAAATGGCTAACAGTGCTTTTGCATCGGCGTCGGATTCCATTGGCTGGCTGGCAAAAGTGACCGGTAGCGAGGATATACGGGCGAGATGGCTGATAACCGAAGTGGAATATTCTTTATGCTTATTCATTGAAGAGATATTAACAGAGGCGCCTAAGTTTACTTTGCATAGTTGTGCGCAGGCTTGCTCTATTTGCTGGATCTCCTTTTCGAGCATCTGTGCAAATGCTTGAAATGATTGCTCCACGCTGACCCGAGTGGCATCCAGAGGGTGTTTCATTCCCGTTTTTAATAGTCCCGAAAACATCTCTGCTTTCTTTTCAAAGCTGCTGTTTATCGAGCGTAGCGCATGCGAGAGCGTTTGGGTGCTGAGAACAACCGCTAAACGGGCAGCGGTAGGATAAGCGTCATGGGTTGATTGTGACTTGTTAACATCATTATTAGGGTGCAAATATTGATATTCGCCTTTTTCGTGGCCCATAATGCTCAGGGCGAGATTGGCAATGACCTCGTTGGCGTTCATGTTGGTCGACAGGCCAGCACCGCCTTGGATTAGATCGACAACGAATTGGTTGTGTAATTCGCCCTCTCTGATGCGCATACAGGCTTGGCTGATGGCGTCACTTTTCTTGCTACTAATCAACCCCAGCTCGTAATTAGCGTTGGCTGAAGCTTCTTTTACCATGGTTAGCGTATTGATGAGATCCTGAAAGTGGTGGATCGGTACGCCGGTGATGTTGAAGTTTCGCAGTGCCCGTAGCGTCTGTATACCGTACCAAGCTGTGTCAGGTAGCGTTTCATCGCCTAATAAATCGTGTTCTGTTCTGCTGTTCATTAGGAATAGCGCTCTTCGTTATAGTTATATCTGACATTGAACCATACTTAAGTAGTGGCTAGCGATTGGGCATAGATGTAGTATGTGGTGCATGTTGTTGCTTGTAGTGCGCCATATAGCGTCACTATAATAGAGATGTCTAAATTAAAGGTTGTTGGTATGTATCAGGATCTTTCCGGTAATTTAAAATTACTATGTAGCTATTATGATTCGATAGCGGAAGTGTGCCGACGAGTGAAGCTTAACCGAACGCAGTTTAATCGTTACTTGAGCGGTCGCTATAAGCCTTCGCCTAAAACCATGCGTAAGCTTTGTGATTTTTTTGGTGTGGAAGAATACGAATTATTACTGCCAACAGCACAGTTTGAGCGCTTGATTCAGGTGCGACCTAAAGTGCAGGTCACATCGGGTTTACCGCGTATCGAAGATCGGCATTTAAATACGCTGAGTCATGCGGCTTCGCCACAGATGGAAAAGTATCTTGGTTATTATTTCGAGTATTACATGTCGATGGCGTGTCCGGGGAAAATCCTCAGAAACCTGATCTGTATCGAAAAAAGAGATGAAGGTTTCTATTATCAGCGTACCGAACGTTTGAAAGAGCATCCCGGAGAGCCTGCGTTCCACAGTAAGTATCTTGGTGTCGCTTTATTTCTTACGGATCGTATTTTCATGATGGATTATGAGGCGCTGGCAACCAACGAGATTACTGAAACGATTCTTACTCCTAGTTATAAAAACCGAATTACCCGCTTAAATGGTTTACGCATTGGCGTGCCTGCTAATGGTATGCGTACACCGAGTTGTGCTCGTGTGGTGATGGAGTATTTGGGGTTGCAGGTAGATATTCGTAAAGCGTTGGGCCTTTGTGGGCTTTATGAGTTGCAGAATGATGCTATTGATGAGTCGATTAAAAAAGCGGTGAGGAACACGATGGGAGATGCAGAATGGCACTTCACGGCACTTGCCTGATAGGTTGTCTGTATTTGAGGCTCGTTGCTCCGTAAGCTATTGCCCCAGAAACATTTGCCTGATACGCACGTCATCTACACAGCGTTGCAGGTAGGTTTTTAACTCTTCAGGAAGCGATTCCGGCCAAGCGGAGGGCGTGTTGGATCCCGAGGTGATGAGGAAATTTAATAGCTCTTTATTGTTGCTTTTCAGCGCATGATCGAGTGCCGTTAAGCCCTGAGAATCCGGCTGATTTAAGTCGATACCGTATTGTATAAAACGGTTAAGATGTAGCATCAGAGTTGTAGTAGAACAGTATTGAAAGCAAGCAGTGACAGCATGAATATCGGCGACTGTCATGATCTGTTCGGGATCAGCGCCTGATTGTAAAAGCATACTGATAAGAGGCAAGCTCTGCTCCTGCTGTAAGGCCAGTAATAGGTAAGGCTCGCGCGTTGATGCCAATTGCTCAAGGTTGGCTCCTGCGTTAATAAGCATGCCCAGTGATTTGGCTTGTCCTGAACGAATCGCTATTTCGATAGTACTTAGTCTGTCGGCTTGTTGGTTTAATACTGCAGGATTCAGTCGCTTAAGGTATTTGGCGAGTGTATTGAGGTCTCCTGCTTCAATTGCGTTGATGAGTTTGGTTTCTTTCTGCTTTTTGAAAAAGGGAAGCATGTTTAGAAAATCTCCAGTATTTTCATCAGATAAATACCGCTGCTTAGCGTAAATACAGAGCCAATGGTGGTCGTTAAAATAATATTGGCAGCAAGCTGTGCGTTGCCGCCCATCGCTTTTGCCATCACAAAACTGGCCGCTGCTGTTGGGCAACCGAACAACACAAACATTAATACCAGATCCTGACCTTTAAAGCCGGCCAGCCAGGCGCCGTATGTCAGCAGTACCGGCAAAAAGACCAGTTTTGTGGTTGTTGCCCAGAATGCTTGGGAGGATGTGTGTTTCAGACTTTTGAGGTTCAGCGTAGCGCCAATGGTTAATAGGGCTAATGGTAAAGTCAGATTTGCGAAGTATCGGCCGGTTTTGTCAGCGACTTCAGGCAAAGAAAAGCCAAAATAGGAAAAAGGTAAGGCTAATAATACAGCAATAATCAGAGGGTTCTTGAGAATTTCTAAAAGGACTCCGGAGAGCGATAAGGCGTTGCTGTTTTTCATCGGGAATGAGAGAGCGATAATCGCCAGCACATTATAAAGAGGGATCACTAATGCCAGTAGTAGTGAGCCTTGCGCTAAACCCGCTTGGCCAAATAGATTAAAACTGACCGCTAAACCGATAATGCCATAATTACTTCTGAAAGCCCCTTGAACAAAAACACCGAGGTTTTCTGCTTCGCTGATCCAGCGTTTTGCCAGCCACCAGATAGCTGCAAACGTGGCCAATGTGCCCATTGCCACATAGCTGAGCTGTGCCGGATTAAAGACAGCATGAAAGTCGGTGCGGGCAATACTCATAAAAACGAGGGTGGGTAAGGTGACCACGAACACCAGTCGTGAGCCGGTGCTGACAAAGGCATCGTCAATCAGTTTGGCGCGTTTGAGTAAGACGCCCATGAAGACGATGAAAAATATCGGGGCCACAATATTGGCAGTAAAAGCCAGCGTATCGAGGTAAAGGGCCACTAGGACTCCTGATGAGATAAAAATAGGATTATACTGGTGTCGTTGGTCTGGCGCTAACAAAAAATTGCTAATAAAAAAGCACTACAAAAAGAGCAGTCGTAATAAGCGATCTATTAATGCGGGCTCATGACAGAACGTATTTTCAGAGTGTAATCACAACGATGATTAAGTTGTATTAGAGTAGCCCGTTTTATGTGTCCTTCTGATGCAGTTTGGGGTAATCAAGCCACTCAAGTGTTCCACACCCTTCGGTTAGCTCAGACCAGCAGGTGATTCCTAAATGAATATGCATGATGCCACAGGTCGGAAGGTTGGGGATCTGCTCTGCACTGAGATACTCGCCAAGACGTTGTAAGCCTGGGTTGTGTCCAAAAATCATGACATGATGGTCTTTATCAGTATGGCGTTGCAACACGTCTAACAGTGTTTCCATGCACGAGTCATAAAGTTCTGGAATAACGTCAATTGAGGGGTGGTTAGTCAGTTGTTTGCTGATGGCTTTAGCCGTAAGGAAGGCACGAGTGGCTCCGCTGGAAAGGCATCTGTCAGGTGTAAGTCCTGCGTTTTTTAATCGCTCAGCCATAGCGGGAAGGTCTCGCTTTCCTCGCTTGTTGAGAGGGCGGTTGAAGTCCTCAAGTTCTGGATTTTTCCAGCTGGATTTAGCGTGTCGGATCAGAGTAATCGTACGCATAAGGAGCCCTGCTCTTCAAAACGTTAGTGCGCACGATATCATGATTTGTGTTGTCTGCAATAAAAATCAGGCAGCGAATTCGCTGTCTTTTGATGGGTTTTCCAGCATTCGCTTCCAGATAGAGCGCATATGCCGCATCGGCATGCTGCCAACATGTTGTAAGTTCATAGGGCCATCATTAAACAGGCGCGGATCCATCAGGACATAATCGTCATCGATGATGGGTATAAAATCCATCTGGTCGAGTATATCGGTTTGTAGATCAACTCCCGGTGCAATTTCCAGTAGTTTTAGTCCAGCTGGTGTCAGTCTGAATACCGCTCTTTCTGTGATAAACATGACATTTTGCTGCTTTTTAAGTGCAAACTGTCCATTAAATGTGATCTGCTCAACGGCAGCAAGAAACTTACGAATAGGGCCGTTTTGAATAATAGAAAGCTGATTGTTATTAATCTCTAACGCTTGTGGTCCAGAGGTAAATGTTCCGAGAAAATACAGATCCTGAGTGTTTTGTGTGATGTTGATAAAGCCACCGCAACCGGCGAGGCGATTGCCAAAACGGCTCACATTGATGTGCCCTTCAGGGCAGGTTTCCGCCAGTCCTAAAAATGCCTGATCTAAGCCGCCACCGTCATAAAAATCAAATTGGGCAGGTTGATCGATAATGGCATCGGCATTAGCCACCGCGCCAAAGCTCAGGCCGCTGGCAGGCGAACCACCAATGCCACCGGGTTCAACGGTTAATGTGAACTCATGCAGGCGATTTTCTTCTGCAGCCACCAGCGAAATTATTTCTGGCATCCCAATACCCAAATTAACAACGCTGCCTTTGCGTAGTTCCATGAGTGCGCGTCGACCAATAATCTTGCGGGCAGACAAGGGGATAGATTGCAGGGGGGTGCCGGTACGGATCTCTCCGCAATAGGCGGGGTTGTATTGCTCAGCAAAGGTTTGTGGGTGATCTTCTGGTTCAGATAAGACCACATAATCGACCAGTATGCCCGGAATGCGCACGCGATCGGGTGTTACCTGATGTTGTTCGGTAGTGCGTTCAACCTGTACAAATACAAGTCCGCCACTGTTTTTTACGGCTTGTGCAATGGCCAGTGTTTCTAATGGCAGTGCTTCTTTCTCCATTGAGATGTTACCATTGCGGTCAGCAGTAGTGCCACGTAACAGGGCCACATTAATCGGAAAGGCTTTATAAAATAGGTAGGGTTCCCCAGCCAGATCTATACGTTGGACTATCTCTTCTTGGGTGTGAAGATTGATTTTTCCACCGCCCTGTTCCGGATCGACAAAGGTGTGTAAGCCTACATGGGTTAATGTTCCTGGTTTGCCGGCAGCTATGTCGCGAAACAGATGGCAGATGACCCCTTGTGGCAAGTTGTAAGCTTCGATTTTGTTCTCTAATGCCAGTTTGCCTAAACTGGGCGCCAATCCCCAGTGGCCACCAATCACGCGCTTTACCATGCCTTCATGGCCGAACCGGTTAAGGCCGCGTTTTTTAGCATCGCCTTGCCCTGCCGCATAAACCAGACTCAACTTGGATGGGTGGCCTGTTTCTAAGAAACGACGTTCAATGGCCTTTGCGAGCGTTTCAGCAAAGCCGATGCCAATAAATCCGGCAGTTGCGATCGTGACGTCATCACGGATAAGTAGGGCGGCTTCTTCTGCTGAGATTAGACGAGCTGACATGTGAATACCTGCATAATTTTATTTTTATATAATGTTTTTCTCTATTAGTGCTTAAAGCAAAACTTAGGCCATGCATTATTTTTTTAATAAAATCATATGGTTATTAATAGTCAGCAAGGAGAGCTTCTGTTGGTGTGTCTGGTTTTTAAACACTATTGTTTGTTTTTTGTATGGATGTGTATGGGTTTTCTACTTGCCCTGACACTTTTTTAAACGCTCGTATAACGTTGCTCGAGAAATACCGAGTAATTTAGCGGCGCTACTTTTGTTTCCTCCGGTTTGTTTTAGCGCGTTTCTGAGTGCGTCTTGTGTTTCTTTCAAGTGCGTTTCAGGCAAAGTGAGATGCGAAAGGCTGGTTCCGGGATCTGTACAAGGTAGGTCATCAAATGCACCTAAGTCTTCAGGTTCAATAGCGGTGCCTTCTGCCATTACACAGCCTCGTTCTAGTCGGTTATGCAGCTCCCGTACATTGCCTGGCCAGCTATATTCTAATAGCCAGCGTAAAGCTGAATCGGTTAATGCGAGGCTGGGAATCTGAGCCTGTTGTTGAATACTCCTCAGAATATGATCACAGAGTAATGGGATATCTTCTTTTCGATCTCGTAATGGCGCTAAACGGATAGGGAGCACATTCAGTCGGTAGTAAAGATCAGCGCGGAATTTTCCTTCGTCGACCAGTTGTTTAAGGTTTCCTGAGGTCGCTGCAATAATACGCACATCGACTTGCTCTAGACGATTTGATCCCAGTGCCTCTACTTCCCTTTCCTGTAATACCCGAAGTAATTTGGCTTGCATGGTGAGAGGCATTTCGGCAATTTCATCCAAGAACAGCGTACCGCCATTTGCGAGTAGTATTTTTCCTTTTCTCCCGCCTTTATCAATGCCAGTGTAGGCTCCGGATGCAGCACCAAAGAGTTCAGCTTCGACGAGTGACTCAGGTAGTGCTGCCATATTGATGCCAACAAACGGGCCTCCGTTGCGTTGGGATGCATGATGAATACCTTGGGCGAGTAGTTCTTTACCTGTCCCTGTTTCACCTAACAGAAGTACCGTGGTATCTAGCAGCGCGGCTCTGCGAGCTTGTCTTTTTAGCTGTTGGATGATCGGCGACTGGCCGATTAAATCATCGAGAGCATAACGAGAAGGGCGAATTAGTTTTTGCTGTTCGAGTTGGCGTTTGAGGCGGGCAAATTTATCAAAAAGAGGTCGTAAGCTTTCCAGGTCGGTATAAAAAATAAAGCCAATGGCGCCCATCACTGTGCCATCGTTATCCTTCAATGGCATGCGTGTAACGACACACCAGCGACTGTTAATCTGCATGAGATCGACAAAAGTGGGTTTGCCACTGTTTAATACGCGGGGCAGTTGTGTGTTAGGCAGGATCTCTTCAATAGGTGTGCCGATAAGTTCTTTATCTTCAGGTATATTAATGAGTTGGCGATATTTTGGGCTCATCCAAATAATGCGACAGGCACTATCTACAGCAATGGCTCCTTCACAGAGGCTCGACAGTAGTTCAAAGGGATGCTGTTTGCTGGTTTGCCCGCTGAGCAACTCTTCAAGACAGATATGTTGTTCTAGCCGCTGAATTTTCGGATTGATCAATGATGCATCCCTTCTTATTTATAAAAGTATAATTTGCATTAGATCTATAAATTTGTACTCATATGTAGGGTGAAATACAAGTGTTAGCTTTGCATTGTTCCGCTCATTAATCGCCTTCAGGAAATGCTGTATGGATAAATTATCAACCACTGCATTATCAAAATTACATGCTATGTCGAGTAAAGCGCTGTTTGCTCAATTGGAAAGTGCCGGGTGGATTGTGCGCTTAGAAAAAAACTGGGAGCTAACGCCAAGTGGCAGAGAGCAGGGAGGGGAGGTCAGGCAAAGTGACAAGTTTGGGTCTTACATTGTATGGCCTATGCAATTAAAAATTGAAGGCAGTGCGGCTGTGGTAGTCGCGTATGAGAAAGAGGATCTGCATAGTGCGGCAAACATAGGCCAAAAAGTTGGGTTGTCGGCACGGCAGGTCAATGCGCTACTTTCTGAGTTGGGTTGGCTAGATCGTTATCGCAAAGGGGGGCAATTGACGGAGCAGGGAAAAGCACTTGGGGGCGTACAGAAAGAGAGTCAAAAAACAGGTATTCCGTATGTGCTGTGGCCAATTGCATTTATTCAAAATTTGGCTTTTCAGCGATCACTAAAAGCATTGAAAGGAGACCTTGGGCAGGCGTTAGGGCTGAACGACCCCTCCAACGAAGAGACATTGGCTTACAGGAGAAAATTCCCAGCCAATTTTCGTGCAGTTGATGGCCATCAACTGCGCTCAAAGGCTGAGGTGCTGATCGATAATTGGTTATATTTGGCTGATATAGCACATGCTTATGAGCGTCGTTTGCCGATTGAAGAGGATATCTACAGTACTTTTTATATTCCGGCGGGGAAGATATATGTAGAGCTTTGGGAGCATGAAAATGATCCTGACTGCCAAAAAATCAAACAACAAAAGCAGCTTGTATATGCAAAGTATGGATTAACACTCTTGGAATTACGTGAGAGTGACTTGGAAAACCTCGATGATGCGATGCCTCGTTTACTCTTAAAGCACGGCATTGAGGCGTACTGACGCGCTTGGTTTTGAGGCCTGACCTGAAGCGCCTTCTGTAGGGTGAAAAGTAAACTATACTAATACTTAAGAGTGTGAAGATAAGAGTAGCCTGCGGAATGAAGATACCTGATACCCCCGAAAATGAAGAAGCGCGTTTACAGACACTTTGCTCATTGAATATTTTGGATACAGATGCTGAAGAACGATTTGATCGTTTGACGCGATTAGCCAAGCGTATGTTTGGTGTGCCTATCGCGCTTGTTTGCTTTATTGATGGGCATCGTCAGTGGTTTAAGTCGTCGGCCGGGCTCAACGTAAGAGAAACGCCCCGAGATATTTCATTTTGTGGACATGCTGTCTCCTATGATCAGGTGTTTGTGATTGAGGATGCTTCTCAGGATGAGCGTTTTGCAGACAATCCTCTGGTATTAAAATCTCCATTCATTCGTTTTTATGCCGGTTATCCTCTGCGGTTTCTGGATGGCAGCTGCTTAGGTACGTTATGCATCATTGATACTCAGCCAAGAGCGATGGATAAGGAAGATATTGAAGCATTAAGAGATCTTGCTGAGTTGGCCGAAAGGGAGCTTGCGGCGGTTCAGTTGGCGACTATGGATGAGTTAACCAAGATATCTAACCGACGCGGATTTATGGTGCTGGCTCAACAGGCGCTCAAAATGTGTGTACGGTACAGCATGCCAGCCTCGCTTATATATCTTGATCTGAATGGCTTTAAAACGATTAATGACCGCTTTGGCCATGAGGCGGGAGACTTAGCACTGATCTCTTTTGCAGGCATGCTGGAAAGCTTTTTCAGAGACTCAGATGTTTTTGCCAGAATTGGTGGAGATGAGTTTGTTATTTTGTTGACCAATACAACAACCGACAAAGCCCAAGAGTCTATTGAACGCTTTAGAGTAGTGTTGGATAAGTGTAATAAGGAAACTGCTGAAGGGATCAGTCTGTCATTTTGCGAAGGTGTTGTTGCATGTGAATTTGATAAAGACTGCTCGATAGAGGCTTTATTGGCTGCCGCTGATAAATTGATGTACACAAAAAAAGGGCGTATTAAAGCCCCCTGAATTATCACATAGCTCTTTATCGAGTGGTCTGGCATGAAACAGAGATATTAACTACTCATCCAGATATCGCTAATCCAATCCCAAAGATTATCCCACTGCTCTTCTGTGACCTCTTCTTCAGATGACCAAAAACCGATAGTCCCATCTTGTTCAATAAAATAATAACCGTCATTCGCTTCACAAATAGGAATTAACTCACGCGGTAATCCTATCGACCATGCCGTTGCAGTCAGTTCCGGTAGGTGTGTTTGTGCATGAGGCTCAGTAGCCGTCACAGGAGATAAGCTGCCATAAACGACATCACTCGCCTCTAACAAAAATTCCTTAAGGTCGGCAGGAATAGAGATAAGAATCTCCTCTTCCAGCTCAACAAGCTGATCTTCTGTGGGAAGGCACATGGAGTGAAAACGGTCTTGGTTTAACTCACGAAGCTCTTCAATGACGTCGTTCATAGCGGGTTTGAATGTCCTGAGGCCGAAGCCAATTAACAGTAGGGATTTTATGCAAAGTGTACATTAAAAATCAGAAAACTGTCTGGCCTTTATGCTCCACTTCTTCTTCTGTGTTTTCCTCCTTTTTTTTGTCTTCTTCGAGACTGAAATTCAGTCCGCCGCCATTACTATTGTTGCTCTCTTCGCTGAGTTTGAACTTTAAGCGCAGGTTGTTGGCAGAATCCGCATTTTTAATCGCTTCCTCTTCGCTGATTTTGCCTTCTTTAGCCAGTTTAAAGAGCGCGGAATCAAAGGTTTGCATACCCAGAGTTTCCGATTTGGTCATGATCTCTTTGATTCCGTCGATGTCGCCTTTGAGTATCAACTCTTTAATAGTCGAGGTACCTAAGAGGATCTCTATAGCCGCCGCACGTTTGCCATCAATGGTATGTACCAGCCGCTGCGAAACGATGGCGCGGACATTCAGGGACAGATCCATTAATAGCTGATTACGTTTTTCATCGGGGAAAAAGTTGATAATACGATCAAGCGCCTGATTCGCGTTATTGGCGTGTAGTGTCGAAATGGCTAAATGACCGGTCTCTGCAAACGCCAGGCAGTGCTCCATGGTTTCTTTATCTCTGATCTCACCAATCAGAATAACGTCTGGAGCCTGCCGTAAGGTATTTACCAAGGCATTGTGGAAACTACGTGTATCAACACCCACTTCGCGCTGATTGACGATCGATTTTTTGTGGTGATGTACAAACTCGATAGGATCTTCGATGGTGATAATATGACCGCCGCTGTTGCTGTTCCTGTGATCGATCAGGGCTGCCAGAGAGGTTGATTTACCGGAGCCGGTTCCTCCGACAAACAGTACCAAGCCGCGTTTGGCCATCACCACATCTTTTAATATTTCCGGTAAACCTAAATCATCCATCCGTGGAATGTCGGTTTTGATATTACGTGCCACAATCGCCACGTCATTACGTTGCTTAAAAATATTCAGTCGAAAACGTCCCGATTTCTCTACTGAAATAGCAAGGTTCATCTCTAATTCGTGATGGAATTTCTCGCGTTGCTCTTCATCCATCACCTGTAGCGCGATTTTTTCAATATCGCCTGGCTTATAAGGGGTTTTGCTAAGGGGCTTTAACGCCCCCTGAAATTTGGCGCACGGCGGTGCACCAGTGGAAAGGTAGAGATCGGAGCCATCTTTGGCCGCTAGCAGGCGAAGGCAATCGTAAAATTCCATGGTAGAGCCGTCCTGGTTATCCGTCAGCGTTGATTTGTGCGATAAGCTTCAGTAATGTTTCTTCCGCTTTATCATTGTCTACCTGACAGGTTCCTGCTGCCTGATGGCCACCGCCGTTATAGGTTAGCATTAACTCGCCAACATTGGTTTTTGACGAACGGTCAAAGATTGATTTTCCGGTCGCAAACACCGTGTTTTGTTGTTTAAGACCCCAGAGTACATGAATGGATATATTGCACTGAGGGAAGAGGGCGTAGATGACAAATCGGTTGCCGGCGTAGATCACCTCTTCATTTCGTAAATCCAGAACAACCAGATTTCCATAGGCTGTAGCACAGCGTTTGATCTGATCTTTAAATTTTACTTCTTGGTCAAAATAGAGGTCAACGCGTTCTTTTACATCAGGCAGAGTGAAAATATCGTCAATTGAATGGCTTTTACCGTAATCAATTAGGTCCATCATTAAATTGTAATTAGATATACGGAAGTCATGGAAGCGGCCTAAACCAGTGCGGGCATCCATAATGAAGTTGAGTAATTCCCAGCGTTTAGGGTTTAGCACTTCTTCTTTGTTGTATTGGGCAGAATCTCCTTTGTCCACGGCAGACATCATGCTTTTCCATTCGACAGGGAATGCATTGTCTCCACCGTAGTGCTTCCAGACAACGCGGGCTGCGGATGGGACATCCGGGTCAATAATATGATTAGGGCGTTCACCCTGGTTACGCAATGTTTCTGAAAGATGATGATCAAAAACCAGGTGGGCAGCGGCCACGTAAGGCAGGTTTGTAGTGATGTCATCGGCTGTGATATCGATCATACCGTCTTGCATATCTTTGGGGTGAACAAACTTGATATCACTGATTAGGTTCAGATGTTTAAGCAAAATTGCGCATACTAAACCATCGAAATCGCTACGCGTAACTAATCGAAATTGACGTTGTGACATACCTGTATTCCTGCGTTAGTTTCCAGATTTTATTGGAATCAGTATAGTCAATGATCAGAGGTGTGCAGGGGGAATTAATCGGTTGAAACAATAAAAATAAAAAAGGCACTGGATTGCTTAGCAATTCAGTGCCTTTTTGAAGCTAGAAAAGCTTAACCACCTAAGTATGCTTTACGCACTTCAGGGTTTGTCAGCAGGGCATCTCCTGTGTCGCTGAGTACCACGCGGCCGTTTTCCATAACGTAACCACGGTCAGCAATACGCAGCGCCTGATTGGCGTTTTGCTCTACCAAAAAGATAGTTACACCATCATCGCGCAGCTTCTCAATAATAGAAAAAATTTGCTGGATGATAATAGGGGCTAAACCCAGAGACGGTTCATCCAGCAGAATCATGCGTGGACGGCTCATCATCGCACGACCGATGGCGAGCATCTGCTGTTCACCACCTGACATAGTGCCGGCGCGTTGATCAATACGCTCCTCCAGGCGAGGGAACAGCTCCAGTACGTGAGCAAGGCTTTCCTTGTATTCTGCATTGCTGCGAAAATACGCACCCATGTGCAGATTCTCCTGAACGGTCAATCGAGAGAAAACACGACGCCCTTCAGGTACAACAGCCAGCCCTTTGCGCATGATTTCAGGGGTGTTTACCGAGGAGATCTCATCGCCATCGAAAAATATTTTTCCGGATGAAGCGCGAGGATCGCCACAAATCGTCATCATTAGGGTGGTTTTGCCTGCGCCATTTGCGCCGATCAGTGTAACGATCTCACCGCTATGAACATCGATAGAGATGTCGTGCAATGCCTGAATCTTACCGTAATGAGTATTTACATTTTCCAGTTTAAGCATCTTACGACTCTCCAAGGTAGGCTTTGATTACATCGGAATTGTTCTTGATGTCGTCGGCATTACCGTTGGCCAAAGGGGCTCCTTGTGCAATCACGTAAATGTGATCTGAAATACCCATGACCAGCCCCATATCATGCTCGATCAGGAGAATCGATATTTCGTGCTCATCACGAAGCTTGATAATCAGCTCATCCAGCTCCTTAGTCTCATTCGGGTTCAAACCGGCTGCGGGCTCATCCAGCATTAGCAATTCTGGCTGAGTGACCATGCAGCGGGCAATTTCTAGGCGGCGTTGCTGACCATAAGAAAGGTTGCCTGACTCACGGTTGGCCGAATCCAGTAGATCGACCTCCTTTAACCAGAAAACTGCTCTATCCATTGCTTCATGTTCTAAGCGACGATAAGAGCGGCTTTTAAATAATCCGGCTAAGAGACCTGTATTGAGGTGGCGGTGCTGCGCAACCAGCATATTTTCTATAACGGTCATGTTAGAAAATAATCGCACGTGCTGAAAGGTACGCACCAAGCCTTGCCGCGAGATCTGGAAATCTTGCATTCCAGCTATCTCGTTGCCTTTAAACATGACACTGCCAGCGGTTGGAATATAAAAACCCGACAAGCAGTTGAACACGGTTGTTTTGCCGGCACCATTGGGGCCAATGACTGAAACAATTTGGCGATTTTTGACGGTTAAATTTACCTTGTTTACCGCTTTGAGTCCGCCAAATTGCATGGTTAGCCCATTAACATCGAGTAATAACTGACTCATTATTTTAACTCCAGAACAGGGCGTTTCATGGGTACCAAACCTTGTGGGCGCCAGCGCATCATCAGAACCATGGTTAATCCGAACAACAGCATGCGGTATTCTGAGAACTCTCGTGCCAGCTCAGGCAGAATAGTCATAACAATGGCTGCCAGAATAATCCCTACTTGTGAACCCATTCCTCCTAAAACGACGATGGCCAAAATGATCGCGGATTCAATAAAGGTGAATGATTCCGGACTGATAAAGCCTTGTCTTGCCGCAAAGAACGAGCCAGCAAACCCGGCAGTTGATGCACCGATAGTAAAGGCGGATAGCTTGATAGCGGTACGGTTAAGCCCCAGCGAGCGACAAGCAATCTCATCTTCGCGCAGTGCTTCCCATGCACGGCCAATCGGCATACGCATCAGACGGTTGATGACGTAGATAACGAAGGCGACCAGAACCACAGCGATCAGATAAAGGAAGATAACCTTGTATGAGCTGGAGTAATCAATACCGAAAAACTCATGGAACGTTGTACCCCCTTCGCTTGGGCGGCGGGAAAATTCTAATCCGAACAAACTGGGCTTAGCGATCCCGGAGATACCATTCGGGCCGCCGGTTACCGCTGTCCAGTTGTTCAGTAAAATACGGATAATTTCACCGAAACCTAAAGTCACAATCGCCAGATAGTCACCGCGTAATCGCAGCACAGGGAAGCCCAGCAGGAAGCCGAAGAGCGCCGCCATACCCGCAGAGATCGGCAAGCAGACCCAGAAGGATAAGCCTAAATATTGAGACAGTAACGCATAGGTGTAGGCGCCAACCGCATAAAAAGCGACGTAACCAAGATCCAGCAACCCTGCTAAACCGACAACAATATTCAGGCCCAAACCGAGCATGATATAGATCAGCGCGAGTGTGGCTAAATCGACAGAACCACGCGATACCAAGAAAGGCCAAATAACCATGCAAACAAAAACACCGGCAATCAGCCAGGGTTTGAGCTGCACCATTTTATCGCTTTCAGGCATCAGGGTGCTTAGGTTGGGTTTAGGGATTTTGCCAAATGCCGCATCGATTTGATCAGAGAAAAGCTGAGAGAAAAATACCAGCGCGATACCGCCAATAATCCAGCTCCATTGATCGGCCGTTGCGCCATTGACTGTCAGTGTGGTGCCGTCAGTGTTGAGTTTGACACCAATCATCAGGCAGGCCAGTACAAAAGCAATACCGGCAGAAAAAATTGCGTTGTAGAGTTTACCCATCAGACTTTCTCCACTTCCGGTTTGCCTAACAAGCCGCTAGGACGGAACAGTAGGATCAGTATTAATAAGCTGAAGGCAACAACATCTTTGTATTCAGAGGGGAAATAAGCAGCGGTAAGTGCTTCTGTCACACCCAGTATAAGCCCACCTAATACTGCGCCGGGTATAGAGCCGATGCCGCCTAAAACGGCTGCCGTAAAGGCTTTTAAGCCTGCCATAAAGCCGATGAAAGGGTTCACTACGCCGTAATAAAGGCTCAACAGCAAACCGGCAATCGCTGCCAGGGCTGCGCCGATAATAAAGGTCATAGCAATAACGCGATTGGTATCAACACCGAGTAAATTAGTCATACCGATATCTTCTGAGCAAGCCCGACAAGCCCGTCCCATACGCGAGCGGGAGATGAACAGGGTTAAGCCTAGCATAGTGATAAAGGTAGCCACCCAGATGAAGAGCTGCATATAAGAAAAAGAGACTTCGAATAAGCTTGGATCGCCAAACGTCCAGCCACCAGAGATCATTGGCGGCAGTGCAATATCACGTGAACCTTGCGATAAAACAACATAGTTTTGCAGGAAGATAGACATACCAATGGCTGAAATCAGCGGAATTAAACGGTTTGTCCCACGTAAAGGGCGGTAAGCAACGCGTTCCACTGTCCAGCCGTAGGTGCTGGCAACAAAAACGGCAATGACTAAGGCGATAAAAAGAATAAGTGGCAGGCTAACCATGCCCATTCCTAATAATCCTGCAATCACGATAAAAGTGATGTAAGAGCCGATCATATAAACTTCGCCGTGAGCGAAGTTAATCATGCCGATGATGCCGTAGACCATGGTATAGCCAATAGCGATCAGGGCATAGGTCGACCCGATAGTCAGCCCGTTAATGAGCTGCTGAATCAAATAAAGAAGTGTTTCTGACATATGCGGGAACCGTATAATGAAACACCCTTGATCCCGGATCACGGAATAAGGGTGTTTATTGTGAATCAACCCGGTACCAGGTACCGATCAGACTCTATTATTATTAACTGCATTACTGAACCGGTGTTTTAGTACCGTCCGCATGCCAGTCGTATACAACAAACGAGAACTGTTTCAGATCACCTTTTTCATCAAAGGCCAGGTCACCGGTTGTTGTTTTGAAAGTATTCGCACGGATGTAGTCAGCTAATTTTGTTGTATCGGTAGAGCCTGTTGCTGTCATTGCTGCCGTCATGACTTCGATTGCAGAATAAGCAGGGAATACGAACGGGCCGCTTGGGTCTTCACCTTTATCCGAAATAGCCTTAACCAATGCTTGGTTAGCAGGATCTTTTTCGAAGCTCTGCGGTAGTGTGACTAACAAGCCTTCAGATGCTTCGCCAGCAATTTTAGAGATGTCTGGGTTACCCACGCCTTCCGGGCCCATAAATTTAGCATCCAGACCTTTTGCACTGGCTTGACGTAAGATCAACCCGAGCTCTGGGTGGTAGCCACCGTAGTAAACGAAATCTACGTTGTTCTTTTTCAATTTAGCAATCAGCGCAGAAAAGTCTTTATCGCCAGGTGTCACACCTTCGAACATAACAGGCTCGATACCTGCTTTTTCTACTTCATTCTTCACCGCAGTAGCAAGACCTTCACCGTACTGCTGTTTGTCATGAATGATGGCCATGTTTTTTGGCTTAACGCTGTTAATAATGTATTGCCCTGCGAACGGGCCCTGCATGCTGTCCAGACCGATCGTACGGAAGATCATCTGATAGCCTTTCTCGGTAATACTCGGAGAGGTAGAGGCTGCAGTGATCATCAAAACGCCTTCTTCTTCATAGATATCAGAAGCAGGTTCTGTAGAAGAAGAACACAGGTGACCTACTACGTGCTGAATACCATCATTAACAATTTTGTTAGCGACAGCGACCGCTTGCTTAGGGTCACAGGCATCATCATAAATCACACCTTCAAGCTGCATGCCATTGATGCCACCTGATTTGTTAATCTGTTCTATCGCAGCCAGAACACCAATTTTCTGCATATCGCCATATTGAGCAACCGGACCTGTAGCAGGACCCGCCAGGCCGATTTTGATGGTGTCAGCCTGCGCTGCTGCGCCGTATAAGCAAATTGCAGTACCCACAGACAACAGCGTACGTGTAAATTTCTTCATGGGAAATATACCCTCTCCGTCCTTTGGCTCGATATATCGATGCCCGGACCCTATAGTTATTTTGTTAGACAGGTTGAATAAACTATATATTAAAGAAAAAATCAATGTTTACTATAGGAAACAAGGTTTCTGAAAAACAGGCTGATCGATAATGTCAGCTATATTGGGAGCTTCTGTTATTGAGAGAACCGGATGAACAAACGATGCTATCAACAGATTAAAAGTGCCGCGTGTTGTGGCAGGAAGAGCACCGTGCCGGTGATTCTCTCTATTCCCCAAATAACGATAAAAAATGGGGGCTATATGCTCAGTTTTATAAAAGTCTTTCAGCGGGTGCGTTGGGGGCTCTATTTGTGCTTGCTGGTGATGGCATCGCCGTTATGGGCGGCGGTTGACCGTATCAACACCCCCAGTCTGATATCGTCGCGGGCCAGTGAAGGCTTGCTGCTGGATATTGCGGGCGCGGGTCATCGTTTAATTGCAGCGGGTGATCACGGTCGCATTCTTATTTCGGATGATCAGGGCGAACACTGGAAACAGGTTCAGACGCCGGTCAGCGTACTGCTTACCTCCGTATATTTTTCCGATGCGCAGCAGGGCTGGGCTGCCGGCCATGATGGTGTTGTTATTCACACAACGGATGGCGGTGAAACATGGCGTAAGCAACTGGACGGGCGCCAGTTAAATCAATTGCAGCTCGACACCTATCAGGCGTTGGTGGATGCCGGTGGTGATCCACAGGTAGCGGATCTGCCGCTCGAGGATCTGGAGATATATCTGGATGATGCCATGGTTGCGGTAGAAGAGGGGCCGACGTTGCCACTGTTGGATATCTATTTTGCTGATCATCAGACAGGTTTTGTACTGGGTGCGTACGGACTACTTCTGAAAACAGAGGATGGTGGAAAAAACTGGACGGTTATTTCACATCGTGTGCCAAACCCCGATCATTTTCATTTAAATGCTCTGCTTGTTGATAACGCGACGGCCGATCAGCAAACACTCATTATCGCCGCAGAAGCCGGCATGTTATTCAGATCAGAAGATCAGGGGAGCACCTGGGTGGTGCTGGACTCTCCTTATGAAGGTTCATTCTTTGGGCTCTCCAGTTATAAAGAAGCCAGTGATAAAGACCAGGTATTGGCGCTGGGGTTACGTGGCCACCTGTTTGCCAGTCAGGATCAGGGCGACTCATGGGAGCAGGTAACGCTGGACAGCTCGGCATCTATGTCGAGTGCAGCCACTTATAAAGAAGAAATTATGCTGGTAGGGCAGGGAGGGCTGGTGTTACACGGCCGGTCGCTTGATCAACTTAAGGCATTTGAGGCACAAGACCGTCGTGCGTGGAGCAGTGTTGTCCGTGTTGATGATGGCTGGGTGCTGGTGGGTGAAAAAGGGATTAAACGGATAACAGATAAGGCGTTGGAGGCTAGTTATGAGTAATTCATCGTCTACTCCCGAAAAATCATCAGGGCTTACCTCTGCACTATTAGGGCCGATTAAGCTATCTGAACAAATTATAGAACGGGTACTGTTTCATAAGCGTTTACCGGTATTACTGATTTTTGTATTGATGACCCTTTGGTTGGGCTTTCAGGCAGTGCAGATTCGCCCGGATGCCAGCTTTGTTAAGATGATTCCGACCAGCCACCCCTACGTTGAAAACTATCTCAAATACCGGGATGACCTGTCTGGTTTGGGAAATAGCTTGCGTGTGGTGGTGGAAGCCAAAAAGGGAGATATTTTTACTGCAAGGTTTCAGGACACCCTCAAGCAAGTCACCGATGAAGCCTTCTTTATACCGGGTGTCGACCGCTCGGCGCTAAAATCGATCTGGACACCCAACGTACGCTGGACCGAAGTGACAGAGGATGGCTTTGAAGGTGGGCCGGTGATCTCGCCTGAATACGACGGAAGTGAAGCGAGCCTCAATCAACTGCGAACCAACGTACTGCGTTCGGGGCAGGTCGGTATTCTGGTGGCGAACGATTTTAAATCCGCCATTATCCAGATGCCGCTGTTTGATAAAGATCCATCCACCGGTGAAAAACTTAACTACCAGGCTTTCTCTAGCAAGGTTGAAGAATTAATCCGTCAAAAGTATGAAAGCGACGACATTGGTATCCGTATTACCGGTTTTGCCAAAATAGTCGGCGATCTGATTGATGGTGCAAAATCGGTCGCGCTCTTCTTTGCGATTGCTATCGGTATTACGCTGGTATTGTTGTATCTCTATTCAGGCAGTATAACCGGTACGTTGATCCCGATTGGCTGCTCGCTGGTGGCGGTTGTCTGGCAGATGGGGTTGTTGAAAACTCTCGGATATGGGCTTGATCCTTACTCTATGCTGGTGCCTTTTCTGGTGTTTGCCATCGGTGTGAGTCATGGCGTTCAGGTGGTTAATACAATTCGTTTGGAACAATCGGAAGGTGCTGATCCCTGGTTGGCATCAAGGCGTGCTTTTCGGGCTATCTACATTCCCGGTTTAACCGCGTTGCTCTCAGATGGCTTAGGCTTCGTTACCCTGATGGTGATCGATATACAGGTGATACAGGATCTGGCCGTTGCTGCGTCTGTCGGTGTGGCAGTAATAGTCTTAACCAACCTGCTATTGCTGCCCCTGTTAATGTCGTATGTCGGTGTGGGCAAAAAAGCGATCGCCAAAATGCATGCCAGCCAAAATAAAGCCCGCTCCCATTGGGAGTTGTTCACTGTGTTTGCAAAACCACGCGGTGCTGTTATTGCGGTTGTCTTTGCGTTACTCGCTTTAGGTATCGGTATCTATGGAAGCCAGAATCTGAAAATCGGTGATCTGGATAAAGGTGCGCCGGAGCTGCGAGCCGATTCACGTTACAACCTCGATAATGCGTTTGTCACGGACCACTATTCCACTTCCAGCGACATTTTTGTCGTCATGGCCACCACGGCCAAGGATAAATGTACCAGCTTCGCCACACTGTCGATGGTGGATAACCTGCAACAGTTTTTAACCAATGTGCCGGGTATCCAGAGCAGTGTCTCGTTGGTGGATGTATCCAAGCGCGTCACCTCCGGGTTGAATGAAGGTAACCTTAAATGGCGCAGTGTCAGCCGTAATCAATATGTGATCAACGCATCACTGGCGTATGTGCCTTCCGGTTTTATGAACGGTAGTTGTTCGTTGCTGCCGGTGATTATCTTTCTGGATGATCACAAAGCAGAAACACTGGAACGCGTGTCGACTGCGATTGCCGGTTTTGCCGCCGAACATAACAGTGATGCACTGACATTTGAGATGGCCGCCGGAAACAGCGGTTTTGAAGCAGCCACCAATGATGTCATCGGCACTGCTCAGTATGAGATGCTGGCATGGGTCTATGGAGTGGTGAGTATTCTCTGCTTGCTAACCTTTCGCTCGATCAAAACAGTGATCTGCATTATTGCGCCGTTAGCACTCACTTCGGTGCTATGCCAGGCGTTGATGGCCTATCTGGGGATTGGCGTTAAAGTCGCTACCTTACCGGTGATCGCTTTGGGTGTGGGTATCGGTGTGGATTATGGCATCTATATCTACTCACGTTTGAGTACCTATTTATTACAAGGTAAACCCTTGCCAGCAGCTTATTTGGCAACCTTAAAAACCACCGGCTCATCGGTTGCATTCACCGGCCTGACGTTGGCGATAGGTGTTGTCTTGTGGTTGTTTTCACCGATTAAGTTTCAGGCAGATATGGGTGTATTGCTCACCTTTATGTTCCTCTGGAACATGCTGGGGGCTCTCATCTTGCTACCCGCATTAGCTTGCTTGCTGCACAAACGGGAAGTGGTTCCGGCCGAGGAGAATTCGCATGTTTAATAAAAAGGTGCTGGTGGCGCTGGATGCCAGTGAAGCCGCAGAAAAAGCATTTAAACGCGGTGTGTTAATTGCTGATCGGATGGGATGCCAGCTGGAAATTCTCTGGTTGTTTTTACCCTTGCCAGATCACCCGTTAAAAAAATTGATCGCTGCACTGGACGTTGATGGACTGCCGATTAAACAGCACTATCAGGAAGAAAAAACCTTACTGCAGGATGTATTAAGCCGTTGGCAGGAAGATCATTTTTCACTACTGGTTAAAAGCTGCGAAGCCACCCATAAAGGCCTGCTGGCGCCGCTGGACTGGCAACTGCTACGCCAAACGCCGTGCCCCGTATTGCTGGTGAAAAGGGATAGCCTCTGGGAAGGCGGCAAGATTATCGCGGCAGTTGATCCGCTCTCGCGCAAGAAAAGTTGCTTACAACTCAACCAAAGCGTGTTGATGATGGCCGAGCTGGTCAGCAAAGAAGCAAGAGCCGAGCTGCAGGTAGTGGTCTCCTATTCACCACCGATGCTCGGTGCAGAGCCGGTTAATCAATCCGCCAGCCTGTCGGAAGAACGAGCCGCCAGCGCCGCAAGAGCATTACTTGCCGGCATGCAGCTTGCAGCATCCGCCTACCATCTGGGAGAAGGCCCGCCAGAATACTGGATTCCCAAAGTCGCCGAAGATCAACAGGCCGCACTGGTGGTGATCGGTACACATGGCCGCGATGGCATAAAAGGCGCATTGCTCGGCAACACAGCAGAACGCATCCTCGATCGCCTTAGCTGTGATGTACTGGTATTGCGTGCGGGGTTATCGAGTAACGCTGATCTTGTCGCCTTATCTGGCAAGACATAATAAAGGGTGCCTGCTTCAAACGAGTAGGTGAGTTATATTCACCTACTCTTCATCTCTCATCGCCATAATAGCTCCCTTTACAAAAACTACACGGGGCTGAACCTATTATGGAACAATTAGAATCCTATATTGAACAAGCAGCCAGTGTCAGACCAAACGCGGATTAGCTTTTTATCAACCGAAAGGTTAGGAATATATGCGATTAAAATGTCTATTAATGCTTGTGATTGTAACCGCACTGTCAGCATGCTCAGTTATTCCCGACCTCCCCGGCCCCATCGGTATTCCTGGCTTATAAGCTGGGTTGCCAGCATCAGTTTTATGATACTTATTAACTAACGCCAGACATGAAAAAGGCCTGAAAAAACAGGCGTTATCATTTGTGTTTTGGGGTGGCGGGTTTCGAATCTTTCATAATGTTAATATTTTCATTAAGTTAGATGAGTCCATGCCCATTTTGTGACAGGTGTCTAAATGAGCGGCGCTTATTTTTTTTAATCTGGATATTAGAATAGAGCTATTTTGTTCCAGTTCTATATTTTTGGCAAGAATAGCAAGCTGATCCGCATTTAAGAAAAGAAGGAGGTTGGCGATAATAAGGTCTATCTCCCATGGTTCTGTTTTTCTATCAACTGTGTAACTGTTACCAGTTAGTAGCTCTACTAGACTAGCAGATAGATATGTATTAGAAGAAAGTTCTCTTATTTTATTGTGAGCCGTTAATCCTTTTTGTACTGCAATGACTGACTTCAATGAGAATGGCGCAGGTTGACCCAAAAAATTAGAAACATGGTTAATTTGTTTCATGAAGTCTGCAATATAATCTGCAATTAAAACATCATAATTGTCTGGTACGGATATATTGAATACCTGTAGGGCATGAATTACTACTTTATCAACTTTAAAGATTATTTCAGGTGAAAATTCGTGGAGATCACAAAGCTCATTTTCAATATATGTGTTGATGCTGGATATATCTTCGCTTACTAAAAAACTGCCACTCCATGTATGCGGAAACATCCGGAAATGAATAAAAGAAAGTTCCAGTTTTTCTCTAGATCCATCATAAGAATCAAACCCTTCATTCATCATCTTTGAAAACTCTTCAAAATGCTTAAAGTGGTTTTGAAATATATTCTGTTCTTGTTGAGTTTGTATTTGTATTTGTGTTTGTGCTGATCGAAAAAGCGCTGCATATAGGCCGGATGCTGGAATGCTTATGCTCGATATGATAATTGGGACTTTAAACAGTTCGTAGAAGTGTGTAAATCCGTTCGAGTCCAGCCTCCAAGTCAGTGATTCATGTAATGCAATTATAATCGCGATGCCTATACCAGTTAATATTGGGGCAAATAGTAAAATGAGAAAAAATAGGTCTTTGCCTAGGTTTTTATTAGCTACTTGTTTGAATCCATCGGCCATAAATTTTCCTTATCATTCCCCAATCCTTGTGGCCCATTTGTTGAGCTACCCATAGAGGGTTTTCGCCAGCGGAGAGTAACATTGAAGCGAATGTGAAATAAACGGGGTCAGTGAAATAAACGGGGTCAGAGTAAAATTATTGTTACTGATGTGGAGCAGTTACTCTGATCTTAATCTGTGTTTAGCTGCAACAGGTAAATTGGCTAGGCCTTCAGAATAGCAATTGAAGCTCATCGATAAATCAAGGAAATGATAATGTAATAAACGGGGTCAGTGTACGTTTATTGTTACTGGTAATAAATGGGGTCAGAGTAGGATTATTAATGAATAAATGGGTTCAGACTAAAATTTTTGTCACTGATGTGAAATAGTTACACTGACTCTACTATTTCAACTATAAGTTTCCATTTGTTTGCGGCGTTATGCGTCAAGGAATAGTTCGATGATAGGACGTTGGGCTGTATTTCTTCTTTTAGTGCAAGTGGCTGCTTGTTCGTCGAACCGGGTCGACAATGCCAACTTGAGCGGGCCGTGTTCAGAGGGCGTGATTCTATCCATCGAGAGCAAAATAACCACAGGAGATAATGAAGGGCACGGGCCTGATATTGGCTCTTCTGAATGGTATTCGGTTGTAGAGCGCCGTCTTGGAATTGAAGGTGATGCGTCTATACCGGTAAAAGGTACGCAGGGTTGGTGTGAGTACGTTATTTCCAGATTCTGAGTGATATAAAATAATGAGAGCGAGTTTAAGATCAAAAATTATCGACGTCTGTAATAAGAAGATTGCTTCTAAAGGTGATTCTGTCGGTTTGTCTTTTTATGCGTTCTTTGCGAATAAAAATGATGATCCGGAGCTACTAATGGAAGCCGCTAGTTGGTGGATTAGCACGCATGCGCTAGATCATTTTGAAAAGGCGCATAAAATTAAGGAGATGGTTGAAAAAGGGATGTGATGCGAGCAGTTCAAGCATGACGGTTCCGTCTTCATAGCTGTAACCTAACTTTTTCAGCTTTTGCCATGATAGCTGCTTTTTCAACAAGATCCTGATCTAAGCGTATGCTTGAAGTGCTCATGGTGTATCTCCAATTTACTTAGCTTGATTGTGGCGTATTGCTACAAATGAGGCAGCCTGCACTGCTGTTGTGAATGCGCTCCGCTTTTATCTTTTTTGCGAAGCTTTGAGCCACCTGTGTTACGTTAAGCGAATACTTTATTGGTTTTTTTGCAGGGGTTTTTGTGCAGCCAGAACAGATTGAAATTCAGCGTTTTTTGCAGCGATTCCCGCCATTTGATGTGTTGCCGGATGAGGCATTAACGCATTTAGCGAAGAAGGTTGAGATCGCTTACTACGTGGCAGGTAGTGACATTCTTAATTACGGTGAGCCGGTTAACGATTTGTTTGTGGTGCGCAGTGGTGTGGTGGAAACCTTTCGGCGTAATGGTGAGTTATATAACCGTTTGGATGTTGGCGGGATTTTTGGCCAGATGGGGTTGATGATGCGTGGTCGGGTGCGTTTTCCCACCAGAGCGCTGGAAGATACCCTGGTGTATTGCATCTCGGCAGATCTGTTTAATGATTATTGCGATCAGCATGAGAGTTTTTCTAATTATTTTGAAGTGGATAACGCCGCGTTGCTGCACCAGTCTGTGGCGGATCAGACGAATAAAAATGATCTGACGACCGATAAAGCTAAAAGTTTGCTGGTACGTGGTGTTGTGACAGTGACAAAAGATACGCCGATCAGTAAAGCGGCACTGCTGATGACACAAGAAAATGTGTCGTCTTTACTCATCACAGATCCGGATAAACCCATTGAAAATGATCCTGAAGATGATGATGGGCAAGCCGTGGGGATTATTACAGATCGGGATTTTATTACTCGTGTTGTTGGGCAAGAGTTGGATTTTCAAACGCCGATTAGTGAGGTGATGACTACGGATATGGTGTCGTTGGATGAAAACGCCTATGTCTATGAAGTGATGTTAGCCATGTTGCGTTTTAATGTGCATCACTTGCCGATTCTGAAAAAGAAGAAGCCGATAGGTGTGGTCACTCTGGCGGATATTGTGCGTTATGAATCCCAGAATAGTTTGTTTTTAGTCAGGGGTATCTTTGCGCAGAACAGCGTTGAGGAACTTGCCGGTTATGCCGAATTAGTCCCGGAAGCTTTCGTGCGTATGGTGAATGAAGATGCTAATTCACACATGATTGGTTCGGCGATGTCGGTCATTGGGCGAAGCTTTAAACAGCGGTTGCTGGAGCTGGCGGAGGAGGCTCTGGGTAAGCCACCTATTCCGTATTGTTTTCTTGCGCTGGGCTCTATGGCGAGGGATGAACAGCTACTGGTGACGGATCAGGATAATGCCATTGTTTTTGATGATAGCTACGATGCAGCGCTTCACGGTGAGTATTTTGCGGCACTGACAAAGTTTGTCTGTGATGGACTGGATGCGTGTGGTTACAGTTATTGCACGGGCGGCATTATGGCGACAAACCCACAATGGCAGCTGACGCTGAGTCAGTGGAAAGGCTTGTTCAGCCAATGGATTAGCCGGCCTGATCCTGAAGCTCTCTTACACTGCTCTATTTTCTTTGATCTGGATGGCGTGTGGGGCAGGGAGCGGTGGGCGGCTGAGCTGCGTCGGCATATTGCTACGCAGGCAAAAGACAATGGTAAGTTTCTGGCTGCACTGGCCAGAAATGCATTATCCCGTACACCGCCATTGGGTTTCTTTAAAGCATTTGTTATGGAAAAAGATGGACGGCATAACAACACGATCAACCTTAAGCGCCGGGGTACAGCACCGCTGACCGATGTGATCCGTGTGCATGCACTGGCGGTGGGTTCCAGAGCGCGTAATTCGTTTGAGCGGCTCGACGATATCATCGATACTCAACTATTGCCGGAAGGTAAGGCTCAGGATTTGAGAGATGCGCTTGAGTATCTGTCTATTGTCAGAGTGAGGCATCAGGCCAATGATGTTAATCAGGAGTTACCACCTGATAACAATATAGAGCCGGATAATTTGTCACGCTTTGAAAGAAGAAACCTGAAAGAGGCGTTTCAGGTGTTAAGTGTGGCGCAAAACTTCCTTAAATTTCGCTACACCGCCAATACGCCAATTGCAGGTAAAAAAGGGTGAGTGCAGGGCGAGATTTACCCCAAGACTGGGGGGATTATTACATGCAACGCTCTACCGCTTGCAAGAGCAGCATGGTCTTTGATTTTTATAGCCAGGGGGTGATTAATCCCGATACACCGATTGGGCAAGCTCCGATGGTGGCCATGGATTTTGAAACCACGGGCTTGTCTTTAGAGGATTCGGAAATTGTCAGCATTGGGCTTGTGCCTTTTGATGTCAGGCGAATTTATTGTGGTGAATCCAGACATTGGGTTGTAAAGCCAGAAGAGATGACAGAGGAATCTATCGTATTTCACGGTATCACTCACTCTGATGTAGAGGCGGCGCCCCCTCTTGAGGTGATTTTGGATCAGGTGCTGGATGCCATCGAGGGTAAGTTGGTGGTGGTGCATTTTCGTTATATTGAAAGAGAGTTCTTTAATAAAGCAGTAATGGAGTTGTTAGGAGAGCCACTTCTGTTTCCGCTGTTGGATACGATGCAGATAGAGGCAAACATCCTGAAAGGACAGCAGGGTTTCTTTGATAAAATGCTGAAGAAGCCGCTTGATTCGGTTCGGCTGGGATTGTGTCGCAGGCGTTACAACCTGCCTCATTACGATGCGCATAATGCGCTCACCGATGCGGTGGCGACAGCTGAGTTCTTACAGGCGCAGATTGCACATCATTTTAATCCAGACCTGCCTGTTAAAACCTTATGGTCATAAAAAGCCCGGCGAACCGGGCTTTGTGAATCAAGTCATTACTTATGAATTGAGCCGTTACTTATTTGCAAACTTTTCTGTTCTCAAGCCTAAAACCAGACTCGCACACATCAGTAACAGTACGATGGTGAAAGGCAGGCCGGTAGAAATTGCACCCGCTTGCAATGCCTGAATGGCTTCTGTGCCACCTATCCAGAGTAGCGCTGCTGCAATCGCCCCTTCTGTACTTGCCCAGAAAATACGTTGCGGTACCGGCGCATCAATCTTGCCGCCCGAGGTGATACTGTCGATAACCAGCGAACCTGAATCCGAAGAGGTAATGAAAAAGACCAGCACCAGCAAAATACCGATGACAGACAGAATACTACCCATCGGGAGTTCATCAAACATCTGGAACATGGCCAGAGGTACTGAGGTTAGCCCATCAGCGCCCAGTGCGCCTATTCCGTTCATCACCTGATCAATCGCAATACCGCCATACACCGACATCCAGATAATAGTGACGCAGGTAGGGATAAGCAGTACTGCCGTGATAAATTCACGAATAGTACGCCCTTTGGATACACGTGCGATAAACATACCTACAAAAGGAGACCAGGAGATCCACCACGCCCAGTAGAAGACAGTCCAGCCTTGGAACCATGCTTCGTCTTCGCGACCGTGCGGATTGCTTAACGGGATAATATTGCCGATGTAGGCTGCGATAGTTTTTGGAATCGTGCCCAGCGAGATAGCCGCTACAGACAGTGCTACAAAGATCAGCAGAATAAAGGCAATAACCATATTGACGTTACTGAGCAGTTTCACACCGCCTTCAATACCGCGTACCACTGAAATGATCGCCAGCAGGGTAACGCCCACAATCACGAGTATCTGCAGACCGATATTTGCGTCAATACCAAAGACATGATTAATCCCCGCAGCTGCTTGCTGAGCGCCAAGGCCCAAGGATGTAGCCAGACCAAACAGTGTGGCTAATACGGCAAGTATATCAATGATATGTCCGGGCCATCCCCAGGTTCTGTCTCCTAAAATTGGATAGAAAACGGAGCGGATAGAGAGTGGCAGGCCTTTGTTATAGGTAAAAAAGGCGAGGGATACGGCTACCACAGCATAGATTGCCCATGGGTGTAATCCCCAGTGGTACATAGTGGCACCTAATGCCATTTGGGCGGCTTCAGGTGTTCGTGGTTCAACGCCTAACGGTGTTTCATACCACCCTGTCAGGTACGCAACCGGTTCTGCTACTCCCCAAAACATCAAGCCTATTCCCATCCCGGCAGCGAATAACATCGCTAACCAGGAGATCGTAGAATGTTCTGCTTTAGCATCATCGCCACCTAAGCGAATTTTTCCCCAAGGTGAGACAATTAAAAAGAGGCAGAATATAACGAAGAAATTTGCTGACCACATAAACAGTACGTCAAAGGTACCGATAATGTTCCATTTGATTCCGTCAAGAAACCCTTTCGCAGTGGCTGGGTCTGTCAGCAGTGTTGCAAATAGGAAGATTAATACCAGAGCCGCACTGATACCAAAAACACGGTTGTGGATATCAAATCCCCATTTTTGGACGTTGTCCTGGCCTATCGTATAATCTGTGTTATCTATACTGTATTTGTCTGTTTGTTCACTCATGAAACTCTCTTTTACATCTGTTATGACTTAAAAATGCATCACTACCAGTACACTACTAAAGTAACGGTGCTTTTCTACCATAACATTTACGTGGCTTGAATTGGGGACAGATTCAAAGAATATACAGGTCTGGCTGGGATAGGGTTAATACGTATGCCAGGGAATTCACCTCAGAACTGGTCTGGAGTCTATATGCCTGGGCTTGTATCAATGGATAGAAAAACCTGACTCAGTATTAAGAAAGCGTCTTGTAAAGCCCGTGCTGAATGGGTGAAAAGTAACCCGGTGGTCATAAGTTCTTCTGGTTCTGGCAATGCTCTGTTTTTATTAGAAAAATTCCAATAAATAGTAACGAAAGCATTTTTCTTTATGTGATGGCTGGGTTCTTGTTGCCCCGGTTATTATTTATTTTTATATTTTTCAGATAAAAATCAAATAGATATGTTTTGGCGTGTATTTTGTATTGTTTTTAGTAAACCCTTGCCACTGCTGGCGTGGATGGGAGATTTAATCTAGGTGGTATTCAGGAAAAGGAGTCACCATGGATATGGCGAATATACCTCGTAGTTTTTGGCATGCGCTGAGTTTTTGTATGGTGGCTGCTACTTTGGGGTTGCTGTACATCGCGCAGTCATCCAGCAATGTATCTATCGAGATTGCGAATGCAAAAATTGAGCTGTCTTCGGCTATATCGCAGGTCAAAGATATTAAAAGCGACCTTCAGGCAGAAAATATCCGCCTTGCAGAAGCGAACCTATTGTTACAGGAAAAAATAAAAAAATGGGAGACTGCCGCTAAGCACAACCCCGGCGGTACAACATTGGAAGACCTTAATTTGGAGGAAGTGTTGGGTCGCCCGAGTCCTATTGTTCAAGAGGTGATTGAAAGCCCTGTTGTTCTGAATCCGAATGCGCCAAGCTCTCCAAGTCCCAGAAGTATTCCACCGATAGATCTGTATAAAGATATTGATGCCAAGATTCAATCGGCTGAGCAATACATAAGAACTGATCGCAGGCCGCCAGCGAACTGAGGTTGATATGGATAGAATTGCCAATATTCATACATTGACGAAGCGTTTGATTGTGATGACTGCTTTGGCTGTTTTGTTGTTTAGTGGCGTTTTTGGTCTTACTTTTTATTTCAGCCATCGGTTTATGATGACCTGGGCAGGCTTTATGTGCGGCATTATTGGCGGTTTTGTTAGTATCCAGCAACGTATTAAAACGGTATCCGATGAAGAGCTGGTATTACTGACCCGCTCATGGTTTCAGATTCTATTGATTCCGATTTTTGGCGGTGTGTTTGCGTTGGTGCTTTATTGTATTTTTTTATCCGGCGTGATTTCGGGTAATTTATTTCCCCTTTTTTATATTCCTGAGCCGGCAAATGCGACACCTGATACGGCGTTTATGATCGATATATTTACAAAAACATATCCGCTGACAGGGCAGGATTTAGCGAAGTTTTTATTTTGGTCTTTTGTGGCGGGTTTTTCAGAAAGGTTTGTTCCACAAATTATTAGCAATGTGGTCAATAGCGCCTCTGAATCAAAAGATCCTGCAGGCCGTGATAGTCACCCCGAAAAGTAATAGATAAGTGTTGAGCGCCGCATCATTAATAGTAGGTTTTGTCTCATGATAGCTTGTTCTAATCACCTCGCTTGAAAAACTCACTCATCAAAATCGTGAGCGTATTCCTGAACGAGTTGTGCATGCAAAGGGCTGGGGTGCATTCGGATTATGGAAAGGGAGTACGGGACGCATTGAAATCGTCATGAGTTGAATTAGTTTGACTCATAGGGAGGCTATCAAAGGTCTCTTTATTATCTTTTCGAGTGATGCCAATTAAAAGATATCTTTGGGCCGGCTTTTTATTTGACAGAGCATTTATTGTAAAGAGAAGAAAAGCACACTACTTTTTAATATCTTAATAATAAAAAATATGAAGAACGGATCTCTTGTTTGGCGGATTACGGTTCTTCTGATGCAGGTATCGTCCATGTTCTTGAAAGTGACTCACCGGATTGCTCTTGGTTTTGCTCTGCTTGTTATCTTTATTATGATTGTTGGTAGTGGTGGTCTTTGGGGGACAGCAAATATCAATGACCGTTTGCATGAAATAATGGATAGGTCATTACCAATTTCCAGTGCTAGTTTTAGCCAGCTTATCGCATTGCAGGAAGCTAATATCGCGTTGCTGAGCACATTGACAAACAATGATGCAGAGCCAGCGCAACGTCTCACGCATAAACAATTATTTGAAAAAAAGATGGCTGAATTTACGCTAACTTTACAGCAGTTAGAGTCTTTGTTGATTGCTGATGCTGAATTATCTGGATTGCTGCAGACAACCGGTAAAACGAAAGAAGAGTTTTCTATAGCTGCCTTGAAAGTGATGGCCTTGCATGAAGATAGGTTGAATCTGCTGGAGCGATCGCGGCAGAAAGAGAGTCGATTTCAGCGTCAAATGGATACTTTAAATACGTGGGGGCAGCAGTATTTATCAAAAAATAATGGCGGTGGATCGGAAGCGCGTCAGTTTATGCGCAGCGCAAATAATCACAAAACTCAAATTATTAACTTTAAACAAAATAATGATTTTAATGCGCTGGACGCTGCGCTGAAGCAGAGCGCGGGAGATCTGAATACAAGTTTGGAGCTGTTAGTCAAAGCTGATCCTAAGGCCGGTCGAATTAAAGTATTGATTAAAGATTTATTAGAGCAGCTTTATAGTGAGAAAGGGGTCGTTCAACTGTATCGGGAGTTGCATGACATTAGTGCCCTTCGTTTTGAACAGTTGCAGCAAGTGAACCAGTTGCTCAGACAATCGCGTCAATCAGCTGAGGAGTTTACACGCCTTACACAAGAACGTGCTGACTTTCAGCGCTCTCAAGCTGATCAGGCTAGCTCGTTGAGCCAACGTATTATTATTGCTTTACTCATTGGTGCGACGATTATAGCTATCGTGATTAGTGGTCTGGTTGTGCGTTCAATTTCACGGCCACTTCGACAAATGCTGAGTAAACTCTCGGCGGTTGCTGAAGGCGATATGCGGATAGCTTTTGATCATAACCAGCAGGATGAGTTCGGGCAGTTAGGGGGAGCCTTGAATGAAGTGGTGGAACGACTCCGTAAGCTACTATCGCGCATTACGAGTGCTTCTCAGAAACTGACTCACGTAGCGGAAACAAATGCGGTTATCAGTAATCAAACAACGACCGCTATGGCCGATCAGAGTTTGCAGCTGGAGAGCACTTCCTCCGCCGCAACCGAGCTGGAATCTATTGTAATGTCTGTTGCGAATCATGCCCGAACAACCATGCAGGCGGTGCAACAGTGTGAACAACTGGGTATGGATGCCGAGCGCTGTGTAGAGCAAACGCTGGTGAGCATTGAGCGACAATCCAAAGATATCAGGCAAGCGGTGAGTCAAAGTGATCAGCTTGATAAATATAGCAAGTTGATCGGTAGCATTCTGGATACTATCGTGGGCATTGCAGAGCAAACCAATTTGTTGGCTCTCAATGCTGCTATCGAAGCCGCCAGGGCAGGAGAACAAGGGCGTGGTTTTGCCGTGGTTGCTGATGAGGTCAGAAGTTTGGCTTCCAGAACACAAAATTCCACCCAGGAAATTCAGAATATGGTTGTTAATATGCAGCGTAGCATTCAGCAAGTTATCCAAGTGATGCATCAAAGCGAAGAGCAGTCGGAGGAATGTGTGTTGCATGCGGGCACTTCTCAAACAGCTCTTATGGAGATGAAGAGTTCGATTGCGAATATTCGCCAAATGAGCACCCAGATTTCAGAAGCGACTAACCAGCAGAATGACGCAGTTGAGGAGGTGAGCCGTACGCTGACAACAATTAATACAGCAGCGGCGGAGATTGCCTCCGGTGCTCAGGAAGTGGCTTCTAGCAGCCAGGATCTATTGACTATTGCCCAAGAGCAGAAGCAGCTAATTGGGCAGTTCAAAACTGCGTAGCTAAGACGTTGGGTGTTTGTTTTTCGCTTCAATCCACTGCGCCATGTACTTTGTGCTTTTATGATGATGGTGGCGCAGCATTTGTCCTGTGAAGTTGTTTAGTCGATGTTCTGATCGTTGCTCAGTTTCTAATAGGGGGTTAACACGCTCCAGTAACTCTGTTTGGATGGTGTGCTTATCAAAGCGTTCCCTGAGGAGTTGGTACCCATAAAATTGGGCTGACTGCCATGATTGCTGATCTAGATATAAGTTGACGGCCGCCGCTGCCAACTCTTCTGGCGAGTTGGCCTGAACACCGCTCCAATGTGGGCTGTCTACTTCTATCATACCTTCTGTACCTATGGATGTTGTCACGGAAGGCGTCCCGTTTCGCATGGCATCAACCAGCTTTCCTTTGATACCGGCGCCAAAGCGTAAGGGGGCTAACAGAACCCTGGCTTCTCGCATCACCGCATGCGCATCGTTTACCCAGCCTTTGATTAAAAACCCATCTTTTTCATTATGCAGTGCGCTCGCTTTCGGCGGTGGGTACGCGCCGTAAATGTGTAACTCTGCTTTGGGGAGTTGCTGTCTTATCAGTGGCCAGAGTTGTTGCTTAAGCCATAAGACAGCATCCCAGTTAGGGCCGTGGCGAAAATTGCCAATACTTATAAAGTTCTGCCGTTCGTTGAATAATGGCACTTCAGTCTGCTCTTTCGGCATCATAAACGGGCAATGAATCAATAGGCTTTTTGGTACACCAAAGTGCTGAGTGAGTAAGTTAATCTCAAAATCAGAAACCATCAGGGTGAGGTCGGAGCGATAAATAGAGGCAATTTCGCGTTGAGTCTGGTCTTGTGCTGCCATCTTTTTATAGAGCAGAGAGGATGCCGATAATGCTGAAATATCTAGCTGTTCATCACGCAGTTGCTGTTTTATCCATGCATGACGAGCTTCGCGTAGACTGTGTAGGTCCTCTGTATCGAGAATGCGTAAGGCAGCAGGGCAGCATTGTTCAACTCGCCAGCCAAATTGTTCTTCCATCATAAATCGATCAAATAGAACGATGTCGGGTTGTAGTTCGCTGACCCAATCATCAAAGCTTGATGAGTTAAGTTCGATTGATACTTCATTGACGCCTAAAGACGTGAGATCAGCTCGATGCTCACTTAATGCCGCCGGGCTGGCAAAAGTAACTTGCCACTGCTGCGCTAAAAACAGTTCGATAAAGGAGAGCATGTGGTATCCCGCAGCGGATGAGTGCGGTTCTGGCCAGACATAACCGATAATTAGTAATTTTTTCATCAGGCTATTTTAAACTAAAAAATGCATTATCAGTCACAATATGAAAATAGTTTGAATTAATTTGTCAGATTTTTGCAGTGCAGCATTCTAGTGTTAATGCCCATTTCCGGCATATTGAAACTATTTGTTAGTGATATTGGCATCTTTTGTTATTGGTGGATGTGGGGTTTTCATCCATTCTTACTCACATGATGAGCTTGATGATTACCCGCTGCATCGTGTTATCCGGGTACATAAAGAATAAGAACTGAGGAATAGAACATGCCAGACTATAAAGCGCCTTTACGTGAAATACAGTTCGTAATGAATGAAGTGTTGGAATCGGAAAAGCATTATGCGAGTTTGCCCGGTTGCGAAGATGCAACGCCGGATATGGTGAGTGCGATCATTGAAGAGGGCGCTAAGTTTGCTGAGCGTGTGTTGGCTCCGCTTAATCAAGTCGGGGATCAGGAAGGTTGCCAGTTTGATAATGGTAACGTGAAAACACCAACGGGCTTTAAAGAAGCGTATCAGCAGTATGTTGAAGGCGGTTGGCCATCACTGTCTCATGATCCTGCGCACGGCGGCCAAGGATTGCCTGAATCGATTGGCACAATTATCAGCGAAATGGTGGGCACCGCTAACTGGTCATGGGGGATGTACCCGGGATTAAGTCATGGCGCAATGAATACGCTTACCGAACATGGTACGGATGAGCAGAAAGAGATATATCTAACTAAGCTAGTGAGCGGTGAATGGACGGGTACTATGTGCCTGACCGAATCACATTGTGGTACTGATTTGGGATTGCTGCGTACCAAAGCTGAGCCGCAGGCAGATGGCAGTTATAAAATTTCGGGTAGCAAGATTTTCATCTCTGCCGGTGAGCATGATATGGCAGATAACATTGTTCATATCGTGTTGGCTCGTCTTCCGGATGCGCCGGCAGGCACAAAAGGTATCTCTTTGTTTATCGTGCCTAAATTTATGCCGCAAGGTGATGGCATTGGTGAGCGTAACGGTGTGGTTTGTGGTTCTATTGAGCATAAAATGGGGATTCACGGTAACGCCACCTGCGTGTTGAACTTTGATGAAGCGACGGGTTACCTGATTGGCCCGCCAAATAAAGGCCTGAACTGTATGTTTACCTTTATGAATACGGCACGTTTGGGAACAGCTCTGCAAGGGTTGGCGCATGCTGAGTGGGGTTTCCAAAACTCCCTGCCATACGCTAAAGATCGTTTGCAGATGCGCTCGCTAACAGGCGCGAAAAACGCAGAAGGCGCGGCAGATCCCATTATTGTGCATCCAGCTGTACGTAATATGTTGCTAACACAGAAAGCCTTTGCTGAAGGTGGTCGGGCATTGATTTACTTCTGTGCTCAGTTGGTCGATAAAACAAAAATGGCGGAAGCCGAAGAGAAAGTTGAAGCGGATGCGCTGCTCGCGTTTTTGACTCCGATCGCTAAAGCATTTTTGACAGAAGCAGGTTTTGAGTCGGCTAACCATGGCGTTCAGGTGTATGGTGGTCATGGATATATTGCTGAATGGGGTATGGAGCAAAACGTGCGTGATGCGCGTATCTCTATGCTGTATGAAGGTACAACACAGATTCAGGCGCTAGACCTGTTAGGCCGTAAGGTGTTGATGTCGCAGGGCGAGTCCTTGAAAGGATTTACTAAAATTGTACATAAATTCTGTAAAGAACACGCAAATAATGATGCAATGAAACCTTTCGTTGACACTTTGGCGACCCTCAATAAGGAATGGGGCGAATTAACGATGAAGATTGGTATGAAAGCGATGCAGGATCGGGAGGAGGTCGGTGCTGCTGCGGTTGATTATCTCATGTACTCTGGCTATGTGACCTTGGCTTACTTCTGGGCGCGGATGGCTGCTCAGGCGCAGATCGCGTTGGATCAGGGCACGGCTGAAGAGGCTTTCTATAAAGCAAAATTAACAACAGCGCGATTCTACTTCGCCCGCTTGTTGCCACGCACGCGAGCGCATGCTGAAATTATGCAGTCAGGTTCAGAGAGCCTGATGGCTATGGATGCAGAGCATTTTGTCTTTTAAGGTGTGGACTGTAGGGTAGTAGAGTGCGGATATTACAATATCGGGCTGGTCGTTGGCTTGCTCAGCAGTTTTTACATTATAAAGCAGCGCGTTATCAGGCTAATCGAAGCCATAAAAAAATAAATCAAATGATAAGTAATCCAGTAGAGGGAACCACTATGTCTGACCTGAAGAATGTATTTGAAGAGATGAAAAACCGTTTTAATAGTGCAGCTGCCGCTGGGTTGGATGTTGTGTTTCAGTATCAAATTGATGATGGCGAACCGTACCATGTCACTGTGGCTGACGGTAACTGTGCTGTTGTACAAGGTGAGCATGACGAACCTTCTGTAACCTTATCTATGGATGCACAAACTTTGCAGGAAGTTGTGTCGGGTGAAACCGATGGGATGCAAGCGTTTATGACGGGACGTATCCGTGCCGATGGCGATATCATGCTAGCGACGCGTTTGGCGGCGCTGTTCCCGACCGCCTAGAATATAAAAAAACATGGGGGCAAAGTGGCCTGGATGGCGCTTTGTCCGACATCGTTAGCAAGCCTCTATTTGTGAAAATACAGTGGTGATCGGACTTTTTCCGCCTACCCATAACAATAAAAGCAGGGGAAGTTGATGGATAATGCACGTGGAACCTGGATTCCTGAAGAGCTTAATCCTGAGGGATACAAGACGGTACTCGATGTGGTTTCCTGTGTGTGTAAACGCTATGCTGAAAGGCCGGCATTTACTAGCTTTGGCAGAACGCTAAGCTATGACGAGCTCAATTTACTGGCAGATGCATTTGCGGTTTATATTCAACAGGAAACTGATCTGAAGCCTGGCGACCGACTGGCGATTCAATTACCTAATTTAATTCAATATCCTATTGTACTGTTCGGTGCGCTGCGTGCTGGTTTGGTAGTGGTCAATACTAATCCACTTTATACCCCGCGCGAATTGGAACATCAGTTTAATGATTCCGGGGCTAAGGCGCTGGTGATTCATGCGAGCATGGCGCATAACGCTGAAAAAATTATTGATAAAACATACATCAAGCATATCTTTGTTACACAGGTGGGCGATCTGCACGGTTTTATCAAGCGTACCTTGCTGAATACTGCGATCAAATATATTAAGAAGATGGAGCCCGATTATAACTTGCCGATGGAAATATCGCTGCGTCAGGCGTTGCTCAGCCGGATAGGGCAGCAACCTCAGCCGGTAGCAGTGAAAACCGAAGATATTGCCGTGTTGCAGTATACCGGTGGTACGACGGGGGTTTCTAAAGGTGCGGTGTTAACACACGGAAATTTGGTTTCGAACATGTTGCAGGGCAGAGATCTTATCTGCCAGGCTGATAGTCATTGGTCAGATACCTCGATAGCGCCACTGCCGCTTTATCACATCTATGCGTTTACTTTATCGCAGATAGTGATGGAAGCCGGGGGGCACAGTGTTTTGATTGCTAACCCTCGTGATATTCCGGGCTTTGTTAAAGAGATGAAGCGCTGGAACATTACTAGCTTTATGGGGCTGAATACGCTCTTTGTCGCGCTGTGTAATAACGAAGACTTTAACATGTTGGATTTCAGCCAGCTAACCGTCACAATTTCCGGTGGTATGGCATTAACGCATGCGGCTGCAGATCAGTGGAAGGCGGTGACGGGCTGTAACATTATGGAAGGTTATGGGTTAACTGAAACCTCGCCGGCTGTTGCAATAAACCCGCCCGGTAATGTGAAGATAGGTACGATTGGTTGGCCATTAAAAGCGACGGATGTGCGGATTATTGATACTGCCGGTGATGCAGCGCCAGTAGGCGTCGCGGGTGAGTTATGTGTTAAAGGCCCGCAAGTGATGAAGGGATATTGGCAGCGTGAACGCGAGACGCAGTCATGCTTTACTGATGACGGTTATCTGATCACGGGTGATGTAGCTGTGCGTGAAGAGGATGGGCGTTTGCGGATAGTCGACCGCGCAAAAGATATGATTATCGTATCTGGTTTTAATGTCTATCCGAACGAAATTGAAGATGTGGTGACATCTCATCCCGGTGTTATTGAATGTGCGGCAATTGGCGTGAAAGATGAGCGCAGTGGCGAAGTGCCGAAACTGTTCGTTGTGCGTAAAGACGCTTTATTGACAGAGAAAGTGCTGATCAAATGGTGTAAGGAACACCTGACTAATTATAAAGTGCCTAAATCTGTCGTATTTGTTGATGACCTGCCTAAGTCTAATGTAGGTAAAGTACTGCGTCGAATGCTAAAAGATGATGCTGGTCAACAGACAATGTAACCTGAGGAACAAGGTATGTCTTTATCTAAGCCAGTTCGTCGCAAACATGCTCATCGGCGCACCATTATTTGCAATGGCTATGAGCGTGAAGATGGGTTGTGGGACATTGAAGCGCAGATGACGGATGTGAAAGCTGATTCTGTAGATAATCCGGAGCGTGGTGGATATGTCGCCGCAGGTGAAGCCTTTCACGATATGACCATGCGCTTTACGCTGGATAAGGCGTTTTTAATTCATCAGGTTGAAGCTGTTATTGATAAATCTCCATTCCAGATGTGCCCCGGTGCCGTGCATGTGTTTAAGCGCTTGGAGGGCACGCGTATAGGGCCTGGATGGCAACGTAAAGCCAAAGAGCTAGTAGGAGGAGCACAGGGTTGCACTCATCTGCATGAATTATTACCGGTGCTGGCAACGACCGGTGTTCAAAGCCTCTGGCCGAGTCTGGACGAAGATGTCATGGATGCCGGGGCTAAAGTAATGTTGAACACATGTCGTACCTGGGCTCAGGATAGTGATGTAGTAAAGCGTTATCTGCCAGCGTTGTATAGTGAAGAATCCGTTCTTCAGGGAACATAAAACCCTTGTTTTTGAAACCATCTACGAAAGCAGAGTGAAAGTCAGGAGCCAAGAAATGAATGTCTTACAGCAGCGAGATGAGACGCTATTGTTACTGAAAATTAACCGTCCGGATAAAAAGAATGCACTAACACTGGATATGTACCAGGCACTCATTGATGGGCTGGAGGAGGCTGAGCAGGATGATAGTGTCCGGGTAGTGGTGATTTCAGGAACGGCCGGCTGTTTTACATCCGGTAATGATATCCTGGACTTCATGGCTGCCGCTGGCCAGCCTGATAAAGCCGCGTTGCCACTGAAGTTTTTACAGACAATATCGACGTGCAGTAAACCTATTGTTGCGGCCGTAGAGGGTGTTGCAGTAGGAATTGGAACCTCGATGTTACTGCATTGTGATCTGGTTTTTTGTAGTGAAACATCACGTTTTCAACTGCCATTTGCGCGCTTGGGTCTGGTGCCAGAAGGCGGGACTAGCTTATTACTTCCTCAGCAATTAGGGCATCGGTTAGCTTTCGAATTAATGGTGTTGGGTAATGCTGTTGACGGGCATCGTGCTGCTGAGTTGGGGATTGTGAATCATGTCGTGAGTGAGCCGCTTTCTGAGGCGGTAAAAACGGCCCGACAACTAGCCACTTTACCACCTCAGGCGGTCATACAGAGTAAGCAGATGTTAAAGAGCCATCATCAGGAGCAGTTACAAACCGTTCTGATAGATGAAGTCGAACAACTAACAGAACGGCTAAATTCTGCAGAAGCCCGGGAGGCATTCGCAGCGTTTATTGAAAAGCGTCAACCGGTTTTTAGTTAGGCTTAAGGCATGTATTGGCAGTATTGCCATTTATGTGTTTTTTAGCTGATATTTTTGAGATTCATTTGCGGTCGCCTTTACGTTTACGTTAAGGTAATATAAAGACTGCTAAATGAGTACGTACTTTCCCTTGTATTTACGGGGTGTTTTGCGAGAATGGTTCCACTCGTCAATAAAGCAGGTGTTTTTCTGGGTTGGCGGTACAGAACTATTATTGACCCATACGTAAGGTCTGACGTTCAGACCATAAAAAGAACAACAAAAGCGAGGCTTGTATGAAGATACTTGTCGCTGTAAAGCGCGTCATTGATTATAACGTCAAAGTACGTGTTAAAGCGGATAAAACGGATGTGGATCTGGCTAACGTAAAAATGGCCATGAACCCGTTCTGCGAAATTGCAGTTGAAGAAGCGGTACGCCTGAAAGAAAAAGGCGTTGCTAGTGAAATCGTCGTGATCTCTATTGGTGCTAAGCAGTGCCAGGAGCAGATTCGTACGGCTTTAGCACTGGGTGCTGATCGCGGTATTCATATTGAAACAGCGAGTGCACCGGATTCACTATCAGTGGCAAAACTGATGGCTAAAGTGGTTGCTGAAGAACAACCTGGTTTGGTTATTTTAGGTAAGCAAGCAATCGATTCTGATAACAACCAGACTGGCCAGATGTTGGCTGCGTTGCTTGATCGTCCTCAGGCTACCTTTGCTTCTGAAGTCGTTGTTGATGGCGATAAAGTCACAGTGAAGCGTGAAATTGATGGTGGTTTACAGACGCTTGAGCTGGATCTGCCTGCTATCGTTACTACCGATCTTCGCTTGAACGAGCCTCGTTATGCCTCTTTGCCTAACATCATGAAAGCTAAGAAGAAACCACTGGATGTGAAAACGCCAGAGGAGCTGGGGGTCACGCTAAGCAACAATGTTACATTGGTTGCGGTTGAACCACCTGCTGAGCGTCAAGCCGGTATCAAAGTAAGCTCGGTTGCTGAGCTGGTCGATAAACTGAAGAATGAAGCGAAGGTACTATCATGAGTATTCTAGTTCTTGCAGAACATGATAACCAGGAGCTGAAAGCAGCAACACTGAATACTGTCGCTGCGGCAGCTAAAGTCGGTGGCGATATTGATATTCTGGTAGCAGGTAGTGGCTGTCAGGCAGTTGCTGAGCAAGCGGCTAAAGTGGCTGGCGTTCGCAGTGTACGTGTTGCTGATAATGCAGTTTATGCAAACCATCTGGCTGAAAATACAAGTAAGCTGATCGTTTCTATTGCTGAGGGTTATACCCATATCTTTGCATCTTCAACCTCGGATGGTAAAAACATCCTTCCGCGTGTGGCTGCATTACTCGACGTTAACCAGTTGTCTGATATCACGGCAGTGGTTAGCGCTGATACTTTCCAGCGCGCTATTTATGCAGGTAATGCTGTTGCGACGGTTAAATCAGCAGATGCTGTTAAAGTGGCGACTGTCCGAGGCACCGCGTTTGATGCCGTAGCGGCAGACGCTGGTAGTGCTTCTATCGATGCGATTGCAGACGTCTTTGCTTCTGAAAACTCACGTTTCGTTGGTGCTGAACTGGCTAAATCAGATCGTCCTGAACTGACTTCTGCATCAATTGTAGTGTCTGGTGGACGTGGTATGGGTAACGGCGAAAACTTTGAGATGTTGTACACACTGGCTGATAAGCTTGGCGCAGCTGTGGGTGCATCACGTGCAGCGGTAGATGCCGGTTTTGTACCGAATGACATGCAGGTTGGTCAAACCGGTAAAATGGTTGCCCCTGATCTGTACATTGCTGTCGGTATTTCGGGTGCGATTCAGCATCTGGCAGGTATGAAAGACTCTAAAGTCATTGTTGCGATCAACAAAGATGAAGAAGCGCCTATATTCCAGGTAGCTGATTATGGCCTAGTTGCTGATCTGTTTGATGTGATCCCGGAGTTGCAGGCTGCACTCTGATATCACTGTTATTTTCGTAGCATCGCTACGGATTTCCAGAAGGGTTGCTTAATGCAGCCCTTTTTTGTTTTCTTCAATATCGTTTATTGGTATCTGATCAAGATTGGTTGATCTTTGCTCATATCTCGCTGCAGTGCGGTATTAAAGGCTTTGTGGTGTTTACCCCATGCTTATGAGGCGGGTTATCCACAGGCTATGGGGGTAACTTCTGAAATGTTATTGTGGGTCATTCATATTACTCAGGTCCGGATCTGGCTGAATTAAATTGTTACTGATTAGTGTAATGGTATGGCCAGTGTTTATTGGGGTATATTGGCTAATGAAGGGTATCGTTAGTGATGCTGATTGAAACTGTCATTGTAACAATATCACTTCAGGCTAGACTGGAATAACTTAGCGACATAAGTCACAAAAATAACAGTACATAACCTGACGTATGGAGTCATCCCATGTTAATGGAAGGTCAAGCGATCCGCTTGCAAGCAGTTGAAGAGGGTATCTATGAGTTGGTGTTTGATCTCAGAAATGAGGCGGTAAACACGCTCAGTCAACTGGCTATGCAAGAGTTACGAGAAGCGGTTACTCAACTGCAAACAACGGCAGGCGTAACCGGCGTTGTTTTTACCAGTGCCAAAGATAGTTTTATTGTTGGTGCTGATATTACCGAATTTGCGCAGATGTTTGGTCATGATGAAGAGACCATAGTGTCCAATCTGATCCGTCTGCAAGGCTTGTTTAGCGAAATAGAAGACCTGCCATTCCCCACAGTAACTGCGATCAATGGTATCGCGTTAGGCGGTGGCTTTGAGTTGGCGCTGGCAACTGATTATCGGGTCATGGCGGATACTGCAAAAGTTGGTTTGCCAGAAGTAAAATTGGGCATTTATCCTGGCTGGGGTGGTACGGTACGTTTGCCACGTCTGATCGGTATTGATAATGCAAACGAGTGGATCTGTGCAGGTGCCGAAAAGCGTTCAGCAGATGCGTTGAAAGATGGTGCCGTAGATGCGGTGGTCGCAACGGCACAGGTGCGTGATGCGGCCATTGATCTTGTGAAGCAGTGTATCGCCGGTAAATTTGATTATCAGGCGCGCCGTGATGAGAAGAAATCACCGGTTAAATTGAATGCTATCGAACAGATGATGGCATTTGAAACCGCTAAAGGGTTGGTTGGTGCTAAAGCCGGCCCACATTACCCTGCGCCTATGCAGGTGCTGAAAACGATTCAAAAATCCTGCACCATGAAACGCGAACAAGCGATGGAAGTTGAAGCGAGAAACTTCGTCAAGTTGGCTAAAAATGCAGTGACTCCGGCTTTAGTTGGTCTGTTTATGAAAGACCAGTACGTTAAAAAAGTCAGCAAAAAATATGAAGCACAGGGTTCCCCGGTGAAACAGGCTGCTGTATTGGGCGCCGGTATCATGGGTGGCGGTGTTGCTTATCAGTCGGCGGTTAAAGGAACGCCTATTTTGATGAAAGATATCAATCTAGGTGCTCTCCAGCTGGGTCTGGATGAAGCGAATAAGCTATTAGGTAAGCAGCTTAAACGTGGCCGTTTAGATGCCGCTAAAATGGCTCAAACGATCAATCGCATCACACCTACGCTGAGCTACGGCGATTTTAATCGTGTTGATCTGGTGGTTGAAGCGGTTGTTGAAAACATTAATGTTAAAAAAGCCGTTTTGGCCGAAGTGGAAGGGCATATGCCCGACGATGCGATTCTGACATCGAACACATCGACTATCTCGATTACTGAGCTTGCTAAGTCCCTGAAGCGCCCTGAAAACTTCTGCGGTATGCACTTTTTCAATCCGGTGGCTTTGATGCCATTGGTAGAAGTTATTCGTGGTGAGAAGAGTAGTGAAGCGGCTATTGCGCGTACAGTATCGTATGCCAAAGCGATGGGTAAAACGCCGATTGTTGTTAATGATTGTCCGGGCTTCCTGATTAACCGCATCCTGTTTCCCTATTTTGGTGGTTTCTCTGGCTTGTTACGTGACGGCGCTGATTTCCGCAAAATCGATAAGGTCATGGAAGGTTTTGGTTGGCCTATGGGGCCTGCTTACCTGCTGGATGTTGTCGGTATTGATACGGCTTACCATGCCGATGCTGTTATGGCTGAAGGTTTCCCTGACCGTATGCAGCACGAAGGTGAGAACGCGATTGATCGGATGTTTAAGCTAGAGCGTTTTGGTCAGAAAAACAGCAAAGGTTTCTATCAGTATGAGATGGACCGTAAAGGTAAGCCTAAAAAGCTGGCTGATGAAGAGGTCTTCACTTTATTGGATGGTGTATTGGGTGATACGCGTGACTTCTCAGACGAAGAGATCATTGCCCGTATGATGATCCCACTGTGTATTGAAACAGTGCGTTGTCTGGAAGATGGCATTGTTGCTTCTCCGGCAGAGGCTGATATGGGCTTGATTTACGGTATCGGTTTTCCTCCGTTCCGTGGTGGTGCCTTGTACTATCTTGATCAGATGGGATTAGCTGCGTTCTGTGAGCTGGCTGAACAATATAAACATCTCGGTGGTTTGTACCAGCCAACTGAGCGTATGAAACAGATGGCCGCCGCTGGCGAAACCTATTTCGGCGGGGAGAAATAATCATGAGTCTGAAACCAAATGACGTAGTGATCGTAGACGGTATCCGTACACCTATGGGTAAATCCAAAGGGGGTTCTTTCCGTAATGTACGCGCAGAAGCATTATCGGCTGCGGTGATGAATGGCTTATTAGCACGTAATCCCAATCTTGATCCGGCGGATATAGAGGATGTAGTCTGGGGTTGTGTTAACCAAACGAAAGAGCAGGGCTTTAATATTGCGCGTAATGCGCTGGTATTGGCTGGGTTACCGCACACGGTAGGTGGACAAACCATTAACCGTCTATGTGGTTCATCCATGTCGGCGTTGCACAATGCTGCACAATCTATCATGACCGGTAACGGTGATACTTTTATTGTTGGCGGTGTCGAGCACATGGGGCACTTAGATATTCTGCATGGTATTGATATCAATTCAGAGATGTCTAAGCATGTTGCAAAAGCCGCTATGATGATGGGTATTACGGCTGAAATGCTCGGCAAGATGAATGGCATCTCACGCGAAATGCAGGATCAGTTTGGCGCACGTTCACATCGTTTAGCACATGAAGCACGTGAAACGGGTCGCTTTGATAACGAAATCATCCCAATCGAAGGCCATGATGAAAACGGCTTCAAGAGCTTACTGGAACAGGATGAGGTTATTCGCCCGGAAACAACCTTTGAGGTCTTGCAAGGTTTGAAACCTGTGTTTGTACCTAAAGTCGGCACGGTAACAGCAGGTACTTCATCCGCATTCTCTGATGGCGCATCTGGTATGTTAGTGATGTCTGCTGAAAAAGCGCAGTCACTAGGGCTGAAACCACGCGCTGTTATCCGTTCGATGGCTGTGGCTGGCTGTGATCCTTCTATTATGGGCTATGGGCCAGTACCTGCAACGCAAAAAGCCTTGAAACGTGCGGGTCTGAAGATGGATGATATCGACTATATCGAGTTGAACGAAGCCTTTGCTGCACAGGGGCTTTCAGTATTGAAGGGCCTGAAACTGCTGGATCGCATGGAAGAAAACGTTAACCTTAATGGGGGTGCGATCGCATTAGGCCATCCATTAGGCTGCTCGGGTACGCGTATCTCTACTACCTTGCTGAATGTTCTGGAACAGAAGAACGGTACGTTCGGTTTAGCGACGATGTGTATCGGTATGGGGCAGGGTGTTGCGACGGTATTTGAACGTTTGAATTAATCCTACACAAATCAAATAAAAAGGGCCGCTAATTAAGATCAGCGGCCCTTTTTTATGTTCGCTAGGTTGTTAGTTCAAGTCCCTATTCGATATAGATCGGGTGTTAGAGCCCGAATCCAAAGCGAAAAATAATAAAAGCAAGCATCCCGACAACAATAGTTGTTAGCAAGTCTTTACGGATAAATGCGGTGATGACAGCGACCAATGATGCTAATAACCAAGGGTTGTCCGCGCTTATCCATAGCTGCCCTTGTGGAATCAATACTGCCGGTACGATGATCGCTGTTAAAACAGCTGGTGGTACAAACCCAAGACCTGTGCTGAGCCACGCAGGAAAATGGACGCGCCCCGCAACCGCAAACAGCACATAGCGCACGCCAAACGTGACAATGAACATGCCTAAAATTAACAGTGCTTCGTTCATGACGGCTCCTTGTTGTTGCTATGCCGGGTATTTTGTCGTGTCAGCATCATGTGAAACGATAAACCCACAGCAATCCCTGCGATAGCGGCGATTAACAGCCCTAGCTTGTGAGGCAGAGCTGCGGTAGCAATCGCCATGGCGGCTGCAACAATAACGCAGGCCCACATAGGTTTGTTTTTAAGGTAAGGGACCACCATGCCAATAAAAGTCACTGACATAGCAAAGTCTAATCCCCATTGGGTCATGTCAGGGAATATCTCGCCGAGTGCGACGCCTATGACAGTACACAGCACCCAGTTGCCATACATGGCGCAGAAAGAACCTAAGTAAAACCAGTGAGCATCTCGTATATCTTCTTGTTGCAGATAGCGGCTGCTCACAGCTGCGAAGGTTTCATCGGTTAGCCCAAATGCCATCAATATTCGCCAACGTTGCGGCAGATGGCGGACTTTGGGTACTAAATTGGCGGCGTATAGAATGTGCCGCAGGTTAACCACAAAAGTGGTCGCAATAATGATCGGCAGAGCTGCACCGGCGGCCAATAATCCTAATGCGATGAATTGGCTGGCACCTGCAAACACAATGATCGACATAGCGAGCGCGCCCATCACTGACAACCCGCTGGGTTCTGCCAGAGTGCCAAAAATAATCCCGAACGGTATGGCGCCTACTATCAAAGGAAGGGTGGCTTTTGCCCCGCCAATAAACTCATCACGGCGCTGCTTTTTTGATGAGGCAGGTGTTGAAGATGATGGCGTCATTAAAGGCGGGGTTGTTGTGTTCGTCATGATTGTTTGCCACTTATCATAGGATTAACGTCATGTAGATATCGGAGCGTGGGTATATCGATTGTCCATCGGGATGCGGTACTTCGCGAAAACCAAGGTTACGATAGAGGCGAATCGCACGGTTAAGCTTGGTTGAGCTTTCCAGATATACTTCCTTGATGCCTACTTCACGCGCTTTATTTAAAGCGGCGAGCAGAAGTTTGCGACCTATACCGAAGCCTTGCAGGCTTGGATCAACACCCATTTTAGATATTTCAAATCGGCCGTTACCTTGGTTTGCTAAAGCAACACAGCCAACAATCTCTTGGTTACAACGCGCAAACCAGATGTAACCGCCTTTTGCCAGGTAGTAGCTTTCAGGGGAATAGAGAGCAAGCTCATCATTATCAGTGAGTTCTCCATTGAAGAATTCTTGCAGCCATTGGAGGTTGAGTTGGCAAAAATGTTCTCTTAACGACGCGTCCCAGCTGATAATCTCTATGTCAGACTCACGGATGCGATGCTGTAAATTAGCCAGCACGGGCTGAACAAACCCTTGCTGTTGTATACGTTGTTCGAAATCATCCAGTGCTGTTAATAATGGGTGTTGCTGCTCTGCTATGACTTGATCTAAGTAGTGCTTTATCTCATGCCAAATAGGCGTTATCTCTGCAAGCAGCGCATCACTTTGTGGTGTTAGCGTTAATAGCTGGCGCCGCTCATCTTTGGGGTCGGGTGTTTTACTTATCCAGCCTTCGCTATGCATGTTGCGCGCAATTTTACTGATGGCAGGATGGCTAACACCTAACTGCTCCGCTGCTTCTGTGACTGCTTGCGCCCCCTGTTGATGGAGCAAATTGAACAAGGGGAAAAAAGTAGGATTAAGCTGAATGCCCTGAGCTTGATAAATCTCGACCACATCCTGAACCAGCCGGTCCGATAGTCTTTTTAAGCGGCTTCCTAAAGATAAGCTGCCAAAGGTTTTCATTAAGTCGGTAGCAGGTGTAGGCATGAAAGGCTCGATTCAGATGTTGTATGGTTGAGTTATATTTATATAGGCAATTACGTAACTGGTTACGTAATTTAAAGCTAAGCATAGCAAAAGTAAATAAAAAATTGTTTATGGCTTATCTGATAGCCCTTATTTCAGTGATATCAGAGGGTTATAGTTAAGGAGGTTAGATAAGGCAGGAAATTCAGACAGAGAGATTCATCGAGTGCCTTATATCAAGAAGGGCGGTTACGTGCCAGAGATCGGATTCACATCCATGCTCTTGTGTAAGATTCTGATCATTAGGATGTTGTGACTGCCAGTTTGCTGGTAAAAAATTACATGGCTACCTTGAGGAAGTTTTCGATAGCCATGCCTGATCTCATCACAGGCTTTACCCATATCGGGATTTTCAGCCAATAGCCAAAAAGCGTCATCAAATTGTTTGATATAAATATTTCTCTGCTCTCGTCCCCAGCGGTGGGAGGAGAAAAGAGTGATCTCTTTTAAGTCTGACTTCGCTTTATGGGTGAGCTGAAACGGTTTCATTTCTTCTCATCGTTATCTAGTTTATTGATAAACGAATCGAGATCATAATCTGCTATGCCGCTTTCTTCACCTTTAACCAGCAGTTGGCGCAAGGTGTTAATTTTTGTTTCTTGTGTTTCTAGTAAACGTAAAGCAGAGCGAATAACTTCACTGGCAGAGCCATAGCGCCCGCTTTGAACTTGGCTGGAAATAAAACCATCAAAATGGTCGCCTAAAGTGATGCTGGTATTTTTAGCCATAAGTGATATTCCTACACTAAATAATACCTAATTATGGTATTTGTAGGTATTTATCGCAAGTGGGAATAATAAACAATTCAACCTGATTAGTTTCTTCTTTTGCTCACATAGATTGGCTTGTCTATCTCAAGCGAAATGAAATTCGGTTTTTCCAGTCGACCCCAGCTATTAAAGAGCCGCTGATAATGGCGGCACACGCTAAGAGTAATGTTCTGCTTAACTGGGCTTCGCCGGCAGCGATTAGTAACAAAACCGATATAAGTGGTGCCGCATAAGCGAGTATACCGAGTAGCTGTAAGTTGCCGTGCTTTACGCCGTAATCCCATGTGAAAAAAGCGATGCCTACGGGGCCAAGGCCAAGCCCTATGATGCCTGCCCATTGCATATTTGTGCTTGGCCAGACGGTGGGTTCCCATGCTAGGTGGCATAGTAGCGCTAATATGGCGGTGACTGCACAAAACCAGCCAACGGCATCGGTGGGAACGGCGCTGACTAAACGGCTGGCAACAGAGTAACCCGACCAGATAAAAGCGCAGGCGAGCGCTAATAAGTAGCCTGTGAGGTATTCGCTTTGAAATTCAACGTCCCCTTTACCGATCAGTATTCCGCAGCCGCCTAACGCGAGTAGAGCTCCGGTTAGGTATTTGAGTTTGAAGTGTTCGCCTGGCAGTAGCGCTGCAAATATTACAATCAGCAATGGCCAGAGATAAGCCAGCAAGCTGACCTCAACCGCAGGGGCTTTTGTCATCGCAACAAAATAACAAAAGTGATAACCAAAGTAGCCACCTACGCCTAATAACCATGCTAGCTTGGGTTGGCGCAGATGTCGTAACCCCAGATGCCCTTGCTGCCACCAGCGCAAACTCATCAGGATAAAAGCGATGCTGAAGGTCATTGCCATCATTTGAAATGGGGGAATAGCGCCGTCAGTAAGGCGGGTAAACAGTGCGAGGGAACCCCATAGGAAAATAGAGATGGAGCCTATAAAGGTTGCACGTTTTACGTGGGACATGGTTTCACCAACAGAGGTATTTGAAAGAAGACGAGTTTACGTCCTCAGAGGCGCTACTGTCTTTGTTGCTATCGCTGAACTCTTTGTTGATTCAGCTGAGCTCTTTAATGCAGATGGACTACTTTTCTATCTGGCGGAAGTGGCGGGGAGAGTGTCCAAAGTGTTTTTTGAAGCGATCACTGAAGGCTGAGAGGTTGTTATAACCGACACGATGGGCTACTTGTTGAATGCTCAATGCCGTTGTTTCCAGTAGCTGCCAGGCTTGTTGCATACGCTTCTCAATTAAGTATTGCTGGGGTGTCATGCTGAGCTGGCGGCGAAACAGGTCGTTGAGTTGGCGTTGGCTGAGGTTGGCAACGGTCGCTAGCTGTGCTGCTGATATGGATTCGGTAAAGTGGTGATCAAGGTAGCTTCTTGCTGCTTCAATGCGACGATCTGTTTGAATCGCTGTACCAAAGCGCTCTTGTAGTAATTGAATGAGCAGTAGGAGCATCTGGCGTTGACTACTCGAATTCTGTGACTGTTTAAGTAACAAATTCTGGTGCAGAAAAGCGACGTAATGTGCCAGTGCAGGGTCAAGAGGAATGAAGGCGGGCAGTTTCTCAAGCTCTGGCGCTAGGGCAGCCGGAACATCAGCAACCACAAAGCTATTTAGATCAGAAGCCGCAAATTCATGGTTTTGTCCTGCTGGGATGATAGCGGCTTGCTGAGGAGATGCTTGCCCTTCTTGGTGGCCGATATTCATGGCAAGGTGCCCGGCGATAGGAAGCACCAGCTGGTGATAATCATGCTGGTGGGATTTTGCTTCATGACTATAGCTGCGCAGGTTTAATGTCAGGTTGGTGTGTTTCATTTAAGTTCGCGAATAAGATCAGCGGGTGCTTGTTTAATGACTCGTATTTCCATGCCCGCTTCAATAACGCCACAGTTCTGCGCGATCAGGTTCTGGCCAAACAGTGCACCGCCTGCATGAGCACGGCGGTATTTGAGCAGGGTGCGCAGTGGTTCCTGATTAGGATTGAACTCGATTGAGTGAGGTGGCAATGTCGTGAGCTTGCAGCGCTCGCAAGGGGAGTGCACGGTAAATCGTACATCGCCAATTTGAATTTCCTGCCAGTTATCCTCAGCAAAAGGGGCGTTGCCGGTAGCGACTAAGTTGGGCCTGAACTGTTGCATGGCTATAAAGTCTGGGCAGCGCTCTTGTAGCCAGTCCAGTGATGCCGTGCTGGTTAATAACAGTGGGTAGCCATCGGCAAAGCTGACTTGCTGCGTTGTGAAGTCTTTAATCGGGCGTTCTGTTTTTTCACCAAAAAATAACAGCTGGCACGGGGCATCTAAAAAGGCACTGATCCATTGTTGAGCGTCTTCACCGCAATGCTGTGCCAGCACGCTTTGCTTCCAAATCTCTGTTTCTTTGTAATTATCCAGATAGTCTGCTTCATGTAACTCGAGCGTAGGTGCATCGTTGGCGGCGAGAATTAAACCGCCATCAATAGGTGTTGCCATCAGTTGCGTCAGCTTCGGGTACTTTCGGGCTGTCATAAACATACCGCTTTCATCGGCAACGATATAACGACGATCTCCACTTAACCCAAGTTCATCGATCCAGCCACGGCTGAGTTCAATAGGAGCACAGGATTTTACCGGGTGCTGGTGAATACTGTGTAAGTGGATCTCGCTCATGATGTGATTCCCTGCTGTGTACGAAAAACATGAATTAAATCGAAGGTTAATCGTACAGCAGCAGACTTGTAAACAGGGAGTAGAGGTTTTTTAAAACCGATGAGTATTTTATGGTTGGGGTTTAACCTCCCATGCAATCAATTGATTATCCATCATTAGTGGGGTGTAGAGTGACGTTGCTGTGGCGCCAATATCGGCTAAACCTTTGGGGAGTGTGAGGGCAAGTTTTCGTTCTTTTCCCTTTAGCTCGAATAACTCTCCTGAAATCCAGTCACTGATATACAAGCTGTTGTTGATAGCCACAACTCCGTCTAAGTTGCCCAGTTCAGTACTCGTAGGAACGGTTGTTAACATCAGACTAGTAGGGTCAAGTTGGTATAGGGAACCTGGTGTTTGCGTAGTGAAATCCGGATTTATAGCTTTGCCCCAGTTGCCGATTAATAGATGATTCTGGTGCCATAATAAGCCGTTAGGGTAGGGGATCTGCTCGTTACTGAACCAAGCAGTTAGCTGATTATTATGCAGCTGGTAAATTTCACCACCTAAAAAGTCCGAGATATACAGGACTCCATCCGGAGATGCCGTAATATCATTCAGCATTTTTGCATTGGGTGCGGCGAACTGTTTTACCACCTTACCTTGTTCAATATCGATCATGTGTATTGTTTGCATATCAGCAACGAATAAGTATTTGCCCACGATAGCCATCCCCTTTGGGGCGTTGAGTCCTGTTACCCAGTGCTGCTCAAGTATTTTTCCTGCTGCTGTTATTTTGCTGATATAGCCTTGGCCGTTGAGTTCGGTGGGGGCTCCATTAATGTTAGACACATAAAGAATGTCGCTGTGTGTATCCACAACCACTGACTCGGGTTGATTCAGGTTATCAATGCTCCAACGTTGTGTGAGCGTGTCATGCGCCCAGAGTGAACCGCTAAATAAAAGGGAAGTAATGAGCGTTGATTTAAGTAAAGTATGCATTTATTTATCCTCGTGTTATGTTGGGTTGAGAATATATATTTGATCTTTATTTTCAATTTATTACTTGTTAGGTATTAAAATATGATTCTTTTTGTTGTGTTTAGGACAGTGTGATGGAAGGGCAAAAGCAACGTTCGGGTTTGTTCGCCGTATTAAAGCGGGTACTGAAAGCGCAGGGCATTCATTATCGAGAGTTGGCCGAGATGATGAATTTGTCTGAACCAACGGTTAAGCGGATGTTCCAGGAACAGGACTGTAAGATCAGCCGTCTTATTGAAATTTGTGACTTAGTAGGTTTAAGCATTAATGAGTTAGTGGATCTGGATACGAACAGAACGACCGATCCTACTCAGTTATCAATTGAGACGGAGCAAGCGTTGGCAGATGATCCAGGGCTAACGTCATTTTTTATGCTGCTGGTAAGTCAGTTTGATGTGGAAACGATCGCACAAAAGAATCAGTTATCCTCGAGTGATGCTTATTTATACTTGCGTGAATTAGAGAAACTAGAGCTGGTGCGTTTGGGTAAGAATGATCAGGTTCACTTGCGGGTGAGTCGACCTATTAAGTGGCGCTTAGGTGGCCCGCTGCATCAAACACTAGTGGAGGTTAATCAAGGCTTTATTAAACAAGCGATAAGTGCCATTGAGGGCGAAGGTGTATTTTATTCAACCAGTCGTCTTTTGAGTACGCAGAGCATTACTCGCCTAAGCCAGGAAGTTGATGAGCTCTATCAGAGATTCCAAAAGCAGGCGACATTAGATCAATTGTATTACCCGTTAGCTGAGTTAAAACCCTACAAACTTGTCGCTACCATGATGCCGTTTGAAATAAGTCGCTACTTTTTAGTGCCCGCTTTTTCGAGTCGTCCGTTGCTTTAGGATGATTGTCGGGTCGTTAGCTGGGTAATGATATTGGTTAAGACAGCAAGAACGTTCAATAAGTCTGTTGTGATAATGGTTAGTCTTTGCTTTTGTATTGATGAAAGAGAGCTAAAGAATGACAGCCGTTGTGTTATCGATGATCGTTTTCGCTTTGGTAGGTGCGATATCTCCAGGTCCTGTAAATATTATAGCCACCGGCGCGGGTGCTAATTTTGGCTTTATTAAGGCACTACCGCACGTGCTTGGAGCGACAGTAGCTTATGCGTTGATTGTGTTTCTTGTCGGTGTTGGCTTAAATGAAGTGCTGCTGCGATTCCCGCAAATAACGGATATTTTGCAGTATATAGGAGGAGCATTTCTTTTATATATGTCGTTTAAAATTGCGATGGCTAGCCCTGTCGATATTGACCTGGTCAACCAAACAATACCGCCACGCTTTACTGAAGGGGCATTGGCGCAGGGGTTAAATCCTAAAGCTTGGTTGGTATCCATGTCGGGGGTAAGTTTGTTCGTATCAGCACAACATCCTGCTTTTTTCTATTTACTGGTTTTCTGCTTAGTTTCATTTGTGATGTGTTTACTTGGTGTTGGTACGTGGGCAGTTTTGGGGCACTTGATAGGGAAATATTTATCTGATGATAGGCATCAGATTATGTTTAATCGGTTAATGGGAGTACTGTTGAGCAGTACTGTGGTGACGATGTTTTTACAGAGTTGAGAAGGTGGCTTTAGTGGATCAAAAAACTGCGCAATACAGGAGCCAAAGCGAGAGTGTAGATAGTACTTTGCTTTTTGAGAAAAGCAGACTGCTTCCCGGCATTGAATTGCGTCGAGCGCAGTCTTCAACAGCGTGTTATGCCACGCATTCCCACGACGAATATTCTTTTGGTGTGATTGATCGAGGGGTCGCAACCTACTATAACCAAAAGAGTAAATACTGCATTGGCACAGGTGACACAGTAACGATTAATCCTGCGGATGCGCATTCTTGTAATGCGCTTGAAGGAGATTGGTCTTATCGCATGTTATTTGTTGATCCGCTATGGATTAAGCGCTTACAGCAAGACTTGGAGTGTGATCAAGAGGCAGACTACCTTCCTTTTCGAACCTCATATGATAACAACCCACATTGTTTTGCTGATTTTGATCAGCTCTTTAACTGTTTGTTATCCAGTGACAACCAGCTGCAGGCTGAGTCTTTGTTATTAGAATACCTTGGTGCTAGTTTGGCGGTTAAGCAGTCTAGTAGCGTTAAGCCAGATAGTGTTTCGGTGAGGCGTGTGCAGGAGCTGATTCAAGATCAACTAGGTGAAAATCTGACGCTAGATGAGTTTTCAGAGCAAGCGGGTATTAGTCGTTTTCACTTAATTCGTAGTTTTAAGCAGGTATATGGTCAGGCGCCGCATGCTTTTCAGTTAGATGCGCGTATAAAAAAGGCTAAGCTGTTGCTACAAGAAGGGTATAGTTTGGTTGAAATTTCTGGTGCGTTGGGTTTTGCTGATCAAAGCCACTTTCAGCGACATTTTAAACAGCGAATGGCTATAACGCCTAAGCAATATCAAGCATTCTTCATGTGAGGTATGCCGTTTTGAATGGAAAAAAACCGATCATAGTGATCGGTTTTTTTGTAGGAGCAGAAATTTTATTGCTTATTCTTTACGGCTTCAGGCATTGCACTAGACACCTTGTTTAACAGTGGTTTCTGTTCAGCCTGTACTTTAGGTTCTGCTATAGCGAGCTCTGGCGTTTGCGCCTTAGCTTGAGTTTTAGGCTCTGCGACAGCTGGCTTCGGCGTATCTTGCTTAGCTTGTACTTTAGGTTCTGCTATAGCTGGCTTTGGCGCTTCTGTCTTAGCTTGCGCTTTAGGCTCTGCAACAGCTGGCTCTTCAATCAGTGATTGTGTCTGAATAAATGTTTTAATTTTAGGGCCTACTTCTTCGCGGAAACGACGTCCGTTAAAGATACCGTAATGGCCTACGTCGGGTTGTATGTAATGTTCACGCATGCGGTTTGGGATGTTGTTCAGAATAGCATGTGCGGCTTTGGTTTGGCCTTTGCCGGTGATGTCATCATTTTCGCCCTCAACCGTTAGTAAGGCAGTGTTTTTAACAGCGGATGTGTCAATTTTTTTGCCTTCAAACAGCATTTCGCCGCGTGGTAAACGATGCTCAAGGAACACTTTACGAATGGTTTCCAGATAGAAATCTGCAGGCAAATCCATAACGGCTAAATACTCGTTATAGAAGTCGCGATGTGCTTCGGCGCTATCTCCATCGCCTTTGACCAGATCATCAAAGAACTTGAAGTGTTTTTTGATATGGCTGTTCCAGTTCATGCTCATAAAGCCTGACAGCTGAATAAAGCCCGGATAGACTTTTTGGCCAGCGCCCGCGAAATCTGCTGGAACGGTATTGATGACGTTTTTTTCAAACCACTCCAGATCTTTACCAGAGGCATAGTCATTAACTTCTGTTGGGTTAACCCGTGTATCGATAGGGCCACCCATCAGTGTTAATGTGCGCGGGATGTTTGGATTGTTGCGCTCTGCCATGATGGTGGCTGCAACGATAGCCGGTACGCTGGGTTGGCATACGGCAATGACGTGTGTGTTCGGGCCTAAAAAGTCCAGAAACTCGATTAAGTATCGTACGTAGTCATCAAATGTAAAATTGCCCTCATTGAAAGGTACGTCTCGCGCATTTTGCCAATCAGTAATATAAACTTCGTGGTCAGGAATAAAATGCTCGACAGTGCCACGAAGCAAGGTTGCATAATGGCCAGACATCGGTGCTACTAGCAGTACTTTCGGGTGATCGTATGTGCCGGTTCGACGAAAATGTAGCAGATCACAGAAAGGAAGTGCATGCGGTACTTCTTCTCTGATGCGGATTTTTTCACCGTTGATCAGGGTATGAGTGAGTCCGAATTCAGGCTTTTCGTAGTTGTCGGTGCAACGTATGATTAGTTCTAAATGCGCAAGCATTGTACGGGTTAGCGAGCCTTTTATGAAAGGTTGCATCCAAGATAACTTGAGCTGCTTTTTCCAGGCTTGTGCCCAAAGGTGCAGGGGTTGAACCGACTGGTTTAACGTGTGGTGCAGGTGGTACAGCATAGAATAAGTCCTTATCAACCTATATTGATTGATTCATATATTATCTGCGAAAATCATATTGCAGCGCAGCATATAATACTTAGTGTATAGGTGATTATTCTTATTTTGCAAGCTAATATATCTATTTGTTAGAGTGTTGCATGGCAGCAAATAGTGGTGGGTATAGATTCGTTATTGTTGCTTTAGTTAGAATTACAGTTAGGTGGTCAGGCGTTTAGGTGCGGTGCTGACTATAGCATTGCTGATGCGTTGTTAACGCCCATCAGGCAAAGCAGTTCTGATACCTGCTGATAAATTTTAAGATAAAAAATAGGGAAGTAGTTAATGAAGTGGTCCCCACGGTTGCTCAAGTTGGCATTGAATATTTATGGCCCTTATTTGGGTGCCGGCATTCGTATTACGCATATAGACCCAGAGTGGCGCGAGATGCATGTACGTATGAAGTTGCGTTGGTATAACCGTAATATTATGGGCACGCATTTTGGTGGGAGTTTGTACGCCATGATTGATCCTCAAATGATGCTTATGCTGATCAATCGACTGGGCAAAGAGTACGTTGTGTGGGATCAAGCGGCAGAGATTAAGTATCTCAAACCTGCTAAAGGTACGGTTGAAGCACACTTAAGCTTGACGGATACTCAGCTGGAGGAGATCAGGCGCAATACATCGATGGGAGTAGCGTATCGTCCTTCATTTGATATTGCGATATGTGATATGGATGGAAATGTTGTGAGTCAGGTTAAAAAAGTGCTGTATGTAAAACGCAAAAGCTCTCAAGAGCAGCCTTTCAACTAGTCGATATTAAGACCCGGAATCGTTAAGCGAGAATGACGCAGGCCGCGCCTAAGACAATTAACGCTAACCCTGTGAGATCCCTTGGACTTAGTTTGTCCTTAAACCAGCGGGCCGAAATAAAGAGTGTAAAAAGGATTTCTATTTGACCAAGAGTTTTAACCAACGCCACTGTTTCTAAACTCATGGCCGTAAACCAACCGAGCGAGCCCAGGCAGCTGAACAAGCTGATAGTAAGCGTAAGTTTAGGTCGCTGCCATAATGCACTCAGTGTTGCGGGTTCTTTAATTAGCAGCCAAGCTAAGAGCATAACGGTTTGTGTCGTGATGACACACAGCAAGACCCAGGCGGCACTGTAGGGAAAGGGTAAGCCTAACATTAAACTTGCTTCTCTAACCCAGAGGGTCGTTAACGCAAATGCTAATCCACTGCTTAAACCTAATGAGAGCGTATTGAGTGAGAGTTCTCTTAATGAACCTGTATTGCTCATTAGCCATATAGCGATGGAGCCAATAATAACCCCGCTCCAGGCAAGCCAAGATAGAGGGGCGGCGAAAAAAAGTGCACCTAATGAGGCGGCAATCACTGCTTCACTTTTCGCTAAGCCTACGCCAATTGCATAGTTTCTGAGACGAAACAGTTTGACCATTAATGCCGTCGCAATAATTTGCGAGAGCGATGCTAGCGCAATTGTCACTATAAAATGGGTGTTAACGACAGGTAAGGCAATTGGCTCAATTTGATAAAGTATCCAGAGATACAGTGCAGCTAATGGACCGGCGTAGAGAAAACGCGCCAGGGTGACGCCCGCCGTGCTGACCTCTTTGCTGAGTTTGTTTTGAAAAGCATTTCGCCACGACTGCATAAAAGCAGCGAAGATCGTAAAAGGAATCCACAGTCCCATTATCGCTATATTCCTGAATTGATATTCTGTGACTGATTACTTTTTGAAAAGTGAGCGGCGCAGGGCAGGCTTTGTTGGTTTCTCAGCTTCGGGGGCTTGGTACTGGTGTTTAGGTTTGCTGCTTTTTCTTTGCGGCCCTTTATTTTTTGCAGATTTAGGCTGCAGAGGCTTACCATCAATTATCTTGCCGTTATCAATAAAAGGCACCGGTTGTAGTTGGATTCTTTTGTTGATGAGCGTCTCAATTTCAGCGAGATAGCATCTTTCGTCCGGAGCAACCAAGGATATAGCTTGTCCGGATAACCCTGCACGGCCTGTTCGGCCGATACGGTGTACATAGGCTTCAGGCTGATTAGGTAAGTCATAATTCACAACACGCGGAAGCGATTCAATATCAATGCCACGTGCAGCCACATCGGTAGCGACCAGTACGTTTATCTCGCCGTTAGTGAATGCTTTGAGCGCATGAGTGCGTTCGCGCTGAATCTTGTCACCATGTATGGCCAGTGCGCTGATACCTTCTGCTTGTAAAAATTCACTGACTTGGTCTGCACGCCTCTTTGTGCGTGTGAAAACCAATGTTTGTGTCCACTTTCCACCGTTAATCAGATAACTCAAAATGTCCGATTTATCTTGGTTATCTACCGCATAGGCGACTTGTTTTACTTGGCTGGTGGTAGAGTTGCGGGTGGAAACGCTGATTCGTTTAGGCTCTCGTAGCAAAGAGTCGGCTAACGTTTCTACGTTGTTGTTGAGTGTGGCCGAAAACAGTAATGTTTGTTTATTCTGTGGGATAAATTTTAGAATTTTCTGAATATCATGGATAAATCCAAGATCCAGCATTCTGTCTGCTTCGTCCAGAACGAACACTTCGAGCTGCTCTAGTGAAAACTTTTTTTGCTCCAGCATATCCAGTAACCGGCCGGGTGTAGCCACTAGAATATCTGTACCGCGCTTCATTTTGCGGATCTGATTATCAAAACGTACTCCTCCATAGATGGAGATAACCCGTACGCCTAGTGCGCGTCCGTACTCGAGCGTATGTTCGCCGACTTGCATCGCCAGCTCTCGCGTGGGAACGAGTACTAACCCTCTGATCTGATGATACTCTGTGCCTTGCGGTGCACTCCCGAATTTTTCGATCATAGGTAGCGCAAAGCTAGCGGTTTTTCCGGTGCCAGTTTGTGCTTCGGCCATTAAGTCGTGCCCCTGGAGGATGACAGGAATCGCCTGTGCCTGAATAGGCGTAGGTGTTTTGTGGCCTAATTCATCCAGAGTAAACAGGAGTTCAGGGCAAAGCTGTAGATCAGAAAAAGCGGGCATGAGTCGTCCGGATAAAAGCGCAAAGTAAAAGGGCTGAATATAGATATTAAGCTTACAGGAATTGCTGAAATTGAGCGATAGATGAAGAGATAAGTTAAGAGGGGTAAGCCATATGAAAAGCTGAATTTTTACAGGAACTTAATAATAACTGCGCTACTCTAGTATATAGTTAATCAACAACGATAGCTGGTTAGGTATCGCCTACAATTCGTAAAAATCATAGGAGCTTTTGATCAATGGAGGTGACTCTACTTTACTGGCACTGGCTGGTATTCGGTATGCTGTTAATGGCTGCCGAAATGTTTATTCCCAGTTTTACTATTTTTTGGTTTGGTCTGGGGGGGATGGTGGTTGCCGGGCTTTTAGCTGTTAACCCGGAAGCTGCTTTAAGTTGGCAGCTTTTTTGTTGGGCGGTGGCCTCTTCAGTGTTTGCACTGTTATGGTTTAAGCTCTTACGCCCTAAAATGACAGACCGGACTAAAGCAGGTATTGCTCGTGAAGCGATTGCGGGTGAAAGCGGTCAAGTCATTAAAGCTCCTACAGAGCATTCACGAGGTGTGGTACGTTTTACAACACCTGTATTAGGTGATGATGAGTGGGAGTTCATTTGTAATGTTGAAGTGGTTTTAGGTGATCGGGTTTTCATCAAAGAATTGTCCGGTAATACCTTGCTGGTTGAAAAACGTTAATCACCTGATAATGATGGTCGAGTGTTATCGCTAACTATTAAGAGATATAAATAGGGGAGTTTTTATGGATGGGTTAATAATCGCCGGTGTTTTAGTATTTCTTGTGGTACTTACGCTGGGGATGGGTGTTAAGACCGTACCTCAGGGTAGCAAATATGTAGTGCAACGCTTGGGTAAGTTTCATTCTACATTAGGCCCCGGCTTGAATATTATTCTCCCGTATCTTGATCAAGTGGCTTATAAAGTCACGACGAAGGATATAGTGATGGATATACCTTCTCAGGAGGTGATCACCAAGGATAATGCCGTCATTATTGCGAATGCAGTAGCATATATTAATATCGTAGCACCTGAAAAAGCGGTATACGGTGTTGAAGATTATAATCTGGCTATTCAAAATCTGGTGCAAACATCGCTGCGTTCGATTATCGGTGAAATGGGATTGGATGATGCACTTTCTTCACGAGATCAGATTAAAGCAAAGTTAAAAACGGCTATCTCCGATGATATTTCAGATTGGGGGATCACGCTTAAAACTGTAGAGATACAAGATATTACCCCTTCTGATACGATGCAGAGTGCAATGGAAGAGCAGGCAGCGGCTGAGCGTCAGCGACGTGCTGCAGTGACTCGTGCAGAAGGCGAAAAATCGGCTGCCATTTTAGAAGCCGAGGGGCGTTTGGAAGCATCTAAGCGAGATGCCGAAGCGCAGGTTGTATTAGCGAAAGCCAGTCAGGTTGCCATTCAGCGGGTCACCGAGGCGATTCAAGGTAACGAGCTGCCTGTGATGTATATTTTGGGTGAAAAATATGTTGATGCGATGGAGGCATTGGCTAAATCATCCAACTCCAAAACAGTCATTATGCCCGCCGATATTCCGGCAGCGATTCGCGGGATGATGGGAGGGTTTAAAAAATAACTGAGTTAATACTGCATTCATCACAGCATAAGACAATGGTGCTGTTAAAAAAACTATAATCAGAGGGCTGTGCTGTGAGTATGCTGAAGGAGTTCAAAGAATTTGCTGTCAAAGGCAATGTGATGGATATGGCTGTTGGTATTATCGTGGGTGCAGCCTTTGGTAAAATCGTATCGTCGTTTGTGGGTGATGTGGTTATGCCTCCCATTGGTGTGTTGTTGGGTGGGGTTAACTTTACCGATCTGGCTTTTGTCTTGAAAGAAGCGGTGGGTGAGACAGCAGCCGTGACACTTAACTACGGAAAGTTTGCACAGACAGTGATTGATTTTGTGATTGTTGCTGGCGCTGTGTTTGTTGCCGTGAAAACAATCAACTCACTTAAAAAGTCTGAAGAGGAGGCGCCGGCCGAACCCGAAGCTGAGCCTGAACCTTCAAAAGAAGAAGTATTGTTGAGTGAAATTAGAGACTTACTGAAAGCACGCAATTAATTAACCTCGTTACTCAACTGCCTTAAATAAGGTGTGCTGCGTGGCACACCTTTTTTATGTCAAGAACGGATGCTATGACAAATTCTGAAAAAATAAAGTCGCCCTGTATAAGACGGTGTTGTCTTGACCAGCAAGATATTTGCTTGGGGTGTCACCGTACATTACAAGAAATTCTTGATTGGGCTGCAGGGTCTGATAATGAAAAGCGTGCGATTATGAAGCGTGTGCTAGTTCGCAAAACAGAGCGGATTAAAGACTTTAACGTTAAACCGTAAACTTGCCGGTTTGTTAATAGCTTTGTGCTAGTAGAGTAGATAGTACACCGCTATCAACACCGTAAAAAAAATCAATTTTTGTCATGACTTTCGTTTGTTTATAGTAGGTCTCAACTAAGTAAATGATCAATGAATCAGGAGACTGCACCATGTTGGACAACCGTGAAGGCCAGACTGTACCTAATGTTACCTTTCCAGCCCGTATAGGAAACGATTGGGTTAAAATAACTACTGATGAGCTATTCAAAGGGAAGAATGTCATTGTTTTTGCATTGCCCGGTGCATTTACCCCAACATGCTCAAGCACACATTTGCCACGCTACAATGAATTGGCGCCTGTTTTTAAGGCAAATGGTATTGATGAAATCATCTGCTTATCGGTGAACGACACATTTGTAATGAACAGTTGGGCTGAGGATCAGAAAGCCGAAAATATTACTTTTATTCCCGACGGTAACGGTGAGTTCAGCGCAGGTATGGGGATGCTGGTAGATAAAAGTGATATTGGATTTGGAAAGCGCAGCTGGCGTTACTCAATGCTAGTTAAAGATGGTGTGATCGATAAAATGTTTATCGAACCTGATCTGCCTGGTGATCCGTTTGAAGTGTCGGATGGCGATACCATGTTGAACTACCTCAACCCGAATGCTCAGCAACCTAAGCGTGTGACGCTGCTAACTAAGCCAGGGTGCTCACATTGCACACGCGCTAAGAAGGCATTACAGGCTAGAGGCTATAAATACGAAGAGATTGAGCTGGGGCAGCATGGCGTCAGTTTCTCCAGCTTGAATGCTATTTCTGGCCAGGGAACGACACCTCAAGTCTTTATTGATGGTGAGCATGTTGGCACAGCTGATGATTTGGAAGCCTGGTTGGTTAAAAATAGCTAAATTTAATTAATCATTATTTAAGTAATATTCTAAACGCCTATCAATATTGATGGGCGTTTTTGTTTTATATTTACCTGATCTCGTTGTTTGGGTTCTTATTAGAGTCTCTGCTAAGCTGTTAGGACATTTTTCGTTTTAGGGGGAGCAGTGGTAGATACTTTTACTGTAGCTATACAGGAGCTGCAAACTTTACTGGGAGCGCGTTTAGAGACCTCAACCAGTGTTAGGCAGCATCATGCTCATGATGAGTCATTTCATTTGCCCGCTACTCCTGACGCAGTGGCTTTCCCTAAGAGCACATCTGAAGTTTCTGAGATTGCCCGGATTTGTTCGCGACACCACATGCCGATGTTACCTTTTGGTACCGGGACTGCTATGGAGGGCGGAGTCAATGCTTATGAAGGTGGTTTGAGCATCGATCTTTCTCTGATGAATAAGGTGCTAAGTGTTTCGGCAGACAATATGGATTGCCTTGTTCAGGCAGGGGTAACTCGTAAGCAATTAAATCAATATATTCGTGATCAGGGCGTTTTCTTTCCTATCGATCCGGGGGCGGATGCATCAATTGGCGGTATGGCGGCAACACGCGCTTCAGGCACTAATGCGGTTCGTTATGGCACTATGCGTGAAGCTGTACTATCGCTAACCGTTGTAATGGCTGACGGAAAGATTGTGAAAACCAGTAGCCGTGCGCGAAAATCAGCTGCGGGTTATGATCTGACTCGACTTTTTGTTGGTTCTGAAGGTACCTTAGGTATTATCTGTGAAGTGGCGTTGCGCTTACACGCGATTCCTGAAGCAATATCTGCAGCGGTATGTGCTTTTTCCTCCCTGCACGGTGCTGTTGAAACAGTTATACAGACGATTCAAATGGGCGTACCAATCGCCAGAGTTGAGTTGCTAGATGCTGTCGCTATTAATGCGGTTAACCGTTACAGTAATAAAGCATTCCCTTTGTTACCGCACCTTTTTTTAGAGTTTCATGGCACTGATGCTTGGGTTAAAGAGCAGGCTGAAGTTGTTAACAACGTGGCTGTTGAAAATCAGGGGAGTGATTTTACTTGGGCGTTAAATACCGAAGATAGAAGTGCTTTATGGCAAGCACGGCATGATTTTGCTTATGCTGCTTGTGCAATGCGTCCGAATGCCAAAATTTTTTCAACGGATGTGTGTGTGCCTCTTTCTCAATTAACTGAATGTATTCTGGAAACGGTCTCAGATATCGAGGAAACTGGTTTATCTATGCCGATTGTTGGCCATGTAGGAGATGGTAATTTTCACGTTGTACCTGCCGTTGACCCGGCGAATGCAGATGAAATGGCCGTCATAGAGGCGTTTCATGCGAGGCTGATTGCTCGGGCGTTACGCATGGGGGGGACTTGTACAGGGGAACATGGTATTGGCCAGGGAAAAAAAAGCTATTTGGTGGATGAGTTACCGGCGGGAGTCGATGTGATGAGAATGATTAAACGCGCATTGGATCCGGATAATCTGATGAATCCAGGCAAAGTACTGGATCTTACATAGCGATTTTTTGTTAGTCATATGGCTTATGGTAATGGCTTAGCATCATTGCTCTACAGCTATTAAGAAATATGGAAGATATGGAAAATGTTTTTTTAATTTAAACGGTAAAATAATGTGAAATTTTTACTGACACTTAAAGGATTATTTTTTCGCAGCCCTGTGTGGTCCGCTATTCTGGTAGGCCTTTTGGTTTTATTTGTATCTTCATTATTTATTCGCAGTGAAGTGGAACGGCTCAAAGGTGAAGCTTTATTCAGAGCGGCAAGTCAGGTGGGTATTATTCGCGCGCGCCTAGAGGGCGAGATCAACGCGAACCTTGCAGTACTCAATGCATTGAAAGCTGAAGTGACCATCAATCCAGAGATGGAAGAAAGTCGTTTTAATCAGTTAATGGAAGCACTTCTGTCAGATGATTTGCATATCCGACATGTCGCTTTAGCGCCGGATTTAACAGTGAAGTATGTATATCCACTGGAAGGCAATGAACAGGCGATTGGCTTAAATTATACGGCCAATAAAGACCAGGTGCGTTCTGTTCTGGATGCGATTCAATTAAATAAGATAGTACTTTCCGGCCCGTTAGAGTTAGTTCAGGGCGGAGAAGCTTTGATTGCCAGATTACCTGTTTACTTGAATAACCAAAGAAATTCATCCTTGTGGGGGATTATATCTGCGGTCCTTGATTACCAGAAACTGCTGGATTCTGCGGGTCTTTCTGAAAACCACTATGGGTTGTTATTAGGTATTCGCGGAAAAGACGGTGCTGGTTCTGATGGGGGCTTCTTTTATGGTGCAGAGAAGGCTTTTGGAAAAGAAGCCGTTATGACTAATATTAGTTTGCCTCATGGCGAGTGGCAGTTAGCTGTTTTGCCTGATAAAGGTTGGTCTGCGCCTATAGAAAGAGTTCGCTTGTTATGGGCGGGAGCCTTCTTGCTGGCCATTATTATGGGGGCTGCAGGTTTTTTGCTGGCGCTGGTATACCAACAGAAAGTACAGGCGGTCACGACCGCTAATTATCGTGCAAACTTTGATGCATTAACCGGTCTGTCTAATCGTTTTTATTTTAGTCAGCGTTTAACCGTTTTGATTAAGGAGATGCGGCGAGAAAAACTTGATTTTGCTGTTTTTTTTATCGATATAGATCATTTTAAACAGGTGAACGATAGCCTTGGGCATAGTGCGGGTGATCAGCTTCTGATTGATTTTGCGACGCGTTTACAGCAGTCAGCTCGTGATTCGGATATTGTGGCGCGCTTAGGTGGCGATGAGTTTGTGATCGTTTTACGCAATGTTCGGGATGTGATACAGGCTGATCTATTGGCGGAAAAACTCCAACGTAAGATTCAACAGCCTTTCATTATTGGCGAGCGTCCTTTTTTGGTGACAGCCAGTATTGGAATAGCCATGTATCCGGTTGATGGTGATAGTGTTACGGGGTTGTTGTTACATTCTGATCAGGCGATGTATACAGCCAAGCGGGCAGGCCGTAATACCCACTTTTTCTTTAATGAAGGTATGCGGGAGGAAGCTGAACAGCATTTGCAGGTGCACAGTGATATTTTACGGGGCCTGAATGCGAATGAGTTCGAACTGTATTACCAGCCAATCCTTAATATTAGAACCAACCAAATAGAGAAATGCGAAGCTTTGATTCGCTGGAGACATCCTGATAAAGGGTGGGTAATGCCGGATGATTTTATTCCGGTTGCTGAGCGAACAGGCGCTATTGTGAATATTGGCAATTGGGTATTACAGCAAGCGTGTAAAGATATGCGGGCTTTTTTGGATGCAGATATTGATGTGAAAATATCAATTAATCGCTCTGTGGGTGAATTCCACTCTGCAAAAGCATACGAGACTTGGAAAAATATTTTTAAAGAAAACGGTGTAGATAGCCACCGTTTCGTTTTTGAGATTACAGAGTCTTTGTTTATGGAGCAGAACGCAGCGAGGGTAAATGTTATTTCTTCTCTAAGAGATATCGGCGTTCAGTTCGCTATCGATGATTTTGGTACAGGCTTCTCTGCTATTAATTATCTGCGTACCTATCCCGTTGACTATCTGAAAATCGACAAAAGTTTTATCCAGGATATGTTAATAGATGAGCAAGATAAAACCTTGGTTGAAGTGATTATAAAAATGGGTCGGGCTCTGGGTATTCTTGTTATCGCTGAGGGTGTTGAAAACCTGGGTCAGTTAGAGATGTTGCAGCAATTTGATTGTGATTATATGCAAGGGTATTGGTTATCCAAACCACAATCGCTGCCTCATGTGATTAGTTTTTGTCATGAATATATGGATCAGCAGAACGGCCCCCATCTAGCGGATGATGCGTAGGCAGGAGGCTATTCTGTTTTTAAGAAGAAGCTTTAATCATTCAGTAACCGTTATTTTCTTTTTAAAGGTGCAAACCCATCCAGAACAACACGATCCTTTGATTCAGTAGGACGCTTTGTTGATTTCTTCTTATCTGTTTTGGACTTTGGTTTGTTCTGTGCGGCTTTTTTATCAAGCTTTTTCTTTTTGCTTCCAGCCGCTTTACCCGACGCTTTTAGTTTTTTTGGTCCGGCATAACTACCCTCTAAACCTTTTATAACCCGCTTTTCAAATTGTGTTTTAAGGTAGCGCTCAATGCTGGACATCAGATTCCATTCGGTCGGGCCTATCAGTGAGATCGCCACGCCTTGCTCGCCTGCTCTGCCTGTTCTGCCTACCCGGTGTATGTGATCATCACCACTACGAGACATCTCTACATTGATAACAAGATCAATGCCCTTGACATCAATCCCTCTGGCGACAACATCAGTCGCTACCAGTACGTTGATCTTTCCACTGGCCAGCAGCCCCATGGCATGATTACGTTGTTCTTGTGTCAGGTTGCCGTGAATCACGCCTGCGCGGATGTCGTTGTATCTCAAATAGCCATTAAGACGTGTCGCATTGATGATAGTGTTCGTGAATACAATCGCCTTCTCGAAGGTATCGTTCTTTAGTAACCAGACCAGTTGCTTATCTTTAAGTGCAGCATCATTAGACAGAATAATCTGCTGACGGATGCTGGAGTGAACTTCTCTGTGGCTGTTTAGCTTAATAGATACGGGATCTTTCAAAGAGGTCGTGATGACAGAGCGCATACCCGTATGAGCTAACGTTGCTGAAAAAAGCATCGTTTGGCGGCCTTCCGGGCATGTGTTGCAGATGCGTTCGACATCTTCCTGAAAGCCCATATCGAGCATTCTGTCTGCTTCATCCAGAATTAAGAACTCGATATCATCTAAACTGATCGTTTTTCTATCGAGGTGATCGATGAGTCGTCCAGGTGTTGCTACCAGTATTTCAGGGTTTTTCCTGAGCCTTGCTGCTTGTGGTTTGAATGTTTCACCACCACATACCGTATCCACTTTGATAAAGTTGAACTGCGAGAGTTCGGCAATGTGATTCATAACCTGTTGAGCTAATTCCCGGGTGGGTGTGAGAATCACAGCGCGCGCACCGCTTTGCGGCGTTGGGTTATTCAGCATGGCGTTTAATATCGGTAACGCAAAGGCTGCTGTTTTACCGCTACCTGTTTCGGCGGTTACTAATAGATCCTTGCCCGCCAAAGCCGCAGGTATTGTGGCTTTTTGTACTTCAGTTGGCGTTGAAAAGGATAGTGCGTCGAGTGCTTTTAGCAAACGCGTATCAAGGGAAAAATCTGTGAACACCGTGTGCTACTCTCTGAAAATTCATTGTCAGAGTGCATCGTACCAGAAATGCTTAATACAGGAGAGTATAAAAGTGAAAACGGCAAGTGGTTTCACTATGCCGTTTGAGTGTTGTGGAGCAAGTTGACTTAGTAATGAATGGCACGTGCTAGTGCTTTGGCCTGTGTGACCCATTCTTCTACCTGAGATGAGGAGGGCATTTTTTCGACCAGTTTTTGTTCAGTATTGCACTCATCCATTTTCGCATGCAGGTTTGCACCATTGCGCTGAGCTAATTCTGGTACAGTATCAACACCTGCCAGCTCTAATAGGTCTGCATACAGGGTGCTGACGCCTTTAATGCGTGCTAAGTCTGCACGGTTCAACCAGCCAAGAATCTCTTTTTCATCAATCCCTGTATTAGCGGCAACTTCTTTGCGTCCTTTTTTATCACCGCAAACAGTTAAGAAGCTTTCTTGCGTTGTTGCTCCGGCTGCTTTCAGTTTTTCTGCAGAAGTTTCGTCAATGCCTTTGATATCAGTCAGTTTAGCCATGCTTCGATTTCCTCAGTTTATATATGCTATATGAGTCATTGTAAGTGCGCTACCTGAACAGCAGCGAAACATCGCTCCTGTTCAGCAGACTTCGTTCTGGCTTTTTATAATATGACGACAAATAAAAATGTACCAGTTTATTTAAAGTGGAGGGTCAGCCCTGTTGACGGATGAGTTATTAACCCGGAACCATCCGGCAATACTGTATCGGTCCCTGAAGGTTTTTTTCACTTCATGAGGAAACTCATCACTTAAGAATATGACTAACGTTCCTGCTGCAGGTTTGATTTGTTGTAACAGCTTGTTCTCATCATTATAGATAATCAGATCACCACCGTCAGTGTCGCTCCAGTTTTCATTTAAATAGAATACCGTTGTGAGTATCCGGTTCGTCTCTCCTTTGAAAGCATCTAGATGCTTTTTATAGAAAGCCCCAGAGGGGTAGTGGGCGAAGTTTGCCTCGTAATCAAAGAGGCCCATGAATAAGCGCTTATTCAACGCAATACGTAAGGCTTCCATTTCACACAAATAGGCCGCCTCAATAAGGTTGTTAGTGTCCATCCATCTGATCTGATCGGTTCGAACGACTTTGTTCAGTTGGTGCTGATTATCCCGCCCGATCCCCGCCAATTTGAATTGTTCCTCATCGTTGATGGCAGTAGTCAGCAACTCATCAATTAAGTAAGAGGGTAGAGCATCCTTTAGTATGATGAAGCCTTCTTGAGAAAGTGATGTGGCTATTCGGTTTAAGGTGTCTTCTGTTATTGTCGGTCTATACTGAAGTGATCTGGTACACAATTATGTGAGTTTCCTATGCAAACTTCTGTGACGTGGGTTGATCAACATTAAGAATAATTTAATTAGCTGAATTGTTGTTAGTAATAAATCATGAATATAAAAATATTTAAGGGAAAAGTTCTGGTGTATCTGCGAGGCTTTAGCATTGGCATCATTTTAAGTGCGTTGCTGGCAGGCTGCGCAAGCCGGCAACCCTATATCCACTCTCCGGACGATACGGCTTATTTGCCTGTAAAAAGTCAGTTGCAAGCGCATTACTCTCGCTGGAATGGAACACCCTATAAATTTGGGGGTAACTCTCAGCGGGGGATCGACTGCTCTGCCTTCGTTGCAGTAACCTATCGAGAGCTATTTGATCTTTACCTACCCAGAACAACGAAGGGACAGGCTGGTATAGGAGAGGAGGTGTCTCGTCATTCTGTCCGGCCGGGTGATCTGGTGTTGTTTAAAACTGGCTTGTTTGATAGACATATAGGTATTTATCTTGGTAATCAAACGTTTATGCATGCATCATCGAGTAAAGGTGTGACGCAATCCCGGTTGGATAATCCTTATTGGGCCGATAAATACTGGAAAACTATTCGGCCAGCTGATCTGTTTATAAATTAATTTGGCTAAATAATAATCAGATATTTTATGGCTGTGGTTTATATCGGCTGTAATAAAGGACTCAGAGGTTATCCACAGCTTGGCGCTGCTTTTATACAGAAAAACTGTTTATAAGTTATTTCGCCCGTCTGGGGTCATTAATAGTGTGGGGAAGGTTGAGTGGTTATATAAAAAGAGGACGTATATATAGTCCTCTTGTGTGTTTCTTCATCTGAAAATACAGATCAAAGTATTACTGTTTAGTCGTTGTCGTATCTTTTTCAGTTTTAGTACTGATGTTTTTAGCGGTGGTTTTGATATTGGCTGCCGGGTTTTCTTTGTTGTTTGCCGTGGTTTTCATGTCAGCAGGCTTGTTTTTAGTCTTTTGCATTGCTGAGTCTTTAATAGACGATTGTGGTTTTGCTCGGCAGTGCCCTTTTACATTGGCTCCATCTGAACGCTGATATCCGGTCACCCAATAGCATGAATCATTTTGGCTGCAGCTTGTGTCTGCTTGTCCTTTACATGCAGATGCTGCGAATGCTTGAGACCCCGTGAATAGGGCTATAGTGACAACGAGTGTACGGATTACAAGCTGAGGCGTGAGTGTAGGCATATTGTATTTCCCTATAAAATAATGTGATTGCGCGTTCCTTTCGCCGAATCATTAAAATCTATAATAAATGAACGTAAACTGAACAAGAGTTTAAGTTATCTACTTTTCAAAGCGGTAGCTTTTTCGATTGCTGCTACACTGATAAGTAATAAAAAGGTATGTGGATAGTTTATGTTCTCTTTGTTTTTTAAGCCTATTTTACTGTTACTAACCGTGATTTTTTCGTTAGTGGCATGTACAAGTGAACAACCCGGTATATTGAAAGTTGGCACTAATCTCTGGCCAGGTTACGAGCCTCTGTATTTAGCACGCGCGTCGGGTTTATGGGAGCCTGAAAGCATTAATATTATTGAATTCAATTCGGCCAGCGAGGTGCTGAGGGCATTTCGAAATCATTCATTAGACGTGGCAGCGCTCACATTGGATGAGACTATTTCATTAATTGCAGATAAGCCTGATACGCGCATTATTATGGGTACAGACTTTTCAGCAGGAGCTGATGTAGTGATTGTGCAGTCGGGTATTGAAACTGCTGAGCAGTTGAAAGGAAAGGCCATTGGGGTAGAGAGTACCGCAGTTGGGGCATATATGCTTGCGCGGTTTGTGGAAGTTAATCAGTTAAAGTTATCGGATATAAAAATAGTATTTATGGCAGTTGATCGACATAAAGACGCATTTTCTCAGGGTGAGGTCGATGCTGTTGTGACCTTTGAGCCGGTAAAAACGCAGTTATTGAAGCAGGGAGGGCATGTTCTGTTTTCGAGCAAGGATATTCCAGGTGAAATACTTGATGTCTTGGTGACCAGACAAGATGTTATTCAAAAAAAGGCGAGTCAGCTTCAGGCATTAACGGATGGATGGTTTAACAGTCTTTCTATTATAAAGGAGCAGAGAGAGCTGGCGCTGTTCAAAATGGCACCTCGATTGGGTATATCTACTCAGGAGATGGATACTGCGATGCAGGGGGTAAAATTATTAGACCGGGAAAATAATCGGCAGTTGCTGAAGCAGGAGAAGGCAGCTATTTATGATGCTGTGGAAAAAATCGAAAAATTAATGCTGTCAAATGGATTGCTGGCAAAACCTGTTTTTGGTGTAGAGCACATCAGTAGCCAATTTGTTGATAAAAAATGATCTCTTTACCTCAAGTTTCATTACGTCGCAGTATTCTGCTTTTTATCATAACGCATTCACTTGTATTGGTGTCGTTTAATCACTTTGTTTTAGGCCCGCAACTAAAGTCAGTCATGCAAGAATATGCCTATAAGGATATTGTTGCGATGATTAATAGGGTGCAGGGAAGTGTTGAATACATGCTCAGAAATAAGGATATGAGAGGTATAAGGCGGGAAATTGCAGCTAATAGTGTACATGAAGAGATTAAGTATTTGATCTTACTTGATGAAAACCTGAATGTACTTGCCTCTTCTCGACAAGCGTATCTGGGACAAAATGTGTCAGATTTAAAGTTGCACCTGGAAGCCGGGGTCATGGATGAAGTGCTTTCAACAAAAAAGCAGATTATTTATGAAAGTAAGGATGAAGAAGACACCTTGTATGGTCTTGTTCCTATCAATATTCTTGGCGGTGAGGGGATAAGAGATAACCGCTGGGGGGTATTGATTTTAGAGGTTAATTCCACTCTTCGTAGTAACCCTTTATTGCATCGAATGGATCAATTTTTTTGGCAGGCGTCATTTTTAGTTGCATTACTTGGAATGTTGTTTTGGTTTAGTTTTCAGAAAACAATTAATACTCGGTTAGGCGCTATTATTAACGCTGCAAAGAAAATATCAGAAGGGGAGTTTGCAACTCGGATAGGTTTGTTTGGTAAAGATGAACTCGCAGAAATTGCGGGTGCTATGGACGTGATGGCCGCAAGAATAGAAGAGGATCACAAAGAGCTGGTTAGTCGCCATATACAATTAGAAAGTATTCTTAAAAATATTCCATCTATGGTCTATATCAAAAATAGAGATGGTCAGTATTTGATGGCAAACCAACACTTCAGAGATGCCTTTCCTCGTATTGATATATCTACTGGCCGAACGGTATACGATATTTTATCGCATGATGAAGCTGATCGATTTACACGCTACGATGCAAAAGTACTAGAAACGGGCTCATCGATCAGTAAGCGGGTGTTCTTCACGGTCAATGATAAAGAACACCATCTATTTATGGTGAAATTTCCACTATTTGATACCAGTAATGTTGCTTATGCCATTTGCACGATTGCCACAGACTTATCGGAGCAGGAACAAACTGAAAGTCTTCTCAATATTTCAAAAAGCATTTTTGAAAACACTGTAGAAACCATCGTAATAACGGATGAAAAGAGACGTATTATCGATGTAAACCAATCGTTTCTGAAAACGACCGGATACGAAAAAGATGAGGCTTATGGTAAAGACCTTCGTTTTATTGGCGCGCGCGAATCCAATCAAGTTAATCAACAGATATGGAAATCTTTGTTTGATCTTGGGCATTGGACGGGGGAGCTGATTAGCCAAAAGAAAAATGGTCAGGAATATCATGAACGAGTTTCTATTAACTCTATTGTTAATCAGAAAAATAAGATTACCGGTTACATCGCCATCTCGCAGGACATTTCTTTAGAGAAAGAAAGTAGTGAAAACCTCCTGCGTTTGGCATTCAGGGACGCGCTAACCGGTTTACATAACCGTGAATCATTTAAGAACAACTTGGTTTCTGCTACTGAGCATGCTCTGAGAACAGGGGAATCATTAGGCGTACTTTTTATTGATCTCGACTTTTTTAAAGAGGTGAATGATTCTCAAGGGCATGGATTTGGTGATCGGTTACTGGTTATGGTATCTGAACGTTTGTTACAGAGTACCCGCGTCGTTGATGTTGTTAGCCGGTTAGGAGGTGATGAATTTACTATTCTGGTAACGGGTATTGTGACGGATACAGGTTTGGCTGTGTTAGCAAGTCAGCTTATTAAGTCGTTAAGCCTTCCTTATTATATTGATAATAAAGAGGTTATTATCGGCTCTAGCATAGGTATTGCGATATTTCCGCGGGATGGTAGTGATATTGAGCTGTTGGTTAAGCATGCAGATGCTGCTATGTATCATGCAAAAGAATTAGGTCGGGGACGTTTCTCATTTTTTGATTTTACTATTAATGAGAAAAATCAGCGATTGATTAAGGTTAAGCACGCATTGCGATCAGCAATTGAGTATTCAGAATATAGGCTAGTTTATCAACCAAAAGTAAATCCACATCAAGGTGTGGTAACAGGTTATGAAGCTTTGTTACGTTGGGATAGCCATGATCTTGGTGTGGTTTCGCCAGATGAATTTATCCCTATAGCGGAGGAATCAGGCGAGATTGAAAAGATTACCGATTGGGTTATCAGGCGCGTAGCCATGGATAAGCGATATTCGGATAACCTTCGGCACGCTAATATTGCAATTAATATCTCGGCTAAGCAGTTTAAAAGTGACAGCTGGGTGAATACCCTACGCAATATGCATGATGCTGCTGAGCTGGATGTAAGTTCGATTACAGTCGAGATAACAGAAACGGCGCTAATCGACTCATTTGAGGTGACGTTAGAACAACTATTAGCGGTTAGACGGCTAGGAGCTAGCATTGCAATCGATGACTTTGGAACCGGTTATTCGTCTCTGAGTTATTTGAAAAAAATGCCGATTGATTATGTGAAGATTGATCGTAGTTTTGTGCAGGATATAGGTATTGATCCTGATGATCAGGCGATAGTACAGACGGTTATTGCTATGTCTCATGCCTTGGATATTAAAGTGGTGGCAGAGGGTGCTGAATCGACAGAGCAAATAGATTTTTTGAAATCTAAAGCGTGTGATGAGATTCAGGGGTACTACTATTCTAAGCCGCTGGAGCTGGAGGCGCTGGATAATTTCATGTTGCAGGCATAAAAACCGCATATAAGAAAAGCCCCGAATTATTCGGGGCTTTTCTGTTGTGACTTTATATCTGACTTATTTGCCTAAACGGCGAATCGCCTGAGGAGTAAAGTCATTGTGTTTGAAGCGTTTTGTGAAATCAAAGCCTATACCTTCTTCGTTGGTCAGGCTTCCTGCCAGGTAGCGGCCTGACTGCAGGTCATATAACATTTCAGCGACAGTCCATGGGACATCTACATCACGATACTGAAATTCATGCTCTTCGCCTACACGCCATAGCTCACCACGACCATCATAGTGGTCGACAATGGCTGCCTGCCAGCTATCTTCATCGATGTAGAAGGTACGCTTCGCATACACATGGCGCGCCCCTTCTTTCAAGGTAGCTTCAACCTTCCATACACGGTGAAGTTCGTAACGAGTGAGTTCCGGATTTAGGTGTCCAACTTGCAAGATGTCATCATATTTCAGACCCCGATCAGCCAACTTGAAACTGTTGTAAGGAATATAAAGTTCCTGCTTGCCAATAAGCTTCCAGTTGTAGCGGTCAGGTGCACCATTGAACATATCCAGATTGTCAGTAGTGCGTTGTCCATCTGTAGCTGTGCCGGGTGCATCGTAGGCTATCTGCGGGGCACGTCGGACACGACGTTGTCCGGCATTATAGGTCCATGCCTGACGCGGCTGGGTAATCTGATTCATCGTCTCATGAACGAGTAGTACATTACCGGTTAAACGCGCAGGCGCTTGAACCTCTTGCACAAAATAAAAGAGGATATTGTCATCAGTTTTCGGGTCATAGGCATCAGACAGATAGGTTGGCCAGGCCATTTTCTCATTGATTTTCACGGCTGTGAAAGCGCCATTGGCTTGAACGGGTACCTGTACAAAAGTACGTTCCAGTGAACCCCCACGAAAACGTGTCATGTGATTCCAGATCACTTCTAAACCATTAGCTGGAATAGGAAATGGAACGGCCTCGACTGCACCAGCAATACCGTTACCATTTTCAATTAATGATGCATTGGTAGCGTTTTGTGCAATAGTTTCGTATAGCTTCTGTGGCATAGCTGCAGAGCGGTGTGTCGGATAAACATTCATTTGAAATGTGTCCGCATACTTTGCCAGCATGGCAAGTTGTCCCGGTGATAGCTTATCTTTATATTGATCTGCATTTTGCGCTGTGATGGTGAACAGCGGTTTCTCATTTTCATAGGGATTGGTATATCGGTCTGCTGAAGAGCTTAACCCTCCGGTCCATGCAGGAATAGTTCCTGCCGCATTGCCTGCTTTTTCTGCCCCGGCGGGTGTTAAATCCTGCCCTAAACGAGCGGCTTCTTGCGAGGAAACGCCTGCTTGTACTATGCCGCTGATCGAGAGAGCCAGTGCTGATGTGATCAGCAGTGTTTTTGGATACGATGTCATTTTGTTACTCCATATTCACGCTGATTGATTAAAAGGAGATAGAAGTGCTAAGCGAGATAAAGTCGCGATCCGCTAGTTCGTTGTAATCACCGCCAAAGAAGTTAGTGTAAGATATCTGCGCACTGTAACGTTCCAGGTAGTCGGCTTGTAAACTTAGGTTTATAGATTTTTGCCCTTCATTAAATGCCGCGCCAGGTTGTGGGCCGTAACCACTAATACCGTGTTTAAAGCTTACCTGAGGCGTTAAATTTACGCCTGAAAAGGCGTTTGGATAACTTAAAGATGCTCTGGCAACATAGCCGACTGAGTCTTGAGTTACAAAACCATCATCATCGCTTGGTGTATAACCAAATACACCACTGCGGCCATATTTTAGAGCGGATGCGCTTTCGTCAAAGTCATGAATGTGCGTCCAGCCAAGCTCACCAATCAGGGCTAAACGGCTAGCGCCCATGACATTGTTGACTGTTTTAATAAGAGTCGTCTGTGCTTGAGTGATATCAAAAGCGGTGTAACCTTGGATGTCTGAACCTAGCCCTGCAATACCGATTGGCACAACAGCTCCATTGGCGGGATTTCCAGCTTGAGTGCCTAAGGTCAACATGGAGGCTACCAGCATAGGGCCATTTAGCTGAATAGGAACATCACGTTTATGGCTGATTTCGCCTGACCATGCCAGCTCACCAACATTGGTGTTCCAGCTTACACCCAGCATCTTTATATCTTCTGGGTATTCGACAAAATATTCAGATGCAAAGGGGTTGGCTGGATTGGTGGTTTTGACACCGCTGATAACGGGTAGACGGCTATTATATTTGGCAAAGAATAATCCGAATTCAGTATTATTTAGATCTTCAGCTAGGTAACGTAAAGCAAACCCGAATTGTCCAGAGTCTTTTGCATCACGTTTACCATCAGCATTACGGTTTACAACGTTTGCGGTGAGGACGTTGTAATATGTGCTGTCGGCAACACCATTGAGCGCTCCTTGGTCTACACGAATACCGTTACAGCCTTCTGCAGCGAAGTCATTTGCTGAGAAATAAGTACCGCAGCCGTCTTCAACTGTAGGCTCCCAACTAATCTGGTAGAAGGCTTCTAGGCTCAGGTTATCGGTTACACCTAAGGATGCAAATGCCATATTAACGGGCAGTAAGCCTTCTTTTATCTCCGATCCCGGGCGACGAAATGCGCTAACATCGAATGGGTTGATTACATTAATACCGCCCTGAATAAAGGTACTTTCACCCCAATTGACTACTTGGCGCCCTAAACGTACATCCAGTGGCATATTGCCTACGTCGAAATAACCGTAGACGTAGGCATCTAAAATTTCGGCACCAGAAAATTTGGCGAAGTCATTAAAACTATTATCGTTAAGCTGCTCATTTGTTGCATAGCCATTTTCAGTATGGCCGTGACTTCTTCTGCCGTCTTCCAGCTCGAAATCTGACCAGTATTTACCTCGTACAAAAGCGCCTACATTTTTGTAGCTTAATGATAGTTCATGTGAACCTTTGAGAATCTTGGAAAAGGTCTCTCCTTTTTTGAAGTTTTGAGTGCCGTCATCAAAACTGCCAGAACCTAGGCCTGTGCCGCCGTTAGGCTCAGCTATCAGGCTTGGGTCAGCGTCCTTTACTCGCCAACTAGCACCTACAGATAGTTGAGAGTCAAAACGGCCTTCGACTTCACCTAATTGGAACTCAATAGCATGGGCCTGACCTGCAAGGGTAGCTGCTAATAAAGCGGGTAATATCTTTCGGTTTGATAGTCTGGGGTGTAGCGGAGAGCTTTTCATCACTCGGGTGGTATTTATTGCCATTTCGTTCACCTTGCATTGTTATTTTTTTAGCAGCGGCTTATATATGCTAAAACTTATATATCAGTATGGATGCATTTTATTTAAATGCGAGTTCTGAATGTTTTGAGATAGCAGTTTTTTTATATCTTTTAACTTGTTGAACTTCTTATTTATGTTAGTAACACTTCTACAAGTGTTGCTTCTATTAGAATCATCTACACTGTAAGCCGTTACAACAATAACAATTCACGCCAGATTGACTGACAAAAGAAGGCATGACTTAAAATAGCAGTGCTTCTAATATCTTTAAATAGTGACAAAAACGATAATAATAAGAGACAGTTTATTCGGGGGCCTATCATGGAGCGAAAAATCACAGTGCCAAACGGGTACGTAAAACACCTGCTTGGTCATGCAGAGGCGCAGGGCTACCAGATCAGTAGCTTGCTTGAGCATGTGGGGATCAGCCCTGACGAAATTGAAATCCAAACGGAGTTTCCAGCACAAAAGTTCTGGCAGTTATACCAGCGTATTATCTGGATAACACAGGATGAATCGTTTGGCATGATCAGTGGCGGCAAGGTACCTAATGGAACGTTCCGAATGATGTGTCATGCAATTTTACATTGTAAAACACTGGAACGTGTCATGTGGCGTTGCAGCGATTTTTATGAAATCTGCAGAGGTTCTAGGATTAAACCTGTGCTTTTACGTCGAGGCCGCTATGCGAAAATTTCTTTTGCGCCGACTCAAGAGCTGAATGATGACGAATTTCAGACCTTGTTGGAAAATGAACCACCGCACAGTATTCGCACATCATTATCTGTATGGCAGCACTTTACGAGTTGGTTAATTGGTACGCGGTTGGAAATAAAAGCTGCTTATTTTACCTTCCCTGAACCTGAAGACGCTGATTACTATCGTACATTGTTTCGTTCAGAGATCAGGTTTAATCAGCATGATAATGCGTTGGTTTTCCCCGCCCGCTTTTTGGATTACCCGGTCATACAAACCGAAGAAACCTTGAAAGGTTTTCTGAAAACAGCTCCCTTTCAGTTGCACGTCATGGTTGATGACGATAAGAGCCTGAAGTCCCAGGTAGTTGCCATGATCGGTAAAGATTTTAGTCGTGACTTGCCTGGCGCCGATGAGGTAGCACGTGTATTACATATGTCGGTTTCAACGCTACGACGCCGTTTGTTGGATGAGGGCACTTCGTATCAGGTTATCAAAGATGATTGTCGCAAAGCGGCTGCCATTAATTATATGAACTCACCCCAACTATCGATTAATGATGTGGCGGGTTTGATGGGGTTTGATGAACCGTCTGCTTTTTTCAGATCGTTTAAAAAATGGACAGGGATGACCCCAGGTGAATATCGTCGCAGTGAAGACTATTGTCATCAATTTGATAAGTGATTAGGCCTCATTTGACTTATATATAGGCCGCTTTGAGCGCTGTTATTAATTTTTGATCTATTTTGTCAAAGTAATCGGTTGGAATTGTCATTGTTGATTGTCGGCCGGTAAGTGATCATTTCTGCATTAAAATAAATAATATTGATCCTGTTTGTTAAGCAGGATTGCAGGAGCGATCATCATGAGTGATTACCACTTTCCCCGTAAAGATGCACAATTTGTATTAGATCATGTTGTGGATTTCCCTCGTATCTGTAGCAGTCTGAATCAAGACGAATTAAACAGTGGGCTGACGGATGCCATTCTGGATGAAGCGGCTAAGTTAGGCCAGCAGGTGTTGGCTCCACTCAACCAGACAGGCGATCAGCAAGGTGCAACGATCACCTCATCGGGGGTACAGCAGACCCCAGGCTTTAAAGAAGCCTACCAACAGTTTACTGAGGGAGGTTGGTCATCCTTGGCCGGGGAGCCTGAGTATGGCGGTCAGGGGCTTCCACGTACCTTGTCCACAGCTGTTATGGAGGTTTGGCAGTCGGCTAATATGGCATTTTCGCTTTGTTCTTTACTGACACAAGGAGCAATTGAAGCAGTGAGTGAACACGCCTCCGATGAGCTTAAATCTATATTTCTGCATAAAATGGTGAGCGGAGAGTGGAGCGCAACGATGAATCTGACAGAGCCCGATGCGGGCTCTGATTTAGCCGCAATTCAAACCAAAGCAATACCTGAAGCTGAGCATTACCGTATTAGCGGGCAGAAGATTTTTATTACCTGGGGTGACCACCAGATGACCGAGAATATCGTGCACTTGGTATTGGCTCGGTTACCCGATGCGCCTGCAGGTGTACGTGGCATATCGCTGTTTATAGTGCCTAAATTTATTGTCAGTGCGGATGGCTCGTTAGGTGAACATAACGATGCCAAGGCGATCTCAATTGAGCATAAATTAGGTATTCACGGTAGTCCGACGTGCACCATGAGCTATGGCGAGAACAAAGGTGCTATCGGTTATCTGGTTGGCGAGCCTCATACCGGTTTGGCGTGTATGTTTACAATGATGAATGATGCACGACAAGGTGTTGGCCTTCAGGGTTTGGCAATCTCCGAACGTGCCTACCAGCATGCATTAACTTATGCCAAAGAGCGCATCCAGGGGACGATGAGAGATGGTAGTCGCGTTGCTATTATTCATCATCCTGATGTTCGGCGCATGTTGATGTTAATGAAGTCCGGGACTGAGGCGATGCGTGCATTGAGCTACACGGCTGTGTCTGAAGCCGATAAATTGAACGCGGCATCTGATCAGAATAAGTCGGTTCATCAAGCTCGTTTAGATCTTTATACGCCGATCGTAAAAGGCTGGATGACAGAATTGGCGCAGGAGTTAACTTCGTTAGGTGTGCAGGTTCAAGGTGGTATGGGTTATATCGAAGAGAGCGGAGCCGCGCAATTTTTCAGGGATGCACGCATTCTGCCCATCTATGAAGGAACCAGCGGAATTCAGGGGTTGGATCTGGTTGGGCGTAAAATTCTGATGAATAAGGGGGAGTCGGTGAGTGCGCTATTGAATGAAATAGCAGATGAGTTCAAAACCCTCAGAGTGAGTGATAACGTAGCGCCAGTATTAAAAGTAGCTATTGAGGCTGAACAGCAAGTGCGTGATGGGGTAGACTGGCTGTTGGATAATAAGGACGATGCTCCTGCCGTTGGGGTTAATTTGATGATGTCGCTCGGATATTTGTGTGGTGCCTGGCTGATGTTGCGCAGTGCTGGAAAAGCATTAGCGCTCAGTGCAGATAAAAACGCTGATCATGAATTTTTAACGGCTAAACAAGTCAGTGCACGTTTTTATGGCGAGCACTTTTTACCGCGTGTGGTAATGCATTTGCAAACAATGAAAGCAGGAAGTGCTGCAATTATGGCGCTTGATGTAGAACAGTTCTGAGGAGAATAAGAAGATGTCAGAGCGCGAATCGATGGAGTTTGATGTTGTCATCGTCGGTGCCGGGCCAGCTGGATTATCCGCTGCTTGCCGCTTTATGCAGATGGCCAATGAACAAGAACAGGAATTAACCGT
>JBLWXO010000013.1:0-122771 GCA_048267385.1 Neptunomonas sp. | reverse complement strand
TAATTATCAAGATCTTACTGACCGGCATCTTCTCATCTCAACCACCCTTTCCGGTGGCCTCCTTGGGAAGAGGTGCGCATTCTACAGACTCCCCAAAAGGAGTCAACACCCCTGCCTTAAAAAAGTGATATTTTATACAAAGAAACCTGCAAAGCAGTTTACCAACACACAAAAGGTACGCTTTCAAAGCTACCGCTATTTTTTAGTAGCACTTTAAGCCAATCTTATACTCACCTTCTTTCATACAATGACGAGGCCGACATAACATCTGATAAATACATACCTGTTAAATTAAAAAATCCCCCTTAACACAGCCAAGGAGGATTCTTTTAGATTGTCGGCCAACCCATTTTATATTATTTTTTTCGCGCCTTTTTTAAGACTTTCACATGCTTCTGAAAGCGCACTTTTTTGCGCTGCTGCCTAGGTGTTAACTTATTGCGCTTTCCTGCAAAGGGGTTATCACCCGTCTTAAACTCAAATCTGACGGGCGTGCCATGAATTCTCAGCACTTTAATAAACTTGTTTTTCAAATAACGTTTATACGACTCAGGAAGATGATCTGTTCTATTACCATGAACAACAATAATTGGCGGATTTGACCCGCCCTGATGCGCATAACGTAATTTGATACGATGCCCACCAACCTGAGGTGGCTGATGATCAGCGACTACATCTTCGAGCAGAGTCGTCAAGCGATTCGTCGGCCATTTTGCCATGGCACATTCGTACGCCTCATTAATAGAGCCATACATTTCACCGACGCCACTTCCATATAAGGCCGAAATAAAATGAAACCTAGCAAACTCTGCGAAATCCAAACGGCGCCGTATCTGCTCCTTGACCTCTTTCTTCTGCTCTTCCGTCATTCCGTCCCATTTATTCAGGGCAATGACCAGAGCACGGCCGGTTTCCATGATAAAGCCAAGCATATGTAAATCTTGATCAGTAAGGCCTTGTCTCGCATCAATAACCAACACAACAACATTGGCATCTTTAATCGCTTGCAACGTTTTAATAATGGAGAATTTCTCAACAGCCTCGGTAATATTCTTCCGACGCCTTATCCCTGCGGTATCAATTAACGTATAAGGCTTACCATCACGCTCATATGGAATATAAATACTATCTCGCGTAGTACCCGCCTGATCAAATACGATAACCCGCTCTTCTCCGAGCAACCGATTAACCAAGGTTGATTTACCGACATTAGGACGCCCTACAATAGCAATACGAACACTACGCTCCGACTCTTCAAGAGCGGTCTCAACATGTTCAAACCCCAACAAGCAGTGCTCAGTAAGCACCGTCACACCGCGATTATGCGCCGCAGCAATCGGAATAGGCTCACCTAATCCAATTGTATGGAAGTCAGACATCGCTATATCAGGGTCAAGTCCATCTGTTTTGTTAACAACGACATATACTGTTTTTTCTGTACGCCGAAGATGATCCGCAATCATCTGATCCGCTGGCATTAGTCCGGCACGACCGTCCACCATAAAAAACACAACATCTGCATCCTCAATAGCTTGCAGAGACTGTCGTGCCATTTCGTGATCAATCCCCTGCTCATCGCCAGTGATACCTCCTGTATCAATAACTATATAAGCCTGCTCTCCTATCATCCCCTCGCCATACTTACGATCACGAGTAACACCAGGCATATCCGCAACCAGCGCATCCCTAGAATGTGTCATACGATTAAAGAGTGTAGATTTACCAACGTTGGGACGACCAACCAGTGCAATAACGGGTAGCATTAGGTATTACCAAAAGTATTAAAAATTGCTGTTTTTACTCTAAAAACAGCAAGTTACATTAAAGCTGCTGATCAGTTCAGTGTCAGCGCTAACAAACGACCTGCATCCGTAAGAACATACAAGGTATTTCCCTGAACTTTCATATCACCAACAAGCCGCGAGCCGGCATCGTAACGCGCAACAAAGTGCCCATCAATTTGTGACAGGAAATGAACATAACCTTCACTATCTCCCACTGCAACAGAGTTCCCAATAACCGCAGGAGCCGTTATCTGGCGATTCTCCAACTGATCCTGCTTCCAGACACTGGCCGCACTTCTGGCATCCAATGCCTGAATATGATCAATAGATTCACTTACATAAATGTTACCAAACCCTGCAGCAAGACTATGATAGCTAGACATTTTTTTCGCCCACAGAGTTTGCGCATTAAATGGGTTAATAGCGACCAGGTTCCCCTGAAATCCTGCAATGTAAACTACATTCTCAAATAACAACGGGCGACCATCTACATCCGTCATCCTTTCGAGCTCAGACCTCCCTTGTGCAAGAGAGACATTTTGCTCCCATAACACTGCACCAGTCTCATTATCTAGCGCAATAAATTTACCATTATCCAAACCTGCCAGCGTGACATCAGCGGCTACTATAGGTGAACTCGTACCCCGCAAAGTCAATCGAGGCGCCAAACTATCATAAACCCAACGCTGCGCACCCGTTTGCAAATCAAACGCCACAATTTTTCCATTTATCAGTTGAGCAACCACGATTTTATTATTTAACTGAGGTTCCGCTACCACTTCCGATGAGACCTGCTGCTTCCAAAGCTCAGCGCCTGTCTTCGCATCAAGGCAAATTATCACCCCACTCTGCGTCGCCACCGCCAGCTTATCATTACCGGCACCAACACCCGCCAGCAATACCACATCCAAATCTACCGACCAGTGCTTACTACCCGTCTCAACATTGAAGGAGGAAACAACCCCCTCGGCAGACGCGGCAAAAATAGAGCCGCCACTAATAGCAGGAGTCATTTGATGAAATTTATTTCCCAAGTCTCCACCAATATTTGCAGACCAGCGTACAACAACTTTTTTCTCCGCGGTAAAATCAACTAACTTATTGGGCTCAACCTCTTCTGATCCGCTCCAAAGGCCACATCCTGATAAAGCAAGCGCAAACAATGTAATAGAAGCAATCCGACGTAACATATTCTATCCCTCGTTATATACAGCCAAGTCTTCCAGCTTCATATTCAGCAAAGGATTACCCCCTGCATTGCCAGATACATCCAGAGCCTGCTGGTAAGCAGCATGAGCATCCATATTTTTACCACTAGCCAATAACAAATCACCTTTCAGCTCAAATACACTACTACCAAACTCTTTCGCATTTAGACTCGCAATGACGTCAAGGCCTTTTTCTGAATCTCCCATCGCATGAAAGACACGCGCCTTACGAAGCAGGGTGACATTACGCATTTCATCCGAAGGGCTGTGCGCCAGAACCCAGTCAAGCTCATTAAGAGCCTCAGAATACTTCCCTTGATCAACCCGTATCCGCGCCATCAGAAGTGCTGCAAAACGTGCATATTCTGATTTTTCGAAATCCGTTTTAAGCTCAGTTGCAAGATGCTGACTGGTTGCAAGCTGGCCATCATCCTCGTTACTGAGCGCACCAGAAACGGCATCAAGAAGATTTTGGTAAGTAATAGAAGCGCTCTCCGCATCAGTCAACTCTTTCTGCTGCCAGGTTTTCCAAGCAAAAACCGCACTCAGTGCAATTGCAATCATAAAAAGGAGAGACTTCCCATTCTCCTTCCACCAACCTTTTAACGCTTCAACCTGTTCTTCTTCTGTTCGCATCTCAGACACAATAACACTCCAAATCCAAAATCAAGATCCGTTAATTCTATTTAATAACTTGCCATTGCTGAGCAACCAGCGCAGGCAAATCAGACAATGGAACCTGAGCAATTAACTCCGCCTCATTCCATAACATCCCAACAATTCCCACTTCGCTTTTCTGCAACAGCAAAATCAATTTCGCCCCTGTCTGGCGGGCTTTGCTATTAATATTCTTCAGTCCAGCACAATGGGTTCGGATACGCAAACCAGGCAGCTGGTTCCGCAACAACTCCCCACATCGCATTACATCCGACTGCGCCTCTTTAGACTCGGCAGCTATGTACAGATCAAAAGATACTTTTTCCGATTCCGGTACAGCGTTCAGGGTTTCGAGCAACAATACCAATCGCTCTATACCCATAGCAAAACCAACGGCAGGTGTTGCCTTGCCACCGAGTTGCTGAACCAAACCATCATAGCGACCGCCAGCACAAACAGTACCCTGAGCACCGAGCTTATCGGTCACCCACTCAAACACTGTTTTGCAATAATAATCCAAGCCGCGAACCAACCGCGGATTTATCTCATACGGGATGCCGGCCTGATCTAACAATTCAGTCAAGCGAGCAAAGTGCTCTCTAGATTCCTCATCAAGGTAATCAGCCAAAACAGGCGCATCTCTCAGAATCTGCTGAGTTGCTTCATTTTTACTATCCAGAATACGCAAAGGGTTACTTTTCAGACGACGCTGACTATCTTCATCCAACTGGTCATAAAATTGCATCAAATATTCAACCAGATCGTCTTTATACTGGCGTCTACTTTCATTACTACCCAGAGAGTTTAACTGCAGCGTTACTGCATCTAAAATACCAAGGTCTTTCCAGAGACGGGCACTCAGCAGAATAACCTCAGCATCAATATCTGCGATCGACATACCAAAAGTTTCAACACCAATCTGATGAAACTGACGATAACGTCCTTTTTGAGGCTTTTCGTAGCGAAACATCGGCCCCTGATACCAAAGGCGCTGAGTCTGATTAAATAACAGACCATGCTCTTCACCAGCACGCACGCAACCTGCCGTCCCTTCTGGCCGTAAGGTCAGACTTTCCCCATTACGGTCTTCAAACGTATACATCTCTTTTTCAACGATATCAGTCACTTCACCAATAGAACGCTTAAAAAGATCCGTTTGCTCGACAATTGGCATACGAATTTCACTGTATCCGTATGCAGCTAAGACACTCCTCACACGACGCTCTAAATACTGCCAGACAGGTGTCTCATGAGGAAGAATATCATTCATTCCTCGGATGGCTTTTACTTTGGCCAAACTGTGTTCTCTCTTTTTAAAACATCAATTCAAAGGAAGCGAAAATTTTGCTACATTTTTATTATTAAGAGGCGCAAGATCAATAACCCCGCCATTGTAAAGCACCTGGTTGATTGCCGAAACACGTCCAATCAGAACACGCAGAGGCTCTTTTCCCGAGAGGTTTAATGTCTGCCCCTCCTTACGTAAATTATTAAAGATGGTTTTTCCATCTGCATCCTTAACGGTGAGCCAACAATCGTCCACAAAGGTTATCTGCAGCTTATCGGATGCCATTGCAGGGGTATCCGCAAGTGGAACCTGAGCATCAGTGACTTCTACGTTTTCTCCGACACTCAACTTGTTTTGTAAATGCGCAACATCTTCTTCAGATAAGTATTGCGGCTCATCAACAGCTTCTTGTTCAACTACCATGTCAGCCCCCTCTTCAGGGGCTTCAGCATCTTCTAATTTTGGCAGGACTAAGGTTTTATCGTCACTCATTTCAGCAGAAGAAGGGGGAACATCAGACCTTAAGTTATCAATCGGCGCAAGACTGTATTGTGTTTTCCACCACCAACCTACCACTGAAACAAGAACAAGCAGAAAAAGCCAACTCGACCAACGCATGACCGGGTCACCTAGCTTAACCTGTTGCTGGATTCTTGTGACAGAGCGCATAGGCTCCTTCTTAGCAGGCGAACCGCTTACTTGATCAAAAAGATCAATTAATGAGGAGCCATCTACTCCAACAATTTTCGCATACCCCCGAATATAGCCTCTAGCAAAAACCAAGCTCGGTAATTTATCGAAACTACCCTCCTCTATCCACTGAATGTAACGAACAGGTAGGTGTAGCTCTTCGGCCACCGCTTGCTGACTCAGGCCTTGCGCTTCTCGTGCGATAAGCAAACGTTCGCCAGGAAACTGGTTGCCATTTTGCACAATACTTTCATCTGGAACGCTACTCACCTAACTGACTCCTTATACTGCATATATTCGTCAGATTCAGGATACATATTCTTTAGCAATAATGTATATGTAGTTGCCAAGGATACTTTATTATTCTCCCTTGCCAACCTAATCCCAACCCACAAACTTTTAGAAGAATGATTAACCCTTTTACTATTTACCATGTCAGTAAACTGTGAAAAATACTCTTCTGCCTTTAGTGCATTTCCAGTCGACAGATAGATATCTGATAATTCCACAAGCGCCAGAGGCCGCATCCCACCCGTTTTAAGCGATCGCTCAAACGCATGAATAGCAACATCATTACGCCCCACCTCCTGATAACAACGCCCTAAGTTTTCAAATGCCTGAGACCTGCTATTATAAAAGGGATCTTCTGTCGCTTTCGCCAACTCAGCACAAGCTTCCTGATAGCGCTTTTCGGAGAACAAAAAAGCACCATAGTTATTATGAAACATCGCCGAGGCGGGTTCCTGCTCAATAGCCTTCTTATAATATTGCTCAGCCAAAGAAATTTCACCTTCAACCTGGAAAATCAGCCCTAATGCGTTGAATGCAGGAGCATATTTAGGATTGATATCCAATGCCTTCTGCACAGCAGATTTCGCATTCACCGAATCACCGGTTTGAAGATACTGCAAACCGAGCGTCGTATATGCCTGCAGCGCACCTTCAGAAGAGACCGTGCTTTGGTTTATAGCAACAGGTTCCGACGAAGAAGTGGCACAACCGGATAAAAATACCCCGAAAAACACTCCCATCAATATATAAGCTTTATTCACAAACGGTCACTCCTTTACGGCTGATATGAATAATGCTAACCAGCGCTCTCCTGAACAATCGGTATATATTTTTGACTACGCCGAGTTCTATCTTCAACCTGCCCTACCAACTGCCCACAAGCTGCATCTATTTCAGCACCTCTGGTACGACGAACCGTTGTCATAATACCCGCTTTTAACATGACTTGTTTAAATGCAAGAATAGCGTCTTCTGAAGGCCGCTCATATCCTGAATTAGGAAACGGGTTAAAAGGAATAAGGTTTAACTTGCAAGGCAAACGCTTCAATAAGCGTCCTAATTCTCTTGCTTGCGACGGCTGATCATTAATACCCGCCATCAATGTATACTCAACTGTAATAACCCGCCTATCATTGAGTCTTTCAAGGTAGCGGTTGCAAGCAGCAACCAGCTCATCGATAGGGTATCGCTTATTAATGGGCACCAACTGATTTCTTAATTCATCATTCGGCGCATGTAACGAAATCGCTAAAGAAACATCGGTCTCTTCTATCAACTTATCAATACCCGGCACAACACCTGCCGTACTTAAGGTCACCCGTCGTTTCGACAACCCATAAGCATTATCTTCCATCATCAGCTTTATAGCGCTGACGACATTATCAAAATTCATTAACGGCTCACCCATACCCATAAAAACAACGTTAGTCACACGTCGCGGCTGGGCAGGATCCATCGGACCAAAAGATTTAATAGCAATACGAACTTGCCCGATAATTTCTGATGCCGTTAGATTTCGATTAAAGCCCTGCTTACCTGTTGAGCAAAAGCTACAATCAAGCGCACAACCCACTTGAGATGAAATACACAGCGTTGCTCTATCACCTTCCGGAATCAAGACGCTTTCTACACAAGAACCGCCTTCAACACGGATAACCCACTTTCGTGTACCATCTTTAGATACATCCTGCATAACAACCTCAGGCTCACGAATTTCCGCTACCTGATTCAGCTTTTCGCGTAACGATTTACTGATATTAGTCATATCATCAAACGTTTCAGCACCTAACTGATGTATCCATTTCAATACCTGAGTGGCACGAAAACGTTTTTCACCCAACTCAGCGAAATAAGCTTCCAGCTTTTCAGGACACATCCCTAATAAATTAGTTTTGGGAATGGATTCAGTCATTAGTACACCTATAAATTTAAAACATGCAGAAAAGAAAGCTTCTCTGCATGCTAGCAATCATTACTTACCGAAAAAGTAAGCAATTTCACGTGCCGCAGAAGCAGCAGAATCAGAACCATGAACGGCATTCGCGTCGATAGACTCAGCGAAATCAGCACGGATAGTTCCTGCTGCAGCTTCTTTAGGATTAGTCGCACCCATCAGATCGCGATTTGCTAGAATTGCATTTTCACCTTCCAGCGCCTGTACAACAACAGGACCAGAAATCATGAAGCTAACAAGATCAGCAAAAAAAGGACGCTCTTTATGCTCAGCATAAAAGCCTTCTGCTTCTTCTTTACTCAGCTGCTTCAGCTGCATTTCTACAATTTTAAGACCCGCATTTTCAAAACGAGATTCAATTTGACCAATTACATTTTTAGCCACGGCATCAGGCTTGATAATTGATAGTGTGCGTTCGATAGCCATTTATACTTTCCCCTAAAGATATTTCCGAAAAACGCGCCATTATACGCGAAGGAAACAACAAGCCACAACATACCGCAAAAGAAACAGCCCGGTTAACCGGGCTGTATTATTAATCATCTTGCTCTTCTATCCATGCCATCTGAATTGCTTCAAGAATTTTTTCTCCGCAGCGATCAGGATCGTCATCAAACTCATCAAGATCCATGACTTTCTGATACAAATCCGGAAAGCTGATTTTAAGAGGATCTACTTCCGGATATTTCTCAGTCAATTCAATCGCAATATCAAGTACGTCCACCCATTTAAGGCTCATACAATCTCTCCTTTAGTGGCGCTCAGATACTTGATTGATAGTGTAGCGCGGCAGCTCGACCACCAAATCATCATCACCGACACACGCCTGGCAACTGAGGCGTGATTCAGGCTCAAGACCCCATGCTTTATCCAACATATCATCTTCAAGCTCATCCGACTCATCGAGTGACTCAAAACCCTCTCGCACCAACACATGACATGTAGTACACGCACAGGATTTTTCACATGCATGCTCAATTTCGATCCCATTAGCCAAAGCAGCGTCACAAATAGTCACACCAGGCTCAACATCGATCACCTTACCATCAGGACACAAGTCATCATGGGGTAGAAAAATAATCTGCGGCACTTATGTAATCTCCTCAATTTCCTGGATACTATGCCCCTGCAATGCACGCTGAATATTTAAATCCATTCGGCGTGATGCAAATTCATCACTCACTTTTGCCAAACGCTCTACACCCAACTCAATCTCGCGGGCATTCGAGCCTTCTTTAATTTCTTTTAACAAACCCACTTCAGACTCAAGCTCTTTACGTTCTGCAGCACTAAGAAGCGCTGCTCCGTCTATAGCAATCGCCTGCTCCAATGCCGATATCAAACGATCCGCATCAACTTTTTGCTCACGCAAAAAACGCTTTTCTTTATCTTCTTCTGCCGATGAGTAGGATGCTTTCAACATGTCAGCTATCTGGTTATCACTCAAACCATATGAAGGCTTAACCTGAATACTACTTTCAATACCTGTAGACAACTCTTTAGCCTCAACACTTAACAAGCCATCAGCATCTACCTGAAAAGTCACACGAATCTTAGCCGCACCCGCAACCATCGGCGGGATACCCTGCAACACAAAACGAGCCAACGAACGGCAATCCTCCACCAACTCACGCTCCCCTTGCAGAATATGAACAGCCATAGCCGTCTGCCCATCCTGAAAAGTTGTGAACTCCTGTGCGCGAGCAACCGGGATCGCGGTATTCCTATGAATAACTTTTTCTACCAACCCCCCCATCGTCTCCAGGCCTAAAGATAATGGAATCACATCCAGCAGTAGCATTTCTGAATCGGGCTTATTACCCGCTAACACATCCGCCTGGATCGCCGCACCAATAGCAACAACGCGATCAGGATCAATATCGACATGCAAAGGACGGCCAAACAATGCTTCAACTCGCCCACGCACCAAAGGCACGCGGGTCGAGCCACCCACCATAACAATATCCTGAACATCATCCAGTGATAAACCCGCATCCCTGACAACACGCTTACAAGCACGTACTGTTTTATCAACCAGTGGAGAGACCAACCCTTCAAACTGCGCTTTCGATATAGCTACAGAAACTTCTTTGCCAGCAATTTGCAAATTAATCCACGCTTTATCTGAGGCTGTTAGCTGCTCTTTAGCTTCTCTCGCATGCTCCATTAGCTGACGGGACAGACCCGCCGTCATCGTCGTCGTTACATCCGCCTGTACAGCCAACCACTCAGCTACGGCTCTATCAAAATCATCACCACCCAGAGCACTATCACCTCCGGTAGCCAGCACTTCAAAAACACCTTTTGTTAACCGTAAAACCGAGACATCAAAGGTACCGCCACCAAGATCATATACCAGAATAACGCCTTCATCTTTCTGATCCAGGCCATAAGCAACCGCTGCAGCCGTGGGCTCACTCAACAAACGCAACACATTAATATTTGCCAGCGTAGCCGCATCTTTTGTTGCCTGTCGTTGCGCGTCATCAAAGTAAGCAGGCACAGTGATAACTGCCCCTACCAGATCGCCCTTCAAAGACTCTTCTGCGCGCTGAACCAGTACTTTCAAAATATCAGCAGAGATTTCTACCGGGCTCTTCGCCCCCGCTTTTGTTTTAATAAAGGGCATCCCGCCCTGATCTTCCTCAAACTCATATGGAAGAACCTCTCCAAAAGCAACAACATCTTTAATTCCGCGTCCCATCAAGCGCTTAACAGAAACAATCGTGTTATAAGCGTCGACAGAAGCATATTGACGTGCGTCAACACCAACAACTACTTCATCTTTACTTAAATAACGAACCACAGAAGGCAACAAATGACGCCCTTCATGATCAGGAAGTGTTACCGCCTCACCGCTGCGTACAGTAGCAACCAGCGAATTAGTCGTTCCGAGATCTATACCAACAGCAAGACGGTGCTGATGCGGCAGAGAACTCTGACCAGGCTCGGCTATTTGTAGTAATGCCATAATTATCTATTCACCTGTTAATCAAGCTCATTTTCGACCAACTCAACCTCTTTCTGAAGCTTTACCATAAACTGCATTTTTCTAACGATAACAATCGCCATTTTGAGGGCATCAGCATCTCTGATATTAAAGCAATCAGAAAGCGCTTTTTGGTATTCAGACAATTGCCCGGTCACTTTATCCATAAAGAGATTCAAAGCGTCTTCTGGCTCCGCCAGTGCCTTAATATCTTCCAGGTCGTCTCTTAACTCCATCTGTTCAAAAAGAAAACCAGGCTCAAAAGTTACAGAGGCATCACTTATCGTATCAATACCGTTCAAATGAAGCAGATATTGCGCCCGACCTAAAGGAGACTTAAGAGTAGTCACTGCCTCGTTCAAATATGCCGTATATTGTACCGACATTCTCTTCTCTCGCTCAGAGAGATGAGCAAAACGGTCAGGGTGAAGTGTTTTTTGCAATTCACGATAGCGCGCAGAAAGCGCTTGAAGGTCAATATTATAACTTTCCGGCAATCCCAGAAAGGAGAAATAATTCTGTTGAATATCCATACTTCTACATCAGAGACGACTAAACGTTAAAGCTTTCACCGCAGCCACACTCACTACGCACATTCGGATTATTAAACGCAAAACCTTCGTTTAAACCTTCTTTAACAAAATCCAACTCTGTACCGTCCAGATAAGCGAGGCTTTTTGGATCGATAACAACATTGACGCCGCCATCCATTTCAAAAACCTGATCTTCCGCTTCCTTTGCATCAACAAACTCAAGCACATAGGCCATACCTGAGCAACCGGATGTCCTTACACCGACACGAATGCCGAAGCCACCGCCACGTTTTTCAATATAACCGGCCACATGTTTAATAGCCGCAGGGGTCATTGTAATTGCCATAGTTTCTTCCTACTGGCCACACATCGCATGGCCAGGTAATTCAACCGCAGACTTTATATTAAGACTGCTTTCTCTTGTAATCCTCAACTGCTGCTTTGATGGCATCTTCAGCCAAAACCGAGCAGTGAATTTTCACAGGAGGCAGTGCCAACTGGTCAGCAATCTGAGTATTTTTAAGTTCGGATGCCTGCTCTAACGTCATCCCCTTTACCCACTCAGTCACCAGCGAGCTAGACGCAATCGCCGAGCCACAACCATATGTCTTAAATTTTGCATCTTCAATAATGCCATCGTCGCTGACTTTAATCTGCAAACGCATTACATCACCGCAAGCAGGCGCTCCAACCATGCCCGTACCTACATGACTATCATTATCATCCATTTTACCGACGTTACGCGGATTCTCGTAATGTTCGAGTACTTCTTCACTATAAGCCATATCAACCTCCAATTAGTGTAAGCAATATTCTAGTGGTGAACCCACTCAACCTTGCTTAAATCCACACCGTCTTTATACATATCCCACAGCGGCGATAGCTCACGAAGCTTATCCACTGCAGTCTTTAGCTGCCCAATCGCATGATCAATCTCTTCTTCTGTCGTAAAACGACCAAATGAAAAGCGAATAGAACTGTGCGCCAACTCATCACTCAAGCCCAAAGCACGCAACACATACGATGGCTCAAGACTCGCTGAAGTACAGGCCGAACCCGAAGATACTGCCAAGTCTTTCAAAGACATCAGCAAAGACTCACCTTCAACAAACGCAAAACTAATGTTCAAATTAGCAGGTACACGCTGCACAAAAGAACCATTAATATGGACTTCTTCCATATCTTTCAGGCCTTCCCACAGACGGTTACGCAGAGATAGCATGTGCGCATTATCAGCTGCCAACTCTTCTTTAGCGAGACGAAACGCTTCACCCATACCAACGATCTGATGGGTCGGCAAAGTACCTGAACGCATACCGCGTTCATGACCACCACCATGCATTATAGCCTCGAGACGGATACGCGGCTTACGACGCACATAAAGAGCACCAATACCTTTAGGACCATAAATTTTATGCGCACTAAAGGACATCAGGTCAACTTTCAGCTTATTCAGATCAATCTCAACTTTTCCGGCGCTTTGCGCTGCATCAACATGAAAAATAACACCTTTAGCGCGGGTGATTTCACCAATCGCAGCAATATCCGTAATGGTTCCGATTTCATTGTTCACATGCATTAGAGAAACCAAAATAGTATCTTCACGAATAGCATCAGCAACGACTTCAGGATGAATCAACCCCTCTGAGTCAGGATCCAGGTAGGTCACTTCAAAACCTTCCCGCTCCAGCTGACGACAGGTATCCAGAACAGCTTTATGCTCAATTCTTGAAGTAACTATATGCTTCCCTTTCTTATGATAAAAATGAGCAACACCTTTAATCGCCAAATTATCAGACTCAGTCGCTCCTGATGTCCAAACGATTTCACGCGGATCTGCGTTCAAAAGATCAGCCACCTGCTTTCGAGCCGTCTCAACTGCGTCCTCAGCCTTCCACCCAAACAGATGCGAACGAGACGCAGGATTACCAAAATTACCGTCCAACGTAAGACAAGCAACCATTTTTTCCGCTACGCGAGGGTCAACAGGAGTTGTTGCCGAATAATCAAAATAGATAGGTAACTTCATTCTTTAGCTCCAACACATATTTATACAGCGGCCTCATCAGCCAGCAAAGAGTCTGTTGCAGTCAAAAACACCTGACTACTGTGGCGACGATCCTGTCGATCCGCCACATCTTTTACATCTTTTCTTACCACCAAATCTGCTAGTGAAATACCATTTAGAAAAGAGTGAATCTGGTTACTTAAATCACACCACAAATGATGAGTCAGGCATGTCTCACCACTCTGACAATCGCCTTGTCGACCACAGCCAGTCGCTTCAACGGATTCATTTACAGCATCAACCACTTGCGCAACACTGATCGCTTGCTTCTCATGATTGAGCTGATAACCTCCGCCTGGACCTCTGACACTTTTGACCAGCTCATTTCTGCGCAACTTCGCAAAAAGCTGCTCAAGATACGAGAGAGAGATACCTTGCCGCTCAGAAATATCCGCTAAACTGATAGGCCCCTGCCCTTCGTGCAAGGCCAAATCAAGCATCGCTGTAACCGCATAACGCCCTTTAGTTGTCAGTCGCATAGACACCCGCCATTCATTCTAATTCTTGAATGAAATTATCTATTAACCGACAAAACTAGTCAAGTATTTATCCCAGTATTTTGGTAGGACATTAGCTTTTCAGGCGCTACAATTTATCATTTTTAAGACACTATGTCCGTAACGATAAAAGCGGAAAGCCAATAAAGTCTATTCCAGATCAATTTTTTTCTGAATATGACTCAGCATACCGCGCAAAATATTGACTTCTACCTTGTCCGGAAAAGCGCGCTGAAATAAACGCCTCAGCCGTGGCATCAGATGACGAGGGCTTTGCGGATCAAGAAAATCGACCTCCACTAATACCTTCTCCAGATGAACAAACAACAACTCCAACTCTCTATGCTCAGAAAGCTCCACATCCCAATCAGTTCCCCACTGCGGAGCCTGGGATTGAGCGTCAGCCTGCTTTAGCTGCGCCATGCGCAATTCATAAGCAACCACCTGCACGGCCGCTGCAAGATTTAACGAACTAAACCCTTCCACCGAAGGAATATGTACATGATGATGACACAGCTGCAATTCATCATTCGTCAAACCACGGTCTTCACGCCCGAATACGATGGCTATTTTCTGCTCATCCCGTAAAGCAGAAGCCACGCCTGCCAATTCGTGCGGATCCATCACCGGCCAGGGTATATTTCTCCCCCTCGCACTCGCCCCGACAATCAGATGTGCATCAGCAATTGCCTCCTGCAGCGACTCCACAACAGAGGCCGATCGCAAAATATCTGAGGCACCAGCCGCGCGGGCATCGGCATCGCCAGAAGGGAAAATTTTGGGCGCAACAAGCGAAAGATCACTAAGCCCCATGTTTTTCATGGCGCGCGCCACACCACCAATATTGCCAGGATGTGACGTATTTACGAGAACAATACGAATATTTTCTAATTTCATAACCAACTTCACATATAAATCGACCAATAGTTTAACAGAATGACTCTAAAGTGTTCTGTCAGAGGGCCAGCTTTTGTATAATTATGCTTTGCTATCCAAACTGAGCCCAAATACTAATGCAACCCATGTTAAATATAGCGCTTCGTGCTGCGCGCATCGCTGGCGAACAGATTGCACGCTCTGCTGAACGAATCGACCTGATCAAATCAGAACAATCCAGCATCAGCGACTTCCTAAATGAAACAGCAACCAAAGCGGAACAGACGATTGCTTACTCCATCCAAAAAGCCTATCCAGCTCATACGCTGATCGGCGAATTTTCTGGCGAACATAAGTCGCTGGAAGAAAATACGGATGTTACATGGCATATCAATCCGATTGATAGTGTTTCTAATTTTTCGAACGGACTTCCCGTGTTCGCCATTTGCATGTCCGCCGAAATAAAAGGCCGGATAGAGCATGCCGTTATCCTCAACCCAATCACCGGTGAAGAGTTCACTGCCAGCCGCGGTAACGGTGCTCACCTGAATGGCAAGCGCCTACGTGTCAGCAATAAGCGCACACTGGAACACACCATTATAGGCTCAAGTTTTCTAAACAGCGCAGCTGAAAAAGCGCAGTTCGAAACCTTTAAAGCCATTCTTTGTCAACTCCAAAGCGCTAACGCGATCTTCCACAACAGCGGATCTGCTGCACTAAACATGGCCTATACCGCCGCAGGACGCCTTGATGGATTTATACAGATCAAGCTTACTCCGGACACACTCAATGCCGGTGCTTTGATTATCCAGGAAGCAGGCGGACTGCTCGGCGATTTCAAAGGAGGCAACAACTTCCGCCAAACTGGCAACACGGTAGCCGCCAACCCCAAACTCTTCAAAGCCTTACTAAAGGCCATCCGCCAAACTACCGAAGAGTAACAACCAAGCACAAAAAAACCGGCTAATGCCGGTTTTTTTTACGCTTGTGCAGCCATTAAACAGTAAATGGGTCACGTAAAACAATCGTTTCTACACGATCAGGACCTGTTGAAATAATGTCCACAGGTGTTTCGAGCAACGCTTCCAAACGCGTAATATAATTTCGCGCTGCAACCGGCAGATCCACCAAAGACTGCGCACCCACCGTGGAATCCGTCCAACCTGGCAGCTCTTCGTAAATCGGCTCAACCGCTTCGTAATCTTCACTACCGGTAAGCGTTTCTACTAAATTTCCGGCAGCATCACGATAACCAATACAAATCTTGATCACCTCAAGCCCATCCAGCACATCCAACTTAGTCAGACAAATACCAGAGACCGAATTAATCTGAATTGCATGCTTAAGCGCCACCGCATCAAACCAACCACAACGACGCTCACGACCGGTAGTTGCACCGAACTCATGCCCTCGCTCACCTAACCGACGACCCACTTCACAACCAAGTTCAGTCGGGAACGGCCCGCTACCCACCCGGGTTGTGTACGCTTTAGTAATACCCAGAATATAGTCCAGATAGAGAGGCCCAAAACCAGAGCCTGTCGACGTACCACCCGCCGTTGTATTCGAAGAAGTCACGTACGGATATGTGCCATGATCAATATCTAACAATGATCCCTGTGCACCTTCAAACATGATGCTTTCACCATTTTTACGCATCTGGTGAATGATTGCCGTAACATCGGCCACCATTGGACGCAACTGCTCAGCCATTTCCAGCGCTTCTGCCAGCATCACATCAACATCAACCTCTTCCGCCTGATAGTAGTTTTTCAGGACAAAATTATGATATTTCATGACTTCACGGAGCTTTGTCTCAAAACGCTCTGCGTTCATCAGATCAGCCAGACGCAAACCACGACGCGCCACTTTATCTTCATACGCTGGCCCGATACCACGACCTGTAGTACCGATTTTAGCTTCGCCTCGAGCAGCTTCACGCGCCTGATCTAGCGCCACATGATATGGCAAAATCAGCGGGCAAGCAGGACTCAACTTCAAACGCTCACGCACTGGTACACCAGCCTTTTCAAGACCGCGCATCTCTTTCAATAAAGCCTCAGGAGATAGCACCACACCATTACCGATCAGACAAAGAACTTTTTCGCGCAAAATACCGGAAGGTATTAAATGCAAAACCGTTTTTTTACCATCAATAACCAATGTGTGCCCAGCATTATGACCGCCCTGAAAACGAACGACTGCTGATACCTTCTCAGTTAGCAAATCGACAATTTTACCCTTGCCTTCATCGCCCCACTGTGTGCCTAAAACAACTACGTTCTTGCCCATTGTTGTCTCTAGTTTATTAACGTTAATCGTATGTGATTACAGAGTCGTAAAGACCCACTCGTCACCCTGCTTAACCAGCTTTTGGCTAAAGTTCGACGCATCAGCAACCGTATCACCAGGTAACTGCTGCATAACTCTCATTCCCTGAGAACGTAAATCGGCAATTTTTTGCAGCAAAGCAGGATCATTCCCCTCTGGCGCTAAAACACCTCTATCTATATTCCCGTTCTGACTGACAGACAGATCTGCCAATGTTTTCAAGTCTGCACTAAACCCCGTTGCCGGGCGTGCACGACCAAAATCTTTACCAATCGCATCATAACGACCACCTTTAGCGATCGCCTGACCAAAAACAGGCGTCAATGCTGAAAAAACGACCCCTGTATGGTAGTTATAACCGCGTAATTCACCCAGATCAAAATACAGATCCACGGCTGGATAACGCTGTTGAATCATACCTGCCAACTGCTCTAAATAGGCAACAGCCTCCAGTATTGATGCATGCGCTCCTGCAAACAGATCACGCGCCTCACTTAATACCTCCAACCCACCATTCAGTGTTGGGAGCACCGCCAACAAGTGGCGCAACTGCACATCAACATCTAATGCATCCAGAAACTCTGTTAATTCCGGCATCGCTTTACGCTGCAAAAGCTCCATATACTGAGCAACAACAGATGCATCCAATCCTGCTTCAATAACAAGTCCCTGGAAAATACCAACATGCCCAAGATCCAGGCTCAATTCGTCTTGCAAACCAGATGCATAAAGCGTTTCCAGCATTAGAGAAATAATTTCAATATCGCTCTCTATCCCCGCATGCCCATATAGCTCAGCACCAACCTGCAATGGGTTACGCGATGCCAGCATATTCGCAGAGTGGGTGTGTAAAACGGATCCACAATAACACAGCCTATTAGCACCTTTTACATGCATGCGATGCGCATCAATTCTGGCAACCTGAGGTGTAATATCAGCACGAATACCTAAGGTATGACCGGTCAACTGATCAACCAGCTTAAATGTATTCAACTCCAGATCTTTACCCACACCCGTCAGAAGCGACTCAAAATGCTCCATCAATGGCGGCATTACCAGGTCATAACCCCAACTATCATACAGATCCAGCAACTTACGGCGTAATGTCTCAACCTGACGCGCACCAAGTGGCAACATCTCTTTAACACCGTCAGGAAGCAGCCAGCGATCAGCCAATGCCATGTATAACTCCAGTAGCTATTTTCAATGAATCAAATAGAGACCCAGCACACCCGCGAGCATGCTCAGCAAACCGATAATTCGTAATGTGCGATCATCAATAGTGGAAAGCTGCTCAACCATCCCTCTCCAACGACCAGGGTACAAGAAGGGCAACACCCCCTCTAAAATCATCACCAGACAGAAAGCTATTGCTAATTCATACCAAAACTCTGATGACATCTACCACCAACCACACTTAACATAAAAAAACCGGGACTAGCCCGGTTTTACGAATTTTAACATGGAATCACATACAAAGTGCAGATGATTCCTGCTTAATAATGCAACTTTATACTATTTCTTATCACCTGCAGAATTTGTCAGGTATTTAAAGAACTCGCTATCAGGCTTCAGCAACATAATATCACCATTACCTGAGAAGGCTTCAGTATAAGCTTTCAGACTACGCGTAAAAGAGTAAAACTCAGAGTCTTGATTATATGCATTTGCATAGATAGAAGCTGCCTTCGCATCCCCTTCACCACGCAACCCTTCAGATTCACGATAAGCTTCAGCAACCAGAACCGTTTTCTGACGATCAGCATCCGCCCGAATACCCTCAGCCAACTCAAAGCCACGCGAGCGTAATTCACGTGCTTCACGCTCACGTTCAGTTCGCATCCTCTCATAGACTGAGTTGGACACTTCAGGTGGTAGCTCTACCCGCTTAACCCGGACATCAATGATACTGATACCCAGCTCTTTCGAAGCCACGACGTTCAGACGTCGGATAACTTCAGTCATCACTTCGTCACGCTCACCGGATACAACTTCATTGAGGGTTCGCGCACCAAACTGATTACGTAGCTCGTTCTCAACACGAGCAGAAAGCAGATCAGCAGCCCGGAACTCATCACCCGACGTGGCTGTATAGTAAGTCTCTACGCTATTAATTTTCCATTTCAAAAAAGCATCAACGATCAAACGCTTTTTCTCGATAGTCAAAAATGCTTTAGGGCGACTATCCAGTGTCAGAACACGCCCATCAAACTTACGAATCGTATTCACAAACGGGATTTTAAAGCTTAAGCCCGGCTTAATATCCGGCTCAACAATTTCACCGAACTGCAACTTAACCGCACGCTCTGTTTCCTTGACGATATAAACAGATTTCGACGCTATAAGTATAACTATACCCGCCAGGATGACTGAAAATAGCGATTTACTGCTCATTGTCTACCCTCCCTACGGGTTGTCGCTTGACTCTGCCTTATTTGATCTACCACTTGATTAGTCACATTTCTTAATGACTGATCATCTAAACGTACATCACCCATTGCAGATGACTGACGACTGCCGCTGTTCTGGATTAACTTATCCACTGGCAGATACATCATATTATTGCCACCTTCAACATCGATCAGCACTTTCGGGTTACTCGCCAATACACCCTGCATAGTATCAAGATAGAGACGCTCACGCGTTACCTCAGGGGCTTTTTCATATTCAGTTAACAATGCAATGAAACGCTTTGATTCACCTTCCGCCTTCGAGACAACCTGCTCTCGATAAGCACTGGCTTCTTCAAGCATTCGCTGCGCAGTACCACGTGCTTCGGGAACAATACCGTTAGCGTAGGACTGAGCCTCGTTTTTAACACGCTGCTCATCTTCACGCGCTTTGATTACATCATCAAACGCATCCTGAACCTGACTAGGTGCCTGAGCATTTTTAATGTTGACCTGAGTAATAGATATACCGGTATTATAATCCGTCATATATCGCTGTAAACGCTCCTGCACCTGTATCGCCAGAGCCTCACGACCTTCAGTAAGAATCGAATGCATTTCTGATGAACCGACTACGTGGCGTAGCGCAGATTCTGACGCATTTGAAAGACTTCCATCAGGATCACGCACACTCAGCTCATAAGCTTTAGGGTCTGCGACTACGTACTGAGCGGTCACTGAAACATCGACGATATTTTCATCTTCTGTCAACATTAGTGCCTGATGCTCATGACTACGCACACGAGTTGTATTAACAATCAGCACTTCATCGATAAGAGGCGGATTCCACTGCAGACCAGGATTAACCGTCTCATGGAACTTACCCAGGCGAAGTACAACGCCACGCTCCTGTTGATCGACGGTATAGAAGCCCATACCACCCCAAGCAAGAATCGCTACCGCAAGTACTACTAAAATAAAAGCGCCGCTGCTTCCGGCAGAAGATCCGCCACCACCACCGCCGCTCTTTTTGCCCGCACCACCAAACAGGTCGTTAAGACGATCCTGCAATTTACGCAGTGCTTCATCTAGATCTGGAGGCCCCTGATCTTTGCCACGATTACCTTTATTGTTGCGATCTTCACCGCCACCCCAAGGATCCTGACCATTACCATTGCCGCCAGGCTCGTTCCAAGCCATATAGTTCTCCGTTTGAAACCTAAAATTTAATAAAAACTGTGTAAAAGGTGCTTAATAGACCTCTTCTACCCGATATTGTTCAGTTGCTATACCCAGACGCGTCAAAAGTTGTAGCAAATCCTTACGCTGCATCCTTACCTCAAGATGCATATCACCATGATCATCAATTGTCTCGTCCAATACCGCGCTTTGTGCGTAAAGGTGTGCTCGTAACTGCCCGTCTTTTGGCTTCAGATGAAGGGTATCGTGAAACACATCATCCGACAGGCGCTCATTGACAGCACTCAATAGCAGATCAACACCTTCACCAGACACAGCAGACAACCACACACGCACAGGCTCCCCTTCACTATTCCGATCAATTCTCGCTTGCTGTCCGGGCATCAAATCGATCTTATTGTAGACCTGAAGTACCGGCACCTTATCAGCCCCAATCTCTTTCAGGACACGCTCAACTTCGTCGATATGCCCCTGTCGCTCATCATCACAGGCGTCAATCACATGCAACAATAGCGTAGCATCCGTAGTTTCCTGCAATGTTGCGCGGAAAGACTCGACAAGCTTATGAGGCAAATGACGTATAAACCCTACTGTATCAGCAAGAATAGCCGGACCCGCATCTTCCAGTTCGATTTTGCGCAATGTAGGATCAAGCGTCGCAAATAACTGATTTGCCACATACACATCAGAATTTGTCATCTTATTGAATAATGACGATTTCCCTGCGTTAGTGTAACCCACCAGCGAAAGCGTCGGCACAGCCGCCCGCTGTCTGGAACGACGCCCCTGTTCACGCTGTGACTGCACTTTCGCCAAACGAGCAAGAATCGTTTTAACACGAGCCCTTAACAAACGCCTGTCGGTTTCAAGCTGACTCTCACCAGGACCACGTAAACCGATCCCACCCTTCTGTCTTTCCAGGTGAGTCCAGCCTCTTATCAATCGCGTTGATGAGTGCTCAAGCTGAGCAAGCTCAACCTGCAATTTACCTTCATGAGTGCGTGCACGTTGTGCAAATATATCTAAAATCAAACCGGTACGATCCAGCACACGACATTCAATAACCCGCTCAATGTTCCTTTCCTGGGCAGGCGTCAACGAGTGGTTAAAAATAACCAGCTCAGCTTCATGAAGCTGTGTAAGCTGCCTCAACTCCTCCAGCTTTCCCGTACCTATAAAAAATTTTGCAGTAGGCTTATGACGACTTCCTGTTAATATTTCAACAGGGTCAGCTCCGGCAGACAAAGCGAGCTCTTCGAGCTCGCGCGGGGATTCTTGAATAGCCTTTGCAGACATATCCATGTGAACAAGAATAGCTTTTTCACCCGATTCAGGACGCTCAAAAAACAATCAGTGTATACCTCAGTCAGGTTGTACTTCATCAGGCTGCGGTAGTTTCACCGGGCGAGATGGAACAACCGTAGAAATAGCGTGCTTATAAACCATCTGACTAACAGTATTTTTCAGCAAAATCACGAACTGATCAAAAGATTCGATCTGCCCCTGCAGCTTAATACCATTAACCAAGAAGATTGACACGGGAACACGTTCCTTACGTAGAACGTTCAGATAAGGGTCTTGTAAAGACTGCCCTTTTGACATTGGAAACTCCTTCCTGATGAATACTTCGTTATTATGTTAGGTCATTACTTCCAGATTGGATGTTAAATGCCTATTTTTGTGCACAGCACCAAAATCGTACAACTACAGCATTATATAATGGCTGCGTCGAACAATTTCAAGCTGTGTTTAAGAATATCTTTATCTTCGGTCTTCAACCAGTGTAAATTTTCCCAACTTCGCAGCCAGGTAATTTGTCTTTTTGCTAACTGGCGCGTTGCCACAATACCCTTATCCATCATCGTCGGATAGTCCCACTCATCCTCAAGGTAAGACCAAACCTGACGATAACCAACACAACGCACCGATGGCATTTGAGGGTTTAAATCACCTCTTTCATAGAGAGCACGGACTTCATCGACAAACCCCTCTTCCATCATTAACTTAAAGCGCAATGCTATACGTTCATGTAACGTTTTACGCTCTTCCGGCATAACGGCTAAATTAACAACATTATAGGGCAGCTTTTGCTGCTGCTGCTCTGCCCATAACTCAGTTAGCGTACGCCCCGTGAGCTGATAAACCTCTAATGCTCGCTGCAATCGCTGCGAATCGTTAGGTGCCAGACGTCTTGCTGAGGCCGGATCAATTTTTTCCAAAAGAGCATGCAATGCGGGCCAGCCTTCGCGCTCTCCTTTTTCAAGTAATTGCTGCCTGATTTCCGGATTAGCCTCAGGCAAAGCAGCCAACCCCTTCAGTAAGGCGTTGTAATACATCATAGTGCCGCCTACTAACAAGGGAATACGGCCTTGCGCTGTTATTTCAGCCATTTCACGGAGGGCATCCTCTCTGAACTCAGCAACGGAGTAGCTCTGGGACGGATCACGTATATCGACTAAGCGATGAGGATATTTTTCTAACATTTGCGCATCAGGCTTGGCCGTGCCGATATCCATTCCTTTATAGATCAAGGCTGAATCAACACTGATAATGTCGCAGGATAACGCTTCAGTCAGACGCATCGCCAGATCAGTTTTTCCCGCAGCTGTTGGTCCCATCAGGAAAATAGCAGGCGGTAGATACTTCCCGTCCATCAACTACTGCCCCCTCATAAACAACTTATCTAACTCTGTCAGACTCAGTTGCGTCCAGGTAGGACGTCCATGATTACACTGACCACTACGCTCCGTTGCTTCCATATCACGCAATAACCCATTCATTTCAGGAATTGTTAGCTGACGATTAGCTCTTACCGCGCCATGACAAGCCATCGTCGCGAGCAACTCATTCATATGCTCTTCCAAACGCCGGCTGCTGCCAAACATCAACATATCGGACAGCACATCACGCAATAGCTGCTCGACATTAGCTTTTGCTAACGTTACAGGAATCTGGCGAATAACAACGGTTTCCTCTCCCATCCGTGCCAACTCAAAGCCGAGTTTTTTAAACATGCTATCAAACTCTTCCGCCGCATCTGCTTCCCGGGCGCTCAGCGCCACACTCACTGGCACTAAAAGTGGCTGACTGCGAACACCTTCGGTTTCGCACGCTTGTTTAAGCCGTTCATAGACAATCCGCTCATGTGCAGCATGCATATCCACCAGCACCATCCCTTCTCTGTTCTGCGCAACGATGTAAATGCCGTGTAGCTGCGCTGTTGCATAACCCAACGGCGGAACTTCAGAGATTTCTTCAGATGAGGTTTGAGGCAGACTATCCAGCCCAGCATATCCACTCGTTGAGAGAGAGGGAGAAAAAGACCGGTTCTGATGCAATTGCCCGTAAGAGGCAAGCTGCTCACTGACACCTGTCACCTCACGCGCCTGATGCAATGGCATGTACTGCTGGTTGAATTGCTGTTCGACCGGAGCTGCATCAGAGGCTAACACTTGCAGCGCCGGCACACTTGCAGCGTCCGGGCGTACATCACCAATGACCCGATGTATTGATCGAAATATAAAATCATGCACCAAACGACCTTCTCGAAAGCGCACTTCATGCTTAGTGGGATGCACATTCACATCAACTAACGAGGGATCTAACTCAAGATAAAGCACGTAAGCAGGATGTCGGCCATGAAAAAGTACATCTGCATAGGCCTGACGCACCGCATGCGTCACCAGCTTGTCACGAATCATGCGTCCGTTGACAAAGAAGTATTGTAGATCTGCCTGGCTGCGTGAGAACGTCGGCAAACCTATCCACCCTTTCAGGCTTAATCCAGAGGCCTCTGCATGCATATCCACATGCAAAGACTGCTCAACAAACGCAGGGCCACAAACAGAGGCGACCCGTCGCTCTTGCTCGCTTTTTTGTAGCGCAGGCTTTAGTTGATGAATGATTCGACCATTATTTTTCAACTGGAATGCCACATCAAAACGGCTCAACGCCAAGCGCTTTACTACCTCTTCCAGATGCTTGAATTCGGTGTTTTCAGTTTTAAGAAATTTACGTCGCGCGGGCGTATTAAAAAAAAGATCCCGCATCTCAACCGTTGTACCTTGAGGATGAGCCGCCGGCGATAATTGTGCCGACATGTCCCGCCCTTCCGTTTGTACTTGCCAGGCATGCTCACTGGCGACCCGTCGGGATGTCAGAGTCAAACGCGATACTGAACTGATACTCGCTAAAGCCTCCCCCCTGAAACCCAGACTGGCAACGGCCTCAAGATCTTCAAGCTCATGAATTTTCGAGGTAGCATGGCGACTCAGCGCAAGCGGCAGATCATCCTTCTCAATCCCATCGCCATCATCCCGAATGCGGATCAATTTGATACCCGCTTGTTCCACATCGACTTCAAGGCGAGTAGCACCCGCATCTAAACTATTTTCAAGTAGCTCTTTAACAACAGAAGCTGGGCGTTCGACTACCTCCCCGGCTGCAATCTGGTTAGCCAAACGAGGTGATAACAGATGAATTTGTGACATGAAAACTCTATAAAGCCTTATAAAAACAGAAAAACATTAACTGGTAGGAATACGCAGAACCTGGCCCACACGGATTTTATCGCCCTTTAAATCATTGGTTTTTCGCAAAACGTTCAATGCTATTCCATGACGTGAAGCAATAACCGAGAGTGTATCACCACTGACGACCTGATAGTGACGTTGAGTCATTTGTTTATCCCCACCATTCTTTTCATAGGCAACATAAGTGTATGCCGGCGGCTTATTCCAAAAGTGTGACTTAATGCCTGCATAAATTGCCCTAGCCATCTTTTGCTGATAGGCCTTGGTTTTCAATAATCGCGCTTCTTCAGGGTTAGAAATAAAACCTGTTTCAACCAAAATCGACGGAATATCCGGAGACTTCAACACCATAAAGCCCGCGCTTTCGACACGCGACTTATGCATTTTAGCGAATTTATTAACATTTCCGTGAATTTTGCTCGCTATTTGCAAGCTATCCGAACGACTGGCTGTCATCGACATATCCAACAAAACGCCAGCTAACACATCGTCCTTATCCTCCAGACTAACACTTCCAACGCCGCCGATTAAATCTGCGCTGTTCTCTTTTTGTGCCAGCCAACGACCCACTTCACTGGTAGCTCCTCTATTTGAAAGCACCCAAACAGAAGCCCCCTTTGCTCTGGAGTCTTTAAACGCATCAGCATGGATAGACACAAACAAGTCTGCGTTTTTCTTGCGAGCTTCTTTTGTTCTGCCACGCAGGCTGATGTAGTAATCGCCCTTACGCACCAATTCCGCTTTAAAACCTTTTTCGCTATCAATTAACCGTGCTACTTCCTTAGCAATACCTAAAACAACATCTTTTTCCCGTACACGGCCGGCACCAATAGCACCTGGGTCTTCCCCCCCGTGTCCGGCATCAATCGCAATCACAATATCCCGCAACTTTTCGCCTTTACGCTCAGGGGTAGCTGTTTTAACAACGGTTTCTTTTTCAATATTAAACAGATCAAGTACCAATCGGTGTCCGTATTGATCATTAGGCTTAAGATCAAAACTTCTTGGCCGGATCGTTTGATTCAAATCCAGCACAACGCGCAAGTCACTCCCATTCATGCTGGTACGTACCTGCTTAATCGGGCTTCCTTTGAGGTTTAACTTTGATAAACGTATTTTTAAATCGGCGTTATTAATATCCAGTACCAGCCGGTCTGGATTATCCAATGAGAAAATTTTATGCGTAACGGGACCATTCAAATCGAATACAAGACGCGTGTTATCCGGAGCAAGCCACATGCGCACATTCTTAATATCAGCCGCAGATACGTAACCGGCAACCGATAAACAAGCGATGGTCAAAAAATACCCTATAAGCTTTCTCAGATTCTTCTTCATGTTATATTTATCGAATCATCTCTTTAGTTGGTTACTGTAACAAGAGCTGTTGATTGAGGTTATCGGCCGCAATACGCCCTTTTTGAGTACGGGCTTCCCAAACTATAGAACGCCCCTCTTCCTGCACTGCCAACATCACGATCAAATCCGCCTCAGGCAACAAACCTTCACCTTTGTCCGGCCACTCAACCAAACATAAAGAGGTCTCACTAAAATAGTCACGAATGCCCATATACTCCAGCTCTTCAGGATCCATTAAGCGGTATAGATCGAAGTGGTAAATAGTGCCACCTGTCTGTTCATAAGGCTCTACCAGCGTATAAGTAGGGCTTTTCACATTACCCTGATGCCCGGCAGCACGGATAAGGCCACGGCTTAAGGTGGTTTTACCCATGCCCAGATCTCCCACCAGGTAAACCACCCCCTGGTGCTGCATGGCCACCAGCAATTCAGCACCAAAATGCTCCATCGCCGCTTCATCTTTAGCAAAATATCGTTGTTTCTTGTTAGTAACGTGCTGCATTGTCGTTATATTTTTCCGTTTAGAATCAATCTAACATAAGGTATAAGGTCTGTCGCTTTCAAGCCCCGCTCTCCACTTTTGGCTGCACAAAGATCTGCAGCCGCAGAATGCGCATAGACACCGACACGCGCAGCATCAACCGGACTTAATTTTTGAGCAAGTAAAGCGCCTATTACTCCGGATAATACATCGCCCATCCCTCCGGAAGCCATGCCTGGATTTCCTGCATTGCATAAATGCATCACATCACCGTCTGTAATCAAGGTGCCTGCACCTTTTAATACCACTGTTCCTCCGCTAGCAGCCTGCAATTCAGTGGCGCTCATGATCCGATTTCGTTGCAACAAGGGAACCTCAGTTTCTAACAAACGAGCCGCTTCTCCGGGATGCGGGGTTAATATCCAGTTTTTCCGGCACAGTTGTCGAAGCTTATCTTTTTCCCTTAGCATGTTCAGCCCATCAGCATCGACAACTACAGGAAGATCGCTTTCCCAAACAGCCTGTAGCATTTGCTCAGCCCATGCCTTCTTTCCCAATCCGGGCCCCAAAACAATAACATCGGCCTGTTCGATCAAGGCAAGCAACTCATGACCAGACTCCACCCCTTGCACCATCACTTCAGGGCAGCGGCTTAATGCAGCACTAATATGCCCCGAACGCGTAGCCAGAGTCACTTTTCCTGCGCCAGAAGACAAGGCAGCTTCCGCCGCCATAATCGCGGCGCCTCCCATACCATAATCGCCACCTATCACTAACAGATGCCCAAAACTGCCTTTATGCGAGGAACGGGGACGTTTGGGCAAGCACTCTGCAACATCGTCTACCCCCACACGAAAAGCACTCACCGATACCTGCTCATAGACTGACTCAGGAAGGTGCAAGCCATCAAAAACCAACTCGCCAACATGCTCCACCGCCTGATGCATAAACAACCCCTGCTTCAGACCAATAAAGGTCACTGTTACGTTCGCCTTAACCGCACACCCCAACACCCGCCCCGTATCCGCACACAAGCCGGAAGGTATATCGACGGAAATGACGGGACGGGCACGCTGATTTATCAATTTGATAGCTTGCTGAAAACTACCACGCACATCACCTGTTAATCCGGTTCCCAACAAAGCATCAACAACAACATCGCCCGTCAATGCCTCTTGTGCTGAAAACGGCTCAAACCGAACACCTTCACCACTCGCCCATAGCCATGCCTCACGGGCTTCACCACGTAGCTGACCTGCAAACTCATCCGTACCCAGGTAACGCGCTTGCACTTCATAGCCTTTCTGACGGGCTAATGCGGCAACCACAAAGCCATCGCCCCCATTATTCCCCCCGCCACATAAGACACTCAGGGTTTTCATATCCGGCCAGCGTTTTTGTATTTCAGCAAACACGGCACGCCCGGCGCGCTTCATTAAAGTAAACCCGGGAATACCCGCCTCTTCAATAGCGGTCTTATCCAGTAAACGAGTTTGCTCAGCTGTGTATAATGTACCGGGTAGCTCTTTCATAACCTTACGCTTCCAATCACCAGATGATTTATTTCATTATAGATGAAGCACTAATTCAACAGTTAGCTTAACAGGCAAGTATTGATCGTGACTGATTCTGTTCCATCTATTCAACCAGCAAAGCCATCTCCCCAAGAGCTGACGACAAAGCAAAAACTGTCATCTGAACAGTTGACTGAGCTAGCCCGAAAAGTTCATCTTTGGGCTGCTGAAGCGGGGTTTCAAGAATGCGGCATCGTTGACCCTGATCTTAAAGAGGATGCTGCACGTTTACAGGCCTGGCTGGAGAAACAGCATCATGGCGAAATGAGCTACCTTGCCGCTCATGCCGACAAACGCCGTAACCCGTACTTATTAGTCCCTGAAAGCTGCCGCATCATCAGTGTACGTATGGACTATACACCACCAGCACTTTCCTCTTTAAAAGTGCTCAACTCCCCCGAAAAAGCCTATATCGCACGCTATACGCTGGGCAGGGACTATCACAAGATGATGCGTAAACGCCTCACGCAGTTAGGAAAGCGTATTGCAGAAGCGGCTGGTGAAATGGGCTACCGTGCCTTTGTTGATAGCGCGCCTGTAATGGAGCGCCCTATTGCGCAACAAGCAGGCATCGGCTGGACGGGAAAACATACCCTTATTCTGAACCGACATGCCGGCTCTTGGTTTTTTCTGGCGGAGCTCTTTATCGACCTGCCTCTTCCGACGGATGCTCCCATAGAAAAACAACACTGTGGTTCTTGCACGGCCTGCCTTGATATCTGCCCAACCAAAGCCTTTATTGGCCCTTATGAGCTCAATGCCACCCGCTGTATCTCCTATCTGACCATCGAAAAAAAAGGAGCTATCCCTGAAGAGCTACGCGCCTTGATGGGCAACCGGATTTTCGGCTGTGATGACTGCCAGCTAGTCTGCCCGTGGAATCGTTTTGCCAAACATACTGAGGAATCAGACTTTCATCCACGCCACCAACTGGATGATGTCTCTTTGCTTGACCTGTTTCATTGGGATGAAGCCACATTCTTAAAACGCACCGAAGGCTCAGCTATACGTCGTACCGGGTACGAAGGCTGGTTACGTAATATAGCCGTAGCGCTAGGCAACAGTGGCGGCGGAAACGAAATTATTACCGCGTTAAAAGCCAAGCGCCCGCACTGCTCTGAAATGGTGACAGAGCACATCGACTGGGCGATCAACAGATTAACCGAAGGCACAACGCTGCTATCACCGATTCAGCTTAAATGACAAATATTATGAGGTGAGGCGGGCGTACAACTGCGGCAGTTTAGAGGGCAGTTCAGCCGCACGACGGATCAGGGTGTAATGCCCCCGCCCAAAGAGGTAAGGCAGATAATCTTCAGCTTCCTCATCAATAGTAATGCAAAAAGGAATTAAACCTGCTTTACGCGCTTCAATAATTGCCATGCGTGTATCTTCAATACCATAGCGCCCTTCATAGTAATCCAGATCATTAGGTTTACCGTCAGTCAGAATCAATAACAGCTTCTGCTTTTGAGGTTGCAGATTAAGTAACTCGGTAGAACGCCTGATCGCTGCGCCCATACGGGTATAATAACCAGGCTTTATGGCCTCTATCTGCTGTCTGGCTTGGCGATTATACGGCTGACTAAAGCTTTTCAACAGATGAAATCGAACATGATTACGATAGCGTGAAGAGAAGCCGCAAATGGAAAACTGATCACCTGTTTGCTGTAGCGCTTCACTAAACAGATACAAGCTGTCACGGATAATATCGATAACACGCGCCTGATCACCTACCCAGGCATCAGTAGATAAGGATAGATCAGCCAAAAGCAGACAAGCCAGATCCCGCTCTTTCTTCTCTAAAGCCGAGTACAGTCGCGGCTCTTCTACTTGCTGGCCTGCCGCGCGCTGCCCACGATATTTAAGATAGGCTTCAATATCCAGCTCACTACCCTCGTCCTGGTGTTTAACCCAGGTGGATTGCGGTCGTAAGGCCAGAAATTGACGACGTAAACGACGCGCGGCAGGTTTGAGCCTATCAGGCAACTCACCAGAATCAGTTACCCCCGCTTTAATCGTCAGCAGGCTACAATGATCTTTCACTAACACCTGTTTTCTAAAATCCCATTCAGGTAGTAAGTGTCCCGTTCCGAGAATCTCTTCCTCCTCTTCAGCCGAGGGAAGATCCAGATCAAAGCGGACACGCTTAGCGGTAGTATTGTTATCCCGCGTGATGGTGAGCTCATCCATCTCATTGGCGTTATTTTCTGCATCCTGCAGGTCATCATCTTCATCTTCAGCGCGATCAAGATTTGCCATCTCTGCCACACTGAACAGGCTGGTCTCATGGCGAAGTGTTAACAAGCCACCTTTGTTATTTTCCGATTTTTTGCGTTTTGCTTTACGCTTTTTCTGCTGTTCTGTTTGCTTAGTTTCCCCCTGAGAAGAGGGCTCTTGCTGACTGGCAGACTGGCACACTTCACTCGCAACAGCACTCTGAGGTGGAAACGGATGCAGCCACAGCAATACCGGCAAGGGATCACGTTCACACTCATTCAGCAATTCGACAGATCCGGGTGAAAATAGCGCCTGCTGAATATCATGCTCCTGAGCACCTTCCTGCGGGTTAAGTGTATTCGGATCAGGGCGAAAGCTAATCGCAGCGGTGACCAAGCGGTGATAGCGATCTACCAATCCCGGATAGCGCTGTAAGATAAAGAGCACTTGCTGCTGACTACGCGCAATCCAATTCAGGTCATCGAAAGCAGGTGCTGTCGCCATCGCCGCTAACCAATAATAAAGTTCACGATTAAGCTCAGCATGAGGGAAGAGATTGATGCGATCAGGCAGATGTAGCGTATCAGCACTGCGCCACGCTAACGAAATACGTTTCCCGCTGCCCGCCATGCGCTGTAACCAGGTCCGTCGCAACGAAGATTCTGTCTGAATAGAAGCGCGGATACTTAAGCCACCATCTCCACCTAAGGTGCGAAAAAAAACAGAAAGAGGCTTACGTACGCTCTCCAATGTCACAGCTTGATGTTCCCAGGCAGGATCAGCCATGCGACTAATCAACCGATCCCAATATTTACCGACTTGCTCTTCCATTGGACGACCTCAATTGATTTAGCTTACACGGCACTCTTAAATCGGCGAATCAGTATAGGCAGTGCTGAAAACATCGAATTCATGCCCGGAGAAAATTTCAGAAATTAGCTTTGACAACTTCCATCAATGCCGTAATTGTATCTTCATCATCCGTTAACGATTCAACCAAGCCTGCCCGGCATGCTTCAACAGGGTCAAACCCTGCTTTCATTAAAGTCGCTGTATAAACCAACAAACGTGTACTGGCACCCTCTTCCAGATCCATATCTTTCAAACCACGTAAACCAATCGCTAAATGGATAAGTCGTAGTGCAGTCTCAGAATCCAGTCCGGTTTCCGTTTCTATCACGCGTCTCTCTTCTTCAGGCTTTAGATAATTAAAACTCATAGAAATAAAACGCTGGCGTGTACTAGGCTTAAGCCCTTTCATTAGATTCTGATAGCCAGGGTTATATGAAACCACCAGCATAAAATTTTTGGGTGCGTGCAGCAGTTCATTGGTACGATCTATTGGTAAAATGCGTCGGTCATCCGTCAAAGGATGAATAACGACCGTAGTATCTTTGCGTGCTTCCACGACCTCATCCAGATAGCAGATACCACCTTCCCTGACAGCTCGCGTTAACGGACCATCGTGCCACTGAGTCATACCATCACCAATAAGGTAACGTCCTACCAAGTCAGAAGCGGTCAAATCATCATGACAAGAAACCGTATGCAACGGCAGACCTAAACGTTCAGCCATATGACTAATAAAACGTGTTTTACCACACCCCGTCGGCCCTTTAATTAATACAGGTAACTGGTTCTCATAAGCGTGTGTGAATAATTCAACTTCGTTGTGTTGTGGAAGATAGAAAGGGGCTTTACTGGCAGAGAGATCCAGCTCAACCGGGCTAGCAGTGCGCATAAGAGACTCCATGAAAAGAAAAAAAGAAACGCTCTGTCCTGATCAGGACAGAGCGTGAGCGAGCTTATGCTTTAGCGGTTTCTTTAGTACTTGCGTTTGCCAGTACTTTAGCAGAATCACGCGCAGCGTCAGCATCTGTACCGATGAAGAAGCTCCATAGATAGACACCCAAACCACCCAGGAAGGTGACTCCAGCGATTTCACGCATCCAGAAGAAGATGGCCAGTTTGTCCTGAACAAGCATAAATGGCATCGGCGTATCGGTATAACGTTGCAGCCAAACCTGCACCACACCAGCAGCCGTCAAGAACAAGGTGATAAACACCATAGACACCGTCATCAACCAAAAGCCCCACATCTCAGCGACCTGAGCTTTGTTGCTATTCGCAATACGACCACGCATCAGCGGCATTGCATAAGAGATGATGCACATGACAACCATTGCATAGGCTCCATAGAACGCCATGTGACCATGAGCAGCTGTCAGCTGTGTACCGTGTGTATAGTAATTAATCGGTGCCAGTGTATGCAGGAAGCCCCACACGCCAGCGCCTAAAAATGCCATCACACCTGTACCCATTGCCCAAAGAATTGCAGCTTTGTTAGGGTGCTCACGACGACGCTTGTTGACCATATTGAAAGCGAACAGTGTCATCATGAAGAATGGAATCGGTTCCATTGCAGAGAACACAGAACCCAACCACTGCCAGTACTCAGGTGCACCAATCCAGAAGTAATGGTGTCCTGTACCGAGAATACCGGTAATCAGTGCCATTGCGACGATCATGTACAACCATTTTTCAATCACTTCACGGTCAACACCCGTCACTTTAATCAACACGAATGCCAACAAAGAACCCAGAATCAATTCCCAGACACCCTCTACCCACAGATGGACAACCCACCACCAGTAGAATTTGTCACGCACCAAGTTTTCCGGATTGTAGAAAGAGAATAAAAACATGACTGCCAAGCCAATTAAGCCGATCATCAGAATAGTGCTGATAACCGTTTTGCGACCACGCAGTACTGTCATGCCTACGTTGAATACAAAACCCAGCGCCACAATCACGATGCCGATTTTAGTTAACAAGGGTTGCTCAAGAAACTCTCGTCCCATCGTGGGCAAAATATCATTCCCGGTCATCTCAGCCAAGCGCGCATAAGGCACCAGCAGATAGCCAAGAATAGTTAATACGCCTGCAACCAAAAAGACCCAGAAAAGCACGATGGCCAGTTTGGGACTCCACAGCTCGGTTTCTGATTCTTCGGGAATCAGGAAGTACGCAGCCCCCATAAAACCAAACAACAGCCAAACGATAAGCAAGTTAGTATGTACCATACGTGCAACGTTGAACGGGATCGCCGGAAACAGGAAGTCTCCGACGACGTACTGTAAACCCATAATCAGACCGAATAGGATCTGACCTACAAAGAGCCCCAGCGCAGCGATAAAATATAATCGTGCGACCTTTTGAGATTCATACTTCATATTGATGCTCCTTTGCCTCAACCCTGAATATTAGGTGGCCAGTTACTGGTGTTAATCTCTGAAGTCCATTTCAGGAATTCAGCCACTGCTTCCAGCTCTTCATCAGATAGATTGAACTGCGGCATACTGCGACGTCCCTCAATACCATCCACAGGACGATATTTGATGAAAGCCATAATCGCTTCTTTACTACCACCAAAGCGCGTATAAACATTGCCTAGCTCCGGCGCGAAATAAGCGCCTTCACCCAGCAAAGAGTGACAACCGACACAGTTATTCTCTTCCCAGACTTTTTTGCCCAGAACGACCTGTTCGGTAATGTTTTCACGGTGATCCCGTTCGGGAAGCACCTTTTCGGTATGATAAGTCAAGCCAAGAAATACCAATATGAAGAACAAACTCCCTCCATAGAAAATATTTCTCGCCATAGCTTTGGTGAACGTTTCATTCATAAAAAGCTCCGTAACCCAACCAAGGGCCAGATTGCACAATTAAAATTCAGGTGCGGCTATTATGAAAAGATGTGCGCAGAAAAAAATTGACCTATATCAAGTTAAAACAAAAAATATATTAAGAATACATCTTATTAATTAAGACGCTGCATATTCTCCTTCTATTTGGCGTTTATCCTAAAAGGAGTTATCACTGCTGGTAGGTAGATGCGATAGAGGCCTCCACGGATAGACCTCGATCAACTCTCTTGGATATCTATCGGATCTGGTGTTTATCTGGGAGCGACTGGAAGCGTCATCGGCTTTGTCTGGTATTACCCGAGCGTTAAAGCAATCGGACCTTCAAGGACGGCATCTTTAACAATCTAGTGCCTGTTTCAGGTGTTTACTGGATATCTTGTTATAACAACAAAAGCGCTATTAAAAGGACCAACACGGGTGAATAAAGCATCAAGCCACGTTGGATCAGATGTTTCACACCGGCTAATTCCATGAAGCCAGCAACGATCAACAAACCCTTTAACGCGGATATCGACAGCACCAACATAACAATATCAGAACCAGGCCGCTCCTCGCCCAACATAAACATGATTAAGGTCAGGATAATTAATACAAACCAAATCATAACTGGATGTTTCATCAATGAATCACATAAATAAGCGGAAAAAGAATAACCCAGACAAGATCAACCATATGCCAGTAGCAGGCCCCACTTTCCAAACCGCTCATCTGCGAGGGAAGATAACAACCCCGCCATAATCTGACTGACATAAACCCTAAAATCACTATCCCTAAAACAACATGAAGTAAGTGAAATCCGGTTAACAGAAAGTAGCCTGTATAAAAGTGATTAGTATCAAGGTCAAAACCCTGGCGTACTAACTGCTGGTATTCCCATAGTTTTACGACGATATAAATACCGCCCACAGGAATACTCAGCAGCAACCAGCCGAATGCAGCAGATTTGTTCTGGCGCACCGCATTAACCGCCTGCGCCACACATGCACTTGAGGTGAGCAGCGCGACCGTATTAATCAAACCCGCCTGCGGGTGTAATGTTTGCTGGCCTGCGAGAAAAGTCACTGAGTCGCTGCTACGTAAATAACTGAATAACAAAAATAACAAAGCAAACACCGACAGTTCGGCAATTATGAAAATCCACATTGCCAGGTCACCTGGCAATTTGCCGGTGGGGTTGGTACCAGAAGAAGTATTACATGTGTCCATATTTAAACAAGAAAGGGCACAACTACCTGTCGGTACTGTTCCCTCTCAACTCGGGTGAGCCAATATCTGGCTAAGTAATAATGAAAGGTTTATTGCTAGGTAGCATTAAACTCTGCTGCTGTATTGCCAAATGCCTGGTTTATACCCAAGTGCCTAGCTTATACCCAAGTGATACATGTTGAAACGAGCATTTGAGTGATCCTATTATTCTTTAAAAAAGGCAGCACGATAGTGCTGCAGCTCAGCAATCGAATCCCGGATATCATCCATCGCCAGATGTGAACCCTTCTTGGTAAAGCTCTTTAATAACTCGGGTTTCCAACGTCTCGCCAGCTCTTTTATCGTACTAACATCAAGATTGCGATAATGAAAGTAGTTTTCCAGCTCAGGCATATAACGATTCAAAAAGCGCCGATCCTGACCAATGCTGTTTCCACAAATCGGCGAAGCACCTTTATCAACATATTCAGCCAAAAACGCAATTGTCTGCTGCTCAGCTTCACGCTCAGTCACGCTACTGTCGCGCACCCTCTGAGTCAAACCAGATTGACCATGCTGGCGTATACACCACTCATTCATATTATCCATCACTGCATCAGGCTGATGAATAACCAACGAAGGGCCTTCAGCCAAAACGTTCAGATTTGCATCTGTCACGATCGTTGCTATCTCGATAATATAATCATTATCAGGATCAAGACCGGTCATTTCCAGATCAATCCAGATGAGATTATCTTTACGCGACATATATATTCCTCTTAATTAAATAGATAGCACTCTATAATGTTTCACAATTCAGAATACCTTACCACGAAGCACGACAAGTGGTGAGATGACCAGGTAGTTATTTTTAATGTCAAAACGTAAAGTTAATCGCCGTCAGGCATGGCGCATAGAAAAAGTACAACAAGAACGTGCAGACCGTGCAGCACGCAAAGATAATAAAGTAGAACAGCAGCTAGAAGGTGGCGATCTTGGCCCCGAAGAGGAAGGGCTTATCATCTCCCACTTTGGTAAACAGGTTGACGTTGAAGCGATCGATGGAGAAAAAGCCGGCCAGATATTTCGCTGTCATCTACGTACCCATTTAGGCCAGTTGGTGACCGGTGATCGGGTTGTCTGGCGGGCAGGCTTAGAGCACGGTGTTGTTGTTGCCGCTCTTCCCCGCAGCAGCGAATTGATCCGCCCGACCAACCACGGCGAACTCAAACCGGTGGCTGCCAATATTGATCGCCTGATCATCACATTTGCTGTTGAACCAACGCCTTTTGCTAACCTGATTGACCGTTACCTGGTCGCTGCTGAACTCAGCGGTATCGAACCCGTTTTATTATTAAACAAATCAGATCTGATCACCGCTGAAAACCAGGAAGAGATTGAAGACCTGTTAGAGCGATACCGCAAAATTGGCTATCGCGTACTCATGGCTTCAACAACCCTTGAAGAGGGACTGGATCCGCTTCTGGAAGAGCTAAACGGAAAAATCAGCGTATTCGTCGGCCAATCAGGCGTCGGCAAGTCATCTTTAATTAATGTATTACTGCCAGGTGTCGACATAAAGGTAGGGGATCTTTCAGAGCAGTCACGCAAAGGAAAACACACCACAACAACGGCACGTTTATTCCACTTTCCCAAAGGAGGAGACCTGATCGACTCACCGGGTATCCGCGAGTTTGCTCTGTGGCATATCAAGCCCGAAAAATTACTGGATGGCTTTACAGAGTTCCGCCCCTTTATTGGTCATTGCAAATTCAGGGACTGTAAGCATGACCAGGAGCCTGGATGCGCTATACTGGGTGCTATAGAGAACGGAGATGTCAGCGCTAGCCGTATGGAAAGCTACCAACGTATTTTAAACTCTCTGCTTGAGCAGGGGTAAGCGGCAGTCATAGAAGAGTATTATTTAAGAGAGTATTAATGGACGAACAGGCACACATTCAGGACACCGAAGAAGAAGTAAAGGTTCTATATGGCGCAGAGGCCTGGATCAACTTTTTAAAGGATAAACCCTTCCCTGTGCGCGCCAGTAGTCTTAAGCGCTTAAAAATCCTTCTCAGTAAAGACTCTACGATGATCAGCCATCTGACTGCACTGGTTCGCTCTGATCCGGTGCTGTGCCTGCATATAGTTCGAGCCGCCGAGAAAAAACACGCAGTAAAAGGCTCCCACGTCAGCAGCATTGAACACGCCGTTTCGTCGCTAGGAATCGACCCACTCATACAACTCACTAAAACGCTGCAGCCCGTCAAACTTAACCCGTCCAGCGTGCAACAAAAACAATATCTTCGCATGGTTGCAAACAGTCATCATGCCGCTGTTCAAGCGCGTACCTGGCAGCAGATGAAGCGCCTGCCGTTTACCGAAGAGGTTTACCTCGCGTCTCTCTTTTATAGTATTGGTTTATGGGCATTATGGTTGAATGCCCCACTGCATATGCATCAGGTGCGCATAAAAATATGGGAAGAGGATATCGACCCTACGCTGGCTGAACATGATGTTCTGGGTTGCACGATGCAACAAATTTCGATGGGACTATCTGAAGAGTGGGGCTTTTCTGAACTCACGATACAAGCCCAAGACCCCGACACATCCCCTTCCAAAGGACTGCTCGCTAAACTACACCAGCGAGCATTAAGCGATCCCCGTTTAAGTGAAGAGGAACTACGCGATCTTAATCACCTGACGCAAGAGCGCCACTTTCCGATTAAGCTTGCAAACTGGTTGTCGCTGATTGTCAGCCGAGGCTGGCGCACCACCCGTAACATCAAAACAACCGATATTATCAGTGACTATCTGGGACTGGATGCCGACAAAACTTTAGCGCTATTACATAAAGTCTGTGCAGACTCATCCAGAGAGTACCATGCCCCCGGCACACTCGCCCCTGCTGCTGAAATGCTCATGATCCCCTCATCATACCCAAGCAATTATAAGTTAGGTAATCGCGAACTCGAGCTACTTAAGAGCAAATATCCTTTACCTGAAAAGCCCAAGCCGAAAAAGCCTAAACAGAAACCCCAAAAAACACCGATACCTGTTGAAACACGGACTCACACCGCTGAAGTATTACTAAATGAGGCCATTTATAAGCAAACTGTCGAGCGCTTTCTTAAAGGGTATCACCTCTATACGAAACCAGCTCATATACTACAGGGGCTGATGCAAGGGTTGATCAAAGGATTAGGTTTACAACGCATAACTCTTAACCTGGTCAATGCCAAAAGTCATAAAATGAAAACAGCTCAAGTCTTTGGCATAGACAAAGACCACCCTTTTGCCAGTTATGAAATCGACCTGCAGATCCCAAGCATTTTCAAAAAGCTATGTGATAAACCGGCATGTATCTGGATAACCGCCGAAAACAGAAAACAGTACACCAAGCTCATGCCTGATGCCTATAGTGAACTGCTTCCGGATAATGATGCATTGATGATGTCTATCTTTCGTGGACAGGGAGCGGTTGCTATCATCTATGCCGATGCAGGCGAAAATGCCCTGCCACTAACAGCATTCCACCAAAAACGATTCCGCTACCTCTGTTCAGCGGCAACACTGGCACTTAAACAGATGTAAAAATGACTTTTTCAGATTGAGCCTTGACCCACAAATCGTTATGATCGATCTCCGGCATTCATGCGAGAGACACACATGCTTCTCCCTCTGGTTATCGACTCAACTCAACTACATTCCGTTATAAATAAACCTCATCTGATTATCATTGATCTTTCTGCTGCCGATGCCTATCGGCAACATCATATACCGGGTGCGATCTGGATAGATGCAGCTCGTTTACAAAATGGTGCCGTGCCGGTTCCCAACAAATTGCCGGATAATCAACAACTTTCTCAGTTATTTTCTGATTGCGGTATAACGGAAACTAGTCACGTCGTGGTATATGATGATCAAAACGGCCCACTGGCAGGGCGTTTTATCTGGAGTATGCATTGTGTTGGTCTAAAAAACGCCTCTTTTCTCAATGGCCATTTACCCGCCTGGACTGCTGCGGGTTATCCACTGGAAACAAAATCAAACCAGGCTACGCCATCCGGTATCAATGTCTCCTCAACAACAGACCTGATTGCTGATAAAGATTATCTCATAGCCCATATTAGCCAAGCAGACATCTCCATTTGGGATGCACGTTCTCATGATGAGTTTATCGGTGCCAGAATCGTTAATGCCGTCAAAGGCGGTCATATTCCTGGCGCGCACTGGCTGGAATGGACTGACTCCTTAGCACAATTGAACCCACCTTTACTGGCCTCACCTGATGCGTTAATGGCACTGATTATCAAAGCGGGCATCGACCCCGATAAAACCGTTATCACCCACTGCCAAACACATCGTCGTTCAGGCCTCACTTATATAGCAGCGCTGCATGCAGGCCTTAGTGATGTAAAGTGCTATGACGGCTCTTGGTTTGAGTGGGGCAACCTACCTGACACGCCGGTCGAAATGTAACCTTTGACCTATTATCTGTACCCTTTAGGAGTTTTTGGTGAAGCAACAATTATTTATTCTTTTCCAGCAGATCGTTCCACAACATCTTCTGTCTCGCTTAGCGGGCCGCCTTGCTGATTGCACTAACCCGTGGGTGAAAAACCGCTTTATCAGCTGGTTTGCTAAAAAATATCAGATCAACATGTCAGAAGCCTTGGTCGAAGAACCCACCGCCTACGCCTCTTTCAATGCATTCTTCACACGTGAATTAAAGCCTGGCGTCAGAGAGATAAACCAAGATCCACAGGCAATCGTTTCACCTGCCGATGGTGCTGTCAGTCAAATTGGTCCTATTGAGCACGGCCGGATTTTTCAGGCAAAAGGTAGAGGATACGGCTTAACAACGCTGCTCGGCGGCTACGAAGAGCTGGCCACCCCCTTTAAAAATGGGTTTTTTACCACCATATATCTTTCACCCAGAGATTATCATCGCGTCCACATGCCAGTAAAAGGCACATTACGCGAAACCGTTTATGTGCCGGGCGACCTGTTTTCAGTCAACCAGACAACCGCTGAAAATGTCGACCAGCTATTTGCACGTAATGAGCGATTAGTCGCTATTTTTGATACCGAAGCGGGACCAATGGCGATGGTATTAGTCGGAGCGATGATTGTAGCCGGGATCGAAACGGTGTGGAGCGGTCAAGTCGCGCCTGTAGTGAGACAGCCGCTCAGAACCCCTTATCTCCCCGAACCCACAGCACCGGTAGTGCTGGAGAAAGGTGAAGAGATGGGACGTTTCAAACTAGGCTCAACCGTTATTTTATTATTTGGCCCTGATGCTATCGCGTGGGTAGATACATTTAAAGCAGAGTCGCCTGTAAAACTAGGCGAGAAACTGGCTACGCAGCAATCGCGCCCCTAATCAACAGGATACGAACGATGAGCCAATGGACAACACTCTTACAGACCTGTCAGGTTACGCTTTCTGAAAAGGAAGACGAGATTATTTCGGTACCTGAACATGATAGCCAGACACGCATCATCCCTCTGTTACACAACAGAGTCATTAGCATCATCGGACCGGAGGCAGAGAAATTCCTGCAAGGCCAGCTCAGCTGCGATATGCGCGACACAAGTCAGCTGGGCAGCCGCTTAGGCGCCCACTGCAATATAAAAGGCGGCATGCTCGCGCTGTATCGTGTGATGGCCGTTGAAGGTGGATTTTGGCTGCGTACACATCAGGATATGCTTGAAGGCGGGCTTAAAAACCTGAAAAAGTACATCATGTTCTCCAAAGCCGACGCAGAAGACCAAAGTGATCACATAGTGGGCTTCGGGCTCATGGGGCCGGGAGCCAGTACACTGGTTGAAAAACTATTTGATAAGGTGCCATCAGAAACCGATAAAGCAATTCATGCCGGAAAAAAAGTAGCCATCAAAGTACCCGGTGATCGCTATGAGTTATGGCTGCCAGCCTGCGAAGCAGCTGAAGCATTAGAACAACTGACCCGCTTTGCTCCTCTGGGAACAACGCAGGCATGGGTTCTTGAAGAGATAAAAGCAGGAATTCCGGATCTGCGCAGCGCAACACTTGAAGCCTTCATCCCACAGATGACCAACCTTCAGGCGCTCAAAGGTGTCAGTTTTTCCAAAGGATGTTACACCGGTCAAGAGATAGTCACCCGCCTGCAACACCGCGGCAAACTCACTAAGCCGATGTATCTTGCGCAGCTAAAAACTGACACCCTACCTCAGGCAGGAGATCAGTTACATAGCGCCGAGAAAAGCAATGTAGGACAGGTTGTTCTCGCTGCACCTAGCGGTGAGCAAGAGGTCACACTGCTTGCAGTAATCAACAAAACACAGGTAGATGAGAGCAGTATTCATCTGCAAAGCTCACAAGGCCCGCTGCTTGAAATGCTGCCGCTTCCCTATGAACTTGATCCCGAGCTATTTATCAGCAAACGCTAGCCATTGTCTCTGATAGAGTCGCGTACTGCGGCTCTATTACGACCACAAATCACCTTGCACAATTGACCTCTCCGGCTTCCCCTCAACAGCATCAATCTCAGGCAATTGCCAATTTACCGGTTGTTTTCCATACTGCAGTAAATACTGATTCGTTTCACTAAAATGACGACAGCCAAAAAAACCACGGTGTGCAGCAAGTGGGGACGGGTGAGGCGCTGTTAAAACAAGATGGCGGTTTTGATCAATCATGGCCCCTTTTTTTTGCGCATAACTTCCCCAAAGCAAAAATACCACATGCTCGCACTCTCGGTTGACAACCTCGATGACTTTATCGGTAAACAATTCCCAGCCTTTTCCCTGATGAGATGCCGCATTAGAGTCTTGCACTGTCAGCACCGCATTGAGTAGTAAAGCGCCTTGCTGCGCCCAGCTTTCGAGATAGCCATGATCAGCACGGGGAATAGCTAAATCAGACTCTAATTCTTTGTAAATATTAACTAAAGAAGGCGGAGGTTTAACTCCAGGCTTTACAGAAAAACACAAACCATGCGCCTGCCCTGGTTGATGGTATGGATCCTGACCGATGATCACCACTTTAACCTGATCCAAAGGCGTTACTTCCAGCGCATGAAACCATTGTTCTTCAGGTGGGAAAATCACTTTCTTCTGCTGTTCTTCTTGCTGCAAAAACGCCATCAATGCCCGCATATACGGCGCCTCAAACTCATGCTCCAGAAAAGGCTGCCAACTTTTTGCTGCTTCTAACACCATATCACCCTCAGATTACCACTATTTATCATCGTTACTTTGTCTATCACTTTCTAACTTACTCTTACTCTTTCTATTACTCTTGAGCGTACTTTCTTTATAAGGGTTCCGAATAACAAGAAAACAGCATGTCAGGTGTTATTACAGCACCATGCTCAATCGAATAATAACGAATTTTTCCCGGCACATGCGCAATAATACCTGACACCATGATAATCAATAGCCAACCAACGCTTAACCGGTATATCTCTCTTTTATGTAAACAATGGGAACATATTTTTCAACCGATTTAAAAAACAGGATAGGATAAAAGAGTAAGCCAAAACACCATAGCGTAGTGCTGACTAAAGATGTTAATCTACGCAGCTTTAGACAAAAGTCTCAAGCGTTAAGCTGCGGTAATTAAATTTAGCACATTCATTACATGACTTTATAACCTCAGTCTTTCACGCTGCTGACTGTTAACCCTGACAAACTGGATGATGTCTGGTGATTATTACAATACTTCCTCTGATAACACTGTTTATCAGCTGCTTTATTCTGATGCTTGGCTTCGGCCTTATCGGTATTCTTTTGCCTGTAAGAATGGGCATGGAAGGAATGAGCACCGATACGATTGGTCTCATTTTAGCCATGTATGCAGTCGGCATGCTATTTGGTGGTTTGTATTGCCGACGCCTGATTAGCCGTGTCGGACATATCAGAATATTTTCAGCAAGCGCCGCATTAAGTGCTATTGCTATTCTGGCCTGCAGCCTGACCATGAATGAATGGGTATGGGGCGGCATGCGCATGCTGATGGGATTTTGCATCGCCTGTGCATTTGCCGTCATTGATGGCTGGCTCAGCGAAGCGTCCAGTGCAACCACGCGTGGTCGTATCCTAGCCACTAGTCAAGTCGTTGTCATGGCGGCACTTTTTTTTGGTCAATTCCTATTAAACCTTGCACCCGCCACATCACAGACCATCTTCATTATTGCAGGTATGTTGCTCTGCTTCGCTTTGATACCTTTAATTATGAGCCGCCGGGCTGGCCCTGTCGTACATGAAACAAAAGGCATGTCTTTTAAGCAGCTCTTTATTCTCTCTCCCTTGGGTGTGGTTAGCTGCTTCTTTGGCGGAGTACTCTACGGCGCAATGCTCAATATGCTACCCGTGTTTGCCGGTCATTATGATATCAACGGCTTTGAACTAACCCTTTATATGGCGTCAGCCGTTTTAGGTGCCTTCTTATTACAGTTTCCTGTCGGCATGCTCTCTGATCGATTTGACCGGCGAACTGTTCTTTTTTACCTACTGCTGATTAATGTTGGTGCTACCTTAGTTATTCCTTGGGGAGCACACCAAGAGTGGCTAACCATAATGATGGTGACCACAGCGATCAGTACCGGATTATTCTCATGCCTCTATCCAATGAGCATTTCAGAAACCTTTGATAAAGTGCAACGCTCAGAAATGGCAGCAGCCATGGGTGGCTTACTTAGCATCTATGCGCTGGGCTGTATTTTTGGCCCTCTCGCTTCCTCTATTGTCATGAAGCATTTTGGCAATGATGCTTTGTTTGGATTTCTGGCTGTTTCCGAATTAGTTTTATTAATCTTTGTTGTTTACCGAATGCGTGTCAGAGCGTCTCTACCTGTAGAAGATCAAGAAAGCTTTGTTATGCAGCCCTCTGTTACGGGCATGCCCTTACTGGAACTCGATCCACGCACACATCACCAAGAAAGTACGCCGCTTAACTTAGAAGCACAGGTCGCGATTACCATTGCAGAGAGCAGCCCCGCGGCCGCTGTTAATATGGTAAAAGAAATTGCACTTACCTCACCAGAAAAAGCGGCTGTGCTTGTTTCTGCCCTGTCACATGTTGATGAAATTGATGTGGCACGTCTCTTCACAGCAATTACAAGGACCGCACCTGACTTAAGCCTGGAAATTGCTGAAGCGCTTTCTAGTGGCGCACCTGACCATGCGTCCGAGCTGGTGGCCTGGCTGGTCGAGCATCAACCAGAAAAACTCGCTGATATCGTTGCAGAGCTCGCCGATCAGTTTCCGGCACATATACAGAAAGAACCGGAGCACCTTCGCCCTGCCGATATTGATGCCTATCATGAATCTGCAACCGAACTGGTCACTCACTTTGCTGAATTCCAACCAGAGCAAGCCATGGAAGTAGCCGCAGCGGTCGTAGAAGCAATGCCCGAGATGGCCTCAGAAGTGGTTGATATCCTGCATGATGCAGACCAGATGGATAATGAACTCTCTTCAGGCATTGGCGATAAACCGAAGCCATAAACGGCTTGCGGCTCGAACAGCCAGTCAGTGCTTCTCATTCGCTATTCTTATTAACCCGTTCTATTACTTCCCATCGAACTCCGCTCACAAAAAAGGCTGCCGAGGCAGCCTTTTTCAACAAAACACAGCAGTTATGCGCGTGGACGCATCGCAGGGAACAGAATAACATCGCGAATAGATGCCGAGTCAGTAAACAACATTACCAAACGGTCAATACCAATACCTTCACCCGCTGTTGGCGGTAAGCCATACTCCAGCGCATTGATATAGTCATCATCGTAATGCATCGCTTCATCGTCACCCGCTTCCATTTCAGCAACCTGCGCACGGAAACGTTCTGCCTGATCTTCAGAGTCATTTAGCTCCGAGAAACCGTTAGCCAACTCACGGCCTGCTACAAAGAACTCAAAACGATCAGTTACAAACGGGTTATCATCATTGCGACGCGCCAACGGTGATACTTCGGTAGGGTATTCAGTAATAAAGGTAGGTTGCTGCAAACGATGCTCAACCGTTTTCTCAAAGATCTCAATCTGAACACGACCCAGACCCCAGCTATCTTTTACATCAATATCCATGCGTTCTGCGATCTGACGGGCAGCATGATCATCAGCCAATGCTTCAGCCGTGATATCAGAGTTGTATTGCAAAACCGAATCAAAAACACTCAAACGGGTAAAGGGTTTGGACAGATCATATTCGAACGTTTCGAGTATTTCACCCTCGTCATTTCGTACCGTATTAATGATGGTAGTTGTGCCTAAAACATTCTGAGCGACCGTACGCAACATATCTTCAGTCAGGTCCATCAGATCATGATAGTCCGCGTATGCCTGATAAAACTCGATCATCGTAAATTCTGGGTTATGACGCGTAGATAGCCCTTCATTACGGAAGTTACGGTTGATTTCAAATACTCTTTCAAAACCACCCACCACCAAACGCTTCAGATACAGCTCTGGCGCAATACGCAGATACATATCACGATCCAAGGCATTGTGGTGTGTAATAAACGGGCGTGCAGCTGCTCCACCCGGAATCACCTGTAGCATCGGAGTTTCGGCTTCAATGAAACGACGCTCTGTCAGGTAGTTACGGATACCGGATACGATTTTCGAACGGGCTTCAAATACTTTGCGAGACTGCTCATTGGTGATCAAATCCACATAGCGCTGGCGATAGCGGATTTCGGTATCCTGAAGCCCTTTATGTTTATCGGGCAATGGGCGTAAGTTTTTCGTCAGTAACTGATATTCGCCCAAATCAACATAAAGATCACCTTTACCCGACTTATGCAATACACCCGTCACACCGATGATGTCACCCAAATCCAGACTCTTGGCAAATGCACGTGCTTCTTTGTTCACATAGAACTGAATACGCCCGGTCATATCCTGAATAACACCAAAAGCGCCACGATTCAGTACCACGCGCCCGGCTATACTGACCGTAGATGCCGCTTCTTCCAGTTCTTCTTTGGTTTTTTCACCAAACTGCTCTAACAGATCCTGAGCATAACTATCGCGACGAAAGCTGTTCGGAAACGCATTACCCGCTTCACGCAGAGCATTCAGTTTTTCCCGGCGCTCTGCAATCAGCCGGTTTTCATCTTGTTTCTGATCTTGCTTCTGAGTGTTATCAGACATGAGTGTGGTGAACCTTTAAGTTAATAATTCGTTACAGACCAGCTTTCAAGCTGGCTTCAATAAACAGATCCAGATCGCCGTCAAGTACTTTGTCACAATTGGACGACTGTACATTAGTACGCAGATCTTTAATTCGCTGATCATCCAATACATAGGAACGGATCTGACTTCCCCAGCCGATATCAGCTTTGGAATCTTCCAGTTCTTGTGCGGCGGCGCTGCGTTTCAGCATCTCCATTTCATACAGCTTTGCCCGCAGTTGTTTCATACAGGTATCTTTGTTTTGGTGCTGCGAACGCTGGCTCTGACTCTGCACTACGATTCCTGAAGGGCCATGGGTAATTCGCACCGCTGACTCTGTACGGTTAACGTGCTGTCCGCCCGCGCCTGATGCACGGTACACATCAACTCGCAGATCCGCAGGGTTAATATCGACTTCGATATTGTCGTCGATTTCAGGCGACACAAAGACAGAACAAAATGATGTATGCCGGCGACCACCCGAATCAAACGGTGATTTACGCACTAAACGATGCACGCCGGTTTCGGTCCGCAGCCAGCCAAAAGCATACTCACCTTCAAAGCGTATGGTCGCAGACTTGATCCCTGCAACATCACCATCAGAGGCTTCAACAAGCTCGGTTTTAAAACCTTTGTCTTCGCCCCAGCGTAAATACATACGCAGTACCATATTGGCCCAATCCTGAGCTTCCGTACCGCCGGAACCCGATTGAATGTCCAAAAACGCGTTATTCGGATCAACTTCGCCAGAAAACATACGGCGAAACTCTAATTTCTCGAGTTTTGCCATCAGACTGCTGACTTCTGAAATCACCTCGCTTACCGTCTCTGCGTCATCTTCCTCAACGGCCATATCCAGCAATTCACGCGCATCAACCGCGCCTGACTTGAGGGTCTCCAGTGTGGTGACAATTGTGGACAAAGCGGCACGCTCTTTACCAAGTTTCTGAGCATTCTCGGGATCATTCCAGACCGCAGGATCTTCAAGCTCACGTTCTACTTCTTCCAGGCGTTCTTTGGTACCTGGGTAATCAAGATAGCTATAAAGCGCTGCTGTTCGCTCGCCGATATCCTTCAAGTCATTTATGATCGGATTGACTTCCATCGTTAATGCTCAACACTCGCAATTCAAAAGGGGGCTTATTTTAACTGATACACGCCCGGCTTTAAATCTTTGTAACAGGAATATGTTATTTGTATTTTTTTGCATTGCAACAATCGACTTTAACAACAATATACATCAGACTTATCTAATGAAAAAAATCCTGAATCAGCATACTTATATTTCCATTCTGGCCCTTCTCTTAATGGCGGCTCTGTTTGTCTCAGTTGTTTACACCCCGGCATGGGCTTTTACGATCGATAAAACCCCTCAGGATATCGACCTGACCAACACTATTTTTGGATATCTGTCGTTACTTATTTTCGTGATCGGCTATCTCTTTGTGCTAACCGAAGAGTTTACCCGGCTGCGTAAGTCAAAGCCCATCATCGTTGCCGCAGGGTTAATCTGGCTAGTGGTGGGGATCGGTTACGCAATGCATGGCGATACAGATACAGCCGGCATTGCAGTGCGGCATAACATCCTTGAATATGCCGAGCTATTTCTATTTTTACTTGCCGCGATGACATTCATCAACATGATGGAAGAACGCAAAGTATTTGCTGCTTTACGTAGCTGGTTAATACATAAAAACTTTTCCATCCTGCAAATTTACTGGATTACCGGCGCACTCGCTTTTTTCATATCACCATTGGCTGATAATTTATCCACTGCACTGCTAATGGGCGCTGTTGTATTAGCCGTAGGAAATAACTATTTAAAGTTTGTCACGGTAGGTTGTATTAACATCGTCGTTGCCGCTAATGCGGGGGGAGCATTCAGCCCCTTCGGTGACATCACCACTTTGATGGTCTGGCAAAAAGGGATGGTGCAGTTTGAGGAGTTTTTCCTCTTATTCCTGCCCGCGCTGGTCAACTGGCTGGTTCCCGCTGTGATCATGTCCTTTGTTGTTGAAAAAGGACCACCGGCCCGTCATAAAGAACACCAAGAACAGATGAAACGTGGTGGTATCACCATTATCCTTCTGTTTTTAATCACTATCGCTATTTCAGTCACCACTCACAGCGTATTAAACCTGCCTCCGGTACTGGGCATGATGACAGGCCTCGGCGTACTAAAACTCTATGGTTACTACCTTTGCCAGCACGAATCTTCACTCGTTGACCACGGTCACATCCATCATCACCATAAAGATAATATGCAAGATATGCGGGAGATACGCGGCGATCATACTGATGTTGTGCGCCGGTTCGATATTTTCAAGGTCGTAGAAAGGGCATCTTGGGATACTCTGATGTTTTTCTACGGTGTCGTGCTCTGTGTCGGAGGATTATCGACTCTCGGTTATCTCGCACTCCTATCTGATACGCTTTATGGGTCACTCGGCACAACGTGGGCCAACTCCCTCATCGGGGTAATATCGGCCATTATAGACAACATTCCCGTTATGTTTGCGGTACTGACCATGAATCCGGTCATGAACACGAACGAGTGGTTACTAGTGACGTTAACCGCAGGCGTGGGTGGTTCATTACTGTCTCTTGGATCAGCAGCCGGAATTGCACTCATGGGACAGGCTCAGGGAACTTATACCTTTCTGAGCCATCTTAAATGGAGCTGGGCCATCGCTCTTGGTTATGTACTCAGCATACTGACGCATTTATGGATTAATGGAACCTGATCATGCTTAACCTTCTACGGGCACATATGACCACATCAAAACGTTATTCAATCAGTGTCTGGGATATCTCTATTCGGTTATTTCACTGGTCACTGGTCGCCGGAATCGGCTTCATGTGGTTTTCCGGTACAGAAGGCGGCAACATTATGGTCTGGCACGTATATATAGGCTACTGCATGTTGGGATTGATCCTATACCGGGTCATCTGGGGAGTAGTCGGTAGCCCTTTCGCCCGTTTTTCTTCCTTTATAAAAGGGCCTAAAAATACCCTGCTTTATCTCAAAGGTTTTATACAAGGAAAAACTCATGACTACCCAGGGCATAACCCCTTAGGTGGCTGGATGGTCATCCTATTACTGCTACTTGTATTAGTTCAAGGGCTCACAGGTCTGTTCAGCAGCGATGACATTTTTACGGAAGGGCCTTTTTATTCACTTGTCAGTAGCAAAACAGCTGATTTTCTTACCTCGATCCATCACCTGAATTTCAATCTGTTACTAGCCGCCATCACGCTGCATATCAGTGCAGTAGCTTACCACGGAATCATCAGAAAAGAGCCTTTGGTAAAAAGCATGCTGACAGGAAAAAAAGTCATGCACCAACCCAGTAGCGAGAGCACTCGCCCCAACTATATCGTAATGCTTATTACGGCAAGTATTGCAGCAGGGGTGGTTTCGCTACTCCTCTACCTAACCTAATATTCAGGCTTATATCAGCAGACACGCTTAACTATCATGAATTTTTTGCAATTCTGACCAGATCTCTTCGCATAATTCTTCTCGGTAAGCAGACTCCCTAAAAACCGGATATTCTGACCGATAAGTAGCCATAAGCCGTGTATTGCCACCTGCCAGACAAGACCTGACATTCGCTAAACGGTCAGCCGCTTTTACCAACAAAGCAAGCTCTTCTTCACCACTGACATACGACATTTTTTGGTAAGTTTTAACCTTTCTTTCTTTTCTGGACTTTCCCGGCTCATCGGTCACTATTGCAACACAATCAGAGATAAAAGCACCAAACTCACTAGTGATTTCATCCAGTTCCACATCGGTATCTTCAACCACATCATGCAGATAAGCAATCACCTCAGCCGCCTCACCATACTTTTTCACTATCGTTGCAACGGCATCCAAATGCGCTTTATACGGAAGCGATCCGTACATTTGATCCCCGTGAGCCCGGATAGCAAAATCACGTGCTTTCTTTTTCATCTCGGCACCTATTGTAATAAGATATTCCTCCATGAAAAAAACAACATTCAAAAATAATCCTGCTTTTGTCGCTATTTTTTATTTCCGGATAACTTTGGCAGTAGTGTTTCTCCAAAACCGATACCTGCATTACAATCACCCCTTCAAGCCAGAGTCCTCCGAAAAGCCTAAAGGATCAAGATAAATCATCCCCATCATCGCTTAGCCGGTTTTAAAGTCCCCCTGAAGTACCTTCTCGCTTCATCAGGTTTTAGCCCTATCCGAGCCATAAGCAGATCATATTCAACACCAATAACATTTTCATACTCTTACATTAGAAATCCAAAACACTGATCAGTTCCCAACTACAAAATACTACAAAAACACCGCCCATAAAAAATGGAGCTATTAAGCTCCACTTGAGGACGACAGCGTTTTATTTCGCGAACTGTTTTACTCTTCTACGCGAAAATTATCATGGCAGCCTTTACAGGTTTTACCCAGTTCACCAAACGCAGGCTTAATAATATTCATATCGCCTGATTTAGCGGCATCTGCTAACGCTGCGGCATTTTTAGCTAATGCGTCCATACCTGTATCAAATTTTTCCTTGTTTTCCCAAATCTCTGGCTTAGCATCAGTATCCCCCATATCAGAGCCTTCGATGAAGCCTTCTCCCGGCATTTTTGCCAAGACAGCCACCAAATCAGCACGACGAGAAAACTCAGCAGCATCAAAATCAATCTTACCTTTGACCATGCCAGCCATAGGGCCAAAGTTCCATTTTATGGTTTTAAATACACCCTGACGATACTCAATAGCTTCTTCCACATCGGTAGCTGATGCTAAGTTGCTACCCATCAATACCGTTGCCGCTATACCTATGATGCAAATTTTCTTCATGATAACCTTCCTTTGATTGACAAACATTAGATATGCCTCATTTATCATATCATCAGAATATCATTACACAAAGAGTGGGGCTAATACCTTAACCCAAAGATTGATGCGCTCTTCCGTTTCAGCCAACTGACAATCGTCATCCAATGCTAAGCCTACAAAAAACTGACCATCAGGAGTTAGTGCTTTTGACGCTTCAAACTTATACCCTTCAATTGGCCAACGACCATGAATATCAGCGCCAGAGGCTTGTAAAACATCATGCAATAAACCCATCGCATCCAGGAACCACTCCCCATAACCTACCTGGTCACCTAAACCGAACAGCGCACATGGTTTGCCTTGGAGATCAAGCTTTAAAAAATCATCCCAAAGGTCCTCCCAATCTTCCTGCAACTCTCCGAAATCCCAGGTAGGCACACCAAAAATACACACATCATAAGATGTAACGCCCTCTAAGCCCTGCTCGGCAATATTATGCAACACAGCCTGTGCGCCTAACTGCTGTGCGATCAACTCAGCAGCCCTTTCGGTATTTCCCGTTGTTGACCCATAAATAATGCCGATCTGCGTACCCATATCTACTCCACATTCAACAGATGCACCCATTATACTAAGGGCTACCGTTATAGTCAGACATTAAAAAAGCAGCACTAGGCTGCTTTATCATATGGCGAAGAAACTCTTTTATTAAGAATATTTATTCAGATGCAAATGCATTAAAAGCATTTTTAGTGATTTTTTCGATCTCATCACGTGCTTCATGCAAGGATTTCAGGTTTTCTTCACTGGCGTCTTTTAACGTTTCTTCTAACTCTTGAGCGTAAGACTGTTGCAAAAGCAGCAGATCATTAGGCGTTTTACACTGCTGTAACTGCTTTGTTTGCTGAATAGTCGCATTAATGCAGGATTTGGTACATTCCATCTGCTGACGAGTTAGTTCCTCAAGCATACGTGTCTGAATATTAACCAACTCTTTAAATGGCTCGATAGATTCATTCATTATTTTCGTCATATCTTGAAACATAGGTATGTCCTTACATAATCCGCACGATAATAATAACAGTGCATAAGATATACTGACATTCTAGAATATTTTCAGCAAAATTGTTAGATCAAACAATTTTGCTCTGGCAAACCTAAGGAGTAAACCATGCGTTTGTTACACACTATGTTACGGGTGACCGACTTAGAGAAATCAATCAGCTTTTATACAGATATTCTGGGCATGCAATTACTCAGAAAGCGAGATTATCCAGAAGGACGATTTACGCTGGCATTTTTGGGCTATGGCGATGAATCATTGTACACCGCGCTTGAATTAACCCACAACTGGGATACCTCAGAATATCAACTTGGCAATGCTTATGGGCATATCGCAATTGAGGTAGAAGACATTTATCAGGCCTGCGATGCAATTAAAGCAAAAGGTGGAAATATTGTGCGCGAAGCCGGGCCAATGAAAAACAGCTCATCGGGCACTATTCTTGCATTTGCAAAAGATCCGGACGGCTACATGATTGAACTTCTCAGCCCAAAACGATCAGACTAAAAATACGAGTCACCCGTCAAAAGTTAATCGATATCAATAATCAAGATGTTTTATTGCTGCAGTACAGCATAACATCCGTTAAAATGAGCAATATTAGGAAATTCTAATCCAATTTTATCCTTATCCTAAGGGTTAACGGGTTTGTAATTTCATATAACGGCAGTGCATCTGTATAATGATGTCACTTTAATCCCATAAAACCATTGGGGCATGACCAGATATGAGCAAGAAAATGTTATTGGCCGCGGCAGGCCTTATCTTTGGGCTGCAATCTATGAGTGTTATGGCAGCGAGTATCTCAGCTGCTACAGAGGCCATTCAAAAGCAGGACTATGCAACTGCTATAGAAGACCTGAAGGAGTTAATAGAAGAAGGAAACTCTGACGCGACCAATTTAATGGGTCAGCTTTATGAAAATGGCTGGGGAGTTAAACAGGACGTTACTAAAGCCAAATCCCTTTATGATCAGGGAGCCCGCTTAGGTAATATCAATAGCGTTAACAGCCTGCGTAAACTTAAGAATGTAGAGTACAAAGTAGAGCTGGATGCCTTGCAGCCTAAATTAAAAGCTGGAGATGCTTCAGCGCAAAACCGGGCTGGGGAAATGTATGAATTTGGTTACGGTACCGACCGTGATGGCGTGATGGCCTTCAAACTCTACCAGCAAGCCGCTCAGCAAAACTATGTAGCTGCTCAGCATAACCTGGGCCGCAGCTATAATTTTGGTACAGGTGTGGAACAGAACTTCGAAGAAGCAGAACGCTGGTATCGTCTGGCCGCCAAAAAAGGCTACACAAATTCGATGTTTTTTCTCGGCACCCTTTATTCAAACGGTTACGGAAATGACAGCAGCCATGCTCAGGACATCATTGCTTACGCCTGGATGCACAACGCTGCCGCTCTTGGTAATGGAACCGCGGCTTCAATCGAAAGCCGTCTGCTAATGAAGCTACAGGACAGCCAGATGGACGAGGCTAAAGCGCTTGCCTCTGAGTATGCAGAAGTTTACGTTGAGCCCTTCAAAAACTAATATGAATCACTTAACGGATCTGGAGATAACACCCCCAGATCCGTTTATATTGATACCTGTACACCTCACCCCCATCATCACAGTTAGTACTTAACGAAATTCCCGACTGATGATATATTAACCAACCTTCTTAGTACCCCTAATCATCAGGCCTTCTTTCTGCTATGTCATCAGAAATACTCAACAATACAGAAATAGACAGACCCTCTCTAATAACAGTAGCGTATCTGGCACCACTACTTTGCGCCGTATTTGCATCTATCAGCGCTGTTTTCTGGCTCGCCAACACCGAATCCTGGTTTGAGGCCAGCTTATTGATCTTAGGTGCGACTCTGGGTTTAGTGCTTTACCATGCGGCTTTTGGTTTCACGACCGCGTGGCGAACACTCGTAATCGAAGGCCGAGGTAAGGGCTTACGTGCACAAATGCTGATGCTAGCCGTTGCTGTGTGCCTGTTCTTTCCCGCCTTATCAGCTGGTGATCTGTTTGGTACCAATGTAACAGGATTTGTCAGACCACTCGGTTGGTCAATTATTTTCGGGGCCTTTATCTTTGGCATCGGCATGCAGCTTGGAAATGGCTGTGCATCCGGCAATCTATACCATGCAGGCGGAGGCCAGTTACGCGCCCTTCCCTGCATGATCGGTTTTACGGTAGGTGCACTCTGGGCCAGTAAAGATTATGAATGGTGGACAACGCTTCCACAGTTCGCACCTTATTCTTTTATCGAGCAATTTGGCGTTATCCAAGCGATCATTATTAATCTCACATTGTTCGCTGCTATTACCTGGTTCACCGTGCTGATAGAAAAACGTCGCCACGGTTCGCTCGAGAAAGATACCCAGCACGCTTCCTTGCCCCTGTTCCGGCAGCTTATATCCGGCCCGTGGCCATTTATCTGGGGAGCCGTTGCACTAGCTGTATTGAATTTCATTACATTAGCCATGATAGGAAGACCCTGGGCAGTCGCTGTCGCCTACCCTTTATGGGGGGCAAAAGCAGCTGAATGGCTACAAATTGACCTGGAACTGGACTTTTGGACATACTGGATGCAACCCGGCCGCGAATCCGCATTAATCGATCCACTTACAACCGATACCGCCACCCTGATGAATGCCGGCATCATCATCGGAGCCCTACTGGCAGCGTCGCTTGCCGGCAAGCTAGCCATTCAATGGAGGATGCCCTGGCAACATTGGATAGCAGCCATTATCGGCGGGCTAATGCTAGGCTATGGTGCCACCATCGCTTTTGGCTGCAATATCGGTGCTTATTTTGGCGGTATCGCTTCTGGCAGTTTACATGGCTGGTTATGGCTGGTAGCGGCCTTTATCGGCAGCATAATCGGCACCTGGATCAGGCCCGTCTTTAAGCTCAGTAATACAACGGCAACCCAACATTGCAGCTAAGCCTCACACTGGATAAGGTTCACCATGATAAAGCTTTATGATCAAACTGAAGTAATGAAAGCGTCACTTATACGACGGCTAGCCGCGCTGGTTTACGACATACTCATCGTTATTGCCATTTTATTTATCGTCAGCGGTATCGGCGTGATTATCAACGATGGCGAACCCGTATCAGGCGCACTTTATAAGTCACTGCTCTTTCTCTCAATGTTTCTCTTTTACGGCTATTTCTGGACGCGCTCAGGCCAGACAATAGGTATGATGGCCTGGCGGATCAGAGTGCAAACACAAGAAGGCTACAGCCTTAGTTGGATGCATACATTGATTCGTTTTTTAATGGCCGGCGTTTCTCTTGCGTGCTTTGGTTTAGGTTATCTGTGGATGATATTTTCCAGCCAAGGCCTGACCTGGCACGATCAGGTTTCAAGCACACGCGTGGTGCAACTTGCTCCCAAAAAGAAAGAAAAAAGCCGACAGAAAAAATCTAATTAGCCAGCTTTTCGCAACAGGAACAATCCTAAAAACAGAAACATAACTATCGGGACCACGGTTGCCAGCAGAGGTGTAAAACCAATTACCGTACTGGCAGGTCCCAGCAGATCCTGAGAGAACTTAAACACAAGTCCGACAATCACACCCGCAATAATTCGCTGCCCCACCGTAACACTTCTCAATGGCCCAAAGATAAAAGAGATTGCCACCAACACCAACGCAAAAATTCCTGCCGGTTGCAACACCTTACTCCAGAAAGCCAACAGATACTGATTCGGATCGAGCCCCTGCTCACTTAAATAGCCGGAATAAGACCACAAGCCGGTAATTGACAGATCCATTGGATCAACCACAATAACTGAAAGCAGAGTGGGCGTCAGACCAGACTGCCATTTTTCCTGACCGACTTGCTGAATACTTGTATGATCTTCAAAAAAATTGGTCCTGGCAACATTATCTAATATCCAGCCATCTGCGGTATACACACCGGTTTTAGCAAAACTAGACTCAACCATCTGGCGTTGCTCATTAAACCGATAGCGGGTTACTCCATGAATTTTACCATCCGGTTCAACCACGTTAATGTGAATAAACAGATCATTTTCACGATGCCAGACACCGTACTGTGAACGCAACGCCTGCCCAGCCGATTGTGCCAGTGCCCGCGAACTCTGAGCCATCTGCTCAGTTTTCGGCACCACATATTCACCCAGAATTAACGCCAGAACCGCCAGTAACATCGCGGGTTTTAAGACCGCCATTACTATACGCTGAACTGAGATGCCGGCAGCACGCATTACCGTCAGTTCACTGTTACTGGCCAGCATACCCAGACCAACCAAACAGCCCACCAAACTCGCTAAGGGTAAAAACTCATAGACCCGGCTCGGGACTCTTAATATCAGATATATCAATACATCAGCAAAACGATAGCGCTCATTAATATCATCGGCCTGTTCGACAAACTCAAAAATAAGATCCAGCCCAACCACTATTAGCAGGATGACAAAAACAGCACTCAGCACCTGCTCAGCAATATAACGATCTAAACGTTTCATCACGCTTTACCTCGCTCAGGAATAGAAGGCAAAGCATTCAGAAATCTCTCCCAGGCGCTACCGGCAAACATCAAACTCATTGCAACCAGGAAGAAGCTGGCATGAACCAGCCACAATAAAGCGACCGGGACTTTACCATCATCTATCGCGCCCTTAGCGCTGGTCAGTAATGTCAGATACAACATATAAAGCAGAATAGAAGGGATCAATTTGGCATAACGTCCCTGGCGCGGGTTGGTTTTGCTCATAGGCACAGCAATTAACGTAATGATCAACGCTAATAACGGCATAGATAACCGCCAATGTAACTCAGCCCGGTATCGCGGTTTCGTTTCGTTTAACAACTCCGTTAAGGTCATCGCCTCAATATCTGGTGGCCTTAAATTGCCACTCGAACGCGGCATCAAAAAGCCATACTCCGCATACTTTATCTCTTTATAATCAGCCTGCCCCGGAACCCCTTCATAACGATAACCGTTTTTCAATACGACAAAGCGATCACCGCTGTTCGGATCAGTAACCACCTGCTTACCAGACTCTGCCAAAACCACGCGCAACTCACCGGATTTACTATCGCGCTCCGATACAAAAATAAGATCAAGCTCTTTCCCGCCCTCCTTTACACCACTAATATAGGTGGTTCTATTGCTGCCTTTTCCCAAGCTTTGGAAGCGACCCGGCGTAAGGCTATCCAGCTCACTTTTTTCGCTCTGTTTGACATAAATGATTTCAACTTGTTTCCAACATAATGGCGAAATATACAAACCCAACAACGCCACCACCAAGGCAACGCCGACCGCCGGCCCTAAAGCAAACAGTGTTAAGCGCTTACCACTCACCCCACTGGCGTTTAACACCACCATCTCGCTTTCCAGATACATGCGACCATAAGCAAGCAGCACACCCAAAAATAACCCCAAGGGTAGAATTAGCACCAACATGCCCGGAATACGATAGGCCACCGACTGAAAAACAAACTCAGGAGACAACTCTCCGGCTGCCGCATAGGATAGGTACTTAATAAAGCGGCCACTGACAATTAACAGTGTTAAAACTGTGCTGACGGCCAGTGTACTCAATACAATCTGGCGTGACAGGTAACGAAAAATAATCAATGTAAACCAGCCTGTAAGCTAAAGGGTTTATGTAAATCAAAGAAAATAGTTTATAGTGCCAGACAATTTAAAGGTGCCGGAAACTTCACACGGCATTATCTATCAAACCAGCATTAATGTCTTGTTTGGAGCCATCATGGATTTTGAAATAGTAAACGGTGCAGTTGCATCACTGGAAACTGAATGCTTGGTTATTGGCATAGCGGAAGGCGCAACACTCACCCCTTCGGCACAAACGCTAGATCAAGCTTCACAGGGCTACCTGAGTAATCTGATCAATAACGGCGATATCAAAGGTAAAACAGCAGAGTCTTTGTTGCTACAAAAGATTAACGGCGTTGCGGCCAAGCGTATTTTACTAGTGGGTCTGGGAAAAGCAGAAGAACGCCATGACCGTAACTACAAAAAGGTAGTCAAAACCATTAGCGGCGCTATTAAATCATTAAGCCTGAAAGAGATCACTATTGCATTAGACGGCCTGGCGTCTAAAACACCTGATACTTACCGTCAGGTACGCCATCTGGTTGAGTGGACCACCGCTGAGCTTTATCAGTATGATCAAACGAAAAGTAAAAAAGCCGATGTTTACAGCATTAATAAAATCGCCGTTGTACTCCCGGATGCCGACACCGAAGAGGGTGAAGGAGCCCTAGTCGATGGCACAGCGATCGCCAATGGTATGAATGTATCGCGTGATCTGGGCAACTTACCAGGTAATATCTGCACTCCTGTTTTCTTAGCCGAGCAAGCAAAAGAGCTCGCTAATGAATATGACTCGGTTACCTGCGAAATTCTCGACGAAGACGCCATGGAGCATCTGGGCATGGGCTCGCTACTTTCCGTAGGACATGGCAGCGCAGAACCGTCACGTCTGATTGTCATCAAATATAACGGTGGCGAAGACGATAGCCAGCCACACGTTATTGTCGGTAAAGGCGTGACGTTTGATACAGGCGGCATATCTCTTAAGCCCGGCGCTAAAATGGACGAAATGAAATTTGATATGTGTGGCGCTGCTTCTGTAATGGGAACCATGCACGCCGTCGCCGAAATGGATCTGCCGATCAATATCATTGGTGTAATCGCTGCGGCAGAGAACATGCCTGGCAGCAAAGCAACTAAACCCGGTGATATCGTGACGACAATGTCCGGCCAGACTGTAGAAATACTGAATACTGACGCCGAAGGCCGCTTGGTATTATGTGATGCGCTTACCTACGTCGAACGCTTTGACCCAAAAACTGTGGTTGATATTGCCACCCTAACCGGTGCCTGTATCGTAGCACTGGGAAACACGGTATCCGGCATGTTAACCAATGATGAAGAGCTGGCCAGCGAACTCATCAGCGCGGGCGAATACGCTGATGACCGTGCATGGCGCTTGCCATTGTGGGACGATTACCAGGAACTACTCGATAGTAATTTTGCCGATATTGCTAACATCGGAGGCCCGGCTGGTGGCACTATTACCGCCGCTTGTTTCTTGTCCCGATTCACCAAAGCGTACCGTTGGGCACACCTCGATATTGCCGGAACCGCCTGGAATAGCGCCGGTAAAGAAAAAGGTTCTACAGGCCGCTGTGTGCCGTTACTGAGCCAGTATCTGCTTAACCAAGCCGCCGATGAGATGACAGACGACTAATAATGTCTCAGGTCGACTTTTACATTCTGCCCAGTGCAGATGAAGACAGCCGCTACCAGTTTCTCAGTAAACTAGCGACCCGCGCCATCAGCGCGGGTCACTGGCTGTATATTCACACCGACTCAGAACAACTCGCCGAACGTATCAGCGAACGGCTCTGGCAATCGACACCTGAAAGCTTTCTGGCCAACAGCCTGCCGACAGAAAAGATTCATGCGCCGATTCTCATCGGCTGGCAACCCGGGCACCTTCCGAAAATGCCCGATATGCTCGTCAATGTTTCAGCCGTTTACCCTGCCCAAACCGAACAATTTAACCGTATTGCTGAGATTGTAATTCAATCTGACGAGGTACTGACACTCACTCGCCAACGCTTCAAAGAATACCAAACGGCAGGAATCCCCCCACGCATGCACGATATGCGGAAACGAAGCACCTAAACGCCTTCATAGAAACAGATTCAACAGGTATAATTAGCGATTTTACTGGCCGCCCTAGTAGCTAAACAGTAGCTATTTGCAGCAGTTTTTAGCAGCAGCCGCATCCCAATTGACGCACCCCAATAGACAGTGCCAAGAGACGCAGACCACGATGGAAAAAACTTACCAGCCAAACGAGATTGAAAAGTCCTGGTACAAAACCTGGGAAGACAACGGTTATTTCGCCCCTTCTGGCGAAGGCGAATCATATTGCATCATGATTCCACCGCCGAATGTTACCGGCAGCCTGCACATGGGCCATGCATTCCAACACACCATTATGGATGCACTCACGCGCTACAAGCGTATGCAGGGCAAAAACACGCTATGGCAAGTCGGTACCGACCACGCGGGTATTGCTACCCAAATGGTGGTTGAACGCAAACTCGCGGCCGAAGAGCAGAAAAGCCGTCACGACCTGGGTCGCGACGCCTTTATCGAGAAGATCTGGGAATGGAAAGAAGAGTCCGGCGATACGATTACGCGCCAGATGCGCCGTTTAGGTGATTCCGTCGATTGGCCGAGTGAGCGCTTCACCATGGATTCTGGTTTTTACAGCGCCGTGCAAGAAGCGTTTATCAGCATGTACGACGACAAACTGATCTATCGTGGTAAACGTCTGGTTAACTGGGATCCTAAGCTACACACCGCTATCTCGGACCTCGAGGTAGAGAACCGCGAAGTGCAGGGGAAAATGTGGTACCTGCGCTACCCCTTGGCCGATGGTGCGACCACTGCAGACGGTAAAAACTATCTGGTGGTAGGAACCACCCGTCCTGAAACCATGCTCGGTGATACGGCTGTTGCTGTTAACCCGGAAGATACGCGTTTTCAAAGCCTGGTCGGCAAATTTATTGAACTACCACTGGTCGGCCGACGGATCCCGATTATCAGCGATGAGTACGCCGATATGGAAAAAGGCACCGGTTGTGTAAAAATCACGCCGGCACACGACTTCAACGATAATGAAGTTGGCAAACGTTGTAAGCTGCCAATGATCAACATCTTCACACTTAATGCTGACATCCGTGACGAAGCACAAACCTTTAATTCTGACGGCAGTGAAAATAACGATCTTGATAAAACTTTGCCAGAAAAATACCGTGGCATGGAACGCTTTGCTGCCCGAAAAGCGATTGTAGCCGACTTCGAAGCACTCGCGTTGCTGGTAAAAGTTGAAGAAAACACCATGACAATTCCCTACGGAGATCGTGGTGGCGTTGTCATTGAACCAATGCTGACGGACCAATGGTTTGCCGATGCAAAAACACTCGCCAAACCCGCCATTGATGCCGTTAAAAATGGCGACATCAAATTTGTTCCTAAACAGTACGAAAACATGTACTTCGCCTGGATGAATGACATTCAGGACTGGTGCATCTCACGCCAACTCTGGTGGGGTCACCGCATTCCCGCGTTTTACGATAACCAGGGCAATGTCTACGTTGCTAAAGATGCCGATGCAGCGCGCGCAAAATATGGTCTGGATCTGGAAACCGAACTGCGTCAGGACGACGACGTGCTAGATACCTGGTTCAGTTCTGGCCTGTGGACATTTGGTACACTCGGCTGGCCGGAAAACACCGAACGCCTGCAAACGTTCCATCCGACTGATGTACTGGTTACCGGTTTCGATATCATCTTCTTCTGGGTTGCCCGTATGATGATGATGACCATGCATCTGGTTAAAGATGACGATGGAAAACCACAAATACCGTTCAAAACCGTTTATGTTACCGGCCTTATCCGTGACGAAAACGGCGATAAAATGTCGAAATCTAAGGGGAATGTACTCGATCCACTGGATATGATCGATGGCATTGACCTCAAAGACCTGTTAGAAAAACGTACCGGCAACATGATGCAGCCGCAATTAGCTGAAAAAATTGCCAAACGTACCGAAAAACAATTTCCGGAAGGTATCGCTGCACACGGCACCGATGCATTACGCTTTACGCTGGCAGCACTCGCGTCTACAGGCCGTGACATCAACTGGGATGTTAAACGTTTAGAAGGCTACCGTAACTTCTGCAACAAAATCTGGAACGCAGCCCGCTACGTACAGATGAATACCGAAGGTGAAGATTGCGGCCAAAACGGCGGTATTGTCGAACTCTCTTTAGCCGACCGCTGGATCGCCAGTCGCCTGCAAAAACTAGAAGCAGACGTTACCAAACATTTTGATGAATACCGTTTTGACCTTGTATCTCAGACACTCTATGACTTCATCTGGAACGAATACTGTGGCTGGTACCTGGAACTATCCAAACCAGTATTATGGGATGAAAACGCCTCTACAGAAGCTAAACGTGGCACACGTCATACACTGGTGCGCGCACTCGAAGTCCTCATGCGTCTGACTCATCCGATCATGCCCTACATCACAGAAGAGATCTGGCAATCAATTAAAGAAGCTGCAGGCGCGGAAGGCGACACCATCATGTTGCAAAGTTACCCTATTGCCAATACAAGCAAAATTGATCACGCTGCCGAAGCTGATATTGAATGGCTCAAAGGCGTTATTGCTGGCGTACGTAACATCCGCGGCGAAATGGGCATATCCCCTGCCAAAGAGTTGGATCTGCTGCTGCAAAACGGTAGTGCCGAAGATAAAGCACGCTTGGATGCAAACCGAACCTTCCTGTCTAAACTCGCATCATTGGCATCCATTACCTGGCTAAATGCCGGAGACGAAGCGCCGATGTCTGCCACGCAGCTGGTCGGTGAAATGCAGGTACTCGTCCCCATGGCAGGCTTAATCGACAAAGATGCCGAGCTGGGCCGCTTGAAAAAAGAGATGGATAAACTACAGAAAGAGATCGATCGCGTAGAAGGTAAATTAGGAAACGAAAAATTCGTCTCCAACGCGCCTGATGCGGTTATCGTTAAAGAAAAAGAAAAACTCGATACTGCAAAATCTGCACAGAAAAAACTGAAAGAGCAATACGGCAAGATTGAAGCGCTGTAAGCGACTCACTCGTTCTTTTAAACCATTAAAATCCCGGCTATTGCCGGGATTTTAATTTACAAATAGCGTTCTTAAAAATCAGTTAACACCCGCGACATGATCGACAAAAATACCTCCTTCGTATAGCTTATAAGTTTTCCAGTCACCTTTAATACGAATAACAGCATTCCTGATATAAGCACCTTGTGGTATCGAAAATTTTGCCGATAACTTTGTCCAGCCACTTTTTGAGATGACTTGCTCAGTGCCGCCACTGGTTGGCAGGAGTAAATTAATGATACCACCACTCTCTACATACAGGAGTAATTCGGCCCGTATATGACCTTCGTCCACGCCAAGCATATCGCCAATATAAGCCTCAAATTCACTCTTGTTCTGGAACAATTTACTTAACGCTGGCGACATCAGTTCGATATGCCAATAATTGCTATCGGCAGGAAAATTAAACGCAGGTAATGCGGGTTGTAATTCAGCAATAGAAAGTAGAAGACTACCCTTGTTATCATTCAACGGATCGCATTTTTGAGGATGTGCCGCAGTACAAGGAAATTTATCAGGGTATTGGTGCTGCTCATCATGTGCCAATTTATATAGGCCACCATCATATTTTTTTCCGGCATCATCAAACAGACCATTGGCTGTCCATAATTGTGCAGTACCATCATCAAATTCAAATACAGGTTTTGGCCCTTGGCCTGTCATCCATAAATAAGCCCAGATACCGACTAAAACAACAAGCATCATCCCTAACATGGTTGCCGGCGTATTCCAACCAACCCACTTCTTAGCATTATTACTATTCATCGCTGCTCTCCCTTGCTTTACATTCATAGCTCATGAAAAAAAGGCTGCCAGATGACGCTATTAATTATTCCTGAAAACAGGTGGACCTTTCGGCACACGCTTTTCAAGCGCTGCGTCTATATCTTTGATGATGTCGGGGTCTTGCTGTTGAGCAAGCAGCGCAGAGATACGTTTTAATTCCAACTCTATACCCTCTAAACGCCCGATGACCGGAGACTTAGAGTATGTCATATCATCGTCATAAATCTGCCCGGGTACTTTCTGCATTTGAGACCAGAAGAAACGTGACGGTGGCAGTGAAGATCCTTAAAGAGAGATATCGTCAAGATAGAAGTTCATGGCACCAACAAACAAAAATTCGATTCGAATAATACCTTTATCGACTGATACCGGTACCTGCGCATCCTCCCACGCAATAGGCCAGTGGCCATAAAAATGGACGCGACTGACGGCTCCATTTTCATAATAAATATTTACATAAAAATCAGCAGCCTCTCCCATAAATGAAAAATGCAGATGGCCCTCCTCTGCATACACAACCCATGGGTACTGTTGTTCAACTTGCACCCATCGCGCTAATTCGATATAAAGAGACTGCCCGCGCGATGCGATAGGTGCCTCTTGTGTCTCCACCAGTGGATCTGGAGCGTCACTCCAATATTCAGGTTGTACTACCCACTGATGTAAAGCTCTTTCAAAGTCACCATTTTGAATGACGTTCGCCATGATTTCTTTCCCCTATACAATCAATTTCCAATGGCATTATCAGGACTCTTTTATAAGACTTTCCCTAAAAATCATGTATAAGAAAAGCAATATGCAGTGCCAGTCTGGTGTATTTTTTTATCGAGTGAAAGCTAGTAAAAACTCAAACATAGCTGAAATATTATTCAGATAAATGATAAATCCGCGTGGCTCTGGAATGCTCAAGAAAAGCAACTCATCAACTATTGGTCATAGTAAAAATAGTTAAGTGAAACCATGCCCGGGATGACTTGATGGCGCTTTTCATGGCAAAATGTTTGTTTATAAAGACAAGTCATAAGTTTAGATCGATTCCTAACAGTTACTCTCACTCGTTAAATGGGTAAAAATGAGATGTCTGCCACTACAACCCGTTTCCGGTCGCTGAAAGCAACACTGATTTTTCCTTACGTGTTACTGATTATTCTGTTGACCATCACTATTGGCCTCCTCTCCTATTGGGCAGGTAGCAATACGGTGTCACGCCTGTCTGAACGGCTTTCTCTCGAGATGGTTGAAAGAATCGGCCAAGCGGTTGACCATCATATGTATGGTTCCAGTGCAGTTTTAGAAGCGGCTTTTCCTGTCGGCTTAGCCGCATCCGATGATATCCGCTCAGATTTAGACGCTATGCGTACCCGCTTCTGGACAGCCACAACCTTACACACAGACCCCAATGATTATGTTTATTATGGCAACCTTGCCGGACAATCTTATGGACTCAAACGGCTAAATGGCAACAAAGCTGAAATCCGCATTAAGACTGATTCTAGTCAGCCACGCCGTTATTTACGTTTAGATAGTATTAATGGCCCCACCACAGAGGTATCGATTGAGAGCAGCATTTTTGATCCACGTACACGCCCCTGGTTTCACTCCCGTGAGCAAAGCTCAAACCGCCATATCTGGACATCCGTTTATGTAGACTTCTCTACTCAAGACTTAGTAGTGACACGTGCCCGCCAAGTACTTTCACCCGCAGGCAACTTCACCGGTGTAGTTGCCACAGATGTGTCCCTCGTAAAGTTGAATCGTTTTATCTCTGATCTGGCAGTCAGTAAGAACGGGTTGGCATTTCTTGTTGAAAGTAACGGCGAGTTACTGGCGGCATCTAATGTCCCGAATGTCAAAAAAAGTGTCTCAGGAAAAATGCAACGTATGAGAGTGGATGATGCAGAGAGCGAGCTGATTAAATCTACCTATAAAGTTGTGCTTCCCGAGATCGCAAAACAAAGCCACTCTTCTGCAACAGGAACAGTCACCTTTGTTGATAAGTCCGGCGAAACGATCAATGTCGCTTACAAGCACATCACTGATAATGCAGGTCTGGATTGGATTGCTGTAACAGCGGTACCTAACCGGGACATCCTCAAGGGAGTCACCCAACAAGTCTATATGGTACTGATACTTGGCTTGGTTGCTGTTGTTATTGCTGTTTTATTAGGATTGATGATTTTAATGCGCGTTACACGAGATATCTCAACGCTGGCCCATGCAGTAATGGATAGTAATGCTCCCGAGGTATCCACATTAACACTACAAAGAACCGACGAAATTGGCGTCCTCGCACGTTCTTTAATGGAGATGCGTCACGATCTTCTGACTGACTCACTGACGGGTACTGCAAACCGAGCAGCACTTGAATTATTTGTTTCTCACCTATTCAGAGCCAACGACCAGTGCCCAGTTCCCTATTTCGCCCTACTATTTATTGACTTAGACAACTTCAAACTCTTGAATGATCAGCACGGTCACCATAAAGGAGACGATGCTCTGATCGAAGTAGCACAACGCTTTGAAGCACTCATGAGACCACATGATTTATTGGCGCGGATAGGGGGAGATGAGTTTGTTGTCGTGTTGACCGATAACATTAATCCGCATTCAGCCGAGCTAATTAAAGAACGTTTTGAAAAAGCGCTTTCTCAACCGCTAAGCTGCCTGTTGCCTGATGATTCTTTACATCTGCACGCATCTGTTGGCGTGGCCATTTATCCGAAAGATGGACGTGATCTTAAATCGCTACTAAAAGCAGCCGATAAAAAGATGTATGCCGTTAAAAATGACCGATAACAACACGCACCAGACCTATGAGTGACAGTAACATTAGCAATCCAATCACCCCGGATCGTAAACGTTTTTCGGGGACGACTGAAAACAACCTCCCGCCAAAATGAACCCCCAATGTCATAGGCACTATCATCAATGTACTCATGATTAGCAAAGGTTGTGTGAACAGCCCGTGACCCGATGCACTCAATATAAAAACGATATCTGTTCCAAAAAAGAACAACACTAACGTGGCACGCATTGACGCCATACTAAGATTCATAGCAGTTAAAACCGTAGCAACAGGCAAGCCTCCCACCGCCGCAGCGCCATTACAAGCCCCTGATAGCAAACCAAGTGAAAAAAAGGTTGCGGGCCCTCGTCGACCGCGATACTGCCACCCACTCGCTAACAAACCGCTTAAAATCAATATCATCAGTGACAGTAGAAAGCGTATGCTGTCCGCCGGCAATATAACTAATACATAAACGCCTAACGGCGTAGCTATTATCGCGCCAAACATCAGATAAGTGAGTATTTTGCGTTCTACATCACGCCACGTTGTAATCGCCATATGAATACTGGCGATTATCTCCAGTATCGCCAACATTGGCACTACAATTGTCGGATCAAGAAAGAGGGTCGAAGAAACAACCACTAATGCAGAAAAACCAAAGCCAATACACCCCCTGACTACCCCGGCAATAGCAATAATTACTGTGAGCAAGATCCATTCTAGCGGCGTCATAAAGGAGACTCTCTCGTCCAGAAAACAAGCAACTAATTTTCTGTTTTTACTGTTATTTTTACATCAGTGTTAACAATAAAGCGGGAAAAGGGAGGAACCAGCCAAGATAGGAATATAGAACCACATTGTCTTTTGGAATGAAATAGATGGGCACATTAGCGCTCATAGCTGATTAATGCGGTGCTTTTAGCATAGTAAAAATTTCGGTAATCAATTTTTCAACAGCAGCCACATCATTGCTGGTACGTAAATAAATTCGCAAGCCTATCATCTGAACTTGTATGTATTTTGCTAACGCCTGAGGATCAGCCACAGAAGGAAGTTCACCCTGCGCTTGCGCTTCTTGCAACACCCGAGCAAAACTGAGCTCTCCTTTCTTCATTAACGCTTGGCTTTCATGCAATAACTCTGGACGGCTATCGGTTAACTCTGCAACCGTTTTAACCAACATGCACATATCACTGGGCGCAGAGTTACGGTTGCTAATCACCACACAGTGAATAAATGCCTGCAGCCCGGCCAAAGGCGAACCCTGCTGCTGAATCTTTTCTTGCATTAGCGTATACGTGTTAGCTGAGTAGCACCGAAGCGCCTCTTTAAACAAACCTTCTTTGCTACCAAATGCACTGTAAATACTGCCGGGACGCAGATCCACAGCTTGCTGAAGGTCACGCGTAGAAGTGCCATTAAAGCCTTTTTCCCAGAAAAGCAGCATCGCTTTTCTGATTACATCATCACGATTATATTTAGCAACGTTAGCCATGAAAAAACCTATTTTGAGCAGATGTTCAATTTTAACTTGAACACCTGCTCAAAATCAAATAACCTTAAATTATTGAACAGTCGATCAAAATAGGAACTACTCATGAACAACCTGAGCGTACATACTCGTGAAACAGCCCCGGAGCAAAGCAAGCCCTTGCTCGATAACTCCGTTAAAGCATTTGGCTCTATTCCTAGCCTGCATGGCGTGATGGCTGAATCGCCTGAAGCGCTGGAGGCTTATCAGCTACTCCATAAGCTTTTCCAAGCGACATCGCTAGACGCCGAAGAGCTAACTGTAGTATGGCAAACCATTAACGTTGAGCACGGCTGTCATTACTGTGTGCCGGCACATGCTGCTATTGCCAAAATGATGAAGGTAGACGATGCGCTTACCGCTGCACTGCGTAGCCGTGGCCCAATGCCTACACCGAAGCTACAGGCATTACACGACACAACTTTAGCTATCGTTCGCAATCGTGGGTTAATCTCTGAGGCAGAAGTACAAAGCTTCTACGATGCGGGCTATACCCAGAAGCAATTGTTAGAAATAGTGCTTGGTTTAGCCCAGAAGATTATGAGCAACTACATTAATCACTTAGCCGATACGCCAATTGATGAGCGCTTTGCTGCATTTTTATAGTTTTTAAATAGTGCCACGCTAAAGAATAAAAACCGGCGGCTACTGCCGGTTTTATTATGCTTCTGCACTGAACGTTCCAGGGACTGAAGCTACTCTACGCCGATTATAAAGTCTCGTAAAAAAACTAATCGTAAACTGGACCCTACATGAAAGCATAGACAGTTTAATGAAAGCGAAACGTTTACAGCCCATAAACAGCACACTAAATACGCGTGACCAACTGTTTGATCTACGTGACCTGACAGGTGAAGTACCAGCTTTCCGCCCACAGGGTACTGTCAATTTATCAGTGCTTTGGGTCGTGGAAGAGGCACTATTACTGTCTTTACAAATATTTACCAGAGCTTTACTCGAAATCGAGAACTAAATGTAGAGCAACACATACATTAGAATCCAAAAAAAGAAATCTATTCTCTGACAAAGATACTCACACTTTCTGTGGATAAGTATGTCTATTTCAACTGGACATCTCCCTTAAAGCCCACAATCGTATGGATTGAAACCTTGCTGATTTTTTGTCCAGTTAAGTCTTGGGTACTGATAAAACAGGCTACTCCATTGCAGTAGCCTGTATGGATATAAAAGCCTGTTTTTACCAGACGAACGACTTAATTTCCCTTACCCGCGCCATAACCCACCCCATTCGGACCCATTCCAGTCGGCCCCATACCTTTTCCGGTTCCCATTTTATATCCTCTGGGTGGCATTTCATCTGGAATACTAACACCTCTCTCTTTTGCCCGTATTACCATTCGCTCATGATGCTCCTGCCTGATCTGTTCACGCTCAGCCTCTGTGGCTGCACTGCGCATCTGCTCCCGATGCTGCATACGCTCTTCTTGTGTCATCAATTGGCTACCATACACCGGCTCTTGATCACGCTTTTGATCTTCGGCATAAGTTAAGCCGCTTGTTACCAACAAAGCACTCATCAAAGCAGAAGCAATAAATAATATTTTCATGCTAGCAACCCTCTATATAAACAACCACTAAATTAGATTTTATATAAAAACAATGTAAGTTTACCGAGATAAATCAATATATAAAATCTTTCGAAACTCAAAAATAATTGATCAATTTTCTACATTTCAGGCATAAAAATCTGATTCTTTACTGCCCGGCGGGTTCCCTCTCTAGACCTTGCTTAGGCAACTCCCTAGAATCAAGTCATTAGGCTTTCTAAAAAAACCAATAATAAGCATCCTCTTCTTTTATGAGCCATTAAATATGCGAGTTTTACCTGCCCTGTTTTTTATACTTACTCTGCTGTCACTTTCAGGTTGCAGTGAACCCGAGAAGCCTGAAGTCTCTGATAAAGAACCGAAAAAGCATCTGGTCGAAATAATCACAGTGCAGCGACAAGTGATCGCCATTGAACGGGAAAGAACGGGAACACTCAAAGCCGTACAAGAGATACAGATATTTAATCAGCAGGAGGGGCGCATTACTGCACTACCCTTCTACGAGGGTGATTTGGTCAAAAAGGGCGATGTCATTGCCCGTTTAGATGGCCGTTTACTGGAAGCGCAACTAGCTCGTGCCGTTGCGCTACGTCGCAAAGCTGAAAAAGATCTTCAGCGAATTAGTGGCTTGGTCGAACGACGACTAACCTCGCAGACCGAATATACCCGTGTTGAAACTGAATTAGCGGTCGCTAAAGCGGATGTTCAGATCCTGCAAACACAATTAGATTACACCACGCTGCAGGCGCCTATTAGCGGAATTGTGAGTGCGCGTTTAAGCGAACCGGGCAACATCGCTGAGCGCTATACTCACCTCATGACTATCTCTGATCAAAGATCATTAATTACTCAAGTAACTGTTTCTGAATTGCTCTTGAATAAGTTACAACTAGGAGATCCGGTCGCCGTATCAATTGATGCACTCAATAATCAACCTGCTCCCAATAATCAGTCTCTACAAGGCAAGATCACCCGCATCTACCCTAATCTTGACCCTGTTACCCGCACTGGCACGGTTGAAATCGCACTGAATCCAGCACCCATTGGAGCAAAACCGGGCCAGTTAGCACGGGTAAAGCTACGCACTCAGGAAGCTGAGCGCCTTTTAATCCCTTTTGTAGCGTTGCGCCGCTCAAGCAAGAACGAGTATGTCTTTACTGTTGACCAACAAGAAAAAGCACAAACGACACCAGTAATCACAGGATTACGCATTAAGGAGATGATTGAAGTTATAAGTGGTCTCTCTGCCGGAGATCGTGTGATCGTACGCGGCTTTACGAATTTACGCTCGAATCTTGCCATCAACATAATCTCTTCTACGACGAGCGCGGCACAATGAGCCCTAATAGCACTCACCGCGACACTAACAATAAAGGGCTTGCCGCTTGGTCTATTCATCACCCGGTGGGAGTCTCTATGATTGCGCTGGCCGTGATTGTTCTTGGCATGTTTACTCTCAGCCGATTGGCAATTGACCTCTTACCCCATATTATCTATCCCGAAATCCGGGTTCGGATTGTTGACAGCGGCGTTCCGACCTCAGTAATGGAAGATAAAATCACACGGCAACTGGAAGAACAGCTAGCCATTACTGAAGATGTCATCAGCGTACAATCCAATACCAGCAGAGGTGCTTCATCGGTCGATTTGGCTTTTAATTATGGTAAGGATATCGATGTAGCATTACGCGATGCCAGCTCACGTCTGGATCGGGCCAAACGCTTCTTACCCAACAGCATCTCCCCTCCCACTATCTATAAACTTGATCCTTCGCAAATTCCGGTGATGGAATTTGTTATTAATTCTCGGTTACGCACCAGCGCTGAATTACGTCGCTGGGTAGACGACTCTTTCAGCAAATGGTTCTTAAATCTTCCAGGTGTCGCCGCTGCTGAAGTCGGCGGTGGAGTTTTGCGCGAGATTCAGATTATTCCTGATCAACAACGTCTGGCCGGTATCGGACTTAACTATCAGGATCTGATTAAAGCACTACAAATATCCAACAGTGACGAACCGATTGGTCGCTTACAGATGTCCGACCACGAGATCACCGGCCGAATCAGCGGACGTTTTACCTCAATCGATGAGATAAAACAGTTTCCGATTACTCAAAACTCAGGAAATACTGTTTATCTGAGCGACGTAGCAGAAATTATAGATAGCAGCGAAGATGAACGTATTCTGGTCCGCGTCGATGGTATTAGCGGAATTAAATTATCTATTCAAAAACAACCGACAGCCAACACCACTGAAGTCGCAGAGGTTGTAAACGATAGACTAGTCTGGCTGGAGGCGCAAAAGATCTTACCTGCCGATATATCCGTTGTTTTGGTCGCGGATCAATCTATCTATATTCTTCAATCACTAAAAAATGCTTCGCTGGCAGCGATCAGTGGCGCTCTTCTGGCAATGTCAGTGGTGTATATTTTTTTAGGCAATTTACGCCGCACTCTGATTATAGGTAGCGCTATTCCGATTGCAGTTATGTTTACTTGCGTACTGATGGGACTGGGTGGTCTAACGCTGAACATTATGACATTAGGGGGTCTGGCATTAGGCATTGGTATGCTGGTTGATAACACCATCGTGATGCTGGAAAACATCTACCGGCATCAATGCAACCATGAAAAATCACAAGGTGCTGCGACTCAAGCGGCCAGTGAGGTCAATGGCGCCATTATTGCTGCCACCTCCACTAACTTATCAGCGGTACTACCGTTTCTCTTTATTGGTGGTTTAACCGGTTTGCTGTTCAGTGAACTCATCATCACAATCTCTGCCGCTATTTTTGCATCCATGATAATTGCATTGACGCTAGTACCCGCCTATGCCGCTAAAGTCACCAGTTTGAGTAGCAACAAAATGCGTCGCTGGATAGATAGTGGCATTGAGCATATGCAAAATGGCTACGCCAGCATCATTGGTCTTTTTCTGAAATTACGCTGGATAGTCATTGTATTATTTATGACAGGGTTAGCCCTGAGTTTGCCAGTTTTTATGAGCGGAAAGCACATCTTTCTGCCCACAATGGATGATGGCCGCATTAGCGTTGTGGTATCAGGTGATGTCGGGATTTCACTGGATGAGATGAACCAAAAAGCGCAATTACTTGAGGGAATATTCTCTTCGCAACCGGAAACAGACACGGTTTTCACCCTTGTTGGCGGCTCTGTTTTTGGTCGATCGCAACGCGAGATTCCCAGCCGTTCAACCATTATTGTGCAGTTAAAACCTTTGTCCGAAAGATTTGTCAGTAGTGACGAGTGGATCTCCCAGGTCAATAAGCTCATCAATCAACAGCAACTGGCCGGATTCAATGTCCGCATGTCTCAACGTGGTATTCGAGGCATCCGTACTAACCGTGGCGATGATGATATCAGCTTACGCTTGCAGGGAAATGATCTCACAATATTGAAACAGCAGGCGGATATTATCGCAGATAAAATGCGCTCTATTTCAGGACTGTCCAATATCAGCCATTCAGCAGAAGATGAGCAATTTGAAATTGCTATTAAACTGGACCGACAGCGTGCTGCATTACTCAAGCTTAATGTGCAAGATCTGACCGAAGCAGCCCAGATAGCTCTGCAAGGCAAGGTGGTAAGCGACTACCTTGATGGTGATAAGTCCTATGATATACGGCTACGATTATCTCAATCGACTATCACCAGCCCACAAGATCTGGAATCAATCATATTGTTTCCAGCAGCGAATGGCGCCCCGCCTCTGTACCTGGGTAGCGTTGCGACTATTCAGTTGCTTGAAACACCCGCCACTATCCAGCGTGATAATCAGATGCGCATTGTCGAGCTCAACGCCTCCCTTAAAAAGGGAACTACACTGGGCGAAGCATTAGCTTCGCTAGCTCAACTGAAGCAGGAAGCTCAATTACCAGAGGGATACATTCTCTATGATGGTGGTTCACAAAAAGCCTTAAAAGAACAACAGCAACTCACCGGAACCCTGATGTTGCTGGCGTTATTTCTGGTTTTTGTAGTGATGGCGATTCAGTACGAATCGCTGCTAAACCCACTCATCATCATCCTCAGCGTTCCTTTTGCAGCCATTGGTGTGTCATTAGGCATTCAGGCTCTGGGGCTACCTTTATCTATGCCAGTATGGCTCGGCATGATCATGCTCGTTGGTATCGTTGTAAATAACGCGATTCTGCTGGTAGAGTATATTGAAATTAAACGGCAACAGTATTCAGACCTGACGCAAGCCATTATTGAAGCAGCCAGACTGCGGCTTCGGCCCATATTAATGACGACGCTCAGTACCGTTGTCGGTATGTTGCCACTAGCAATGGGATGGGGAGATGGCGCAGAAATGCTACAACCTTTAGCGATAACCGTCGTCTGGGGACTAAGCTTCTCTATGCTGGTCAGCCTGTTACTCGTTCCAATTATGTATTATTTACTGCACTCTGTAGCAAGAAAAAGCGATATTAATCTAAACGTAACTCAAAAAAGGACATAAAAATGGCTTATAAAAAACGCTTTTGGATTGTCCTTTTTGCCTTTATAGGTATCCCTGTCCTAGTGTTATTGGCCGGCATCTATCGATTCAATTTCACCAATGCGGATATCTATATGGAATTAGCGGATGGAGAGGTTGTTCAGTACGATGATTTAATGCGCGAAGTTGAAGAGAATGGCTACTCAAAAGTTATGCTTTCGCTTTTTAGCATCCGTACAAAAGAGGACCTGAGCATTCAACTTCCAAAGCAGTCCGCAGAAACGCCTGTTTGGGTTCCTCTAGCCAGAATTGACAGCCAGGCAACTCAAAGAAGTGCTGTTGGCGACTATACAGTGGGAGAAGAGCGAGGTACGGTTTCCCTGAATTATGACACAATCAGAACACTGAACCCTGAAGCGGATAACAAGAAAGAAGATAACCAGACAATCATCTTTGTCGCACCTTTCAGCGTATCCAACCAAGGAAGTGGAATTTTTTATTATCTGGGAGTTTTTGAGCAAAACAATCAAAAATTTACTGTGTTACACAAAGATAGTTTCTTTCTTGGGGATAGGATTAACCTTGTCAGCATAGAACCAGACAACCAAGGCCAATCCATTACAGTTGAATATACTAAACGTGATAGCGCTATCGATGCCAGCAACACTCCACAGCAGCCTTTAAGTATTAAAATTAGCGTTGCAAAGGATCCTGTGCGCTTTACCACCATACCCTGATGCTGAGTCTGGGTATTTATGCTCCCTCATCTTGCACCATCAATAACACCTGTATCGTGTGTCGATTATAACGTGCGAGTGCTGTACATAAGGCTACGGGCGCCGATGCGACCCGGCAAAAGCCATGTTTAGCGTAAAATGACTCAAGATGAAAGTAGGGAAAACAATAACACCCTTCAAGAGCACCAATCCTTTTCAAGTGCCTTAGTAGCTGGCTACCTAAACCTTGAGAACGCAATGCTTTCTCAATCCAAACACCCCGCAACAACAGATGACCAGCCTGCTGACAAAGTCGGGCAGCGCCCACAACCTGACCTTTTAAGTTGGTCATTATCCAAATATTATCGGATGCTTTGACTTTTCCTTTATATTGGTTGGACTTATAAAACCGAATGAGCGCAGGCCAGTGCTCCGGCCATAGTGGCTTTACTTGATAATCAGTATCTGATGGCACTCCTAATGCCCCTTGATAGTTAACGGCATAGACATATTGCATTCACAAAAACGATAATATGCGCTGACACTCATCAGGAAGCTCTGACATTCATGACGACTCAAAACAGGAGAAGTGTGTAGCCCCTCTGAATTATTCACAGTTTACCTAGTGTATAGGAAGAAAAGGGATAAAGGGCGCTAAGAAACAACAGAAATACCCGCAACAGCGGGTATCTAGATACAGGTCAGAAGTTACTTTTTGTTCTGGTCGTCATTCATTAAATGACGAACTTTAATAAAGCCCCAAACCATCGCACCTGCCATTGCTGCAACACCTACCAAACTAGGTAAAAGAGTTTCCATAACATAGGGATCAATACCAAACATAACCATAACCTCATCGAGAATTCTTTATCGTTAAGCGTAGATTACACGGGAACACATTAGAAAAAATTGATATGGCTCAACACTTCTTCCCAGATACAAAAACAAAAACAATAACTCTTTGATATTTATAGTTAATTCAATATCTATACGACCAGATAAAATGAATTTAAATTGATATAAATCAATTTAAATTTCTCATCTACCCTCCCCACATATATTCTGCAATGACACTAGCACCATCGTCGCTATATGTTAGTGACTCACACAACGCCTGAACCAGCATGATTCCTCGTCCAGCCAGCCCCATCTGATTATTTTCTCTTTCAACAAGCTTAGCCAACCATTGAGCATGATCAAAACCTGAGCCACTATCCTGTACAGTAATCTTCAACAAGTTCGCTTGCCCCGCCACCTGTATTGATGCCAAATGAATGCTGACATAGCAGGTACTTTTCAATTGCTGTAAGCCGAGTTCTCGTTGCGCAAAATATTCTGAAAAGCCATCAGCAGAAGACTTAAGAGACGAAGGAAGGTTCAGCACACCATGGTCTAATGCATTGACAAATAACTCTGTCAGTATGGTAAAAACATCATGCCAATGCTCACCGGAACCCTCAACCTCCTGAAGCTGACTCAGAGCAATAGCAACAGGATTGACACGTTTTAAGTTATTTCCCTGTAACCGAATACTCCATGTCCAACCCGCTTTTTCATCTTCCTGAATAAAGGTCGGCTTTATACTCGGCTCTGTCAGTACAGACCTGCTCATGTCGATCCGTCCCGGGATTTCTATGAGCGAAATATCATCATCTTGCTCATTTCCTTTCAGAAAATTATCAACAGAGCGCATAATACGCCCCAAAAGATCACCCTCACGACAGCCTAACTTAGCAGCCCATACCAACCGTTGCTCACCAAAATATTCATTCTCTTTATTGCGTGCTTCAAGCACACCATCACTCATTAAAAGAATTTTGTCATCCGCTTCAAGCTGTATGAATGTAAAATTCATATCAGGCAAGTTTGAAATAATCCCTAAAGGAGGGTCTCCCGACTCAATTCGCTGGCGAATCTCTCCATCAGGAGAAAGAATCAGAATATCTGGCATTCCTCCATTCCAGATAGCGCAACGCCCACTACTGGACAGTGTCACCATACTGGCAGCCAAAAATAAGCCGGTTGGTAGCAAGCCATGCAACTTTCGGTTTATCTGTGCTAACACCTGCTCAGCTTCATAACCTTTACGGGTCATCGCTCTAAAAGTTTCAGCCAGTGGCAGAGCTCCGACCACTGATGTAAGACCATGCCCGGTAAAATCACCCAGCAGAATATTGATATCTCCATTGGGCCTAATCGCCGTTATTTGTACATCACCACTGAAGATAGAAGCGGGCCTTTTACGCAGTTTAATCTGATCAAATGTTATATTGTCCTGCTCTATCGCATTACTGAAAATTTCTTCTGCGACACTTTCTTCATGCCGTCTTAGCTCGTATAAACGCTGCACTTCTCGATAAAGATCACTGATTCGTTGTATCGCTTTGACTTTTGCACGTAATACTTCATATGAAAACGGACGATGAATAAAATCATCACCCCCCATTTCGATACTGCGACGAATAACTTCATCACCCTCCAACCCACTAATAATAATAACCGGTACAAATGTTTCTCCGGCAGCCTCTTTAATTAATCGCGTTGCTTCAATGCCATCCATCTGCGGCATTTCAATATCCATCAGGACTAACGAAGGCAAATGCTGAACAAACAGATCAACAGCTTCCTGCCCGTCGCTTGCCAAGATAACGTCAAAACCAATAGCCGCCAGCATTGTCTGTAACAGCTCACGATTGATCAATTGATCATCAACTACCAGCGCCTTGCCTGTATCAATCAGCTTATCGGTACCATTGGCTTTAATCGGGTTCACTACTTACTTCTCGCTACTTAGGCTTGAATAGTCACGAAGCGATCGAAGTTGGCAATTTTAAGAACTTTTGCAACCGCAGGATGTGGCTTACAAATAATAACACTGCCTCCCTTTTTCTCAGCGTGCTCTTTCAACAACAAAACCATTCCCAGAGCAGAACTATCCATATAGGTTGCTTGACTCAGGTTAAGGGAATAAATAACACCCACGCCATCTACTGTTTGATAACTGTTACGAAAAGACTGATGTAATCCATAATCAAAGCGATCGGTAATATTAATCATAACCCGCTTTTTATCGCTGGATACTGCACTGTTTATGGGCATATCTACTTCTCTTTTTATATATCTGGTTAGTTTTCATGCTGACTAGTCCTTCAGTAAAAGAGTCCCTTAAAAAATCTCTACTTCTCCAGCCTTTATACCCTTTTGAGTCACACTGCGGGCGGCACTTTTCGATATAGCTTCCTCCCGTAAGGTACGACAACGGCGAGACAAGTCTTTGAACTGATTGTTCATCCGTTCAGGGTCATCAAACTTAATCTGATGCATCTCATCAGCAACTTGAGTTAATGTGTTGATATTGTTATGCAGGGATGCCAACGCCTGTGATGAAATGTCTTCAAACTGTAAAGAGCGAATCGCATCATTAATGGCACCATCTAACTGCTCACCTAACACATTCATCAAACCGGCATGCTCAACCACATAATTGTTAATATCAGCAACTTTTGCCAACATTAAACCAACGCGCTCTTTGGTCGCTAATGTATCTGATACATCTGTCGCCGCAATTTCGGATACCGTTGTATGCAACTTGGTTATGGTTTCTTTTGCGACCGTTATACGATCGCGAATCTGGCAATTCAAATCTGCGGAACTAATAGACAAAGAACGCACTTCATCAGCAACCACTGCAAACCCACGCCCAGCGTCCCCGGCACGTGCTGCTTCAATACTCGCGTTTAAAGCTAATAAATTAGTTTGTGATGCCAGCCCCTCGACATTTTCAATCAATTTAAATATGCCATCCAATTGGCTGACCATATCATCTATATGGTGGACCGTGTCTAGACTATTGCGGCTCATGGTCATCATCATATCGACAAACTGATCAAGAATGTTGCCCGTCTCAAATAAGAAAACCGGCATGTTGAAGTGATCACCCTTATCTTCGTTTTCACTATGGTTTGTCTTACGAATCAATTCATTTATCAGGCTTCGTTGCTGATCAGAATACATATTTATATTCTGAAAACTGTCTCCCAAAACCTGTACAGCTTCTTTAATAATGGCATCAATACGCACAGCTTCCTGATCAATGACAACAGCTTCATGACTTAATATCTGTTTAACTTCTTCACACACCGGCTGAATACTGTTGAGTTGTTCTGCAGCCAAAAGTTGTGATCCATGATTTTCGGTCATATTGACCTGATCTTTACGTGATTGATAAACAAAAAAAATCAAACCAAAAATTAAACCAGCCTCCGCTCCCCAACGTAAACCAGAAACGCCCACCCATTCAGCAATGATCAGTAAAAGTCCAAAAAAACCTAATGCTACTATCCCAATATATTTACTCATCATTCAAATCCATTAGTTCTAACGATAGGCTTATAGTTTTCGCAACCAGTCTACTAATGACTGCGAAATTTTATTCAACGGTAACACGTCAATAGCCGCTCCTAATTTAACCGCTGATCCGGGCATACCCCAGATTAAGCTACTCTCTTCATCCTGAGCGATAGTATGCGCACCGGCTTCTTTTAGTCTGAGCATCGCCTCCGCCCCATCACTACCCATCCCCGTTAACAAAATAGCTATTGCCACATCAACCTCTGCGCTTAATAAAGAATCAAACAGGACGCCAATCGACGGTTTGTGACGATTAACCAGTTCGCTATCTTCTACTTTGCAAACTAAAAAAGCGCCCTGTCTTTCAACTTTCAAGTGCCGGCCACCTGGGGCGAGGTAAGCAACACCGGCTTCGAGTCTCTGCCCATTTATTGCCTCAACTACTGAAATAGCACTCTTGTGGTTGATCCGGCTGGCCAACCGAGAACTGAAAGAAGCTGATATATGCTGGGCTATAACAATAGGAGGGGTGTCAACAGGGAGTACCGAAAGCAGATCTTGCAACGCTTCTGTTCCACCGGTAGATGCTCCAATAGCAATCACTCGTTGTCTCTGCTCTGATTTCAGATTCAGTCTTTCAAGTATAGACGCGGATTCTTTATAATTTGTGGGGCGTAGACTAATGGCTATTTTACTCTTCAAACCTGCCGCTGCTTGAAGCTTTTCTTTGAGCTCTGCTGAAAACTCCGCTGCGGCGATACCTTGAGGGCCAAGTATTGGCTTTTGCATATAATCAACGGCACCTAAAGCCAATGCCTGTAAGGTTTCATCCGCACCTTGAGCGGTAAACGTTGAGAGCATAATCACAGGCAGTGGATGCAAGCGCATCAGATTACGCAGAAAAGTAATTCCATCCATTCTGGGCATTTCAATATCAAGTGTTAATACATCCGGTTTTAACACTTTAATCATTTCACGCGCTTCATACGGATCATGCGCAGCTCCGACCACTTCAAAAGCAGGATCGTTCGATAAAATACCTGTTATAACCTGACAAACAAGCATCGAATCATCGATTATTAAGACTTTCACTCGCTCCATCAACACGCTTCCTTATCACTCAAAATAACTCTACTGTGCCCCCAGTGTGCGATGAGGCCAACTGCTGTTTCAGCCTGCTTTCAGCTTCAAGTAGCTGACTGTTATAAAGTGTTTCCAGTTTCCTCACCAGCAGGCGCCCCTCCCGAGGAAGATAAACCACGCTTCGGGGATGCTCACCTCCTATATCAGCTGATGTAATATCAAGCCCCTCATCCTCCAGGTATTGCATTACAAATTTGACATTTTGATCACCTATGTGAGTCATACCACGCACCATTCTCCCTCCGCCGACTATTTTCACCTCCAATCGCTGCTTATATCCGCCATGCTTTAACACTTCGTTAATTAGTTTTTCCATGGCAAAAGCACCATAACGTGCAGAGTCAGAGAAAGGAGTGTTTCGATGATCATCCGTATCAGGTAAGAGAAAATGGTTCATTCCACCAATACCGGTCACAGGATCCCGGATGCACGCCGTGACACATGACCCGAGAACGGTTGTAATCGCCTCATGATTATTGGTGACATAAAACTCCCCCGGTTTTATTTTCACCGCAAAACAAGAACGCTGCTGTAACCAGTACCTGTTAAAGTGCTCAAACCCCGGTAACGATGCCTGCGGAGACTCTCTGCTCTGGGTTATTTTACGGTCAGACATCTCAACTCACCCTTTGATAAATTGTATGCCCTATAAGCTTAAATCTTTTAGTCAAACGAAAAGGCGACTCAGAATGCCCAACAAATAGAAAACCTCCGGGTTTGAGTATGTTAGCCATTCTCTCCAAGAGAGCCGCTTGCGTTGCTTTATCAAAGTAGATCATCACATTTCGGCAGAAAATTACATCGAGCGGCCCTGTCATTGGCCAAGAATGCATGAGATTCAACTCTTTAAACGTGATCAATTGACGCAGCTCCTTTGTAACCCGGACCATTCCTGAGTGTGCGCCTATTCCTTTTCTAAAGAAGCATGTTTTAATTTCCGGCGCTATAGACTCAATTCGATCCAACGCATAAACACCTGTTTTTGCCGTATGTAAAACGGCAGAATCAATGTCTGTTGCCAGAACCTTGATATCCCAATCGCGGACATCTACAGCCGAGGTAAGGCACGCCATCGCCAAGCTATATGGCTCTTCTCCCATCGAACAGCCTGCCGACCATATGCGCAGGCGTTTAGATTCGCTGGCATCCACTTCGGGTAAAATGACATTTTTCAGAAACTCAAAATGATGGCCCTCTCTAAAAAAAGCCGTCAAATTAGTCGTCAGCGAATTGATGAAAAATGAAAATTCTTCTGAGTTCCTTTCAAGATAAAAAAAGTATTCAGCAAAACTACTAAGCGACAAAGCCCGTACACGCCGAATCAAACGATTGTAGACCATATCTTTTTTATAGTCCGATAGGGCAATACCCGCATGAGCATAGAGTTTTTCACGAACTATTTCGAAGTCCTGATCTGAAAAATCATACTCACGCCCAACCACACCGGCAGTATCGTCCTTTACTAACATATTAACGTCCTTCACAAACCTAACTGCCGGGTAGCCAATGATTAAAACTCTTCCCATTCTGAGTCATCAGGTGTCTCTTTCATCACAATCGCTTCTTTTCTATCTGCATTTTTTATAGGAGTCACAACTGCTGCTGAGGGGTCGGTGTTCCAAATATTACTTTTTATCTTAATGGGCGCTGCTTTCAACGTATTTTCCTGCAAAAATTCATTCACTTTGAATACATTAACTAAATGCTGTAGCTGCTGCGCCTGCTCATCCATTGATTCCGATGCCGCGGCAACCTGCTCAACTAATGCAGCATTCTGCTGTGTACCTTCATCCATCGCCGTAACGGCCGTATTCACCTGCTCAATTCCGCTGGCCTGTTCCCGGCTAGCCTGCGCAATCTCATGGATAATAGATGACACTTTCAGAACACCTTCCATTATCTCATGCAGCGCCCGACCCGACTCATCAACATAACGGCCACCTTCTTCTACTTTTTCGACACTGTCACTGATCAGGTGTTTAATTTCTTTGGCGGCACTCGCACTGCGTTGCGCCAAATTTCTCACTTCGGCAGCAACGACAGCAAACCCTCTGCCCTGCTCACCTGCACGAGCGGCTTCAACGGCTGCATTCAAAGCAAGTAGGTTGGTCTGAAATGCAATTTCATCGATAACGCCAATAATTTCCGCGATTTTTTTAGAGCTCTTGCTGATATCACCCATCGAGTTGACAACTTTTTCAGAGATAGCACTACCGTCATCTGCCAGAACTTTTGCCTGCTCAGCCAACCGGCTGGCTTCTTGGGCATTTTCAGCATTTTGTTTAACCGTACTCGTCATCTGTTCCATGCTTGCCGCCGTTTCCTGCAAACTGATAGCCTGACTTTCAGTTCTCTGACTTAATGTCGCATTCCCATGCGCTATTTCAGATGCCCCCGTCGTGATATTGGCTCCTGCCGAACGAATCTCACTAACCATATCCTGAAGCTTGCTCATCGAACTGCTCAGGGCATCATTTAATTCAGCAAATTCACCTGAAAAATTTCCCTGCATGTTCTGCGTCAGATCTCCATCAGCTAGTGCAACTAAAACACGTTTCGCTTCTCGCATCGGTTCAACAACGGTATCCAGCATCTGATTCACGCCGGATGCTATATTTTGCATAAAACCTTCATAAGCCGAATCATCAAGCCGTTGACTTAGATCACCACGGGATGCATCTTGAATAAGTTTCTCTATCGCTTCTTCAGCCTGCAACTGGTCGGTCAGATCTCGCCACTCAACCACTGTCCCCAAGCGCTCTTTATTGGGAGCAAGCACTGGGTTAGCCTCCAAAATAAAAGTTCGGCCGCCAACTTTCACTTTGCTGCGGGACGAGTTTTCTAATGCTGCCAGTAATTCCTCGCGACCTGAAGAGTGAGTATCAAACTCAGTAATATTCCCATCCAGTATTTTTTTATAATCAAAGTCCGGAAGATCTGTACAGATATCGTCTTGCGCAATACTGAACATATTAAGAATGGCATCGTTAACATAGATAATCCGGCCACTTGGGTCAGCCATCATCACATTAGACGACACACTATCCAGTGCCTGGGTAATGCGACTCGAACGTAACGCTTCGAGGCGTGACTCATTTATTTCAAATCCAAGTTTGATCGCAAGTGATTTCGCTGCTCGATTGAGGTCACCCATTTCGCCCTCATTTTCGACCTCTATATCGGTATGGTAATCGCCTTCACTGACTCTTTTTAAAGTAGAGATGGTTTCATTTAGCGGCTGCTTTACATATTTACGGATACAGGAAACAGATCCGTAAAGCATGATACAAAAAGCAGCGAAAGGCCCCAAAGCTATCAACATTGACTGGCCAGAACCATACAACCCGGCACTGATAACCAACATCACAACTACAGAAATTAATGCCCAGTTATATAATTTTTTATCCAGCACTTGGGTTGGTATTTTACTCGGGTCTGACAGCCTCGCTTCTTTACTGCGCAATTTGGTATATAGCACTTCCGCTGAGTGTCGCTCGACATCCGTTGGAGATGTCCTGACTGACATATAGCCAACGATTTGCCCTTTTTTATAAACCGGTGTCACATTCGCCTTTACCCAGTAAAAATCCCCGTTCTTGCAACGGTTTTTCACCATTTTACACCATGGGCGCCCTAGCTTAAGAGTCGACCACAAGTCTTCAAACGCCTCTTGCGGCATATCCGGATGGCGAACCACGTTATGATTGTGCCCCACCAGCTCCTCTTCACTAAAGCCACTCACTTGGATAAAAGCAGGATTCACATAAGTAATTCGCCCTTTAAGGTCAGTTTGAGTAACCAGCTCCTGCCCCGGCGTTACATGCCGTTCTTGATCTGTTACTGGCAAATTAATTTTCATTACAAGCACTCCTTAAAAAGCACACGTATATCCCATTCGTTTTTATCAAAAATCAACCCGTACTTAATCATTTAGATATCCTGCCTGAGCACACGCAAGGGCATCAGAATTAAGCAGATAATCAATATCCAACAAAATCACCATTTTCTCATCGACCGTTGCCAACGCTTCGATAAACTTAGGATCCAGCCCTTCACCCATCATCGGCGCAGGTGCAATATCACTATTTAAAATATTGTAAGTATCAGCAACCGCATCAACCACCAAGCCCATACTCCGTTGGCGTTCTGCACTTTTAATCCAGACAACCACCACCACTGTGGTTTTACTATAGTTCTTTCTTTCAAAACCAAAGCGTTCACGCAGATCAATGATAGGAATAATCTCTCCACGCAAATTAAGCACACCTTTCATGTAGCCAGGTGTACCAGGTATTCTAGTCACTGGCATCCAGCCGCGAATTTCCTGCACCCGCAAAATATCCAGTGCATACTCTTCGTCTGCTAAAATAAAGGTAAGAAACTGCCTGCTTTCACAGGATAAAATCGCTTCTTCTTCCGTCATACCCTCACCTTACTTTGCTGAGAATCAGCATCACTTTTATACCTGAGTGGCCGCTTTTTATTAGCGCTATCTAATCCCATTTTAATTAAACTGGTCACATCAATAATCAGAGCCACTTGGCCATTTCCCAGTATCGTAGCTCCGGAAAAACCATCAACTCGCTTATAATTAGTTTCTAAACTTTTAATAACAACCTGCTGCTGACCTTGTAGTTCATCGACAATCAAACCCGCCTTTTTCCCGCCGCCCTCAACAATAACCATTAAGCTGCTGGAAAAATCCTTAGGCGGCTCATCAAAACCGAATAAAGTACCAAGGTGAATAACTGGCACATATTCATTCCTGAATAAAAATAATCGCCCCTGGCCGGCCACTGCATTAAGCGCTTCGGCAGAGACCCAGATAGACTCAACAATTGATACCAATGGGATGACATACACCTCCTGCCGGAGCTTTATGAGTTGCCCATCTAAAATAGCGAGCGTTAAGGGCAGGGTAACCGTGAATGAAGACCCGATACCTGCTTCTGAGACAACCGAAACATGGCCGCCCAATGACTCAATATTTCGACGCACAACATCCATGCCAACACCTCGGCCAGAAAGGTCATTGACTTCAACCGCGGTTGAAAAACCTGGCAAGAAGATCAGATCATGGATATCAGACTCACTAAGCACCTGATCGCTACTGATTAATCCTTTTTCCAGTGCTTTTTCACGTATCCGTCGCGTATCTAAGCCCTGGCCATCATCCTTAATCTGAATAATGATAAAGCCACCTTGGTGGTAAGCGTTAAGATGAACAGTTCCGGTTTCCGGTTTACCAACAGCAACCCGTTGTTGTGGCGTTTCCAAACCATGATCGAGTGCGTTGCGAATCAGATGCAGTAACGGATCGCCAATTTTTTCCATCACAGTTTTATCCAGTTCCGTCTGTTCGCCGGATAATATAAGTTCAACCTCTTTGCCTAGCTGGCTACTGACATCATGCACCAAACGCGGAAAGCGATTAAAAACGAAACTAATAGGCAACATCCGAATCCGCATCACCTCTTCCTGAAGATCACGGGTATTTCTTTCCAGCTGCAGTAACCCATCATTCAATCGTTCAACACTAGGGTGCTCTACATCCGCTAGTTCAGAACCGATTTGCCCCAACATCGACTGCGTGATAACCAACTCGCCAACTCGGTTGATCAGGCCATCAATTTTATCAATACCGACCCTAATAGAAGCGGCATCACTCTGATTTTTCCTAACAATATCTTTGGATTTTACAGCGGGCTGCAGCGCTCCTTCCTTTTCGACAGCAAGCATGGTGGTTTGAACATCAGGCACCAAGGTTCCGGCACCAGACAATTCAACGGCAAGTGTCTCGACTACTGGCGTTTCATTCGCTACGCCAACGGGCACATCACTTCGGTTTTTAGAAGGGCTAACAGGAGGTTTTTGGAAAAGAGGATCAGACTTTGATTTATCAGACGGTTGTGTATTGACGATAGCAGTTATTGTTAGTTCACAATCATCTTCTACCCACTCAAATATTTCGCGAACGTCCGCCTCGTCACAGTCACTATATAAATCAATTTTCCAAAACAGAAAAAGCTCTTCGGGATTTAAATCAACGAGCGCAGGCACACTGGCTGTACAGGCATGTATCTCCAGCTCACCATATTCTGCTAATGCGGCCACCATCAAGATCGGTTCATTTCCGGTCATCAACAAATGAGGGGCCGGTACAAATTCAACATGCCACCCAATACAATGGACCTCATCCACTGAAGAGCCCTCTTCTGGCAGGCTATCATTATCTTTACTGGGGCTATCAGTAATCTCAGATTTTTCATTATTCAGCAAAGAAGGTGCAACCTCTGCCCCTGCTAAAACGGCTTCCAACTGACGAAATATCTGATCAACCTGTGGGGTTGTACAGTCAGTGTTATCGCGTGCGGCTTCAAGTAACAAACGAATGCAATCAACCGATGATAACAACAGACCTTGTAAAGCTTCAGTAAAAGGTCTGCGCTTTGCACGAAGCTCATCCATAAGTGTTTCAACAACATGAGTAAAATCCGTTATATGCGAAAACCCAAAAGTACCGGCGCCACCTTTAATTGAATGCGCAGCCCGAAATATTGCATTGATCGCTTCTGAATCCTCCGCATCCAGATTCAACAGGCCTGATTCCATGACCTCTAACCCTTCGAAGCTTTCTTCCAGAAATGTTGGGATGAATTGGGACAGATCTATACTCATAACGACTTACCGCACAACACGTTTCAAGGTTGATAATAGAGTGTCTGGGTTGAAAGGTTTTACCAACCAACCAGTTGCACCTGCACCTCTTCCTTTTTCCTTCATCTGTGAAGAGCTCTCTGTCGTCAGTATGAGAATAGGCGTGAATTTAAACGAAGGCAGCTTTCGCAGTTCAGCACACAACACTATCCCATCCATTATCGGCATATTGACATCCGTTAAGACCAGATCACATACAATCTCTTTTGCCTTATTTAACGCCTCCTGCCCATCAGCGGCTTCTACAACGTCATACCCCTGTTGCTTCAAAGTAAAAACCACCATATTGCGCAAAGATGCTGAATCATCAACAACCAATACTGTTGTCATCTAAAATCTCCAAAAAACCAAATCTATCGCGGGATATTTAAAGCTTCACACATACCTAACCAATCGGCATTCCTGGCTAAAAGGCCTGACGTCCCTACCCAGCAAATATCCCCCCCTTTTTGCTGTAGCGCTTGCCTTACCGCAAAAAGCAACTGGACTCCCGCCGAGTCAATTTTTTTCAACTTAGAGGCATCTAATTCAAGCACAGACGAACTCTCCATCTGCGAGATAAACTTCTCTTTCCAACCCGCTATTTCAATAATAGTCAGGTGCTCAGGCAAGACCATGACTTATATCTCCTTAGTTAACTTATTAAAAGATAGCCCAAATCCTGAACATCAGGGACACACATCGGCATTTATTAATAAAACCTTTGAGTTTTCACGATAAAAGGACGTCATTGTTTTTTATAAAACTTAACACCCCCACCCCTGGCGCTTAATCAGTATATTCATAAAAACCATCAAAATAGTTATTTGAAAACTTTAAATATGATTTTAATCATACAAATTTAATTATTGATGAAAAAATCACATAATGACAATCTTAAAAAAATCTTTAAAAAACAACGAGTTAAAATCATCTTCTTTATGAACAAAAATATTTAAATTAATATAAAAAACTCTTTTAAAAACAACAAGTTACACGTGTTGATTATTCAATAATTACTTGAGATAAGTCTATGTTTATTATAGACTTATCATATAATAATTAAGATTAATCATATGGAGATTAAGACGATGCAAGAGAAAGAAATAAGACTTCTTTTTAATGCGGGAGTGTTTGAATCTTGTCAGGCAACGCCAATTGCCATGTCACGAGGATGGACGCTGAAATTTATCGCAAAAGACAACAACGTCATTACGCTGGATCTACAACGCAGTAAAAAAGAAAGGGAGTTCAAAAGCCTCGACGGGGCAGCAGCGGTTGCCCGCAAAATTGGCTTTGAATGGCTAAATGTTCATATAGGGGAGTTAGAATGGCGAGAAAAAGTATAAAGGCGTTTGAAGAAACAAACGCCTGATAATGCAACGACTAAACAGCGATTGCCTGGCCTGCTTGTAACTCCTGCGGAGTTGCTTCTCTTACCGATATGATTTCAACATCAAAGGTAAGGCTTTGCCCTGCATAGGGATGATTGGCATCGACTGTGACCAGATCCTCTTCGATCTCAATCACAGTGACGACTTCATCTTCACCAGCCTCGTTGGTCATATGACACATCAGACCAACAGAAAGCTCAGGCATATCAGCAAACAATTTACGCTCAACATCGTAAATTTTCTCGTCATCGACTTCACCATATGCTTCGAGTGGCGTTAGCGAAACTCTGAAATGATCCTTGGCGGCACGACCCTCCATCGCCTTTTCCAGCCCGGGCACAATATTGTGACAACCATGCAGGTAAGGGATAGGTTCACCACCCTTACTGCCATCTACTACTTCACCCTGCTCATTAATCAAAGCGTAATGAAAATAAACAACTGCATTATCGGAAATGTACATTACAAACTCCCTTTATTACTTAGTCGCTGTGCTATCCAACGCCCCAATACCGCTAAAGACTCTACTGACACTTCATGCGCCATTTTGAATGTCTGCCAATCAGGCTGATAACCTTTTTGCTTCAACTGCATAACGGCGCTTTCGCCCAAGGCCAGCGGCACAACATCATCGTATTCACCATGCAAGGAGAGCAATGGCATGGATGGCGAAGCCAGACTCTTGATCTGTTCAACAGGACGCGGCAGATACGTTGACATCGCGGCGACTCCCCCCAAATTAGCCGGATAACTTAACCCTGTTTCGTAAGCCACTGCGCCACCTTGTGAAAAGCCCACCAACAGAATACGTTCCGGCGCTATTCCCGATTCAATTTGCTGCGTCACTATGTCTGAAATATCGTCAACCGACGTTTGCAATTGTGCTTCACTAATCTCACGTCCAATATTCATACTCAGAATATCGTACCAAGAACGCATCACCATACCTCCATTAATCGTCACCGCTTGCTCTGGCGCATTGGGAAACAAAAAACGTACCGCCAACTCTTTTGGTAACTTCAGATAAGGGATCGTTGGTGGAAAATCAGAACCATCCGCCCCCAGTCCATGCATCCAAATAATCACAGCATCGCAAGCAGGCTGTGTTTCCACCATTATCATGTCACTACCTATCATGGCTGCAGCCTCTCAATGATCCAGTTATTATCTGACAAGCGATATTGAAAACGATCATGCAGGCGGTTTTCACGCCCCTGCCAAAACTCAAATCTTTCAGGTATCAAGCGATAGCCTCCCCAGCGCTGCGGACAAGGCACTTCTTGCTCTGTAAATTGCGCTTCCAACTGAGCCACACGCTCCTCTAACACCTGGCGCGACGCTACCGGCTGGCTTTGTTCGGAAGCAGCAGCACTTAACTGGCTACCGAAAGGGCGCTGATGAAAATAGGTATCTGCCTGATCTGCAGACAATTTCTCTACATGTCCCTGTATTCGTATCTGCCTTTCCAGACCATACCAGTAGAATAAAATCTCAGCCTGAGGATTTTCTTGCAACTCCTGACCTTTCTGGCTTTGATAATCGGTGTACCAGGCAAAACCATCCGCATCAAAATGTTTTAACAGAACAATTCTGGCGGATGGCATACCCTGATTATTAGCGGTTGCTAACGTCATAGATGTGGCATCATCAGGCCGCACCCGACATGCCACATCAAACCATTCTGTAAACTGTTTAAAGGGATCAGCATCCAAGGTACTATCTGCTATCCCTTGGGATACATACTCACGACGCAGTTGGGTAAAATCACCCGCGGTATCAGACATTATCTATCTCCTGTATAAGCGGCCTACTATAACCAAAAGCTTCCAACCATACAGCTGCATATACACTGTTTTCTGCCAATAGCCATTGCAGAGTAATTTCTGGCATACTGCGACATGATTAAAAGGCATCAATAGAGACATATGATAGACAAGGAAATAGTATCGCTACAGCCGGGGAAATACTGGGTCTGCCCTGAGTGCGACCTGCTGATGAATCGTCGCGCTATACCGGATAGGCATGAAGCACACTGCCCGCGTTGCCAATCGCTGATTGTTTCCAGTAAACACCACTCTATTGAATGGACGCTTGCTTTAGCCGTTGCCGGTTTAATTCTTTTTTTCCCTGCAAATATTTTTCCTATTTTAACTCTGGAAACTCTCGGACTGTCTCAATCCGAAACCATTTTCACATCAGTTGTGGCACTCTATGATAGCCATCTATTCATGGTCTCTGCTCTGGTTCTGATGTCAGCCATTATTGTGCCTTTCATGAAGCTGTTATTAATGACCTATTTAAGTGCCTGTCTCTTGATGCATAAACGTGCTCCTCTACTCGCCTGGTCTATGCGCAGCTATCAACAGCTGGACAGCTGGGGGATGCTTGAAATTTACATGTTAGGGATTCTTGTTTCTATCGTGAAATTAATTGATGTAGCGGATGTAACACCCGGTATCGGACTTTATAGCTTGACCGGGTTAATTATCATGACATTACTAACATCAACCCAACTCGACCGACATCGTTTCTGGCGGCGTATTGAGCAACTGGAGAGAAGATAATGCAGCACTCAGCGCTCACTAAAGGCATTATTCTCTGTCATCACTGCGATAAGCCGGCCCCGATAAAAGATGACAAAAAGAGGTGTCCACGCTGCGGAACCCGCCTGCACCGTCGTAAGCCTCACTCCATTGCCTATACCTGGGCTCTGCTGCTCGCTTCAATGGTCATGTTACTGCCAGCGAATTTATTACCTATTATGACATTCAGGTCATTAGGGCAGGGAGATCCCGCCACCATTATGCAAGGTGTTATGCAACTCCTTGAGCATGGTATGCTAGGCATCGCCTTTGTGGTTTTGGCGGCGTCTATTATTATCCCTATCCTGAAAATAGTCGGTCTCATTATTTTGTTATTGACCGTTCAATTCGGCTGGACCACCAATATGCGCCAGAAAATGCTGATGTACCATTTCGTTGAATGGATTGGACGCTGGTCGATGCTGGATATTTTTGTAGTTGCCATACTGGCCGCCATTGTACAGCTCGGCAATCTAGCCAGCGTCACCGGCAACACCGGCGCGACGGCATTTGCTGCAGCGGTTATTTTAACGATGCTCGCCGCCAACAGCTTTGATACCCGCTTAATCTGGGATAAACATCTGGAACAACTTGAGGTCTTTCCATGAGTGATCATGACCCGACTATTACACGTCGCCATCTTCCATCTGCTATCTGGTTCTTGCCGTTACTGGCTGCCATCATTGCCGGCTGGCTTGTCTATAAAAATTACGACGGCAAAGGCATTATTATCGAGGTAATCTTCGATTCTGCCGCAGGCTTAGAAGCCAATAAAACCAAAGTATTCTATCGAGGATTACCCACAGGCGTGGTAAAAGAGCTCAAGATTGATAACGACCTTCAACGTATCAAGGCACTCATAGAGATGGTGCCCCAAACCGAAAAAACTCTCACCGATCAAGCTCAGTTCTGGCTAGTCAAACCCCAGGTATCGTTATCCGGTGTACGCGGGCTTGAAACACTCCTTTCAGGAAGTTATATCAGCTTCCAGCCTGGTGAAAAAGGGATACAAAAGCGTTCATTCGAGGCGCTCGACCAACCGCCTCCGCCCATCAAGAACGCTAGCGGTCTTTACATCACACTCACTTCTGACAGCGCCCGCTCTGTGTATCAGGGAGCGAAAGTTTATTTTCGTGATATTGAAGTCGGCGAAGTCCTTAGCCATGCCCTCGCCGCAGATGGCACACAGGTATTGATCGAAACCTATATCGAACCCCGCTTCACCTACCTAATCAAGGAAAATACACGCTTCTGGAATGCCAGTGGCATCAAAATAAAAGCGGATCTTTCAAAAATTGATATCCAAATCGGATCTCTGGCTTCAATTATTGCGGGCGGAATCCACTTCTCCACACCTGATGAAACCGCTTCGCCCGTCAAGAATAGCCAAATCCTACCTCTCTATGATGACTATGAAGCAGCACAAGATGGTATTGAGGTGACGTTAAGATTTCCAGGCGCCACAGAGCTTCGTGAAGGCGCGATAGTGCAAAGCCGAGGTATCCAAATAGGTCGTGTTAAACAGATAACTCTTACGGATGATTTTAAACATCTGGATACGATTTTATTAATAGATCCCCGTGCACAAGATCTGCTCAAAGAGGGGTCGCTTTTCTGGTTACAAAAACCTGAAATATCCATAGAGAATCTAGGCAATATTGGCACCCTACTACGGGGCAGTTATATTGAACTAGAGCCCGGCCAAGGTACTGAAAAAAGATCATTCACAGCACTTCAGATCGCTCCGACCAAACGCCAATTAAGCCAAGGAAAGGCCATTGAGTTACGCACCGACCAACTCGGTTCAATTTCCAAAGGATCTCCGATTCTGTACCGTCAGCTGCCTGTCGGTGAAGTGATCAATTACGAGCTGGACTCCAAAGGTGAGCAGGTCATCATCCATGCGGCCATTGAACAGCGCTACACCCATTTACTCCAAAGTAACAGCCGATTCTGGAACGCCAGTGGTGTTAACTTGACGGCTGACATTGATGGTATTGAGCTACACACTGAGTCCGCCGCAGCGATTTTTCGTGGTGGAATCGCTTTTTTCAATCCACCTCAAACAAAAAAAGCCACAGCAGAAAACGCTATAAAAACCACCCCCTACCCACTCTACAGCGACTACCATCAAGCATCCCAGCAAGGTGTGCTGACGGACCAGCGTTTTCAGAACGCCCTCAAAATACGCTTACACAGTTTAGAGTCCGGCTCACTCAAAGCAGGAGATCCCGTTCTCTACAAACAGATCACTGTCGGTGAAATAGCCCAAACGGTACTTAATAAAGATGGAAAAGGTGTCACTCTGTATGCGTTTATTGACCCCGCCTACAGCCACCTCCTCAATGAAGGCAGCCGCTTCTGGAATGCCAGCGGCATTAAAGCCAACTTCTCATTGCAAAAAATGAGTATTCGCTCAGAGTCACTTAAAACACTCATATCCGGCGGCATTGCCTTTGAAACAGATCATTCAGGTGCCGCCATCAAGCCTAACCACCTGTTCACACTGTATGAGGATCGGACTACCAGCAAACAGCAGCCGCTTGGGATTCAGGTGACATTCCCCATTGGCAAAAACATCCAGCCCAATAGCGATGTTCGTTATAACGGGCAAGCGATAGGAAAGGTAGTAAACGTAGCCGTAGTCAATGATGGGAAAGCACTCCGGGTTAACATTGACCTTTTCAGGGATGGACATTTCCTTGCTCGTAAAAACAGCCTCTTCTGGGTGGTAGCACCGACTATCCGCTTGAGCGGCATTGATCACCCTGCAGGCATATTAACCGGGAACTATATTGAAGCATTATCGGGTGATGGACCTGCCACATTCAGCTTTAACGGTTCATCTAAAGCACCGGCATTTCAAAACAAAACCGGTCTAAATCTGGTCATTCACGCTCCCTCTTTAGGTTCCTTATTCAAAGGCAGCCCGATATTTTACCGCCAGGTCCCCGTCGGGTCAGTAACAGGCTACGACCTCACCAACAATGGTCAAAATGTAGAGATTTACATCAATATCAAACCTGAGTACGCGCTCTTTGTGCGCTCTGACAGTCTGTTCCGTAACATCAGCGGCGTAAAAATGGATATTTCACTGTTTGGCGGCATCAACGTTAAGGCGGATAGCTTAGAAACCATAATTGGTGGAGGATTAAGCTTTACCTCACCACCAGATAGTGAGCCTGCAAAGTCAGGAGATATTTTTAATATCGATGAAATCTAAAGAGGGCCATTGAGATGGCAACATGTACCCGTTTTATCCTCTTCAGCCTGCTAATTAGCCTGTTAGCAGGCTGTCAGCAGGGGAAGGTTCGAGGGTTTAATCTCAAAAATTTTGGTAAGTCAGATATTGACTTAGTCACCGATGCTCACCTGCAAGAGCTCAATATACTCGCCAAAGCGCTGGTCATTAAGCTATACAAGCTCAACCCTCGCGAGCTTGCTAAAGCCCCCACTGAAACAACCGTTGATAAGCGTATATCTCAGCTTTTCAGCATGCCCAGAACCGTTCGTTTTGCCGAGCTGGGTGCACCCTATGGTACAACCGCTATTCCACTGGCGTTTGATCCTGATTTTACTGGCGACAGAGTATTTGCATTGATGGCCGGTATCGCAGGCATGATTCACCGCTCATACAACTTCCAGGATGAATTCTTTATGCTGGATGAGATTGATCAGCAGAAACTATACCACTGTGCACGCAATCTCGAGTCTATAGCCTGGCAGCTTAATCAGCGCCGTGACTACAATGGTGAACTACTCCTGGTGAGCAATAGTATCGATAACGATACAGGAGAAACGAACTTGAGCACGGAAAGAATCCTTTCCAAAATGATCTCTTTACAAGATATGATGGCACGGATTCTTTCTGATAAGAATAACCGCGCCATCAATAAGGTGGTTCATGGTATAGCTTCCACCACCCTATTGCCGATATAACCTTCTTATGGAGCTACTTGAAAGCCTGGTTACGAGCGCGTTATTGAGTTTCCATCGAACGAATAAATGTATCTGATTCCTGGATAGATCGCTGCATTTCGCTGATTAAGCGATCAATATTCTGCCTTATGCCAGCAAACTCACCTTTCAACGCACCGACTGCCCGCGCATTCAGATTATGCTTTAAATAGAGCACATTATCATTTAGCGCTGTCAGCACAGGCTGCATTCTTTGCTCGGCACGCTTCATGACTTTCAGCAGTTCAGCATAACGCTTTTGTGTATCTTTAAGTTGTTTCTCACTTTGAGCCCGCAAACTCTTATTCTGGTATTGCTCCAACTCATCCTGCCACTCTTCAAACAGGGCCTCAGCTACCTGCTCAACACTGTTTATACGTGCCGAAACCTGATCTGCAGCATCAACACTATCGTCATATTCGCTTTTCAGGCGATTGTAGAGTGTTTCCAGTTCCCCGCCGTTAAACTGAACAACGGCTCGATACTGCTCCAGCGCATCTTTGAATTGTTGCTGCGCGTCATCTTGTGAATCCCTCGCCTCTTCAACCCGGTCCACCAGAATATCTCTTTTATGTACGCCTACTTTTTCCATTGCTGAGTAGTATGCCGTTTGACACCCCGTCAGCAAAACAATCAAAGACATGAGTAATATTTTTTTCAGCACAGGGCTCTTCTCCTTAATGGATTTTACATCTGACTTTTAAATTATCTTTAGCTCTGGTTTAACGGCACAGCGACACTGGCCGGTTAATTTTCACATCACTGATCTTATGATTTTCATTCAGAAACAAAGTTACATCAGCACGACCTGGCATCTCCTCTAACATCGTTCTGGTCAGACGTTCATAGTGCTGAATAAAATGTACGATTTCATCCTCATTCATAATCCGTAGATGATCCGTTGGCTGCTGCCTGTCAAAAATATATTTAATACGTTCAGCCAGTTTTTTCTCTTGCAGAGAGCGCCAGCTATATACCGCTTCCATATTAGGTACTTTAAGCATGACCAGAGTGTCGATCATACTGAACAGCTCCTGATACTTTTCTTCCAGTTGCCGGTTCACATAACGGCGCCAATCTCCCTTAGCATCTTCAACCCGCTCAAGCGTATTGACCGGGACATCCAGCGTTTCATTACTCTCAGGTAACGCCCCTACACACCAACCTTCAAAAACAATAACATCCGCCGGTCCTACCCACTCCTGCCACACCGACGTAGGGCAACGATCATCAACAGACTTATCAAACACAGGGATTTTTGTGGGGCGATCAGGATCGCCGGCCTTTAATGATTTAATAATATCGATGCCCAACTGAACATCATGTGTACCAGGTACGCCGCGCGTGATGAGCAAAGGGTGGACAATTTCAGCCAAGCGCTCACGATCATGCCGGGTTTTATAAATATCATCTAATGAAAACCCGACCACCTTCTGCCCAAAGCCTTCACTGAGAATCACTTCAATTAAATTAAAAAGAGTCGATTTTCCGGCGCCTTGCGCCCCATTAATCCCGATAACCAGTGGGCCGTCTTGTTGTCGCTTACGACATAACAACCAGGCACCTAACGGAACATATAGCGACTCGAACATCTCCTTAAGACCGATGTCTACTTTTAATGAAGCCAGCGCCGACGCAAACGCCAACTCCACTGCCGCAACCGCTTCTTTGCGCTCTTTATGAGTCAAACACAACTGTTCAACAGGCCAAGGTGACAACAGGCTCATTCAAGCTCCTTTTAAAAGATTAGTGATGACGCAACCACTGAGTAATTTTATAAATATGTGCTTCTTCCATTAAAGAGGGAACGTGCGGAACACCGGGAAGGCTATACAACGACATATTCGGCTTTTCCTGCTGCATCTGTTCCACCGTCGCGCGTGTTAATATATCGGATACCTCCCCCCAGATCAGCATCTGTGGACATTGAATTGCCCGCCACACCGGCCAAAGATCAATATCCTGATCAGCATTAGCACGTGTCATATCACCAATAGCCGGATCATAGTGTTGCGTCCAGCCCTGTTCCACCTCTTTGAACCCCTGTTGAGTCAGATGCTGCCACTGTGCTTCATTCAAATTACTCAGGCCGGGATAAGTCGCCTGCATAAAGGCTTTTGCAGCCTCCGGGTTTTCAAAATACTGAGGAATGAGATACTCTCCGATACGCTGCAAAGAGTCCTTGGACACAAACGCACCAATATCATTTAAGATCAGTTTTCTTATCGGTGAATTTGGCATTGAGGCCAGCAACATGCCGATGATACCGCCCATCGAAGTCCCTAACCAATCTACTTTTTCAACATTTAAACGGGCTAATAACACCATAATATTGGATAAATACTGCGGCATAGCATAATCAGCAGGGTTTACCAGCCAGTCACTTTCACCTCGCCCTGGCATATCGGGGCAAATCACACGATATTCCCGAGACAAAGATTTGGCGATATCGTCAAAATCCCGACCATTTCTTGCCAGCCCGTGCACACATACCAGAACCCGATCATTTTCCGGGCTGCCCCACTCATGATAAACCATCCGGTGAAGTCCGGTAGAACTCAATCCCATTACCGATTCTGTGCGCACGTGAAGTATTCCTTTTTTATGGAGATATGAAGCATACTGATCTGTTCAGACTATTGTGGCGTATTAACGATCATAACTTATCATGCTGATAAGAATTGTAAAGTTGCGTAAACAAACCGCCACACCGGCACAAAACCAGATAAACTATATTTCATTACATAACGCTAATACATAACAGATTCTTTTTTCTGGCCGCGTAAGCCGGCCTACTGTTTCAGGTTAAATTAATATGCCTACTGTGGTTAACAAAGCGGCTACGCGTCGTCTCACATGGATACTCCCTTTAGTGGCACTGGCGGTGGCCGTTGCCATTTTCATCTCTCTTAAAAACAGTAAACCACAAGCGCCTGCGCGCACTGTAGAAGAAAAACTCTGGAGCGTGCAGGTCCAACCGGTGGCTTTCGCTGGCTTTAGTCCCGAAATAGTACTGTACGGACAGGTAGAGTCCCCACAGATGACACAAATATCGTCACCGGTGACCGCATTTGTTGAGGAAGTATTAAGTCGTGAAGGAGAAGAAGTGGGGCAAAATGACCTGCTGATAAAGTTAGATCCTCGTGATATGCAGCTGATACTACGCCAGCGAGAAGCGGATCTGCAAAGCATAGACGCCAAAATAAGTGCAGCCCAGTCCCAATATCAGTCTGACCAAACCGCGCTAGGCATCGAGAAAAAACTATACGCGCTGGCGAATAAATCCGTATCCCGCTACCAAGATCTGAGCAAGCGTAAGGTAGGTTCACAAGATCAACTCGATACCGCGCTAAAAAGTCTCCAGCAGCAAGCGTTATCGCTCAATAATCGCGAGCAGGCCATCCGCTCTTTTCCCGCTCAGTTGTCGCAACTAAAAGCAGAGCAGGAAAAAATGAGCGCATTACGTGATACGGCACTTCTGGACCTGGAGCGTACCGCGATTAAAGCCCCCTTTACAGCACGCATCGCAAAGATAACAACGGCAACCGGTGACCGGGTGAAAAGTGGTGATCCTCTGATCACGCTTTATGACCCAACAGCCTTACAGGTTCGCTCTCAAGTTCCTTCAAAAATGCTACCCGGGATCCGCCAAGGCTTAAAAGAAAACCAAGGGCTGCAGGCGACTGCCCTGATAGATAACCAGCATATATCGTTGCGTTTATCTCATCTGGCCAGCTCAGTCACCAACAGCAACACCGGCGTTGATGCATTACTGGCATTTGATCCCGAGCAATTTATACCGGAACCCGGACGCACTTTATCACTCACCCTGACTCTGCCCAAAATCGATAATGTTATCGGCATAACACCCCGCGCCCTGTACGGTACAGATCGGGTTTACCGCGTAAAAGAAGGCAAACTGGAATCGGTTATAGTCAGCAAGTTAGGTAATACACACGACAGCAACGGTGGCCCGCTTATACTAATTCAGTCCGACAACCTGAAAGCAGAAGATAAGCTCATCATTACGCAACTACCCAATGCCATCACGGGCCTGCCCGTTAAGATAACGGAGTAAAGGATGCGCACGTACAACGGTCCGTTACAAAATCTAACAGCACTGTTTACTGAACATAGAGTAGCGGCCAACCTGTTGATGATCCTGATGATTTTAGGCGGCGTCTGGGGAGTAAAGAAGCTTAACACCCAGTTTTTTCCCTCTTTCGAGCTGGATATTGTCACCATTAATGTCATCTGGAGCGGTGCAGCGGCCGAAGATGTCGAGCGATCTATTATACTGCCGATAGAAGAAGAGATACGTTCTATAAATGGCATCGATACTATCTACTCAACCAGCAACCAAGGGCGCGCTTCCATTCGCCTGGAGCTTACCGAAAATACCGATGTGCAATACACATTGGATGAAGTCAAACAGAAGATCGACAGTATCCGCAGCTCTCTGCCATCCGATGCAGAAGAGCCCATCGTACAGCGGATTATCCGTTACGAAAATATTGCCTCCATGCTAATCACTTCGGATAGCGCCGCCAGCAGCGAGTTGCGTGTATTAGCGCGGCGCTTTGAAAGAGAGCTATTGGATAAAGGGATCCGTAAAATTGACTTTACCGGTATGCCGGCTGAGGAGATCGCCATCCAAGTACCGACCGCACAGCTGGATGCACTCGGCATGTCGTTATCCGATATCGCTACCAATATCAGCCAGCGCAGCATTGATTTGCCTGCTGGCACTGCCGCTAAAAGTGACGGTTCCAGACAGATCCGCAGCTTGAGCCAACAACGCGATGTAGAAGGTTTTAAGCAACTTCCGGTTATCTCTGACAGCAACGGCCGTCTCGTGCGCTTAGGCGATATTGCCGAGATTGATTGGCGCGCTAAAGATAGCCAAGTCGAACTGAGCTATCGAGATCAACCAGCCATTCTGATGGTACTGAGGCGCACTGAAAACGACGATACACTGCAATCCGCCAAGATTATGGAAGCGTGGATCAGCACGGCCAGAGATCAGCTGCCGCAGGGTGTTGAGTTAATCACCTATGACGAGCGCTGGATGCAGGTGCAGGCTCGCATCGATCTGCTGCTGAAAAATGGTTTAGGGGGCTTGGTGCTGATCATCGCCATCCTGTTCCTCTTTCTCAATGCACGTGTCGCTTTTTGGGTCACAGTCGGCATCCCTGTCTCTTTTATGGCAACGCTCGCTGTGCTTTATATGATCGGCGGCTCAATCAATATGATCAGCCTGTTTGGCCTCATCATGGCGCTGGGGATTATTGTCGACGATGCGATTGTGGTTGGAGAGGACACACTTACGCACTTACAGATGGGAGAAAATGGTTTAACGGCCGCCATAGGTGGCGCGCACCGTATGCTGTCTCCGGTTATAGCCTCCTCTCTGACAACCATTGCCGCCTTTTTACCTTTATTAATTATCGGTGGCACCATTGGCAACATCCTGATTGATATACCAATTGTAGTTATCTGTGTGATTCTGGCATCGCTGGTCGAATGTTTTCTGATTCTACCGGGGCATCTGCACCATAGTTTACGCAGTAAAGCGGATCTGCACGCATCTAAAACCCGATTAGCACTGGAAGCCCGGATCAATCACTTTCGCGACCATACCTTTCGACGCTTTGTCAGGAGAGCTATCACCTTTCGCTGGACAACAGTGGCCAGCGCATTAGGTATTTTTATTATCGCACTGGGTTTAATGATGGGCGGACGCGTAAAATTCACTTTTTTCCCGTCTGTCGAGCGTGAAGTCTTTACCGCCAATGTGCAGTTCACATCCGGCACAGATAACACCCATGTAAAAAAATTCCTGGCGCATTTAGATGACACTATTCAACAAACAGAGCAAGAATTAGGCGGCAATCTGATCAAGGTCGCTTTTCGTGAATACGGGATAGCGAACTTCACACGCACCAGCTCAGCCCCCACCAGCGGTGATGAGTTCGGTTCTCTGTATGTCGAAATGAGCCCTATCGATACCCGAACTATTACTAACCGCGAATTCATAAAAACCTGGCGCAAAAAAATCAGCATTCCGGCAGGTATTGAGAAATTTTCGATTGACCAGTCCACCAGCGGCCCCGGAGGGAAACCGATTGAAATAAAGCTCTCGGGCGACAATGTCAGCACGCTCAAGCAAGCATCTCTTGAAGTACAAAGCATGCTCAAACAATATACCGGCTTGTCGAATATAGATGATGACTTGCCCTTCGGTAAATCCCAATTGATCTACGAATTGACCCCCGAAGGTGAAGCGTCAGGATTAAAACTACAACATGTCGGCAGGCAACTGCGGGCAGCCTTCGATGGAGTGGAAGCACAAAGCTTCTATAACGGTCAGGACGAAATAGCCGTGCGCGTGCTACTTCCCGATGCTGAGCGAAACCGTCTAAGCTCACTGGAACACTTGCCCATTATTCTGCCTGATAAGTCATCCGCGCCTCTGTCCAATATTGTGGAGTTCGTACCACAACGTGGCTTAGATTCACTCAGCCGTATTAATGGACAGTTAGCGATTAATGTCACCGCAGACCTAGATGAGTCCTCCGCCAATGCCAATGATATTATTGCCGACCTGGAAGCGGGCAAACTAGACGCGATTATCAGTCAGTTTGGCGTCGTTGCCAGTTTCGAAGGTAAAAATAAAGATCAACGCGAAACACTGGCTGATATGCAGCTGGGATTATTACTGGCACTCAGCCTGATCTATATCATTCTGGCCTGGGTTTTTGCTTCATACAGCTGGCCCATTACTGTCATGCTGGCTATTCCTTTGGGATTGACGGGAGCCATTCTCGGACACTTTTTGACAGGCCTGGATCTGACTATTCTCTCTTTATTCGGCTTCTTTGGGTTGTCAGGCATCGTCATCAATGACTCCATCGTCCTGATCACCTTCTATAAAAAACTCAGAGCAACAGGCATGGCAGTTGAAGAAGCAATCGAGGAGGCAGCCTGCCAACGGCTTCGCGCTGTACTTTTGACATCACTGACAACCATCGCAGGGCTTACCCCCATTCTTTTCGAAACATCTCTCCAAGCACAGTTCCTGATTCCTATGGCAACATCCATTGTCTTTGGATTAGCCTATGGCACCCTGCTTATTCTGCTCTTCATTCCCGCCATTTTAACCATACTCGAGCATACGAAAGCGCGCTTAGGGTTACGCGTTCATCATGGGGAGTTATCCGCAACGCCTTAGAATACTCAGGCTCACATCAACTCACGCATAGCGACTGCAGAACACCTGCAGTCGCTATTCAACTACAGATCAAACCATTGTTTTTGCTGATAAAAGCATTACAAAAACATTAATCGTCATCAAAAAGAAACAGTTTTTTCGTTAAGCGCTTACATTTACGGAAAAACTTGCCTAACAGCAACCAAATACCAGATTAACCATCTGTTTTATAAAGATTATTTATAAATCGGCACAGCTCTCGCTTTGGGTCGGGTATCTAATCAAAAAAACAGAGAGATATCAGGCATGAAAAAATTAATGACAATTGCAGCTTTCACTTTGATTTCAACAACTGCAGCAGCACAGCCAGCCGGTGGCACTGACCTTTTCACATTACTCGATGCCAATGCCGACCAAATGATTAGCGCAGAAGAAGCGCAAATTCATGAACCAGTATCGGCACAGTTTGAAACACTGGATATAAACAAAGACGGACAGCTAAGCACCGATGAATTCAACCTGTTGGCAAAAGGTTAATTCTTTCTTTTTTCCAATCCAGCGTTTAACGCTCCGGCTTGTTCCCAAAGTAATTGCCGGAGCGTTTTTTTCTACGATTTTCGGACTGAAATACCGCTTTATCGCGTAAAAATCTATCTTCGCGGTAATATCAAAAAGGAAACACTTAATAGACTCAGCCGCATCCGGTATAATTTCCAGCCTATTTTGATAACCGCCTTACGGTAACGCAGGAAATGTTTATGAATCGGGATTTAGCGCGTCTTCAACCCTACCCTTTTGAAAAGCTGGCAGAACTGAAAGCGCAGGTAACAGCACCCGCTGATATGCCACATATCGCCTTTTCCATTGGTGAGCCCAAACATACCTCTCCTGCTTTTGTAGTCAAAACACTGACCGATAACCTCAATGGACTATCGAACTACCCGACCACTAAAGGGATTCCTGAACTACGTGAAGCGATTGCAGACTGGTGCACAACGCGTTTTCATTTAACCCCGAACACGCTGACCGCGGAGAGCCACGTATTACCCGTTAATGGAACGCGTGAAGCGATTTTCGCTTTCACTCAAGCCGCCGTAGAACGCAAAGAAGGCGCACTGGTGATCTCGCCAAACCCTTTTTATCAGATCTATGAAGGAGCGGCCTACCTGGCGGGTGCTGAGCCTTATTACCTCAGCTGTTTACATGAAAACGGTTTCATTCCCGATTATGATGCGGTTCCGGCTGATGTATGGGAGCGTTGCCAGATTCTGTTTTTATGCTCACCCAGCAACCCAACCGGCGCTGTAACTAATTTTGATACTCTGAAAAAGCTGATTGCACTGGCTGATAAATACGACTTTATCATCGCTTCTGATGAGTGCTATTCCGAGATCTATCTTAATGAGTCCCACCCACCAGTCGGCTTACTCGAAGCCTGTGCCCGCTTAGGCCGTAACGATTACGACAAATGTGTTGTCATGCACAGTTTATCGAAGCGCTCTAATCTCCCGGGCTTGCGTTCTGGATTCATTGCCGGCGACGCGAAACTGATGAAACCATTTTTGGAATATCGTACCTATCACGGCTGCTCAATGCCCGTTCAGCATCAACTTGCCTCTATCGCAGCCTGGCAGGATGAAGCACACGTCAAAGATAATCGTGATCAATACCGGGAAAAGTTTGCCCGAGTCATTGATATACTCTCGCCGGTTATGGATGTTCAGCAGCCGGAAGCCAGCTTTTACCTATGGGCGAAAACACCCATCGCCGATGATCTGTTTGCACAAAAGCTGTTCGCCGAACAGAACATGACTGTGCTGCCCGGCAGTTATTTATCCCGCGACATCGATGGTTGTGTTCCTGGTGCAGGTTATGTTCGCATGGCGTTGGTGGCGACATTAGAAGAGTGCGTTGAGGGTGCTCAGCGCATTCGACGTTTCGTGGAAGGATTAAGCTGAAGGCTTACGCTAAGGGAGAAAGCAAGATGAGTATTACCCTTTTTGGTATAAAAAATTGCGATACAATCAAAAAAGCACGAAAGTGGCTGGATACTAATAACATAGAATTTCATTTTCACGACTTTCGTAAAGACGGCCTGTCTGAAGCGCTACTGGATCAATGGTTCGCCACACTCGGTTGGGAGCTGCTATTAAACAAACGTGGCACCACATGGCGCCAGCTTCCGGAATCAATCAAAGAGAACATCGACGCAGCATCCGCACGTACGCTGATGCTGGAAAATCCGGCCATTATTAAACGTCCGGTGCTGGAAGTCTGCTTATCCGAAGCCGATATTCAGCGTTATGTTGGTTTCAAAGAAACCGAATACAACGAATTTTTTTCAAACTTGAAGTCTTAGGCGGAATTAAACATGAGCTACTTTGCATTTGGTCTGGGTATTGGCACCCAATCTTCCAACGGTGACTGGTTGGAAGTCTACTACAACGCACCATTATTAAACCCGTCAGAAGCACTCATCAGCGCAGTTACTGAAACGCTGGGGTATGACGGTGGTGATGCCGCTATCGAGATCTGCGAAGCACAATTGAAAGATCTGGAAGCCGCTTTTCTTAGCGTTGATGCCGAAGATCAGGCCGAAGTGGTTGAAGTACTTAAAGGTACAAAACAGCCAATGGTCATCTCTATTCTGGAAACCGACAGCTCTCCAGCCTCTACGCCAGAAGTGTATCTGAAGCTTGCCCTGCTTTCGCACCGCTTGGTTAAACCTCACGGCATTGATCTGTCAGGCATGTTTGGCTTACTACCCAATGTAGCCTGGACAAACGAAGGGGCAGTTTCCTTAGCTGACCTGCCTCGTCGCCAGCTTGCTGCACGAGCTCAGGGACGCCTTCTGGATGTTCACTCCGTCGATAAATTCCCTAAAATGGCCAATTACGTTGTACCTGAAGGTGTGCGTATTGCAGCAACCTCACGTGTTCGTTTAGGCGCACATGTAGGTGAAGGCACCACCGTCATGCACGAAGGCTTCATCAACTTTAATGCCGGTACTCTCGGTGTTAGCATGGTTGAAGGCCGCATCTCTGCGGGCGTCGTTGTTGGCAATGGTTCTGATCTGGGGGGTGGTTGTTCTACAATGGGCACGCTGTCCGGCGGTAACAACGTCCTGATCTCTGTCGGCGAAAACTGCTTGCTAGGCGCGAACGCGGGCTTAGGTTTACCCTTAGGTGATCGCTGCACAATCGAAGCCGGTCTGTACGTTACAGGCGGTTCTAAAGTAACACTGCTGGATGACCAGAACAACGAAGTCAACACGATCAAAGCAGGCGAGTTAGCAGGCAAATCAGACTTACTCTTCCGTCGTAACTCACAAAACGGACGCATTGAAGTCAAAACCAACAAATCAGCGATCGAGCTGAATGAAGAACTGCACAAGCATAACTAATAGCCGGTAAGCGGCTCGTGGCAACAGACTAGCCTGTATCTGTTGCCACGAATCCGCCAATGTCAGCTCACACGTACACCACATTCTATTCACGTCAGCACACGCTATTCAATGTCCGGAGCACACCATGCCAATTCTGTCACCAACCGTCGAACTCACCAAAGAGCTCATTTCCCGCCCCTCAGTCACACCAGAAGATGCGGGTTGTCAGGAGTTGATGATCGAAAAACTGGAAGCGCTGGGTTTTGTTATCGAGCGCCTGCCTTTTGAGGATGTCAGTAATTTCTGGGCTCGACGTGGCACACAAGGCCCTCTTTTCTGTTTTGCAGGTCATACCGATGTGGTACCTACCGGCCCCGCAGAAAACTGGTCTCACCCTCCCTTTGAGCCAACCATTCTTGAAGGCTACCTGTATGGCCGTGGCGCAGCGGATATGAAAGGCAGCATTGCCGCTTTCATGACAGCCCTTGAGCGCTTTATTGAGCATCATCCGGACCATAGTGGCTCTATCGCGTTACTCATTACCAGCGACGAAGAAGGCCCCTTTATTAACGGCACTACACGCGTTATCGACCACTTGGAAGCCCGTCAGGAAAAGATCGACTGGTGCATAGTCGGTGAGCCTTCCAGCACAAAAGAGACCGGAGATACCATCAAGAATGGCCGTCGCGGTTCGTTGAGCGGCAAGCTAAAAGTAGCCGGCATACAAGGACATGTTGCTTACCCTCATCTGGTACGCAATCCGATCCATGAAGCCGCGCCAGCGCTGACCGAGCTGGCAGCAACCGTATGGGATGAAGGTAACGACTTTTTCCCTCCGACCAGTTTCCAGATTTCCAATATTCATGCAGGCACAGGGGCTAACAATGTTGTGCCCGGCGAAGTAGAAATAGACTTCAACTTCCGCTTCTCTACTGAAGTCACCGCAGAACAACTCAAAAAGAGCGTTCGGGATGCCCTTGACCGCCATAAACTAGACTGGGATATCGATTGGGTCCTATCCGGTAACCCCTTCCTGACGGCTGAAGGTGATCTGGTAGAAGCAGCACAACAAGCGATTAAGGCAGTAACCGGCATAGCCACAGAACTATCCACTGCAGGCGGCACCTCTGACGGACGCTTTATCGCCCCAACCGGCGCTCAGGTACTAGAGCTAGGGCCGGTCAACGCCACTATCCATAAGATTGATGAGTGCGTTAAAGTCAAAGATCTGGATATCCTCAGTGATATGTATGAAAACATCCTGGCCCGCTTACTGACCAACACACATAAGTGATCTGAATAATGAATGTTACCAGCGGCCATCTCGTCTGCCCTGTTTGCTCTCTTGCTTTAACGCAGGAAGGTAAATCACTGTCTTGTGAACAGAAGCACTGTTACGATCAGGCGAAACAGGGCTACTGGAACCTTTTACTGGTACAACGTAAGCGTTCCAAAGATCCCGGCGACAACCCACAGATGGTCGCCGCACGTACACACTTTCTCGATCAGCACTGCTATCAACCGCTGGCGGATAAAGTATGTACTGAAGTTCAAAAAGAACTGGAAGGCACAACCAACGCCCGTTTGCTCGATATGGGCTGTGGCGAAGGTTACTACACCGCTCAGGTAGAAAAATCACTCAGCGGAATGCATGTGGAGATGATCGGCCTCGACATCTCCAAACACGCCATTAAAGCTGCTTGTCGGCGCAGTAAATCGATCCACTGGCTGGTTGCTTCGGGTGCTCAAATGCCAGTGCCCGAACAAAGCCAGGATCTGCTGCTGGTCATGTTCAGTCGCCTGATGCCGTCCGCATTTGCCAAAGTAGTAAAAGCGAATGGCTTACTGCTACTTGCCTGGCCTGCTCAGGATCACTTACTCGAACTGCGTCAGAACATCTATGAAGAGATTAAAGTCTCGGAATACGACCCAACAGCCGAACTGGCAGAGCTATTCAGCTGCGAGAAAGTAGATACACTACGCTTTGAGTTCTCTTTGAAAACGGCTCAAGATATTCAAGCCTTACTAGACATGACACCTCACAGCCAGCGAATCAGCGCGGAGGTCACCAGCAAACTGCTTTCATCCTCACCTTTGAGCCTGACATTCCATGTCAATTTAGGCTTCTTCCGTCGCCGATGAAATGGCCAGCACTAAAGCGCCGCCTGATAAAGCAGGCGGATAATTTTCAACAAAATCTCATTATATTACTCAGCGGTTTTGGCCTGTGTATGCTGGGCATACTACTCGTCACCATTGCAGAGTTTCTATTTGGCCAATCGCTACAACAGGAACTGGTTGCGCTTTTAGGGATAGTCCTCATCGTCCTCGGTATATTACTGGCGCTGGCGGGGTATATAAGTCTGAGCTTACTGTGGTTATTTCGGTTTTTAATCAATGATGACGACAAGCAAAAGTAGTCTCTGAAGCTAAAGAGCGCACCACCAGGTGCGCTCTTATCATTACATCGGCACAGTCTGCCCATTAAGCTTTGCCACGCCCTTTTCAAGGGAGAGCTCTACTTTGTAGCTATCATTCTTCTTCTGAACAAAACCCATCTGCACTAACATGTTGATCTGCTGTGGATTGTAGTCTGGCATTGCTTCCAACATGGAGGCAGGCACTGCAAACTGTGCATTTAAGGTCAGGTATTTTCGGACCTGATCTGGCTGCGCCATGATTTCAGATACGCGAAACGGAGCAACATCCAACTCTGCATCTCCTTGGGCTTTATGACCTTCCCAGCTGACTGATAGCTCAGTCATATCTGCTCCGATACCTTTTTCAGTCACACTGTCAGCGACACGGGCCATGTCTTCCATCTGTTGCTGCATTACATCAGGATCACTTTGCATTTTCTGTATCATGATCGCAAATTCACGCGTAGCCGCATAATCCAGATCAAAAACCAGCTTAAGGGTTGGGTCGGTAAGTGTCGCTGCCTTCTTGCCTGCTTCAGCCAGATGTACCGAATCTGCTGAATATTCAATGGCGGTAATCATTCGCTCAGCCTTGAGGCGTTGTTGCATATCAAGATGCAAACCGGTGGCTTCAGCGTTAAATTTATCACTCTGTACCACGACCTTCTCGATATCAAACAGTGCATCGAGTGTTTCGACCATCACCGCTTGTAACGGATCATCATGATCTAACCGGCCGCTCTCACGTCCCTTTATTCCTTCGATAGACAGCTTAGACCCATCGGTATTTACGCCACTATTTTGCATCGTAAAGTCGAGCGTAAAGTCACGTCCCAGCTGCTCGAAGTTCATCTGAAACGCACCAACCGTAGCCGTGCCCTCTTCTGATTTGATAAGAAACTGGTCCGTATCTACCACGCCATTCATCGATAACTGTTTTGAAAGCGGATTAAAACGTTGCTGCACCTCAAGCGTTAACGGCGCACGCTCTGCATTAGCCTGAAAAGATTTCAGCTTTGTTAACAGGCCACTATCAGCAAGGGTGATAGTTGATACCGCCCCCAGAAAACCATGCTTAACATTAAGATTGAATGGAATGTCCCGTCCGCCCATCCACTCTTCTGCACCTTCTGGCAACTCAGCCGGTGTATACACTAACTGGTATTGAGAGGAGTAAAAGCCAGTAGTCACATCCCGTTGAATAAAGCCCTGCTCACCGGTCTGGATTTGGGCCTGCTCAAGTGACTGCTGCAAAAACTTATTCGCTTCCTGCCCTGAATAGTAAACACCCGCCAGATAGATAGCTGAAAACCCAACGACAGATACACATCCTATGACTGCTTTTTTGTTCATTCCAAATCCTGTTTTAAAAAATAATCGCTGCAGCGAAGGATACAGCATCCTTTACTAAAAGGAATATGCACACTGAGCCGCTGCACCTCTTGATCATACTCGTCAAGCAACGCATACTGGCCGCCAACCCCAAACCAACTATATTGATGCCTGTAATGAACGACCAACGCCACCCCGATATTGAGATCTATGTTAAAAACCGTTCACTCACAGCCATTGAAAGCTGGCTAATCTCGCTAGGGGAAACATGCACGCCGTCGCTGACTCAGGATGCCGATAAAAGCACTCACCAATACTCTCTCATAATCGCCGGCAACACTATTCCGGTTTTCATTCACGAACGTGCGGCTGGCAAAGCCTGGACAAGCATCTGGTTTCAATCCGAGCAAACCCCGTGGATGAAGGATCTTGATTGCGCACGGATAGCAGCAGCTGCGCTGGAAACACAGGTACGCTGCATCGCCAGCGGCTGGCAGAATGGAGATGATCCCGATGAGTGGTGGAAGGTTGAAGATCAGACTGAAGAGTTAATTCAATGGACCTCTTCCTGATCCGCTCTCCCCTTCGATTACAACTAGACACTCTTAGCTGCGCGGACTGCTCTTATAGGCTGCGTACTGTTGATAAGCAACGGCCGACACAATCATCACCAACCCGATATAAGTAGCAGGACTGATCTCTTCACCTAAAACCGTATGAATAAGAATTAACGACAAAAACGGTGATAAGAAAATCAGATTACTGACTCGGCTGGTATGTGTGGCCAATTTGATCGCATTCATCCACAGCATAAAAGTTATACCCATCTCGAATACACCAACATAGATAGCACTCCAGACACCATCGCTGCTCGTCGGAATGCCATCAAGATACCATGTCGTCACCAGCACCATCGGCGTTCCACTCAGAAAGCAAAGCAGTAAAGAGACTTCTGATGGCGTGTCATTTTTAGCATTAAGTATCCAGTAAAGCGCCCACAGCACCGTACTGACCAATGCCAGCGCCACACCTGATCCACTGTCAAATGCCAAGCCAAACAGATCACCCCGCGTAGAGATCACCAATACACCGCAATAACCCAGTATCAGCGCGATAATATCCGAGCGATGTAACGATTGCCCCAGCATAGGCACTGCCAACAGCGACAATACTAAAGCCCATGTGTAATTTAAGGGTTGCGCCTGTTGTGCCGGCAACAGGTCATAGGCCTGAAATAAGATAACGTAATACAGGAATGGGTTGAGCGCACCCAGCACAACAAATCGCCATGGTGCTTTTTTCCAGTAAGTGAGTACGTCCTGTAAGGCGTATTTTTTAGCAACAGCGACTGACAACACCAGCAGCGAGGTAACACTGGCTATCGATAACAGCTGCAAGGGTGTTAAATGCTGCAACGCTAATTTAAAAGCAGTCGCCACCGTTGACCATAACAGCACAGCACTCAAACCAAGAAGCATCGCTTTTTGTTGATTTTTCACTTCCATGATATCGCCACCCATTAATGAAGAGCGCAGTGTAACTTAAGTTCTATGCTTGTGCAGAGATAGACGGAATGGAGGTCAGCGATTGACTGATATGGTCCAGCATCAGACGCCCGGATGAGAGCAGCGCCATCTTGGCAAATTCATCTGCTGAAGCACGCTGCACACGGGATGATGACAATGCTCGTGTTTCGATATGGCTATTGATATACGCAAAATCACCCGGAATATTATCATTGACCGAATGGTTAAGACGCTCTACCAGATAAGGTGTATGCAGTTCATCAATGGAGGGGTAGGTCGCCGCTTCCGGAAGGGAGAAACCTTCGCCTCGCGGCGCATCAACAGATTGAGATGAATACTGATAACTGTTCGACTGATTTGTTGATATCAGGCTAAGCAGCATTGCAAACTGGGCACCATGAGGCGATTGCACTGCTTGTGGCAGTGACGAGGTATATGTTTCTATCCGCGCCTGTATTTTTTCAGTTTGCATATTCAAAGAATGCTCCATGATTCATGGCTCATTATATCGGCATGCTACTGATATTCTTTATAAAATTATTGCTCAGTCGTCGTGATAAATGTGTAAGAGAGATCTCAATGCTCAAACGTATAAATAATATCGCCGCCACTGCTGTTCGTGCCTGTCTGTGACTCCACGCTCCAGCGTTTACTGAGTAGATATCGCATCAAGAAGGTACTGCTGGGTTCCAACAAGCCAACCCCGTATTTCACATACAATTTAGGAGACAGATATTTACCGATATAGAAAGAGGTATCTTTAAGTGAGTCGCCCTCTAAGCCTAATTCGTTAACATCCAGCAGATCCGTTAACTTCTCGGCAATTACATTTCCACCTTTCATCGTGACAGCAGATGCCGCTCTGAATAACATCTCCTGCTCAGACGAGGAGGTATTAGCTGAGCCCGGTGCACGACCAAAAATAAGATAAGAGAGCAGACTACTTTCCGGCATTACCGGATCAGAAAACAGTTGCAGGCGAGGCTCGGAGAGCGTCCCGCTGACTTTAGCACCGGCAGTCACCTCTTCCACTTTTCGTGATACCCGCAGATCCAAGCCCGGGTTATCAACTGGTCCACCACTATAAACCAAGCTACCGCGTTCAATATTTAAGTCCTGCCCATACAAACGGTACTGTCCAGCAGCCACCTCCAGATTACCTGTCGCACTCGTAGCACGACGACCATCATCTTCCACCAGCACACTGCCCTGTAAGCGCCCTTTAAAACCTAACGCATCTACTTCTACTTTATCACCCAGCGTAAGACGTATCTTAGCATCCAGTCGCTGTTTACTACTGGCCTCAGATGCTGAGTCCCCCAAGATCACCACATCTGAAGACAAAGGGCTTGATGAGGTAATGGTTGGCGGGAGAATCTGTGCCTCTGGTACTTTTACCTCACCACGTAACTTAATCAATCCGGGCGTTACATTAATATCCAGCTGTGGCGAAATCCATGCCTTCAGCTCATCCGTAGCCACCGCCTGGAAGCGCTCTCCATTGATGCTCACTTGGCCGGAAGCGTTAAGCGGATCCAGCAAGCCACTGAGCGTAAGCGCACCTTCTCCTGACCGAAGCGCTCCCGATAAGGTCAGCATTGAGCTTGCAGGCTGGTCTCGGATATCCAGTTCAATTGCATCCAATTTTAAACCTAATGCCGGCAACTCTGCGCTGGCATCCACTAATTGCAGATAGCCTAAAACCTGCGGCTTATCCAATCTACCGCTGATGTTAAGTTGCGACTCTACTTTACCGCCCACTGCTTGTAGCTGGGGCGTAAACAACGAAATAAATTTCAGATCACTGAGTTCAGTCTGTATTTTACCGTTTAGCTTCCCGGCACCATAAGCATCATTAATCGTAAAATCAGCCTGCATCTGCCCGATAGGCTGAATCAAAGGCAGCTGAAAATCTGCTTTAACCTGCCCTTGCTTCCCCTTGGCATTGAAACGAATATCACCCGCTTTTATCTTCAAATCCGCGTCTTGCAACAACAGCTGAGTACCCGTCATCCGTGCTTCAACTGAAAAATCCGGCTGCTTTCCAGCCACTTGCCGAAATGCAGTTTTTCCATCAAGCTGACCATCTAACTTTGTACCTGGCGGCATAAAATGCTCAAACATCTCCAATGCCAATTGCCGAACGTTTAATTCCCCTTTGCTTCCTGCCACAGAAGACCAACCTCCTTGCCCGCAGAGCTCGCCACTCCCTAAGGGTGCTCTCTGCCAACAAAAACCGTCCACGTCAGCTTTAGCTGCATTCGCAACTATCCCTACAGGGTTCTGCAACGTCCACATACCCATCAGTTCATTTTTAATATCAGCACGATGCAGCGCACCACGCCATTGTGCCGCCTTCCACGCCCCTGCTGCTTCTACTTTAAGCTCAACCGGACCTTGCTCTAAAGTAAGCGCTAACTGATGCTCTACCGGCTTGCCCTGACCATTCAACGAAAGCGTTTGCCAATGCTGCCCGGAGAGATCTAACTGCGTCGCCTGCAGTTTCAGGTGCGAGTTCTGTTTAGCACTCAGGTCTATATCAAAATCAGCATTCAGACTTTCAATACGGTTTTGCTCAAACATTAATCCTTTGCCCTGCAGCCCGGCAATCAGGTGCAACTGCTCTTTAGGACCGCGCAAGGTTCCTTTTCCAGACAGTACTCCCTGAGCATTAGGTAACACTTTCTCCAATGTCGGTGCGTTCAGCATCCAATCCAGATTCATCTGCTGGCCAACGACTCCCGATGCCTGTAGTTCTGCACTGGCCACATTCAGCTGTAACTGTTTAATTGTCAGATCACTTCCCGTTAAAACAACGCTTGCCTTACCCTTAACGGGCTCTTCACGTAACGTACCCGTCAATGAGGTCAGATCTGCCTGCATTATGAGCGGCTTGCTCTCCTCTAACGAACCATTACTGTGTAATACAAAATCAAGTTTCGCAGGCCAGTCTTGCCACTCTTTACCCGGGTTAATATGCTCACCCGTAAGTACGACTTGCCAGCTCAGGTATGGCTGCCAGCTAACTTTCCCATTAGCTCGCAACGTCCCCTCCAACGTGTCACCTGATAAAGAAAACGATGTGAGTGACTGAGCATTTCCATCCCCATTAAGAAGCCACTGCCCCGCCGGTATATCATCACCATCGAACGCACCATTAAGTGCCAGGTGATATTTATCCATACTTCCTGCCACCTTAAGTGAACCCTGGCTACTGCTATAAGCAGCCTCTGTTTGCAGCGGATAGCTGAGATTTTTCCAGTTAGCCGAAAGATTCACATCCGGAGTTGCGCTTAAGGCGGATATCTCGCCGCTTAATAACAACTCAGCATTATTGGCAGGCTGTAAAATCTGTAGCTTATCAAGAGTGATGGTATCGGAAGACACGCTCATCGACGCAAGAACATTGGCATCAAGCAAGCCAGATAGCTGCTGATCCACGACCAACTCAACCAGACTGCCGCGCAAAGTACCTTTACCGTTCAAATCGGGCTGATCCGGCTGCCTGACACTCCATTCTGTCGATAAGCTAAATGGATAGCGCCCAACCGGCTCTAGTTTTCCTGTCAGATTAATACGTCCTTGCGGGGCAACAAATTGCAGCTGTTCTACGATCAAACTTTGCCCTTTCGTATGCGCTTGTAACAAGAACTGATCTAACAGCAACGGCTCAGACTGAGCCTCAGCGCTGGTCGGCTGATAAAATGCCAGCTGATTAATATCAATGCTATCAACCTGAATCTGAAGCGGCCATTTGATATCAGGTAATACCAAAGGAAACAGAGGTGTTTGCGATGTTGCAGTTTCAGGAGCAACAGCCAACAATCGAATGACCGGCTGCGCTAGTTCCAAGGAGCGAATATGCGCTCTACCGGATAGCAGAGCAGCAGAGTCCCATGCCAGGTTTAATTTCTCAAATGCAATACTGATACTTTCGTCCTGATAACTCAGCTCCTGAAGCGACATACTTTCCAGCAGACTACCTTCGATCTGCTGAATCTTCAGTTCACCGGGCAACCAACGCTGCCCAACTGTTACCAGCTGCTTCAAGCCACTGGTCGTTGTCGTCACATAAACAGCGGTCGCGACTACAAAAAGCAGCAACAGCATGATGAAAGCAAAAAGTCCCCAGCCAACGCGTTTGTAGGTTAACCTCACAAGTCTGGCCCCAAATTCAGGTGCAAGCGAATATCATTCTGATCACCGCTTTGTGGTACTGCCAAATCTATGCGCACAGGTCCGATCGGCGAAAACCAACGCAAGCCAACACCCACCCCTATCTTCAGATCAGTATCCATCTCGTCAAAAGCGTTACCCGCATCAACAAACGCAGCAACGCCCCAGTTGCCTTTCAGGCGATAATCAACTTCCACACTGCCCGCCAATAGATTCTGTCCACCCAGACCGTCACCGCTCTCATCTTTCAGGCTAAGGCTCTGATACTCATAGCCCCTCACACTATTATCGCCTCCGGCAAAAAAGCGTTGCGAGACCGGCAGCTTATCAAAATCATCAACATACGTGAGGCCCGCATCCGCACGCCCCAATACACGTAACTTTGAATTAACACTGTGCACCGCTTTTGCGCCTAACTTTAATTGGATAAAGTTAGTATCGGACAAGAGAGCATCGCTACCGCCTAATGCCTGCAGTGTAAGGCGATAACCGTTTTGCACCTTCAAACGATCCTTGGTAGACACCGTTGATAGACTGATACGGGGAATCAGAAACGTACTTTGTGTTGTTTCATTACTAATCGTGAAATCTTCTTGCTGAAAACCTAACGCCACCACTTGTTGCCAACGGCCTCGCTGCTTTTGCCACGAAACACCCAGATAACGATTGTTGGTTTCCACATTATCTGAGTTTTCTTGATTCAGACTAAGATTCACCGCATAGCGATCTTGCTGAGGACGTAATCCAGGAATTGAATATTCAGCGGCCAGATTATTACGAATTTCGGATGCTCGCAATTGTGTATGAAACTGATGCCCCTGTTTATTAACCCAGCGGCGTGTTACACCGAGTGTGGTTCTCGCACCCGTATCGGTTCCATAACCAAAGCCTGCCCGGTATTTAGTCCGCTTATGTGCATCTAATGTCACCTCGATAGGCACTTCTGCTCCTATCGACTCGCCCCAAAGAGGGCGCACCTCTACACGCTGAAAATAATCGCTATCAACCAAAGCGCCCTGCAGATCCAGCAGAATACCACTCTGAACAGGGTCTCCTTTTTTGAAAGGCAGGTAACGCATCAGAAAATCATCCGACAACGGACTTTCAGAAAAAATAACCTCGCCGACACTAAAGCGCGGGCCACTATCATAATGCAAGGTGATGTCAGCCTGATATTTTTCCAGATCAACTTCGACAAGATGCTGGGTAAACTCAGCCTGATAGTAACCCCGCTCAGCCGCCAACGAGCGCAATTTCTTTTTCAGATCTTCATAAACACTGTGGATAAGCGGTGTCCCAATACGCAAAGAAGTATTCGCTAACACCTTATTAAAAGTCTCATCCTGCAAAGCATCTCCAGACAATTGAAGATCCAGCGTTTTTATCGGCAATACAGGCCCCGGAGTGATGCTAAATTGAGCAATCCAACCTTGATCACTTTCAGTCAACTGTGAGCTGATGTCAGGATGATATAAGCCGAAAGGCTGTAACGCTTTGCCAATTTCACTTTCCGCCTTCCCATATAGGTAACGCAGACGACTATCGCTGGCCACTTCTTTGCTTTGTAGTGACTCCAGACTCAGCATTGAGCGAATATTTTGCTCTTGTTCCTTATTCACACCATCAATTTTTACAGACAAGGTAGCCGCTACCAGATCCACCGCAAAACTCATGAAGAACAATAAAACGGGTATATTCAATGACCAGCGTTTCGACATCAAGCTTTCCTCACCCTGCCCATCTGAAATAACGACTTCACTAATTTATCCATTGAAAACCATACACTGAGCCAGTTTGAAACAACATACCCTATAAGCAGCGCGAGAAAGCTCTATTAAAAATATCAACGTATCTTATCAGACAGGAACATCAGGCATATGTTCAGACGAGATTTACACAACGGCCTGAGGATAAGAAATCTTATTAACATACCAGACTTTCTCTCCACCCGGGGTGGAAACGATTACTTCATCATCAATCGCTTTTTTAAGGAGGGCGCGCGCCATTGGTGAATCAATCGATATGTAGTCATTGCGTCCATAAATTTCATCTCCGCCAACGATACGGAACTCTTTTAACTCATCTTCTTCATTAATAATCTCAACCCATGCACCGAAAAAAACCTTACCATCCTGCTGGGGAGAGTAATCAACAATTTTCAACTGATCCAGGCACTTGCGCAGATATCTCACACGCCGGTCAATTTCTCGTAGCAGTTTTTTATTGTATTGATAGTCAGCATTTTCACTACGATCACCCAGACTCGCCGCCCACGTGACTTTTTTGGTAATTTCAGGGCGATGCTCCCGCCAGAGGTAATTAAGCTCTTTCTGCAAGGCTTCGTAGCCTTCTCGGGTTATCAGATTTGTTTTCATAAGACCTTAACCCTATCCAGATGCCTATAACGCGCAAAATAAGATCGCATTGTTCTTTATAAATTAAAAGCCAGACAAAGGAAAAATAATGATGTTAGTAAATAAAAAATGAGAGACATTCAAAGAATATTAAGAGGTGAGTATAAAACAAAGAAGCAGGATGGTTATTCGGATGGTTCGGAGAGTACGTCAGACCTTCAGGATGGTGGGGCGTATAGGATTTGAACCTATGACCAATTGGTTAAAAGCCAACTGCTCTACCAACTGAGCTAACGCCCCGTCCTGAGGTAGATCTGTAAAAATTGGTGGGGCGTATAGGATTTGAACCTATGACCAATTGGTTAAAAGCCAACTGCTCTACCAACTGAGCTAACGCCCCGCCTGAAGTGGCTCCTCGAGCTGGACTCGAACCAGCGACCAATAGATTAACAGTCTACTGCTCTACCAACTGAGCTATCGAGGAACTTCAGTATCCAATGGCGGAGGGGCAGGGATTCGAACCCTGGGAGCCTCGCGACTCGTCGGTTTTCAAGACCGGTGCTTTCGACCACTCAGCCACCCCTCCTCTTGGATGGGCGCAGATTCTATAGTGTTGAGAAAAAGTGTCAACCCTCTGAGTAGATGTTTTTGCATAAAAAGTGAAAAAAATCAGTATTTGAATTATTTTGATCACGAAATAAACAACTAAACGATAGATTGATCACGATTCATACACATCTTCAACCAGTGGTTAATTCCTGCACTGCGGAACTTCTGCTTATGAAGCACCAGATAAAATTGCCGGTGCATATCCCGCCCCGCAACATTTAACTCAACAAGACTTCCATTCAGAAAAGACTCCTGAAGAGTAATCCTCGATAAGCACGAAATACCCACACCGGCTTTTACTGAGCGCTTAATAGCTTCAGTATGCTGCAACTCCAACAACACATTAAGACCAGGCAGTAATCCGTGCATTGCCCAATCAAATGCCTGGCGCGTTCCGGATCCTTGCTCTCTTAGAATCCAGCCTGCACTTTGCAAATCCTGATCAGATAAGACTGCTTTTTTCGCCAGCGGATGCGATGGAGCACAAAATACCACCAACTCATCCTCCAGCCAGGGGATAAATTCCAGCGCAGCATCATTGGACTCACCCTCTATCAACCCGATATCCAACTCATAATTTGCTACTTTTTCAACAATCACAGAAGTATTCGCCACATCCAGCGTTACCTTCCTGCCCGGATGATTAGCCATATACTTTGCCATCAGCTCTACCGCCAGATAATTACCGATTGTTAATGTTGCTCCTAACTTAAGATGGCCGGGCGTCTGATGCTGCATCAGTTCATTTTCCAGACTTTTGGCTCGCTCCAGTAATGCTTCTGCTCGTGGCCGAACGAGGCGACCCAACTCATTAATTTGCAGTCGCTTACCGACCCTATCAAACAACTGGATAGCAAAATGCTCCTCCAGATCACGCAGCGCACTGCTGGCCGCGGATTGCGACATCGACAAGCTGGCTGCAGCACGCGTTATATTATTGTGATGCGCTACCGCTAAAAAGACCTCTAACTGACGCAATGAATACTTCATTATCGATTTTTCCGATTATATATATGTAAATATCCCGCTTTATCGATAAACTACTCTCTTATACCATCTATCTCAATATTTAATCATGCTTAGAACTAAAAGAACTTAGTACTAATCAGACTGACAAAAGAGAGATAAACAGATGTCATCCATTGGCCAAGAACAAGTCACCAGCGTACATCATTGGAATGACACGCTGTTTAGCTTTAAAACAACCCGTGATGCCGGCTTTCGGTTTAAAAACGGCTACTTCACTATGATCGGACTGGAACACGAAGGGCGCCCTTTGATGCGTGCCTACAGTATCGCCAGTGCCAACCATGAAGAGGAGCTCGAATTCTTTAGCATCAAGGTTCAGGACGGCCCTTTAACCTCTAAGCTACAGCAGATAAAAGTGGGTGATCAGATTCTGATCAGCAAAAAGCCTACCGGTACGCTAATCAATGATCATCTGCTACCCGGTAAACATCTGTACCTGATCAGCACGGGTACAGGCCTGGCACCATTTATGAGCATTATTAAGGACCCGGAAATTTATGAAGCGTATGACAAGGTCATTTTGACGCATGGTGTCCGTTTCATATCTGAACTGGCTTACGCTGATATGATTGTGAATGAGCTACCTAAAAATGAATATCTGGGTGAACTCATCAGTGAAAAGCTGATGTACTACCCGACAGTTACCCGTGAAAAATATCGCAATAACGGGCGTTTAACTGAACTGATGGCTATCGGAAAATTATCTAAAGATCTCGGATTACCACCGCTAAACCCGGAAACAGATCGTTTCATGATTTGTGGCAGCCCGAGTATGCTGAAAGACACCTGCTCGTTACTCAACACCATGGGATTCTCTGAACATCGCCGTAACGAACCAGGTCATTATGTTATTGAACGCGCTTTTGTAGAAAGTTAGTAGACGCTATTGCATAAGCCCCCCTGTTCCCAGTCAGCTCTTGCTGGCTGGTTTTTTTTCACCTATTCGTTGCATATCGCATTCTATTTGTTGCTCAAATCCTACTATCGATCTCAACTATAAAGCGCTAAGGTTATAAAACGAACCTGCAGAGCTAAATTATGGGAACTGAAATCCACTCGCCACGCTGGCGCCAACCTACTGTATTGCTGTTTATCATGGCAGCAGCTATGCCCTTCTCTATGGGCACATGGATGGCTCTCATCAATAACTTCTCGGTGGAGTATGCTCAATTTAATGGTGCCGACATGGGCATCCTGCAAAGCCTGCGAGAAGTTCCCGGCTTCCTCTCTTTTGCCGTTATCTTTTTACTACTCATCATCAAAGAACAAACGCTGGCCATTGTCTCTTTAGCATTACTTGGACTGGGAACAGCCTTGACCGGCTTACTGCCCAGCTTTATGGGATTGTGCTTTACCACAGTTCTGATGTCTGTAGGCTTTCACTACTTTGAAACGGTTAACCAATCGCTGCAGTTGCAATGGCTGAAAAAAGGTGAAGCTCCAAAAGTAATGGGAAAACTAATCGCAATGGGCTCTGCAACTGCTCTCACAGCCTATGGGATGGTATATATCGGACTGGAGTTCTTTGGACTCTCAATGATCTGGATCTATCTGATCGGCGGCGGTATCACATTTATGCTAGCGATGGCTGCCTGGAGCCTTTTTCCGCACTTTCCTGAAAAAGTAGAGCAACGTAAAAAACTATTTTTGAAACAACGCTATTGGCTCTATTACGCACTGGTATTCATGAGCGGTGCCCGGCGCCAGATCTTTGTCGTATTTGCCGGTTTTCTGATGGTCGAAAAATTTAACTTTACGGCCTCAGAAATAACACTGATGTTTATTGCCAATATGGCGATCAATATTATTATTGCGCCTTTGATTGGAAAACTTATTGCTCATTGGGGAGAAAGGCGCGCACTTACCCTTGAATATATCGGTCTGATTGGCGTCTTTAGTGCGTATGCTCTGGTAGAGAGTGCTGCGTGGGGAGCCGCTCTTTATATTATCGATCATCTATTCTTTGCTATGGCGATTGCCATTAAAACTTATTTCCAGAAAATTGCCTCTCCTGAAGATATCGCTCCAACTGCGGGTGTTTCTTTTACCATCAATCACATCGCTGCTGTCGTTATCCCGGCAAGCTTTGGCTTATTATGGCTGATATCTCCCGCTATCGTTTTTTATGCAGGCGCAGCGATGGCAGGCATCTCATTACTACTCGCGCAATTAGTGCCTGATAGCCCCGTAGATGGCATAGAAACCCGTTTATCTAAACCGGCTTCAGCCTAAGTCAGATCCGGGACATATTGATAATGCCGTCATGAACAAACTGGATGGCCAAAGCCGCCAGAATGACACCCAGAAAACGACGTAAAATGTCATCTCCGGTTCTGCCAATCACCTTTTTCACATAACGGGACAGGATCATCATGACTAACGTCCCTAGGCTGATCGTCAAAATTGCCAAGGTAATCGACAAGGAGCCTTGAGAATCGGTCGCATTAGAAAACAAAAGAATTGCTAAGGTTAACGATCCGGGGCCTGCTAACATAGGAATCGACATAGGAAAGACAGAAATATCCTTTCTTTCTGTCGTGCTGGTATATTCAGTGTCTTTGGTAATCATATGAAAAGCTGTATAAAACAACAAAATACCTCCCGATATACGCAAAGCATCAATACTGATTCCCAGTTTATGCAGTAAAGGCTCACCAAAGCTTCCGAACAATATCAACAAAGCAGATGAAATCACGGCCGCCTTCACTGCCATTTTTATTCTATGGCGCATATCATCAGCGGGTACCAGCGAATGAAATATAAGCGCAGCACCAATCGGATCAATAATAACGAACAGTGCAATCATTGCATTTAGGTATGCGGCTACATCCATTTCTGGCTCCAATCAAAAATAATACGACCAAGGTCTGAAAAGTGAAGCGCATAGTAATACGTTAATTGTTACAACGCACCTACTGTTCCCGGCTTCGCTTCTGATACTCCCGCTTTTCTGAAAGCAAAAAGCACCCGAAGGTGCTTTTAAGATCACATCACACATCTAACTGAGCTATTTACTCTGCCATAGGATTTCTTACATATTAGGGTAGTTAGGGCCACCACCGCCTTCCGGCGTTACCCAGGTGATATTCTGCGATGGGTCTTTGATATCGCAGGTTTTACAGTGAACACAGTTCTGCGAGTTAATCTGGAACTTTGTTTCGCCGG
>JBLWXO010000012.1:0-137727 GCA_048267385.1 Neptunomonas sp. | reverse complement strand
GGTATCGCCAACTGCTATCAGCTTTGCGTGGATCTAGATCATTGGATCAGGCGTAGAGTTCGGATGGCTTACTGGCGGCAGTGGCGTAAACCACGCACTAAAGTAAGAAGCCTGATGAGACTTGGCGTTCGCGTTCAGGCTGCGGTTGCGTGTGGTATTACCAGTAAAGGCCCATGGCGCAGTTTCAAAACTCCGGGGATTAATCAAGCATTATCCAATGCTTATTTAAAGTCTCAGGGGCTTGATGCACTGCGTGATGGCTGGATTACGCTTCATCATTCTCAGTGAAACGCCCTGTGCGGATCCGCATGCAGGGTGTTGTGGGGGCTGAGGGTTAGAGACCCTCGGCTACCCGATCATGCCTATATATCGTTAGGTTTTCCACTTCATCGCGACGGTATAATTCGCGTCAATTAGCATATATTCATTGGAGTGCGATGCTTTAGGATTAACCACCTCGGCCCATTGTTTCTCAGTTAACCATTTTGGACCACTAATCTGGCTCCAATTGCTGGTGCCAACCTGTTGAACGAATGCCGCTAGGCCATTGATAAAGTGCTTAGTGTGTTTGTAATCCGGTGGCACTCCATAACACATTATAGCTTGCGCCTTTATGCTTTCTTGAAGATCATTAACTGAGTTTGCAGAGGATACAACATCGAGCATGGCCATTAGAAACGCAGTTTGCATATAATGCCCGGTATCCTGTCGATTTAAACCCGCAATTAGTTCCTGACGCAGTTCGTGTTGCGAAAGGATATTAAGTAATACTCGGTACTCGCCCTCCCAAACGAATGCTGCGAGAAAATCTTCGACATTGAATAGGTCGAGTTGCTTTTGCGGAATCAAACCTTCGGGTTTGTTAAGTCGCCCGCCAACAGACAGCTTGAATTTTACATCATCCCATTCCAATGCTTTGATATTGACCATGTCAAATGTCGGCGGACCGAGCCAATGTTCGGATTCACCTGGTATAAGCACATGAATTTCAGTATCACCACATGTGTAGTTATCCCAGGCAGCAATCCAATAAACTCGATTTGAGTTTGGGCGAACTGAACGACCTGAGAATCCAACTGAGCTAGCTACTATTAACTCTGCGGTTTTCTGAGAATTTTTCACTATTTCAGTTGATTCCAATAAAGCGACGTCTTCATTCGGTGCGTGTTTTGCGTTGTTATATAGTTTGCGTAGATCATGAAAAAAATCTATGTGCGTCTGATTGAACCCGACGTTTGAAAGCTCTTCAATGAATGAGTAAAAATTGTCGCTTGGGTTCTTTGAAGGAAAGGCTGTCGCTTTAAGGAACAGCTCCGTCTTTGATCCGATTTTGGACACAAGCTCTCTAGTCTCATGTTCTTCATACGCTCTATGCGTGAGCTGATTAAATTTATCAAGCGTGCTTCTGTAGTCTTCGAGGAAAACCTGTCCATACGTTGGCATTTGTTATTTACTCCCTTCAACATAATAATCTGTTTATGAGGAACGCGTCCTCATAATAATTATTACCGGTAATCCTTATAATTCCGCGAATAATTTCTCATGAACTCTAATTGTCTGGTATTTATACAGAATAATATACAGAGAACTACCACCAAAAATTAAGAGGGAAAGAATAAGCGAAATTTTCATTGGCTTTCTTAAGAAAAATAAACAGTGTAAATAAACAGATTTTGAAAAAATCCTCGGCTACCTGATTGAGTAACATTTACTACCATTCAAATGGGATGCAAAGCGGCGAATTACCACTCATCTGGGTAGTTATTTGGTTCAGCCGATACATTGGTTTAGCTTGTAGAACATATTTAGGTAAATCAAATTTTCCAAGTTCGGCTAGGCAAGGAGGAGCATGCCCTGGTACAAGCGATAGAAAAACATCTATGCCACGGAGGTGGAAATAAAAGCCGCCAATCTCATCACCCATAATAATTGGGCAGATTGATATTTCGCCCTTTTTCGTCTTGTAGGGTTCGCTAGATACTAAAAAGTAGGCACCCATTTGAAGAGATAAATTGAGATCACCAAATGCAACATCAACAAGGTACGGCGGTGGAATACCTAACACTGATTCGTTCATTCCAAAACCAATTTTGTAGTTAGTACCAACACTGACATTTAATGCTGTTTTCAGTAACCACCGCTCAAACCTATATCCGTGTATAGCCCCAACTTCCTTTACTCCATGCATCGAAAATCCAGATGACTCGAAAGCTCTAATAGCTTCAATACCAACAACATCTACTTCGGAGAGTGTGTTGTTGTGGTGAGTGCATAAGACTTTGGCCGTAGCCCGACTTAATCCAATTTCGACTTCTTCATCTAGACACCATTCGAAGCCTTGCACAAAGATAGTTTTTTGCTCAAATAAACTCTTCGAAACGAGATGCTCTGTTGATATTTTTGAGCTGCAATCTCCTCGGTATTTAGCCCAGCACTCTTTTGGCACGATAAAATTTCCCTATGTCACCTAACAGCTTATCAAGAGCTTATGGATTACTATCACTTTGGTGCCCTAAATGGGTTTCAAGTAAAATTACCATAATCATTAATTTATTATAATTCAAAGAGATAAATGCATTTTAAAAAAGTGAGGTTTAAAAAAAAGAGCTCTCCCTCTACTCGACAAATTCAATTCTTATTTTAGAGCCATATATCGTTAGTTATTAAAATTAATAACTTATAAATTTATTTCTATATTCAGGCAAATGGCTCCTTATTTGGAACAAATTTAAAAGTTAATCTGTTCCCGAGAAAAAAGCTATCTAGGGAACATGCGATTAAGTCCGGCACTATGAGATAATATACGTCATAGCTTTTCAGGGATAAATCGATGGATCATCAACTCACCTTTGCCGACAGTGAATTCAGCCATAAGCGTCGCCAGACGCGTAAAGAAAAGTTTCTTCGACGCATGGAGAAACTGATTCCCTGGCAGCGTTTAGTGACCATCATCGAACCTTATTACCCCAAAGCCGGAAAGGGTCGTCGTCCTTATCCGTTGATGACGATGCTGCGGATTCATTGCTTGCAGCAGTGGTATAGCTTAAGTGATCCTGCCATGGAAGATGCACTTTACGAGATTGCATCCATGCGTTTGTTTGCAGGATTATCGTTAGATCGTCCTATACCTGATCACACTACCATCATGAACTTCCGTCACCTACTGGAGCGACATGATCTTGCATCGTATGTTTCCTAGTTGTTTAGAAAGAGTCGTTAGAGGCCTCTCTTGATGATTTGCATATATGACCGCTTTTGGCACCTTAGCGACTGTCAATTCAAGCTTGAGCTACTGCTTTTTCAGCAATCCCCATGCGCTATCTGCTTGCAACTTATAGGCTTGCCAATCGCCTTCAATCCAGCGTTGTCTTCCTCTTTCTGCATAAAATAGATGTAAGTTGTCGCCAAAAAATTCCCACACGGTGCCATCTGTGTTGATCAGTCCTTCGCCAAGGCTGAGCGCGTTTGAGCAAAAGCCGTTGTACTGAGGGCGGTAGCGTTCAGGCTCTGCTGCAAATTTATCGGCAGAGGCCTGTGATGCAAACAGCCAGGATGCATTGTTCCATTCAACGACAAAGCGTTTATTTCCGGCAACTTCTTTGTGTTGAGTTCGGACAGCGGGGGAGTAGTACTCAACCGTGTCGTGGCCGCCGATTGCTTCTGATCCCCAGTAGCTTTTGCTGACCGGCTCGTTGGCTAAACTGACACTGCTGAATACAAGCAATAGAAAAGCGGTTATCTGGTTTTTCATGCCGTTAATCCTCTGTGGTTATTCTCTGCTTTATAGAGTAGTTAAAGTCGATATGTATGCGCTAGTTTCTTTGGTCCTCATCTTGCTATATCTTAATGGTAGGGTTTTATTTAACTGTTTTTGCCCTTTTATTGTAATTTATGCGCTTTATTTGCGCTTTTTTGGTGCATTTGAAGTGCGTAAATTGGCATCAGGATCCAATATAGGACGCATCTAATATGAGCATTGATTGGAATCAGTACGATCCTAAGAACTTTTTTGATGAATTGATTGGAGAGAATGGCGAAGCAAGAGCATCTGCAGAACGTCTGGTAGAACATTTGGCTTCATTGGATGAAGGCGAGCTCGAATCTCGGCGGCAGATGGCTGAAGCAACCATCCATGAAATGGGCGTCAGTTTTACTGTGTATACCGAAGAGGGCAATATTGATCGCGCCTGGCCCTTTGATATTATTCCACGCACAATTACCCAGCAGCAGTGGGAAAAAACAGCGGCGGGTCTTAAACAACGATTAAAAGCCTTGAATATGTTTATTGGCGATCTTTATGGTAAGCAGCAGATCATAAAAGATGGCATTGTTCCTGAACATATTATTCGTGATTCAAAAAACTTCAGGCCTGAGTGTGTTGGTATGAAGCCCGCTCATGGCGTGTGGGCGCATATTTGCGGAACTGATCTGGTACGTGACGCTGATGGTGAGTTTTATGTGCTGGAAGACAACCTGCGTGTTCCCTCGGGCGTGGCTTATATGCTCGAAAACAGATCAATTACGAAACGGGTTTTACCTGAGTTATTCGAAAAAGAGGGCATTAAGCCTGTTGACGATTATCCCTCCAGGCTATTTGACACGCTTGTGTCTATCTCTCCGCGTCGTATCAAGCGTCCCGAAATTGTAGTGCTAACCCCGGGTATTTTTAACTCTGCATATTTTGAGCATGCTTATCTTGCACAGCAGATGGGCACTGAGTTAGTAGAAGGTAGTGACTTGGTTGTTGGTGATGATGATTGCGTGTATATGCGTACGATAGCCGGCCTTGAACGTGTTGATGTGATTTATCGCCGTATCGACGATATGTTCCTTGATCCCGAAGTTTTTGAGAAGGAGTCCGTACTGGGCGTTCCCGGCCTGATGCGTGCGTGGAGAGCGGGCAACGTAGCCTTGGCGAATGCTCCGGGTGCCGGTGTGGCAGATGATAAGGTGGTCTATGCCTATGTGCCGGATATTATCCGTTACTACCTTAAAGAAGAGCCTTTAATTAAAAACGTTAAAACGTATCTATGTGATAACCCGGAACATCGTCAATATGTGATTGATCATATTGCTGAGTTAGTTGTTAAACCAGCGAATGAATCAGGTGGCTACGGGATGTTGATAGGCCCGCATTCTACTAAAAAAGAGCAAGCCCACTTTATTAAATTAATTAACGCTGATCCGCGTAACTATGTCGCGCAACCGACGCTTGCGTTATCAACTGCGCCTACGTTAGTTAGCAAAGGCTTAGTGGAACCGCGCCATCTTGATTTACGTCCTTTTATACTCCAAGGAAAAGACAGTTATGTCACAACAGGTGGATTAACCCGTGTGGCTATGAAAAAAGGATCACTGGTTGTGAACTCATCACAAGGTGGTGGTAGTAAAGATACCTGGATTGTTAACGGAGGTGATGCAGATGCTGTCTAAAGTTGCTGAAAGATTGTATTGGACTGCTCGCCATCTGGAGCGTGTAGAAAATACAGCCCGATTGGTTGGCGTGTATGATAATTTATTGTTTGACCTTCCGGGTGATGTAGGTATCAGTTGGTATAACCTGGTGACGTTGAATAGTGCAGAAGCGCTATTTGAGACCCGCTATAAAAACCGTGATGAACGCAATGTTGTTAAGTTTTTATTAGCGGATGATACTAACCCATCCTCAATGCTTTCTGCTTTAAAAATGGTGCGTGAGAATGTACGTACGACGCGCGATGTTCTGCCTCAGGAAAGCTGGGAGATGGTCAATGAGCTGTATATCTACGCCAACGAAAATATACAGCAGGGCATCAATCGAAGTGCGCGTCATGAGTTTCTGAATAACATGATTAAAGGCTGTCAGCAGATTAACGGCCTGTTAATGGGAACCATGTGCCGGGATGCTTCCTGGCAGTTTCTGCGCTTAGGACGAAACCTGGAAAGAGCTGACATGGTGACGCGGTTGCTGGATGCTGGTGCTGCCGCTCAGTTACAAGGTGAAGTTGAAACGGATATGCATATTAGTCAGGTGGTTTGGGGCAATGTGTTGCGTTCAAGTTCGGCCGAGTTAAGTTACCGACGTACGATGCGCAGTGCTGTTCATGAAAGTGATGTTGCCGAGTTTTTGCTTGAAGATCCTTACTTTCCGCGCAGTTTGCGTTTTTGTCTGGATAGTATGATTAATGCTGTCAAAGATCTGCCAAATAATTCAGCCGCTAAACAGGCGTTACGCTCAGCGCTTGAAGCTGAGTTTGAACTTGATTCAAATAAGCGGTTAGGGTTCGATTTTCGTGAGTACCTCAATCAACAGCAGGTTAATATTGGTGGATTGCATCAGGTTATTAATACCACTTGGTTTGCCATGCTTCAAAGAGGCGCATAATGACTATACGTACAGCTATACATCATGTTACTGAATACAAATTTGATCGCTTGGTTTCATTATCACCGCATGTGCTTCGATTGCGCCCAGCCGCGCATTCCCGGACACCTATTCATGGCTACACGTTAAAAATCAGCCCTGAAAATCATTTTATTAACTGGCAGCAAGACCCTTTTGGTAATTTTTTGGCACGTATCGTGTTCCCGGAAAAAACCAGACACCTGAGTATTGAAGTCGAAGTGATTGCTGATATGACAGTAATCAATCCGTTTGATTTCTTTGTAGAAGAGTCAGCGGAAAAATTCCCGTTTACCTATGACAAGACCTTAAAACAAGAGTTACATCCTTACCTTGAAATTACAGATGATGGCCCTCTGATTAAGGAATGGCTGAAAAGCGTCCCTAAAGAGCCGATGCCGGTTAATGATTTTCTTGTCGCTATTAATCAGCGGCTTCAGGGAGATATCGGCTATAACATCCGTATGGAACCCGGCGTTCAGACGTGTGAAGAAACACTCACGCTGATGAAAGGCTCGTGTCGTGATACCGGCTGGTTATTGGTGCAGATTTTCCGCCACTTAGGTTTGGCTGCACGCTTTACTTCCGGTTATCTGGTGCAGCTGACATCAGATATTAAGTCGCTTGATGGACCGTCTGGTCCGGAAAAAGACTTCACCGATCTACATGCATGGTGTGAGGTTTATATTCCCGGCGCTGGTTGGATTGGTATGGATCCAACTTCGGGCTTATTTGCCAGTGAAGGGCATATTCCATTGGCTTGTACGCCATCTCCGGGTTCTGCTGCACCAATTAGCGGCGGAATGGATAAATGTGAAGTTGCATTTGATTTTAGTAATGAAGTTATTCGTATCCACGAAGATCCGCGTGTTACTAAACCTTACAGCGATGAGCAATGGAAGTGCATTGATGCTGTCGGTAAAGCGGTGGATAAGCAACTTCATGATTTAGATGTACGCTTAACACAAGGTGGCGAACCTACTTTTGTTTCCATTGATGATATGGATTCCGATCAGTGGAATACGGGTGCATTGGGTGACGATAAGTTGAGTCTCTCGAAAGACCTGCTCCTGCGCATGCGGGATAAGTTTGCCCCCGATGGCTTTCTTCATTATGGACAGGGTAAGTGGTATCCCGGTGAAGAGTTACCACGATGGGCGCTAGGTTGCTTCTGGCGTACCGATGGCCAGCCGTTATGGCGCAATCCAAAGTTGCTTGCCCGCATTGATAAAGATTATGGCGTAACTGTTAAAGACGCGAAGAAGTTTGCCCGAAATTTGACTAAACGTGCAGGATTACGCACTAAATATCTTGTACCCGCGTATGAAGATACGCTCTACTATTTGTGGCGGGAGCAGTCGTTGCCCGTCAATGTTGATCCGCGAAAAGTAAATCTAAAAGATGATTTAGAACGTCAAAAACTCGCTAAAGTCTTGGAGCAGGGCTTGGGAGATCCGATAGGGTTCTGTCTTCCTATTGGTTGGAATTATAACACCCATCACTGGCGCTCCAGTCCTTGGCCTTTACGTCGTGATACCCTGGAGCTTATTCCGGGTGATTCGCCGATGGGCTTCCGTTTGCCGTTGGATTCATTGCCAAGTATGGCGGCTGATGAACGTGATGATCCGCAACCACGAGATCCCTTTGAGCCTGTTGATGCGTTAGCCGCTGCAGGGGAGAGTGTGAAGCAAGCGCGCACTAATAAGAAAGAATCGAAGTCTTTTGTCGATGTTGAGGTTGTTCGCACCACCTTATGTATCGAACCACGAAACGGTCGACTCTACTTGTTCATGCCGCCTACCGAGTATCTGGAACACTATGTGGCCTTGATCGAGTTGATCGAAGATACCGCTGCAGAACTGGATATGCCAGTGGTTATAGAAGGGTATGAACCACCCAGAGATAGCCGGATGAACTGCTTTAAAGTGACACCTGATCCGGGTGTTATCGAAGTGAATATTCATCCTGCGGCAACCTGGAATGAACTGGTAGATAATACTGAAATCATTTACGAAGAAGCGCGTCAGGCACGCTTATGTGCTGAGAAGTTCATGATCGATGGTCGCCATACCGGAACCGGTGGCGGTAACCATATTACTTTGGGTGCATCGACGCCTATGGATAGCCCATTCCTGCGCCGTCCTGACCTGCTGCGAAGCTTTGTAACCTATTGGCAGCATCATCCTGGCCTTTCTTATCTGTTCTCAGGCATGTTTATTGGTCCAACAAGCCAGTCTCCGCGTGTTGATGAAGGCCGTGACGAGATGTTGTACGAACTGGAAGTGGCTTTTTCGCAGATGCCGGAAGGTGAAGTGTGTGAGCCATGGCTGGTCGACCGCTTGATGCGCAACCTGCTGGTAGATATCACAGGGAATACGCATCGTTCAGAATTCTGTATCGATAAGCTCTTTGCGCCGGGTTCGGCATCGGGCCGTCAGGGGTTGTTAGAGTTCCGCGGTTTTGAAATGCCACCGCATGCTCGCATGTCTCTGGTGCAGGCGTTATTGATCCGCTGTTTAATCGTACGTTTCTGGAAAGATCCGTATCACAAGCCTTTGGTGCGTTGGGGAACTGAGCTGCACGACCGTTTCATGCTGCCTCACTATGTATGGGAAGATCTTCGTGAAGTTGTTAACGACTTGCAGCAACACGGATTTCCGTTCCAGCTCGATTGGCTGGCTCCTTTCGAAGAGTTCCGCTTCCCGCATTATGGACGCGCGCAGATTGCAGATACCAGTATCGAATTGCGCTGGGCTATTGAACCCTGGCATGTGCTTGGCGAGGAGGTGAGCAGTTTCGGTACGTCCCGCTATGTCGACTCTTCGATGGAACGTTTGCAGGTTAAAGTGGGCGGCTTAACACCCGGGCGCTATGTGCTAGCGTGTAACGGGCGTCGTATACCCTTGCGTTCAACCGGTCAGCACGGTGAGTATGTGGCAGGGGTGCGTTATCGCGCCTGGCACCCGCCAACTGCGTTGCACCCTATGATTGGTGTACATTCGCCGTTAGTATTTGATCTGTTTGATACCTGGAACGGAAAATCCGTTGGTGGTTGTACCTATCATGTTGTTCATCCGGGCGGGCGTAGTTATGAAACCTTGCCGGTGAATGCTTTTGAAGCGGAATCCCGACGTATCAATCGATTCTGGGATTTTGGTCACACTCCTACCAGCCATGCGCCGCAGCCTGAGTTTAATGATATCTGGGAATTTTTTGTCAATGAGGAACCTCCACGCGCCATGGAACCGCCAATGGAGATGCCTTCTGACGAGTTTCCGCATACGTTGGATTTGCGTAGGCATATGCAAAAATAAACTGAGAATAGCGTAAAAAGGAAGTAGAGCCCCATGTATAATGCCGTATTTAGTTATAGTCTTGGGGCTCTTTTTTAATGGAAACACCCGCTGTAAAAATACTGGAAACATTTGACTACCCTTGCTCGGCGGATGGGTATGATGAGGCGTACGGTAGCAAGTTAGTAATGAAAGATCATTGGCAACACTTGTTGGATGGTTTGAAAACGCTGGGTGTAAAAGGAATTCAAGAGCGTCATCTTAAAGCCGAGCGGATTTTAAGAGATGATGGAGCGACCTATAATAGCGGTTCTGCTAAGTTATCAAAAACCTGGCAGTTAGACCCGGTTCCTGTTTTATTGGGCAGCGAAGAGTGGGGCTTTATTGAAGAAGGCTTACTTGAACGGACAGAGCTGCTTAATCTTATTTTAAAAGATCTTTATGGTGAGCGTGAGCTCATTCGCCATGGCGTTATTCCTCCTGAGTTGGTGTTTAGCCATCCGGGGTTTTTAAGAGCGTGTCATGGTCTTATGTTGCCTGGCGAGCATCAGCTGATTATGCATGCTACCGATATGGTGCGCGGTGCTGATGGGCAGATGCAAGTGCTCTCTGATCGTACTCAGGCACCCAGTGGTGCTGGATATGCGCTAGAAAACCGCACCGTAATGTCTCGTGTGTTGCCATCCCTGTTTCGGGATAGTCACGTGCATAGACTGTCACCTTTCTTCCAGACGTTGCGCCTTAAGTTGAATAACCTGGCTCGACATATCACGACAGATCAACCCAGAGTTGTCATTCTAACCCCCGGTTCGTATAGCGAAACCTATTTTGAACATGCGTATCTTGCCAACTATCTTGGCTATCCTCTGGTGCAGGGTAGTGATTTGCGCGTGAGTAACGGTTACCTCTGGATGAAATCTTTGGGTGAGCTGGAGCGTGTTGATGTGGTGTTACGCCGTATTGACGATTTCTTTTCTGATCCGGTTGAATTGAAAAGTGATTCAAGCCTCGGTGTTCCGGGGTTGTTGGAAGTTATTCGATCAGGAAAAGTTATTGTAGCCAACCCCCTGGGATCGGGTGTATTGGAAAATCCGGCATTGCAGCGATACCTGCCGAAAATTGGTATGCACTTTCTCGGTCGGGAACCGCGTTTGGCATCGGTGAAAACTTATTGGTGTGGAGACCCGCAGGACTTGACCTATGTGCTTGATAACCTACAGAGCTTGGTTATTAAACCGCACTTTCACAAGGCGGGGACACAAAGTATTTTTGGTTCACAGCTGGATCAAAAACAGAAACTTGCCCTGAAGCATCAACTGAAATCAGCGCCGTTAAGTTTTGTTGCTCAAGAGTATATTCAGCCTTCCACAACGCCGACGTGGAGTGGAAACGAGCTCGTGCCAAGGCCTACAGTGCTGCGCGGCTTTTCTGTCGCGAGTGAATCTACCTACCGTATCATGCCGGGTGGGTTAACGCGTGTTGGCCATAGCCCGGCGAGCATTAATCTGAGCAATCAACAAGGCGCTTTTAGTAAAGATACCTGGATTATTGCGTCAGAGCCTGAGAAGCAAGCAAAACCGTTACGCGACGCACAATCATGGAAACCTCCGGTCACCAAGCAGCCTCGCGCAGTTTTTCCTTGTCGTGTGGTTGAGAATCTTTTCTGGATGGGGCGTTATGCCGAGCGTGCGGAATCTGCTTTACGACTGTTAAGGACGCTCTTTGTTCAGTTTAACAGCACTTACCATATGCCAGATCAAACCCGGGAGCTGTTGCTGAGAACGGTGACTCAGGTAACAACCACTTACCCGGGCTTCACTATCGTTGACCCGGGCTTATATGCCGAACCCGAATCTGAGCTACTGGCAGTCATCCTTGATGTTGAGCGTAACGGGAGTGTCTGTAGCAACCTGAACGCCTTAATAAACTGTTCTGACCAAGCCAGGGACTTACTCTCGGCTGATACTCAGCGGGTTATCAATGACTTGCGTGATGAGATGGCTGCCTTAACGGGTGAGCTGCAAGCTGGCTTGAACGCTGCACCGGAAGAGGCGCTTGATCCATTAGTAACGACGCTCCTCGCACTGGCCGGTTTGTGGCAAGAAAGCATGGTGCGTGGTTTGGGGTGGCGTTTTATGGATATGGGACGGCGCGTAGAGAAGGCGATACAAGCCGTACGTTTGTTACGCTCGGCGCTGGTACAAGTACTACCTGAAGATGAGCAATTACGTGTTCTTGAAGCGGTATTGTTAAGTTCTGAAACGCTGATTACTTTTCGTCGCCGTGAGAATTACGACAGTGTTATGGAGCGTGGTCTGGAGCTTTTGCTGCATGACAATACCAATCCGCGCTCTATCTTTTATCAAATAGAACTGCTGCGTAAGCATCTGACAGAACTACCGTCAGCGGCACACGGACCGGGACTTGAAAAAGAAGATCGGTATTTGTTAGAAGCATCTTCGGCCATTCAACTGAGTACCTTGGAACAGTTGGTTATGCAGGATGAGACTCATGCTATCCGAATCGGGCTTGACCAGCTATTGGGGCGCCTTGAACACTTGTTACAAGAAACCTCCTTGCAGATCAGCAGTAAGTATTTTGATCAGGTTAAAGTACATCAGCAGTTCATACGTACAAATTGGGATGAAGAGCTATGATTTACAGCATCCGGCATGTTACCCATTATGAATACTCTAAGCCGGTAACCCTGTGTTATAACTTAGCGTATCTGTTACCCAGAGATACCGATTACCAAAGCTGTCTGCAGAGTAGTGTGCAGGTTACGCCGTTCCAGACAACGGGTCAGAGGCGTGTTGATTACTTTGGGAATGAAGCTTATTACTTTTCGCTTGAACAGCCGCATCGAGAATTGATAGTTGATGTGCAAAGCGAGATTCGTATACACGAATCAAAGTATACGCATGAGATGGATTTGAATTTAGATTTGGGAATGACCTGTGGTGAGGCACTTATTGCGATACAGCAAAGTCGTGATATGGCTGTGCTGGAAGCGCGTGAGTTTATTCTGGATTCACCGATGATACGTGCATCGGCCCCACTACGCGAATATGCCCGCTCCTCGTTTAACCGGGATCGGCCTTTGTTATCCGCAGTGCGTGAATTAACACACAGAATCTACGAAGAGTTTACCTACGACCCAGCGTCTACCAGTATTGCAACGCCTTTGGCTGAGGTGTTACGTCAGAAGCGGGGTGTTTGTCAGGACTTTGCTCATCTTGCTATTGGCTGCTTGCGCTCACTTGGGTTTCCCGCCCGTTATGTCAGTGGTTATCTTGAAACATTACCGCCACCTGGCGAGGTTAAGCTGGTAGGTAGTGATGCTTCGCACGCATGGTTTGCTGTTTATTCGCCCGGTGAAGGGTGGTTTGAGTTTGATCCTACCAATGACAATATGCCTGCGGAACACCATATAACAACAGCCTGGGGGCGTGATTACGGTGATGTTTCCCCGATTAAAGGTGTGTTTTTTGATGGAGGAAAAAGCCAAAAATTAACAGTCTCGGTTGATGTTAATCGCATAGTAACAAGCAAGTTGGCGCCTCCCCCTGGCGAATAATCGCGGGTAAAGCCTGTGGCATATCAAAGTGCTTTATTTTGATATGCCATTAGATACGTATATCTATTTTTATATGTGAATTAAATTTTTCTTTATGCAGGGCATTTTTTAATGAGCACTATTCATTTTATTGGTGGCGAAAAAGGCGGTGTTGGGAAATCAGTTTTTTCCAGGCTTATATCTCAGTATTGTTTGGAGAATACGTTATCCTTTACAGGCTTTGATGCTGATCAGTCGCATGCGACTTTCTCCAGATTTTATCCGGAGTTTACTCAGTCTATCAATCTTGATCTCTTTGAAAGTACAGATAAAATTATGGAGACTGCACTGGAATCAGATCTCCAGGTAATTGTTGATCTTCCTGCTCAGAGTGAACGCTTTCTTGATCGCTGGATTGAAGAAAACGGTGTGTTAGATATGTGTGAAGATATGAATGTTTCTATCGTCTACTGGTATGTTGTAGATGACGGATTGGATTCAGCCAATCTGATAGATAATTTTTTACATAAATATAATGATGTTCTTGGTTTTGTTGTTGTTAAAAACCAAGGGCGTGGTCGCAATTTTTCTGCGATTGATACTGTCCTTGAAAAACATGCGGCTAGCACCCGGAAAAATAAATTTCAGCAAGCGGTGTTACCCGCTTTACATCAAGAAACGATGAGTAAAATTGATAAACTGAGCTTTAGTTTTTGGGGAGCCAGTAATATAAAAGGTAATGGAATTATGCACTTAAGTTTGATGGAGAGACAAAGAACAAAAGTGTGGCTAAAAAAATCTTATCATATAGTAGATTGTTTATTTAAATCTTTACAAAAATGAATAACTTATACTAAGAGTTATTAAAATTAATAATAAAACCGTCACACTATAGGTTATATAATGTGTCGGTTTTATTGCTTTTTAATATGCTATAATTGAGCCTCATAGTAGATATATAAATATATCGCGCTCTACGCTTAGTAATATTAACGCTAAACGTATTTCACCTGCCCCGATAAGGACAGTACTCCATAACTGAAACGCATCTAGTGATGCTTAAAAGCTTAAAGAGAGAGTACCATGCAACAACTTACCCAAGCGGGCCAAAATCTTGTCAACGATATCGCATCGCGCTATAACCTGAGTCCTGATTCGGTTATTAATATGCTTATCGCAGTAAATAATGGTGGCGGGTCTATGGCTCAGTTTAACTGCCCAGAACTGGGTGGTTCAGGGCAGTGGATGAGAGGTGGAATGACCATGGTTGGCGATATGTTTAACTATGGACTAAAAAACACTGTCGATAATTTATGTAATGAACTATCGAATGCTCTGGCGGGTATGGAAGTGTTTCCTACGATTCCTGCTGGCACTATAGGTAGTAACCAATGGTGGCCTACAGACCTGGGCGCTCCCTTTAGCAGTGGTGCTCAAAATAACCTTCGCTATGCTATTTTCCCTAACAGGCTAGCTGTGGATATTGATGGCCAAGTGACTATTTACGACACATTGGATCATAATATTGGTGGTGTGAGTCAGCAGCAGGGCGGTAATACGTCACTTACGTTTAGTAGCCAATACGGTACGATTTCAGTAGCCAGTCTTCCTGTTGTTTCTGGCCAGGGGATGCCGTCGGCACCCGCGCCCACGCCACAGACAAACTTCCTTGAGCCTTTGCCTCCGATCAATACACCTGAGCCAAATAATGACTATTTGAACACGCCACCACCGGCGGTATCGAATGTGACCCAACCCGGTTCTGTATCGAGTAATGAGATTATACAGCTCATAGAAAAACTATCTCAGCTGCGCGATGCCGGGGCATTATCAGATGACGAATTTAATACGAAGAAAACTGAATTATTAGGTAGGCTGTGATTTTTTCTGAGCTTTGCTAAATCAGCTTAACGTACACACGGCTGCTTATTCTGTTCTCGTATGAATGTAGCCGTTGCTGGTGCGACCCCATTGCTCACCTGACAACCCAATCAATTATGTTGTCCTGCTTATTTCGGATCAGCGCTTGATATATATCCAGAATATGGCGTAAATGCTGACCAATACTGCTATCAAATAACGGGCGTGAATATTGTTGATAGGTTTGATCATCGATACTTTCTATAAAGTTTGATAACTGATCGAATACCTCAATGCTGCTGTCTATTACTTTTTGCATACTTTATGTACCCTTCAGCTGAATTTTAAAAAATATTAAATTATGTTCTTGTTGTTTTTAATGGGTGCCCGTTGCTGCTTTTGCCGAAGATGATGCAACGGTTTGTGTAGGGTATGTGTAGACGAGATAGATCAGCGCAATGGGGGTCAGTATCAGGTATAGCGCTGATAAGGACGCTTGAACATCTGCAAAGTAGGATGCTAAAAGAGCAACACCGCTATAAAAAATCACGATACCCATTTGGGATAAATAACTTTTAGCCAACAGGTATTCCATAGGGTTATGTTCTTTAGCATTATCAAAAAATCGCTTGTTGAAGCTTAAGCGGAAAAACGTTGTTAAAAAAGCGATCAGCAAAATAGCTGGGTAGATCAGTGCATCCGACACTTCTGGACTCAAGAGACTTCTTAATACCCATGACACGGCATACAATACGACGGCGCTAATATAGACAGTATTTGGGTCCAGGCTATCAATCCGGTTTTTGAGCAGGTAGAAAATAACCGATAATAAGACGGTCAATAAGACAATAATAATTCCCAGTTCTTTGATACTCTCTTTAGCGATAAAAAATAGTGAAATTATCCAGAAATAGCTCTCAAGGAACAGGAATATTCCATCCAGATAAAAAACGACAGCAGAGTTTCTTGTGTCGTTGAAGCGGAATAGGGATCTGTTTGTCGTACGACCAGCCTCTACCAGCATGACGTTATTAGTTATGGCGAATGAGCGAGTCTTTACCGGCTGAAAAAACCAGATAATAGCGGTTAGCGCAATCACTGTACTGATAGCCAGCAAAATGCCGCGAGCATCCTCTTCAAGAAGAAAGGCGCCTAAGATAATACCGAGTTTGAGCAGTACCACGACTACAATCTGAAAATTCCCAAACTGTCTGCCTGTCTGCTTACCTGTTAAATCAGCACTTTTTTCTGCCGTTTTCGCTCCGGGTACAGAAGCCGTTACAGGCGCAGTCATTGTACTGAAAAGTACCCGCTGAGTGGTCCAGTAAAAACAGTTATAGGCTCCATTGAGGAGTGCGGCAGGAAGGAGTAACCAATAGTTATCTGAAAATAATAGAGTGGCCACCAGCAACAACTCAACAACAAACGAAGTACTGATGATGAGGCGCCAATCATGCTTATTGTAGAGTGACTCCCATATTTTCAGCGAAAAAATAAATCCTAAGCCCGTGAGGGCAATAAACAGCGCTACTCCTTCTATCGACTCGCCGCGCTGTAGTAAAAGCGCGGGTATGAAAAAAGGTAAGATCCCGATCAGAAAAGAGTGGATACCTGCAAATTGAAAGAAAGAAGCCGATACAGTTTTCATTAAAAAGTATCTGCGTTTTTAATGTCGAGTTGATTTAGCTTGTCAAAATAGGAGGAAAGATCTTCCTTTTCACCATAGCGAGGATAATCGTGCATTTTCAGATAAGGGCGTGAATTTACTTCAAGGAAGATACATTTTTGCTCCTTGTATGAGTGTTCGATTCCTTTTTCGAAAATCACATCAATGCCTAATATATTGGCGTCAAACATATCCAGCACATCTAAAAATAGCTGCTTATTGACCTCAGGAATACTGTTTTTATCTATGGTCCTGACTGTGCCGCCAGGCGCTAGAGAGATGCGATAAAAAAGTATGACATCCTCATCTTTAGCTGGGATAGATTCCAGCGTGTAGTTGCTTTTTTTGAGAAAGCTTATGGTTTGCTCGTTTTTGGATATCGGGTAGATGCAGGGATGTAGCTGCATTGATTTACGTATCTGGTTTTCCTCGTCGATCAGCTCGCTGATCGTATGAATGCCATTGCCTGTCACTGTTGGGGGGTATCGCTCAATGACCGACATTAACTCACCTTTTATGGCAACTACCCGGTAGTTACAGCCTTTCAAATACTGTTCTACAACCGTCGTTGGCCACCATATTTTGGCGAGGAAAATAGCTTTCCATAACTCAATAAAATTGTTGATCGGGAAGTAGCTTCCTCTGGAGTAACCGCTGACGTTGGGTTTTATGACTAAAGGAAAGCCGTGTTGTTTTGCAAAACGGTGTGCACTAAGAGGATTCAAGAAAATGAGGCCTTTGGCATGCGGAACATTGCCTTTATTAAAAACCGCACGCGCTTGCTCTTTAGAGCGGCAACTTTTTCTGACGTCAAGATTATTGTAGCTGCTGCAACCGTTCATATAGCGCTGGCTGATCCAGCTATAAATGATTTTCTTAATATCTTTCATCGGATATGCCTAATCTATTCGCTTGGTACGTTGAATAAAGCCAAGTTTTCTAAAAAATATCAGTGGCTCATTTGGCTGAATGGGTATGGTTTTTGTGATTCTGGCAAGGAACCAAGTACATTGAATTGCTAAGTTCAATTTGCGGCTGGTTGAGGTGTTATTGCTTAATAGCACTAAAGGCATGGGCACGAACAAGTTAATTTCAATGACCTTGAACTCACCAGCAATTAAAGACGCTATAGAGTCAGCACGGACACCAAAGCGAGAGATCCTGAACCCCCCAACGGTTTTTAAATAGCCCCACAGGGCTTCAATGCTTGCGTTATCAAGCTGAGGGGTTATATCAAGGTAGGCTGTTTGTTGGTTGTAAATGCCATTGATAGGGAATGGGTCACCACTGTGATTAATGACCTGTGTAACAGATAGCATGGCATATCTATCAGGTGATATGGCGCATGGGATGACAAAAATTTCAAATTCAATTTTACCTTTGGCCGCATCCTGGACAAGGTAGTGGATAGGGGCGCGATTCCGTTGCGTGCGGATGCTTTCTAGCTCCTCAAAATTGTCGGCTCGCTGTATTCCTTTAGAGTTTTGTCCCCATTCTGGTTTGACGAATACTGGGTAGGTATCAGGTTGAAAATCATGGCTGTCAATTTGTTGATTTAAACGCCATTGAGCAGGAATAAGGTCATTGATGTCCTGCTTTGAGTAGATACCTTTACTTTTGTTAAAGTAGTCTGCGTTCAACTGAAAGTAACGCCATGGCATTACTCCCAGTCTAATACACGACACAATGTATGAGGTTACCAGCAGTATTCTAATCATCATAAGGATCAGGTCGTCAAAAATTACAAGGAGGTATTGGTAGATGCATGGCTTGAGCGCCAATGTGTGAAGTTTACCAAAGCCATGATGATACCTAATAGTAATATTGATACAGCGGCATAAAATAATGAACCGTGATCACTTTGGCCGTTGTGGAGCACTTCTATCCCTAAAGGTGTCATTAGATGGAAAAAAGCAGCGCCAGTCATAATGCCCGCTGCCAGTATGCCGCCAATACTGTGAATGAGTGTTCTTTCCGGCGCTTTTTCGATCACGTTTAGTTTTTTAAGAATGAGGAATGCAAGTGGTAACAACAATAAAATTGATACCAGTAGTTCAGCGCTACCGACCGCGTAGGCTCCGTATTCAGTAAACCAGACACCTAGCCCGTTTGAAAGGGTGCTGCTCATCCACACTCCGATTGTCGAGAATATATGCAGAGTATCAGGGTGGCCGGAAAACTTATAAGGTAAAGAGCTTAAAAACACCTTACATATCCAAGCCACTACTATCCAGCTGAACAGGGTAATCATTCGAGATTTCATTTTTCTATCCTTAGTATTTTTATTAGTTTTATTATTTGATAACGTTTGGCCAGTTTTTATCAGCGGCATTAATGAAGCCTTCTTTATCTTTTAGCCATCTGGATTGAATTTCAGCATCATAGTTAAGGTAAAGTTTGCCGCTATGGATAGTCCACTGATGAGGGTCACCCTTGGCTGTATCATTATTTGCAACAGCCCATGCACAGTATCCGCCATATTGAGGGGCATACTTTTCCGGGTTTGCTTTAAAGGCCGCCAGGTTATCGGTATTCTTAAAACGCCAAGTGGCCCCTTTGTATTCTGTTTTAAATTGCTTGCTACCTTTAACTGCTTGGTTTTCTGTAAAGTAAGCAACGGTATCGTAGCCGGCCACCGCCAGGTCACTGAAAAAAGTCGTGTAAATAGGTGGTTTTGCATGCGCCGGTATAGAAAGAACCATCAGCATAGCGAAAATCATCGAGCCCAAACTTTTTTTGTATGAAAGTAAATTAGTCATTTTCCTGTCCTCTAAGTCCATGCTTAGTACTGCTCCCGTCAATCGAACAGTTTGGCTGCTAAAATTAAGCTAACTGTATATTTTGAATCTGAAATCAAACTGAAAAACACTCGAAATGTAGAGTGATATTTTTATAGCCTTGATGAGTAATAAACCATCAATGTTTGCAGGTGGGTAGTTTTTTAAACCTGAAAAAGATAAATGAGGTGGGGTAAGTCAGGATTGTCGACAATCTTGCTTTTTGCGAATCGCCTGAATTGATAAAAAACGCGCTTATTTGGCCTTATTTGGCAATATTCGCCTTATGTCTTAGTTAAATCGTGGTTGTTATTAGTTAAAGTACTTGGATCTTGTAGGCCGACTGTCAACAATAATAACAACGGCTCACATTGACGTAGTCCTGAATATTAACTTACAAGCACAAGGGCCCGCGCTATGTCCTATCAAGCAGAATATAATAAATCGATCGAAACTCCAGAGCTATTTTGGGGCGAAAAAGCAGAAGATATTCACTGGTATAAAAAACCACAGAAAATTCTGAGTCAAGACGAAAACGGTATTTACCGTTGGTTCGCTGATGGGGAGCTTAATACCGCTTACCTGGCTTTGGATTATCACGTTGAAAATGGACGAGCAGATCAAGACGCTTTGATCTTTGATTCGCCAGTTACTGACACAAAAGTTCGCTATACCTTTAAAGAACTTCGTGATGAAGTTGCAAAATTTGCAGGTATTCTTAAAGCACAAGGCGTTGGAAAAGGTGACCGTGTTGTCATCTATATGCCGATGATTCCAGAAGCCGTTATCGCGATGCTGGGTGTAGCTCGTTTAGGCGCGATCCACTCTGTGGTTTTTGGTGGTTTTGCTCCCCATGAGTTAGCTGTACGTATAGATGACGCTGAACCTAAAGTGGTTGTCACGGCATCTTGCGGTATTGAGATCGCAAAAGTATTGCCATATAAGCCAATGCTTGATGAAGCAATCGAGAAATCAGCGCACAAACCAAGCAGCTGCATCGTATTCCAGCGTCCACAAGTGACGGCTGAATTGATTGCTGGTCGCGATATTGACTGGGCGACTGCGATGAAAACCGCTGAACCTGCTGATTGTGTTCCGGTTAAAGGTACTGACCCTCTATACATCCTTTATACATCAGGTACTACGGGTAAGCCTAAGGGTGTTGTTCGTGACAACGGTGGTCATGCGGTTGCACTGAAGTACAGCATGAAAGCTATTTATAATATGGAAGCGGGTGACGTCTTCTGGGCTGCGTCTGATGTAGGCTGGGTTGTAGGTCACTCCTATATTGTTTATGCACCATTATTGGCTGGTTGTACTACGGTTGTTTATGAAGGCAAGCCAATTAAAACACCAGATGCCGGTGCATTCTGGCGTGTATGTGAAGAGTACAAAGTAAAATCGCTGTTTGCTGCACCGACTGCGTTCCGTGCAATTCGCAAAGAAGATCCGGATTCAGAACTACTCAAGCCATACGATCTCTCTCACCTGAAAGCTATTTTCATGGCGGGTGAGCGTCTTGATCCTCCAACATATACCTGGACGACAGAAACTATTGGTAAGCCGGTTATTGATCACTGGTGGCAAACAGAAACCGGTTGGGCTATCTGCGGAAACCTGACAGGAATCGAAATGAAAGAACCGAAAGCAGGTTCTTCAACATTGCCAATGCCTGGCTTTAACGTGCAAATCGTTGATGCAGAAGGTAATGAGCTGCCGGCTGGTGTGCAAGGCAATATTGCTATGAAGCTACCACTGCCACCAAGCTGCTTACCAACTGTCTGGGGAGATCATGAACGTTTCCGTACCGGTTATCTGACAGAGTTTCCGGGATATTATTCAACCGGTGATGGCGGTTATAAAGATGAAGAAGGTTATGTATTCATCATGGGTCGTACCGATGATGTTATCAACGTAGCCGGACATCGCCTGTCAACGGGTGAAATGGAAGAGATCGTCGCAAGTCATCCTGCAGTAGCAGAGTGCTGTGTGATCGGTGTAAATGATCCGCTGAAAGGTCAGCAGCCTATCGGGTTGGTGCTTCTTAAGAACGGTGTTGAGTTAGACGAGAAGGAACTGGAAGCGGAGTTAGTCGCTATGGTTCGTAAAGAGATCGGTGCGGTTGCTTGCTTCAGAAAAGCAATGGTCGTTCAGCGTCTACCGAAAACGCGTTCCGGTAAAATTCTGCGTAAGTTGTTGCGTCAGATTGCTGATGGTTCTGGTTATTCAGTTCCTTCAACAATTGATGACCCGGCTAGCTTACCGGAAATCGAGGAAATTTTGACTAGTCACGGCCTAGTGACTGGAAAATAGAACCTCACCTAGACCCTTAGTAGTTTTTTAGGCAGTCTTCGGGCTGCCTTTTTTATTCCTCTAATTCCTTGAGGGAGTGTGATTATTACAAGCTCTTATCCGTAAATTAAAGTTGCACATCATTGAAAGAGAGTTGCAGTATAGATATGACAATAGATCTATGATTGATACTTGTTAGGTGGTATATCGTGATTTAGCGGCTATTCTAATGGGTAGATATATTAATATATCGGCTAATTAGGTCGTTTAAGTATGAACATAAATATTCCAATGCGGTTGTTTTGCTTATCCATAATTATGTCTTCAGTCTTGTCAGCTGAGACATTGCCCACCGTACGTGTAGGCGTTATTGGATATGTTGGTGATGCAACTAATTTTCAGGCGTTTGATAAAGAGTACTTTAATGATGAAGGCATCCGTGTTGAGTTGCAGCGTAATTCGACGGGAGTACAGTCGCTAAAACAAGTGATACAAGGTGAAATTGACATCGGTGCGGCTGCACCAACTGCAATTGTTTATGCTGCAATGGGACGGTATAAAATACCGCCTGACTTTCGAATTGTCGCTAGTATTCTTGATTCTACGAATCTTAATAATATAGTGGTTCTTGACACAAACCTCATACCAACACCAAAGCACTTGGCGGGAAAGCGGCTGGCCTTGACCGAGGGAACAGCGTCAGAGTATTTCTGGCATGTATTTGCGCGTGCAAATAATATTGATCCAAATAGTCCAAAAAAAATCGCTATGGATGTACATGATATGGCTGCGGCGGCTAGCCGGCATGAGATTGACGCAGCGGTGGCATGGACGCCCTTTCATACAGGTGTCATGAAGGCAGTCGATACTCCTGCTGTTAGCTTCAGTGGCGACAATATTTATACGACTAGCTGGCTAGTGGTCGCCAGGCCTGACTATATCAAACGTTATCCTGAACGAGTAAGTGCCTATTTACGTGCGCTATTACGTGCTGAAAAAGATATGAGCGAAAGCTCCCGTGATATTGCAAAGGTGCACTCCCGGTATAATGGAGTACCGGCAGATCTTTTAAATGATTATTATTCTCTGTTAAATTTTCATTTGGGCCTTACCGAATCACTTATTCTTAATTTAACCCAGCAAGCCGATTGGGCCTTGCAAGAAGGGTATGCGGAAGGTGAAGTCCCCGATTTTAGGGCTTTTATGGATACTTCAGTTCTTAGGCAGTTTTATCCGCGCTCGATCAAGTTACTGGAATGAAAATTTCGGCGAGCAAGCTTGCGTACAGTGTCGTTATCACCTCGGTGATAGCTATCTTTGTATTGATGATATTGACGGTCAACATCATACGTCTAAATGATCAATATAATGTTCAAACAAATGCCTTACGTGAATTATCCAGTCAGGTTGGTAATGTCAGCACTTCGGTCGGTATGTCGTCTGAGTCGACGCCCAGCTATTACCAGCGTTTTTTTTCAGGATCTACCCTTGTTCTGCAGCGTTCATCATTATTAGCAAAAGAACAAAATTGGATAAGGCTGCAGCAACTGATAGATCACTGTAACAGGAATATTATTTCTTGGGAAAAAGTGTTTAATGCAGAACCTAACTCCTCATTTTCATCTATCCTGCGCTCTCAAATCATATTGCAAATAAGCCGAATAGATGAAGAAATTGCCCGATTGTCTGATACTTTGTCAGAGCAAAACCGACTAGCTAAAAAGTGGCAAGTGAGTATTGTTGTAGGTTTAAGTCTGCTGTTGCTGTTGTTTTTGCTGACGATATCTCAATTTTATTACATTGGGTTTATACGTCCTCTTAAAGTTGCAGCGCAAAAAATACGTGAAGTGGATACGGTCGTTTTTCCGGATAAAAATTCTATAGTAATCAGCGAAATAACTGATTTTCTTGAGGTGATAGATCAGGCACAAAAAACACTTATTTACCAAGCCGGGCATGATGATTTAACCGGGCTTCCCAACAGAGCGTTATTTAGAGAGCATCTTGGGCATACGATTACGCTCTGTAAAAGGCAGCATTCCTCATGTGTTATTTATTATATCGATTTAGATGATTTCAAGACTATCAACGATAGCTTGGGGCATCAGGTCGGCGACTTAGTGCTACTTGCCCAAGTTAAGCGAATGCGGAGCGTTTTACGTCAGAGTGATATACTCAGTCGGCAGGGAGGCGATGAATTTACCATTCTTGTAGAAGCCCCTATCGATCTGGACAATATAGGACGCTTTGCCGGAAAACTGATTGATATTGTAACTCAACCGATCGAGGTGGATGGGCATCAGCTATCTAGTAGTGCCTGTGTTGGCATTGCGGTTTATCCGCAAGACGGTATTTCTACTGAGGAGTTGCTTCGTAATGCCGATGCTGCATTGTATTGTGCTAAATCAAAGGGTAAAGGCTCTTTTCACTACTATACGGCAGAGTTGACGAGACAGGCTGAAAGGCGTTTGGTATTAGAGCGCGATCTTAAGATTGCTCTTGAGGAAGATCAGTTTATCCTGTACTACCAGCCACAAGTCTGCCTTTTCAATAATGACGTGATAGGGTTTGAAGCACTCATTCGTTGGCAGCATCCTACCGATGGATTGCTGCACCCGGGTAGTTTTCTGTCTATTGCAGAGGAAAGCCTGCTGATTGTTTCTATCGGTGAGTGGGTTTTAGAGCGTACTTGTAAACAAATTCGCCAGTGGCTTGACGCTGGCTATCAATTGCCACGTATCTCTATCAATGTGGTTGCAGCGCAATTAAATCAGCAAACATTTGTTAAGTCGCTTCAGAGTACGTTGGCAAGGCATGCCGTATCAGCAGAGTATTTAACTCTTGAGCTAACGGAATCAACATTATTAAAAGCGTCGGCATCTGTTATTTACACGATGAATGATATACGCGCGATAGGGGTGCATATTGCTATTGATGATTTCGGAACAGGTTATTCTAACCTCAAGTATCTGCAAAATCTTCCCATTGATACGATCAAGATAGACCAGTCCTTTGTTCGAATGATAAAGGAGGATGGAGATGGTACTACCATTGTCGATGCGATTATCATGCTAGCTAATGGGTTTAAACTGGCCCTCATTGCCGAGGGAGTTGAACATAGTCATCAGGCTCAATACTTATTGGATCACGGGTGTAAATCTGCACAAGGCTTTCTTTATGCAAGGCCTTTACCTGCCGACAAAATAGTAGAGTTACTTAAGATAAGTGACTCTATCTAAATAAAAACAGATCGTAAACCAATCAACTAAGTAATCTACTACATCTGAATCTGACAAGGTGCCAGACCTAGGCAGAGCAGCCTTTATCTGGCATCGCAATGGAGTTACCTGCACCCTTTGGCCATTCATATTTGGCATGGCGGGTTTGCAGTGTTTGGATCGCGGCTCGAATAGGTTCGGGCCATGTAGCGCTATGGCGGGTTTTCATATCAACACCGACTAATAGACATTCAATGGCAGCGAGCGTTTCTGTTCCTTCTTCATTACGTAGTTCGTGCCAGATACGTAAGCGCTTTTTATCACTGGAAAGTAGGTGGGAATGAGCAACCACTTTCTGCCCTTGGCGCACTTCTTTAAAGTAACGTAAGTTATTCTGTACGGTAAAAGCGCTGAACTGATACTTATCTCTTTCTTCAGCATTGAGTCCGGCTGCATCCAAAACGGTATCCGTGGCCAAAGAGAGCATAACAAGGTAATAGCCTTCATTAAGATGCCCGTTGTAATCGCAATAGCTTTCTGGAACGGGTGGATACTGGGTGGTTAACATGACGGAATCCTTCTTTGTTCTTGTCGATGTGATTCATCAAGACTACTGAGTTAACGCTTGAGACAGGCGCATATTAAGTTTCGGATGCGTATAATGCTACGAACCCGTTTTCGTTTCTACTACATGTTAGTAGAACATTAATGAAATCAAACTTATGACAATATCATGCCGCTCAGCGACACAGCCTATTTTATATTCTTTTCGTCGCTGCCCGTATGCTATGCGCGCTCGCTTAGCCATCTATAACAGCCAGATTGAGATAGAGTTACGGGAAGTCGTGTTAAAAGATAAACCACCTGCATTACTCGATATCTCTCCTAAAGGTACGGTACCTGTTTTACAGTTAAGTGATGCTTCTGTGCTGGAAGAGAGTATCGATATTATGAATTGGGCTTTGCAAAAGCGAGATCCGGATGAGTGGTTGTCGGCAGTATTGTTTGAGCCGACGCAGTTATTAATTCAACAAAATGATACTGAATTCAAATACTGGCTGGATCGCTATAAGTATGCAGATCGTTATCCGGAGCATCCGGCTGAATTCTACCGCTCTCACTGTGAGCGCTGGTTTGCACTATTAGAGCGCCACCTGATGACTCATGATGGTTTTTTGCTGGCAGATCGTTATACCCTGGCAGATATGGCACTGTTCCCGTTTATTCGTCAGTGCGCGCATGTTGATCGCGAGTGGTTCTTACAAACCTCTTATGTTCATTTACAAGCGTGGCTTGATAGGCAGATTAATTCTGAGCTTTTTAAGCGAGTTATGATTAAATACCCTCAATGGATCGCGCAGAAGTGAGTGTCTTGAGGGGTGATTTTCAAGGAAGACTGCTAGAATAGACGTTATACTAGGAACGCAGTGTTTTTCAGGGATATTAAATATGGATTGTTTAACGTGTAAAAGTGAGCTTTTACAACAAGGGGCAGATGATCAAGCAGCAGTTACAGATTCGATCTGTGATCATCACGACAAAGCATGGTGCCATGTATGCGAGGCATTGATCTGTTTACCGTCGCATATCCCTCTGACCATCTATACCGATAGTGATTTTGTACTCTGCGATGATGCAGGTCTGGACTTGCTAGAAGAATCCGGAGATATTCCCGACAAAACGCGCTAGAAAAACTGCATTAATAAAAGTGCAGATGGTATATCTGCACTGATTAATCTATCTATATCAATTAATTTTCATTTTCGTAGCGTTGTTTTCCACCCTCGTAATTCGATGTACTGCTTTTGAGCATCTCTTTCAATTCCTGGATCTGATCCGATAAATCTTTAATGGTAGGCTCGCCGTCAGCTAACGCTTTCTCTTTAACTTCTTGTGCGTGTTCCTCTTCCATAACATTCACAACAATCCCAATTACCATGTTCAAAAAGGCAAAGGTTGTCAGAAAAATAAAGGTCAGATAATAGATCCAGCTAAACGAATAGACGGCCATTGTCTCGTACATCACATCTGTCCAATCTTCAAACGTCATCACCCGAAAGAGGGTCAGCATGGAGATGGATATATCGCCCCACAGTGTTGGATTTATCGACGCAAAAAATGACGCACCCACGGCAGCATATATATAAAAGATGATGAACATCAGCAGAATGACATAACCCAGTTGCGGTAATGCTTTGAAAAGTGAGTTAAGCAACAAACGTAATTCAGGAACAATAGAGACCATACGTAGCACACGAAATATACGTATCAATCGCCCAACAAGAGCAAGCTCACTATCTTCGACAGGAATCAGGCTGACGACCACAATCAAAGTATCGAAGACGTTCCATGCATTTTTAAAGAAGTTTCGCTTTTGTGGTTCGCCTATGAATCGAACCGAGACTTCTACCAAAAAAAATAGCGTAATACCAAAATCCATCCAACCGATAATGGTGAGGATGTTTTCAGGAATTTGGTAGGTTTTAGCGCCAATAACCAGCGCTGAAAATATAATAACGGCCACGACAAAAACTTCAAAAAAACGATTATGCCGGAGTGTATAAAAGCGAGCCTGTAGATTGTCGGTATTCATGTTTACGAGGTTTCAATTAAATAGTTGGGATAATAGGAGATAAATTATGTTGTGTTTTCTGATATTGGCTGAAAAGCGCCATCTAAACAGGAAGATCTATTTCTGTCTAGATGGCTAGAGATCAGTTACTCCAGAGCTTTTTCAGTAATTCAGTTGAGCGGGCAGCTGGATTTTTACGAATTAACTTCTCTTCGGCGGCCAGCTTTAAGAACAGGCCATCCAGCGCCGCGTTGGTAACATGGTTAGTCAGGTCACCTTCAACTTGCTGGCCAACCAGTGGGAGTTGAGCGGCCTGAGTCGCGAGGCTGTTGTAATACTTGGTGGCACCCACTTCGCCTAGTGCCGTATCAATTTCCGGCTTAAAAAGTGCGGCGATTTGCGGGCCTGCTTTTTCACGGAAGTATTGAGTCGCTGCATCATCTGACCCCTCATAAATTTTGCGCGCGTCTTCAAAGCTCATGCTTCGGATGTTTTCAATCAGAATGGCAGTTGCCTGTGGTGCTGCACGTTCTGCAGCGCTGTTGATAGACTGCTCAAATTGATCTACCTGTTCTGCCATACCAAACTGGCGCAGCGGACCTGCCAGTTGATTCAGTACACCAGGCATGGGGACGCGAATTTGCGGGTCATTCAGATAACCGCCTTTAGCAGAGATCAGCTTGATAGCACGCTCGCTTCCGACAACCAATGCTTCACGTAAACCATTGACGAGCGTATCTGATGAAAGGGATGTGTTGCTAGTCGTTGTATTGTCAGTGGTCGGTTGCTTAATTAATTCCCCGCCTGTTTTTTTAACACTTTCAACTAAATCGCCCCATCCGGCATGGCTGCTAGTTGCGATGGCTGCACTGAGCAGTAATGTAGTGATTGTTAACTTACGCATGATGAAAGCCTCGATCCTTTTCTATAGATTAGGCTAGTGTAACGGATTATCGGGTATCAGTAGTCACAAATTAGTAGGAGATTATTTCGTCTGCTACACTCAGTGTTCGACAAGTGATTGAAAATTTTAAGGGTTCTTGAGAAGTATAATGAAACATCGGCTGTTGTATTTTAGGTGTTGTTGGTTGCTCTTTGCTTTTGCAGTGATAAACCCCGTCTACGCTGAAAAGACTGCTCTATCAAACAAAGATACTACCAAACCAGCTGATGCCGTCATCGCACAAAAAGTCATTTCATTAGGGACTGGCGGTGTAACCGGGCTGTATTACCCCATGGGTGGGGCTCTGTGCCGGTTAGTGAACCAAGCGCGTCAAGAATATGGCATCCGCTGCGCAGTGCGCAGTACATTAGGTTCGGTTAGCAATGTTGAGCAGGTGATTAATCATGAGTTTGATATGGGTATCGCAGAAGCAGGGCAGCTCTACAATACCGTTCGTGGTTTTGAAAAGAGTACAGATAATAAATCAAACCAGCCTTTACGCACTATTACCAGCTTGTTTCCCGAATATATATCGATACTCGTCAGATCTGATGCAGGCATTAATAACTTTGAAGACCTGCTAAATAAGCGAATCAATATCGGTAAACCCGGTACAAGTCAGCGCTCCACAATTGAGCTGTTAATGAAGGTGCACGGCTGGCGATTAAGTGACTTTTCAGAAGTGACGGAGTTGGAACCCTCAGAGCAAGCAACAGCACTATGTGAAAATCGTATTGACGCCACCCTTTATGTCGTCGGGCATCCCAGCGGCACTATCAAAGAAGCACTCAGGGATTGTACTAGTCGCTTGATCAGCTTATCAAAGGAAGAAAGAGAAGCGCTTATTCTGCAAAATCCTTATTATCGGGAGGTGACCATTTCGGGTGATTTTTACTCGCCGGATCTTTCCGATGTGATTACCGTCGGCGTAAATGCAACCTTATTCGCACGTGCTGAATTATCCGAGGATGTTGCCTATGCGGTTGTGAAATCGCTCTTTGAACAGTTTGACAGCTTTAGAAAACTGCATCCTGCTTTTCGTGTTCTCAATCCTCAGCAGATGATGGAGGCCACTAATTTACCTCTGCCGTTGCACCCTGGTGCTGCTAAGTATTTCCGGGAGGTTCAGCATCTTTTACAAACACCTTCTGAATAGGCGAGGCTCTCTCTTCGCTATTGATGAGGTTAATTACTGAGAAGTGCTGTTGGTAGATCTTTAGAAATATCTTTTCTTAGCACTAATGGCAGGTCCAGCCTGAAGTGTCCTCCTTGCGTATTTGCTAAGCAATAAATATGGCCTTGCAGTAATTGGTTAACAATATTAAATGCAATATGCATCCCTAAACCACTACAGCCTTCATTGCGTTTTGTCGTCATAAAGGGCTCAAATACTTTGCGCAACCAATTCTCTGGAATACCCTCTCCATTATCCCGGTAGTCGATAATCAATCGATCATCGTGCTGGTTAATATCAATGGTAATGATCCCACCAGGACGGTCTTCAAAGCCATGAATCAACGAGTTAAGAATCATGTTGGTTAATACTTGATAATAACAACCCGGGTAACTCTCAATCATAAGGTGCTTAGGTCCGTTGATAATGATCTCAGGTTTGCATTGTTTTAGGCGTGGATTGAGTGATAAAAGCACCTCGTCGAGATATTGAATCAGATCAAAACGGCGACACTGTTCGCTGGATTGATCAACAGAGACAAGCTTAAACGCATTGATCAGTTGGGCAGCACGTTCAAGGTTTTGGCAGATCAACCGGCTGCTTTCAACGGCGGTATTGGCCAATGGATCGTCCGGTTTATGCTGTTGATACAACCGGGCCTGATCCTCAAGAAAAGAGGCGGCGGTAAAACCAATGCCAATTGGCGTATTTATTTCATGTGCAACACCGGCAACCAGCCCGCCTAACGCCGCCATTTTCTCAGATTCGACCAGCTGTTGTTGAGTAGATCTAAGCGTTTCCAGAGTATCGTGTAGCTCCTGATTCCGCTCTTTGAGTTCTTTCGTGCGATCAATAACACGCTGTTCCAGTTCAGTGTTTAGCTTAGCTAATGAGCGTTCGGCATCTTCACGTTTGCTCATATCATGCAGCATTGAGCGGCGCATGCTGTTCATTGCATCGACAACCTGGCTAAGCTCATCATCCTGATGTTTAGCATTGCGTTTTAATTCGAGCGGCGTACCCAGATGATCAAGTTTCAAACGCCGCGCATACGCCGCCATACTCCCCAAATGCTGAGTAATGAGCCGATGAAAAAGGGTGAGTATGAAGATTGAAACCAAAAATGTTTTAATGCCTTGAGAGGCCAGAATAACCAGTACTTTGTCACCTAACCGGCGATAAACCTCATCCAGACTAAGAATCAAAGTAAGTTCGCCTACAGGGATGCTGCCTCGGATTTTGTCATGATGCTCTAACGTATAATAGCGCTCTACAATGTTATCCGTCGTTGGTTTGTTTCCGGCAACATAAAAGTCATTAAAGGGTGAGTTGATCTCCAGATAACGCACATCAGGTAGCTGCAACAAGCCATCCAGCTGTACCTGAACCTGTGCCGGGCTAATTTCCCACAAGCTGTTTTCCAGGCTGCTGAGTGAGCTGGACTCTATCTGTAATAAGCGCTCATCAATCGCTGATAATTCGTAGCGATAATCAAGCCATAATTGCGTTCCGGTAGCGATTAACGTGATGGCAGAGCTATACAGCAAAATCGACGCCAGTAAGCGTATGCCGAGTGGTTTCTGGTGCCGGATCTGGTGGAGGCGTTGCAGCAGTTGCATAGTAATAAATCTTTCAGAGCCATGAACTGCTTATCATAACCCTACAGGCACAAGACGAAACCCTATTGATTAACCTTTTTATCTGATTTGTTGCTACCGGCGGCTTTAAGCTGATCCGTTCACTCCTCTGAGAACAGGTTTAAATTGCACTTCTTGATACATGTCAAACACTATATATGGTATTTAATATGATAATTAATTCCATATGTAGTTATTTGTATCTAAGAGTTATGTATCCGAGGAACAACACATGGTCGCCACGTTAGAGAGAATCACAGAAGTAAATACAGCTGAAATAATATTGCAAGAAACGTCTCTGGATATATGGGATAGCAAATACCGTCTAAAGTCTAAGCAGGGCGAGATGCTGGATAACTCAATCGATGATTCCTTCATACGCGTTGCTAAAGCGTTGGCGGCAGTCGAAATCGATGAAGAAGCTCAATTACATTGGTATAAGCAATTTCTATGGGCGCTACGACAGGGAGCGATTCCAGCTGGGCGGGTTATTTCAAATGCCGGAGCACAACAGCATAAACCGGCGACCTCTACGATTAACTGTACCGTGTCGGGTACTGTCTATGATTCTATGGATGATATCCTCGGCAAAAACCATGAAGCAGGGCTTACGTTAAAAGCAGGCTGTGGAATTGGTTACGAGTTCTCTACCTTGCGTCCTAAAAATGCGTTTGTCTCTGGCGCAGGTGCGTATACCTCAGGGCCATTATCCTTTATGGATATCTTTGATCGTATGTGTTTTACCGTCTCATCCGCCGGAGGGCGACGTGGCGCACAGATGGCGACTTTTGATGTAGGGCATCCCGATGTGCTCGAATTTATCAAAGCAAAACGAGAGGATGCCCGCCTGCGACAGTTCAATCTCTCCTTGCTGATAACGGATCAGTTTATGCATGCAGTAACAGAGGATAAAGATTGGCCGTTGGCATTTCCTCTGACAGAGCAAGAACAGCAACGAGATGCGATTGATCTTAGTGACGCTGCTCAGGTACTCTGGCGTGAATGGCCGATTCAACAGGGCTATATCGCTAATGCAGAGGGACTGGTTGCCTGCAAAATAAGTAAAACGGTGAAAGCAACCCACCTCTGGAACGCGATTATGAGTTCCACGTATGATTTTGCAGAACCAGGCTTTATTCTGATCGATAAGGTAAACGAACAGAACAATAATTGGTTTTGTGAAAATATCCGAGCCACTAATCCTTGTGGCGAACAACCATTACCGCCTTACGGCAGCTGTTTGCTTGGCTCGATAAATCTCACCAAGTTTGTAATAGCTCCCTTTACCGATCAGGCATGCTTTGATTGGGATAGTTTTAAAACAACCGTAACTATCTTTACCCGCATGCTGGATAACGTTGTTGAGATCAATGGGCTGCCGTTAGAAGAGCAGCGTCATGAAATCAATCATAAACGCCGCCACGGTATGGGTTATCTAGGGTTGGGCTCCACCATCACTATGATGAAAATGAAATATGGTGATACTGCTTCCGTAAGCTTTACAGAACGGGTCACTAAAGAACTCGCCATCACTGGTTGGCGGGCAGGGCTTGAGCTTGCAAAAGAGAAGGGCGCGGCGCCCGTTATGGAAGAGCGATTTACGGTGACAGCTGAGATGTTACGTAAACGCCCCGAGATGCTTGAAGATGGTTATAACGTAGGGGATTCAGTGGCCGGTAAAGTGCTGCATGCGCGTTACAGTCGTTATATGCAAAAAATGGCTAAAATTGAACCAGAGCTAATCAATCAGCTAGCCGAACAAGGCTGTCGCTTTACACATCATAGCTCCATCGCGCCGACAGGTACGATTGCGCTGTCGATAGGTAATAATGCCAGCAATGGTATCGAGCCAAGCTTTGCCCATCATTACTCCCGCAATATTATTCGTCAGGGAAAAAAGTCTAAAGAAAAAGTCGATGTGTTTTCCTATGAGCTTCTGGCGTATCGCCATTTTATCAATGCAGAAGCGATGCCCTATAGCGATGATCCTGCTAAGCAGTTGCCTGACTACTTTATCTGCGCTGATGATATTCATCCAAAACAACATGTTGATATACAAGCCGCTGCGCAAAAGTGGATCGACTCATCCATTTCAAAAACAGCCAATGTACCGACGGACTATCCCTATGAGCAGTTCAAAGACATTTATCGCTATGCGTATGAAAGCGGGCTAAAAGGTTGTACTACATTCCGCTTTAACCCAGAAGCTTTTCAGGGCGTATTGGTAAAAGAGCAGGATCTTGAAAATACCCTTTATCAATTTACCTTGGCCGATGGCAGTGTGGTTGAGCTAAAAGGCAGTGAAGAGGTTGAATATGACGGTGAACGACACACAGCTGCCAATTTATTTGATGCACTAAAAGAAGGATACTACGGCAAGTTTTAATAAAAAATATCTTATTTATCAAGATATTAAGCTGGCTTTATCAACCGGAATATTGAAAGAGAATAACTGTTATGTCATCAATCGAATCGTCAACAGAACAGAAAAAAATAGTCACTATTGATCAACCGATTATCGGTTACAAAGTGATCACTGCACAAGAAGTCAAAGATCAGGCCATCTTGGCCAGCCAGGCGTCAGACGCTGAGAAACAGCCAGAACCCAGCCTTGAAACCGTTCATGAGAATCTCAGCCGACCAGACTTTCTGATGGGCTCAACCTACAAGATAAAAACGCCGATGTCGGAACATGCACTTTATATCACCATCAACGATATTGTCTTGAATCAAGACACAGAGCATGAACAGCGTCACCCGTACGAGATATTCATCAACTCAAAAAACATGGACCACTTCATGTGGGTGGTAGCGCTCACGCGTGTTATCTCTGCCGTGTTCCGTAAAGGCGGTGATGTGACATTTATGGTGGAAGAGCTAAAAGCCGTGTTCGACCCTAAAGGTGGCTACTTTAAGAAAGGCGGAAAATTTATGCCTTCGCTGGTGGCCGAAATTGGAGAATCGATTGAAAACCACCTTAAAATGATCGGTCTGATAAAAGATGCATCAATAGACCCGCATCAACAGCAAATTCTCGATGAGAAAAGAGCCGAATATGACCGGCGTACAGCAACACAGAACACAGCCGCTATCAGCAACATTGATAAAAGCGTCAATGATGATAACGGCGGTTTTCCTGAAAACGCCCAACTGTGTAACAAATGCCACACCAAAGCCGCGATACTGATGGATGGCTGTTACACCTGTCTGAGTTGCGGCGATAGCAAATGTTCTTAATGGAAAAAGTTCATAAGTAGCGCAAAGAACCGCCGCTAGATATCATAGCGACAAATCTAGCCACGCCAGATATCAAAACGGATCAGAGTAATATTTATGAGTACTAACCATGGTGAATACGGAGTAGGCGACAACTCCTATAAAGCAGCAGGCGAATTGGCAGGCATTACCCGCCTTGTCGACGATTTTTACGACAACATGAGTGTATTTCCAGAAGCAAAAATCATCCGGGATATGCACCCGGCAGATTTAACTGAATCACGCACAAAGCTCGCCTACTTTTTATCCGGCTGGTTAGGCGGCCCAAGGATTTATGCCGCTACCTTTGGCGGCTTGAGCATTCCTGCAGCTCATCAGCACTTACCGGTAGGCGAGGCAGAGAGCGAAGCATGGCTATATTGTATGCAAAAAGCCCTCGAAACTCAGCCGTATGAAGATGCGTTTAAAGTGTATTTGATCACACAATTACGAGTGCCGGCTGAGCGGATTAGAAGGGTGTGTACGAGAAATCATTAAGGCTGAGCTGCTTAAAAAAACAATCATCATGAGGGGGCTTGAATTGCGACTAGAGTGATCTCTCCTTTATTGATGTTAGTAGCATTTTATATAAGCGCTTAGCCGCAGGTCCGGTTTTTGTGCCTTTAGGTAAAGTGAGGTGTAGTGGAACCTGATAACAACTTGAGTGCTCAACATTAAGGATGAGCATCTCTGGATCGTTATGATTTTCAATAATATGTTTTGGTAAACGGCAATAACCTAATCCTAGCTTGGTCGCTTGCCAGGCATGATCAAAATTATCTACGGTTACTCGTTGGTTTGATTTGAGCCATCCTACATCTCTAGTGTCTGACTCACCTAAATCCCGAACCACGATTTGTCTATTCATAGCCAAATCAGCCAAACAAGGCTCCTGCATGCTTGCTAATGAGTGAGTGTTAACCACCACCGGCAACATGCTAACAATGCCAAAGGCTTCACTAGGGTGATTAGTAATAGGGAGGTTAATAATCGAAATATCAGCGCTCTCTTCCATAACCATGCTGACTGTTTTCGAGAGTGATGTTTCGACTACTTGGATGGATGTCGTATTATTTTGTATAAGAAATTTAACCAAAGGCTCGTATAGCCACCTTCGATCACACAAGTGATCAATAGCAATAACCAGCTCTGATTCAACACCTTGTGACAACTGAGTGCTGATCTCTTCCAGTGTTTTTGCTTGCTCGATCATAGATTGAGCTCTGCGCAATAACGACTTTCCATTGTCAGTTAGTACAGCCCGACGCCCTTTAATCTCTACAAGAGAAACATCAAGCTGGTCCTCTAGCTTTTTTATCGCATAAATCAACGTGGTATGGCTTTTATTCATCTGTGTTGCTGCGGCTTGAATACTGCCAGCTCTATCTATTTCAAATAGAGTTAACCATTGCTCTAGCGTTGTCTTAAGTCTCATATGTCTAATTAATCCACAATAAAGTGCAATTTTATGAACTTTTATGTCTAATTTATTCAGATATTATAGAGAATATATCCAATTTGAAAGGCAATGCATACGGCTTGCTTATTCAGGGTTGGAGTAGATGAAATAACTGGAGAAGGCGATGAACACATTACTGCAAGTAGATTTTGATTACACAGGCCCGTTTGGTGAGGAAATGGCGGGCATGCTGGTTAGTCTGGCAGAGTCTATTAACAATGAACCGGGCATGATTTGGAAAATCTGGACTGAAAGTGAGCAAGACCAATTAGGCGGTGGCATTTATCTTTTTGAAGATAGCGCTTCTGCCAAAGCTTATTTAGCAATGCATACTGCACGCTTAAAAGAGATGGGCGTGCCTGAGGTGAGAGGGCAAGTTTTTGATGTGAATACCTCTTTATCAAGCATCAATAAAGGGCCGATTAATAAAAATCCCGTCACTAAAACTTGATTATGGAGTCGATAAATAATGAACAATAAAACATTTCTAACCACACACAGTGCAATCTATGTTGTGTTTGCTTTAGCCCTGTTTTTTGTGCCGCAAACAGTCTGGCCAATCTATGGTGTGGAGTTGAATGATAAATATGCTTTTTTCTTGTCGCAGCATACCAGCATTTTTCTTGGTGGGATTGGGGTAATCAGTTACCAACTAAGAGATATTCACGCAGGGCAACTGGCTACGAAGTTGTTCTATGCTTTACTCATTACTAATGTGCTGGGTGCTGTGATTACTTTGTACGCAAGCGTAACAGGCATCTTTGTTGGTTTGGGTTGGAGTGATCCTGCATTTTTCACTTTGCTGTCAGTAATGAGTTATTTGCAGCTGAAAAAGCAATAATTATCTCCTTACCTATCATGGTAGAAGTATCCATAAAAAATAGGGCGATTGTGGTTCAGCATAATCACTTTGTTTATTGGTCTAAAATCTTTCTATATTCGTCCGCTATAAAATCAAAGACTCGGCGAACCCTAAGGCTGGTTCGCAGTTCTTGATGGCATACCAGCCAAATGGGTAATTTCATTATTGGCCCCATATGTCCGAATGCACGAACGAGATTGGTTTCTTTGTCTCCCATGTCTTCAGGGAAAAAGATCACCCCCGTGCCTTCCTTGCAAAGCTCAAGCTGTAATAGCTGAAATGAAGTAATCAATTGAAAATTATCTTTTGAGAGCCTCCAGCCTTGTTGATTGAGTATCTCCGAGACCCTGTTACTTCGGTCAAAGGCAATGATTTGGATATCGCTGAGTTCTGAAAAATCGTTGACGGGGGGAAACCGTTTTAAGTAGTCTTCAGTCCCGTAGAGCCATATCACTTCCTCTCCGAGTTTTGTAGCGATCAGGTCATTTTGTGTCGGACGAAAGCTTCGAATAGCAATATCTGCCTCACGTCGTTTGAGATCGCTGGCTGCATTGGTCACAATTACTTCTATATCAATACCAGGCTCATCGCGGCGTAATTTGGCAATAATTTTTGGTAATCGGACAGTTGCATCTAGCTCACCGGCAGAAACAATGACCGAGCCTTCCAGCTGTTGCGATTGCCCTGACGCAGCTAGTGAAAACTGCAAGGCAGCATCACCCATTTGGCGAGCATGTTCTAGTAACTCTATCCCACTCTCAGTTAACACTAGCCGCTGACCAACCCGCTCAAATAACGTGAGACCGAGATCTGCTTCAAGTGCTGACACTTGGCGGCTTAAGGTAGGCTGCGTTAAACCTAATGCCTTTGCTGCAGCCGATAAAGTGCCTTCTTCCGCGGTCACTAAAAATGCGCGGGTGTGATTCCAATCAAAATTTACAGCGTTCCAATTCATGCGAATACGTATACCTACTATGCTAAAACCTGAATATATATCCAATAATCGTATAGGTATAGTGGTGGCCAATAAAGTGATATGTGGAGAACAGTAATATGACTACTCTCATTGTCGGGGCCACTGGAGCAACTGGCCGGTTGTTGGTCGAGCAGTTATTAGCCCAAGGAGGAAAGGTTAAAATGATCGTTCGCTCTATTGATGGTTTACCGAAAACCTTACGACATAATGATCAACTAATGATTACTGAGTCCAGTTTATTGGGTATGACGGATGAGGAGCTAAAAGAGCAAGTGCAAGGGTGTAGCGTCGTTGTTTCATGCCTCGGCCACAATTTGACCTTTAAAGGGGTATTCGGTCACCCCAAACGTTTAGTCACTGATGCAGTTCAACGTTTATGCAGTGCCATTGAGAAAACCACGCCAGCGGTGCCTGTAAAATTCATCTTAATGAACACCAGCGGAAACCAGAATAAACAAGCGGCTGAAAAGGTGTCGGCTGCACAATCTATCATGGTTGGCTTGATCAGATTTTTACTGCCCCCGCATGCCGACAACGAGCAGGCAGCAGAGTATTTGCAAGTGAACGTGGGCGCTAACCAAAAGATGATTGAGTGGGTTGCTGTACGTCCCGATAGTCTTATCGATCAAGAATCAGTCACGGAATATCATGCCTATACATCACCCGTTCGCAGCGCTATATTTGATGCCGGTAAAACGAGTCGAATCAATGTTGCTCATTTTATGTCTGAGTTGATCGTTAACGACGAAACCTGGAATAAATGGAAGGGCCAAATGCCTGTAATTTACAATGTTTAAAATACAGCCCCATTAGGCTTTTAAACAATATGGAGGGATCCAATGCAAGAGGTAGCTATCAAGAAAATTGCCACGGAGTTAAAGAAGGCACAGGATGACTGCGCTCCACTTGTCCCTATCACATCACGATTTCCGAACTTTACTATGGTTGATGGCTATAAAGTAGCGGACCTCATTCACGAACAGCGTCTCGAAGAGGGTTGAGTTCCCGTTGGTAGGAATATAGGGTTTACTAATTTAAATCAGCATTCGCTATAAATACAAGGCAAATTTGGTTTGCTAGTATCAGTGGGATTTCGTTACCTGAGTTGATTATTCGTTTCTAACTGTAGGCATAAGCCTGCCAAGCCACTTGAAGTGGTTACATCATTACATGAAACCCCGCATTATGTCTAAATTGAGAGAATGTCCATGTTCAAATTCAAAGTCATATTATTCACGTTATTATTCTCGAATTTTTTACCCGTGTTTGCCGGATCAGAGTTCTCGATAGGTTTTACAAAAGTTGAAGTAGCTTCAAAAGAAACGCAGTCAAGTTTCCCTATGGCGGTTGTCTATCCAACCCATATACCCGCTGAGCATGTTAGGTTTGGGCCGTTTGAAATGGAACTCTCGATAGGTGGAAAAATCGCTGAGGGGACTTTTCCATTAGTGATTATTTCTCATGGATCAGGTGGATCCAATTTAGGGCACAGAAGTATCGCATTCGCACTCGTTAAACAGGGCTTTATTGTTGGTATGCCATTGCATCCGGAAAATAATTATAAAGATAATTCTGCCCAGGGTACTCTTAGGAATTACATTAACCGGCCTTTGCATATCCAATCTTCCCTCGATGCCTTGCTGTCTACGCCAGAGTTCTCTGCGAGCATAGACTCTAATAAAATTGCGGTCATAGGGCATTCTATTGGTGGATATACCGCGGTCGCAATCGCCGGAGGTGTAGCAAATACGGGTGCTATTATTGAGCTGTGTAAAAACAACCTTCGATTGAATGAGCCATTTTGTGGCTTGGTAAAAGATAATCAAATGGAGGCAGTGGAAATCCAAAACAAACCTGACGCACGTGTTAAAGCAATTGTGCTTTTGGCTCCGTTGGGTATGTTGTTTAATTCGGAAGACGCCTTGGCTAGCGTGACTGTTCCAACGCTACTTCTTAGGGCTGAGAAAGATAATGAATTAACGGAGCCTTACCATTCAGAGCTTATAGCCAGTCATTTTAAAAACCAGAAGTTGCTTACTTATCAAACAATCGAAAATGCAGGTCACTATTCGTTCATAACGCCGTTTCCAGATAATATGAAAAAGAATCTTGGCACTGTTGCGCAAGACCCCGAGGAGTTTGACCGCAATGCGTTTCATGACACGCTAGGAATAAAAATAGGAAGTTATCTTTTGAGCGCACTTAATTGAAAAATCGACTGATTAAGTGCCTTGAGGTTGAACTTTTTGTTTAAATTTTATGAAGCTTGCGTTGCTATCCTATCGATAGCTATTCGATTTATCTGTGATGTTTGAAAAGGGCGAGTATGATTTTCGGCTAACATGAGTAACTGAGGCTCCACGATAAATATTTTTGACTCTGATGGTAATAGAGTAGGCTTAGGGATGAGCCTGGATTTCGTGAACAAATCCAGGCTTGGCCATCGGATCAAGGTTCGCCTGGTTCATGAGCATGAAGCGTAGTTAGCTTATTACAGATACAAGGAGGTCTCACCGTGAAGTGGGCATTTATTGATTATGAAAACATCGGATGTTTGAGCAAAGTCGATCTTTCGATTTACAGTAAAGTGGTTCTGTTTATTGGGGCAAAACAGCCGAAAATCGATCTCGGAGACAAAAAGTACGATTCCCCGATAGCACTTGTTCTGGTTCAACTGAAAGCGACTCAATCCAATAATTTGGACTTTCATCTTTCCTATTACCTTGGAAAATATGACGGTGATATTCCTGCTGATGTTAGCTTTGATATTATCAGCAACGATAAAGGTTTTTCTCCCCTCATTGCGCATATCAAAGCCAACGGTAGAGCGTGTAAGCAAGTAAAAGTGGCGGCGGCGCCCAGTGTAAAAAGCCAGTATGTAAAAGTGGCTTCGGTTCCCAGCCAAAAGAGTAAACTTATATCATTTATAACCGCTACGCAAAGAGACAAGCGACCAAAAAAAGTTACCAGTCTTCGCAACTGCATTGCTGCTCATATGGGCATTAAAGGACATGAAACCGCAATACAAAACCATGTTAATCAATTGGTTAATGAAAAAATCATTAGAATATCAGGTGATAACATTGAGTATAAATAATGCAGTATCGCTGCTTTATCGTTCTAAAAACCCTTTCACTTTATAGTACTGAAGTTGGCCGGGCTGTTAACGTAATGAGTTCTTGTATTGAGCGGAGCCGCCATTTCTTTTCATATCGTGAATCTGATTCGCTAAGCTGATAGTTTCGATACGGTTGTGTCATTTCTAGTGGGTAACGGTAAGCGTGCTAAAGTACAGAGGGCATCCGGTTTGCAGAGCAAAATATGATTTATAACAACATTCTCCGAAACGGATAGTTAAGTATGGCTTTATCTTTTACAACCTCAAGATTGAGTGTGTCTGAAATTTCGAGGGAGGCAGCTCGGCCAGCACTATCAAATCTGTTAACTCGTGTGCCTGAATTACTGACACCTGAAGTGGTTGAGAATCTGCCAGCATATTTTCACGGCATTAAATCTCAAGTAGATGCACTTGTCTGGTTTGAGCGAATGGTATCTGAAAGTCGCTTGTTTGTAGTTAAGCAGAGGCATGTCGATTCAATTATCGGTTTTGTATTTGCTTACGTTGGAGATGGCCATGACGCTCATATTGGTTACCTGCTTGGTGAAGCTTATTGGGGGCAAGGTTTAGCTAGCGAGCTACTACGAGGCTTTATTGAACATGTGGCTAAAACAGAGGGGTGGATTAAATTAATAGGTGGTGTTGACCGGCGGAATCAGGTGTCCTCTACGTTATTATTAAAGCTCGGTTTTGTTGAACAGTCAGGAGGTAAAGGAGAGGTCGTTTTTTACGAATATCTACTCCCTTACCCACTATCATAACAGGGGCTTATCCTGTTACTGCAGCACGTCCGGCTTGTTGTCCTCTGGATCTGACGATGATCGTGCCAAGTGCTACCAACCCCAACAACCAGCTGTAGTGAATATTAGCAATTATGATCAACGGTGATAATCCGGCGATGGATCCGGCCAGCAATACCTGAGCGCCATAGGGCAGCAGCCCCTGTACAACACAGGAGAAGATATCTAGCAGGCAGGCACTGCGACGGGGATCAACATTTTGGCGCTGGGCAATATCTTTTGCCAAGCCGCCGCAAATAATAATGGCGACGGTATTATTTGCAGTACAGACGTTGGTTAGTGCGACAGCAGCACTGATGGCCGCTTCGCCCGCGCGGGTATTGGATGCCTTGTTATCGCCACTAGTGGTTAGACGTTCAATCTGCTGTGCCAGAAACTCCAGTCCTCCCTGTGCTTTCATCAAGGCTCCCAGCCCTCCGATCAGCATTGACAGAATCATGATCTCCTGCATACCGGTGTAGCCCGCATAGATATCTTTAGAAAATTGCGCGATAGCATAGTCCGGCAGAGTCGCCAGGCCGATTGCTCCTGCCAGCACGGTACCACTGAAGAGCACCAGTAGAACGTTCATACCAGATAATGCCAAAGTCAGCACAGCGAGGTAGGGTAGCACTTTGATCAGCTCATAATCCGCCGCTTGGGAAATGCTGACATCCGCACCCTGCAGATATAACCAAACAAGTGTAACCAGCGCAGCAGGTACGGCGATCCTGAAGTTCATACGGAACTTATCACGCATAGCGCAGCCTTGCGAGCGGGTTGCAGCAATTGTTGTATCAGAGATGATCGACAAGTTATCACCAAACATAGCACCGCCGACGACAGCTCCGATACAGAGAGGTAAAGACAGATCGCTGACTTCAGTAAGCCCTACGGCGATGGGCGCCATTGCTGCGATAGTGCCCATAGATGTGCCCATGGCGGTGGCAATAAAAGCAGTAATAACAAATAAGCCTGGCAGCACCCATTCAGATGGAATAACACTGAGGCCAAAATTTACCGTAGCATCCACACCACCAACTGCTTTAGCGACGCTGGCAAAAGCACCCGCCAACAGATAGATAAGGCACATCGTGATGATAGTGTTGTCACCTACACCCTTGATAAAGGTTTCAAGACGTTTGTTTAGGTCGCCGCAACTTAACAGTAATGCCAGAACAATCGCAGGCAAAATCGCAACCGGCGCAGAGATCTGATAAAAAGCGTAATCAGTGTTCACTGATTGATAGTAAACACCACTGCCAATAAACAGGGTTAAAAATAATAATAGAGGTAGTAGAGCGAGCGGATTAGCTCTCATCTTAGGCTCCCGGAATGCAGATAAACAGTCAGAAAAAACCTGCTAATCTTTTGGAATGCAGGCCGAATACAGGGTGAAGTCAGTGCTGGGTAGGTAACTTAACTCCACTATGAGTGGCGGCATTATACGGAGCCCGAGACGCAGGACTAATATTGATTTAACATGAATGACTGCATTTTGGTTATAAAGGATATAAAAATTCTATCTTTGGGGGAATAAGCAAGATCGAGATCAGATTACAGTTATTGCTAATACAACCGTGTATCTGATCCCGAATACGTATCTTGCTTACATATTAAAGATTACCAAACTTACCATTGGTGTTTTTCCATTGATCTTTCGGAATAATACTTTCCATTACATCCCAATGTTCTGCAATTTTGCCATTTTCTACACGGAATAAATCATAGTAAGCGGTCGCTTTACCGGCAAATGCTCCTTCGCTAATTGCCAGCACGAAGTTACCCTCACCCAGGATCTTATGTACTTTATGAAATTCCATCGTAATGCCCTGTTTACCCATGGCCTCAATCGCTTGCCCTAAGCCGGATAATCCATCCGCAATGGCGGTGTTGTGTTGCAGGTAGTTATCACCATCAAAAAACTGTGCCATTTTTTGATATTCACCATTCACCAACACGGTGTTAAGAAAGTCCGATACTATTGCTTTATTGGTAGCCGTTTTATCGATGTCTGTAATCGTGGTTGTGCCATCTAATTGGCTACGGCCGCTGGGGTTTGCTTGTTCTGTTTTGACTGCCAAGTTGTCCCAGTGCTCAACGATTAAACCCTTTTCAAAGCGGAATAGATCAAAGCCAACTTTCGGACCGAAGAAGTTGTAATCGGTATGGGTAAAGACATAATCACCATCTTCAAATGCGCGTACTACATTTACTTTGGCACTGCCTTCAGGGAGTTCATGCAATACTTCGCCGAACCCCGCTAATCCGTCCGCCACGGCCAGGTTGTGTTGCGTATATTGATTGCTGTTAACGTATTGGATAGCTTGTTGATCACCCGTTTCAATGGCGTTAAGTAAGGCAATGGCTTTCTCTTTATTTGAAAAATTCACTACAGACTCCTGAGTGGTTGAGTTTGAGCAGGCACTTAGCAGTGCTGAACCTGCCAGTACGGTGGCGATTAACGTGGTTTTCATTATGTTTTCCTGACCGTTTAATTTGGAAACATTGTAGGAAGCCAGGAGGGTTGCAGGCAGGTTAAAACAGGTGAAAAAATGGTGAATATCGAACGATTATTTTGTCTTCGGGTTATGTCTAGGTTAATTTCTTAAATTGGCTTGGGGTCATTAATGTGTGCTTCTTGAAATACTTTACAAAATTAGTGACTTCATTAAAGCCTAGGTTATACGAAATTTGTTGTACTTGAACGTTGTCGATAGATAAACGTCTTTTTGCTTCTAATACAATATGGGCATCAATAAGCTGCTTGACCGTGCGATTGGTGGCATCTTTACAAATTTTATTGAGCGTTTTATAGCTTGTACCAATGCGTGCTGCGTAATCGTTAGCATCATGTATTTGCGTATAGTGTTGCTGTAAATCCAGGATGAAACGTTCGAAACACTTAATGTGGGTTGAGCTCATTTGAGGATGGTAAATTTCTGATCTTGCTTCACTTATTTTTGTTAAGAAAGCAGCGAAAAGTACTTTCAAATATTGGCTATTCGGAGCGGCGTTTTGGTACTCATTATTGATGAGTGTGATGAGTCCAAGGAGTGAATCAGTTTGTGATGCCTGCAAGGAGAAGTTTGGCTGATAAGACGACAAAAAATGCGTTGGTGCAAATATTCTGCTATCGATTGCCGCTGTGACTTCAGCTAAATAATCGTCAGTAAAAATAACCAACTTTGCTTTAGGCTTGTTGACCAGATCGAATGCATGTACCTGGCCTTTATTGATTAAAATAACCGTATTCTTTTCGACAGGGAAGGTGCTGAAATCAACAAAATGTTTGCCTGTACCCTGAGTAAAAATAAGAAGGTTATGAAAATTAATACGATGAGGCTGGTTTATATGGTTTAGCACGCCTGATGCTGCTTTATGATAAAGTTGATCAACATCGATAATTTCAAAGCCGACTTTGGGCAGTGCCGTGGTTCTAAACTCAACTTCAGGTATTAAATCATGCATATTGATAATATCGGATGTCCCAGAATGAAGTCAGTATATTCTGAATAGCACGATTTCACGAAGCCTTGTTGGCAGGTTTTTCTACACGCAGACGTTGGTTGCACCATGAGTGCATGTTAAAGCGATTACAATGCTACCCATTATCCAGTCCTGCTCGTTATACTGTACTCCTCCGTTTATTGGCGATATATAAGAAGGGAACATAATGTTCGAAGATCTGCACCTGAAAATACGCAACCTTGAAAAGTCTGATTATCCGCAGCTCAAATTGTTGATGGATTCTATTTATGACGATATTGGTGGAGCGTGGCCAGAGCATACGATCTTTAAACTGATGGAGGACCTTCCTGAGGGGCAGATCTGCTTAGTTGATCGCGATGTGATTGTAGGTGTAGCGTTATCGGTACAAGTCAATTATTTACGTTTTAGTAATCCGCATACTTATGATGATTTGATCAGCGCTAAGGAGACCATTCTTAATAATCCCGAAGGTGATGCGCTTTATGGCTTAGATGTCCTGATTAATAAGGAATATCGGGGGTACCGTTTAGGCCGCCGCTTATACGAAGCGCGTAAAGAGTTATGCCGGCAGCGCAACCTTCGTGCAATTTTAGCGGGTGGTCGCATCCCTAATTATTATCAGCATTCATTTGAGATGTCGCCGGCGGAGTATATTGAAGCGGTAGATCATAAGCGCATTTATGATCCTATTCTGACGTTTCAGCTATCTAATGATTTTCAGGTGACCCGTTTACTTAAACAATATCTTCCCGAGGATGAGAAATCTCAAGGGTATGCGACCTTATTAGAATGGCGCAATATCTTCTTCGAACCGGAAAGCAGTGTGTTGGATACACGCAAAACGATTGTGCGTATTGGTGCAATCCAATGGCAGATGCGCGAAGTAACTTCCGTGGAAGAGATGCTGAAGCAGGTGGAGTACTTCATTGATGCTTTGTCTAACTATAAAAGTGACTTTGCATTATTTCCTGAGTTCTTCAATGCACCCTTAATGGCTTTGAGTCCTAACCAGCGTAATCAGACCGAGGCGATTCGTTATGTAGCGGGCTTTACTGAACGCTTCAGAAACGAAATGTCTCAAATGGCCGTAAGTTATAACATCAATGTTATTACCGGTTCCTTGCCTTTAATAGAGGATGACTTTCTCTATAATGTCAGTTACCTGTGTCGCCGTGATGGTACGGTTGAGCTACAGAGCAAAATTCATATTACACCTCACGAGCGTCGGGACTGGGTTATTCAGGGTGGAAACCAATTACGCGTCTTTGAGACAGATGCAGGTCGAGTCGGCATTTTGATCTGTTACGATGTTGAGTTTCCAGAATTAGGCCGAATACTTGCTGAGCAAGATATGGATATTCTCTTTGTACCGTTTTGGACGGATACTAAAAACGGTTACTTGCGCGTGCGTCATTGTGCGCAAGCACGGGCGATAGAGAATGAGTGTTATGTTGTTATCTGCGGAAGTTGTGGCAACCTGCCACAAGTAGAAAACCTTGATGTGCAATACTCACAAGCGGCGGTATTTTCGCCATCCGATTTTGCCTTCCCGCATGATGCAGTCATGGCCGAAACAACCCCGAATACAGAAATGATTATGTTCAGTGATTTGGATTTGGATAAACTAAAGTCAGTACGCAGTGAAGGCTCGGTCAATAACTTGAAAGATCGCCGACTGGATCTTTATCACGTAGATTGGAAGGGTGTTAAGGGGTAATTAGGCAGATAGCTGAACATGTTTTAAAGTGCCACACTAAGCGTTGTATCGAATTCATCAATATCAGGTTAAGTATCAGAATGACTAAACAAAAAGAAAAAATGACTATAGGTGCACTTGAGTGCTGTGATCTTCCGGATCTGGGTATATCTCACCTTCAGGTTAGGGTTGATACTGGTGCCACAACCTCCTCATTACACGTTGATAATATTGAAGAGTTTGAAAAAAATGGTAAGCGTTGGGTGCGGTTTGATATTCATCCTGATATTCATAATGTCACAAAAATTGTGACGACAACTGCACCTTTGCAAGCTAAAAAAGTGGTTAAAAGCTCATCTGCAGATAAAGAAAAAAGAGTGGTGATAAAAACGACTTTCAAAATCGGGCAGGATAGTTGGCCAATTAAGCTGACGCTAACCGATCGCTCAAGCATGACCTATTTAATGTTGTTAGGGCGAGAGGCGATGAAGGATCGAATACTGGTCGATCCGAGTCATGATTTCCTCGTATCGAATGAAAATGAAGCCGTATAAATAATGAGTGGGCTATAGGAGATGACTCTCTAATTATGTAAAGGTATACGGAAAATTGCCGGAGTAATTAATATGAAACTAGCAATTTTATCTTGCGGACCAAAATCATACAGCACGATGCGCCTTAAAGAAGCGGCTCTCCAGCGTGGACATGAGGTTAAAGTATTAAATACGCTTAAATTTTCTATTGATCTTCAGAGAGGTGTTCCAGATCTCTATTTTCGTCAGAAGCCGCTAAGCCATTATGACGCTGTTTTACCACGTATAGGTGCGTCTATAACGTACTTTGGAACGGCTGTTGTGCGACAGTTTCAAGAAATGGATGTGTTTTGTGCAAACACTGCACACGGGATCAGCAACTCTCGCGATAAGCTCCGGAGCTTACAAATTCTTAGCCGGCATCATATTGGTATTCCGAGAACCACCTTTGTGCGTGATAAGCAAGATGTCTTGCCTGCGATTAAACGCGTCGGCGGTGCCCGTCATTATTAAGTTAATTGAAGGAACGCAGGGGATTGGAGTGCTCCTGGCAGAAACAGAAACGGCGGCTGAGTCGATTATTGAGCTATTACAAAGTCAGAAACAAAACGTTTTAATTCAAAAGTTTGTGGCCGAAAGTAAAGGTAAAGACATAAGAGCATTTGTCGTCGGTGATCGGGTAGTTGCCGCGATGCGCCGTGTTGCACAAGGTCAGGAATTTCGCAGTAACGTCCATCGAGGTGGTGTGGCCGAAGCTGTAGAGTTGTCTCCTGAATATATAGAAACAGCGGTACGAGCGGCTCAAATATTGGGGCTGCGAGTGGCCGGTGTCGATATGCTGGAGAGTAAAACCGGCCCTCAAATAATGGAGGTAAACTCTTCACCGGGACTGGAAGGTATCGAGACTTGTACCGGATTGGATGTTGCTGGTGCCGTCATTGATTATATTGCAGCACAGGTGGACTTCCCGGAAATTGATGTAAGACAGAGGCTCACCGTCAGTAAAGGCTATGGTGTTAGTGAAATCTATATACCTGAAGGTTCAAACTTTGTAGGTAATAGTATAAAAGAAACTAAGTTACGCGAGCAGGATATCAATATTCTGACCTTGTACCGGGGCGCTAAAAGTATTCCTAACCCGCGCGAAGAGCGTCTTTTGGAAGCTAATGATAAACTGCTTTGTTTCGGCAAGCTTGAATCAATGCGTGGTATGGTGCCGGCTAAAACACGCCGCCGCCGTGAACCAGAAATTGCTGATTTACAAACGAATGTACCAGAACATCATAGTGGCGGGTAATACCCGGTTTTCATTAGTGTTCAGTTTCTAAAGACTCGCCCTGTGATTAGAAACTGAACCTGTTCATTGCAATAATCATTGCTAACTTAAGGCGATGCGTTAAGTACCCGAAAAGGGTTGATAAGATAGCGTATCTTATCAACCTTCCTTAACCCTACTAAATACGTGACATTTCGCATATATGGGTTATCAATAGCATTACTCTTTAGATCCCGTTAAAATTCCGCGTTAAACCCGCCTGCCAAGTCAGTTCCCAGAATTAAGTGAGTCCGTCCTATGAGTAGAAAGATTGAGTTATTAGCACCCGGTGGGGATGTTGAAGCCATTAAAGCCGCTGTTATTGCCGGTGCGAATGCCGTTTATTGTGGTTTAGATACCTTTAACGCCCGTAACCGTGCCACCAATCTTTCTTATGAAGACTTAACGGGCATCCTGCGTTTAGCGCACAAATACGATTGCGAAGTATTTTTGACCCTAAACGTGGTCATTCTTGAGCACGAAATCCCTGGAATGATTAAACTGCTTAATAAGCTGGTGAACTCAGGTATCGATGGCATCATTGTTCAGGATTTAGGTGTTTTTAACCTCGTTAAGAAACACTTCCCGACGCTGGATATTCACGCATCAACGCAGGTAACGACGCATAACGAAGGTCAGATTTTGTTCTTGGCAAAAATCGGCGCATCGCGCGTAAACTTATCGCGTGAGCTAAATCTAGGCGAAATCAAATCACTGACAGCACTCGCGCATGAGCATAACGTGCTGACAGAAGTGTTTGTGCATGGCTCATTATGTATCGCATTTTCTGGTCAGTGCTATTCCAGTTCGGTAAGCGTCGGTAACTCCGGTAACCGTGGCCGTTGTAGTCAGGCGTGTCGTGACGAGTACGAAGTCACGGCCACAGGTAATCGCTTTCCGCTGAACCTGAAAGATAACTCTGCCTACTTTGACCTGCCGGAACTAGTGGATGCACAAGTCGACTCATTAAAGATAGAAGGGCGCATTAAAGGCGCACATTACGTTTATACTGTGGTTGATACCTGGCGCAAACAAGTTGATCAGTTTGTCGAAACGGGTAAGTTATTAGCGGATGACTCTAATTTACACCGCGTTTTTAACCGTGATTTTACCAACTCATTCCTACAAGGGAATCTCACGAAGGATATGTTTATCGATAACCCTCGTGATTACAGTGTCCATCACGCCGTTGAAAAAAGTAATGCTATTTCTGTGGTGCAAGTGCAGGAAGCACGAGAAACGCTATACGCCCAGAGAAATGAACTTGGTGTTGAGCTGGCCGAGAAAATCAAATATCTGAGTATTGCTAAACAACCGTTGGCATTAACTTTTAGTGGTAAGCTTAACCAACCTTTGTGTCTTACTATGACCATTGGCGATAACGACAAAGTCTATACATTGCAGACGGAATCACAGCTAGGTGCTGTTACTCAGTTACCTATTGATCAGGCGGCGCTGGAAAAGCGCTTCAAAAATTTTGCCAGCAGCGATTACAACATCGAATCATTTGACTGTAGTGGCTTGGAGGATGGGTTAAGCTTGCCTTTCAAAGAGCTGACTGTCCTGAAAAACCAAGCGGCCTTATTGCTTAATAATTCAGTCGAAATTATTCCGCACGTTGATGTAGCGCCGTTACAGAGCCACCAAAAGCCCACCAGCAAGCCAAGTATGTCAATATTGATTGCCGACCTAAAAGATCTGCATTTGTGTGATTTAACCGATGCCGATGTGTATTTTAAATTGCCGGAAAGCTGGAAAAAAGGCTGCAACAAGCACATCGATGTTTTCTTAAATAACCCACGCTTAATTCCTTGGTTTCCTGCGGTGCTGATTGGTAAAGATTACGATGAGTCTGTGCGGTTGCTCGAGCAGGTTCGCCCAACACGTATCGTCAGCAATAATACCGGGGTTGCCTACAAGGCTTTTGAAATGGGCATCGAATGGATTGCTGGTCCGTTTTTAAATACGACTAACTCTTATGCATTATTGACGCTAAAAGAAGAGCTGAACTGTGCTGGTGCATTTATTTCTAACGAAATTAACCGTTTGCAAATCAAAAATATTGCACGCCCTGAAAACTTCAAAATGCTCTACAGCATTTACCACCCGATTCTGATGATGACCAGCCGCCAGTGCTTCTTTCAACAAACCGTGGGTTGTAAAAAACCAAGCATTGAAGATGGCTGTATGCTGAAGTGCGAAAAAGCCACCACGATTACCAATGTGAAAGGTGTTTCTTTTGCCATCGATAAACAAAAGGGCGGCTATCCAAGTATCTATAACGACGAGCAGTTTTTGAATTTCGATATTGTTAATGATTTGGCTGATCAGTTTGATGAGTTTTTTATTGACCTGACTAACATTGGAGCAGGCTCTAAAGCGGAGCAAGATAAAGCTCAATTGGTCATGCACTTTGAGAATTTCTTAAACGGTGATCAGCAAGCGCAGCAGCAGTTGAGCAATATGATTACGGTATCAACCAACGCTCAATATAGCCAAGGCCTGTAGTAAGACGGTGGTGAAATGAATGGCGAGGTGATGGTGATATGGCTTTGAGATTTTTTTGAGATGATCATGACATTACCAATTTTATACTCATTACAACATTGTCCGTATGCGATGCGTGCACGATTGGCGATCTTATTAGCTGAGCAAAATGTCATGCTGCGGCCTATTGTGATGAAGAACAAGCCAGCAGAAATGCTGGCGGTATCACCTAAAGGTACCGTGCCTGTTTTGGTTCTTGGTACACCTGTCGAAATTGAACCTGATAATAAACAATCTGTTATCGATGAAAGCTTAGATATCATGTTATGGGCTCTGCGTTGTAACGATCCGCAAGATATACTTTATTCTCAGCATCCAGATGCACTGCCAGAGATGCTGAAAGTCATTGAAGAAAACGACAAGCAATTTAAGCCTGGCTTAGAACAATACAAACACGCCAAACGTTTTCACGAAGAGACAGAAGAAGAGTATCGCCTGGCATGTGAGCCCTTTATTCAGCGTTTGGAGCAGCGCTTAGCGCATCATGAGTTTTTAATGGGTGGCACTCCCAGCTTGCTCGATTATGCGCTCCTGCCGTTTGTGCGCCAGTTCTCTAAAGTGAATCGACAGCTGTTTTTACAAGGCCCGTATACTCAATTACAGCGTTGGCTCAATCATCACCTGCAAAGCAGATTATATGCCCGAGCGATGTTTAAATACCCGCTATGGTTAGACACTCATGAAGAGTATCTATTAGGCGAGTGAGTACATAAACTGCTAGCTACCTCTCCTTAAAGGTGTTACTCATGAGCGGATACTCTTTTTGATAGGAGAACGATTATGGGCTGGGGAATATTCGAAGATGCTGTCAACATTACCATTATTCATCCAAGCGAGGCGGTAGCAAACACCTTTGTTGATGCCGCAAACGAAACGGCTAATGGGGTCAGTACAGCTGCCAATTGGACGGCACATGCAACCGTCGATGCCGTGAACATGACTGCACATCTGGTAGAGCAAGGTGCCAATATAACAGCTAAAGGTTTTAACGATGCCGGTAGCTGGGTGGGTGGCGCTGCAGAATCGGCATGGGAAGCTACTTCCGAAGAAGCGGAGGCTATCGGGCAGACGGTAGAGTCAGCGGGAATTGTTATCGGAACGGGTTTTGTCTTAGGTGCTGAAGCAGCCGCAAAAGGGATTGAAGAGGGCGCTGAATTAGCGGGCGAAGGCCTTGTCGAGATGGGTGAGTATGTTACTCAACATTTGTGTGATTTAGGTGTGGGGGCCGCACTCTCCGCTGCTTTTGCTGCGATGTCTGCCGACGGAGAAGAGGAGGAGGCAACTGGAGCTGTTGCTGTCGCCTGTTCAATGGGTAGCAGTGTAGCGATGGATGTAGCGTCTGTTGCGCTGGCTAAAGCGGTTGTTGAGCCTGTCTATTTGATACCGGGTGTCAGTAGTGCACTGGGTGATAAAGATAACGTTGAAGATCTCGTCTCATTTATTGTTTCCCAAGCCTGTGAAGAAAATAAAGAAACGGTAGTGGCGAGTGCCGGTCAGTTCTTGGTTGGCCTATTGATCTACTCACTAACGGCGGCTATCTGCGAAGGTACGGTACCGGGTGGGTTTCAAGCAATGAAGGACGCTAAAGATAAGATAACGGCCTGATGGCGCTTAGCCGGCGGAAAAAGGCTGGGACTGCTTTTCTCTCGCGCACCCTTTATCCCGAGCTGGATACTCTCCAAACTCACTTTGCTCAGATAAGAGCAGAGGCCTTAGCATGTCGCTCATCTATGATCGACATTGCTGATGACCGAACGGCTGCTGGTGCTTGGCATATTCTGCCTTTGCTGGCAGAAAAAGAAGACCGGGTTGTATTTAGTGATGCGCAATGCGCTGCTAACCGATTGCTGGTTCCACGCACTATCGAGATTTTATCCGCCATTCCAGGCCTGCACGCTTATGCTTTTTCCGTATTAGATCCCGGCCAAAAAATTCTGCCACACCGGCATGTTAATCCTTTTGTAACCGCTGCTTTTTGTTTGCAGGAGGGAGGCGATGCTTATCTCCTTGTTAACGGAGAAAGGCGTACTTTTTACGATGAAGAGACTATCATTTTTGACTACACCCAAGAGCATGAGGTCGTTAATAACGGTGTTCAAGAACGTATTGTACTCCTGCTATTAATGAACAACCGATTACTCGAAATTCCAGAAAAATAATCGAAAATGCGTTGAGTGCGGGTTTTGATGAATACTTCACCTGCTACTTGATAGAAAAGAAATTAAGCTTATACTGTTCATATATACAGTATCAGGTTTTATATATGCTTCTTTTTATTCCTCTTAGAGCCTGTGCTGGCATCACAGGTTTTGAATCACCCGCTACCGAGTATACCGAGCTCAGGCTTACCCTTGATCAGATTTTAATTGATGATCCGGCAGCAACCTACCTTGGTTTTGTCGAGGGTACATCGATGAAAGGCGTGGGCATTTTTCCCAATGATATTCTTGTGGTGTCGCGGGCGGAAACCGTCATAAACGGCGATGTGATCGTCGCGACCTTAAATGGCGGATTTGTTTGTAAGATAGCGGATATAAAGCAGAAACGCTTGGTATCGTCGTCGCCTGATTGTAAGGATTATCAACTGAATGAAGGTGATGAGTTTATTGTTGAAGGCGTGGTGACGCGTTCTGTACGGTTTCATCGGCCGTTAAAGCGTGGTCTGTTCTGATGTATGCCCTTTGTGATGTTAATTCGATGTATGCCAGCTGCGAGAAGGTATTCGATCCTTCGATCCGAAACAAGCCAGTGATCGTCTTAACAAATAATGATGGCTGTATTTGCGCAGCCTGTCATATAGCTAAGCGAATGGGAGTTGGTAAAAAATTTGTTCCTTACTTTCAGGTAAAAGATCAGCTGGCGGCGGTGGGCGCTGTGATTCGTAGCTCTAATTATGAGCTGTATGCGGATCTGTCCCAACGGATGATGGAAACGTGCGAACGCTTTGCGCCGCATATTCATATCTATTCAATTGATGAGTGTTTTCTCTATTATGGAGCGGGTTCTCATACGGACTATGTCCAGACAGAAGGTTGGCATGCACATGCGGCCTCTATTCGTCGCACGGTATGGAAAGAGGTACGATTACCGATAGGCGTGGGTATGGGGTTAACCCCCACACTGGCAAAAGCAGCCAACCACGCGGCTAAAAAAATAGAAGGGTATCGCGGCGTCGCTGTTATCGATAGTGAACAGGTGCGTAAGCAGATTCTTAAGCAGATGGCAGTCGTTGATGTGTGGGGCATCGGTCGTCGGCTAGGTGCGCGATTACGAGATCAAGGTATCCATACGGCGTGGGACCTGTCCAGAGCCAAACCTGCATTAATGAAGAAACAGTTTAGTGTGTTGGTAGAGAACACGGTACACGAGTTAAACGGAACAGTACGATTATCCTGGGATGACGTAAGGGCTCCCAAGCAGCAAATCTACTCTACACGCTCATTCGGGCAACGCATTATGAGTAAAGATCAGCTCAGGCAGGCTTTGGTCACGCATGCAAGTATCGCCGCCCAAAAGCTTCGTCGACAATCAGGGCTTGCCAATGCAATGATGGTGTTTGCCAGTAGCTCGGTGCATGATCAGGCGCCTTATTACCGTGGCTCACTATTGCATCGTTTTGCAGCACCTACCAGTGATTCAATGGTAATGGCAAATGCGATTGCCGATGTGATAAATCAGGTCTACAGAAAGGGCGTCCGTTTTTATCGGTGTGGTATCGGCTTGGTTGATCTGGTGAGCACAAAAAACTTTCAGGAGGATCTTTTTAACACCACCAAGGATAACCCGGAGTTGACGAGGTGTCTGGATGTGATCAACGCTAAATATGGACGGAATACTGTCCATTTGGCAGGTCAGGGCATAGAGCAAAAGTTTGCCATGAAGCGCGCGTTTTTATCGCCTCAGTACACAACCCGATTGAGTGATTTGCCCATATTTGATTGTGATTAGTTTGGCTGTGATTAGTTGATTGCGATTAATGAATTGCCTATGAAGGCAGTAATATGAAGAGAATGTCATGCCAGACCTGTTTGATGCTCTGATTGATCCATCCATGAACTGCTTACCCAAAGATGGCGTTGTGAATTATTATGGGCCAGTCATACCTCCAGAAGAAGCAGGTCATTACTTTCGCTGCTTATTGGAACATATTGAATGGAAACATGATGAGGCTGTCATTTTTGGTAAACATATTGTTACCCAGAGAAAAGTGGCATGGTACGCTGACCACCCGTTTGAATACACCTACTCAAAGATCCGTCGACGAGCATTACCATGGACCATAACGTTATTGGAATTGAAGGCGCGTATTGAACAGCTGACAGGAGAAACGTTTAACTCATGTTTACTCAATTTATATCAGACGGGCAGTGAGGGCATGGCGTGGCATTGTGACGCAGAAAAAGACTTAAAGCGTAACGGTGCCATCGCGTCGCTAAGCTTAGGTGCAGAGCGCAAGTTTTCCTTAAAACACAAGCAGTCTAAAGAAACACTCTCTATTGTTCTGCAGCATGGCAGCTTGCTGGTCATGAAAGGAACAACGCAGACTTATTGGTTGCATCGTGTGCCACCCACTAAAAAAGTAAACGCGCCGAGGATTAGTTTAACCTTTAGAACGATTGATAAAGAAAGCGTTCGTTAAAGCTATTTAATGCTGCTAATGTTAAGGATGCCCATACAAAGCATGGGCTAATGGCTTTGACTTATTGAAATTATGATAGATGACTTGCATGAAAACGCAGATGTTCTTCAATAAAACTAGCAATAAAGTAATAGCTGTGATCATAGCCTTCATGGTGGCGCAACTCTAACGGATAGTTACTTGCCAAGCTTGCAATGACCAATGTCTCAGGTTTTAACTGTGTAGCCAGAAAGTCATCCGCTTCACCTTGGTCAACCAGCGTGGGAACGTGTTGCGTAGCTGAGCGTATTAGCTCACTGGCATCGTGTTGACGCCATGCTTCCTTATCTTTCCCTAAATAAGCAGAAAAGGCTTTTTCGCCCCACGGACAGTTTATTGGGTTACTAATGGGACTGAATGCCGAAACCGAGCAATATCGTTCTGGATTACGCAGGGCAATTGTGAGTGCGCCATGTCCTCCCATCGAGTGGCCGGAAATCGCACGTTGGTGGGTAACCGGGAACGTCTTTTCGATAAGCGTGGGTAGTTCTGACACTATATAGTCATACATCTGATAATGACTTTTCCAGGGTGCTTGTGTGGCATTTACATAAAAGCCTGCACCTTTGCCCAGATCGTAACTATCGTCATCAGCAACATCGTCACCGCGCGGGCTGGTATCCGGTGCAACGATGGCAATACCCAGTTCCGCAGCAATACGCTGTGCACCGGCTTTTTGCATAAAGTTTTCGTCGCTGCAGGTGAGTCCCGACAGCCAATACAGTACAGGCACCTTGGCACCTGTTAGTGTTTGAGGGGGCAGGTAAATAGCGAAGCGCATCTGGCAATTTAAGCTGGTTGAATAGTGGCTGTATTGTTTATGCCAACCACCAAAGCTTTTATTACGGCTTATGTTTTCTATTGTCATACAGGACTCCGTGCGGCCTTTTGCGTCGTTTCATTTTTTATATAAAAGCGTTACAAAAGGCTGCGGCGTTGAATCGATTATTTATCGAAATGAATCACACTACGAATACTTTTACCTTCGTGCATCAGGTCAAAAGCGTCATTGATGCCTTCCAGGCCCATGGTATGAGTAATGAAATGATCCAGCTTGAATTCGCCATTTAAGTAGCGTTCTACATACTCAGGCAACTCTGTACGACCTTTAACACCCCCGAAAGCGGTTCCACGCCAGACTCGCCCGGTAACCAACTGGAAAGGTCGGGTGGAGATCTCCTGTCCTGCACCGGCTACACCAATAATGATCGATTCGCCCCAGCCTTTATGGCAGCACTCTAAAGCAGAACGCATTACATCAACATTACCGATACATTCAAACGAATAATCAACGCCACCATCGGTGAGTTCTACGATCACTTCCTGAATAGGTTTGTCGTAGTCTTTCGGATTGATGCAGTCAGTCGCCCCGAGTTGACGGGCCAGATCAAATTTACTTTCATTGATGTCGATCGCAATAATACGGCTCGCTTTAGCCATCGTTGCGCCAATCACGGCAGAGAGACCGATACCACCTATGCCGAAAATGGCAACGGTGTCGCCTTCCTGAACCTTAGCGGTATTCATGACCGCGCCCATGCCAGTCGTCACACCGCAACCAAGCAAACACACTTCTTCCAGTGGTGCTGCTTTATTCACTTTGGCTAATGATATTTCAGGCAAGACTGTGTATTCAGAGAAGGTCGAGCAACCCATGTAGTGATAAATAGGCTGACCATTAATGGAGAAGCGAGTGGTGCCGTCTGGCATTAAACCTTTACCCTGCGTTTCTCGTATTTTTTGACACAGGTTAGTTTTACCTGATTTACAGAATTTACATTCACCACACTCTGGTGTGTATAGAGGGATAACATGATCACCGACAGCAACGCTGGTGACGCCTTCACCGATCGACTCAACAATACCGCCGCCTTCATGACCTAGAATGGCGGGGAAGATTCCTTCCGGGTCTTCACCTGAAAGTGTGAATGCATCGGTATGGCACACACCTGATGCCAGTATGCGTACACGCACTTCTCCCTTTTGGGGAGGCATGACATCGACCTCTTCAATAGAAAGAGGTTGACCCGCAGCCCAAGCAACCGCTGCTTTTGATTTAATAATTTTTGCGCTCATGACTGACTCTCTTATCTGGTTATAAATACATGATGTTGAGCTTAGTGTAGTTGTTTCTCAATCAAATATAATCTAGCATTTTATCAAATCACTTTTACGAGTTAGTAACAATGTCAAAAAGTACCGATGCTTAATTGGGAGGGAGTTACCGAATTTGTTGCAGTGGCGGAAAAAGAAAGCTTCACGGCCGCCGCTAAGCAACTCGGCATATCGACTGCGCAAGTGAGTCGCCAAGTCAGTGCGCTGGAAACCCGGCTGGCTACTAAACTGTTTTACCGTACTACACGCCAGGTATCAGTAACGGAAGCGGGGGAAATATACTATCAACACTGCCGCCAAGTGCTGGATGGTTTGGAAAATGCAGAGCGCGCCCTGAGTAACCTCCAAAGCACACCGCGAGGTAAATTAAGAATTACTGCACCAACCACCTACGGTGAAAGCAAAATTGCTCCCTTAATTAACGATTTTGTAAGTCAGTACTCTGATCTTGAAGTGTACTGTCAGTTTACCAATCAAAAGGTTGATCTGATTGAAAATGGTTTTGATTTGGCTATACGCCTGGGGAAACTTGAAGACTCGAGCATGATGGCAAAGCGTCTTTCATCACGACGCTTGTTTGTTTGCGCGTCACATGCGTATCTTTCAACGCATGGTGAGCCTCACCTTATATCGGAGCTGGAGCATCACAACTGCTTACAGGGCACGCTTGAATATTGGCGTTTTCAGGAAAATCGTCAGGAACGTAATATCAAAATACAGGGCCGTGTCAGTTATAACAGTGGTTTAGCGTTATTGGATGCTGCCTTAAAAGGGCTGGGAGTTGTTCAATTGCCCGACTACTATGTTCAGGAATATATTCAAAGCGGAGAACTGATTGCTTTATTAGAAGGCTATCAGCCATCAGATGAAGGCGTGTGGGCGCTGTACCCACATAATCGCCACCTGTCACCGAAGGTGAGGGTTCTGGTAGACTTCTTGAGTGAGCAGCTCGACTGATATAATGACGGAGCTTTCCTTTATCACTCACACTAATCCGGCCTACTTAATTCCTTAATCCATATCGCAGGAAGACGTTAAAAATGAACGCTCAAATAGAAGAGAAAAAGAAGTACCTGCTGCACTGGATGTACGACTTTATCGAAGATGACGATGAGCCTGCTTATCAAAAGCAAGATGTTGATGAGTGTGACCAGATCCTGACCGCTTTTATTAATTCTGTCGCTGGCAGCGAAAATAAAACAGACTTCTCTTGGATCTCATCTCAGGTTGAGCGGCTCGTAAAAACACTCAATATGTTGAATGAAAAGCATGACCACCAACTACTCGAAACCCATCAACGGGAAGATCTTTGTGCGCTTATCAGCTTGATCATCACGGATGCCGGCCATGATTATGATGAAGATTTAACCGAACAATGGCGCGAGTGGTAAATGCCCGTCAAGTAACCATTATCTGACAGAGTTTGAGCGGCTGGTTTTGTCAGGCCGCTCTCTCAATTCCAATGAAAAATTGAATATTTAGCTGTATTGGCTGACTTTTAGTGCGCCTAAGTGCTTAATTTATCGATACTGGCACGCTAGGAGGTATTATTGGCATGGTAGGCGGTCTTTTATCTGTAGTGTTTCTCGTATCGTGTTATTAACTCCTAAAGACAGGAGTACGAAGTCATATTGTTAGGTAAATTGCCTATCAATGCTCAGCCCGAACAATCGCTGAAATGTACTTCGCGCACTTACTTCATGCACCTCCCTAACGGGAATATAACGATAAGAAGGTTTACCATGTCATTTAAAAATAAACTTGCAACTACCTTGCTGTCATCAGCTGTTGGCCTAGCGTCTTCTTTTAGCGTAACGGCGGCAGAACAAACTTACGTTACTATTGGTACCGGCGGTCAAACGGGTGTTTATTATGTAGTTGGACAGTCTATCTGCCGTCTGGTTAACCGTGGTACAGATGAGCACGGCGTTAAATGTACTGCCCCCTCTACTGGCGGCTCTGTGGCTAACATTAATGCAATTCGTCAGAATCAGCAGGATATGGGGCTGGCACAGTCTGACTGGCAAAACTATGCGCTCCAAGGTACGACCCATGAATCATTTGTAGAGCAGGGTGCATTTACGGATTTACGCGCTATGTTTGCTGTTCATAATGAGCCTTTCACCGTGGTGGCGCGTGCAGACTCTGGTGTTGAGTCATTCGATGACTTACCAGGAAAGCGTGTCAACATACAAAATCCAGGTTCTGGTACTCGCGGTACGATGGAAGTACTGATGGGCAAAAAAGGCTGGACAAATGATTCATTCAAGCTGGCAGCCGAACTGAAAGCATCGGAGCAGGCTCAGGCGCTATGTGACAACAAAATTGATGTCATGATTTACTCTGTAGGCCATCCATCTGGAGCTATCAAAGAAGCTACCACGTCATGTGCAGCTAAAGTGATCCCGGTAGAGGGCGAAATTGTTGATACGCTTATCGCTGAAAATGCTTATTATGCGCCAGCAATCATTAAAGGCGGTATGTATGAGGGTACCGAAAAAGACGTAAAAACTTTTGGTAACGCAGCGACTATGGTGACATCTGCTAACGTCAGTGCTGATGCTGTCTATCTGGTAGTTAAGTCTGTATTCGATAATTTTGATCGTTTCAAAAAGCTGCACCCGGCGTTTGCTAATTTAGATCCTAAAGAGATGATTTCTAACGGTTTGTCAGCACCTTTACATGAAGGCGCAATTCGTTACTACAAAGAAAAAGGCTGGATGTAATTTACGACTAGCCAAAGAAGGGATGTACTGCATCCCTTCTTTCTTATTCCTGATTCCAATGTTGGGAGATGAATATGACGGATCTGAACAAACAAAATAAAAACACGCAAACCGCACTCGATGAAAAAGAACTGCAGGATATGGTTGCAGCCAGTGATACTGGTGCACGTATCCCGCATGGTTGGCAGGGCAAGCTGCTGTTGGGCACCGCGCTAATCTGGTCACTTTTTCAACTATGGATAGCATCACCCCTCCCTTTTTATGACTGGCCGCTCTTGGGCAGTTTTGGTATTTTCAACGATACTGAAGTTCGCGCTATTCACTTGGGTTTTGCTACTTTTTTAGCGTTTACAGCCTATCCAGCGCTTGCTCACTCACCCCATCATCGTGTACCACTTAACGATATGATTCTGAGTGTTGTCGCTGCTTTTTGTTCTTCATACATATTCCTGTTTTATGAGCAACTCGTTAGCCGTCCCGGCCTTCCCAATACGCAGGATTTAGTGGTCTCTGTTGCTGGACTTGTGTTGTTACTGGAAGCCACACGAAGGACTCTAGGTCCACCTTTGATGGTCGTGGCCATTGTATTTTTGACCTATTCTATAGCCGGCCCATATATGCCGGATATCATTGCCCACAAAGGCGTTACACTTAAAGAGCTTATCAATCACCAATGGCTAACCACTGAAGGCGTTTTTGGTATTGCGCTTGGAGTGTCTTCTGGTTTTGTATTCCTGTTTGTTTTGTTTGGCGCTTTGTTGGATAAAGCAGGAGCGGGTAACTACTTCATACAGGTAGCATTCTCATTATTAGGGCACATGCGAGGTGGTCCTGCTAAAGCGGCAGTTGTTGCTTCTGGCTTAACGGGTCTAATATCAGGTTCATCTATTGCCAATGTGGTAACCACCGGTACGTTCACCATTCCTATGATGAAACGTGTTGGTTTCTCTGCTGAAAAAGCAGGCGCCGTTGAAGTCGCCTCTTCTGTTAATGGACAGATTATGCCTCCAGTCATGGGGGCAGCTGCATTCTTGATGGTTGAATATGTGGGTATCTCTTATGTAGAGGTTATTACACATGCTTTCTTACCAGCACTCATCTCATATATTGCGCTGGTATATATCGTTCATTTAGAAGCATTGAAGTTAGATATGCAGGGTTTGCCACGTCGTGGCGCGATCAAGCCCTGGCACCTGCGTGTGATTGGTTTATTGACGGGATTTATGGTGACGGCTGTAATCGCCGCTGTTGTTTACTACGGCATTGGATGGATTAAGCCTACCTTTGGTGAATATGCCGGATGGGTGATTGCTGCATTATTAACAGTGACTTACCTCTACTTAGTGCGTTATGCATCGTCAGTACCTGATCTGAAAAAAGAGAATCCTGATTCTCCGATGATTCAGCTTCCTGAAGTGGGGCCAACAGTTAAATCCGGTCTGCACTTTCTATTGCCGGTGGTTGTACTGGTGTGGTGCTTGATGATTGAACGTTTATCTCCCGGGCTGTCTGCTTTTTGGGCAACCGTGTTGATGATCTTTATACTCGTTACACAACGCCCTTTAATGGCATTTTTTCGCCAGCAAGGGGGGGTAGCCACACAGCTGAAAAGAGGTGCTAACGAACTGGTTGATGGGCTGATCGTCGGAGCTCGCAACATGATCGGTATTGGTATAGCCACGGCAACCGCGGGTATCATTGTAGGTGCGGTATCGCAGACAGGCGTAGGCTCTGTACTGGCTGACTTGGTTGAGATTCTCTCGATGGGTCACTTGTTACTGATGTTGATACTAACGGCAATTTTGAGTCTGATTCTGGGTATGGGATTACCTACTACGGCCAATTATATTGTGGTTTCATCATTATTGGCGCCGGTCGTTGTTACTCTGGGGCAAGAATCGGGCTTAATCGTCCCGCTGATTGCGGTTCATCTGTTCGTGTTTTACTTCGGTATTATGGCTGATGTAACCCCGCCTGTCGGTTTGGCTTCGTTCGCTGCAGCCGCAGTATCGGGTGGTGACCCGATTCGCACAGGATTTGTGGCCTTCAACTACAGTATGCGTACAGCGGTTTTACCTTTCTTGTTCATTTTTAACACCGATCTTTTACTGATCGATGTTACTTGGTTAGAGGGGATTCAAACCTTCATCATTGCCACGATCGCCATACTCATATTTACAGCGGCTACCCAAGGGTTCTTTATCGTGCGTAATCGTTGGTACGAGTCAGTAGTGTTGATATTGATCGCTTTCTCTCTTTTCCGTCCGGGGTTTTGGATGGATCAAATGGTCCCGCCTCACAAGCAAATTTCGCCTACCGAATTGGTGCAAGCCGCAGACTCAATGGTTGCCGGTAGCGAATTAAGACTTTGGGTTGATGGCGAAGACGATGTGGGCAACCACCGCTCCTTTATGGCGAGTGTACTATTGGGAGAGGGGACAAACGGAGCATCAAGAATCGAATCAGCCGGTTTAGCCTTGTTAACCACTAATGGTAAAACGATTGTTGATTATGTTGGTTTTGATAGCCCTGCAGAAAAAGCCGGATTGGTTTTTGATCAGGTCATTACCGCCATAGATGTGCCACAAGTTCAGCCTGCTAAGCAGTGGGTCTACTTACCGGCACTGGCTATATTTGCCTTGATTGTTTTGCTGCAACGCCGCCGTAAAAAGCCGTCAGCAGTGGTGAGCAATCCAGTAAATGCCAGCTAGCTTTTCCTGAGTAGACAATTAAATTACCCTGATAGCCCTGTTTTCAGTTGGGTTATCAGGCTTGCAAGAGGTATGAGCGATGTTTAAAAAAGTTCTCGTCCCCATTGATCTGAATGAACCTGCTTTCGCAGAACAGGCGTTGTCATTGGCACTGCGTGAAGTAAAAGAAAACGGTGCTGAGCTGCATATGCTCACCGTTGTTCCAGGTTTCACGAACTCATTTGTCGCGGCCTATTTTAGTGAGAAGGATCACACTAAAGCGGTAAAAGAGATTGCCCGTAAACTACAGGAGTATTCCCATAAAGTGATGCCGACGGAAGTCCATCCTACCTTGCGTGTATACGAAGGATCTCCTGCAGAAACGATTGTTAATTACATTGATTCTAAAGAGATTAATCTAGTGATAATGCCGGCGCATCATCGCTCTAAAATTGATGAATTTTTACTGGGTTCTGTTTCTGCCAGAGTCGCGGAACGCGCTAAATGTTCTGTTCTGTTACTTAAAGATTAAATTAAAAGATTTAAACAATAAGTTCTGTAACGCCTAAAAATGATGTTACAGAACTAATCTATCATCCTAACTGGGTTAAAAAATAAATAACCATGCCTGATCAAGTATCCAACAACAATCCATTGCTGGCTCCCCTCGTTGATTTATTTAATACGAAACTGCCGACCGATAGCATGAGTGCTGTAACTGAATTTGCACATCAATATTATCAAGCAACGACTAAAGAAGAGCTCAGTGAGCGTTCGTTGGATAATTTGTATGGAGCCACCTTATCGTGCTGGCAGTTCCTGCAAAGCTATGACGCAAAGCAGCCTAAAATACACGTCTACAACCCTGATTTAGAGCAACATGGCTGGCGGGCACAGCATACTGTTATTGAAATTTTACAATCGGATATGCCGTTCTTGGTAGATTCGGTTCGCATGGAGTTGAATCGACGCGGTTTGGTAATTCACACCATCCATAATGAGATTCTGTTTACACAACGGGAGGGTGATAAGTTACTTCAGTTAAGTAATGTCGCTGATGAGAATGCGCATGCTGAAGCGCTCATCTATCTTGAAGTGGATCGCACCAGTGATGCAGCAGAACTAAAAGCGATGCTAAAATCTTTGCAGCAAGTACTTAATCAAGTACATATTGTTGTAAAAGATTTTCCGCTCATGCAAGCACGCGCGCAGGCTTTGCTCGAAGAGTTATCAGCGCACAATTCATTGTCTAAAGATCAGGAAGAACAAGAAAAAGACGCAACGGCTTTTCTTAACTGGATGCTCAATAACCGCTTTACCTTTTTGGGTTATGACGAGATCAGTATCATTGATGGTACGGTTAGCCGGGTTCCGGACTGTGAGCTGGGTATACTTAAATCAAAAAAATCATCCGAGAAACTCAAAGCATCTGCTTTTGATGACTTACGTGCAGCAGAGCAAGCATTCCTGCTTGAGCCTAGCGTTATCATGTTTGCTAAAGATGCTCATTATTCACATGTGCATCGTCCGGCCTACATGGATCGCGTTATTATTAAGCGTTTCGATGCGCAGGGAAATGTAAGCGGAAAATGTCGTTTTTACGGGCTCTATACATCACCTGTGTACTCTGAATCCATCACGACTATTCCGGTGATGCAGCGTAAAGCTGAAAAAGTACAGAAGCGTTCTGGTTTTGATGGCCGCAGCCACAATGGGAAAGAGCTGATGCAGATCATGAATGATCTGCCGCGTGATGAGCTGATGCTCTCCACCGAAGATGAGCTGCTTGAACTATCGATGGGCATATTCAGCTTACATGATCGCCGTCGTATCCGCTTGTTGTACCGTCAGGATCGTTGTAATCAGTTTGCTACTTTTCTTTATTATGTTCCGCGCGATATTTTTAATACGGCGCTACGTATGAAGGTTCAGGCGCTGTTGGCAAAAGCATGTGCTTCAAGTGATGTAGAGTTCACAACTACCTTTAGTGAGTCGATACTCGCAAGGGTGCAGTTCGTTTTGCGCCTGGATCCGGATAATCCAGTTGACGTTGATCTGGCTGACCTTGAGTCTGAAGTAATTAATATTTCACGCGACTGGGGTGATGAACTCCACAATGCGCTGATGGATGCCTGCGGTGAAGAGAAGGGTAATTATCTACAGAATAACTACCGTAACGCCTTTAACAGTGCATATCGGGAGCACTTTAAAGTCACCAGTGCTGCCTCTGATATCCAGCGTATCGAAGAACTCAATAGCCAGACATCTGTGACTATGAGTTTCTATCGTGTACTTGAGCAAAGTCAGGATATATTACGCTTCAAGTTATTTACTGCAAATCAGCCATTAATACTCTCGGATGTGATCCCTGTACTTGAGAATCTGGGGATGCAGGTTGTTGGTGAGCACCCTTATGCGGTACAACGTAATGATGGCAAGACCTTCTGGATACACGACTTTACCTTGATATATCAAGGGGCAGAGCCGGTAGTTCTGGATGAAGTGAAAGATGTTTTTCATAACGCTTTCGCCAGTATCTGGAGCGGTTATGCTGAAAATGATGAGTTTAACCATCTGGTCATTGGCGCCAACCTCAGCTGGCGTGAAGTATCCATGCTGCGTGCTTATGCGCGTTACAGTAAGCAGATTCGTTTTGGATTTTCACAGCCTTATATCGCCGGAACACTCGCTCGTCATATACAGGTAACTAAGTTATTGGTCGCACTGTTTCGTGCCCGTTTGGAACCGAATCGACAAAGTAGCGCTAAAGTAGCTGCGCTAGCTGATCGTATCGAAAGCAGTATTATTGATGCATTGGATAAAGTAGCAAATATCAACGAAGACCAGATCTTACGCCGCTTCCTTGAGTTGATTAAAGCGACGTTACGTACCAGCTTTTTCAAACGGGACGACAAAGGTGAACTTAAAGACTACTTCGCCTTTAAGCTGAACCCACGTAAAATTAACGGGATACCATTGCCACGTCCGATGTTTGAAGTCTTTGTTTACTCTGCACGGGTTGAAGGGGTTCATTTGCGAGGTGGTAAGGTCGCCCGTGGAGGATTGCGTTGGTCTGACCGTCTGGAAGACTACCGTACAGAAGTACTCGGGCTGGTAAAAGCGCAACAAGTAAAAAACTCAGTGATCGTACCGGTCGGAGCTAAAGGCGGTTTTGTTGCCAAGAAGCTACCGACAAACGGTGACCGTGAAGCCTTCATGGCAGAAGGGATTGCCAGTTACCAGATCTTTATCAGTGCATTGCTGGATATTACCGATAACCTTGTCGGTGGTGCCGTTGTACCGCCTGTTGATGTCGTTCGTCACGATCAGGATGATCCATATTTCGTAGTCGCCGCAGACAAAGGTACAGCGACATTCTCGGATATCGCAAATAAGATAGCGGAAGAGCGAGGCTTCTGGCTGGGCGATGCCTTTGCATCGGGCGGCTCACAAGGCTATGACCATAAAGGGATGGGGATTACTGCTCGTGGGGCGTGGGAATCCGTTAAATTGCATTTCCGTGAATTAGGACTGGATACTCAAACAGAAACCTTTTCTGTTGTCGGGATCGGCGATATGGCGGGTGATGTATTCGGTAACGGTATGCTGTTATCTGAAAAAATTCAGTTATGCGCAGCCTTCAACCACATGCATATCTTTATTGATCCGACACCGGATGCAGCCAGCAGTTTTGTTGAGCGCCAACGACTCTTCGTGCTGCCAAGATCAAGCTGGGAAGATTATAACACCGCGCTTATTTCGGCAGGCGGTGGGTTGTTTTCCCGAGCGGCTAAGTGGATTGATATCTCACCGGAAATGAAAGCCCGCTTTGATATTAGTGCTGATCGTTTATCACCTAATGACCTACTGACAGCACTGTTGAAAGCACCTGTAGATCTGATCTGGAATGGTGGTATTGGCACCTACGTAAAAGCCTCGCATGAAACGCATGCCGATGTTGGCGATAAAGCCAATGATAGCCTGCGTATCAATGGTAACCAATTACGCTGCAAAGTGTTGGGAGAAGGTGGCAACCTTGGCTTTACGCAGCAAGGCAGAATGGAGTTTGGCCGTAATGGTGGTAAATCCAACACGGACTTCATTGATAATGCCGGTGGGGTTGATTGTTCAGACCACGAAGTTAATATCAAAATATTGCTAAACGAAGTGGTTGCTAATGGCGACATGACCGTGAAACAGCGTAATGCATTACTGCGCGAAATGACTGACGAAGTAGGTATTCTGGTTCTGCAGAATAACTACAAACAGGCACAGGCGATCAGTGTTGCTCACGCCCATGCACGTCGATCGATGGATGAATATATTCGTCTTATCAACCGCTTAGAGTCGGAAGGTAAGCTAGATCGTGAGATTGAGTTTATTCCTGCAGATGAAGAGCTACAGGCGCGAAAAGCGGCCGGAGAAGGTCTGACACGCCCTGAGTTGGCTGTTCTTATCTCCTATACCAAAGGCGAGTTAAAAGAAAAGCTTAATGTGCCGTCCATCACTCAGGATGCGTATTTGAGCCGTGCGATCTTTACGGCTTTCCCACAGCGCCTGGTCAAAGAGTTCAATCAGCAGATTGAAAGCCATCGTCTTCGCGGCGAGATTATCGCTACGCAGGTAGCTAACGGCATGGTGAACAGTATGGGTATTACCTTTACTGAGCGCTTGTGCCAGATAAGCGGAGCTAGCTTAGCAGATGTTGCGGCAGCCTTTGTTATTGCCCGGGATGTATTCGACATTGACCAACTCTGGACTGATATTGAGGCACTCGATAATCAGGTGCCATCAGCACTGCAACAGCAGATGATGGCCGATTTGATTCGCCTGATTCGTCGAGCTACCTACTGGTTCCTGCGCCAGCAGAAATCGAAGATGAATGTGGCCGCAGCGGTTGAACAATTCCGTCCCGGTAGCAAGCAAATCAGTAGCCAGTTGGCTGACCTGTTAAAAGGCGAGCCACGTGCCCGCTGGAAACAAAAGCATGATGAACTCGTTACTGCTGGTGTCCCTACAGGGTTGGCAAGTGTCGTTGCCGGAGCCGATAACCTGTATTCACTGCTGAGCATTATTCAGGCGGCAGATCAAACCGGGCAGTCAATTGAACGGGTTGCACAGATTCACTTTACGGTGGGTGACCGCTTGGATCTACACTGGTTTGATCATCAGATCAAAGAGATTGAGGCGTACAGTCATTGGGAGTCGATGTCCCGGGATGGTTTCCGTGAAGATCTGACTAACCATCAGCAAGCTATTACCGTTAATGTGCTGCAAACAGGTGCAGAAACAGAAGAGGGTGGTTTGCTGGTCAATCAGTGGCTGGAAAGTCGTGACTCGTTAATGAAACGCTGGCAGCGTTTACTCAGTGAAATTCGCAGTAATGCACAACCAAATTTTGCAATTTTTGCTGTGGCAATCAGAGAGTTACAGGAGTTAGCTCAGGCCAGATAATATAAGTTTCAGATCCGTTTATCTGATTTAATTTACGAACAAAGCAGCGGTGCTATTTTAGTACCGCTGCTTTTTTTTTTTTTATATCACAATGGCAGTACTACACACTGGATAATGCCGTTTTCATCTCTTTCTATTAGCTGCCCTTGTAACTCATCACTTAATCGCTGTAAATATTGCTGTAGTAAATGGGACCATGGGGAGGCTGTAAAAACGGGCAAGCCGCCTTGCTCGACACTCAACATCACATGTCCGCTTTGTTTAGCGGGCTGCAGTATTAATTTAATATCATGCCCATCGGCAGATAAGATCGCTAATTCCACCGCACATATCAATAGCTGCTTAAGACGATTAACGTCCGTTTTTAACTGAGTGGGTAAGCGATTATCCAAGCGGTAATCCAGCAACCAACCGTCTCGTCGGCTTTGAGGCAAAAATATTTGTAACACCTCATTCAGCAAATCTACCAGCTCAACGAATTCGCTTATAAAAGGCTGATCACTATTATTCAGCAAGCCAATACTGTTTTGTAATCGCTGGTGTTGAGCGTGCAGGTTAACCGTAATATCTTGAGCCACTGGATTAAGTTCAAACTGCTGTAAGCGCAAGCTATGCTTTAAAATCGGCGTCATTTGCTGTTGCAATTGATCAGCCACTACTTGATGGTCTGAAAACAACACAGTGTCGTTAGGCTCTTCTATACGGGCATTTTTAATATCCCGATAAGAGCGCAAGCCAACTACAACCGAGGTGAGTAATCGTGATGCTGATAACTCTGCTTTGCTGAGGTAATCATTAATATCGTAATTCACAATCACTTGAGCTTCAGGAGCATAACCAGGATGGCCGGTACGCAAGATAATCCGGATATCACGGTTATTAAGGTCATTGCGAATATACTCAACTAACCTCAAGCCTTCGCTGTCTGTTTCCATGACAACATCCAGTAGTGTTAATGCTATATCAGGGTGCTGTATCAGAAGATCACGTGCTTCTGCGCCGCTCATTGCGCTGATCAGCTCAATAGGTCGTTGCTCAAATTCATAACCCCGAAATACCATACGGGTGATGCCGTGTATGCCTTCTTCGTCATCTATAACTAGTACTTTCCATGGAACCATAACTGATTAATCACTATTCTTTTTTATTAGATGGAGGTTATATTGCCAGTAAAATCGGATTTTGTCGCAGTTGATTTACTTTTGCGGTTGCGCCCCATGTTTGGTACAGATCGCTAGCGTCATTCAGGCAAAAGCGCGCAAGGCTGGACTGCCCCTGAGCCTGTAAATAGTCAGCATAGCGCTCGTAACAAAATGCTTTGTGATAACCAAAGGAATGACCTTCAATTGCCATTAACGCTTGTTCAAATAACTTTGCTGTATTGTTGGAGGATTTTAGATGAGTGCCGGGCTCTTGTTCATCCATACGGGATTGTTCGGCCTGAAGTAGCAACCATTGTCCCTTAAAATTGTCGGGGCAGTGCTTTGCCCACAGCTCCATGCGTGAGGCTATCTGTTCGATCTCTATACGGCGGCGACGGCCAATCGCATGTTGCTGTTGTGCCTGAATCAAACGCATCATAGCCGTACAAAACAGTGCTTCTGTTACACAAAAATAGCCAGCCAGTTCATTTTCAAACAGAGCTTCCCATAAGAAAAGTTCAGGCCAGAGTGTTTGTTTATCCAGCAAAAGGGCACCGATAACGGTACTTACCGCTTGCCAGCCGTTTTGATATTGCACTGTGTTAGGAAACGGCCGCTCTGCACATAAGTGTTCTATCAGTGTCAGTGTTGAGTCATTTAAGCGCGCCGCCTGAAAAGGTTGTGTTTGGTTAAGCATCTGCTGTCTATCTTCGCGGCAGTGGTTTAACTGTAGGCTTAAAGGCATGGCTGAGAAAAACAATAATTGATGTTGAAGCAAGCGGCACTCGCTTTGAATTAGCCATTGATGTTGTTCTGTCGCAACCTGGTCTATTTGCTGCAGTTGTAAAATAGCCATATCAACAGGAAAAAACCAATGAAGTACCTGGCCACTGTGCTGCAAAATAGCACTGAGCACCGTATTGCCAGGCTGGGCTGGAGTGAGACAACCGGCGGCGCTTTCAAGGTGCTTGTATTGTTCAGCTAACAGCATTCCTTGAGTAGAAAAAGTATTCGCTAATGTGTAATCCGCGAAAAACCAACTAGCCACCCATGCATAACTAACAAAAGCAAAGGGAGTCAAAGTGCTACGACCATGCTCAATGCTCAACGCAGTCATTCGACTGATGGCACAGGCTGCCAATAATGGTTGGCTTTGTTGGCGTGCAATTAAGCTTATTTGCTCTAAGAGATGCAACGTCAGCAGATGTGTCTGATTGCTCATTTCAAACATATCGACTACCGATGTATTAAAGCCGGTCTGAATGTCTGCTAACTGCTTTAACAGAAATGATAACTGCTCCGCTTCATTATCTGGCAGAGGGGATTCCAAGGTTGCTAAGCTCTTGAGTAAATAATCTAATGATTGAGCATGTAAGCCTTGATGCTGGTAAATCTGGGCTTGCATCAATTCTGCCCTGATACGTTTATCAACCTCCATATCAGAAGGAAGCTGCTGTAAACACTGCTCAGCTACATCTATATTGCCTGCTAATAACGACACTCGTGCCCGATGTAGTAACAGTGTCGATATGTTTGTCTTAGTTACTTCTGATTGGCGCTGAGCGAATGCTAAGAAAGCCTCAGCACTTTGGTAATCCAAGCACTGCTCAGCAAGGTTAGCCGCGGTTATATTTAAAGATTGCAAATCGGTAGGTATCAGATGCGTATCGGGCAACTGATCAGATGAAAACAGTGCTTCGTTTAAATGGTATAAAACAGGCTTTAATTGCTCAAGAGAAAAGGGTGGCGAGAGGGCATCAAGCATTGCCTGGCCGATTATTAAGTGCCATTGCAAAATGTCTGACGATGACATTATCTCACGTAATAAGCGACGAATTGCCTCATGTGAAAAAGCATAACCCGCCAACTCATCATGGCGTGAACTTTGCGAAAGCCCAGCCTCCGCTGGGTTTAATGCACTCGCATGTGCTGCGAGCTCAATTGCCTGAAGGTCTGGTTTAATCAAACCCGCTTGTTCAGCAGGCCACAGATGGATAGCGATTCGAGCAACGGGGTTATTTGTTATTTTGCCCAGTTCAGCCAGATTAAATCTGTTGCCTACCAGAGCGGCACATTTCAATAGCTCAACGCTAAAACTGTTCAGCAATGCAATTCGTTTACTGAGTTGCTCTTCAACATGGTCACTTTCCAACCAGTCCGTATCATTAGGCTTTTGAGCTGGTGTAGTAGGGGCGTCAGCAAAAACCACCGGACTAATTTGCTGCCGATAAATGCTTGGCGGAACCCCCATCCAGCGCTTAAAGGCTTTTTGAAATGCAGACTGGTTAGAGAATCCGAGTTGAAAAGCTATTTCGCCAAAACTGAGTTGTCCCCGTTGTATCTGCTGCAGGCTTACTTCACGGCGAGTCAGATCATAAACATCCTGAAAACTGGTTCCTAGCGCTCCTAACTTACGTTGCAGCGTTCTTAGGCTTAATCCGACGCTTTCGGCAATTTGTTCACGACGTATAGATCCGGAGCCTTCATTAAGTTGTTGTCGTATTAAGTGACGAACTTGTGCAATTAATGCACTTTGCTGATTCGATTTGCTGAGCAATGAATCCGCAAACTCACGATGCAACTGATGCATCTCAGCATTCGCATCCAAACAACTGTGAGTCAAATATTGGCTGGGTAATAATATTTGATTGCCAGACGCACTAAATTCCACTTCTGCAGCAAAAAAACGTGGATATGGTTGGGTATCCTCTGGCTCCGGAAAACTTAGTCGAACATAGCCAACCGGCACCTGTTGGCCTGTTAGCCAGCGAGGCCAGTTGACCAGGCATGCAAGAAAGTACTCTATCGTTTGTAAGTCAGGCTGACTCATCTCGATAGTTAACAGCGTACCCTCTATGGTTTGCTCCATGCGTAACATGGCACCCTCAAAGAGCAGCGGAAAATAATCAACCAGTGTCTGGTATGCTTTGTCCAACGTGGGTGCCGTAGACATGATAAAACCAATCGACCCTAATATTCGTGGCGGGGTTGCTTCACCAAGGTTTAAGGCAATCCTGGGGTTATCAGACGCCTCAGCCAGAGCGTGTAATACATGAGTGAATGCAGTGGCGGGAAAACGCGCACCCGGTTTGGAAAAATCTTCAGGTGATAGTTGAGCACAGCTCAGGATACGAGCTGGCTCCATGCGATAATGTTGAGCCAATTGAAACACAGGCTCTAACAGCTTAGCGCTGGCAGTTTTCACAGACATACAAATGATTCTGGCATGAAAAGAGTCTTTTATTTAGCGTAACTAGGATCTAGGGTAATATCCATTCAAGACTAGCATAGAGATCTCGAAAAATATGTCCTTATGTGCCATCCAAAGACAATTGCTGGCAGTATTTTTTTTACTGATTTTACTGCTATTCAGTAGCGTTGGCTTTGCTGATCCATTGCGTGTCGGAGTACCGACATTGGGGCAAGTCCCGTTTTTCTGGCAAGATAAAGAAGGGGAGTATCAAGGTATCTACCCAGATACTCTGCGTTTAGTAGCGGCCGACCTAAATCGCTCATTAATCTTCGTACCGTTATCACAAGCACGCTTAAGACGGCATTTTGAAATGAGTGAGATTGATATTGAGATGGGTGTTACCGATAAAGTTGAAGATGAAGCAACGCTTAGAAAAGTTTCACTCTTTACGCGTCCGTTCAGTGTGGTGAACGAAGTGATCATCTACCGGCCAGAACTCTCATTCCCGGTTTTTATTCTCAAAGACCTGGCAGGGCAGCATGTAGCAACCGTGCGTGGGAATACAGTCCCGGATAATCTTATTCGTGAGGACTTCACCAATGAGTGGCAAATAGCACAACGAGTTCATCGGGGATGGAATAATATAGGCTTGATGAAGGAAGCGGTCGCGCTTCATTACCAACGTAAGCACAACCTGAACTATGAAACCTCTCTGCCTTATGCAAGTAATCCTGTTTCTTTTCGTGTAAATATTAAAGAAAAAGAAATAGTTACGAGCATGAACTTAAGCATTTTACGATTAGAAAAGGAAGGCGTGTTAGAGCAACTCGTTTGTAAATATCTTTGCGGTCCAACGATACTCAGTGAATAGAAGCAGGCGAATTAAAATCTTCGGATAATGCCGATAATGCTATTTATCGGCATTCGATTATAAGGTATTGTTTTTGCTATACTAACGTAAATTCAATTAGTGTAAAAACAATGTCGAATCTACCGCCAGCACTCCCATTATTTGACTCCGTAAAGCATCTTGAAGATGGTAATCCAACCGTTAATCAGTTCATTGCTAACGTTACAATACACCAGGTAAATGATGCCGCTTTATTGTATGAGCACGCGGTAGATTGGTTGTTAGAGCAGCGGCACAGCGAGAATAACTACAAAACCTATCGAAGCGAATTAACGACTTTTCTCTATTGGAGTTTTGTTGAAGAAGGCGTATCCGTCGCTGATATCACGCGGCGTATCTTATTGCGTTATATAGACTACTGTACAAAGCCACCGACACACTTAATTGCTTACCGAAATGTGGCACAGTTTGTGTTGGATAAAGAGCTGGAAGAACGCGTGCCTAACCCTGATTGGCGTCCATTTTTAGGTAAAAAGCAGGAGGGAATTGAGCAACCCTATAAGATCACAGATAAGGCGCTAAAAACAAAGCTGGCCATACTCTCATCTTTTTTTAGTTACCTGATTAATGAGGAGTATACGGAACGTAACCCCGCCATGATGCTAATGAAAAATGGACGCTTCAAGTCAAGTTCGCAGAACTTAGTGATGAATGAGGATGATGAAGAAGTACGCTCATTTACCCAATTACAGTGGTCTTATGTTATATCAACAGCGATTAAACTTGCTGAATCTGATCCTGAAACGCATGAAAGAACGCTGTTTTTAATGAGCTTAATGTACAGCTGTTATTTACGGATATCAGAAGCCGCCGCACGTCCCGGGTTTTCACCCGTTATGGGGCAATTTAAGCGTGACGCAAAAACGGCGGTATGGGGTTTTCATATTCCGCGTAGTAAAGGCGGCAAAAAACGCACAGTCGCTGTATCCAATCAATTGCTCAAAGCACTGCAGCGATATCGACAGTTTCTTGGCTTAAGCTCATTGCCAGCACCCAATGAGAATACGCCTTTATTTGTTCGTCATCGCGCAGCAGGACGTGGCCGTGATACGGGATTATTAAATGCCAACCTAGGCATTCGCCAACTGCGCGAGCAAATCAGTTCTGTTTTTAGCCTCGCAGCAGATGTCGCTCACCATGAAGGATTTGACCAGGACGCGCTTGAAATGCGACAAATGACACCACACAGCATCCGACATACCGGGATCTCACATGACATCAATATCAACGGCCGACCCTTATCACATGTGCAGGCAGATGCCGGGCATGACAGTATCAATACCACATCACAATACCTTCACACCACGCGAGCAGAGCGACACGAATCCGCAGCCACCAAACCAATCGACCATTTAGCAGAATCCTATACGAAGTGATTCGCCGCGAAATACACCCGCATTAAAACCGTGCTGTACGTGTCGATCAGTGATACTCAGCCCACAAAATTTAATTCTTAGCGACTCTCCGTACGAGCATCTCTCCAGCTCAAGCCATAAGTTAGAGTAGGCACTTACCATAACTGTAAAGCGCATATTTAGGTATTTTTGTACAAATATATAACTTCGCATAATGTATATTATGTTAAATCTATAATTATTCTATTCTAGAGTTCTTCTGATCCTATTTGTGAATTGTGATGTGAATTAAAACTTGTACTTGTACTCAGTACAGAAAGTTTTGGAAGCCTGTAGCCCGCACTAGATCTGGCTTGGTTGAATAAAGCGTTTACAAAGCACAAAAATTTTCCAAAACTATTTGTACTTTTGCGTACTCGTACGGAGAGCTTCGAAGAATACTTTTTTGTGGGTAAAGTGCCGCTACATGTAACGTACATGCGCGGCTTATTGGCTTGTTATTCAATCCAACCACGCATTAATCGGTTATAAAGTAATTAATATGTATTGTGTATCGTTTAATCTGTACTTTTAATACGATTAAGGGATTGTATATGCTCTGTTGTGTAACAACTCATAGGTGTGAACCTATGAGGTTATCTAATCTAATGACTGCTACTTATTGTTTTTTATCAACATATCAAATACGACACGCGCAAAGCCTTGGGCTACCTGCGGATTACTCAGTATCTGCATCATTTGGTTCTGATGGGCATCGGAGCTTTCCATAACCGCATCATCGACTGCCTGCGGGAAATCACCCAGGAAAGCTTGTTCTGATGCGTTGCTTCTGAGCTAGTGCATTGCACCTTTCATTCTCCCCTACTTTATTAGATACTCTTCTTTTTTATCCTTCTTCTTCCGATATTTTCTCGCGTAACATCGGGCACAGGTGTCGTGAAAACAGCGCCATTTTTTCCAACTCTTAGTCATCGTAATCGACGATCTGCGACATACCCTGCCTCAATTTTGTTTGGAAATCAGTGTGCTAGCAGTGTACTACAGCTATAACACCCAGAGTAGATTACGAGAAAATTCTGCTTCTGAGCAATGTTGGTTTTCAGGGGATTTTTCTTAGCTCCACGCTCTTTATTCATGCTGGTTACTTGCAGTATAGAAAATGATGACATTTTGATGAAACTAAGGGTTGCGCTGACCTATGCACCCAAAGCGATAATAGAAAACCCCGAATAAAAATGTAATTGTCATCACTAATGCCTAGTCTATTACTGGTTAGAAGCAATACATCGATTTAAATTAAGGGCGGCATCACCCGTTTTTATTGATCACCACGACCACCATCAGTCATTACAGGTCATCTATTATGCATTTTGTGAAAATATCATCAGAACTTATTTACACCATTGATTCTGCTGCAAGCTTTGTATTAAACATTGCAGCGGCCAATACGATGCATCAAAAAACGGTGGAAGAAACTCTCACTCTATCGCCCGCTATCGATAGTGAGTGGTGCCAGCTTAATGATTTTGGTTGCCGTGGGCTGCGCTTAAAAGCGGAGCCTTGTGAGTTGAGCATTAGATATAGCGCTACCGTGCAACTATCACCAGAAATCGAGCAAGTCAGGTATTTGAGTGAAGTTGAACATATGAAATTACCTACATCGGTACTGCCCTTTTTAAACCCTAGTCGATACTGTGAATCTGACCGTCTCGGACGTTTTGCCTGGAAAGAGTTTGGTCAGTTGCAAAGAGGTTACTCCCGTGTTGATCAGATATGTAATTGGGTAAATGCGCATATTGATTACGTTGCGGGCAGTACAGACGCTTCTTCCAGCGCGTGTGATGTGCTAATTCAGCGCGCTGGCGTCTGTCGGGATTTTGCCCATGTCAGCATAGCGTTGTGCCGTGCTCTTGGCATTCCTGCTCGTTATGTTTCGGGCTACGCCGTTGGCTTGGAGCCACCTGACTTTCATGGTTTTTTTGAAGCTTATTTAGCAGACCGCTGGTATCTTTTTGATGCGACACGAATGGCACCGGTAAGTGGGCTGGTCAGGATTGGTATTGGACGCGATGCAGCGGACACATCATTTGCCAATATAGTCGGCCAGGTTAATATGCAGTTTATCAAGGTAGAGGCGACATCGACTGACGCTAACCTTCTATTCAATAATGGTGGGCCCGTATCGACCGCTTAGCTAATGTCCTCACCTGCTTGTAGTAATTTGCTACTTCATTTTATTCAACGCGAACCAATGCTGCGTTTTATTTGCAAAGAAAACGAGTGATAGCATCACAGGGACTTCAACCAACACACCAACAACCGTGGCCAATGCGGCCCCAGAATGTAAGCCAAACAACGATATAGCGACAGCAACGGCGAGCTCAAAAAAGTTGGACGTGGCGATCATGCAGGCAGGGGCCGCTATGCTATACGGCAGCTTTAAGACTTTTGCTGCACCGTAGGCTATTGCAAAAATCCCATAGGTTTGAATTAACAAAGGTATGGCTATCAACATAATTATCATTGGTTGTTCCAGAATTCTCAGTGCCTGAAAGCCAAACAAAAGAATAACGGTGCTTAGCAAACCAACAATAGACCAAGGCTTTGCACTGGATAGAAATGAAGTAATCTGTTCTCCGTCATTATTCTTCTCAAGATAATGACGGGTAGTTATTCCTGCAATCAACGGCAAAAGAACGTAGAGAACGACCGATATCAACAAGGTTTCCCATGGCACAGTAATGTCACTAACGCCCAATAGAAATGCGGTGATCGGCGCAAAGGCAAAAATCATGATGATGTCATTTACGGATACTTGCACCAGGGTGTAGTTAGCGTCTCCCTTGGTCAGTTGGCTCCATACAAATACCATTGCAGTGCAAGGGGCAACACCCAGTAGAATCATACCGGCTATATATTCACTCGCTGATGCGGGATCAACATAATCAATAAATAGTACTTTGAAAAACAACCATCCCAGCGCCGCCATCGTAAAGGGTTTGATCAGCCAGTTGATGATGAGTGTCAGGACAAGCCCCCGGGATCTCTTTCCTACATCTCTTATCTTTGAAAAATCTATTTGCACCATCATGGGATAAATCATGACCCAAATGAGAACGGCAACGACCAGGTTTACATGGGCGACTTCCAGTTTTGCAATGAAAGAAAATACTCCGGGTATCCAATACCCCAGAAGAACCCCCGTCGCTATACACAGAGCAACCCATAGTGAAAGATAGCGCTCAAAGATACCCATGTTGCTCCCCCTTCTTCACACACCAAAAAATGCTGATATATTCCCTGAAAATACTTCTATTTACGCCTTACAGCAAGACGAAAGCGTATTACTTCACTATCGCAAAACACTCGATTCATTGACAAAGCACGGTAACTCTATATAGTGATGAGCAGCCTAGAAAAAGCGTATTTTAACCACTTGTTATCGTTGTATTACTCGATCGTTGCATTACTCGTCAGTATCCTCGTCTCACCGTTTTAAATTCCCGTCTTATTTTTCGCTAACTTGATTGTTTTTGTTCTTATACCTGCTCTCTTATGCGCGTTGTGTTTTGTTACCGTGTTGAGATTAGGCTGGATTCAGCCGAAGAAGCGCAGAACGCTAAACAATCATAACCATGCAACTTTTTCACTCGACAGAATTGAGTGATCACCGCCTGCGTATTGCCCCGTTATGACTGAGCTCTGCCTGGATTAAAGATCGAGTCACTGTTCGAAAAAATACAAGGCGTCTTTATTTGAGAGATATATGAGCAAAGACTCACAAAAGGCAATTGATGCCGCCGATTATGAAAAATACAGCAACCCCATTCCTAGTCGGGAATACATTATGGGCTTGCTTGATGAACCAGGGAAAACGCTAGACCGGGATCAACTCGGCAAGCTGTTACAGCTATCCAGCAGTGATGATCAGGAGTCCCTAAGACGTCGTCTTCGGGCAATGGAGCGCGATGGACAATTAGCGTTCAACCCAAGAAATGGTTATAGCTTGCTACGCGCAGACGATTTTATTGAAGGGTTCGTCATTGGGCATCCCGATGGTTTTGGCTTTCTGGCACAACAAGGTGTAGGTAATGATATCTACTTACATGATAGCCAGATGCTTAAAGTGTTTAATGGTGACAAGGTACGCATCCTTATCAGCGGTGTTAATAGTCGTGGCCGTCAGGAAGGCCGGATTGTTGATATTCTCGAGAAAAATACCTCTCAGATCGTTGGCCGTTTAGTGTACGACGAAGGTGATTATTTTTTACAGCCTGAAAACAGCCGGATTCGTAACGAGATTGATATTGCAGATGACCAGTTAAAGGGTGCAAAGGCAGGCCAATACGTCACTGTAGAAATAACTGAATATCCATGCGATCGCTTTAACGCTGAAGGTAAAGTTGTTGAAATTCTTGGAGATTCAATGGCGCCCGGCATGGAGATCGATGTGGCTATTCGTAGCCATGACATTCCGTATAAATGGCCGCAGACAGTGCTCGATGAAGCCGCAGCCATGCCGAATGAGGTAAAAGATGCCGATAAACTGCATCGGACTGATTTAAGGCACTTACCTTTTGTCACCATCGATGGTGAAGATGCCCGGGATTTTGATGATGCCGTGTATTGTGAAAAAAGAACATCCGGCGGCTGGCGCTTATATGTCGCTATCGCCGATGTGTCGCATTACGTCGTACCTGATAGCGCACTGGATCAGGAAGCTGAAGAAAGAGGCACCTCGGTCTATTTCCCAGGTCACGTAGTCCCGATGCTGCCAGAAGTACTGTCGAATGGTTTGTGTTCGCTCAATCCGCATGTCGACAGGCTGGTCATGGTGTGTGAAATGGCGATTAGCCACGCGGGTAAAATATCAGCGTATAAGTTTTCTGAAGGTGTTATCAACTCGCATGTCCGCCTGACCTATGATCAGGTAGGCGCTTTATTATCGTCGCCGGAACAAGGCTTGGGTAAACAGGTCGCTAAAAATCATCATGCTGTCGTGCCGCATATTCACGCCTTACATCAACTGTATGCAAGGTTAAGAACGGCCCGGACTAAGCGCGGGTCGATTGATTTTGAAAAACAGGAAGTTCAGTTCAAATTTACCGAAGGCAGAAAAATTGATCAGATAGTGCCGGTTATACGTAACGATGCGCATAAAATGATAGAAGAGTTTATGCTCTGCGCGAACGTGGCTACGGCTCAGTTTCTGCAAAAATTAAATCTGCCTGCGCTCTATCGGGTGCATGAAGGACCCGCCGAAAAGAAGCTGATTAATCTACGTGGATTTCTTAGTGAGCGAGGCCTTAATTTGTCAGGTGGCGATAAACCAACGCCTGCGCATTATGATCTTCTGCTGCGCGGCATTCACGAACGGAACGATGCGGCGGTTATCCGCACTATGATGCTGCGCTCGCTAAGCCAGGCGGAATATCGAGCCGATAATCAGGGGCATTTTGGTCTTGCTTATCCCGCCTATGCTCACTTTACCTCGCCGATCAGACGCTATCCTGATCTATTGGTTCACCGTGCCATCCGTTCGGTTATCCGTCGTAGTGAAAGTGGTAGTACGCTGCATCGGATGTTCAAAAAAGTGACGGGTATGGGTTCCGATCCTGTACGCAGGACTAAAAGCGCTACTCTTCTGGAGGCCGGAAAAAGCTACCCTTACGACCTGGATAAAATGAAGACGATGGCGGAGCATTGCTCGCGGGTCTCCCGCCGGGCTGACAAAGCTGGCTGGGACGTAGAAGCCTGGCTTAAATGCGAATATATGCAGGAACATGTGGGCGATACTTTCAGCGGCGTAATAGCCAGTGTCACTAACTTTGGCTTATTTGTTGAACTCGATGATACGCTGATTGAAGGCCTGATACATGTGACCGCCCTGAATAACGATTATTATCAGTTTGATGCGGCACAGCAGCGCTTAGTCGGTGAGCGCACCCGCACCAACTTTGGTATTGGTGATAGCATTAATGTCCGTGTTGTACGGGTCGATATGGATCAACGTAAAATTGAATTTGAACTGGCGTCTGAATCAGATGATAACCGACCGGTCAAAAGCAAAAGCCGCAAAGGCAACCAGCATAAGGACGCGGGTAAATCTAAGCGCTAACACATCACACATAATTGCTGAGCCGGGTGCTTATTCAGCTCAGCAATCATGTGTTGTCAGTTAAGTACGCGCTGTATGCTTACAAAGGGGATAATGGGTACAGGCGATAAAAGAACCATAAGGTCCCTCCCTCTTTACGAGTGTGCCTGTTTTGCAGGATGGGCACTCATGTTCTGGTGCCATTAACTGAGATGCTTGGGTATCAAATTCATTCAGTTCAATAGCGTAGTCATCTGCCAATAATTCTTTGACGAAGTCCGAGGTTTTGTTCATATCTGTTAGCAGATAGCAGCGATGTTTAGCGCGCGTCATGGCTACATAGAATAAGCGTCTTTCTTCCGCATCAAGGTATGGCTCTACTTTAGGCAGCAACACTTCTAAAAGCGGATGGGTCAGCTTTCGTGAAGGGAATCCATTCTTCGTGTTATCTAATCCCAGAATGACAACGTAATCAGCTTCCTTACCCTTGGAGGTGTGGAACGAATGCTGCTCAATGTTAAGCCCCGGAACCAAGCGCTTTAACTGTGCCAGTTCTTTAAATTCTAATAGCCTGAAGTGATATCTGGCCAATAGGTAGACACAAGCCCCCTGCTTGGCCATGCCTGCTATTTTCTGAAGTATCTCTAAGATGGGGTTAAATAGATCGTTATCTGAGATGGGTTTCATGACCAGCGATACGGCCGGTTCTTGCACAACGCAATGCGTTGTAATCTGTTTCTTCACTTGAGATGGGTTTCGCATCACAAACTGTGAAGCTACATTATTAATACTGTTGTTAAACCGGAATGTCTTATCTAACGAGGTCGTTTGTGTAGGCCCAAACAAAGACTCAAAACCGGTGGTGAGGCCTATATCACTGCCCGTGAAACGATAAATTGCCTGCCAGTCATCACCTACACAGAATACGGATGTGCCCTTTTTGGAATCTCTTAATGCCTTAACCAAGCGCGCACGGGGTTGGGATATATCCTGAAACTCATCAACCAGAATATACGACCAGGGCGATGTGAATGATCCCTCTTTAATATACTGTATTGCTTTAGCGATCATGTCTTCGAAATCGATTTCGTTATTCGATTTCAATAAGGCTTCGTAACGCTCAATAATGGGTCTGAGTAAATCCATTGCCGCTTTTAGCTGGCCAGTCGTTTCTAAATGATCCGCTAATCGCTCTAACTCACCAGGCATATAGCAATTAGCGCGATACCGCTTTAAAAGACTTGAGAGCAGCACAGAAAACTTACTAATCGCGCCGAATTCACGCAAGGTATGTAAAACCGAATCCGCAGGCAAAGGCTCAAACAGAACCCCGGCACTTGCTAATTTTTTTTCCAGATTGGATAACAAGCACCCTTCACGTTGTTCATAGTGGTATGTCTCAACCAGCCGTGTGGCGTGTTTACTATGCAGTTGGCGTTTCCACTGAATGCCTGCGTTATAGCGTGCTGTATCTACATAGGGCGCTGTGTTTCCCTCTCTGTCGATACCAAAGTGTTCAATATAGATGCCGAACTCGGTGAGGTGAAAATCAGGTTGGTACTGCTTAAAATCAGGCGTTCTGGTATTGCTTTCGAGGTATGGTAGCTCGTATTTATATTCAATCCCCATAGCAAACAGCCAATTAGCAATGAGACACTCCTCAAAGCTCTTAACGTTTTCGCCTTTTAGTGTTCTTATTTCGTTGGCTCGGATGTATTCGAAGTACTCTCCCTGCGTTTTAAAATCGAAGGGGTTGGCTTCTGGAAAAAGGTACTTTTCAAAATACTTCAGGGTTGCTTCTTTGTAAGGCTGTATTTCAAGCAAGTCTGAAAACCATTGTTCTACGTGGTTATTCAGCAGTTTTTCATCACTCGCGAGTGGCGAAATGGACGGCTTCTCGCCTTCTACATGTGAAATAACCATTTGACCTAATACATGAAATGTCCATGCGCTTACTGAGGTTTGCCCTAGTTTTTCAGTGACGCGATCACGCATTTCCAGGGCAGCTTTTTTACCAAAGGCGAGCATTAATATTTCGTGTCCAGCGGCCTGCTGACTGTCTAACAGATAAGCGACTCTGCCTACCATAGTGCTGGTTTTACCTGTGCCTGCCCCGGCTAAAACAAGATTATTATCGTCATCAATAATACAGGCTTCACGCTGTTTTTCGGTTAATGGGTTCGATTCAATTCCGTCGAAAAGCGCTTGATAGCGCTGCTTCTGCTCAGCGACATATTGCGCTCTTATGTCGTCAATCATCGCAGCGTCTAACTCCGCCCACTGTTTAAGTTGAGCGAAAATATCCTTGCTAGTATTAGACAGACTTAACACGTCAGAAGACGACGGTATTTCCAATAACGCTGCGCTGATATAGTCACGAATAGCGTTACAATGGCTTGTCCGTAGATAGCCGTTTTTTTGCAGATAACTGGATATTTTGCTCAGTAACTTTGCAGCGGAATCAGAATGATGGGTGTAATATTTTTCTGTAAATAACGTCGTCAACGATAATGCGTTACTTTTATGTAACCATCCAACGGAGGTTCTCTTCCCCGCCGACTCAAAGACAACTTTGTCGAATATGATGCCTGGCGTATGTCTGACACTGCTACTGACATCCGTCCAGGCGAGTGTTACTGGCGTTTGATAGGTGCCTTTTAGCATAAGGCCTGCATCATCTAAACGGATCTCTTCAAATCGATTACCGAAGTACTTGCCTAACCAATAAGATTTATAAAAAAGCTTTTCTACCACCGATCAGTGCCCTTTAAAGGTCGTTTATCTCAATTAATTTTTTTGGCGTTAAAATAACATGATGGTGGCTAACCCGAGAAACGCAAAAAAGCCGATGGCGTCGGTCGCTGTTGTAAGCACCACACCACCTGCCAGCGCTGGGTCAATACCCATCCGTTTCAAGATCAGCGGGATAAAAGTGCCGACTAAGGCGCCGGTAAAAATAACGATCAACATAGCCGCGCCAAAGACCATACCCAACATCAAGTCATTGAACCAATAATATGCAATCGCGGCCACCACGCCAGCCCAAAAGAGCCCATTAAGCCCGCCGATCGTGAGTTCGTGTGCGGCTAACTTCCATATATTGCGCCGGCTGATTTGATCCAACGCCATTCCTCGTGTCACCAGCGTCAGGGTTTGGCTCCCCGCCACACCCCCCATGCTGGCAACCACCGGCATCAGTACGGCCAACGCTACCATTTTCTCTATAGATCCTTCAAATAAGCCGATCACCCACGCCGCTAAGAAGGCCGTCAGTAGATTAATGCCTAGCCACACGGCACGGCGCACCGAACTACTGATCACTGGCGCAAACATATCCGTATGCTGATCTAAACCGGCACGGCCTAATATTTCACGATCAGCCTGGTCACGCATCACATTGATAACGTCATCGACAGTAATGCGCCCCACCAGATAGCCATTATCATCCATCACAGGTGCTGACATCAGATCGTGATCTTCAAAGATTCGCGCCACTTCAACATTCGGGGTCAAAGGGGTAATGGCGACAACGTCAGGTGACATAACATCACTCACGGTTGTAGATAGGTCATATGAGACCAGACAGCTCAAAGGAAGAATACCCATAAAATGGTTATGCCTATCGATAACCATCAGACTATCAAGATGCTCAGGCAGAGAGCCCTCACGCTGTCGCAGGCGGCGTAAATAACGTAACACCGCTTTAAGAGTAACATCACCGCGCACAGCAGTGGCGTCAACATCCATCAACCCACCCGCAACATCATCAGGGTAAAGTTTAACCTGCTCATAGCGTTCCCGACGATGAACATCCATGGCTGTCACCATGGCATTCACCACGGACATCGGCAGGTCATCGTCCAGATCTGCAATTTCGTCCATTTGCATGACCGACAAACAGGCGATCAGCTCTTGTTCATCCGTTTGCTTTATTAAGCTTCTACGCAACTCTCCCTTTAGTTCCAGCAGCACTTCCCCTTTTTTTAAGCGCGGCAGCTGCGACCACAAAGGGCTTCTCAAGTCCCCGGGAAGCGATTCAATAACACGGGATATTTCTGCCGGTGACATGGGCTCAAGCAAGCAGGAAACTCCGCTTTCAGCGCTTTTCTCAAGTGAATCAGTAATTAGATCGACCTGTTCCTGCAAACGTGTACTCATAAATCTTTCCTCATGAGGAGCTTATTGAATTAAATAGAGTTTTTAAGTATTGCGGAATTGCTGTTACCGACTCACTGCAACGAAGTCGTTGGATCAGCACCTCGCATTTTCACAGTGCATCGTTTGATGCTCGACGCCATACAAGCTTACTGCCAAGTATACAAAAGCCAACGCTCCCCACCACCATTACTGCGCTTATCCAGCTAATGTCGTCACCTTTACTCGATGAGAGTAGTGACATAAGGCTGGTAGATAAACCGACTAATGCTGCGGTTACATCGCTGGGCGTATGAGTGAATAAGGCGGTAACGGCTCCACCAATGAGCATTGTCAGGCTATAAACAACTAAGGCAGCGATAAACCACAGTTCTTTTTGATAGATCGAGAAAAAACCGTCAGTATCGGCAATGCTGATATAGGTCGCAATAAGCACATAAGCTAATTGCAGCGTCAACCCAACAATGACCACGGCAACACACCCCAAAAGGAAAGCTTTTAGATTAGGCATAGCATTAACCCGATAAAATAAATAAGATTATTAGCGCACTCTGCGCTTAGCAAAAAAACGATATATATCAATTTTAATGAAATAGAAGTTATTGGAAGCGCATCTATTTGCCAGCACGCCTGAGTGAGAGATGATATGATCTTTCTTTCGATTATCTACCCGTTGACGAGTATTGAGACTTTATATGAAGAAAAAAGGCATTCTGCAAAAATCCTCGCTGGTGATGGGTATTGTTTGTGAGCTGCTCTGTGTACTCTGTCTGGGCATGCTCGTTCTTAAGGCTCGAGAACTGGGCATGGAAGATGTGATTTCCGCCAGCTATATGGCATCGGCTTTTTTCTTTTTTACTGCCGGTATTGTACTCATCATTATCAGCCAGGCTAATGTGCCGAGCATGAGTTTTAAAGATTCGCTAGACGACTAGCAGAAGGAGAAAACAGGGACAATAAAGAGGCTCGTCATTACCGGCGAGCCTTTTATGCTAATGGCGCACACTCTTTATGCGCATAAAGCTTTATAGCGTTTTGCACTATCGCGTTCAGCGATGCCATTGCGCCACTGGTTGATGTTCTTATATTCGCTCAGATCAAACTTGATCTCATCACAGATGCTAACAACAAAAGATACATTCAGATCGGCCAGGGTGAATCTATCCGCAACCAGAAACGCCTTCCCTTCCAGCTCTTCTTCAAGCGTGCTCAGCATAACGGGAATTTTTTCAAATGCTTTGGCGATGATCTCTGCGTTGCGGTGTGGTTCTGGTACAAAAACAAGCTGGATGAAGGCATCAATCATCGGCACTTGTAGATCCGCTACAGACCAGATGCTCCACTGGCTAATTGCACCACGTTCTTGAGTTGTCGTGCCGAGCAATTCTGGCTTATAGGCGTCCGCAATGTAGTTGTTGATAGCCAATGATTCCCAAATACTGAAATCACCGTCAACCAATGCCGGCACTTTACCGTTGCGATTAATCTTTAAAAACGCTTCAGACTTATGTTCACCTGCACGAAAATCAATGCTTTTAGTTTCATAAGCAACACCGGCTTCTTCCAGACACCAGAAACAACGACCTGCACTGGACTTAGGGCTACCGTAAATTGTTATCATTTTGCTTCCTATATGAAATGCTAGTTGTAGCTGTTATGTGATGCTCGTTCTGTAATGCTAATTGTGGCGGTATTTTACAGGGCTTATCAGGTAGTTCTCGACCAAAAAGGGATGCACGCTGATAAGCTCATCGGTAATGTCGGACTGTACGACAAAGGCGATATTGCTGATGCTTTGTTCAGTTTTTGCAAGCACTTCATAGGCTTTGTTTTTATGTAGCACTTTGATGCCATCTTCAAAGTAATCGGCATCAAGAACGATTTGATCGCCTTCAATCAGGCTATACCAAAAAAACTCGGAATCAACCAGAGAGTTGGTTTCTGTTCTGTTGTTCAAGGCTTTACCACGCCGTGTCGTATTGCAAGGTGCACTATTTCTGAATTATTGTTCAGCGATAGCTTACGCATGATATTGGAGCGATGCGCATGCACTGTTTTATAGCTAAGGAAAATGGCGTCAGCAATTTGTGTAGCTGACTGCCCTTCTGCTAATAACGTAAAAATCTCTATCTCGCGCTTGGTTAAGAGATTAACCGGATTAATTTCTGCTTCTGCGCCGTCATTGATAATGGCTTTAATGCTCTCGGAAAAGTGTTTTCCGCCAAGATAAACATCCAAAACGGCCTGAACAAGTTCATCAGGAGCACAACGCTTTGTTAGATAGCCTTTTACGCCAAGTTTGACCAGATTTTTGGGGTAAGGGTTGGATTCCCATACCGTAAGAACAATCACTTTAGCGTTAGGGTCATGCTCAATGATGCGCTGAATGGCTTCAATGCCTCCCTGTGCACCGCTGCTATCCAGCGAGTCTGAATCAGCAGGCATAGACAGATCCATAATGACGATATCCGGATTTGTCTTTTTATATACCTCAAAGGCTTCGTGGCTGTTATTTGCCTGCGCGATAATCTCTATTTGCGGATGCGAATCAAGCAATTGCTTAAATCCGGCGCGCACAATATCATGATCGTCAACGAGTAAAACCTTTGCTGTTTTCATAAAGCCTATTACGAATATTGGACGATTAGTAAGCAAATGCTAAATAAGCATAGGGGAAAGTCAGTATAACCATTGATTAAACCCCCATCAATTCGGAATTTGAATCGGCCCCGATATAGGCATCGCTACTGTCGATATCAAGCGCATACACTGATGCCTGATTATGATCTTTGCACCCCGCCGGGTAGGCCACCAGTTCGTCGCTGTAACCCACTAGCCTAACGCCCTCTTGTTTGCAGTGTTTAAGCACTTTTTCGAGCGCTTTAATCACGGCTAGCTGTCGATCATTAAACTCGCCTGCGCCTAGTTCGCTACGGCGTTTACCGGTTACCTGGCGGATAACGTACCCATCATCACCTAATAATTGAATACTGACGCCTGTAATTTTTTCTTTAACCAGAAGTAGCTTGGCCTGCGCAAATACCTCTTCAGATAGACAATTGACAGCATCTCCTTCAGAGCATGACAACAAGGTTGCTCTGATGGTTTCGCTATCAGCTTCTAGAAGTAAATCAGTATCCATGCGCTTTCCTGAAAATTATATTCGGTGAACATGTGTCTATAAGAATATGATTGTTAACACTTACTTTTTTGCCAGAGATAGTTCAATTTTGCAATCAGTTAATGCTTTTAGTACGTCATCATAACGCGCATCTTGTTGTGCTACGACCAGTTCAAGCCGGTGCTGCTGCTGTATGGCGGTTTTTTCTTGTGACAAAAGCGCCTCTTTCAGTGCGCGACACTCATCTTCTTTTTGTTTAAGAAGATCCTCTAGGTTTTTGATTTTTATTAAATTTACTTTGGATTCTACGCGAGCTTCAAACAGCTCGTTGCTATGCAGTGGCAAGCTCTCTGCTTGAGATGAGTCACTCTTGCGCTGAATAATTTTAAGCTGTTTGTTTTCACGGTTTATTTCATCACGTTCTGATGAAAGTCGGATCATTGATGTTTCGTAGGATAACAGCTTTTGCTGCAATTCGTGGCGCTGCTCATTAAGCTCATCACTGCTGTGACGCAATTGTGTATTCTGTTGTTGCAACTGATCAACCGTCGCTCTGAGCTGCTCCAGCTGAGCGAAGCTTTCCTCTTTGCGGTTAAGCAATATGGACTCAACTTCGGCGCGCTCTTTTTGGAAAGCGTGATGTGCATAGGCAAGTGCCTGGTCCCACAGTTGATTGGCTGCGCTGATTACAGGATCAGGAAGCTCTGGATGCTGATCTTTTCGGTTAATTCTGTCCGATAGCGATAGCCACCAAGCATTCAATGCAGAGTTTATAGTGGTAATGCTGCCGCTACCGATACGCTCTCTGATATTTTGCTGAGTGGGTCGCATCCCTTCTTGAAGAAGAGCGTCAGCTGCATCAAAGACTTTTTCGCGGGTGTCTGATTTTTTTGGCATAAATAATACACAATACGTATCAAATGATACGTATCATATCGACATCTTCCCTATAAATCACTTAAAAAGTGGCTTTATAAAGGCGAATTTTAACTTTCAATCGGCAACTTTGCTTCTTCTTCATCCATGACGCTAAGTACTTTTAGTGCTGCATAGGCATCATTGGCTGCATACAATAGCTGGTTATCTTTTAACTCCCCCGCTCCCCAGTTCGACATGGTTGCTGATTTTGATTTCTGGAATTTTTGCTTAAAAAGAATCGCAACCGCCGCTTTGATTCCCAGCTCTTTGCGGTAGCCCTTTTGCCTGAAGACCTTATCCATATCAAGAATCGCTTTAGGCTCTACTCCTAACCGACGGCGCAGATGGCTTTTATCGGAACTAAGCCCAAACCCCACTTTGACCGTGCTGGTTGATTCAATAATCTCTGTTAAAAAGCGATGGCTTTCTTCCCGGAACAACTGAAAAATATAAGCATGCTCAAGCGTGGTGAGCTGTACGATATGCGGGCCAGCTGACTTTTCGCCTTTATTAAACGTGGGTCTTGATTCGGTATCAAAGCCAACAAACCGGCAGCACAACAGATCGGATGTGGCCGCCTCGAATTCCGCTACGGTGGCCGGCACACTAATCTGTGCGAGCGTTAGCCCAAAAAATGGCTCCAGCAAGGCGATCTCTGCTTTTGTGGGTGCTTCTATCTCATTGTTCTTTTTGCCTGATTTTTTATCTGACGTACTATTCATTTTCTTATGTGGCTTTTGTTCAGACACCTTTTCAGACATGGCAACCGCCTATATTTATCAGGTTATTTAGCTTTTACACCCTTTATAGTAACCGATAAATGGGTAGTAACTGATTAATAGTATGGGATTTATTCTTTTATCTTGTCTATTTACGTACCCTCATGTTCTGGCCTATGCTTGAGAAAGGAACATATTTTGTAGCAAGTGAGCAATGCTGGCATTAAGTCCGGCATAGGGTTCTGTGTAAGTTTCTACCTAAGGAGTACTGATATGACTATTCGAATTGCGATTAACGGCTACGGGCGTATTGGCAGAAATATCATGCGTGCTCTGTATGAAGGCCCACACCGCGCACACCTCTCTATTGTAGCGATCAACGATCTGGGAGATGCCAGCGCCAATGCATTACTGACTGAGTATGATTCTGTACACGGGCACTTTCGTTATCCGGTGACGGCTGATGAATCCTGTATGCAGATTAAAAGCGATACTATTCAGATTTTAAAAGAGAGCGACCCTGGCAAGCTTCCCTGGGCCGATCTTGATATCGATATCGTTTTTGAATGCACAGGGCGTTTTACAAGCCGAGAAAGTGCTGCTATTCACTTGCAACAAGGGGCTAAAAAGGTACTGATATCGGCCCCCGGTAAAGATGCGGATGCCACTATTGTGTACGGTGTTAATCATCAGATATTAACCGCTGACCACCTTATTGTGTCTAATGCGTCTTGTACCACTAACTGCTTGGCACCAGTAATTCAGGTTTTACATCAGCATATTGGTATTACTCAGGGGATGATGACAACCATCCATGCGTATACCAATGACCAGCAATTATCCGATGTTTACAAGAATGATATCTACCGCGCACGCGCTGCGGCATTATCGATCATCCCTACCCGCACAGGCGCAGCCGAAGCCGTTGGATTAGTATTACCGGAAATGAAAGGACGCTTAAGCGGATTGGCGGTGCGCGTACCGACAGCCAATGTTTCGCTGGTGGACCTGAGCTTCACTCCCTCCCGAAATACCAGTGTTGAAGAGATAAACCAGCTAATGAGGGATGCCAGTAGCCAAGAGCCACTGCAGGATATTCTTGCTTATAATGAGCTACCTCTGGTGTCTATCGATTTTAACCACAACCCCGCCTCTTCTATTTTTGATAGCACTCAGACTCGCGTCAGCGATGGCTTAGTTAAAGTGTTTGCCTGGTACGACAACGAATGGGGGTTTTCAAACCGAATGCTGGATACCGCTCGCGTTATGAGTAGCGTTTAATGCTGGCAACCCAGACACTACGACATCTGAATTTTGGCTCATTGCCATACTATTTTGCTGCCTCGCTCGGAGGCAGTAATATCTATGCGCGCAGATATTTGTTCTTTAAGCTCGGTTACATGAGAAATAATACCTACCATCCGTCCGCTTTGCTGCAGATCCGTTAAGGTTCTGATTGCCAGATCCAGTGATTCTGGATCGAGGCTGCCAAAACCTTCATCGATAAACAGCGTATCCAAACGGATGCCACCCGCATAGGCTTGCACCACATCAGATAAGCTCAAGGCTAAGGATAGCGCTGCCATAAAACTTTCACCCCCAGATAGAGTAGCTACTCCCCTCACGCGGCCGGTATAGCCATCCTCCACTTCAAGATCCAGCCCTGAGGCGCGATTGCCTTTTGAGCGCTCTTCTTTGCGCAACAACCGATATCGCCCCTTGCTCATTAAAGCAAGACGGTGACTCGCTTCTATCAATACATCATCCAATAACACACTCAGGACAAAACGCTGCAAGCTGACTTTATTACCCGTTTGTCCATTGGCAACATCGCTTAAGGTGCCCACAACGGCATAGCGGGCCTCGAGTGTTTGACTCTCGTTTTGCAGGGTATTGATCCGCTGCTCTGCATTTTCCAACAGGGTGAATTGGTCATGCAGGGCACGCCATTGCTGATCAGCGATCTGTTGCGCTTGCTCTGCTGCCGTTATTCTGTCCATATAAGGTTGCAGATCTGGACGGGACAAATTTTCTAAGGCGACTTGCTGGCTTTGCAGCGCTCCCAGGTTTTGTTGTACGGCTTGCTTATAGCCCTCAACATGCTGTAACAGTGCCTCGCAATTAGCACGAGGCAAAACAGCATGCGTAAAATCATCAAGGTTTTCAAAAGTACTTTTCAATAAGGCAGACTGCCATTGCTGTTGCGCCACCTCTTGTGTTTGCTGACTTTGCTGTTGGTTTTCCTTAAGAATAGACAGTGCCGCCGCCGCTGAATCACGCTGCTCTTTTACCTTTGTGTAGCGTTGCTGCAAACTCTCAATTTGTTGCTCGCAACAGCGTATTTCATGCTCTTGCTGTGTAATGCTAGCGCCCAATTGTGAAGCTGCCCGGTACGCTTCGGGTACTTCCTGCTCCGCTATTTGATACGCTTTGCGCTCTTCAGCATGCGTGGTTACAGCGGCATCTACTGCTTTTTGTGCCGCATCCAGTGTACTTAACAATGGCAGTTGCGCGGCTTTTAGGCTGCTAAGCATTTGCTCTGTTGTGCTTAGTTCACCTTGCTGATGCTGCAGTACTTCAAGCTGTTTTTTGAGCCGATCGAATTGGGATTGCAACACCTCTATCTCTATATACTGAGTCTCGCCAAGGCGTTGATTAAGCTCGCTTATCTCTTTAGATAATCGACCTATCTCATTGTTTATTGTGCGATAATTCTCGCGCTCCGCCATTAATTCATCACTTGCGAGTTGCGCTTTGCTTCTGGTTTGATCGACCATCGCTTGTGTGGGTGGCGCAACATCAGAATGCGCTGGCGAGGGATGATCTTCACTACCACAGACAGGGCAAGGCACATCATCTTGTAACGTCATGGCTAAAATAGCAGCCTGAGCCAGGTGCCAATCGCGCTCAATAGTGGTCGCCACCTTTTGCTGCTCATCTGCCCGTTCTTTTAAGCGACTGCCATTTTTTTGAGACGTCAACAAAGCAGCCTTCGCGCCATCACTTAGTTTTTGCAACTGTTCAATTTTTTGCTTAATTTCCAGCTGCTGAGCCAGCAAATGATATTCTGACTGAAGAGCGCCGGACTGCTGAACAGCTGTACGTAACTGAGTGAGCACCTGCTCTGCTTGGTCAATTTTCTGCGCATTCTGCTCTGATTTCAATTTTGCTGTCTTATGTTGAGCTTCGGCTACCGATACTGCGTGCGCAGCGACTGATGCGCTTTTTTGCAACTGCTCAAGCTTTTCTACCCGCGCCTGAAAGCCAAGCAAGACTTGCCGCTGTTCTTTATTCTTAGATAGATGCAACTGCTGCTCAGGAAGAGTGGCATGCTCAATCGTTACCGCCTGAAAATGCTGTTCTAGTGTGCTTAACGCTGCCGACTCCGTGTTGAAGCGTTCACTGTGCTTTTTAAACTCTGCTGATGAAAGCTGATAACGCTCAAACTCCGGTAATATTTGCTGCGCTTTGTCGCTACGCCGCAACTGCAATGAAATCTGTTCGATCTCATCCTGCCCTGCAGCTAACTTCTTTTGTTCGGCTATCAGGGTATCTAGTTGAGCAAAACGCGCTAACAGCTCGACAGCCCGATCTTTATCACTGGATGCCTTGGCTTTTTCATCGAGCCTTTGCGCCAATATTTGCTTTAGTTGAGCAGACTCGTTAGATACCTGCAAGCGCTTTTCAGCCAGCGCCTCATTCGTTTCCAGCCCGACATTCTGCAGCAGAGCATTTTTTTGTTTATTCAGCCCGTCGACTTCCCGGCGCACTTCAGCAGAACGGCTTTTGAGTTCATCCTCAAGTTGTTTGTAGATTTGCGTTTGGAACAACTGGCTGAATATGTGCTCCCGGTCTTTTGAGTCCGCGGTTAATAGTTGCCTGAACTTGCCTTGCGGTAGCACCATGACCTGCCTGAACTGATCGGCATTCATCCCTAGCAGCTGTTCAATCTCACGTGTTGCATCCGTTACTTTACTACTGACGATCACTTTTTCCGGCTCGCCCGCTGCATCTAACAACCAGAGCTGCGCTTCTGCAGATTGCTGCGTAAAACCTTCCCCTCTGGCTTTAGGGCGCGGCTGCTCAGGGATACGACGAATACAATAAGACTTGCCGGCTAATTCAAAAGTGAAGGTCACTTCCGTTAATTGGGCAGGCATAGCAAGATCTGAGCGCATCTGCGTACCTTCCCGCTCATCACCGGTGGTTTTACCGTACAGCGCGAAGCAGATCGCATCCAGAATGGTGGTTTTACCTGAGCCGGTCGGGCCATTAATCAAGAAAAGCGGCTTGTCTCCCAGGCGAGAAAAATCAATCAACTCTTCGCTGGCAAAAGGACCAAAGGCGCTCATGCGTAAGCTTAATGGATGCATAGGTTACAGCGCCTTGTTATGGAGGTCTTTTTCATTAAGATCAGCTATTGTTTGTGACACATAAGCTTGCTGCTCTGTTGTTAATGGTTCGCCACTAATCTGCTCAAAAAAGTCATTAAACATCGACAATTCTCCTTTTTTAAGCTGATCTCTGCGAGCATTTTGCTGCGGGCTGGCAGCCATTAGTCCGGGGCGCTCAATGTGTAATACATTTGGGTAGACCTGCCGCAACTTCCCCATCACATCTAAGATGGCGTGCTTGTCGGTTAAACGAATCTGTAAGTAATCATCGCGCTGAGGATCGTTAAAACCTTGCTCGATAATATCTGCTAAAGCGCCGCTGATGGTACGCATATCTCTTAACGGCTCTAATGGGATCTGCTCGACTTTCTGCACGCCAGTTGCGCCCATATCGATTAATGTAACGGATTTAATCTGTTTCTCTTCTGAGAATGAATACTTGAGAATCGAACCCGAGTAACGAATATTCTCAGATCCTTTATATTGGCGACCATGCAGATGCCCAAGTGCAACATAACTAAAATCTGAGAAGTGCTCATACGATACCCGATCAGCGCCCCCAATCGATAAAGGCCGCTCGGATTCACTGGACTGCCCGCCATCAATAAAACAATGACTGAGTAAAACGGAGCGGACTTTATCACTGGAGACGGCTGCCAGACATGGCTTTATCGATGCGACCAGATGTGCCATCGCCTCATCATGCGTGCTGGTTTCTACCTGTAGTGCGTGGCGCACAGTAGCCGGATCTGCATAAGGAAACCCGAAAAAGGCAACCTTGCCATGCTCATCGCTAAGCATGACCGGTTCCGCAATCTTTTCAATATCCCCTAGTATATGCACACCGGACTGTGCAAGTTGAGCCGACCCAAAGCTTAAGCGTTCAGCTCCATCATGGTTACCACTGATCAGAATAACCGGAATATTAAGTTGATTGATGCGATCCAGTATCTCATCCAGCAAAGCCACTGCTTGTGATGGAGGAACGGAACGATCATAAATATCACCAGCGATGAGCATCACATCGACCTGCTGCTCATCTGCAATATTCACAATCTGATTTAGTACGTGCCGTTGATCTTCAAGTAGCGATACATTATGAAATTGCCGCCCTATATGCCAATCTGAGGTATGGAGTATTTTCATAACTTTTCGCTTTATATTATCTACTTAATAGATTGTTTTAAATAATGTTTAAGCCGTTTATTAACAACAGTATTGTGGAATATCAATTGCTGCATTCGCTACTGAACAGGCGTGAGAATATTTCAAAGTCCTGCATATTAATAGTTTGTGGTGGCTTTACAAAATCAGCGACTAAATCATCAAAACACTGCTGATACGGATCCAGCGCTACACGGGTGCTCTCCTTGATAAAATTAACCCAGGCATAACCTTCACTGTTATTCAGCAGGTTATATGTTTTAGTAACGGTTCCGATACATGTTGTCGGCCTGTCATCCAGTTTGCTCTTAGGTTTAAGGCTCAGGCTGGATACTTTCGCTGTTTTGCGTACGGGCGTTTTACTATTAAGCTTATCCAGAGCCATTAAGGTTGCAGGGTTAACATTGATATCGACTTCAAGAATTGCTTCGGATACCAGACGAGCGGTTTGGATACCACCATTACAGCCATCTCCGCCTTCGCCCAGGCTCGTTATAAAGTCGCGTGAATCAGGCGTTAAATGCGGCAACCGCCCAATAACATAAACAGATGCTTTAGTGCCTTGCTGATCTGCTTTGTCATGCACCAGCAATAGCTCCATTGCCTTGTCTAGTGTGCCTACCGGCTTATAGACGACATAGCCTTGAGTTTGCCCTGCTGCATTCACCGGACGTTTGGCATAATAGCCACCATCAGGTGTTTGCTTAACCATGATATTTTTGTATTTATCAGAGCAGATAGCCATATCAAGTGCGCCACCCTCTTCTTCCTGATCTTTCAGCTCCTTTAAACAAAGCGGATGAAAAACGGGAACAGATTCGGGGCCTTCGTATGAAGGGCCAGCAATGGCCTGCGCAAAAGGAAAGCTTGAAATTAATGAAGCAAACGCCAGCGGCATAAGGTATTGAGGTAAAAAACGCATTCATTCTCCTGTAGACCGACGATTATCGATGGCTGTATTTTTAACGCTAACTGGCCTCGCTCAAAACGTAAGCATAGCAAAATATCGGCAAATAATATGTGCCTGAAATGTACTAAGGTGATTATCAATATGTTAGTGTCGTTTGCTTTGTAATTTAAAGGGTTTTTATCCGTGAGCCTAGTCAATAATCCAGACAAATCTATTCTTATTACCGGCTGTTCATCAGGGATTGGGCTAGCCGTTGCTCACGGGCTTAAATCCAGTGGTTACCGAGTGTTTGCAACAGCCCGGCAGATGACTGATGTTATCACACTGCAGCAAGCGGGTTTTGAAGCCTGCCAGCTGGATCTGGATAATAGCGACTCTATTCATGCCGCCGTTGACTGGACGCTTAAGCAAACCAATGGCACCTTATATGCCCTTTTCAATAATGGAGCATACGGCCAGCCGGGTGCTGTGGAAGATTTGACGCGCGATGTATTGCGCCAACAATTTGAAACCAACCTATTCGGTACACTAGAGCTCACCAACCTTTTGATTCCAATTATGCGCCGTCAAGGTTATGGCCGCATTATTCAGAATAGCTCAGTACTTGGACTGATAACCATGAAGTATAGAGGGGCTTATAACGCCAGTAAGTTCGCACTGGAAGGGCTTACCGATACGTTAAGGCAAGAACTACACGGCAGCGGAATTTTCGTATCACTGGTAGAGCCCGGACCTATCACCAGCGACTTTCGTAAAAATGCTTATGCTAAATTTAAACAAAATATCATCGTCAAAGGCAGCGCCCATCAACAGACGTATGAGGCCGTAGAGAAGCGCTTAGCCAGTCAGGCTGACCCTGATAAAAAAGATCTTTTCACGTTGGAGCCTGAAGCTGTTCTGGAAAAAGTCATCCACGCACTCGAATCGAAAAAGCCAAAACCACGCTACTACGTCACCATCCCTACCTATCTGTTTGCTTATTTAAGAAGGCTTTTATCGACCAATATGTTGGATTTAGTATTGCGCAAAGCATCGGACGGTGAAAATAAGTAATTGGAGCTGTGCATTTATCAGTATTTAAATGTGCCACCCATACCCACTAACGTGGGTATGATTAGCGAGTGCTTATTGTGCCGTTAAACGGATATTTGAGTAATAACTAATTGCATGACTGTCAGAGTTATCGGTGTCAGTCATGATGGCAATGGCTTTAATGTAGCGAATTTCTTTGCCAAATAATTTTTGCAGGTCTGCTTTTATATTGCGCTTTTCGCTAACCCAACCGCTGCCATCCTCACTCCCTCTGACGGCTAGCATCATTGCACTACTCTTTGTAAACGGATTTGCCCACACATCATTAGTAGTCGACTGACTAGACCAGACATAGCTAATGGCTTTGGTACTTAAAAATGTCCACCCATTTTGTGTTACCACATAGATCCGGGCCGCAAAGTCATCTCCGGACTTTGTTCTTTCATTCTCTACATCGGGAAATTTTTCAACACGCCATGACCAATTCAGCCAGGGGGTTTTATCCAGATCTATTTTTTTTTCGAAAAATAAACCGGATGCCGCATTGCTGCTTTTTGCAAGAATGACATCATGTTGCAGCTGCTGATCATAAACAACGCTATATGATGTATCACCCGAAAAACTTTTATGCTCCCAATCGATAATTGAAGCAGCTGGATAGCTTATATCGGCAGCGTGACTGTGAATGCTAAAAGTCATTAATAATGCAGCAAAAGCACTTAATATTTTCATGTGTTTCCTTAAATCGTTAATTATTATCGGCAAATTGCCTTCATAGCCTTTATTAAAACGACGGGATTATGAATAGAGTCGTAAACGGGCAATACTTGCTTATCAGTTTCGAACAATCCGTAAACAGCCATTTGAGCACTGCGCACTGAATACTCTACCGTAAATACACAATCCGTTGGCATTTCAGAAAATTGACCCAGGAATGCAAAATTAACAGCCCCCTCTGGCAACACTTTGGGACGGTCTCCCTGTGCACAAGGCATAAAAAGGCTGTCGATAAATGGCATGGCTACCGGAATACAGTTAATTTTTTGGGCTTCAACCACCGGGTTCATTACATCCTGAATGTTCAAATGCCCCCATAGTTCTTCAAGAATTTCCTGTCCGTTACAGTCCGACATTTTTTTATCGACGTAATTCCCTTTTTTATCAGGATATAATCCATACCCCCAAAAAATTTTTACGTCGCTCGGCTGGTTAGGGAAGTGAGGTTGACGCGCAACAACGATAGACATCAGCCAGTTTGAATCTATCATTGTGACCAAGCCGCCCGTACCCGCTAAGTTGCCGCTGAAGTTTTCCATATAATCATGAAATCTGCGGTCCTTGAGAGTAACGGTAAAGGAGTACCATTTCTGCTTATCAATATTGTCACAAAAAACACCAGGATTACCAAAAGCACTGTCTTTCTTTGCTATTCTTTCCCACAACATCCATGAACCAGAACTGGCTTTGTCTTTTAAAATAGGTGCTTTTGTCCAAGAGCCATTGTCAGTGCTTTCTGTGATAGACCCATTAGTAATGAACACATAATCATTAGCACCTAAGGGGATCTGTTTTATATTTTTATCTTTATCTAGTGCATTAATCTTTGTGGCTTTTTTGTGGTTGAAAGAAAGATCAAAATCAATATCAACGACCTGCGTCTGCAGATCAAAATGAACCCCTCTTTTTTGTAGGTAGCGCTGTAACGGTATGACAACAGAGTGATACTGGTTGTACTGGGTTCGCATGATACCGCCCAAGGTTGGCATCCCATCCAACAAATGGATAAAGCGCTTCATGTAGCGCCTCATTGCCGCTACGCTGCTCCATTTTTGGAATGCGAACATAGAGGTCCAAAGATACCAATAATTGGTCTCGAAGAAGGAGTCTTCAAACCAATCATCAATCCGCTGGTTGCTTAAGGTGGCTTCTGAGACAAAGGTCAGTTTAAGTAAATCTGCCTGGTGCTTTAAAGAGAGCCCGAACGATGAAATATCCATTCGTTTGCCCTTTTTCAGCAATCGGGCCTGTGCATGAGAAACATATCGGGCATTAAACTCAAAGGACTCATCGGTGACAGAAACAGCAGGGTCATCATATGATGGGATATGTGATAACAAGTCCCAATAGCATACGAAATGTTTTTCATGCATGCGACCACCGCGAATAACAAAACCGTTATCCGGATCACCGCAACCGTCCAGTGCGCCACCTAACGTCGCATTTTGCTCTAGTACATGGATATTGTCACCCTTCACATATGCATCGTTGATTAGATACACTGCACTTGCAAGAGAAGCAATCCCTCCTCCCACAAGGTAAATTTTTGAGCTTTCTGAAGCTATATTTTTTCTCCGTTGCATCACCTTGCACTCCTTAAGATAATTATCTTCAAGAGCCACCACTATCGAGGATCAGTCATGCCTGCAAAAAGGAAGGGGACACTAAACTATCTGGCACATATCTAGTAGATCGTTCTCTTTTTCATCACTTATTAGGCTTTACGTGCTAAGTAAACCGTATTCGTTGAATCTTTTCCCAAGTAAGGGTTCGGAAAGCTAACCACATGTGATTGCGAAGACTCAAATATACGATCCAGCAAAGCCATAAAATCCGCTGCTGGCGGCTCATCTGACCATAAACCAAAAATCCCTCCCGGTAGAATTTTTTCAGATAGATCACGTAAGCCCTGTTCTGTATAAAAAGCACTGTTTCCGGGGTTTAGCCAGTAACTAGGAGAGTGATCAATATCCAACAACACCGCATGCACTTGTGGGCGAGGTGCATCCTCTTGATAAAGAAGTCCATCAAAGTCTTTTGTTTTGGACGTGGCTACATCAAAAAAATCAGCATGTATAAGTGAGCAGCGCGGGTCTGCACTCAGCTCTTTTCCAAGCGGAACCAATCCACGCTGATGCCAGTCGATGACCGGCGCCATAACATCAACCACTTTTAGTGACCGAACGCTAGCGTGCTCCAATGCAGCCTTTGCTGTGTAACCGAGCCCAAGTCCGCCGACAATGACATCCAGCTCGCTTCCATCAAGCGCAGCTAAACAGATCTTTGATAATTGAATTTCTGCTTCGGTAAACAAGCTGGACATCAGAAACTCGTCATCTAACTTTATTTCGTAGAGAATTTGATTATTGAGTCTTGGCTCGGATCGACGCCTCAGGCTAATAACACCCAATGGAGTTTCCTGATAATCCAGTTCTTCAAATACAACGGTCATAGATGGCATCCGATTTACAACATAAAAGACTCATTATTCCCTGCCCAAGGAGTCCTCGCAAGCAAGCATGGTGGGAATAAGGTAAGCAAGCTCCTTAAAAAAGGATTAAAGCCATTAAAAGATTTATAGATGGGGTGCAACAAGGTAAAGAAAAGTAAGTTTTCTTCAGATATGTATAGCATTCTTAGTTTTAAATGAATCTTTAGCGTTATAATGCCACCGTCTAAAATAGCGGGGTTTATCATGAGAGTGTGTGGTGTTGAGTTAAAAAACAATGAAGCGATTGTCTGCCTTCTGTCACTATCCGACGGGTTATTTGATATACCTGACTGCAGGACAAGCCGCATTACTTTAGCCGATAGCAACGACCGACAGAATTTAAAGGACTTCCAGTTCAGTTTTAAAAAGCTGATGGAGGACTATAAAGTGGAAAAAGTGATTATCAATCAGGCGCCCATGAAAGGTAAGTTTGCCGGCGGTGGACTCGCGTTCAAAATGGAGGCTGCTCTTCAGTTAATAGATGAGCTGGAGGTTGTTATTATGACTGCGCCAGAAATCAAAGTGATAATGAAGCAAAATCCGATGACTATCCCGTTCAAAAGCACCGGTTTAAAACAGTTCCAGGAAATTGCGTTCAATACGGCTTTTGCTTTCCATAACCGTCATCTGGTCGGTTAATCGATCCGTTATCTTCTCGTTAAAAAGCAATGACCTCAAGCTATCGTCTCTGCTAGCTTGAGGTATTTTCTATTGAGTCTCTTCTTTTAGATTTTTGCGGGCAGAATAGTACTGCTCACTTCACCAAAGCCGATTCGCGCTGCGCCCTCTTTTTGGCACCAGCCTTTTAATACGACAGTATCACCATCATTAAGGAAAGTACGGCTTTCTCCATTCCCCAGATCAATCGCCTCCTTACCGCCACGAGACAGCTCCAGTAATGAGCCAGCTTCTTCATAGTCAGGGCCGGACTGAGTGCCACTGCCGAGGAAATCACCTGGTCTTAAATTACAGCCATTGACTGTGTGATGTGTCACCATCTGTGCAACAGTCCAGTATGAGTAAGAGAAGTTAGATAATGAAACAGACTTAGGTTGTTGATTGTTATTGCGCATTTTCTCAGTCTGGATGAGGACTTCCAATTTAATATCAAACGCGCCCTGCTCACGGTTTGCTTCAGACTCAAGATATGGCAGTGGCTGAGGATCAGCAGCATCGCGTGTCCAAGGCATCCTGTACGGAGCCATTGCTTCGAGTGTCACAATCCATGGAGAGACCGTAGAAGCAAAGTTTTTCGCTAAGAAAGGCCCTAATGGCTGATATTCCCATGCCTGGATGTCACGTGCAGACCAATCATTAAACAGGCAGAAACCGAAGACGTGATCATCGCTGTTATCCAGTGCAATGGCATCACCCATGTCGTTGCCTTGACCAATGTAGATTCCAAGCTCAAGCTCATAATCCAATCGCTTACATGGGCCTAACGACGGAACTTCAGCATCCGGTGCTTTAGTCTGACCTACCGGACGATGGAAAGTCTGACCTGAAACACCAATTGAAGATGAGCGACCGTGATAACCGATCGGCACCCATTTATAGTTTGGTAGTAATGGATTATCCGGACGGAACAATTTACCGACACTGGTAGCATGATGAACAGAGGTATAAAAATCGGTATAGTCACCAATAGTCGCTGGCAATTCAAACTCAACATCAGACTGCGCAATTAAGCACTCTTCTAAAGACTGTTCGGCACCTTCTCTAAGCGCACGTGATAGCGCTAGACGCAATGCAGAGGCATATGAAGAGCCCATGCCCATAAATTGATTAAGCGTTGGCTGTGAGCAAGCCTGAGCAGCAGTAGCGGCCTCATCAGCGAAAAGCTTTTTCTCAGCGACAGCTGCAAGATCAACAACCTGATCGCCAATCGCCACACCTCCACGAAAAGCTTCGTTTGAACCTGCGCGACGAAAAATAGCAAATGGCAGGTTTTGAATAGGAAAGTCACTAGTCGCTTGGTTCGCACTGGCGACCCAGCTTGTTAATGCAAGGTCGTGGGTTTCATTCAGCATATTCACATTGCTCATAGTTTTAATTCTCAGCTCTTTTTCTATCTACCCGAAACAACAAAAACGAAAGCCAGTAATGGCTTCCGCTTACATATTTGATACTAAAAATCACGAAGCTATTTTGAAGAAAACTCTTCTTCGTGCATCCAAGCAGCGTGCTTAGGCGCTTTTTTCGTTCGTGACCATTCTTCTAACATCAAGGGTGCTACTTCTTTTAACTGCTTCATCTGCTCATCTGTACCTGTCAGACAGGTTAATTCAAGACGATGACCATTTGGATCAAAGAAGTAGATCGATTTAATAATACCGTGATTGGTTGGGCCTAATACGTCAAGCCCTTTCCCTTCCAGTTCTGCTTTGGCTTCCATCAATGCCGCTTCACTTTCCACCCGAAAAGCAATGTGCTGTACCCACTCCGGTGTCATGCGATCACGATCCATTTTCGGCTTAGTAGGTAACTCAAAGAAGGCCAGAATATTACCGTTACCTGCATCTAAAAAAAGGTGCATGTATGGATCAGGCTCTTTGGTAGAAGGCACTAGATCTTCTGCAATCGCTACTAAAAATTCCATATTGAGCATGTTCTGATAAAACTCAACGGTTTCTTTAGCATCATTACAGCGATATGCAACGTGATGGATCTGTTCAAGCTTAATCATGAATATGCCCTCGGGTTAACATTGTTATTGTTTTATAAGAGTGTTTGTATGAGGTCTATATTAGTAACATTCGTTACCATTGTCAAAAGAATACAATCTTTTGTAAGATGTTGTTTTATATTGATTTAGTTTAATAAAATTGATTAATTCCTATCAGGAAATTGTTTTTTTACTGTTAACGTCATAAGATGCTTTTTTATTTAAGCTATCTTTCTGATCCTTATGACTTATGAAAAAGCAGTTCATGAAACAGAACAAGAGCCTCTTGATACACTGAAGCTGAGCGATTTTTTTCCTTACCGGCTAGCTATGCTTAACTCATCCGTCAGCGAAGTAATAGCACAGCTATACTCCGGGCGTTTCAAGTTAAGCCCTCAGGAGTGGCGGGTGATGGCTGCGTTAGGAGAAAATGCGCAGATGTCTGCAAAGGAGATTGCCCAATTCACCAGCATGGAAAAAATGCAGGTGAGCCGTGCTATCTCTACCCTTAAAAAATCTGACCTGCTGTTTCAAAAAACCGATAGTTATGACCGTCGCTTTTCGAGTGTTTCACTCTCAGAGCAAGGCAAACAGATATATCTTAAAATAGTACCATTAGTCACTGCTCGTGAACGTTATTTGCTGTCTGTTTTGAGCAAAGAAGAGCTATCTTCATTCAACCAGTTTATAGATCGCGTAGCCCAACAAGCCGAAACCCTCAAGCAGCTCGGCTGATTTTGGACTGATTAATAGTGGCATGTCATAAAAATTTAATATTATAGAGGGGGCTTTTTTGTGACAATGCGCCCGTATCTCACATTCTGACCGAGAGTCCTATCGATGAAGATCAAAAAAAGTGATTTAACGACTGTCATTCAATGGATTGATGTACAGCTAAGCAAGGATGATAATTTTCCTTTTGATCAAGAAACTTCTTCAAAGGCATCTAAAAAGCACCTTAAGGCGCTTAAAGCCTGGCGTAAATGCTCGCGCAATACCAAAGAAGTACGCGAATGGTGTGAGGAATGGCTAGAAGAAAAGTATGCTGATAAGTTGGCCCAAACGTTAGAGCAAACCAAAGCACATAAAGCAGACCACGTCATAAAACTAACACAAGAAGCCTATGACCTCTTAATGACGACGGCTGATAAACAAGATCTATCCCCTTCTCAATTGATAATGAAGAGCCTGTCTAGCCTAGAGGCTTAGCATTCGGCTCTCTTGCTTTCCTTGAAGATTGCTTGTTAATTAATCAATCTGCAAGGAAAGTTTTCTATATAATCACAACGTACATTTTGGTAACTTGATACCACTCGCAAGCACTACCCCCCCTGTAATGAACCCTAATCCTACCCATGCGCCCATCTGTATCGATTCACCTAGCAGGTATAGTCCCGCCAGTACGGCCAGAACCGGAGTAAGCGCTCCGATTGCGGATGTTTTTTCAGCGCCTAATTGGCGCACCGCAAATCCATAACTAAATCCGGTAATCAGACCAACACAGAGTACTTGCACACATACTTGATAGAGCGTCTGCTCAAACGGTGCAGCGATGATACTGCTCTCCCATATGCCTAATGAGAAACCCACTAACAAGATAACCGCTGATGAGACACATAGCCATGCAGCAGCATCCCAGGGGCGTAACCCGGATAACTTTAAGCTAACGGTAAACAACGCCCATGAAGCGCTCGCACAGAGAAAAATGAGATCCCCTTTCCAGTGACTCCCTGCATTTAGACTTGTGTTATAAGCTGTTAAATACAATATCGCCACTATCCCCATCAGAATCAGTGACAATCCCCATGCACGTTGTTGTGTGAGTCTTTCTCGATAAAAAACAACGGCAGCAAAAGTCACAAAGAGTGGAAATGTTCCGGTAACCAATAAACCGGCATCCGCGACTGGCGCATAATCCATGCCTAAAGATGATAGATAAAAGAATGGCAGACCCGCACCAAAAAGAATGCCTGCAAGATATCGCTTTCGTACTTCTCTGATAGCAGGCAGTGCTTTAACAAACACGGGAAGCAGAATCAGACCAGTGACACCATAGCGTAAGCTTGCCAGATCGATAGTTGACAGTTGCGACTGGGCCCCTACTTTCATGGAGACCAACCAACTAGCCCAAATGAGTATGGTGATAAACGCAGCAATAACACCTCCCTGATTTGGCGAAAGGGAAGAGTAACGCTTAAAAGCAAATGTGGACATGAGATTCTCTTTACTATCAAAACGCTATTATCCAGAATATATATGGCGCACGTCCTTGCTAATTTTGCCTTTATTAAGCTTATAATTAGTATTTAATATCAATTAACCTGAAAAAATATTAGGAAAATACCAATTATGGATAAAATGGATTTAAAAATAGCGGCTCTGTTGCAGCATGATGGGAGACTTAGCAATGTGGAGTTGGCAGATAAAATTGGCTTATCGGCATCGCCCTGCTTACGCAGAGTAAAAAAGCTAGAGGATAAGGGCGTCATTACCGGCTATTATGCCGCGTTGGATCGCCAGCAAATCAACTTGGGTATGACTATTTTTGTTGATGTCAGCCTGGATAATCATCGCGATGAAGCCAGCCAACAGTTTGAGCAAGCTATTTTAGAAATGGATAGTGTCATTAGCTGCTTTGTGGTTTCTGGTGCATCTGACTATCGCTTGGAAGTCGTTGTTTCTGATCTTCTCAGTTACGAAACCTGGCTAAAAACGCTGCAACGCCTTTCTGTGGTTAAAGATATTCAAAGTAACTTTGCAATACGCCCCGTTAAAACGCGTGCCCCCTTGCCAATCAAATACTAGGAATCGGGATGACCTAGCCGTATACAGTCCCGGCCTGCATCTTTTGCATCATAAAGAAGATCGTCGCTACGTTTAAACAGGTCTTCCACGTTGTCATCCGAATCGAGGATTTCTGTCACTCCAATACTAATGGTATAGCGTATAGTTAAATCATTATAGCGAACTGCATTATCCCGGTTGGCATAGAGAATACGCTCGGCCAAACAAATAGTATCGTTTAACGAAGTATTGGGGAGCAGCACAACAAACTCCTCTCCGCCATAACGAGCAAATAGGTCGCTGCTACGGAGTAAATTTTGAGTGACGTTTGCCAATGAACGCAAAACCTCATCCCCTGCCTGATGTCCGTATTTGTCATTAACTTCCTTGAACAGATCAATATCCATAATCATTAAAGAAAAAGGCTGATGATATCGACGTGCCCGAGAAAACTCTTTCTCCAGACTTTGCTGGAATGCATATCTATTATTAATACCGGTTAAACCATCAAGCTCAACTTGCTTCTTCAGTGACTTTTCAGCCTCCTGGCGCTTAAGTATCTCTTTTCTTAATGCAGAGGTCAGGGAAAAGAGATACCAGATAATCCCTGCCGCTACCAAGAAAGGGATAATCAGTAATTGAATCCAGTGTTTGTAGTTTTCCCATGGATCTTCTGCCTTAGGATTATAAAGAAAATTATCCAGATGCACGCTGTTAATCAGCCCTAAAGAACGATAGGTTTCTGCAATTTTTTGCCATCGATCTTTGTTAATATAACCTATTTCTATAACATCTGAATTCATTAATTCCTTGATTTTATCTGCTTCATAAATAAGGAAGTCTTTATCGTAAGCTTCATTACGCGTGGGATACTTTGAAACGATCAGGTCTGCAATTTCATCGATGTTTTCCATTGCATACTTCCAGCCTTTTAAGCTCGCAACACGAAACTTTTCAACGACTTCCGGTTGCTCATCGATCATATTTTGTCGCGTAAAAAGAAGATCGCCGTAGAAATCAACACCGTAATTTCTGGGCTCTATAAGGACAGGATTTTCCCCTGCCTTTTTAACAAAATAAGGTTCATCGGTACTATAGGCAGGTGTAAGCTGAGTATGTCCCATTAACAGATCATCCAGCTCCCACGTGGGAAAATGGTTGTTGAGTTGTTTAAAGTCGACCCCGGCAATTTTTAAAGCGGCAATCGCTTCTGCGTCCATCCGCTGGTCTCCGCTGCTAGGTAAGTTTAATGAGACAGGACGGTAGGGGCCGATATCTTCCAGCTGTTTGAAGTTATATTGATCGGTTGTTAAAAAAACGAAAGGGGAATGCTGCATAATATTTGCCAACACAACAAATGGCAGCCCTTGGCTGTGATTGATTAACAGATCGGTTCTCGTTGATCCAAATTGCGCCCGGTTAAAGAGTACCTCAGCCTCGGGAACAACAGCATGGCCCGTACTGTCATACCCACCATCTTTAATAGTGACATCCAGCCCTGCTTCTTTATAAAAGCCTTTAGCTAAGGCTGCATAATAACCGGCGAATTGAAACTGGTGGTTCCACTGCAATTGAAGCGTAACAGGCTTAAGCTCCGCATCGGTTTTGGCTTTGGCTGCAGCAGGAAAAAGTAGCCAGCATATGCTGAACACTATAATAATTAAGTAACTATTCCAACTTTGCACAGATTTAACTTCGCTCATCATCCTTAACATCTCATGAACAATTTTAGTCATACACATCAGCATAGCAGAGAGATAAAATTGTACTAGTTGATTGTTGTGATCATACTCGCTATAGCTGTTTCAGTTATGTAACAGTTTCAGTTTTGACATAAATAGCATAGCCACATAAAGTGAACATAAGCAGTAACTTAAACAGGAACCATTATGGATTTATTAAAGTCACTCTTCAGTTGGCTCAGCCCGTCTAATGAGAGTACTTCCGATGCAGGACTTTCATCTGAAATAGAATATAAGGGCTTTATTATTGTCGCCACACCCGCGGCAGAAGGAGCGCAATTTCGTATTAACGGGTTAATTCGTCTGGGTAAAGCGGAGGAGGAACGAGAACATCTTTTTATTCGGGCCGATGTGCTCCCTACCCCAGAGCTTTGTATTCAGGAAACATTTCGTAAAGCCAAACTGATGATCGATCAACAAGGTGAAAATATTTTTCATTAACGGCCACCCAGGAGTCTTTTCTCGTATTGGCTTTGGCTGCCTTCCAGCAGAAACTCCTCGCTAAAGGGCATCTCTTGTTGCTCTATGATGCCGGGTATGTAAAGCAGGCGACTCACTTGCCTGCTTACAGGATTAGCTAAAACATCATTTAACTTGTTGTTAGTTTGTAGGCGCTATTCCGGATCACTCTTGAATAGGTAGCTGCATGTGAATAGTTGAACCCACATTCACATCCGAAGTGACTGCCATCTGCCCCTTATGCTGTTCAGTAACAATATAATGAGAGAACGAGAGACGGTGGCCCGCATCAAAATCAGTCCCTGGTGCTTTATTACTAAAGAACGGTTCAAACAAGCACATCTGCTCTTCGTTACTCAACCCAACCCCATTGTGCTGAATCTTTATCCAGAGACTGTCATAGCACTCAGCCAAAATAATTTTAATGGTTGGCGTAAACTCCGGATCGGTTGAAGCCGCTGCCAATTTTAGCTCAAGCGCATGGCAGGCATGTCGAAAAACACTGACAAAGACTTGTTGCAACTCGGTAATGTAACAAGGCGTCAGGGGGAGATTCTTTTCAAAGTTACGCACTAAAGTAACCTTACTAAAAGGAAGATCAGCTGAAACCGAAACAACATCATTGGCGAGACTGATCGCATTTTCCATCACATCAACAATATCGACAAACTGTTTTTTCTCATGACGACTACGAGCAAATGCCAGTAAATTGCTGATGATAGTAGAGACTTGGTCGCCTTTGCTCGACATGTCTTGGAGTATGGTATTCAGCTGTCGCGCCTGTTTATCATCGGCTACTGTCTGAACCGTAGCTTTTTCAGCCAATGTATGCTGAAAACTTTTCAGGTCCATTAAGATAGCTTGTAGTGGCACATTAATATCATGTGCCATGGTGGACGCCAGCTCTCCCATAAATGACATTTTATCGTTATGAATCAGCATGTTTTCTGCAGCGGTTTGCTTACTGATATCATCAACAAGGATAACAACACCCGCTTCTGTCTGCCCTTGTAACGGATAAATTGTGATATCGAAATGCGCCGTACTCCGCAAGCTTTGCTTCAGGTGTATCGGTGCATTTTTATGCATGACCTGTTGGATTTGCTCAGGTGTAATTGAAACCGTCGGGTACGCTTCCCAGAGCGTTTTTCCCAGCGCTTGTTCAGCAGGAATTCCGGACACCTCTTCAACCTGTTTATTCCATTGTGTGACTCTCCCCTCTTTATTCAAACTGACCAGCATAAGCGGCATAGAGGCTAAAATATCTTTAATATAAGAGTCGGACGAGCGTAGCTGTTCACTGGTAATAATGTGCTGGGAGACTTCATCCTCTAACAAGTGATTACTTTGAGTTAACAGACGGTTGGACTCATCCAGAGTCGCGGTACGATCTTTAACACGCTGCTCAAGATCGTTACGGATGGCTGTTAGTTCTACGTTCGTTTTAAAAGCACGACGCCGGGCAAAGAACAGATTAATTGCCACAATCGATAACAAAATAATGAGTGTCCCGCTGCTCCAGTTAGCGAGTATTTGCCAATTGGTTTTACCCTCAGCATCTTTAAAGATATCAGCAATACTCGCATGGGCCCAAGAAGACTGCCCGGCAAGAAATAATACGAATAAAATATTTTTCATAAAAGCCCAATATAATCAAATAATTATAAGAAAAACTTAAGAAATCAAATCCTTGCAGGAGTTAACCTTGTATAGCAAAGATTACCTATATCGTTACCTATAAACAACCGGACGATAGCCTTTCTTCATGTGCTTAATATGGGTATTGATCTGGGTGTAATCAATGCTCAGCATAAGAATAAAAAACAGCGACTTGGCAATCGTAGCGATAAATTATCGAGCTTTCCCTGTCTTTTTCAAAAAATTGATCAAAAAACGCTGTATTGTTTAATAATAATCCCGATAAACGCTGCTCCGACTTGTCCCTAACGCCACATATCCATAAAATGATGCGATTTTCATGTGAACTCTGTAAAGGTCTATACTGCCATGCGCGCAAGCCAATTTCTTATCGCAACGCTCAAAGAGACTCCTTCTGATGCCGAAGTCATCAGTCATCAACTGATGCTACGCGCCGGTATGATCAGAAGAGAGGCGTCAGGTCTCTATTCTTGGTTACCGATGGGCTTACGTACACTTCGAAAAGTCGAGCGCATTGTCAGAGAAGAGATGGACAATGCGGGCGCTATGGAAGTGCTTATGCCTGCTGTCCAGCCTGCAGAACTCTGGGAAGAGTCAGGTCGCTGGGAGCAATACGGCCCAGAGCTACTGCGTTTAAATGACCGCCACGGTCGCTCTTTCTGTGTGGGCCCTACACATGAAGAGGTTATTACAGATCTGGTGCGTAACGAGATTAAAAGTTACAAACAGTTACCTGCCAATTTTTACCAGATTCAGACAAAATTCCGTGATGAAATCCGTCCACGTTTTGGTGTAATGCGCTCTCGCGAGTTCATTATGAAGGATGCCTACTCTTTTCATGCTTCACGCGAATCTCTTGAAGCGACTTATGAGATTATGTATCAAGCCTATTCCAATGTCTTTAACCGTTTAGGTTTGGATTTCAGACCCGTAATTGCTGATAACGGTTCTATTGGTGGTAATGGTTCACATGAGTTCCATGTTCTGGCTGATTCAGGTGAAGATGATATCGCTTTTTCGGATAGCAGCGATTATGCAGCCAACATCGAAATGGCAGAAGCCCTCGCGCTAGGTGACAGAGCTGCACCAACCGCTGAAATGACACTCATTGATACGCCGCATGCTAAAACTATTAAAGAGCTGGTTACGCAGTTTAACCTGCCGATTGAAAAAACCGTTAAAACCTTAGTCGTTGCCGCCTCAAAAGAGAGCGAAGCTGATTTCGTCGCCTTACTGGTGCGTGGTGATCATGACCTGAACGAGATCAAAGCTGAAAAGCAACCTGGCGTAGCTTCACCTTTGTGTTTTGCAACAGAAGAAGAAATTCTTAAAGTGATGGGAGCCGGCCCAGGATCACTAGGTCCGTTAAATCTGACCATTCCTTGTATTATCGATCGTAGTGTCGCCAACATGGCTGATTTTGCAGCAGGCGCCAATATTGAAGACAAGCATTACATCAATATTAACTGGGAGAGAGACCTGCCTACGCCCACTATTGCTGATCTACGTAATGTAAAAGAAGGCGATCCCAGCCCTTGCGGCAAGGGAAGTCTACAGATCAAGCGCGGTATTGAAGTTGGCCATATATTCCAACTGGGTACAAAGTACTCTGAAGCGATGAATGCCACTGTATTGAATGAAAACGGTAAAGCAACCGTTCTGGAAATGGGTTGTTACGGTATCGGTATCACTCGTGTTGTAGCAGCCGCTATCGAGCAGAACTACGATGACAACGGTATCATCTGGCCAGCTAGCCTTGCGCCTTTTCAGGTTGCACTTGTGCCACTGAACTACGACAAGTCTGAGAAAGTTCGTGAGGTTTCAGATCAGATCTATGCCGACTTGAAAGCAGCAGGTGTCGACGTGCTGATGGATGACCGTAAGGAGCGCCCGGGGGTGAAATTTGCCGATATGGAATTGATGGGCTTACCCCATCGCTTGGTCATTTCAGAACGCGGTATTGATGCCGGTGCCTACGAATACAAAGGACGCCGTGACGCTGATAAACAAGATGTTGCTGCCGAAGGTATTGTTGAGTTCCTTAAACAACAGATGGCCAATTAACATATAAGAGAAGTACACCGGTATCAGGTGTATTAGTGTTGATACCGGACACATAACAAAAAGGCCGTTTGTTGAAAGCGGCCTTTTTTTGAGCGTTAACCTGTGCAAGCTATTTTGCCATTTCGGGAAGATCTCCTTCCAAGCCCATCGCAAACGCCATCACTTTTTGTTTCAGAGGAGAGGCTTTACCGGCCACACCTAAGCCAAAATTACGTAATATTTTGATTGGTAATATGTCGTTACTAAAAACGCGATAAAACATATCCATTGCTTGCATCATTACAAAATTATGACGACGCCTGTGTTTTTCATACTGACTTAACACAGCTATTGAAGAGATATCTTCCCCTTCGTGTAACGCAGTAATCAAGGTTTCAGCTAATGCTGCTGCATCCAATAAGCCAATATTGACACCTTGACCCGCCAACGGGTGGATCATATGTGCGGCATCCCCCACCAGCACAACACCCTCTTTCGCATATTGCTGGGCATGCTGGCGACGAAGCGGGAAGCTTGCACGTCCTAACAGCGCTTCTATATTGCCTAGTACTTGCGGAAAACGGTTGGTTAACTCGCTCAGGAATTGCTCATCCTTAGTACGCATCAGGCGCTTAACTTCAGAGGGGGTGTTATACCAAACTAATGAAGCATGATGTCCGCTTAATGGCAGAAATGCTAAAGGCCCGGTGGGTGTGAATTGCTGCCAGGTAATATCTTGCTGAGGGTCTTCTGTAATAACCGAAGCGACCAGCGCATGCTGCTCATAATCCCATTTCTGAACACCAATCCCGACGGCTTGTCGGACACGTGAGTCGCCGCCGTCTGCGGCAACCAGCAGCCGGGCTACTAGCTGTCGCCCGTTATCCAGCTCAATAATGCTGGAGCCTGGCGAGTAATCAATTTTTTTGGTTTTAGCCGGCGTTATCAAATCAATATTATCTAGCGCTTTCATCTGTTCAATGAGTGCCAGTTGAATAATCCGGTTTTCAACAATGTGACCCAGATGATCATATTGTAACTTTAAAGAATCAAACAGAGTGGCCGCATGCTCTTCGCTGGCTTCCCATACTTTCATACGACGATAAGGGCAGGAGCGGCGATCCAGAACCCCTTGCCAGCAACCAACAGATTTAAGAATGTTTTCAGACGCGATACTCAGCGCCGAGACACGCAAATCGTGATCCTGTGCGGCATCAAATACAGCGGGAAGTTGTGTTTCGATTACAGCTACTTTTAGTGATGTGTTTCCCAGAGCACAAGCCAGTGCTCCTCCAACCATCCCACCGCCAACAATGACAACATCGTAACAAGATTGCATCTTGATTCTCTATTCCTGATTTCAGCTCATTATAACTGATTATAAGCTTCAGCATATTGGCATTGGACAATCTCAGCTAACTTCTCCTCGCTGCACATTCAAGGCGATAGATTAAGTTATCCTGTTAAGTTAATGTACCCAAAAGCCCACCTATAATGATACAAAGATGCCCTTTGAGTGGAGAATTTTAATGCGTACACTTTACGCCAGCCTAGTCATCACACTTATGTTTTTCCTGCAGGGATGCGCTACGTTGAAACCGTTGGATTTTGAAGATCCAACAGTCACAGTTAACTCTGTGAAAATTATACCCAGCGAAGGGATCGCTCCTGCGTTTGAGATTAGTTTGCATCTGATTAATCCCAACAGCATTGCCTTACCACTTCGAGGTGTCGCCTACTCCATCATTATTGATGGCCATAAAATCCTCAACGGCGTCTCCAATGAAATGCCGGAGATCGCTGCCTATGGCTCAGGGGATATCACCTTAAGCGCTAACGCAAACTTACTTAACAGTGTTCGGCTAATTGCATCTTTAATGCAACAGAATCGTCAAATGGTGGAATACGAAATGAATGCAAAACTTGATCTGGGTACCTTTACGCCAAATATTCACATTAAAGATGTGGGCGAGATATCACTTAATCCAAACGGACAATAGCAACAGGAAAGGCGGATATATTTAGCGTCCGCCTTACTTAGTCTTAATCAAATTGATAGCAAGCCATTCCGATATTTCCATACATGTAACCTTCATAAATCAACTTCCCCGGCTGGCTTTCCCCTGCCCCCAGAGAAACAAACAGAGGCGCCAGATGCTCAACAGTCGGATGTGCCTGGCGAAATTCAGGAGGGTACTTTTTGCTATCTAATAAACGCTCCGCACTACCCGACTGCACAACGTCAGTTAGCCAATAAGTAAACCGCTGCGCCCACTCATCCGTACGGCCACTTCGATTCATGGCAGACAAATTATGCACACTGCCTCCTGATCCTATAATCAAGACCCCCTCCTCTCTTAATGAGGCTAATACAGAACCAAGCTCAACACAGGCTTCAAGAGTACCGGGTAACGACACCGCCACCACAGGTATATGTGCATCAGGGTAGATCGCTTTTAAGGGTATCCAAGCACCGTGATCAAGCCCTCTGCCAGAATTCGCTGTCGCCGTAACTCCATGACTGATCAGCAGCCCGATAATCTTTGTCGCCAGCTCAGGATCTCCTTTTGCAGGATACGTAAGATCATAGAGCTCAGCTGCAAATCCACCAAAGTCATGGATAGTTTCATACTGCTGTGCAGTCGTCACTTGAACTGGTTCAGCTATCCAATGCGCAGAGACGATAATAATGGCTTTGGGCTCGGGGCTAGTGACTCCTAGCTGTTCAAAAAATGGCAATGCGGGATCATTACTGATTAAAAAATCGGGTGCCCCATGACTTAAAAACAAAGACGGTTGTTTCATTATGCCTCCTAAAAAATATTCCCTGATCCCAGAGGAACAATGCCGGTTGGATTAAGCGCTTTAATTGAATAATAGCCCGCTTTAATATGATCAATATCGACTGTATCAGCGATTCCCGGCAGGGCGTATATCCGCTTCATGTAAGCATAAGTACTCGGGTAATCTTTAATCTGTTTTAAATTGGTTTTAAATAGGCCGTGATACGCAAGATCAAAACGGATCAGGGTAACAAACAAGCGGATATCTGCTTCCGTCAGGGTCTTGCCTGCAATAAAAGGGTCATCAGATAAACGTGCTTCAATATACTCAAGCGCATCAAACACATCCAAACAAGCCTCTTCATAAGCGATCTGGGTCGTCGCAAATCCAGCACGATAAACGCCATTATTAAAACTGTGATAGATGCGCTCATTTACCTTTTCTATCTCTTCGCGCATCGCTAACGGATAGAGATCGACACTATTGTCGGCCAGATCTCCAAAACCCGTGTTAAACATACGAATGATTTCGGCAGACTCATTGCTGACGATTGTGTTTTGTAACTTATCCCATAAGACCGGCACTGTGATACGACCGGTGTAATGATCATCCGCGCGTAAATAACTCTGATATAAATAATCATCACCAAAGAGTGGATCCGGCTCTGCGCCGGGATAGCCACCAAATTCCCATACTTTATCACCCAGTTTTGGATTGAGAATACTGACTGAAACGACATCTTCGAGTTTTTTTAGCTTACGTGCCATGAGCGTTCTACTTGCCCACGGACAAATATAAGCCACATAAAGATGGTATCGATTTACCTCAGCCTTAAATCCGGGATTGCCCGTGGGACCCGCTTCACCTGTCGGGGTGACCCAACTCCTAAACTGTGAAGGCTGGCGAACAAAGCCCCCTTTGCTGTCTTTTTTCTGTACGGGTTGGAAATCTTCAGCCCACTGTCCGTCGATCAACATAACTGCATACCTTATTCAGGGTGACTAACCTTGCTTTAGAAGCAATTGAATAGATCGTCACTGATTTATTTAATAAAGCCATTATCACCGACAGAACGATATAGAAACAATACGCTATAATATTGAAGAACTATCAACAAAATAGAGACAATCATGGATAAACTGGATTGTATGCGCGCATTTATTGCTGTTGTAGAAGCTGAAAGCTTCACTCAAGCAGCCGCAAGTATGCAGATCTCAAAAGCACTGGTCAGTAAATATGTAGGCGCACTAGAGGCATCTCTGGGGGTTAGACTGCTCAACCGCACGACGCGCAGAATGAGTGTTACCGATAGCGGCAAAGCTTATTATGGAAGGTGCATCAGTGTTTTACAGGATATAGATGAGATCGAAGCGGCCCTGCGCTCTGAACATAGCCAGCCTGAAGGTGTTTTGCGCATCAACGCTCCGGTTTCGTTTTCAGAACTCACCTTGATGCCAATATTAGCTGATTTTACACAGCGCTATCCGAATGTAACAGTTAAGCTAGATCTGGCGGACAGATTTGTCGACCTTATTGAAGAAGGTGTTGATCTGGCGATTCGTATCGGCGCTTTACCCGACTCCTCTTTAGTCGTAAGAAAGCTTAGTGAGATGAGAATGTATTTATGTGCCAGCCCCGCGTACCTGGCCAATGCCGGAATGCCGAGCACGCTAAGCTCACTGCAAATGCATAACTGTATTTTTGACAGTAATTACAAACATAAAGACAAGTGGATATTTGGGCAAGGTGAGCATCAGGTAACTGTACCTATTCTAAGCAAAATTAATGTTAACAGTGCCCGCGCAGTGAATGAGCTATTACTCAATAACCAGGGCATTGGCTTACTACCCTCATTTGTTGTTGAAAAGGATATTGAAGACGGCAACTTAATAAGATTACTGCCAGACTATGAACCTGAACCAACCGGCGTCTATGCGCTATACCCTCATCGAAAGCATTTATCAGCCAAGGTGAGATTATTTATAGATGATCTGGCCAACAGGTTCCAGCAGCATCCGCTATAAAGCAAAAGATGGCTTAATAGCCATCTTCTTACTCTTTTGGAATTCAGCTTCCCTATAAAATATCAGCGCTACTGATTAGCCTCGCTTAACGCTGCGCTGCTGATTTTTCTTACCTGAAGGCTTCTTTCCTGCCGCTTTTTTACGTGCGGCAGCAGTTGGACGGTTCGCCAACGACGGTTTAGCCGCTACTGCCCCTTTCTTTGCATCCGGACTGGTTTTTTGTGCAGTTTTTGCGCGCGCATAGTGGGCTTTTTCCTCTGCCGGAACCAACTGCCATTCAGCATTACCGATCAAATCTCCACGCCCCATTTTTTCCAATACCGCACGCAGGCGCGGCCAATTATCCTCATCATGGTAACGCAGCAATGATTTTTGAGAACGACGCTCCTCCAGCTCGCGAGGAATATAGAGTTTTTCGCTCTTGTAGCTCACTTTCTTAAGCGGGTTTCTGCCCGAGTGATACATTGCCGTCGCTAATGCCATCGGTGACGGATAAAAAGTCTGCACCTGATCAACCCGGAACTTATGTTCCTTCAACCAGAGAGCAAGGTTCAGCATATCTTCATCTTCACAACCCGGGTGTGCGGCGATGAAATATGGAATCAGATATTGCTTTTTGCCTGCTTCTTTTGAGTACTTCTCAAACATCTGCTTGAAGCGGTCATAAGTTCCCATACCCGGCTTCATCATTTTTGATAACGTACCCTCTTCGCTATGCTCAGGCGCTATCTTCAGGTACCCGCCTACATGATGCGTTACCAACTCCTTAACGTATTCAGGATCTTCAACAGCGAGGTCATAACGCAAACCTGAGGCGATGGCGACCGTGTGTACGCCTTTAACCGCACGGGCTTTACGATAAAGCTGAGTGGTTTCACTGTGATCTGTCTTCAGATTTTTACAGATAACCGGATAAACACAAGAAAGCTTACGGCAGGAAGCCTGTATCTCGTCATCATTACAGTTCAGGTGGTACATATTAGAAGTCGGACCACCCAAATCAGAGATCATACCGGTAAACCCCGGGACTTTATCGCGGATATCTTCGATCTCTTTAATCACAGATTCTTGTGAACGGCTCTGAATCACACGTCCTTCATGTTCGGTAATCGAACAGAAGGTACAACCACCAAAACAACCGCGCATAATATTAATTGAGAAACGAATCATGTCATAAGCAGGAATCTTTGCTTTGCCATACTTAGGGTGCGGAATACGCTGGTAAGGTAGCCCAAACACCGCATCCATTTCAGAAGTTGCCAGAGGTATAGGCGGTGGATTTGCCCAGATTTCACGCTTACCATCTCGCTGTACCAGCGCTTTTGCATTATGCGGGTTTGATTCAAGATGCAGAATTCTGGATGCATGAGCATACAACACCGGATCTTTACTGACTTTTTCCAATGATGGCAAACGGATGTAAGTATGTGTCCCGTCCAGTCGCTGTTTACCTTTGAGAGGCTCAGGAATAATGCGAATCGGCATCACTTCCTGAGGATCACTTTTCGCTTTGTCTGAAGCGCACTTTGACGGTTCAGCGATATATTCATAAGGATTCTGAATTTTATCAATATGGCCAGGCCAGTCGACACGGCTCGAGTCTATTTCAGTATAGCCTTGCGGAACGAAGTCACGCGCAACCACGGTGCCGCGCAGGTCATTAATATCCGCTATGGGTTCGCCTTTCGCCAACCGGTGCGTTAAATCAACGATGGCACGCTCTGCGTTACCATAAAGCAAAATATCTGCACCGGAATCGATGAGTACCGATCGACGAACTTTATTACTCCAGTAGTCATATTGAGCAATACGCCGCAAGCTGGCTTCGATCCCACCGATAACAACAGGTACGTCTTTGAATAATTCCCGGCAGCGCTGCGTATAAACAATAACAGCGCGGTCTGGCCGCTTGCCTTCAGCGCCATGTGGCGTATAGGCATCATCATGACGAACGCGCAGATCAGCCGTATAACGGTTGATCATCGAGTCCATATTTCCGGCAGTCACACCGAAATACAGGTTAGGCTTACCCAGCTCGGCAAAAGCGTCTGTCGATCGCCAATCAGGTTGCGCAATAATACCGACCCGAAAGCCTTGCGCTTCAAGCACACGCCCCATAACAGCCATCCCAAAACTCGGGTGGTCTACATAGGCGTCTCCTGTGACTAAAATAACATCACAACTATCCCAGCCCAATTGATCCATTTCTTGGCGAGTCGTTGGAAAAAAAGGAGCGGGTCCGAAACATTCGGCCCAATAGGGAGTATGCGAGAAAAGGTCTGGGGCTGTTCTTATCATGGAATAATAGCAATCTTGTTGGGTTAACCCGCTATTCTCCCAGAAACAACCCGAACCGCCTAGTTATAAAAAACAAAACGATATGAAATTATTGCATACTCAAGGTGGTGACTTCGCCATTATTATTCGTGAGCAGAATAACCCTATTATCTGTCCTGGATAAGAGCAGTATTTTCTTAAGCTCATTTAATAGCAGGTATTCCTGAAACATAATCACTTTTGAGCACAGTTTACGTGTTGTTGATAGCTCACCAACTTCAAGGCGTGAGTCGACAATGGTATAACGTCCCCTGAACTGATTACATCCTGAAAAACCACTTACTTCTGCTTCGTCAAAAGACAAAGTCAGCTTCGGGTAATCCATCAATCCGCGGCTCGCAACCGACAGGACACTCCACGCGCTGTTCTTAACGGATACTACAGGGGATGAAGGGATGTTTGTTTGCAGAGTCATTTGAACCGGCGCTGTTGTACAACCAACGGCCAGTAAAGAAAACAGAATAAAACTTACTATCCTTAGCATCCCGATGAGTCCTTTCTCATTGAAGTTAAGCACCAATAATATAAAGATATATTTTATAAATACAATCTATTCAACAAAAAAGCCCTGCTTTTTTCAGGGCTTTTAACTCTTTAATTATATTTACAGATCAATAATATCAAAATCAACAACGGGATTAACATCCGCATCATAATTAACATTATCTAGTGTAAAACCAAACAACTTTAAAAATTCTACTTTATAAGCGGCATAATCTGTTAACTCAAAAAGATTCTCGGTCGTAATCTCTTTCCACAAATCTTTACAGTGATCCTGCACATCATCACGCAGCTCCCAATCATCCATACGGAAACGGTTGGCGTCATCGATAGCACCGCTATCACCATACAAACCTGTACGGAAAAGGCGATCTATCTGCTCCATACAGCCTTCATGTATACCCTTCTCTTTCATGATTTTGAAAACCATAGACAAGTAAAGGGGCATGACAGGAATAGCAGAGCTGGCCTGAGTTACCACTGACTTAAGGACACCAACATTAGCTTGTCCGCCTTTCGCTGCCAGTAGCGTATTTAGCTCTCCTGCCGCACGATCAAGATCCTGTTTGGCTTTACCCAGTGCACCATCCCAATAGATAGGCCAGGTAATTTCAGTACCGATATAGCTATAGGCAACCGTTTTGCATCCTTCTGCGAGCACGCCCGCTTCATTCAGCGCATGAATCCACAGCTCCCAATCTTCACCACCCATAACAGTTACAGTGTTAGCAACTTCTTCTTCATTTGCCGGTTCTATTTCTGCATTGATGATGACATCTTTATTCGTATCAATTGCAGTAGAGCGGTACGGCTGACCAATAGGTTTAAGCACAGAACGGATCACTTCACCGCTGTCAGGCATTTTGCGAACGGGAGATGCAAGCGAGTATACGACTAAGTCAATCTGGCCTAAGTCAGCTTTAATTAACTCAACCGCTTTTTGTTTTGCTTCGTGTGAGAAAGCATCGCCATTAATGCTTTTTGCATAAAGACCCGCTTCATGCGCTTGCTGATCAAACGCAGCTGCATTATACCAGCCCGCTGTACCTGTTTTTTTCTCAGAAGCAGGCTTTTCGAAGAAAACACCAATCGTAGAAGCACCTGAACCAAAAGCAGCCTCAATACGAGAGCAAAGCCCATAACCGCTGGAAGATCCGACGACTAAGACACGTTTAGGGCCATTCGCAATGGGACCTTTCTGTTTAACATACTCAATTTGTTCACGAACATTTTGAGCACAACCGGTAGGGTGAGATGTGGTACAAATAAAACCACGAATTTTTGGTGTAATGATCATGGCTGGCAATAATCTCTATCAATTGATCGGAAATATTCTGGCAGCTACCTTACCCGATTTCAGGGGTATTGGATAGCAAAACACCCGCAGAGCGGGTGTTTACTAACGCCTGATAAGAGGTGCTCAGATTAACTGAAGGCAGACTCTAAGTGCTCATCTGTTAACGCCATAATAGCTTCACTACCCGTAGCGACGACAGCGGAGTAGCTCAAATAACGCGGTAAAATCTGATCCATATAGAACAAAGCCGTTAACTGTTTTGCTTCTAAGTAAGGATCATTTTCACCTTGAGCTTGTTTGCCTTCAGCAGCCAGACCACTACGTAGCAGCTGCCACCCGCCGCACAACGTGCCCATCATCATCATGTAATTGTAGGCCACAGCGCCGGAGAAATAAGCATTTTCAGCTGATTGTGCTAACAGCAAAGACGTTGAATTTTGCGCGACCACTAACGCACCCTGCAATTTTGATGCAGCCGTGCTGAATCGTGCAGAACCCGCTGCCTGAGCGATAGCAACACTTATCTCTTCCATCACTGCCTGTGCAGCAACACCATGATCAGACAGTGTTTTACGACCCACCAAATCCAAAGCCTGAATACTGTTTGTGCCTTCATAGATAGGCAGAATACGTGCATCACGGAAATGCTGAGCAGCGCCGGTCTCTTCGATGAAGCCCATACCACCGTGTACCTGAACGCCCAGAGAAGTTACCTCCTGAGCCACCTCAGTACACCAGCCTTTAACGATGGGGGTCAGGTATGCTGCACGCGCTTTTTCTTGTCCTGCCAAGGTTTTATCTTCAAGTGCATGCGCAAAATCAAGACTTCCGCACGCGTCGTAAGCCAGAGCGCGTCCCGCTTCGGTAAATGCTTTCATGGTCATCAGCATGCGTCGAATATCAGCATGGCGTAATATCGGGCCTTCCTCTTCGTAACCAACTGCTTTACCTTGCGTACGATCACCGGCATACCATAGAGCTTGCTGATAAGCACGCTCAGAGATAGCCACACCCTGTAAGCCGACTGCCAAACGCGCATTGTTCATCATCGTGAACATGCATGCCAAACCTTTACCCTCCTGACCAATCAGATAACCAACGGCGCCGGTTTTTTCACCAAAAGCCATCACACAAGTAGCGCTCGCGTGGATACCCAGCTTATGCTCAAGTGATGCCACTTCAACATCATTGCGCTCGCCCAGCTCACCGTTTTCATTGACCAGAAACTTAGGAACCAAAAACAATGAGATACCGCGTACACCTGCAGGCGCATCCGGCAGGCGGGCAAGAACCAGATGAATAATGTTATCAGCCATCTCATGGTCACCCCATGTGATGAAGATTTTTTGTCCGCTTACTAAATAGTGATCACCCTCGGGAACAGCCTTACTACGGATAACTGACAGATCAGAACCGGCACCTGGCTCGGTCAGGTTCATTGTCCCCGTCCACTCCCCGCTGATCATATTCGGCAGGTAAATATTCTTTAATTCATCACTGCCGTTAAGGTAAAGCGCTTCTACCGCACCCTGGCTTAGCAACGGGCATAAGCCCCATGACATGTTGGCAGATTGCCACATCTCCATAACAGAGGTAGATAAAGAGTAAGGCAAGCCCTGGCCGCCGTATTCAGGATCAAATTGTAATGACCCCCAGCCACCTTCGGCGTATTGCTTGTATGCATCGGCAAAACCATCTGGGATTTTAACCGTTCCATTTTCCAGACGAACGCCCTGCTCATCCCCTACAACATTGGTAGGCGCAATAACAGCAGCAGACACACGGCCAGCTTCTTCTAAGATCGCGCTAACCATATCCGGAGTCGCATCCTCAAAGGTAGTTAGTGCGGCCAATTCAGGCATGCGGGATATATTTTCCAGTACAAACTGCATATCTTTTACAGGCGCTTTATAATCAGCCATATATATCTTCTCTCTGTAGCCAAGTTAGGAGACCAAATGATAGATACATCGCTCTCGCATCTATCAGGGAATTCACCTATTCTATCATATAATTTGAAATCGCTAAGGATTTACCCTAATACTTTGGATTATATGAATAGTCTAGAGTTAACCAATCTATCATAGGAGATAAAAATGCAGGAACTTCACGGTTATTATCTGGAAGATCTTGAAGTGGGCATGAGTGCTTTTTATGCTAAAACCATTTCTGAATCAGATGTATATATGTTTGCCGGTATTTCAGGCGATAACAACCCGATTCACATCAATGATGAATATGCTAAAACAACGCCGTTCAAAAAGCGCATTGTGCACGGTATGTTCAGTGCCGCACTTATTTCGACCGTTGCAGGCACCCGCTTACCAGGGCCGGGCGCTATTTATATTGATCAGCAAATCAAGTTTCGCGCACCCGTTTATATCGGCGACACCGCAAAAGCAAGCGTAACGATTACTGAGATTGATGAGAAGCGTCGTCGTGTTACTGCACAAACCGATGTGCATGTAGGCGAAACGCTGGTAGCGACAGGGAAAGCCATTTTCATGGTTGACCGCCGCGAAGAGGCGTAATTAATTTTCCACTCATAAAAACGCCCCGAATCCGGGGCGTTTTTTTGTAAATTACAGTTGCGTCACTTATACATTAACAGCAATTACTTTTCATTTGCCTGATCACGTAAAAGGAACTTCTGTATTTTACCAGTCGATGTTTTAGGCAGATCACCAAACACCACTTTCTTAGGTGCTTTAAAGCGAGCCATATTAGCGCGACAGAATTCCATTACTTCCTCAGCGGTAATTTCAGCACCATCTTTAACTTTCACAAAGGCGCAAGGTACTTCACCCCACTTCTCATCTCGCTGAGCAACGACAGCAGCTTCCATGATAGAGCTGTGGCGATAGAGTACATCTTCTACCTCGACGCTGGAGATATTTTCACCGCCGGAGATGATGATATCTTTAGAACGGTCTTTAATTTCAATGTACCCATCTGCATGCCATACCGCCAAATCGCCTGAGTGCAACCAACCACCCTCAAAGGCCTCATCAGTTGTCGACGGATTTTTCAGGTAACCTTTCATGATAAGATTACCGCGCATGAAGATTTCACCAATAGTTTTACCGTCCTGAGGAACAGGCTCAAGTGTTTCAGGGTGGGCGACCATCAGCCCCTCCTGCATAGGCACTTTAACACCCTGACGGGATTTCAGGCGTGACTTCTCTTCGATGGTTTTATCATCCCACTCATCATGCCATGCACAAACAACACAAGGCCCATAGGTTTCAGTCAGACCATAGACATGTGTTACTGAAAAGCCCATCTCTTCCATACCCTGAATAACCGACGCTGGAGGCGGAGCACCTGCGGTCATTACTTTCACGGTATGGTTGATACCCGCTTTTAACTCATCATCTGCGTTATTAAGCATGTTCAGGACGATCGGAGCACCACAGAAATGATTCACTTGTTCGTCGCGAATCGCATTGTAGATGTCATCAGCCCGTACATGACGTAAACAAACGTTAACGCCCGCACATGCTGCCATACTCCAGGGAAAACACCAGCCATTACAATGGAACATAGGCAATGTCCATAAGTAAGAAGGGTGTGAACCCATGTTCCAGGAGATCAAGTTGCTAACAGCATTCAGATGCGCACCACGGTGGTGGTAAACAACACCTTTAGGGTTACCCGTCGTACCTGACGTATAGTTCAGCGTGATCGCATCCCACTCGTCTTCAGGTAAAGACCAGCTGAAGTCTTCATCACCTTGTGCGATAAATGCTTCATAATCCATGGTGCCGATCAGTTCACCACCTTCGTAATACAAGTCATCAATATCAATCACAACAGGTTTGTGCTGGATCATTTTAACGGCACGAGAAATAACCTCTGAGAACTCTCGATCAACAAAAATGATTTTGGCTTCACCGTGCTGAAGAATGAATGCCAGCGCCTCGGCGTCAAGACGAGTGTTTAACGCATTCAGAACAGCGCCGGCCATTGGAACACCAAAATGTGCTTCAAATAGCTCAGGAACATTGGGTGCCATAAAAGCAACGGTATCGCCTTTTTGAATACCATTTTTTGTCAGTGCGCTGGCAAGTTTTACCGTACGCTTATAAGTTTCTGACCAGGTACGACGTGTATCCTGATGAACAACGGCCAGATGGTTTGGGTAAACACTGGCAGAACGCTGGATAAATGACAGAGGACTTAATACAGAATAATTGGCTTCATTCTTATCAAGACCCATAATATAAGGATTGTGATTATTGTGTGACATTATGTTCCCTTTACTCACTGTGAGTTATAAACACTTAAAGGTTTACCGCTATACCAATGCATTTAAAACGCCTGAAAATAAGCAAAAACCCCTACTTCCGCATAATGATACGCAATTTCCCTTATTACACAACCTAGCCTAAAGTCATACTATAATCAGAAAATGCGCAGCATATAAAAGCCAAGAGACAAGTATGCACGAAAGTATCGCACACGAGCTTCGAAAATACCGTGAAGAAGCAGACAGATATCGTCTGCTGGCTGAGCAATCTACCGATATGATTTCACGCCATTCTGCAACCGCTGAATGGGTCTTCATCGATGTCAATCCTGCCGTAGAACGTGTACTTGGCTACACAGTAGAGGAAATTATTGGCACAAAAGGATACGACCTTTTTCATCCGGAAGATGCTGATAACTTACTGAAAAGAGCGGAAACGGTTCACTACCGGCGTGGTATCTATACCAACACTTATCGCTACCGGCACAAGGATGGTCATTATATCTGGCTGGAAACCACCAGCAAAACCATCCGTGATGATAAAGGCAAGTCGGTTGAGATCATCTGTGTATCACGGGACGTGACTGAACGCGAGATGGCCCAACGCTCTATCCGGCGATTGGCTCGTGTGGTTGAAGCATCCAGCGATTTGATTATGTTCTGCAATCATGAATCAATGCAGTTAACGTACATGAATGAGTCAGCTTATCGAACACTGGGCAGCGAAAAAGAAAATCTTGTGGTTTTTTATCTCGATCAGATTTTTGATACGGAAATCTTTAACACACTCGTTCAGGATGCACTGAACCACGCCGCACAGCATGGTATTTGGTACGGTAGTGTGCCGATAAAAATGGCCGAAAGTTATAATCGTATAGCGGAAATACGTGAGGTTATTGCACACCGTAACCGAACCGAAAATATGCAGGTAGAGTATTACTCTATTATTGGCCGAGATATCACCCTTAAACGCAGAGCAGAAGAACATGCCAAAAGACAGCAGCTAGAGATGGCGCATATGTCGCGTCTTTTGTCTGTTGGAGAGATGGCAACCGGTTTGGCACATGAGATTAATCAGCCATTGGCAGCCATTCTTAACTATTGCAGAGGTAGCCTGAGACGCCTTGAAGAAGGCACCAACGAGTCAAATTTGCCTCAGATAACTCATTCAATGCAGTTGATTACCAAGCAGGCCAAACGGGCGGCTGAAATTGTTAAGCGGATGCGTAGCTTTGTAAAAAGAACTGACTTTCAGCGCGTCGAGTTCTCAATTAATGAATCCTGTATTGATGTGATTGGTTTTTTAAACCAGGAAGCAATTGATCATAATATAACCTTCAGTTTTGAATTAGATCCCAAAGCCCCCAAACTACTGGCAGACAAAATTCAGATTGAACAGGTATTATTAAACCTGGTACGTAATGCGATTGAGGCTTATAGCGAATGTGACAAAACCTCTCGTCCGGTTATTATCACAACCCGCCAGGCACATGGCTATATTTACATCTCGGTTCAGGATGATGGAAACGGGATTTCAGCAGAAGGGTTAAACACACTGTTTGAGCCTTTCATTACTTCAAAATCAACCGGCCTGGGAATGGGCCTTGCGATTTCACAAACGATAATTGAAACCCATGGCGGACAGCTATGGGCCGAGAGTGATGGTAAGAATGGCACTCAATTTCATTTTAAAGTTCCGGTAAGGATAAATTAATGACACAACGAGCAAGTGGAACCGTATTTATTGTTGATGACGATAACGATTTTAGAGATTCAATGAAATGGTTACTTGAGTCTGACAACTTTCATGTCATTGGCTTTAACTCTGCACAAGACTTCCTGAATCGTTATAAAGGTGATATGGGCTGTATGCTGTTAGATGTTCGTATGCCTGAAATTAACGGACTGGCCTTGCAGCAGATCATGATTGAACGTGATATCAAACTACCGATTATCGTTGTGAGTGGTCACGGAGATATTCCTATGGCCGTCAATGCTATGAAAAACGGCGCATTAGATTTTATTGAAAAGCCGTTTGATGATGAAGTGCTGCTTCGCTTAGTTGAGATGGGGCTGCAACGTGCCACCGAAATGTTTAAAGACAACACCGCCCTGTCACAATCGCGCAACCACTATGATTCGCTCAGCAAACGCGAAAAAGAGGTGATGACGCTGGTGGTAAGCGGGCAATCTAACCGTGAGATCGCAGAGTCGTTGGGTATTAGTCCCAAAACAGTCGAAGTGCATCGAGCACGGGTCATGAGTAAAATGCGAGCAGCCAGTTTGCCTGATCTGGTACAACAAGCAAACCGGCTGAATATCACTTAAGTGTTTTGATCTACGAAGCGGACAACCGCAGAGATCATTTTTTCGCGTGCCTCAAAATGTGGAACATGACCACATTCTGGCAGAAAAAGTGACTCTGCTCTTGCTCCTATGCCGTCACAGATGTCGGTTACCTGTTCAGGGACACCATAACAATCATCTTTTCCCTGAATAATTAATGCAGCGCATTCTATCCTTCCCAGCCAAGGGCGTAAATTCATAGGGCGTTTACGGTCTCTTAACCACGTCTCATGCCATGCCCGAAATAACAGATCAGTACGATCCCCGTGATACCGAGCCAGCTTATCTTTTAAGTTAGTCGTCTCATAACGCTCAACGGCCTCTTTAATACCGGCGGTCGTTAAATGATCGATATAAATATGCGCTGCTTCAGTCACCACCCCTTTGACCTGCGTGGGCATACTTGCCGCACCAATCAGCGCAACTGAGCCCCCATCACTATGACCAATAAGAATCACGCTCTTAAGTTTCAGTTTATCGATTAACCGGGGTAGCCAGACCTCACCCTCTTCCACCAGATAATCATCATCACGGGGAAGCGTGATTTCTGAGGACAATCCATACCCCTGTCTCTCGTACACCAGCACATTACAACCCGTCTCTTCGGCAAGCTGTTCCGGTATATCTTTCCACATTCCAATACAACCCAAGGCTTCATGTAACAACACCAATACAGGTCGATCAGTATCCTGATGAGAATGCTTACCCGAACGGATAGATAAACGCATACCATGCCCCATATCTACGATCTCATTACACCAAATGACCGCCATCTTTAATGCTCCGGAATCGAATAGGTTAAGGTTACATGCGCTACCGGATCATCCTCTCCACGTGAGCAAATATAAACCTCTCCCACACCAAGACGTTTGCCCACTTTCAATGTTTCTGCTCGCGCAACGATATCCACGTCCGCTTTAGGGCGACGCAAAAAGTTAATATTCAGATTGATTGTCACGGCAAGGGGAACCGGACCTATTTTACTGAGCAGTGCTGCATACATAGCCACATCCGCCAATGCCATCATAGCAGGGCCTGAAACAGTCCCCCCCGGGCGTAAATGCTGATCATCGACGGGCAGGCGCATCTCTGCCCAACCATCTCCCAGCGCCTCAAGCACACCGTATTGGTCACCTTGCGGAAACTGCTCTGCAAGAAAATCACGCATTTCAATAAAGCTCATAACTTGAGACATAATACCGACCCTGCTTTTTATTATTGTTTTATGTGGTTTTACTTAGAGGTGACCGCTAAGGTCACTGTTGCTTTGGATACGAGCACAAGCGCATTATCAGGCTGACGCGCATACACCTCGGATTCCGCAATAATCAGCATTCTGCCGGGTTTCAAAATTGAACTGTGGCAAACAAGCTCAGTACCTTTTGCCGCACGTAATAAGTTAATTTTGAACTCTGCGGTCAATACACGCTGCCCCTCTTCTATCAAGGTAACCGCTGCGGTTCCCGCTGTATGATCTGCCAGTGTTGCCTGAACACCCGCATGTACAAAGCCGTCTTGTTGCTGGTGCATCTCTTGCAAAACGATATGACTATGGCACACCCCTGATTCCAGCTTATCCAGTTGACATCCTAGTGATGTAATAAAAGGCGCTACGTTAAAAACACGTCGGGCTTCGTCTAATGATGAGTTCATAGCAATTCTCTTAAACAAAAGCAGATCAGCATAAAGAAGTGGCTCCTTATGCTGACCTGATAGCTACTTAACGGATAACGCTATACTTCGTCGCGTGCTTGGTTGCGCAAAATAAAACGTTGAATCTTACCGCTTGGCGTTTTAGGAAGCTCATCAACAAACTCGATTTCACGTGGAAACGCATGTGTTGATAAACGGTTCCGTACCATCTGTTTCAGCTCTTCTGCCAACTCTACGGTGGCGTCAAACTGCGGCTTGATCACAACATATGCCTTAATAATTGCGCCACGAGAAGCATCGGGCTTACCGATAACACCCGACTCAGCGACCGCTTCATGCTCAAGTAAGGTGCTTTCAACATCGGCAGGTCCAACGCGATATCCAGCCGTCGTGATAATGTCATCATCACGTCCGGTGAAGGAGTAACTACCGTCACCATGGCTCATTACAACGTCGCCTGTCAGGTAATAGCGACCCTTGAATGGGTCTTTCTCACCCCAGGTATAGCCTTGGAAGAAGAACAAAGGAGACTGCTCAACATCGACTGCCAACTGACCTATTTCGTTCTCACCCAGCTCTTCATAGTCTGAGCTCAGTACAACAACACGATGCCCCGGCAACGAGAACCCCATTGAGCCAACGCGCACAATGCTTTGCTCAAGATCAAGATGGTTGCAACAGGTCATACCGGTTTCTGTCTGGCCGTAATGATCCATCACAGTACACCCAAGGCGACGCTTCACCCAGTTAATCACTTCAGGATTTAAAGGCTCGCCTGCGCTACTGGCAACACGCAACCCTAAGGACTCATTTTCTGCCAGCACATCATCATTAGCCATCAACATACGATAAGCGGTAGGTGCTGCTGCAAGGTTGGTAATGCCGTATTTACGGATCATGTTGTAAGTGGATTCAGGGGTAAAGCCGTGTTCATCAAAATGCGTACCGTTACCCAATAGCATAGGACCAACTACCGCATAGTAAAGACCGTATGCCCAACCAGGATCAGCAACGTTCCAATAAATATCATCAGGACGCAGGCCAATCGCATAACGCATATACACATAAAAAGACAGGATCGCCCGCGCAGGAACCGCCACCCCTTTCGCTTTTCCTACGGTGCCTGAAGTGAACATCTGCAGGAATGGGTCATTTGCACCGATACGAACAGGCTCAAATTCAGTAGATTGGTTAAGCATTTCCTCATTAAACGACAGATCGCCTTCACGCGCATCACCAACCATCATAATAGGAGGGCAACCTTTGACGGTATCCAGTTTGCTGCGGTTATCCGCATCAGTAATAACCAGTTTTGTTTTAGCGGTACCTAAGCGGTATTCAATCGCACCCGGACCGAATGCAGTGAAAAGTGGCTGATACACCGCACCTGCACGCAAAGTACCCAGGATAACCACCATGAGTTCTGGTGTTCTTGGCAGTAATGCTGCAACACGGTCACCTTTACCAATCCCCTGAGAATTCAGGAAGTTAGCAAACCTTGCTGATTTCTCTTTTAACTCAGCATAGGTGTGTTGAGATGCAGGACGCGTAATCCCTTCGTAAGACAGCCCAACGCGATCTCCGTCTGCCCAGCGATCACAGATCTCTTCACAGACGTTAAAGCCCTCCTTCAAGCTTCCTATTAGCTGCTCCTCTATAACGGCAGGAGTGAAGTTGTCATAAAATGACTGATAGTCCGTATTGCTCATTTTAGTCCTCTCATTTTTATCATTATTCTGAAAAGCCGCTTTAAGACCTGTTAAAAAGGCTATGTAAATAGACCCGAGGCTTCCAGTGTTGAAATTGTCTCTGGTGAAAACCCTAACCCTTGCAGTACTGACTGGTTATCCTGCCCGCACAAAGGTGCAGCAGGTACCGATGCTGAATTCATACCTTCAAGGTAAGGCGTTGGTTTTATCTGTTGTGTACCGGAGGGGTTTTTAGCCGTCAGTTGGCGCGCTTCGTTGTGTGGATGGACAAGCGACTCATTCATTGCCAAAACCGGCTCTACACACGCATCGATCGTCGCGAAGCGGTCAGACCAGAACGCCTGATCTTTCTGCAGAAAAATGTCAGCAAGGCGAAGCCTGAGCTGTTCATCTGCTTCATTCATCCATTCTGGATGGCCCAAACTATCAAGCAACTGACGCCTGAACTGCGGCTCTAAACTACCCACTGCCATATAACGATTATCCGCCGTGGCGTAATAATCATAGATCCCCGCACCGTTTAAAAAATGTGATTGTGCATTAATCGTGGGTTCGCCATTCATAACGCCCGGCATCAACAAAGGCTGGAGCGCCAGGCACTGGTCGCTCATGGAAATATCGATATGTTGCCCCCTGCCCGTTGATGAGCGCTGAATCACTGCAGCAAGAATCCCCATCACCGCAGGATGCGATCCGGCAGCAACATCGGCTATTTGCACACCTGCTAATAATGGCCCGGCTTGAGCACTACCTGAAGAAGCAGAGATACCACTTAACGCCAGATAATTAATGTCATGCCCGGCACGCTCCCGATAAGGCCCGGACTGGCCATAGCCGGTAATCGAACAGTAGATAAGTTTAGGGTTAATCTTGGCTAGCTGATCATAACCTAACCCCAGCCGATCCATCACGCCGGGTCTGAACTGCTCAACCAGAATATCGTATTCAGCTAATAGTGAATGAATGATCCCGATGCTTTGACTATGCTTAAGGTTGATTCCTAATGATTGTTTACCACGATTAAGGTATTCAAACGCTGCCGACTGCCCCTCCATCTGCGGCTCCATTAACCGAACCAAATCAGGGCGTGATGGAGACTCAACACGTAAAACATCTGCCCCCATGTCCGCCAATAACATGGTTGCATACGGCCCAGGCAGTAATGTTGAAAAATCGAGCACTTTTAACCCTTGCAGTGGTTTCATTCGTGCTTTACCGGTACTCACTTAAGATTTCACGCGCAATAACTAATCGCTGCACTTCGCTGGTACCTTCATAGATAGAGGTAATTCGCACATCACGTGTCATTCTCTCTAATGGATATTCCTGCATATAACCGTAGCCACCCAACAGTTGTAACGCGGAATAACAGGCCTGATTGGCTTTTTCACTGGCGAAGAGTTTTGCCATCGATGCTTCTTTGGCAAATGGCAAACCCCGTTCTTTTTTATCGGCAGCGTTCATTAATAAGAGGCGTGCTGCTTCCAGCTCAGTGGCCCGGTCAGCAATCATCCATTGCAAGCCCTGAAAATCAGAGATCGGCTTACCAAACTGTTTACGCTCTGTCGCATATCGGGTTGCATAATCCATCGCTGCTAAGCCAACACCTAAAGCAAGTGAACCAATACCGATACGTCCGCCTGCAAGCTCAGCTACCGCAATACGGAAGCCGTCATTTAACTTTCCAAGAACAGCAGAATCAGGCACAAGGCAATTATCAAAATGCACCTCATTTGTGGCAGAACCATGCTGCCCCATTTTTTTCTCACCAGGGCCGACAGTGATACCCGCCGTTGCCGCTTCCACAAGAAAACATGAAATCCCTTTCCCTTTAGGTGCGTCAGCATCAGTTACCGCCCACACAACAAACACACCAGCAAAAGAAGCGCTGGTAATCCACTGTTTAGTGCCGCTAATCGACCAGCCATCATCAGTTTTAGTCGCGCGAGTACGCATAGAGGCTGGATCAGATCCAGCTCCGGCTTCAGTTAAACAAAAACTACCACTGAGGTATTCGCCAGAGCATATTTTAGGTAAGTATTTTTGCTTCTGCTCTTCGTTACCCACCACCTGAATAACTTCAGCGACCATATTGGTTACCGACATGGTCACCGCTGTTGAGGCACATGCTTTGGCAATTTCGGTAATCGCCAAGCTAAACGCAACAACACCCGCTTCTGTCCCACCGTAGTTGGCATCGATATTCAGCCCCATAAAACCAAGTTCTGCTAATTTCTGGCAGTGGGCTTTAGTGATTTCATAATCTTTTGTTTGATCCAGCTTTTCAGCTACCGGCGCCAATTCGCTTTCTGCAAATTTTTTAGCCGCATCCTGAATCATTTGCTGTTCTTCGGTGAGAGATAAATTCATGGGTGTCTTCCATTAAGTATTTACCCCTAATTTTATATCTTCAATTTACGTATACGTAAAGAACTATTCGCACTTTCCCTTACCTTTACGTAAACAAAAAGCACAGAACCAAATAAAATCAACAAGTTACAAAAAAGCCATTCATATATACTTAGGAATAACAATAAAGCGACATTTCTTTGATAAAGCTCAACTTTATAAGCTTATAACGTTGAACTCTGTTCAATAGACGTTAGAATGCGCACCAGACAAACTCGAGACTCTTATAAGAATGAAAAAAATACTCGTGAGTGCCTGCTTTTTAGGTCATAAAGTCAGATATGACGGCCAACACAGCTTGCTCGAACACCCACAGCTTAAACAGTGGCAAGAAGAAGGGCGCATCGTCCACTTCTGCCCCGAAATGGCCGGAGGTTTAACCACCCCCCGCCTACCCGCAGAAATCACATCCCGCCACCCGGTTATGGTTGTTAATATTCAAGGAGAGGATGTTACACCGCAGTTTTTAGCAGGCGCAGAACTCGCCGTAGATAAAGTAAAAGAGGCCGGTGCTTGCTGCGCCCTGCTTAAAAGCAGAAGCCCATCTTGTGGTAATCGTGAAACATATAACGGTGAATTCAATAACACCTTGACCCCCGGTAGCGGTGTAACAGCATCGGAGCTACAGCGGCACGGCATACCGGTGTTTAACGAGCGTGAAATTGATCAACTCATTGAATTTATTGAAATGCAGAAAACACCTGAAGTGATTCATTCAGAAGAACGTTAAAAAAGAATCGATAAAAAACGGCCAATACGTAATATTGGCCCCTCTTTACCACTCCCTGTTTTTAAAACAAGCACTCAATCTAGTCAGCGGTCGCCGCTACAAATGCGATCTCCAGCAAGTAAGCGGGGTTAGCCAACTCTACTTTCAAGCAGGCTCTGCTCGGAGCACAGCCCGCTGGCAACCAAGCCTCCCAGGCTTTATTAAACGTATCTACATTGGCAAAATCAGTTACATAAATAGTCACAGATAAGAGCTGAGATTTATCACTGGCAACAGTTGCCAATGACTCTTCCGCTTGAGCAAACACCTGATTGATCTGTCCGACCAGATCTTGGCTAGCATCTTCCGGAACCTCCACAAAATGGGCAATGCCTTTAAAGACAGTAACATCCGACCAACGAGCACACGGGTTTATACGCTGAATATCCATACTACCTTCCACAACCTTATCTAAAAGAGTTCAATTACCTGATTAATTAACCATTCCGGCTTCTCTGGCTTTATGTAGTTTTTTATAGCTCTCGATCAACTTCAAATGCCTGTCAAGCCCTTCAAGTTTCATGCTGGTCTTGGTCAGGCCATAGAATCTGACCTCACCGGCAACCGAGCCCACCACATTATCCATCGTGTCAGCACCATACATGCGAACCAAGTTTGGTAAATAATCGTCCAGTTCAAGTTCATCATCCAACACAATGTCCAGCACTACGTTAATTGCTTGATAGAACAAGCCACGCGCCACGGTATTATTATTGAAGCTTATATAATCCTGAACAAGCTCGCTCGCCTCTTCGTATTGCTCAAGCGCTAAATAGATAAGAATTTTCAACTCACCTACATCAAGCTGTCCCCAGGCGGTATTTTCGTCAAACTCGATACCTATCAGCGTTTTAATGTCAGTGTAATTATCCAGCTCGCTCTCTTCTAAACGCGCAACCAAATCACCCAGCTCGTCATCATCCAGCGAGTGAATGTTCAAAATATCTTCCCGGAAATAAAGCGCCTTGTTGGTGTTATCCCAGATAAGATCCTCAACCGGATAGATCTCTGAATACCCCGGCACTAAAATCCTGCAGGCCGTTGCGCCTAAATCTTCATGAACAGCCATATAAACCTCTTTCCCAAGGTCAGCCAATATATCCATAAGGTTGTTGGTTTCTTGCTCTGTCGTACCGGAGAAATCCCATTCGCAGAATTCATAATCATGCTTAGCGCTGAAAAACTTCCAAGAGATGATGCCGGTCGAATCAATAAAATGCTCAACAAAATTATTCGGCTCAGTGACTGCCATACTGTTAAACGTAGGAGGCGGTACATCGTTCAACCCTTCAAAACTTCTGCCCTGCAACAACTCCGTCAAGCTGCGCTCTAAAGCGACTTCAAAACTAGGGTGCGCACCAAACGAGGCGAAAACACCACCGGTTTTAGGATTCATTAACGTGACACACATCACCGGAAACACCCCCCCCAAAGAGGCGTCTTTCACAACAACAGGGAAGCCGTTCTCTTCCAGCCCTTTTATGCCATCAAGGATATGCGGATACTGTTCAAGAACATGCAGAGGCACATCAGGTAAAACAATCTCCTCCTCAATGATCTGTCTTTTCACCGCACGTTCAAATATTTCTGAAAGACACTGAACTTGCGCTTCATAGATATTATTACCTGCGCTCATACCATTACTGAGGAATAAATTCTCGATAAGATTGGAAGGGAAATATACCGTTTGCTGATCAGATTGACGCACAAAAGGTAACGCACAAATACCACGCTCGATAAGCCCGGAGTTGGTATCTATTAAATTAGACGCCCGTAGTTCATCATCCGGATTGTAAATCGCTAAGCATGACTCATCCATCAAGCCTTCTGGCAAGGCATCATCAGGGCCTGCTTTAAACCACTTCTCATTGGGATAATGAACAAACGCGCTATTACAGATATCTTCGCCAAAGAACTGGTCGTTATAAAAGAAATTACAACTAGCACGCTCAATAAACTCTCCAAGTGCAGAGCATAACGCACTCTCTTTGCTTGCCCCTTTACCGTTGGTAAAACACATAGGAGAAGCCGCATCACGGATATGCAGCGACCATACATTCGGAACGATATTTCGCCACGAAGCAATTTCAATCTTAATACCCAAGTCAGCCAGAATGGCCGTCATATTGGCGATGGTTTTTTCCAACGGGAGGTCTTTACCAATAATGGTGGTACTTGTATCGCCGTCGGTGCTATCCATATATAAAAGCGACGCTTCATCTTCCAAGCTATCGACAGGCTCAATGTTAAACTCCGGGCCTTGTTGCACCACTTTTTTAACCGTACAACGATCAATAGAGCGTAAAATCCCCTCCCGGTCCCGATCAGAAATACTCTCGGGCAGCTCTACCTGTATCTGAAAAATTTGTTTGTATCTATTTTCCGGATCAACAATATTATTCTGTGACAGCTTAATATCATCGGTAGGAATATCCCGCGCTAAACAATAAACCCGCACAAAATACGCCGCACACAGCGCAGAGGATGCCAAGAAGTAATCAAAAGGACTCGGTGCAGAACCATCACCCTTATAACGAATAGGCTGATCGGCAGTGACAGTAAAATCATCAAACTTAGCTTCAAGTCTGAGATTGTCTAAAAAATTAACTTTGATTTCCATTTGAATATTCTTTCCGGGATCGTTTAACGCAGAATGAGTGCTGAAGGCGGGCATTTTAACACTAACGAGGGGATTAAAACGAAGAGATTCTGGGAAGGCTCCAATAATGCTGCTTATGGCAACTCAAGAACAATGCTTACTTGAATTCGAGATTTATTGTAATGGTCTAATGACACCGGACACTTTAATGAGAGACTATAAACGTCAAACATTGAGGTGTAGGAATGGGACAGA
>JBLWXO010000011.1:0-161880 GCA_048267385.1 Neptunomonas sp. | reverse complement strand
CGGCGAACGGAAGTTTATCTCCGGTCAACTTTGAAAATTTACAAAAAAAGGTGTCCGGTTGGAGTTGACCAGTACAACTGTATAGGAGTTAAGCTGGCTAAAAATCTAGAGGGTTGAAATGACCTGCGTTTCATTTTAATCGAAAAATATAATAACAATGCGGGTTGAGGCCTCTACAGATGCGTTCATTAAAGCTCAAACATAAAATGCTAATGCTGACGATTATTCCCTTAGTTGTGGCTATTCTCGTTGTGATGTTAGTGGTTAAGGTAAAACTACAGGAAATGGGTGAGAGTGAAATTGCAACTATTCGCTCAACCATGATGAGTTCAAAACAAGAAACAGCTAAAGCATTTATGGATATGGCATTAAGTGCGGTGCAGCCTATTGTCGATAAGGCTTCTGGGCCAGATGATGCTGAAGCCAAGAAAAAAGCAGCAGATATTTTAAGATCTATGGCCTATGGTGAGAAAAATGATGGTTATGTGTTTGTTTATGACTACTCAGGCACGGCCATTGCTATGAGAGCTAAGCCCTCTTTGGAAGGTGAAAATCTGATAACGCTGAAAGATGCTAACGGCGTCGCCATTATTAAAGAGCTGATTGAGAAGGCTCAGCAAGGTGGCGGGTATCTGACCTATATTTGGGATAAGCCTTCAAAGAATGCGGATGTGGAAAAATTAAGCTATGCATTAGGTATTTCAAAATTCGGATGGATGCTAGGGACGGGTTTTTATATAGATGATATTGAGGATGTGGTAGCCGCAACACAGCAAAGTATCGATTCAAAAATGGCAAGAACCCAACTGTTTATTGTTGGTACAGGCCTGATATTACTCCTTCTCTTTGTTTTTATCGCTTTGTATATTGCTGGAAAAGTTATACAGCCATTACGTGACACCGCAGAAGCGCTAGTTGAGATCAGTCAAGGGGGAGGAGATTTAACTCGTCGATTGGATGTGATGTCAAAAGATGAAGTGGGACAAGTGTCACAAGGCTTTAATGATTTTGCCGATAAAATTCAGAAGCTCGTTGTTGATTTGAAGGGAGGTATTCATGATCTTTCAAAATCTACTTCCCAAATGAATACGGTAGTCTCTAAAGCACATTCTGATGTGCAAAAACAGCGTCATGAAACCGCTCAGGCAGCAGCTGCAGTCCATGAAATGGCGGCAGCAGCTCAGGAGGTCGCAGGTAATGCGGTGGGCGCGGCATCCGCAGCACAAGAGGCTGATAATGAATCAATCAGCGGTCAGCGTATTGTCGAAGAGACCATTGCTGCTATTCAGGCGTTGTCCGATGATGTGAACAGAGCTTCAGATGTTATTGGTCAGCTAGATCTTGATGCGGATAAAATAGGCACAGTTGTCAACGTTATTAAAGAGATTGCCGGCCAGACAAATTTATTAGCACTGAACGCAGCCATAGAAGCGGCCAGAGCAGGCGAATATGGTCGGGGTTTCTCGGTCGTGGCGGATGAAGTCAGAACTTTGGCAAATAGAACTCAGCAAAGCACGCAAGAGATTCAAACTATGATTGAGCGTCTGCAAGCGGGTGCACGTGAAGCTGTGGGCGTGATGGGTACGAGTAAAGCTCAAAGTGTTGCTACGGTAGAGCGTGCTGCTCAAGCAAGTGTATCGTTAAGTGTGATTACAGGTTCAGTGAGCACTATTACTCAGATGAATACGCAAATTGCCAGTGCCGCTGAGGAGCAAACAGCGGTAGCCGATGAGATTAGCCAAAATGTTCAGCAGGTTGCTGATATAGCAGAGCATTCAGCGCAGAATGCGGATGCATTGTCTGATACTACTCGTGAAATGTCTGCATTGGAGCAGCGCCTGATGAAAATAGTTAGTCAGTTTAAAGTGTAGATTTTTTTGCTTGCGTGTAACTATACCGGTAGTGTGCTTGCACGCTATCGGTTTTTTATGTCATTACTATGAGATGGCAACGAATGAAGGAAAGCAGGCATGATGCAGTGGGATAAACTGCTTACAGTAAAACGTTATGGGCATGAAACAATCGAGACCCCTGAAGTAGGGCGAAGTCATTTTCATAAGGATCATGATCGTGTTGTTTTTTCCAGTGCATTCCGGCGCTTAGGTCGAAAAACACAAGTACACCCACTGGTCTTGAATGATCATATTCACACCCGCTTGACGCATTCAATTGAAGTAGGCAGCGTCGGGCGTACGTTAGGCATTCGGGTGGGTGAGTTACTCGAGTCCGTCTTGCCTGAATGGGTGAGTTCCCATGATATAGGTATGATTGTACAGTCAGCTTGTCTTGCGCATGATATTGGCAACCCTCCTTTTGGGCACGCAGGCGAATATGCGATTCGCGATTGGTTTAAACAATCAAGAGAAGCCGAATTTCTGAAGCCCCTTTCCTTGGCCGAGCGCGCTGATCTTGAAACCTTTGAAGGTAATGCTCAGGGGTTTCGCGTCGTTACCTGTATTGAAAACCATTTATATGACGGCGGCTTGCGTCTGACTTATCCTACCCTTGGAACACTGCTGAAATACCCTTGGACAGTTGAACATGCTAGTAGTAAAGGGAAATTCAGTTGCTATCTGACAGAGAGTGAAACGCTTGAGAAACTAGGCCGTGAATTGGGTTTGGTGTCGCTGGGAGATAATCGCTGGAGCAGGCATCCTTTAGCGTATCTGATGGAGGCTGCCGATGATATCTGTTATGCAATCCTCGATCTGGAAGATGCGATTGAGCTGAGTATTCTTACTTTTGATGCGATCAAACCTATTTTGCTGCAGCTCTGCGGGGATCTGGAGTTTGAAGATGGTATTTTTTATAGTCAGGCATCGGCACGCCGTAAAATATCCGCTTTGCGGGGGAAGGCGATGGAGAATATGGTTAACTCCGCAGTGAATGCTTTTATGAAAAATTATGACAGTATCCTGTCCGGACAGTATCAAGGTGAGTTGCTCCTTGATGGCGATCTTGGCGTTAAAGAGGGCTTACATGCAGCAAAAGCCCTGGCTAAAAACAAAGTGTTTCCGGATACGCGTAAAACGGAACTTGAAGTCGGCGCGTATAGTTGTTTGGGCATTCTGTTAGATGCATTTTGTCATGCCGTATATGAGCAATATCAAAGAAAAAGCGATGAAGGTTTAAGTTACCGAAGTGAGAAAATTATCAGTTTAATGGGGATTCATGCGCCGGATCCCGAATGGTCGTTGTATCATGCTTACATAAGAGCGCTGGATTTTATCAGTGGTATGACAGACAACTATGCCGCCTATCTTGCAAGACAGATCGGTGGGCTTTCTCGCTAGGATGAAAAAATGGCATCGTTAAATGATCAATTAAGTAGGCTGGTTTATTCAACGCAAGCCGGTGATGTGTGCCCAGGCTGTCGACAGCCAAAGGACGCATGTTGCTGTCAGGAAAATGCGGATGTTGAGCGTATCGCTTCATTAGATGGAGTGGTGCGTATCAGACGTGAAACATCGGGCAGAAAAGGCAAAGGTGTCACCACTGTGGCGGGTGTTCCGTTGACAGAAGTTGAATTAAAAAAACTGTCAAAGCAGCTTAAGCAGCATTGCGGAACCGGTGGTTCGCTCAAGGGGGGCATTATAGAGATTCAGGGAGACCACCGGGAAACGATTAAAACCTTTCTTGAGAAGCTGGGCTACAAGGTCAAACTGTCAGGAGGTTAAGCCGCATGGCGAAGAAAAAATGCGCCCGTTGTCAGCAGATACGTATTGTGGCCATTTTAGTGAGCATGATTGCGATTCTATTGTTGATGATGATGGGGAAATCGCAGGCTGAAATTTATAAATACACTGATGATAAAGGAAAAAGAGTATTTGTCGGTAGCTTAAGTCAGGTGCCGGAAAAGTATAAGGCACAAATAGAGTTACAGTCACCTTCTGATGAGGTCAGTAATAGCAGTAATTACTCTGAGAAAAACAAAAAAGCGTCTGCTTCTTTAAAAACACGATCTGAACTAAGGCGTCTCGAACGTGTGTTAGCGCAATTGGAAACAGCTGTAACTGTTGAGAATAACCAAGTGCTCGTGCCCGTAAAAGTGACTTACCACGGTAAAGATGTAAATGTGAAGATGTTAATGGACACGGGAGCGAGTGGCACCGTATTTCATCGTGATGCATTAGCGCGCCTGGATGCCATGAGTGAATCAGCGGGTTATGCGCGCGTTGCGGGTGGTAATGTAGTCAAATTAAGCAGTATTGAATTTGACCGAATTCAGGTGGGGCCGTTTCGGGCGAAAAATATACGTTCTTTTGTTATCGACAATAAAGCACCCGGCGGTGCGTTTGATGGTTTGTTGGGGATGGATTTTCTGATGAATGTTAAGTATGAGTTAGATTTAACCAAGAAGGTTATTATCTGGAACCCGGAGCGTTATAAAATAGTAGAAGCACTCCTTAAAGAAGTGCAGTCTAGCGCAGAATAAATGTTTTTTATTTTCGCAATTTAATCTTTAAATAAACCTTTCAGCGAGTTTTAGATCGAGAGTCGCTTTCAGCAGTTTAAAGAGACGAATTGCTGCATCAATCTCATCTTTACGATTAGTCAGGCTTTCAATATTGAGTCCTAACGGGACACCTAGCGGGATACAAGCATCGGTAATCTGTTCTAAATTACTGCGACAGATACGAATCGATTCTGCTAGCGGATTGTGTGCGTCGAGAATGCGATAGCGTGTGCCTTCTGGCACAGAAATACCCAGCCACTCCATAAACTCCAGTGTTTTTGCACTGCCGCAAGGTGTAAATGTAAGAATGACACGCTGTGGTACTATGTCTTTTTCTTTGCACTCCCGAGCATAGCGAATCAACATGTCTATGGTAGCTTGAGGGTTATAAACAGCTTGAGAGACAAAAAACGAACAACCCTGATCTCCTTTCTTGATTAAACGCTGATGCTCATCTCCTTTCTTTGCATGCCTTTCTGCAATAGTAACGCCACCCAGGTTGTAATTGTGCTCGTGTTCAGAGAGTGCTTTATAAGCATCATTGAGTGATAGGCGAACATCACCACTGGATGATGGGCTGCCAACCATGACAATATCGCGGATCCCATATTGGTTCCATGCCTCTTCAAGCCACTGATCAAAATCCTGTCTGTTTTTTTGTGAAACACTTTTATAGGTAATAACAGGATGTTGGGATTTTTCACGAATCAAACGTGAATAATCACGGGGGTCGTGTGTTTGCATAAAAGGAAAAGGGCGGGGTTTATCAATACGGCTACTCTCATCCTGAATGTCGTAGACAATGACACCATCAAAATCGATAGCAGAGAGTCGGCCAAGTAGTTTGTCGGCAATTTCATTGACCTGCACCGCGGGAGTGTTGTCTCGGGGTGGCGTCGTGCCGATGAAATACACACCACGTTGTGGATCAGAAAAGCGGTCTTGCAGTGATGCGTTCATAAGTGTCCGATCAGTTTGAGTCATTAAGTTGAGCGTATTCTAACAGTGAATAGGATTCATGTGTTTGTATGAATAGATGAAATTTTTGCGATACAAGTTGAGTTAATTTAATGAAGGATAGATGATACTGGATGGTCGATACACCGGAGAATATAAAATGACAGTAAACAAACCCACTTTTGATTTTGCTGAGATGAGTCGTCACATCGATAAAGCCGCTGGAAAGGGGGTGCCGCCAGTAGATAAGTGGAATCCTGATTATTGTGGTGATATTGATATGCACATTTTACGCGACGGTACCTGGCTTTATGGCGGAACTCCTATCGAGCGTCCAGCGATGGTGACACTATTCTCCACCGTTTTATGGAAAGAGGGGGACGAATATTTTCTGAAAACACCGGTAGAGAAAGTAGGTATTAAGGTTGATGATGTGCCGTTTCACTTTATCCATGTTGAAAAGACAGCAGATGAGAGAGGAAAGGCTTTGTGTTTCATCAGTCGTACGGGAGATCGGGTGATTGCCAGTCCGGAGCATCCCATCCGTGTAAAAAGCGATCCGCTAACAGGGGAGCCATCACCGTATTTGTCTGTTCGATTTGGGATGGAGGGGCTGATCAGTCGAGCAATTTTTTATGATCTGGTTGAGCAAGCCCATGAAGAGATTATTGATGGGATCGCTCATTTGGTGATTAGCAGTGCCGGTGAAAAATTTATACTGGGGAGTTCAGCCTGAGTAATTACGAGATCACTGACGGATTTTATTAACGCGCTTTTGCGAGTAAGCTGTCCAGCTGATTGGCGAAGGTTCTACGGTCTTGATCGCTAAATGATTTAGGGCCGCCTGTCTCAACGCCACTGCTTCTTAATGTATCCATAAAGTCGCGCATGGACAGTAGTTGTCTGATATTTTCTCGTGTGTAGAGTTCCCCTCGCGGGTTTAGCGCAATCCCTTGTATTTCTACGACTTCAGCGGCTAAAGGGATATCGGCGGTAATGACTAAATCGCCGGCCGTCAGCTTTTGCACTATATAGTTATCCGCTACATCAAATCCTGCCGGTACGCGTATCGCGTTAATAAGGGGAGAGGGAGGCGTACTGATCAGCTGATTCGCGACCAGTGTCATCTGTGTTTGCGTGCGCTCTGCCGCTCTGAAAAGAATATCTTTAATAACACGGGGGCAGGCATCTGCGTCAACCCAAATATGCATGGTAGCTCCTGAGAGTCGTTTATAAAAGCTGAAGAGTATTGTGAAGTTTGTTAATCCGGTACAGCCATTCCTTTTTTCACTGCGTCCAAGGCTTCCATGCGTTGCATCCAGCTTTTTACATGAGGAAAAGCCGCTAGGTCTATTTTCTGCCATTCATGCCGGGCAGTCCACGGGTAGATGGCAAAATCAGCAATACTGAGGTCATCAACAATAAATGTTCTGTTGGATAAACGTTTGTCTAATACGTCCCAAAGCCTGCGGGCTTCTGTGTTGTAGCGTTGTATGGCATATGGAATCTCTTCTGGGGCAAAACGGTTAAAATGGTGAGCTTGCCCTAAGAATGGACCGAAACTGCCCATCTGCCACATTAACCATTCAAACATTTGTACTTTTTTAACGGGATCTGAAGGGATGAATTTTCCGCTTTTCTCGGCAAGATATAACAGAATGGCACCACTTTCGAAGAGGGATATGGGTTTGTGATTGGGGCCATCTGAATCGACAATAGCGGGGATTTTGTTGTTGGGGCTAATAGTGAGGAAATTAGCAGCGAACTGTTCATTTTTTAGAATATTTATGGGAAAAACTCTGTACTCGGCTTGAATCGCTTCCAGCATGATTGAGATTTTTCTGCCGTTGGGTGTGCCCCAGGTGTAAAGGTCGATCATGGTTGCTGGCTCTGTTGGTTATAATGTTGATATACCTTGAGTAACTCATCCTCAGTAAAACTGACAATAATCAGCTGCTGCCCTGGGGTAATTAAGTTAGGATTTTTTCCTAATAGACCCTGCTGGAAGTTATAAATATGTGTGGTCGTTACTTTATTGTGGAGCAGTTTACCTAAGAAAGAACTTTTACGGTTGGCGAGTGTTTCATCTGCTTCCAGTGGAATGGTGGCTTTAATGAGCTTACCTTTATCAGGCAAGGTAATTCCTTTGGCAAAGGTGTCGGTTAGTCCCTGCTGTAAAATCCCCCAGATGCCTTGTTGGTCGTTTGCATTGACGGCATGGATGTAAAAAATACGTTTCCCATTGCTGTCTGACTGGTCAAGAAGTTCTTTGAGTTTGATTTGATGAAGAGCACTGCTGTTCTGTGGCGTTGAAAGTGAGTTATCCTCACTATCAATTATGGTGTTGCTATTTGGATTGAAAACCGGAATGGCCACTCCAAAGGTTCGTGCTTCGCCACTATTATTGATGTCGTTATTTTGATCAGATGAGGCGTTAGTGCGGGCTGTATCAGGTAGTTGGATCAGCTGATCTTCAGTAACAAAATGGCTGGCGGTGGATGCATCAATAGAAACGTGTGAATCTGCAGTGATGTTTTTAATATGCGTTAAAGCTTGATTGCGCTCTTTGTTAACCTCTGCTTCAGAGTGTGTTAGCTGTTTGTCGCTGGTGGATTCTGGAAGCTCTTTTTGTGTTGCCGGGATAAAGAAATAGGCAACGAAGATGATGCCCAGAGCTAATAACACCAGTACTATTCGTGACATCGGCTCTACTCCTGATGGGTGCAATAAAAAATTGTATTCTATGACTCTAAATCAGTTTAGTGATTGAATAAAGGGTGAGAATAAGGAATAGCTATTATAAGTCACGGGTTATACGGTTATTTTTATCTTAATGCCGGTTTGTTGACAAAGAGGGTAAACGCTAAAATACCCTGTGTCATTGTGTATCGAAAGGGAGCACTCTTTGTAGCAAGACTTTATGGTAAAAGCAGAAATGCTGAAAGCGGTAATGGGAGACAGGTATGAGAGTTGAAATTGATGAAATATTGCAGTTTTGGTTTGGTGATCTGGTGGGCGGCTTTCCGGTAAATGATCGAGAGGATATTTGGTGGAAGGGCGGTGCAGAGCTAGACCGTGAAATCGATATGCTATTTGGCGCACGGGTGAATGCGGCGTTACGGGGAGAGTTAAATGTATGGAAAGAGACTCCCAGGGGGCGGTTAGCCCTAGTGCTTCTTTTGGATCAGTTTACCCGGAGCATTTATCGAGGGATGGCTGAGGCTTTTAAAGGCGATGAAATTGCCAGAGCTATTGTTTTAGAAAGTCTCGGGAAGCAGCATGATGAGGCACTCGATTTTGCAGAGAGAATCTTTTTCTATATGCCATTGGAGCATACTGAGTCGTTAGATATGCAGGATTTATGCATCAATTGTTTAGATCGCTTATTACTGGATGTCCCATTAAAAGAGCGGTATCGAGTGCACTCTGTCATTGATTTCGCTTCTCAGCATCGAGATATGATTGCCCGATTCGGCCGCTTTCCTTATCGAAACCATGTTTTGGGGCGAGAGTCGACCGCAGAGGAGTTGGCTTTCTTAAACCAATCTCATCATCGTTGGGGACAATAGTTATGAAGTGCAGGGTGAGTATTTACCTACGATTTCAGGTGATCTGGGTTATACTTCTTCTCAACAAGGGTTTGTCTAATAACGAGGATAGTGTTGGATAACTATATTAATACTCCGCCGGATCAGGATGGCGTGCAGCATCAAAAGTCACTCAACGATGTGTTAAAGCCGCTTCTGTTGGCAATAATCATTATGATCTCCCTTTTTCTGACGGCTATCGCCGTGCAGGTGGTCTCAGTTTCATCCAACATTCTGTTGTGGCTTTTTATTAGTATGTTGTTTGCCTCAGGGGTATTAGTTTACCTGTTGGCTGGTTTTCTTAAAAAATACAAAGTATTACTGTCTCGCCTCGATCTGATGAATACAGGTAAAGACCTGATAACGGGTTTGCCCGATCCAGATGAGTTTGTATCAAGAGTCGATATCGAATGTCGCCGGTGTGCCAGAGAGTTTGCTCCGTTGACTATTATGTATGTTGGGTTTGATGTGAGCCGTTTGTCTGAAAAGGATGCGATTAGAGTAGCCGACAATTTAAGCAATTCTGTGTGTCGGCCTGGCGATATGGTCGCTAAAGTTGATGATACGACCTTCGGGTTGATTCTGCCTTCTACTAATGAGATGGCGCAACAGTTGGCGGATCGTTGCTTGAAGGGGCTTATGCAGTTGCAGATTAAAGACCCTGTTAGTATCGGTCTCAGTACATTTCAGCCGACTTCTGAGCTGGATTGTTCGGTAGCAATGCGCACTGTTTATAACCTCCTGAGAAAGGCTAAAGCAGAAGGGGGGAACAGGGTATCGGCAGACGCTCAACCACCGGTAGATCCTCCTGTTACTTACTCCTATTGATGTCATGACGGTGTCTGCAACACTTGATAGGCAGAAATTATTCTCTCATCATATCTCCCGTGTCATCGCTGTTGCACAGCAAGGAAATGTTCGCGCTTCCTGCTGGTTGACGGGGACGAGCGAGTGGGCTGAAGAGGTAGCTCGTCAGATTCTGGAAACCCAAAGTAAAGTGTCGAGTTATGCCATCATTTCATCGAGGCCGTGGTCGGGTTTGCAAACTTGCCCTGTGCACCAGGCTCATCGCTTACTCGGTCAGGAAGTTGATCTCCTTATCTACGATGGTTTTAGTGGTATTAATCCAGATACTTTAGGCCAGATATCCGGGCTCCTGAAAGGAGGTGGGTTATTACTGTTTTTGACGCCATTGCCTTTTACGACTGCTTTTTTTAATGACCCCGAAAAACAGCGTTTGCTGGTTGAGCCTTATACCAGTTCAGATGTTGGTAATTACTTCCTGGAACATCTTAGACACTGCTTCATTAAAGAGTCTGTAATGATGCGGTTTGATCAGCAAAGAGGATTTTCCTCAAGGCTTTCCAAGCCGTCTGTTAAATCCCCCCCATTGGCTTCATTGTCGTTAGCTCTGGATGATCAGCAACAAGTAATCAATAAGATTCATATACATATGAAAGCCTCCGGGCAACAGTGCAGTGTATTGACGGCAGCCCGGGGTCGGGGAAAATCCTCTGCACTGGGGATTATTGCTCGCCTCTTGATGAAAGAGGGAGAAAGTATTGTTGTTACAGCCCCTCGTGCAGATGCTGTTGAAAGTTTATTTCAACATGCGGCAAGTGAAGAAGGATTTGAACGGACACGTTATCAAGTGTGTAATAAAAGTGCGTGTTTAACTTTCCATTTACCCGTAGATGTATGCAGCGAAGGTAATACCGCCGCTATTCTTTTAGTCGATGAGGCCGCGGGAATCCCCGTTCACCTGTTAACCCGATATCTGGATAAATTTCCTAAAATTATTTTCGCCACAACGACACAAGGTTACGAGGGAACAGGCCAAGGGTTTGCCATACGTTTTTTATCAACGCTCAGAAAGCGGGTTCGCTCATTAGCATGTTACACGCTGGAAAAGCCTGTCCGTTGGTCCGAAGCTGATCCTTTAGAACCTTTTTTCAATCGATTATTGATATTGGATGCGGTTGCCCCCGCCAGGATGGAAGTCGAGAGTAACACTGAGAAGGTTCATTACCGGGTTGTTGATCCTGAAGAGTTGATCTCGCATCCGCAGCTGTTACGTGACCTGTTCGGGTTAATGATAGATGCTCATTATCGAACCACTCCCGGTGATCTGCGTATTATGCTGGATAGTCCTAACCTCAAAATCTGGATTGCTGAAGCTGCAGGGCAGCTGGTTGGCGCTTGTCTGGTTGCCGAGGAAGGTGGGTTAGACGATGAGTTGCTGCAACGTATCTGGGAAGGCCGTCGTCGCCCTCGGGGGCACTTAATCCCGCAGTTACTTATTGCTCAGGAAGGCTACCTCGAAGCGGCTGAATTTACTGCATTACGTATCGTACGTATCGCGGTGCATGATCAATACCGCCGCCGGAAAATTGCGAGTGGCTTGATAGAAGCAATTCAGAGTGAGGTCACGCATCAAAAGGGTCTTTATTGTGGGGGTAAGCATCAAGCGTGTGATCTGATAGGCGCTTCTTTTTCTATGAGCCCGACGCTACTCAGTTTTTGGCAGCAGCAAGGCTTTCAGGTGATTCGTGTAGGTACACAGTTGGATCCGGTGAGTGGTGTCTATGCTGCTTTGGTGCTTAAGGGTGTGTCGGTCAGGGCAAAGCAAAAACTACCTCAATGGCAGAGTGAGTTCCGGCGACGGTTTGGTTATCTTAAAAGAGAGTGGCTTACGTCGCTGTCGGCAGACATTGTGCAGCGTATTCAGTTTTCCGCTGAAAAGTTACTGCGCGCCGAACAGGACGACTGGCGTGACCTCTCAGGATTTGCTTTTCATTTTAGATCGTATGAAAGCAGCGCATTTCTGTTTGCTGAGTTAGCACAGCGATACCGCTTCCTGTGGGATCAGCATACCACTCATGAGCGGATCAGGTATTTAATAGAGATACGAGTGATACAGCAACAAAGTGAAGATGAAGTGATGCAACAATATCAATGGACGCAGCGTAAAACCTTGCTTGCGTCGCTTCGATCTGCAGCGGCTTTTTTGTATGAACAAGCGCAGTCCGCTGGGTTAGTTAGATAACACTTTCGCTTTTGCCTTGATTCAGCAAAGTGATTGCTTTGCTGATAAGTTGCTCGGTATTCTTCATGACAACATATGACAATTAGTAAAAAAGTGATTTTGTACTTAACTCTGACGGATGGCAACGAAACTTCTTATGATATCTTTTCAGCCCCAGCAGCTAAAAAAGCTGGCTACGATGAAAATGCCTTTTGGAAAATATGCAGGACGAGTTTTAGTTGATTTGCCGGAACCCTATGTGTGCTGGTTTGAAAAAAAAGGATTTCCGGCAGGTGAGTTGGGTGATCTGATGCGTACCTTGTATGAAATTAAGGTAAATGGTTTGGAGTATCTGTTGCAACCATTACGAGAGCCATCAGAAAAACGAGCCTCACGACGGGGGTAGAGTTTCATGACACCTGCGGTAAATTCGGCTAAACGTTCGAAAAAAAACTATGTTTTACACGAGTATATACATAGTCCAAGTAGTGCCTCCTATGGTGAAGAAGCCGCTGCTTTATTGCAGCAAGATCCCGCCCGGGTTTTTAAAACATTACTGGTAGCCATTGAAGGCAATCAAAAGAAACTGGCAGTCGCTGTGGTTCCGGTAAGCGGACAATTAAACCTTAAGGCAATGGCGATCGCTTTACAGGTGAAAAAAGTAGTAATGGCAGAAGCTCAGGCGGCTGAGCGTAGTAGCGGCTACATTGTGGGAGGGATTAGTCCGTTAGGTCAGAAAAGACAGTTACCAACCATTATTGATGAAACGGCCACTGAGTTTGAGATGGTTTTCTTCAGTGCAGGTAAGAGAGGGCTGGAGATAGAGATGTCAGCAGCTGATTTAGCTATGCTGACATCTGCTAAATTTGCGGATATAGGCCGCTAATGGCTAGCTGGCTTTACGTGCTTTTTGTCCCTCGTTCATGGCAACTGCATTAGCCGACGCTTTGAATTCTGCCGCTTCGATACTGTGTCTGTTTAATAGTTTATAAAAGTCGGTTCTGTTTCGTTGGGCGATACGTGCGGCGTGAGTCACATTGCCTTCAGTGACCTGCATTAATTTAATCAGGTAGCGTTTCTCAAAATCAGCACGCGCTTCGTTAAAGGAGGGGATAACCAGCTCTTGATTTGATAATGCATTAGCAACCAAGCCTTCAGAAATAACAGGGCTGGCACTCAGTGCTACCACTTTCTCCATAACATTTTGTAACTGCCGTACATTTCCAGGCCACGCCGCTTGTGCCAGAAGGTGGAGGGCGCCAGGCGATATATTGCGAACTTTACGGTTGTGTTGTTGCGTCGCTTTTGCCAAGAAATGTCTGGCAAGCACCGGAATGTCTTCTGGCCGATCACGTAATGGCGGTAATTCAATGTTTACAACATTTAAGCGATAGTAGAGATCCTCACGAAAGTCTTCACTTTGCATGGCCTGATCAAGGTTGCGATGTGTTGCTGAAATAACACGTACATCAATATCGATATTATCAACGGAACCTACTGGCCGGATAACCCGTTCTTGTAATACACGGAGTAATTTCACCTGCAATGGTTGCGGCATATCCCCAATTTCATCAAGAAAAAGTGTACCACCATGGGCAGCCTGAAAAAGCCCCACATGATTGGATATAGCACCGGTAAAAGAGCCTTTCGTATGTCCGAAGAGTTCTGATTCAAGTAGTTGTTCAGGCAACGCGCCGCAATTGATGGCAATAAATTTATGTTTTGCACGATGGCTGGCCTGATGAATAGCGCGTGCCATCAGTTCTTTTCCGCTTCCGCTGGGGCCGGTAATTAACACACTGACATCAGACTCGGCAACACGGTGTGCTTGATCCAATAAGTGCTGCATAACAGGGCTTTTTGTAATGATGTCATCACGCCATTGAGTATTTCTGCGACGTTCTGCCGAGACCAGTGCGGCTTTAACGGTGTCGAGTAATTCCACTTTTTCAATTGGTTTGGTCAGGAAACCGAAGACACCTTGTTGAGTCGCAGTGACTGCCTCAGGAATAGATCCGTGTGCTGTAATAATGATAACGGGTAGTCCCGGCCAGTTTTGCTGCACATGCTTGAACAGCATTAGCCCATCCATTTCATCCATGCGTAGGTCAGTTAATACCAGGTCAACGTTTTCGTTGTGTAGCAGCCGCAATGCTTCTTCACCGTTTTCTGCGGTTATAACCTGATACCCAGAGGCTTCCAGGCGCATAGACAAGAGGGTACGTACACCTCTGTCGTCGTCTACAAGAAGAATGCGTGAATGGTGGGTTATCATTTAAGGTTCCTCACGTTGACGGGTGATTGCTTGTTCAATCTGAGTGAGAGCGTCAATTTGCTGCTGCTGGGTTTCAATTGTAACCTTTGCTGTGTTTAAGCGAGCTGTAACTGATTGTAACTCTTCTATAATACTTAAGTGTGCCTGAGTTTGCCTTAACCTTAGATAAAGATATCGATCCGCCAGACAAGATTCGTTTGGCAGTAAAGGTAGTTCGTTAAATAATAGTAAGGATTTCTCAAGTGATGCTTTTTCATGTCCCGGGCTGCTGAGTAAATTGGCTAACCGTTCAGGGCTCGATTTTGTATCGTTTAACATCTGCATACGTTGTTCTGAATTTGCAGTCATGTAAAGGTGTTCGTCTTCTAGAAACTGTTTTACAGCTGCTTCAGGTAGAAAGCAATTTGGTAGCAAGGTGCTTATTGGCTTCTGTAGGTTGGGAATTGATTGGCATCCGCCTAATAATAGAGCAGGGAGCATAATAATTAGTAAAGATTGCATAGTCATATCGGTAACTTACTTCAAATAAACAACGTGGTTATTTAGGTTCTAAAGGCAAACACAGGCGAAAAACAATTTTACCCTCACTATTAGTATGTAGTGTAAGTTTACCATGCATTGCCCTGCTAGCTTCCATTGCAATACTTAAACCTATCCCTGTGCCTTTTAGCGGTCCGGTGCGCCTTTTTTTGCCTTGATAAAAGGGTTCGAATATCTTTTCTACATCAGCGGAGGGAATAGCAGAGCCGTTATTCTCAATATCTAGTATTAAGGTTTTGTCGTAGATACGTGAGGTAATAATGACATGCCCATTATGGTTGGTATAGTAAATGGCATTAGAAACCAGATTCCCGATGATGCGGTGTAGCATGCCTGGGTCTGATCGAATCACATGTGATGTTTCGGGAAGCGTTAGCCGTATCGATTTTTCTGAGATTATTAGCTGTAAAGGTGTGACTGCATCCATGATGGCTTGATGGATGTCGACTTGCTGTAATTCGATTGAGTGTATTTGTTGAAGCCGATTATAATCAAGTAATTGTTCGATTAGCCTTTGCAAGTTTATGCTGCTTGCCTGAATAAGAGAGACAACATGTTGTTGTTGTTTGTTCAGTGCTCCAGGCACCTCTTCTGCGAGTAAGTCTGCTCCCTCCCTGAGTGTGGTTAATGGCGTTTTCAATTCATGCGATATGTGTTGAATGAACTCTAGTTTAACCTGCTCCAATTTCTGGAGGTGTTCATCCAGCCATAGGATTTTATTGTTTAATGTAACGATTTCCTTCGGGCCTCGTATCGGGGCTGCAGGTAAATCCTCGCGACGCCCAATAGCCTGAATACGGCTTATCAGTTCAGCGATAGGTCGGGTAATGACAGTTGAGAAAAAAAGCATTAATCCAAGGGTTGCCAGCACTAACAATGTGGTTTGCAACCAAAGTGCTTGTCGGTTAATGCGAGCTTGTTCTTGCAAACTGTTCAGTTCAGCTTCCATTTTGCGATAGCTTTCTTCGGCCTGATCACGGGCGAGTTGTGGCAATGTATCAATGGATTCATCTAAAGGGTCTGTTTGAACCGCTAAAAAGAGTGCCTCGAAGCGACGTCTATGTTGATTTTGCTCGGTAAGGAACATGTGAACGGACAGCTGATTGTTAAAATTTTCAATCTGTTCATCCATACGTTCTTTAATAGCAGGAAGTTGAACAATACGAAACTGTGTGGCTGAGCGGACGATATCTTCAGCTAAGCGTTCAAACATATTATTTTGCTGGCTGAGTTGCAGGGCCATATGGGTCTGCCTATAACTCTCTTGCAGCTGGTTTTCTAAAACATTGCTGGTTTTATACAGCATATAACCGAAAGGGCTAATGATCAGAAAAAAGGCAATGAATACCAATTGTCTCAAGGAGCGCGGCTGCCAAGCCCAGGAGGACAGTATCATATTGCCTTATTCTCGTAACGGATGATGAGTTGATTATCCTTAATTTTAGCCTTTAGGTTAAGTGTAAGTATGCACGAAGTGCATGTTTGCTTCGCTGGGCTGATATAGATTATATAGAGTTTTGATTTAGATGGATTGAAGTGAAGCAAATGTCAGTAATATCTTTAACTGGCTGGCATTCATTTTCTTAGGTGCTGTTAGTTCATTGATGCTCAAAAGGCCATTTTGGTCAAGATCCAATTGTAGGAAACGATCTGCAATCTCTGTCTCTGCCATGGCTTCCAGATAATTAAGACGGCCATCTTTATCGTTATCAAGGTTTAACATAATACTTTTGGGGTTGAGGTACTCTTGTGTATCAGTTTCAGGCAACTGAGCAGTTGCAGCAGCGAGATGCATGCTTGATAAGATAGATAAAGTGAGTGTTATGAGTAGGTGCATTAGAAAATCTCCACTGAAAATATGATTTTTATGATTGCCTACATCAATTTTCATGCCTTTATATAAAAAATTCATATATATCAGTTATTTATTTTTGTGTTTGGTATTGGTTGGTATTTTTTTAAGAGCGAGGCAGGTGAAAATGTCTCCGATAAGAGTCAAATGCTTATTTTTTGTCAGCAACTATATATAAAACATAGGGTTAGGATGTCTCTTATTGGGGACGTTACTGAATAAAAGAGAACTGTTTAAGTTTTTATGTGATGAAGAGAAGACAATAAATGGTTCACAATGCTGGAATATATGACGGGGTCAGGCCGGGTCGTACTCATCACGCGTAACCCCCATATGCCGGTCATCAGCATTTTGGCAAGGCTATCACAATCAGTGTCTGCTTTGATTTCACCTTTTAATCGACTGTTCTCAAGTGAAATATAAAAGTAGTGTTCAATACGTTTAAGGTACTCAGTAACCTTTAAGCGTATGCCATCATCTTCGGTTGCGAGCTCTAGCAAAGTATTAACCATCAGACAGCCTTTACCAATCTTGTCGCATTCAATTTCCTGACATAAGCGTCGGAAGAAAAAGGTAATAGCTTCAATCGCTGAGTCTGACTGTTCCATGCATTCGCTGATGCGTGTTAAGCTGCGATTCGCGTAATTATCAATAACCTCTAGGAATAGGCCGCGCTTGCTATTAAAGGCGCCGTACAATGAACCAGGTTTAAGATGAGTGGCATTTACAAGATCAGTGACTGATGTTGCGGTGTACCCCGTTCTCCAAAAAACCTCCATGGCTTTGTTGAGTACTTCGCTTCTATCAAACTCTGCGGGTCTTGCCATTAATAGGGTGTCCTGAGTTAATTACGCTTTACATATATTTTAGTATGCATTGTGTTTATTTATGGTACATAGAAAGGATTTCGTCAACTATGCAGAGAATAAATAAGTTTTCTGTTCTTCTTGTTTTAATCTCTATGGCTCTCACAGGCTGTGTCGATTCTTTGGGTATCAAACCCAAAAACTCTCACATTGAATTTGTCAGGGGGATTGTCAGTAAAGAAGCCGCCGGCTTTGTTATGACACCTTGTTACAGCCAAGAAAGGCGAAAGCTGGAGGATGTGCGTGGCCTTCTTGGAAAAAGGTTTTCCGAACAGTTTTTGGGTATCGAGATTCCCGTTTACATGGAAGTACAAGCCGAGCAGGGAACTGATCTCGTGTGGCGTGTAGATGATGTTGCAGTCGCTGGAGGTGGTAGCAAGATGTGTCATGTTGACCTGTCGGGCATCCGTTTCCGGGCAGAGGGAAGTGATTCATTATGGCTGGCTGATATTTTGCCTGATGCTGTTCGGATTCAGTCTTATGAGAATTTACGGACGTTACGTTTTCCTGTTGATGAGTTTGAAGGGCGACAGGGTATTTGGCAGGGAGAGCTGAAAAACGTCAGAGGACAATCTCATTCATTTCGATTAACTGTTCGCGATCAGTCCTGTAAGGGAGTTGGCGGTGTTTGGTTTCGCTGGAGCGCTGAACTGGCCTTGGATGGCGATCTTTTTTATGGATGTGCACGTCGCGGTGATTTGACAAATCGTGCCTTGCTGGGGCGCTATAGTAATGAGTTAAGTGATAATGAAGCGTTCGTTGTTCTTGATTTGTTGGCTGATAACATAGCTACTATGCTTTTGGATTATCGTAACGGGCAGTCGCTTATTGTGATGAAGGGCGAATGGCAGTGGAAAAATAATGATAAGTTGGTACTGCACTTTACTCATCAGGATGACCAGGAACAGGAGTCATTTTTACTGTTTAAACGGACTCGTTCCGGTGGTTTTGTTCAGGAGGGCTTTTCATCGGTGTTTGGGCGTTCCAGCTTTGAGTTAAAGCGAGCAGAATAATTACTAGAGCTGTTACTAGAGCTGTTACTAGAGTCGCTACTTGTTCAGCAGCACATTTCTGGCTTCATTCACTTGGGCGGCTAGGTAGTCATTTCCACCTCGGTCAGGATGAAGTTTTTGCATGAGCTTTCGATGTGCTTGAATAATATCTTCTGACGAGCAGCCTTCCTCTAAATCCAGAACTTTCAGTGCATCCTCGCGGGTCATTTTGAAGCCGTTTTTTGTGCTTGTATAGGTGCGTCCTGATGTGTGTTTACCAAATAGGTATCGTAAAAAAGGGAATACTCTGATCACGCCACTGTATTTCTTAAAAAGCAGGAAGAAACTGGCGAGTATTGCTCCCATCCAATGAAGGCGTCCGGTAACTGTCAGAATGACGATGATAGCGATACCTAAAAGAATCAGCATTTTAAAGACAGCAGCACCTCTGCGATCTGCCGGTACAGTTTTTATCCAGAACATTCCTGCTAGCAGCAGGATACCTAAAATGATGATAACAACGGGGCTCATAATCGACTCAATGGCTAAATAGTCATAACAGAATATAATGACAATCAGCCATAGGGAAGACTTTCGTTTTATTGCTGGAGCGAGCCATAGCACATTTGGTATTGTTGCCGAGTACTATTTACGCATTGAGAGCAGTGTTTATCCATTGAGTGTTGTCAGCATCTTTGTTCGTTTTTCTTTTCCCACGTAGCGTTGATATTTGTTTTCCTTTACGAAATGCATATCAACCATGACTAATCCATCAACACAATAGTTAAAATCAGCATCAACGCTAAAGTCCATAAAACATACACCTCCTTGTGTACAAAGCTCGCTGTATTGCTTATACAGGGTAGGGACGGATACCCCCATGTAATCCAGTTGTTCCTTCAGAATTTTAAAATCAGCTTTGTAATCATTCCCGCAAAATAACTGACGTAGGCTGGTTTGCTCATCACGAGAAAGTTGGTAAGGCATATTAGCTTTTGCTAAGCGGTTTTCATCACCAAAATAATGCTGATAAAACCAGATCAGCATATCTTTAGCTGGTTTTGGGTAGCTGTTACTCAGGCTCACGGGCCCGAACATATAGCGAACCTCCGGGTGTTTCTTCAAATATGCACCAATACCATACCAGAGGTAATCGAGGCTACGTCGGCCCCAGTATCTCGGTTGAACAAAACTTCTGCCTAGCTCTATACCTTGCTCAAAGTAAGGCTTCATCGCATCACTGTATTGGAAGAGAGTTTCACTATAGAGCGGACTATGCTCATCATGAATGAGCTTATGAGCTTCTGCTAACCGGTATGCTCCGGCTATCTCCAAATCGTCTTCGTCCCATAAGATCAGGTGACGGTAATAACGATCATAATTATCCAAGTCCTTCTTTTCACCAGTGCCTTCGCCAACACAGCGAAAAGAGATCTCGCGCAAACGTCCTACTTCTTGCATAACCGCTGAGTCTGGCTGGTAATCAAACAGGTATATCTTTTTACCATCAGCCGTTTCACCGAGTAATTCAGCTTCTTTCAGTTCTTGTTTTAATGCGCGTCTGTCTTGAGGGTGTGCAATGGTTTTTTCAGTTACGAATAATGGGCTTTTACGTTTGGCGATACGGTATAGATGCTTGCGCAGTAATTTAGTCTTTTCGGAAGTTGACAGCGGAACTGCTTCAATTTGACTGAAAGGAATCGCCTGGCCTATGCGTACCGGAATCGTGACTGATTTCTTATTAAACATCTCTCTTGCCAATAGCAGGGCGGATAATGATTTGTTGATATATGACATTCCATAAAAAAGAGATGAATTCTTGCCGCCCATATAAATGGGTAAAATGGGGGCGTTTGCTTTGCGAGCAAAGCGCAAGAAACCGCTGTTCCATTTACTGTCTTTAATACCCGTCATACCGGCACGAGACACCTCACCTGCCGGGAAGACGATGACAGCTTCTTCACGTTTAAGTGAGTTAACAATGCGCTCAATATCTTGTTTGCGCGTGCTTTTGCCTAAATTATCGACGGGTAAAAATAAAGGGCTCAGTTGTTCAACATGGTTCAAGACATCATTGGCGATAATACGCACATCGCGACGTACTTCACCGACGAGCTTTAATAGTGCTAACCCATCCAGTGCGCCTAACGGATGGTTGGCTACAATGACAACTCTGCCTGAGGATGGGATATTCATCCGATCATTATGGCTAAGGCTATAGCTGAAATTGAAATAGTCCAGAACCTTATCGACAAACTCAAAACCAGTGGCGCCATTATTTTCAGAAAGAAAGTGATTGATCTCATTTTCATGCACTAAACGGCGTAAGCAAAAAATAGCAGAGCGACGAAAGGGAGCCGGTTTTTCAGAAAAAGCAGGGTATTTATGCATCAATACCTGTTCTACGTTAATCACCATGGTGTCCTGTTGTGAAGCTTATTTGCCATAAAGAATATGGCAGTAATGTGGCAAAGAGTTGACGACAAAATGACAAACGTATGACATTGCGGTTATGCAGGATGGGTTCTAATGATGGTTTATATAAGGGAGGTGAATTGGCGTTTCCTCAGGCAACTAGGCTGTAAAGAAATAGTTAGCTATACTGGGTTTATATACAGCTACATGGCTTTGCTATGCGAAAGATTATTCATTGTGACTGCGACTGTTTTTTTGCAGCTGTCGAGATGAGAGATAACCCTGAGTATCGTGATATTCCCTTGGCTATTGGCGGGCGTTCAGATAGGAGAGGGGTTATTGCCACCTGTAATTACCCTGCCAGGGCATTTGGTGTGCGCTCTGCTATGGCAACTGCTTATGCATTAAAGCTCTGTCCTACATTAACTGTTATACCCGGACAGATGGAAAAATATCGGAAGGTTTCGCAGCAGATTATGCATATTTATCGAGAGGTGACCGATAAGGTTGAGCCGCTTTCATTAGATGAGGCTTATCTGGATGTGTCGGATAGTGAGCTTTTGCAAGGAAGTGCTACGCGCATCGCTGAAATGTTGAGACAACGAGTGTTTGAAGTAACGGGCATTACGATTTCAGCAGGTGTCGCACCGAATAAATTTTTAGCAAAGGTGGCAAGTGATTGGAATAAACCGGATGGTTTGTGTGTTATACGTCCGGAGCAAGTTGATGTATTTGTTGAAAAGCTCGCGGTTAAAAAACTGCATGGTGTTGGCAGTAAAACAGCTGAAAAACTTGAATTAATGGAAGTGACGACCTGTGCTGATTTGAAAAGATTAAGTAAAGAGCATTTGGCAGAGCATTTTGGACGGTTCGGAGAGCGTTTATTTGAGTTAAGCCGTGGAGTGGATAACAGGGAAGTGGTTACTCAGCGCGTCCGAAAATCGGTGAGTGTCGAACATACATTTTCTAAAGACTTAAAAACTATAAACGAATGCCTCTCATATATTCCTGATCTTTATCAGCAATTACAACAGCGCCATAATCGTCTGAAAGGTGGCGGTGTTATTCAGGGGATAATGGTAAAAATAAAGTTCAGTGATTTTACTCAAACGACAATCGAACATCGCTCTGCGCTTCATGCCGAATCACTATTTGCAGGGTTAATGAAGCAGGGGTATCAAAGGGCAAGCAAACCGGTAAGGTTATTGGGTTTAGGTTTTCGTCTGGATAGCTGCGAGACAGAGGTGCAACAACAATTGTCATTTTGGTCGTGATGAGCAAGGATTAAATGGGTGTAAATTTCGGTAAGGCCATGATGTGAGTAGCCATTAAGTGTGTGGTTAAAGGTAAGGGGTAATTATGAAGTTATCAGCGTTGGAACATCGTATTAGTCATTACACCATTAACCCTGAGTACCGGGATGAAGAGGCTGGGTTACGCTGTTGTCAGTTAGCGTTGCAGGCATTGCAATCCGGTAATTACGGAGTGGCGGCGGTATTGCTAGATCAATCAGGTGATATATTGGTCGAAGCGCATAATCAGGTTTTTTCAGAGAGCTTTTGTTCTGCGGGGCATGCTGAAATGCGCGTTGTTGATGCATACGAAGCTGATTTTCGGGATCAGTACCCTGCTGGTCAGTTGAAACTGCTGGTTTCTCTCGAACCTTGTCCTATGTGTCTTTCTCGCTTGTTGCTGAGCGGGATAGGTTTGATAAAATATATGGTTGAGGATTCGGCAGGAGGGATGGTCAGCCGAATCAATGATATGCCCCCCGCCTGGCGCAATTTAGCCAGCTTACAATCGTTTTACCATGCGCATATTAGTGATGAGTTACGCCGTTTAGCCTACGATCTTTCTCAGCATGAGCTAGGTCATTTAAGAGATAAATTAATGAGTCAGCGAGATTTGCGAACTTAACGAGGCGCTAAACACGTCTGTTAGTGATGCTTGTTTATTTCTATAGTAACCAGACACCAGGTTTATCGAAAAGAATGGCTGTTATCTTGCTCGTTGATCGGAGTCTTTTCTGACACTTGTATGCTTTTCTGCTAAAATTCGCAGCTTTTCAGCGTGTTTTTCCAAAAATTCAATCGAGGCTATGAATGTTTCAATTGCTCGTTTCTAAAACTCAAAGTATGAAAAACGACCTCCTTTCCGGACTGACCGTCTCATTGGCGCTGGTGCCTGAAGCCGTAGCGTTCGCATTTGTTGCGGGAGTCGAGCCCTTAGTCGGACTGTATGCCGCTTTCATGGTGGGCTTAATTACCGCGACTATCGGTGGCCGACCTGGCATGATTTCGGGAGCTACCGGTGCTTTAGCCGTAGTGATGGTGAGTCTGGTTGCTCTGCATGGGGTTGAGTATCTGTTTGCCACGGTTGTATTAATGGGGATTTTCCAGCTCTTGGCTGGGGTTTTTCGCTTAGGAAAGTTTATTCGACTGGTGCCGCATCCGGTGATGTTAGGTTTTGTAAACGGTTTGGCGATTGTTATTTTCCTGGCACAAATGAAACAGTTTAAGTTTACCGATGACGCGGGTGAACTGCAGTGGTTGCAAGGTGGGGAGATGGGCATGATGTTGGGGCTGGTTGCTCTGACAATGGCTATTATTCACTTTTTACCTAAATTAACCCGCGCTATTCCTTCCTCATTAGCTGCTATTCTTGCTGTGAGCCTGCTGGTTATTTTTCTCGATCTGGATACCCGCACAGTTCAGGATGTGTTGATTAATATGACCGGTGATCCGTATGCGACGATAGCCGGTGGTTTACCGACCTTTAGTATTCCAAGCGTACCGCTGACGTTTGAAACCTTTTATATCATTCTTCCTTACGCGATTATTCTGGCGGCTATTGGTTTGATCGAATCTTTGTTAACCCTTACTTTGATTGATGAGGTGACAGAAACACGCGGCCGGAGTAATAAAGAGTGTATGGGGCAGGGGGTTGCTAATGTTGTAACCGGTTTCTTTGGTGGCATGGGCGGTTGTGCCATGATTGGTCAGAGTATGATCAATATCAACTCAGGCGGTCGTGGGCGTGCGTCGGGTATTTCAGCGGCGCTATTTTTGCTGGCCTTTATTTTAGTGGGTGCAAGCCTGATCGAGATGATTCCCGTTGCAGCACTGGTTGGTGTGATGTTTATTGTTGTGATTGCGACGTTTGAATGGGCTAGCTTACGCTTATGGGGCAAGGTTCCAAAAGCCGATTTGATGGTTGTGTTAACGGTTACTGTTGTGACGGTAATCAGTGATTTAGCAATTGCTGTTGTTGTGGGTGTTATTATGTCTGCCCTTATGTTTGCCTGGAAACACGCTAAACATGTGGAGTTTGAAACCTGGACTGAGGATGAGGGAAAAACAAAAGTTTATCTTTCTCACGGCCCGCTTTTCTTTGCATCGGCACAAAGCTTTCGGGATAACTTCAAACCAAAAAGTGATCCCGATGATGTCATCATCGATTTTAAAGATTCCCGTGTAATGGATCACTCCGGAATTGAAGCAATTGATGCGGTTGCTGAGCGTTATATGGCGGCGGGAAAAACGCTGCACTTACGCCATTTGAGCCAAGAGTGTATCGATCTGCTTGAAAAGGCCGGTAGTCTTGTCGAAGTGAATTTGATAGAAGATCCGCATTATACAATTGCAGATGACCGACTTGCATAAGAACAAGCCGGGTTCCACACAGGCGTTTACTTTCGGGTAAGCGCCTGCCCTTCAAAAAGAATACCTTTCCAGCCATCGCGCATGAAGTTACGGATATTACCGTGGTCTGTGCCGTCAGGTGTATTTATTACATCCTGATAAAAGCGCCCAAAGCAAAGCAGTGTTTGCTCTTCGTTTAATCCTAAGAGCTTTGCAAATGCAAAAATTTTACATGACCCTTCATTCTGGCCTGCTGAATTGGAAACACGCGTGTCGCTGGTGCCATTGGTAAATGCGCTGGGGACATAATTAAAATGTTCGGTAATCACGGCCATGGTATCTTCAAAATCGAGCTTTTTTGATGTGCCAGAATCTGAAGGAAGGTGAGGAATAAGTTGGGCAATGAAAGTTTCGGGTGTCATTGGGGCTCCTGTTTTTATTGAAGTGCTGACTCAGAAAACGATTAAGATAAAAACAAGCGCTGTTTTTAACATAGTTAGCCGGGGGAATCACGGTTGGCTGCTATAAAAAAAGCGGCCAATTGGCCGCTTCGATTTGCATGGTGTTCAATCAGTGTTGAAGTATCTGGCTAAGGAATAGCTGAGTACGTTCGTGCTGAGGGTTATTGAAGAACTCGTGCGGTTCATTTTCTTCGATGATCTGTCCGGCATCCATGAAAATTACGCGATCGGCCACTGTTTTGGCGAAGCCCATTTCATGAGTTACGCACAACATGGTCATGCCGCCTTCATCTGCTAGCTCAATCATGACATCGAGCACCTCTTTGATCATTTCAGGGTCGAGTGCCGATGTAGGTTCATCAAAAAGCATAACGTCAGGGTTCATACAAAGAGAGCGAGCAATGGCAACACGTTGCTGCTGCCCTCCAGAAAGCTGCCCGGGATATTTCAGAGCCTGCTCCGGTATCCTGACGCGCTCAAGGTACTGCATTGCGGTTGCTTCAGCTTGCTTACGCGGCTCTTTTTTGACCCAGATAGGTGCCAGGCAGCAATTTTCTAAAACGGTCAGATGTGGAAAAAGATTAAAGTGCTGGAACACCATGCCGACATCTTTGCGAATCGTTTCAATATTTTTAAGGTCGTTGGTGAGTTCTACACCGTTAACGATGATGTCGCCTTTTTGGTGTTCTTCCAGGCGGTTGATACAACGGATCATTGTCGACTTTCCTGAACCTGAAGGTCCGCAGATAACGATTCGTTCACCCTTTTTAACTTCCAGGTTGATGTTTTTCAGGACGTGGAAGTCGCCATACCATTTGTTCATATTTCGAAGTTCGATCATTAATTTATCGGATACTTCGCGTGCATCTTGTGTACTCATAAAATTATCTCCACGTCTTTAACGCGTGTTGTGGCCGGTTTGTAGACGCTTCTCAAGGTTTTGGCTATAACGTGACATACCAAAACAGAAGACCCAGAAAACAAAAGCAACAAAAATATAACCTTCCGTTGAAAATCCGAGCCAAGCAGCATCACTATTGGCTGCCTGAACAATGGCCAGGATATCGAACAAACCGATGATAAGTACCAGACTGGTATCTTTGAACAGCGCAATAAAGGTGTTCACAATACCCGGGATCATCAATTTAAGTGCTTGTGGAAGAATGATCAGTGACATTGATTTCCAATAGCTAAGGCCTAAGGCGTCAGCTGCTTCATATTGGCCTTTCGGAATGGCCTGCAAGCCACCGCGAATAACCTCTGCCATATAGGCCGATTGGAATAAGATGATGCCGATTAAGGCGCGCAGCAGCTTATCAAAGGTTATCTCTTCAGGAACAAACAAGGGCAGCATGACGGAAGCCATGAACAGTACGGTAATTAACGGAACACCTCGCCAAAACTCAATATAGATAACTGAGAATGACTTAACGATCGGCATATTAGAGCGTCGTCCTAGTGCTAATAATATGCCGAATGGCATGGCTGCAACTATACCAATAACGGCGAGTACCAGTGTCAGGCTTAGACCACCCCATTTATGTGTTTCAACAACGTCCAGACCAAAACTTCCACCATAGAGCAGGTAAAAAGCGATGACGGGATAGATGAAAAGCACAAATATCGAGACATAGCCTTTATACGGTGCTTTGTCTGATACAAGCCAGACAATGGCCACTGCAAAGATCAGAAAGGTGGTGTTAATGCGCCAATATTCAGCCTCTGGATAGAATCCATACATGAATTGGTCCATGCGATAGGTAATAAATACCCAGCATGCGCCACCGCTGCTGCAGGCTGCTCGTGAGTCGCCAATCCAGTCGGCGTCGATAAATGCCCATTGCAAGGCAGGACCGAGGAGTGTGACTAAAAAATAGCCTATCACCAGTGTGGCGATCGAATTTGTAGCATTGCTAAATAAGTTTCTTCGCATCCAGCCAAGTACTCCAGTCGTACTGGATGGGGCTGGTAGGGTGGGTTCTAAATCATATTTCATCGTTTATCTCCACCTATCGCTCAATCAGGGCTTTACGGCTGTTATACCAGTTCATAAAGATGGATGTCAGGATACTGAGTGTCAGGTATACCGCCATCGTCATGAAAATAACCTCAATTGCCTGGCCTGTTTGGTTCAGTGTGGTTCCTGCAAAGACAGAAACCAGATCTGGGTAACCAATGGCTGTGGCAAGCGACGAGTTTTTTGTCAGGTTGAGGTATTGACTGGTGAGTGGAGGAATAATGACACGCAATGCCTGAGGAAGAATAATAAACCGGAGAGTTCTTCCTCGTGGAAGGCCCAAAGCACTGGCTGCTTCCAGCTGGCCATTGGGGACAGAAAGAATGCCTCCTCGAACGATCTCAGCGATGAAGGCGGCGGTGTAAATTGTCAGTGCGAACCATAATGCCATCAATTCTGGAATTAATACCATGCCACCGACAAAGTTAAAGCCTTTTAGTTCAGGGTGCTCAACGGTTAGCGGCATTCCCATGATGAGGAATACAGCCAATGGTAAGCCCAAGATAAGACCTAGGCCTGCATATAAGGTTGGGAAATCCTGGCCCGTATCGTCACGCCGCTTATCTGCCCAACGCTTCATTAACCATGTGGCCGTAAGACCAGTAAAAAAAGCAATCCAAACCATGTTAAAACCGTCAGTTCCAACAGGTTCAGGCAGATATAAACCACGTATATTAAGAAAACTGCCTAAAAATTCTATACTTTGTCGTGGGCTGGGGAGTGTTCGTAGAACGGCAAAGTACCAGAAAAATATCTGCAACAAGAGAGGGATATTACGGAATATTTCAATATAAACGGTACAAATTTTGGATATCAGCCAGTTTTTTGATAGCCGGCCAACGCCTAGGAAGAAGCCTAAAATAGTTGCAGCAATAATACCTAATACAGAAACCAAAACAGTGTTCAGTAATCCGACCAGAAAAGTACGGCCATAAGAGTCTGTTTCTGTATAGGGAATTAACGACTGTAAAATACCGAAACCTGCTTCTACATCGAGAAAAGCAAAACCGGTGGTGATACCACGCTGCTCAAGGTTGGATAGCGTGTTGTTGATAATATAGAGGAAGACGGCAGCAATACCCAAGACAAGTAATACTTGGAAAAGCAGGGCGCGTTTATCCGGATCATTCCAGAAGCGACCGCTGCTTGGTTGGGTTGCAGAATTCTCTTTAATAGATCGATCTGGTGTCGACATTGAATTCTCCACGGAGCCTATAGAAGGGGGAAGTAATCCCCCCTCATCTTGAATCAATTATAGAAGGATATAAGGGAGTCCCCTATACCCGACTAAGAGTGATTAACGCATCGGTGGTGCGTACTGTAAACCACCGTTTGTCCATAGTGCATTAAGACCACGGCTTACTTTTAACGGTGAGTTCATACCCACATTGTTTTCAAATGACTCTCCGTAGTTTCCGACCTGTTTAACGATCTGATAAGCCCAATCGTCATTTAGCCCAAGGCCGTTACCTTTTGGTCCTTCAAGGCCGAGCAGACGGCGAACATCAGGGTTAGTAGAAGAATTTTTCATTTCATCTGCATTAGCTGAAGTAATACCGAGCTCTTCAGCATTTAGCATCGCATTGTAAGACCACTTAACCACGTTAAACCATTGGTCATCACCTTGGCGCACAACAGGACCCAGAGGCTCTTTTGAAATCACTTCAGGTAAAACCATTGCCGAATCAGGATTTTCTAGTTTGATACGAATAGCATAAAGCTGTGATTGGTCTGATGTCAGTACATCACAACGGCCTGCATCGAAGCCTTTAGCTGTTTGGTCAGACGTATCAAATACAACAGGGGAGAAAGACATACCTTTTTGTCGGAAGTAATCCGCCAAGTTCAATTCGGTTGTTGTCCCAGCCTGGATACAAAATGCGGCACCATCGAGTTCTGTTGCGCTTTTAACCCCTAGCTTTTTGGAAACCATAAAGCCCTGACCGTCGTAATAGTTCACGCCCGCGAAGTTTAAACCTAGCTGTGTGTCACGTGTTTGCGTCCAGGTTGTGTTGCGGGACAGGATATCAATTTCACCTGATTGCAGAGCCGTAAAGCGCTCTTTAGCGGTCAGAGGAATATATTTAACTTTACTGGCGTCACCTAGTGCTGCAGCTGCAACGGCGCGGCATACATCAACATCCAAGCCTTTCCAGTTGCCTTTTTCATCTGGGTTTGAAAAGCCAGCTAGTCCGGTTGTTACACCGCATTGCACTACATCACGTGCTTTAACTGCATCTAATGTTCCTTCTGCCATAGCGTGACCAGCGAAGCTTACTGAAAGAACTGCTGCGGTAATTAGACTCGTCTTCATCATTAGAGTAATCCTCCTGGGATCAGTGAATTTATTTTTGTAGTGTTCTGGTTTGTGTTGCATCGTAAGGCAACACCCTGTGGAGAATAATGCAAAGGTCATACCTGTTTTTATTATTGTTTATTATTTCATGACTCGTTTATCTGTTTTTAGTGTAGTCGGTATTTAAAAATACCCATCATTCACAAAAAACGCTCTATCAGTAAACAATATTTCCAAAAATGAACGTATATTACAACGTTTAAACTACGTAGGGGTTTGTGCTTATTTTGAAGTAAGGGTGTTTGAATTTCATATTTTTTGTTAATGTTAAGTGAATGATTTTAGTGCACTTGCTCTCTTTTAGAGCGTTCTTGAAAGTTTTAAAAAAGTGTCAAATGACATGAAACAAGGAAAGTGAGCAATAAAAAAGGCCCGAAGGGGCCTTTAAATTAGGAAGTAGGAATGAGCCTCACATTGTGTTATTTAATGCGCATGCCAGCTTGAGCACCTGGGTGAGGTTCTAGAATCCAAAGATCTTCGCCGCCTGGGCCCGCCGCTAACACCATTCCTTCTGAAACGCCGAATTTCATTTTTCGTGGTGCTAAATTAGCGACCATTACGGTAAGTTTGCCTTCCAGATCTTCTGGAGAATAGGCTGATTTTATACCGGCAAACACATTGCGTGTCTCGCCGCCCAGGTCAAGCGTGAGTCGTAATAACTTTTTGGCGCCATCGACATGTTCCGCTTTTACAATAAGGGCGACACGCAGGTCGACTTTAGCAAAATCATCAAACGAAATAGTGTCAGAGATAGGATCATCACCCAGTGGCGACGGTGCGGCGGTTTTTTGTATTGCCGCTGTAGCCTCCATTGTTTGTTTGCTGCCTTCAATTAACGCAGCAATCTTGTCTTCATCAACGCGTTGCATGAGGGGTTTGAACTTATTAACAGAGTGGCTTGTCAGCGGCTGTTGGATGTCATCCCACAGCAGTGTTTCCACGTTTAAAAACGTTTTTACATCTTCTGCAACCTGCGGAAGGACAGGTGCAAGGTATGTGCAGATAACCCTGAAAAGATTGATACCCATGGAACAGCAGTCTTGTACTTCCTGTTGTTTACCTTCTTGCTTGGCTAGTACCCACGGCTCAGCGGTGTCGATATATTGATTTGCTTTGTCGGCTAATGCCATGATCTCACGCATGGCGCGTCCGAATTCGCGCTTTTCATAGGACTCAGCAATTGAATCGCCTGCGTTAACTGCTTCCTGATATAGTTCAGGGGCTGATAACTGTGCCGAGAGCTTTCCATCAAATAGTTTGTAAATGAAGCCTGCGCAGCGTGATGCAATATTAACAACCTTGTTGACGAGATCCGCATTAACCCGCATACGAAAATCTTCAAGGTTTAAATCAATATCATCAATGCCTGAACTTAATTTGGCAGCGAAGTAATAGCGGAGGTATTCAGGTCGGAGGTGCTTGAGGTACGTTTCTGCCATAATAAAAGTACCGCGCGACTTGGACATTTTTTGTCCGTCAACGGTCAGGAATCCATGGCAGAAAACACCGTCCGGTTTGCGGAAGCCGGCACCTTCAAGCATCGCAGGCCAAAACAGTGTGTGAAAATACGCAATATCTTTGCCGATAAAGTGATAAAGCTCGGTGTCTGATCCCTTATTCCAGTATTCGTCGAAATCGATACCGGTGTTATCGCACCAATTTTTAAAACTGGCCATATAGCCGATAGGCGCATCCAGCCACACATAAAAATATTTACCCGGCGCATCCGGAATTTCAAAACCCCAGTACGGTGCATCACGGGAGATATCCCAATTTTGTAGACCAGACTCAAACCAATCATTCAACTTATGAACCATTTGGCTTTGAACATGCTTATCTACCCAGTTACGCAAGAACTGTTCAAAGTCGCCGAGTTTAAAGAAGTAATGCTCCGATTCCTTTTCAATTGGTTTGGCACCTGAAATTGCAGAGTAAGCGTTTTTCAAGTCCACAGGGCTATAGGTTGCGCCGCATTTTTCACAGGAGTCGCCATACTGGTCAAGCGCTCCACATTTTGGGCAGTCTCCCTTAACAAAGCGATCCGGCAGAAACATCTCTTTTTCAGGATCGTAGGCTTGCGTAATGGTTTTTTTTGCAATATGACCATTGTCCCGCAAGCGTGTGTAGATCAGAGAAGCAAAGTGCTTGTTTTCTTCCGAGTGGGTTGTGTAGTAATTGTCGAATCCCACCATGAAGCCGGAGAAATCACGTTGATGATCCTGGCTAACTTGGGCGATCAGTGTTTCGGGTGTTATTCCGAGCTGATCAGCCTTGAGCATAATGGGGGTGCCGTGTGCGTCATCGGCACAGACATAAGTACAGTTATGGCCCCGTTGCTTCTGGAATCTTACCCAGATGTCGGTTTGAATATATTCAACCAAATGGCCCAGATGAATAGGACCGTTGGCATACGGAAGTGCGCTTGTAACGAGTATTTTTCGCTGAGTATCTGGCATGATTTTTAAAGACGTTGCTACGTGAATGAAATAAACAGCTAGTTTACGGTGTTAAGTAAGGTTAATGAACCTAATTTGGATAAAAATAGTGGACAGTCTGCAGATGCTTGACTAAACCTTATAGCATTGAAAACATTAATACTCTGTTAAGGGCCATTTGGGATGGATGCGAAAGTGAAGCTTACGCTGCATGACAAAAATATATTGGTTTGTCGCTCGGCTTCGCTCAGAGATGAAGAGATTAACACGGTGGCGGATTTGAACCACTGGTCTGTAAGCCGTGTTGATTCTGCTGATGAGATGCTTGAGCGTATTCAACAATACCATTATGACATCATCATCATTGGTATTTCGGATAACCCTGAACAGGTGCTTTCTGGGTTAATGCAGGTTATTCGGGTTAGCCCGGATGCAGTGCGCATTGCTGTAACAGGGAATTTATCCCCTGCGATAGCGGCCCGGGTATCTGAAGTAGCTCACTCCTCATTGCCTGAAAACTGTACAGATGTTCAAATTTCTCTCGCCGTTGAGCAAGCTTTAAAAGTCGCAAGTCTTATCAGAAAGCCAGAAATTAAAGATTTTATTGGGCGAATTGAGCGGTTACCCTCTCTGCCTGATATCTATGAGGCGTTAAATACTGCGTTAGTTTCCGGCCAGTCGAATGCACGGGACATTGCGCAGATAGTTGAGCGTGACCCGGTGATGTCAGCGAAAGTGCTGCAGTTGGTTAATTCAGCATTTTTTGGTTTGGAACGACAGATCTATCGATTAAACGAAGCGGTCACGATTTTGGGTGTTCGTCTGATACGTGATTTGACTTTGGCCTCGCATATTTTTGAGGCGTTTCCGCAAGGTGCTGAATGGACCCGCTTTTCCTTTTCGCAAATTCATAGTCGCTCAATGCTAGTGGCACGGTTTGCGCAGGATATCTGTCGTTCAGTTAAAGCAGACCGACATGTGCAAGGGCAGGCTTTTCTGGCCGGTTTATTACATGACTTTGGTATGATTATGTTGGCCTCGCATGACCCGGAAGAATATCGTGCGGTTATGAATAAGGCCTCAGACCTTACTCAGCCTCTCTATGTTGTTGAAAAGATGAATATAGGTGTGTCGCATGCTGAAGCGGGTGCTTATCTGTTAGGGCTATGGAATTTACCGCCTAAAGTGATAGAGGCGGTTCTGTTTCATCATTTTCCGGGCAGTAGTCCTTCTGGCGACTTTCAGCCGTTAACGGCTGTTCATATAGCGGATGCGCTTTTGCCTGCTGTGAATAATGGCATAGGTTGTTCTGTTTCCAGCCAGTTGTCGCTGAAATATATTGATAGGCTAGGTCTTAAATCTCACCTCAATCAGTGGGAGATGATGGCCAGCGGGTATGCAGGGAAGCTCTCCGGTTCTGTCTGAAGTTCATGTATAAACGCGCGTATTGAATAAAAGAAAGAGGCTATGTGTCTCTTTTTTCTTTTTGATTGACCTCACTTCAGCCACTGATAAAATGCGTCGCTCTTTTGGTATTCTTCTTTTAATAGAGTGACGAGGTTTTTTTAATGGCGCTATCTGATGTTCAACCTGAACGCTATGATCAATTGTTGGCCGAGAAGGTTGCAGGTGTGCGCGATAGCTTTGCTGATTTTGTGATTCCTGATGTTGAGGTATTTGCTTCACCAAAGAGTAATTACCGGCTTCGTGCTGAATTCAGAGTGTGGCATGAAGGGGACGATCTTTATTATGTGATGTTTGAGCCGGGTGATAATCGCAACCCTATACGCGTTGATACCTGTGAAATGGTTGCTCCGCGTATTCGTGATGTCATGTTTGAATTGATTGACGTTATTAAGCAAAATCCAGCGTTGCGCTTTAAATTATTTCAGGTGGATTTTCTTAGTACTCTGTCAGGTGAACTATTGGTTAGCTTGCTCTATCATCGTCCAATAGATGATGAGTGGGCACAAGAAGTTCAGGCGCTCAGAAAACAATTTTCTATTGATGTCGTTGGTCGCTCAAGAAAAAAGAAACTGATAATTGAGCGTGACTTTGTAATAGAGAAACTCGATATCAATGGGCGTGTCTATGAGTATAAGCAAGTAGAAAACAGCTTTACACAACCTAATGGTGAAGTGTGTAAAGATATGATCCGTTGGGCGCTCGATGTCACTAAGAATGCGGGTGGAGATCTGGTTGAGTTTTATTGTGGTAGCGGCACTTTTACGATGCCCTTGGCACAAAATTTCACGCGTGTGGTAGCAACAGAAATTTCAAAAACATCAGTGCGCGCGGCAGAGTACAATATTGAAGCTAATGGGGTTACCAATCTGGATGTGCTGCGTATGCCATCAGAAGATTTGACCCTGGTGCTGCAGGGAAAAAAAGAAACGCGCAAGGTGGAAGGGCTGGATCTTGATGGCTGCCAGTTTTCAACCGTATTGGTCGATCCTCCCCGCTCAGGTCTGGATGATAAAACCGTTGCGCAAGTTACTGAATATGAACATATTGTTTATATTAGCTGTAACCCACAAACTTTACATGAAAATCTCAAACTGATCACAGAAACACATAAAGTAGAGCGGTTTGCCGTATTTGATCAGTTCCCTTATACCCATCATTTGGAATGCGGAGTATATCTCACCCGCAAATAATGCAGTGCTGGGAATGAAGCGCATTTTTGGCAGATAATGGTCAGAAGCTTGTGCTTCAATGATCTCTTCTTTGGGAGTGGCTTGCATGTTGGCACTGTTGAAAATAAAAGGCTTTGTTGCTTTTGTCTGCATCGCTTTTATCAATGCGTTCATTGATCTTGGTCATAAAATTATTGTCCAGAATACGTTGTTCAAATCCTTTGATGGTTCTGAGCAGATCATATTAACGGCTATTGTTAATGCATTGATTTTGTTGCCGTTTATTCTTCTTTTTTCACCCGCAGGTTATCTTTCAGACCGTTTCTCTAAACCCGTCGTGATGCGTTGGTCGGCACGTATAGCTATTGTAATTACCTTATCAATTACTTTGAGTTATTACCAAGGATGGTTTGAAGTAGCGTTTGTTCTGACGCTGTTTTTGGCGTTGCAAAGTGCTCTTTACTCACCTGCAAAGTATGGATTTATTCGGGAGTTAGTCGGTGTTGACGATTTAGCCGCGGGCAATGCCTGGGTGCAGTCGGCAACAATGGTGGCAATATTATCTGGTATTGTCGTTTTTTCGCTGCTTTTTGAAACGCTGCTGTCAGGTTTGGTGGTAGCGGGTGCTGATCCCGAGATGATTTTACATTCTATCGCTCCTCTGGGGTGGGTGTTAGTGGCCGCAGCTATACTGGAGGCGGTGCTAACGCAGCGTTTATCTACTCAGCAGGCATCTTGTTCTGAGATTTCATTTGACTGGCCTGCTTATCGTAGCGCACAACTTCTGAAGCAAAATTTACGTCTGATTATCCACTCTAAGCCGATTATTCAATCGATAGTCGGTTTGTCGATATTCTGGACAATAAGCCAGATTATGTTGGCGGTTTTTCCCTCTTTTGCCGAAGTCGCTTTAGAAGAACAGAATACCTTTGTTATTCAGGGTGCGATGGCTCTCGCGGGTATCGGTATTATGCTGGGTGCTGTGTTGGTCGGAAGGCTGTCGCCGCATCGTATCAATAGAGCTCTTATTCCGCTGGGAGCTGTCGGTGTAGCGCTTGGGATTTTTACACTACCTTATGTTAGTTCGTTGGGCTGGGCAGCGGTTGATTTTTTATTGATTGGCGTGAGTGGCGCGTTGATGACTATTCCATTAAATGCCTTGATCCAACTTCATGCACCGCAAGATAAGATAGGGAAAGTGCTTGCAGGTAATAATTTTATTCAAAATATTGCGATGTTCGCCGGGCTGATTACCACTGTGATATTTTCTTTACTGCAATGGAATGAGACATGGCTACTCTATGGGCTTGGGGTATTAGCATTATTTGGTGTGATACAGGCTTACCCTATCTACCGGAAATATCGTTCAGGACTCGACTATAACGGGTAGGAAAATCATCGGAATACGTGCATAATAACCGACTATAATGCTAGGTTATTGGTGGCCTGGCCGTTTTCAGTGGAGAGCATAATGCAAGCACCGGCAAAAGCTGCAGGTTTATCAGGGGTAAAACAGATTATCGCCATTGCGTCCGGTAAAGGCGGCGTTGGTAAATCAACAACGACAGCAAATCTGGCATTGGCTTTACAGGCTCAAGGGATGAAAGTCGGGGTGTTGGATGCGGATATCTATGGCCCAAGCCAGGGGATGATGCTGGGTATACCTTCTGGTACCCGGCCTCAGCCGGTCGGTGAGAATGCTATGAAGCCTGTGATTGTACATGGGCTACAGGTGATGTCGATCAGTCTTATGATTGATGAAAATACTCCGATGGTCTGGCGTGGTCCAATGGCAAGCGGTGCGTTACAACAGTTGGTAACGCAGACGCAGTGGGAAGGTCTGGACTACCTGTTAATCGATATGCCGCCGGGAACAGGCGATATACAGTTGACGTTGGCTCAGAAGGTGGCCGTTAATGGTGCTGTAATTGTTACGACCCCACAGGATATAGCCTTGTTAGATGCAAAAAGAGGCATTGAGATGTTTCGTAAAGTCGATATTCCTGTACTGGGTGTCGTAGAAAATATGAGCACTCATATCTGTAGCCAGTGTGGGCATGAGGAACATATTTTTGGCGCAGGTGGTGGGCAGCGTATTGCTCGTGATTACGATACTGAATTGCTGGGGAGTTTGCCGTTATCGTTGGAAATCTGCCAGCAGGCTGACTCCGGGAAACCGACCGTTGTTGCAGACCCTGGTGGCGCAGCTTCATTGATCTATTGTGATATAGCAAAACAGCTGATTAGTATAGTTTCGCGTCAATCTGAAACTGCTTCAAAAATTCCACAGATAAATATTGTTGAAGATTAATCGTTAACTAGCATTAGTTCTATCCTGGCCGTATTTTCTATCAGATAAATGCGGCTTTTTTATCTTAAAAATACTATAATTAGCCGCTTTATTTTTTTATTTTGTGGAAGGTGAGATGGGTATTAAATCAGATAGCTGGATTCGCCGTATGGCGCAGGAACATGAGATGATCTCTCCCTTCGAGTCTCAACAGGTTCGTACTTCTGCAAATGGTGGTATTGTCTCATACGGTACGTCAAGCTATGGCTATGATGTTCGTTGTGCTAATGAATTTAAAATTTTCACAAACATAAACTCAACGATTGTTGATCCAAAAGATTTTGATGAAGGTAGCTTTGTCGATGTGCAGTCGGATGTCTGTATTATCCCGCCAAATTCTTTTGCATTGGCGCGTACGGTTGAGTATTTCAAAATCCCGCGTGATGTTCTGACGATCTGTTTAGGAAAAAGTACCTATGCGCGTTGCGGCATTATCGTTAATGTCACTCCGCTGGAGCCTGAATGGGAAGGGCACGTAACGCTGGAGTTTTCCAATACAACTCCACTGCCTGCAAAAATATACGCTAACGAAGGCATCGCTCAGATGTTGTTTCTTGGTGCTGATGAAGTCTGCGAAACATCTTACCGTGATCGTAACGGTAAATATCAGGGGCAAACGGGCGTTGTGGTGCCTCGTACCTGATGATGCAGCAGCATAAGAAAAACATAGACGATTTCTGGCTGCAGCTGGAGTTGACGATTGATCAGCTGCTGAGTAGTCGCCAGGATAATCAATTTGATGCGGATAATTTATTATCTGAGTATCGCAATACCTTGCATAAAATTGATCAGAATCTCACATTCCACTTCGAGCGGGATGAAGATGATGGGCCTGTTGAAATGATTTTCGGTTGTGACGGTTACCCTGAATCTATTCATTCGGTTTTGAGCTTAGTAGGTGCTGCACCAGCTTTGAATGGTATTCGTTTTACTGCGTTTAACCATCGCTATGACCCTATTCCGAATTACATTAATGTGGCAGATGAAGTCTGCGAGCTATCCGATTATTGGTATTCTTTGCACTCCATCGAAAATAAGCTTCACCTGACTATCTACATGCATGATGTTTCATTTGTGCTGGATATTGATCCCAGAGTTGAAGCTGTGATGATTTTTCTGGATGCCTTGATAGGCGAGTATGAGCTTATGACCCGCGTCTGGTCACTGGATTGGTTGGAGCTTCCGGAAGACCCGGTTGATTTTCATCTGAGGCCTTTATCAGAACTACGTGAAGGCTTTGATCAGCTTAAGCACGCTGTTTCACCTATCGGTATTACGGTCCACTGATTTTATCCTCATTAACCCTATTGTTATTCATGGAAGCGGGTGGCGTGACTAAACTTCATCGCCTCGTTGTGATTCAATGACAATAGGAGCATTTATTATTTCGAGAAGTCTGCATGAGCCAAACACTGAGTAATATTCTGGAACTTGTTCGCAAAGAGTATATAAAGCGAATGGATGCTAATCATTTTGCTCAGCCATTCCTGACAGCAGAAAAGTTATGTCATGAAAAGCTCTATCTGGATACGGATCTATTAGCGCGAATCGTCAGTGAAGACCCCACACTCTTGGCAACCCGAGCGAGTGATCTGATTGCAGACCCCAAAGAAAGGGATAACCCCGCAGTGGGTGCAATTATCAGTAGCAATATTGTTATGGCTGCGTTAGAAAGCCTTTTGGCGTTGGCGGTTGGCAACAAATGGTTAGACGTTGATAATGAGGGGCATATTCTGGTCGAAGAGGCCGAGCTGAATCCGCATCGTAATTATGCCGTCAGCGCTGATTATAGCCAGTCTGATACTGCTACAAAAAACCTCACAAAAAAGGGCGTTAGTCAGTTAACCAAGATTTTTAAGGCAGCAGAGAGTGAGTTTCTTGAGCTGCTGGACAGTGAGGTGCATGATGCTTATCAGCTAGCACTTCAGGTCTCAGGAAATTATGCTATTTTTTCGCCTGAAGATATTGCTCCATTAGTGGCCGAGAATCCGTTGCTGCTCGGTTTGAGACCGGACGGCATGGTTGATGAAGAGTTATTTGAAGGGGATCCACCGGCGGGTATTATTATTAGCGGGCACCTGACACATATTTTATTGGATCAGCTGTTAGAGCTGGCGGAAGAAAAAGGTGCATTAGCGCGAGATGGGGCAGGTCATATCATTTTGCCAGAAGGTAATGAAGATAATCCGATTATCCATTAAGGATAAAGCCAGAATTATCAGGTCATGAGTGTTAATGTTAAAATTCGTATGTAAAAAAACCCGACTTATCGGGTTTTTTTATTGAATCATATTGAGTGAAACTTAACCTTGAATGATGAGCCAGTTATCTAAACCTGTCAGATCTTCAGGGCTGAGAGTGCCTATCTGTTGTTTAAAGGTGAACAGGTTCAACACGTAATCGAATCGTGCGTTAGCATAGTCACGTTTTGCCGCGTAGAGTGCTTGTTCAGCTGCGAGGACATCAACCACATTTCGTGTTCCCACCGAAAAGCCTTCGCTGGTGGCATCAAGTGCTGCCTGACTTGATATGATGCTCTGTTGGCGCGCAAAAACGCTTAGTACGTTGGTTTTGATGTTACGGAACAAGCTGCGTGTAGATTGTTTAACGCCACGCTCGGTATCTTCATAAGTTTGCATAGAAGCATCCATCTGAGCATATGCTTGTCTCGTTCTTGAGCTGGTAGCACCACCTTGAAAAATCGGTAGGCTCAAGGTTAAACCGACAACGTTGCTTTCGTTCCAGTCATTGCTACTGAGAGTACCCTTGTCTTTATCATGGGTCGCACTCAGGTCGATAGTTGGCAGGTGTCCGGATTTGGCAATTTGAGCGTTTTTGCGGGCTACTTCAATATCTGCTTTCACCAGCTGCAATCCAATGTTGTCAGTCAGGGCTTTGGTTAACCAGCTTTCAGGATCGGCAGGGGCTAGTTCCTGAATAGGGTATTCAGGGCTAAGAAGGTCTGTTTGGGTGATGCTTTCCCCTGTCAGGCGTTCGATTGCTTCATAGCTGTTGTCGAGCGCACCTTCTGCTTCGATCAGGCTCACTCTGGCATTATCATAAGAGGCTTGCGCTTCATGTACATCGGTGATGGCAATCAAGCCGACTTCGAATTGGGCGTTTACCTGATCTAGACGGCGTTTGATGGCGCGCTCTTGGGATTCAGCTGTCTCCAGATTGCTTTTTGCGCGCAACACATTCAGGTAGGTATCAATTGATTGCAGAATAAGGTTCTGTTGTGCCAAGTCAAAACGTAACTGTGCCTGCTCATCAAGTGTTTCTCCCTGTTGGTAGGTGAACCATCGGGCAGCTGAAAATACAGGTTGAACCAAGCTAACCGTATAGCCGTGGTTGTTGAAAGAGGCAGTATCTGCATCAGTGTAACTGGTGTTGGCAGTCGCGTTGATGCTGGGTAGTAATCCAGCCCGGGCCTGTGGGAGTGCTTCTTTATTAGCCCGATAAGTCGCTTCCGCAATTTTTAATTGCGCATCGTTACTGAGTGCTTTTTGATACACATCTTCCAGCGCTCCAGCGCTGACAAGCGTTGCAGAGCTACATAGGCTTGCAAATAGAGTGGCGCGAATGGCGTATGTGACAAGTTTCATTTAGCTAATCCTTACTGTGTCGTTTCTGCGTAATCTTGTTCAGTTATTACTGGGCTGCGTTTGCCCAAAAAGCTGTAAACGGTTGGAATGACAAACAGTGTCATCAGCGTACCAAATAACATGCCTCCGACAATCACCCAGCCAATTTGTTCTCTTGATTCGGCACCGGCACCGGTTGCCCATGCTAACGGTAATGCGCCCAAAACGGTAGCGCCGGTGGTCATCAGAATAGGGCGTAATCGTAATGTGGCCGCTTCTGTAATAGCATCTCGCACATTGTGTCCCTGTTCCTGAAGTTGGTTAGCAAACTCAACAATCAGAATACCATGTTTTGCGATCAATCCAATCAGCGTTATCAAGCCAATTTGGCTGTAAATACTCATGCTGCCCCCTGTATAGTACAGCGCAAATAAAGCGCCGAAAATTGCGGGTGGAACCGATAGCAAAATAATGAAAGGGTTTTTAAAGCTCTCAAATTGTGCGGCCATCACCAGGAAGATGAAAGTCAACGCGAGAATGAAGGTCATCTGCAGACTGTCACTGGACTCTTTGAACTCACGGGACTGGCCACCAAAATCTTTTGAGGCTTCAGGTGCAACTTCTTGCAACGTAGCTTCTAAAAACTCTAGTGCGGCGCCAATGCTGTATCCTGGCGCTAACATCGCCTGTAGTTTAACTGCTTTTACTTTATCAAAATGATTCAGTTCGCGTGGCGCCACGGTTTCGACTACCGTAGTCAGATTCGACATCTGGATCATGTCACCTTTATCGCTACGCACATACAGGCTTGATAGGTCGGTTGGGTTGTCGCGATTTTGTTTATCAACCTGAACGATCACATTGTACTGGTCGCCTTCCTTTTTAAAGCGAGTAACGTCACGTCCGGCAATGTAGCTTTCCAGTGTCCGGCCGATTCGCTCAATCGGTACGCCGATCTCTGACGCTTTATTGCGATCAATATCAATATGCAGTTCTGGCTTGTTAAGCTTCAGGTCTGTATCCGGCTGTATAAACATCGGGTTTTGATAGACTTTGGCAAGCATTTTATCGGTGATGATTTTCAGCTCGTCATAAGTCCCGTTAGATTTGATTATAAACTCAACCGGCCGCGAAACGATGCTTTGTCCTAGCGAGGGTAAGTTCATGGCGAAAGACATATTGCCGGTCACGCCGCCAAAAAGCTTCGGCGTAAGTTCGGCGGCGATATCTTGTTGCTTGCGCGTGCGCTCATCCCAGGGTTTCAGGCCCAGAAAGGCCAGTGAGTTTGTTTCAGAAGGGAAGCCCACTACGGTAAAGTAGCGGTTATGCTCAGGAACGGTAGAAATGATACCTTCGATACCTTTTGAATAACGGTTGACGTAATCGACCGAAGAACCATCGGGGTTGATCGAGAAAGACATGATAGTGCCGCGATCTTCAACGGGAGCCAGTTCTTTGGGTAGCAAGTCATAGTAGTACCAAGCGCCTGAGGCGCTGGCGACCATAATTAGCACGGCTAAAAAGCCATTACGTAATAGTTTATTCAGCAGTAGTTGGTAGCCACGGGTAATTGCATCCAGAAAACGCTCAATTAAGTTAAACAATGCTGAGTGTTTTTTCTCATGCTTGAGCATTTTAGAGCTCATCATCGGAGAGAGTGTGAGTGCAATAAAACCGGAGATGAGCACCGCGCCTGCGAGCGTCAGCGCGAACTCGGTAAAGAGCTTGCCGGTTCTTCCAGGGGTCAGGGCAACCGGTACATAGACGGCCACTAGAGTTAGCGTCGTTGCAATCACGGCAAAGCCGACTTCGCGGCTGCCGACAAAGGCTGCTTTAATGGGAGACATGCCATTTTCAACATGGCGGAATATATTTTCCAGCATGACGATAGCATCATCAACCACCAGTCCTATTGCCAGCACCATCGCTAATAAAGTCAGGGTGTTAATGGAATAATCCAACACATACATCACCGCAAAAGCACCGACCAATGAGAGCGGAATGGTAACGACAGGAATCAGGGTGGCGCGAAGGTTTCTCAGGAAAAAGAAGATAACAATTACAACCAGAATGCCTGCTTCAATTAAGGTCGTAAAAACTGAGTCGATAGATGCCTGAATGAAGATAGAGGAATCATAAGCGACATTAACCTGCATCCCTTCCGGAAGAATCAGTTTGATGCGCTCCATTTCGGCTTTGATGCCATTGGAAACATCTAAAGGGTTGGCAGTAGACTGTTTAACAATGCCCATCGCCACTGCGTTTTTACCGTTGTAACGGCCGATAATGCGCTCGGATTCAGGTGCTATTTCAACCTTAGCGAGGTCCTTTATCCTGATCGGGTAGTTATCGTCGTTACGGACAATCACGGCTTCAAACTGTTCTACAGTATTCAGGTCGCTATTGGTCAGAACGCTAAACTCACGCTCCTTGCTTTCCACTCTGCCGGCAGGTACTTCAAGGTTTTGTGTGCGCAGCGCTGCTTCCACATCGCTGGGTGTCATGCTGTAAGAGGTTAAACGATCAGGGTCAAGCCAGATGCGCATTGAATAGCGGCGTTCGCCTGCTATCAGGATACTGGCTACGCCAGGTACGGTTTGCAGAGGATCTTTGACGCGCTTATCCGCAAAAGAGGAGACCTCCATCGGAGAGTGGCGATCAGATGAGAAAGCCAGCCAGATAATCGGTTGAGCATCCGCTTCGGATTTGGCCACAATGGGCTCATCGATGTCATCGGGTAGGGCGCCGCGAACACGACCAACGCGGTCGCGCACATCACTGGCGGCAGCATCGGGATCACGATCTAATTTGAAATTAATCGTTATCTGGCTTTTTTCTGAGCGACTGATCGACGACATAAAGTCGATCCCTTCGATACCTGAAAGGGAATCTTCTATGATCTGGGTGACTTGTGTTTCAATAATGGAGGCACTGGCACCTGAGTAATTTGTTTCTACGGTAATAACCGGCACATCAATTTTAGGGTATTCTCTGACGGTAAGGCGGTCATAGGCGATGATGCCAACGAGTAGCAACATCAAGCTCATAACGGTCGCAAGAACCGGACGTTTTATACTGATATCGGACAAAACCATGAGCGTTTAGCCTTCCTTTTGAGCAGTGTCGTGCGTTTTTGGGAATATTGGTGTGATGGGCATGCCCGGGCGAAGTTTTAAATGTCCGGCCGTTACAATGACATCATCGGCATTCAACCCACTTAAAATTTGTACTTGCGCATCCTGACGTGACCCCAGTGTGACTGGCACCATAGCGATGCTGTTGTTCTCATCCATACGCATCACTAAAAATGCGCCATTATTCGGAATGATGGCTTCTTCAGGCACCAGTAAAGCATCTTTCTCATAGCTTAATAAGACCTGGATCTTGCTGAATAGCCCTGGACGTAATTGGCCGGATGTATTGTTAACTTTGGCTTTCACTTTGATGCTATGACTACGTGCATCAGCAATAGGTGAGATGGCGTACACTTCTCCAGAAAAGGGCGTTAGGGGGTAGGCCGACACATTTAATGAGACAGCCTGGCCTGTTTTTATTTGGCTTAACGCTGTTTCAGGCAGGCTGAATTCCACCTTCATTTCGCCGATGTCTGTAAGTTGTACTAAATCTTGTCCTGAGGTGACGTAATCACCGGGGCTCACATTTCTCAGGCCAATGATGCCGTCAAAAGGGGCTTTAATCGTCATTTTTTTCAGTAAGGTCTTGGCTACTTCAAGTTGTGCTTCGTCCACACGTAACTGAGCCAGGGTGGTATCTCTATCGTTTTCAGAGCCAACACGTTTTTTCAGAAGCTTTTCTGCGCGTTTGAATTCATTGAGGCTGAGGCTGACCCGGGCTTTTGCCTGAGCGACTTCTGCTAAATAGGAGTCTGCGTTGAGCTGAAATAAGATGTCCCCCTGTTTGACAGGGTGGCTCTCATTAAACAGAATCTGAGTAATCAGACCATTTTGCTCAGGGCGAACAGTAATGCTTTCTCGTGCCTCTAATGTGCCGACAGCACTGAGTTCGTGGCGTAATGTTTGCGTTTGAAGCTTTACCACTTCAGCGGGTAACCCGCGTGGCTTTTCGTCAGCAAATGAGTATAAAGAAATACTGGTAAGCAGCAGTAATGTGGATGCAAGCCACTGTTTTTTATAGATCATTGTTGGTTTTTCTCTTTTCTTGTGGCGGTAAAATGTGATTCCAGTACAGATCCAGAAGTTCGCGTAGCGGCGTTGTAGAACTTTCTACTTTCATGCGCAGAAGCGCACCCTGCCAACTATCCCAGAAAATGTGTGAAAGCTGTTTGGCACTAAGGTCGGTACGCACACTGCCGTCTGCCTGGCATTGTATGAAGTCCAGTTCAATGGCTTGTAGCACATCGGTTGTCGACTGGCGGATGGCTTCTTTAAATGCGTGTGATGCATTGCCCAGTTCGCCTGAAAGGTTGGCTATCAAGCAGCCAAAATGCTCCTCTTCGGATTCGAATTTATGAATCTCCTTTTCAAGCATAATCCGCATTTTTTCGAATTGAGGGCAGTCGAGTTTGGCAAACTCTGCTTCCCAGCGTTCGCACTCAATTGAGTGATAATGGCCGATAAGCTCGACAGCAAACGCCTCTTTGCTGTTAAAAAAGTTATAAAAAGAACCCTTGGATACCTGGCAAGCTTTAAGAATGGTGGTTAAGCCGGTGCCGTGGTATCCCTGTTGGTTAAAAAGCTGCATCCCTTTTTCCAGAATGTCTTGGCGGTTGTGTTCTGCGCGTCTGCCTTGAGTCATATTTAACTAGACCGGTCGTTCTAAAAGGGGGCATTGTACGCCGATGAGATTTAAGCTCAAGTCATGGGGTGTGAAGAATTGATTACATTTATGCAACAGTTTGTTGAACTAGCCAATTAAGGAGAGGGATAGAAAGGAGGCGTGGGGCTAAGAGTTAGGCTGTAGCAGGATTAAAAACGCCGGAAAAACCCGGCGTTGGTGTAAAGAAGTGTAATGAAGAATTTCAGCTATTTGCTCAAAGCTGTTTTTATGCGCTTAATAGCATCTTCCAGAATATTCATGCTGGTTGCAAAAGAAAGGCGCATATTGCCCGGAGCACCGAAGGCTGATCCTGGAACAAGAGCAACGCCGGCATCGATCAGTAAAAACTCAGCCAGATCTATATCATTATTAAAACGGTCATCACTATCAATGATTTTCTGGAAGCTTGGGAAAGCGTAGAAAGTTCCATCGGCAGGAATACACTCAACGCCTTCAATTTCATTCAGGGCCGCTACGACAAAATCATGACGCTCTTTAAAAGCAAGTACCATTTTTTCAACACAGGCAATTCCGCCTTCCAGCGCGGCTTGAGATGCAACCTGAGAGATAGAAGTCGGATTTGATGTGCTTTGAGATTGAACTTTTTTCATTGCACCAATGAGTTTTGCTGGTCCGGCTGCATAGCCAATTCGCCAGCCTGTCATGGAGTAGGCCTTTGAAACTCCATTTAAGACAATGGTACGGTCATATAAATCAGGGCATGCATTTAAAATGTTGCAAAATGGAAGGCCGTTAAAACGGATGTGTTCATACATATCATCCGTAGCAATCAGTACATTCGGGAATTTTCTCAGGACAACGCCCAGTGCCGCTAATTCTTCCAGAGTGTAAGATACACCAGTTGGATTAGAAGGACTGTTCAGCACCAGTAAGCGAGTACGGTGTGTAATCGCTTCTTCGAGCTGCGTGGGTGTGATTTTAAAGCGTTGCTCTTGTGTCGTCGTAATGATGACCGGAGAGCCGTCAGCAACCAGCACCATGTCTGGATATGAAACCCAGTATGGAGCAGGAATGATGACTTCATCACCTTCGTTCAGCAATGCCAGAGATAAATTGAAAAAGCTCTGCTTCCCGCCACATGAAACCAGAATTTGATTGGCCTCATAGTTCAGGCCGTTTTCATTTTTGAATTTGTTAATAATTGCTTTTTTCAGACCGGGCGTACCGTCAACTGCCGTGTACTTTGTGAAACCATTATGCAGGGCTTCAATAGCAGCATCTTTGATATGATCGGGGGTGTCGAAGTCAGGTTCACCAACGCCTAAGCCAATAATATCTTTACCGGCGGCACTAAGCTCTGCTGCGCGATTGCTAACAGCTAAAGTAGGGGATGGTTTGATTCGGTTAACACGGTCTGAAAGTTGAACGTCCAATTCATAGTCCTCTATGAAATAAAATATTAAGTAAAGACGCTAGATTAAGCGTGAAAACTATACAGGAATAGAGGCCCGTACAACATAAAAAAATACCTAAAATTCTTTTCAAAAAGACACAAAAATGGCCGTTTTTAGAAAAACCATATCGTCGGATTGTTCGATGTTTTGCGGTAGGAAAAGTAATTCTCAAGACGTTATGCTTTGGAATGCGTATACTTGCCTGTTTCATTGTTTGACCGATTTGAGCCATTAGATAGTAGGTATTATGAAACAACGCTTCAAAGTTAGCTCACCTTTTGCGCCTGCTGGCGATCAGCCTGAAGCGATCAAAGGGTTAGTGGAAGGGATTAATGACGGGCTTGCTGCGCAAACACTGCTGGGTGTTACCGGATCTGGCAAGACCTTTACTGTTGCTAATGTGATCTCAGAGGTTCAGCGTCCGACCATCGTATTGGCGCATAATAAAACTCTGGCTGCACAGCTTTATGGAGAGTTCAAAGAGTTCTTTCCCGATAATGCAGTTGAGTATTTTGTTTCTTATTACGACTACTATCAGCCAGAAGCTTATGTGCCTTCTTCCGATACCTTCATTGATAAAGACGCATCAATTAATGAACACATTGAACAGATGCGGCTTTCTGCCACAAAAGCACTGCTGGAGCGCAGCGATGTCATCATCGTAGCCACGGTATCCTCTATTTATGGCTTGGGAGACCCGGAATCTTATCTCTCGATGATGCTGCACCTGGATCGAGGAGAAGTGGCGGACCAACGTAAAATTTTACGCCGATTAGCGGAGTTGCAATACAAACGTAACGATGTAGAGCTGCACCGGGGGACTTATCGGGTTCGCGGAGATGTGATTGATGTGTTTCCGGCAGAGTCAGAGAGAGATGCGCTGCGCATCGAGCTATTTGATGACGAAGTAGAAAACCTCAGTTACTTTGACCCACTCACCGGCGAAGTTTTACGCAAGGTACCGCGTGCGACTGTTTATCCTAAATCCCATTACGTCACTCCGCGTGAAATATTGGTAGAAGCCGTCGAGAAAATAAAAGTAGAACTACATGAGCGTTTGCAGTATCTGCGTGAAATAGACAAACTGGTTGAGTTGCAGCGTTTGGAACAGCGCACCATGTATGACATGGAAATGATTATGGAGCTGGGTTATTGCTCAGGGATTGAAAATTACTCACGCTATTTATCAGGCCGTGAACCCGGTGGTGCGCCCCCGACCTTATTTGATTACCTGCCAGACAATGCTTTAGTGGTGATCGATGAATCGCACGTCACTATTCCTCAGTTAGGGGCCATGTATAAAGGGGATCGCTCTCGTAAAGAAACGCTGGTGGAGTATGGATTCAGGCTGCCTTCTGCTTTGGATAACCGGCCTTTGCGCTTTGAAGAGTGGGAGCGGTTGGCGCCTCAGATGATCTTTGTTTCTGCGACACCAAGCAGGTATGAAGCGGCGAATGCAGGAAAAATTGTTGAGCAAGTGGTTCGGCCAACAGGTTTGACCGATCCTATTGTCGAGATCCGTCCGGCGTCAACTCAGGTTGATGATCTACTCGAAGAGATTAATAAGGTTGTTCTTGATAACTGTCGCGTCATTGTCACCGTATTAACTAAGCGTATGGCCGAAGACCTGACCGAGTATCTGGCAGAGCATAATGTTCGCGTGCGTTATGTGCATTCTGATATCGATACCGTTGAACGTGTGGAGATTATCCGCGATCTGCGTATTGGTGAGTTTGATGTGCTGGTCGGTATCAACTTATTGCGAGAAGGGATTGATATGCCGGAAGTCGGCTTGGTAGCCATTCTTGATGCCGATAAAGAGGGTTTTTTGCGTTCGGATACGGCGCTTATTCAGACTATCGGGCGTGCTGCCCGTAACATTAATGGCCGGGCGATACTCTACGCTGATCGCATCACGGGCTCTATGGAGCGGGCAATTGCTGAAACTGACCGCCGTCGGGAAAAGCAGGTCGCCTTCAACGCATTGCATAGCATTACACCGAAAGGGATTACTAAGTCAGTGGCTGATATTATGGAAGGTGCATCCACTATTCCGGGACGCAAGGCAGCGCGTACCGCTAAGAAAGTGGCCGATCAGGCCGGAGAATATCAATTTGACCCCGCAACTATGTCATCTAAACAACTGGTAAAAGCGATGAATCAGTTAGAAGACAAAATGTATGAAGCGTCTAAGAATCTACAGTTTGAATTGGCGGCTCACTATCGAGACCAGTTGGAACAGTTAAAGCATGCGGTGAATTAGTGTGCAGTAAAGTGGCTGGAGCTGAGCGTGGTCTTAAGCGCTTACGAGTGAGCAATACCGCCGCTGAGGGTGGGGAAATCTTTAGCAAAGTGCATAACCCATTCAAGAGCAGCGGCCTCTTGAGTTAAGTGGCGGCCTTCCGACTTTTCAATCTCATGTCTGTATTGCTCAATATGGCAGATCTGCTCGATCATTCGAACGGCATAAGCGGTTGCCGGGTCATCAAAAACAAGACCGGTACGAAAGCGGTTATTCTTCCCGGGGATACACCAGGCGACGTGACCAGATGCTTTAAAAGCCGGTTCACTAATGGTGATGGTAACTTCAAGGGCGGTGCCGATGGCATAAAAAGTATCGGTAGCAAGGCTGATGCCAATGTGCCCGGAGTGGCTGGCAGTATTTGTCGAGATCGATGTCCCTGAGCAAAGTGAGATCTGGGCAGGAATCTCATTGGGGTGGCGTATGTAGCCTTGCACAAGTTTAGAAGCCATTTGCAACACCTTCATGTGGGTAGCAACAGTATTAGTTTAAAACAGTTTCCCGTTTATATATGTATTAAATCGGCTATTTTTTAAACAACTTTAGTACAGAATATTTTATATCAGCTTAATGGAGTATGAGTAACTAACTTATAGTCTAGGTCTGCCGAAAGCTCAAATTGAGTCTATCCTATAGGGTATTGTGGAAACTACGTAGAGTTGTCTCCTGATTAATACTGAGAGCGAGGGAGAATAGTGGCAGATGTACAGAAGGTCAGGCAGGATACATTTAGTTTTAAACAAAAAGTTTTTACAATGCCGCTAAAACTCAAAATATTAACGCTTGCCCTTTTGCCGATGCTGCTGGTGACTGGCATCATCACCCTCGTCAACGTAAAGCAATCGCACGCTCTATCAGAGCTTGAGATTGAAACATTTGAACAAAACTTATTGGCCTCTAAAAGAAGCGAGCTTAAAAACTATGTAAGTCTGGCGCTGACATCAGTATCGCAAATAAGAAACAGCCCCTGGATACATGAGTTTGAAGCTAAGGAGGAGGTTAAGCGCATTCTGAATGGCCTGACCTATGGCGAAGACGGTTACTTTTTTGTTTACGACTCCAATGGTGTAAATCTGGTACACCCTGCGCAACCTGAGTTGGTGGGACAAAATCTTTTTGAGATGCAGGATGACAATGGCACCTTTGTTTTTAAAGATTTGTTTGCCGTGGCGGAACAAGGCGGTGGTTTTCATCGCTATGTGTGGCGCAAACCCTCCCGAGGTGATAATGAAGATAAGCTCAGTTACGTTGTTCTCTTGCCCGAGTGGGGCTGGATGCTCGGTACCGGCTTATATGTAGATGACATTGCAAAAGAGGTTGCAAAAATTCGTTTGCAAGTCACCCACAATATACGTAACACCTTTTTTACGGTGCTGGTGATAACAGCAGCCACAGCGATTCTTATCGTCATGATTGGAATTGCTATCAATGTACATGAAAGTCGTTTAGCAGATGCGCGCCTGCGTCATCTGGCACATAAGTCGGTGCAGTTTCAGGTTAGCCAGCGCCGTCGATTTGCCCGAGAGCTTCACGATGGTATTAATCAGTTGATGGTATCCGTTAAGTTTCGTATCGAGCTGGGTATCAATAAAACTAAAAAAGATGATAAAACCGCTATCGACGATCTGGGAAAAGGGGTGGCTGTTTTGAATCAGGCGATACAAGAGGTTCGTCGGATATCCCATGATCTACGTCCCAGTTTGCTGGATGATATGGGGCTGACCTCAGCGCTTAAAGGGCTGTTGGATGAGTATGAATCACGCACAGGAATAATGGTAGAAACCGATCTGGATTTCCCGAAAGAGCGTTTACCGGATGATATAGAAATCACATTGTATCGGTTGATTCAGGAGGCACTTTCCAATGTAGAGAAGCACTCCGGCGCGGATGAAGTGCGTTTAAAAACCTGGGTTCAGGGTAGGTACGTATGGGTTTTGCTAAAAGATAATGGGGAAGGTTTTGATATAAAAGAAAAGGTACAACAAGAAGGTATTGGTTTACGCAATATGCATGACCGGATTGAGCTACTAAGTGGCGAATTTTTACTAACGTCTGAGGTAGGTCATGGCACACAGCTGCGAGTGAAGCTACCTTTAGTGTAAAGAAAGCAGTGTAGATACAAAAAGTGTTGATATAAAAAGCTGATATAAACAGTGTGGATTCAAAAAGTACAAAGACAGAATGGGGAATAGGATGATACGGGTTTTACTGGTTGATGATCACCCATTGGTGCTGGATGGTATAAATGCCTGTTTGTCCAGCGAGCCGGAGATAGAAGTAGTTGGGCAGGCAAACAACGGTTTAGAAGCGTTAGAACTTGCAGAAGCGTTAACGCCTGACGTCGTATTGATGGATGTCTCGATGCCTGTCATGAACGGTTTGGAAGCGACCAAAGAACTTAAAATGCGTTTTCCGGACTTTAGAGTGCTGATCTTATCGATGCACGAAAACCGTGAATATATACTGCAATTAATCCAGTCCGGAGCTGCTGGTTACGTATTAAAAGATGTGTCATCAGAAGAGCTGGTTAAAGCGATCTCTGTCGTGCATCAGGGTGGAACCTACTTTAGCTCGCGCGCTTCAGAAACGCTGGTAAATCAGTTTGAATCAGGGCGTCGCCACTCGGCGGCTGAGGATTCTCGTCCCAGCCTGACAAAGCGAGAAGAAACCGTGCTTAAATTACTCGCAGAAGGGGGAAGTAACAAAGATATAGCACGTGGACTGGATATTTCGGTACGCACTGTTGAAACACACCGCCAGAATATAAAGCAAAAACTGAATATACAGACAGCAGCCGGATTGGCTAAATATGCTATTGAAAACAATATCGTATAAATAAATAGAGAAAAATGAAAAGAAGCACTTGCGTCCGTCAACCGCATCTCTATAATACGCAACACAATTTAGGACTATAGCTCAGTTGGTTAGAGCGCTACCTTGACATGGTAGAGGTCGGCGATTCGAATTCGCCTAGTCCTACCAAATTCTTTAACAAAAACAGCCGCTTACGGATCATGCCGAGCGGCTGTTTTTGTATCTGATTTCCCGTGTGACCAATATGTGACCATAACAAATCACCTTTGAGTAACTTTAAATACCAAATTATGCTATTAAGTAGTTATGGTTTTGCCTTAGGTGGAGGGGGTATCAAATCTCTACAGCTTTAATCATAGGACACAGTCCCTCTCACTCAAATTTTTACGTGTCCAGAATATAAATTTAAAACTGCCCGCCGGCATCTCAGGCAAAGTCCGAATTCGGGCTTTGAGTACCTAGCCTAGAATTACCCACTGGGGGAAGTTGGCCATTACCACCAGCTAACGGCATCGATCGCCCATAGGCTTGCTGGTATTTGAAATCCAGAAGCCCAAACTCCTCTAGCAGACGGAAACAGGAACCAATATCCCAGCCACCATTGGGGGTTGGGATTAAATAACAGAATATTTTTAAATTCAGAACATCCACATAATTACCGTGATCACGGTAATTTCCGTAATTAAAGCCTGATGAGGTGGGTAACAAACAACCCTAAGCCCTCATTTGAGCCGATTTATATCTACTAGCAGAAACTTTGAATAGAAAGAGCTTTTACCAGACCCCGAATTCGGGGTCTGTGATTCACCGCCCCTGATTTACCCGCCCTTTATAAAAGGCTAGGGCGTGATCGGACAAACTCACAATTTCCGGTTTAAGTTTTTAATTTTAGACACGTAAAAATGTGAGTGGGAGGGATAGTGTCCTGTGCTTACGCTTGTAGGGATTTAACACCCCCTCCCATTGGTTTGTATTCAGAAGGAGAGCATTGATACAACTTCCTGTGTTGCAGGATGTTGGACTGTTTTCTTTATAGGTGTGATGGGTCAGGCCGGTTCTGCTTTAAGTTGCCAGAGATCTATCCAAACTTGGACGTATCTAGTTGATAGACGGGTGCGCGTAAATCCCTGTGTTGCAGGTTATTCCTACTCACTGTGGCTATTCCCTCAGTCTGAGGTAATTAAATCCCATCCTCCAATGGTGGCTGGGATATTAGTCATAAAGGTAATCACGGGCTATCTGTGCTTGAGTGGCTGGTCTGGTAGGGTCTGACTGGATGCGTTCAATGCATACGCTCGGGCACACTCTTAATAATACAACTTCACCGCCTGTGCGCTCCTTCCATAGTTTCCGTGTGGTCGGGTGGCTGGCTGTTGTCGGTAGCCATATAGTGCCGGTGTTTTTATTGCATAGCGTATACAGTCTTACATTGCGTTCAGTGAGTGCGATCTCTATTTGTTTCTCTGTTCTGTTTAGCCTGGTGATACCTTGCGCCTGAAGGATGTCATCTATATCTAGCACCACGTCGCCAGGTTGTTTATGTTCGTTGATATAGTGAGTCTTGCCACATGCTGGTGGGCCACACACGACCACGACTTTGGTTTTGAATTCAGGTAGGTAGGGCACAAGATGAGGCCACAACTCTATTTTTGTTTTAACCTTATGGCATGGCTTACATAAGGATCTTAGGTTGCTGGCAGCGTCAGTACCGCCATTGGCTAATGATACTATGTGATCGACTTCTTCAGCAGGTCGGGTCAGGCCCATCGATGTACACATAACACATAAACCCATATCACGTTTTAGAATGCTTTTTCTCAGAGTTTGGCCAGCACGGCCCCGGGTTCGTTTCTCTTTGTGTTTATTGGTATTCCAGGTATTAGTTTTCCCTTTGTGAGTGTCGCAATAACCATGTTTTTCGGTAGAGGTGCCGCGGCAACCCTGTATACGACATGCTTTAGGCGTTCTTGGAGGCATAATGTCACCTTTTACATGGATAAAAAAAGGGCGCGTTTTGATAACGCACCCTTGGGTTTTGATTATGCGGCGATCTTCAGCAGCTTAATTGCTTCTGAGTTCACTACACCACCACCGATGCGGCTTGTGGCATAGAAGTTCACATACGGCTTGCTTGTGTATGGGTCACGTAGAAGACGTACACCTAAGCGCTTAGGTATGTGATAGCCACGGTCAAAGTTACCAAACAGGATTGGAAAAGAACCACCAGCAACATCTGGCATGTTCTCATCAATATAGACCGGGTAACCAAGCAACGTATCATGCTCACCTTCTTTTACGGCTTCCTGCCAAATATAGCGCCCGTTAGCGTCTTTAAAAGTAGATATGACCAGAGCTGTAGTTTCATTTAGAACCCAAGCCGCACCCATTCTATATTTTGATTTCAAAGAGGATTTTAGCGCTTTAATGTCGTCAAAATCGAATGTTGATGACGCGCCGGAATCCGTGTGTTGAAGCGTACCAAATGCGCGAACAGCATCCTTCCCGGTCGTTGTTGGGTACTGCAGAATCCCTTTAGGCTTATTAACACCGTCACCGTTGATAAGTGCCGCGCCTAGCTGGTCTGAGAACTCTTCCGTGATTTCTTCAGTAATGAATGATTCAGCATTGAACATTGCATCATCTATCAGTTTTTGTGTCAGTTTAGGATTAGCGTATAACTCACCAATCTCGATACTGACTTCTACCATTTGAGGCGTTCCGGTTTCAGGTCGGGCGTCTGTTTCACCAACCCAGCCAGAAGCAGTGCCGCGCTTATTGACCAGCTTTTTATAAACCGAACCTTTCGCTTCTACGATGCGCCCGAGCTGCATAATTGCCGAGGCTGCGATTTCCAGCTTCTCAATGTCTTGCTCGATGTACTCCGGAACAGCAAAGCCGCCATCGGGATCAGAGCCTACAGACATAGATTTTTGTTCCAGCTCCTCTAATCCGGTTGTATCGCCTTTACGAATGAAGCTTGTAAAAGCCGATTTACCTTTAGGGTCCAGATTATTTTTTAGGCCTGTCATCCCTGGGCGTTTTAGGACGGCTAATTCTTTTTCAATAGCTTGAAATTTGCTTTCGTTATCGTCTTGGGATGCTTTGAATCTAGCGCCAATCTGATCAGCGACATCTTTGATATCTTTTAATTCTACGGACATGATATTTACCTGTATTCATTTGAAACTAAAGTTCAGAGGTATTTTCAAACAGGCTCAAAACATCGCGCCAGAGCTTTGTAGTAGTTCCTTACGACCTCTCGCCGGGGAACGATAACCTCAAATGATTTAAGCCCCGTAGCTTCTCGCTATCGCTTAACAGGTGTGCCGATTACTAAGGTAGTTCGACTACTCCGGGTATATGGTTCACAGTCCTGGAGAAACCCAAGCCGCACTGCTTACCACTTAAAGGCTTACCCTGCCTTTTCAACCTCTGCGGCTTGGTTGTTCGTATTTGTATTAGTGGCTAATTCGTCAAAGGCTTTACACAGTATTTTTGCTTCTCTGCGACTAAATCCACGCGATCTCAAAAACTTCTCATAGTCACGCACACTTATAATTTTTGATCTAACGCTACTCACTGGCAGGGCCTTTGTTTTCTGGTAGCTGCTCGCTCTTGGGATCGTTTTGGCGAATGACCGCTAGAATCTGTTTTTTAGGGTCTTGATCGTCACCAGACCAGCCACTTGCAAAGCCACCGGAACCGCGAACAGTATCAATCGTTGATTGTTTGCTGAGAAATACCATCCAGCCCATTGCGTTAAGGTCGCCAGCTTCTGAAGCTGCCCGAAGGTTTCTCATATACACACGCTGATCAGCTTGCGAAAGGTACATATTTTTACTGGTTCGGCCTGCTTGAATCACAAGATACTTCCTTAAATTAGGTCTGTTTTACTGAGCATACATACAGGTTTTTTGTTTTTCAAACGCTATTTTCCGCAAAATTAGCGGACTATCTGCAACTAACCAACGCAACCAATTTTATTTTTACTTCTTCCTGAAATATTTAAAAACTGGACAAATTTGTCTAGTTTACTTATTACCAATCTGTATCCCCAACGTTCATGACTGCGGCCGATATGGAGGCGCGCTTGGCCTGTCTGGTTTTGTGATCAGTTCCGATCCGATCGAGGTTATTAACATCCATGAGACTGGAAGAAACGCCGGCTCGCTGGTCTGCGATCGGCTTAGTGATAGCGTTCAAATATCCCTCAAATTTTTCTGAGTTGAACAGGGTAGATGGTCGTAAGTATTCATTCATGTGCGGATCTGTAAGCCACTCTGTTGTTTTTTTATCAATAACACTGATCAGGTCATTGAAGGTGTGTCCTTCTTTGAGCCGTGCGGTTATATGTTTTTTGTGAGCTTTGCCTGTTTTGAACTTCTTTCCTGTTTTGCTATTCAGGTAATCAATCACATCAACACTGATTTTTGCATAGTCGGGTTTCCCGACAATATCTTTTATATCTTCCTGTCTTTCTTCTTGTATACCTTTATAGGAACCTCGTTCGGGTTTTACGGAACGACGTTCGGGTTTTAATGGAACGACGTTCTGGTTTTCTTCGGTTAAAAGGTGAACCTCGTTCGGGTTTTCTTCAGTTAAAAGGTGAACCTCGTTCGGGTTTTCTTCAGTTAAAAGGTGAACCTCGTTCGGGTTTTTCGGTAGTGTAATTCTGTATTTACTTGAATGGTTTCTACCTTTTCCATTCGCTAATACTTCCAGATATCCGGCTTCCTGAAGGTCTTTTATTGCCTTTCCGATACACCTGGTACTGTATCCGGTTTGAATGGCTATCAGATCTTGTGAAGGCCAGCAGATATTATTTTGATCACCTCTATCAATAAGGTGCAAAAGTATTAATTGCTGGGTCGGTGTTATCTTGCGGCGTTCGTCGCGAATAATAAGCCGCATCAAGTCGAAATTAGTCATAAACCACCACGCCAAAACGTAATTTGAGACCGATGTGCATAATTGCATATCGTTTATTTTTGCTGGTGGTAGGTGCCACCAGCATTAATACCGTCTGAAAATAGCTATGTGGTGTGTCGCTTAACCGCTTTTAATTCGGGCTTGGATGCTTGCTTAATCATTGCGTGATCAATGCCATCCCTTTTATTGGAAATGTCCCTTAGAACGGTTCCCATTTCTGATAAAAAGGCATTAAAAATACTGATTCTTGTGGTGAGGTTTTCGCCAATTTCCGATTTGTCGCACCCTATAACGGCTTTATTGATCAGAAGAACCGTTTTCAATATTTCGTCTTGTGCTTCGTCGGCTGAGCTAGTGGCTAAAAGGTAATCGTTTTCAGGTATGCAAGAATTAAGACTGGTGAGCAGGGCGCCCATATTAGAAAAGCGAGTTAAAGAGCCCTGTAGCTTTTGGTAGGCTTCAGGACGGTTTAAGTCGGCATTTCGTTTGTCAGCTTCACTCTGGGAGTAGAAAATGTTTTCTTGTTTGACTTCCATGTGTCGCAATATTTCGCCAACTTCAGCTAATAAGCTATTTACGAAAGCAAAGTCATTATTGAAATTAAGCGGTAAGGCTGAAGGATCGTTATATAAAGCGATTTTGTTAATGAAGAGCAGCTCATGAAAGATATCATCCAGGCATTCAGCACTTAAAAAAGTGGCTCTGAAATAATCAGCTTCCGGAATGCTGTTTTCCATGTCGCTTATCAGTGTGGCTAGGCTAGTAAAGTACATAGTAGTCATAGCGAACCCTCCTGAGCAGGAGACCAGCTAACGATAGCAGCAAAGGCCGGTAGTAGGCTTATGGCTTCGTTTAGGCTGTAGGCGGTAACACTGAAATGATGAACGAGGTTGTTTATTGAAACGGCTTTATACTGTTTCAGAATACGGATTTTTGCATGTGAGTATGACATGAGATTTTCCCTAGCTTTAATTTGAAAGATAGGGTGGATTGGGTAGCCGCAAATCAGCGCCAAGCTAGGAAGGCGCAGCGGGGGCGTTTTCTTTGGCTCCCAACCCGTGCCCCCAAATACCAAAAGACATACCGAGCTGTCGCCGGTAAGTTTTAGGAATAAGGGAGTGTTCCCTAGCTTTAAGACTGCTTGCGGTTGATTAATCCACCAGCTATACGGGGTGATTAGTCCCGATAAGTTGAGGATAGTACGGCCTGAAAGAGAAAACAAGGTATTCATGCTCGCTTCTCCTTGTTTTCATATGCGCGGATCAAGGAGATAGCTGCTTTTTTTGATTCTGCCGCAAGGGCATAGCGAACAAAATAAACACTTCGGCCTTCTGCATTAGTGTGCTTTTCATTTACTCGGTCAAATAGGATATCGTGCCTATGTACAAGCTCGGATATAGTGCTGTGCAAAGCTGTTTCATTATAAATATTTCCAGCTTCCAAAGTGTTTAAAGATCTTTTCAATAATATTTTAAGTGATACAATCTTTTTAGGTAATGTGATTAGGCTGGTGGTCGCTGTCGGGGCGACCGTTAGTTTATCAGTCATATCCTATCCCTCCGTTAGGCCGCTGTATTAGCTTGATTTTTAAACTGATTCATCCATTCCACCAGCACAGTGCGATCATATACAACCTTGCGGCCGAGCTTGCGGTATTCGGGGGAATTAACACCAGCTAACATGCCGGTTACTCGGCTGATTTTTAACGTGGAGGGTTTGAAGCCAATAAATTCAGCTGCTTGATTGGTGTCTAAGCGTAGCGGTTGGCCGTTTGATTGTTCGACTTGGTTTGTCATGTTGTCGCCTCGTTAATTAATGGATACGAGGCTAATTTTGTCGAGTCAGGGATTTATGTTCTAGCCGAAAAAAACAGCTATTTTTTGAGGTAGAACTTTATTTCGTCATGTGTTTGTAGACATATTGGCTAGCTCAGTAAGAAAGCTAGTGCTCATCGACTTTTTAGCAAAGTTTTTTGTTTTTTGAAATTGCTTTACAGCATCATCTTCACCATCAGGGAATAGAGCTTCAATCATTTCGACACGATCGATTGTTACTCGCGCTATTTGCTCCCATTGAAGAAGATCAATTAAAGGAAGCACTTTATACTCTGATAATTTTTTTATATCGACTTCTGATATGGCTGTTCCATGCGGTTTAGGTTTGCGCTTTACGGATCTTATTTTGTTTAGGTGCTTCTTGAAAGCATGAATAAGTGCTTTATCACTGGAGTTGAGATCCATTCGAATATATGAAGAGAAATCATCGTCAAAGAGGTCAATATTATCATCATCATCAAATTGGTGAATGATGTATCCAGCATTTGTTTGTCTTTTTAATATCTCACCGCTCATTTGGCCCATTTCAAATGCTTCGTGTAAGCCAATCGAGTTTATAGGGCCTAGTTGGTCGGCTATAAACAACCTTTCATGGGTAGCGATAGGGTCTGAAAACCATATAGATTCAGCCCATGCGGCGGCCGTTTGTATATCAATCATACGCTCGACTTCATATGACCTGCTTCTTCGTAGGTTTAAATGGTGGTGCCACCAATCCGGTGATTTTGTATCTAATTCGGAATACTTATCAAGGCTGAACCATAACGGTAGATCCTTGACTCTTTTAATAGCTGAACTCATAACACCCCCTAGAGTGCCCCTAGTAAATTACAGCGCCAACCTGCTAGGGACAGGAGTTCGGGAGCTACCCTAGGCGCCGTAAATCTTTAGTTTTTAATTACGGGAATTCTCGGTTTTAAAGTTGCTTTCAGTACCAGCAAGGCCGGGTGTGTTTTGGGTGGCGAATATATCAACGTAATCACGCGCCAAATCCGGCTTTAAGTGCCCGTAGTGCTTTATTGTTGTTTGGATGTCTGTATGTGCCATTAACTTAGAAACGGTCAGCAGGTCGGCACCTGAGAGGATCAGAAGCGAAGCAAAGTTATGCCGTAGTGTGTAAAGATCCATATCAGCAGGCAATCCAGATAGTTCCTTGATTTTTCGCCATGGCTTTTGCATCGAGGTCTTATCCATGCGGCCACCAGTCCGGGCACTCGGGAACACATAACCGGTCGTTGGGTTGCAGCTTTGCTTCTTCCATGCCTTTAATATGCTTACCAACGGATGAGAAATTGGGAAGGTGCGTGGTTCTGGCTGGTGGTGAGCTGTCTTTTCTATTGTTTTTCGAATGGTGCGAAAGTTTAAGTTTACTTGATCCCACCTAAGGCCAAATAAGTCACCTGGACGAAAGCCCGTGTAAAACATTGTCAGAATCCAGGGCTTAACGTGATCAGCGAACACTAAAGTATCGAGATCAGGCAAAGAGGGCTTGCCGTGAGCAAGTGTGTTTCTTCGCTGTCTGCGCTTTTCTTCCTGGTACGCTTCAATACCATTGAAAAAGCATATTGTTTCTTCTTCATTCATAAAGCGCCGGCCTGTCCCGGATGCGCCTAATTCTTCTTCGGTTAGATGCGGCTGGTCAAGCTGGCACCCTGTGAGCTGATGAGCTTCAATAGTGCCGGTTTTAACAGCATGGTTAAGGCATGTTTTAAGAGCCCCATATGTTCGTTTAATTGTCTCGTGATGGAGACCTTCGGTTTCTTTCTCTGCCTGCCATCGCCTTACGTCTTTAGGTGAAAGGCTGTCCATTGGCCGAGGTAGCCAGGCGATAAAATGCTTTTTAATAGTGGAGATTGTTTGTTGGCCGGACTTTTTGCGTTTTTGATAGGCTGTGTAGATATCGCAGATGTAAGCGCCTAGTGTTTGTATGTGCCTATTATCGGCTGCTATTTTTATTTCCTGCTTAGAGCCTTGTACATCTTCACCCGAAGCAATGCGGCCAATTTCTCTTTGCGCCGCTAGCCGTGCTTGTTTGAATGTAAGGCCAGGGTACTTGCCTAAAGTAAAGGTTCTCTGTCTGCCTTCTGCGTTGCGGTATTTTAGGCGATAAGAAATAGCAGTTTTTAACCTGATGACATAAAAGCCCCTGATGTCAGTATCCCAAAGCTCTTCTCGTTCTACCGAGGTGCCGGCAAAGTTGGCAAGTGCTTCTACAGTGAATTGAGTCTTGTTCATAACAGGCCGTTTTTTCCGTGTGACCAATATGTGACCAGATTCTATAGCCAACTGTCAACCTTGATCACCAATGCTAATATATGGTTATAATGATAAGTAATTGAAATTATTAAGTTAATTATGTTGTTTTGGTTAGTCTTGGTTTATGCAGGATTGTTGCTTTTACCCCTTGACATGGTAGAGGTCCCCAGTTCGAATCTGGGTAGTCCTACCAAATTTATCAACGAAAACAGCCGCTTACGGATCATGCCGAGCGGCTGTTTTTGTTTGCGCTCTCCTGTGTTAGCAAATATGTGACCAGTAATTGAAGCTTCAATCGCTTTAAATGGCCTTCGCTTTCGTCTTCTGTGCGTTATCCAGTGCTGACGCGTGATTAATCTATTGCAGCACCTTGTCGAATCCACCGCCCAATCAACGAGCGCTCATCTTCTGTCATTTGAGTAATATTCCCTAACGGCATGACTTTAGAGGCGATCGCTTGTGCCTGTATTTTAGGTACGAGCAGTTTGATTTGTTCGGCGCTGTCCAGCATGGCCCCCAGCGGTGCAACTTTAAAGGATGGGTGTGTCGGGTTGACTGAGTGGCAGACAGTACAACGTGAGTCGATAATCCTTTTTACTTCACTAAATTGAACCTGTTGGACGCCATCGATAGTGTTAGCTGTTGTTGCTGATATCGCTCCTGAAGGGGTAGTGATCTGGCTAGCGGCTTTATGCGTGCTGTTTGTATTCGTGCTGGTTTTAAGCGTGCTATACGAAGGTGAAGTTACAAACGCGAGTGCAATCATGCCCAGGGCAGCGACCGGTAATGTCCACACGAATTTGTGGCTGTCGTGGCGGGTATTAAAGTAATGACGCACTAAGACGGCCAAAATTGAAATGCCTGCAAGGATCAGCCAGTTATTGTCACTACCATAGGTACTTGGGAAATGGTTGCTGATCATAATGAACAGCACAGGGAGCGTGAAATAGTTGTTATGGCGTGATCGCAGTAAGGCTTTAGCGGGTAATTTGGGGTCTGGTTCGCGATTCTCTTCTATCGCTTTAACCAGTGCGCGTTGCGCCGGCATGATGGTGCGAAACACATTTCCCACCATGATGGTTCCGATGATGGCACCGACGTGGATGAACGCGCCGCGGCCACTGAACAGCTGCGAAAAAACCCAAGCGCTGGCGATAATCAGGATGAATAGTACCACGCCTAATAGTAGCGGCTTTTTACCTAGTGCTGAGTCACACAGTTGATCATAGATAATCCAGCCAGCAATCAATGAGCCCATGCCGATAGCGATAGCTGTTGCAGAAGAAAGGCTTGATCCGGGTGCAATCAGATACAATTCTGCATTGAAGTAATATACAACGCTTAATAGGGCTACGCCGCTTATCCATGTGAAATATGCCTCCCATTTAAACCAATGAAGGTTGTCCGGCATGGTTGGCGGAGCGAGTTTGTATTTTTCCAGATGGTAAATGCCACCGCCATGAATAGCCCAAAGATCGCCGGATAATCCGTCTTTGGGATTGATGCGATTGAGGTTGTTCTCAAGCCAGACAAAATAAAATGAAGCACCGATCCAGGCGACCCCCGTTATCATGTGTATCCAGCGTAGCGCTAAATTCAGCCATTCTGTCATGTGGGGGTCCATAGCTACTCCTTGATTCTGAAAAATGCTGTTTATTTTGATGGATCAAGAATGATGCTTATCTCGTCACTAAAAAAATGTTCGTCACAGTTGTTGCCTTCGCCTGCCCGGTCAACCACGAGAAAATCATCTTCCGCAACGGCTGTCAGAATAGGGTGGTGCCAAACGCCGGTATGATAATTGATGCCTTGCTGGCCATTGCTGATAAAAGCTCTGATGGCCTGAGGGTTGATATCTTCACCCTTAGGCGCAACAACTATTAAAAACGGATGACCTTTCAGTGGGATAAATGCTTGGCTACCCAATGGATGGCGTTCTAGCATCATAATTCTGAGTGGCATGGCTAGCTGTTGGGCACGGAAAATACTGATGATTGCTTTGGCGGATTCACCGATCACTTCAACCTCGGCAAGGCGGTGAAAGCGCTGGGTTGATTCGTTGTTGATCATAAAATGCTCGCGGTCTGCTGTTTCGATGACATCACCAAATTCAGAAAAGCCGGTGGCTGTCAGAGGTTCTATGGTTAAATTAATCATCAGTTATGCCTCACTACTCAGCTACTTTTCCAAATAGCCTCAAACGGCTAACGCCACCATCGGGGAAGATATTCAAGCGGATATGGGTGATCGGGCCTATCGCGTTGATCTGTGCTGCAAACTCATGTTCTTGATGCATTTCGAGTTTTTGTGAGGGTAGTAACTCTTTCCAGAAAAGGCTCTGTGTTTCTATCTGTTCATCTGTGCCGCCTTTAACGTAAGACGCTTGAATTGAACAGGTATCAGGGTAGTTGCCTTTGAAATGCAGGGTATCAAGGATAATGCGGCTAATCTCGCCGGGCTTGCCTAATGCAATGATTACCCAGTCATTTCCCGGTGTGCGACGGCGTGCCGTTTCCCAGCCATCCCCCATGTTGATGCCACGGCCCGGGTTAATGATGTTGCTCATGCGGCCATAGTGCTCATCACTGCAGGAAAGCGCGCGGCCACCATTCAGTGAGGAGATCAGATCTATCTCTTGTGATGCATCATGAGCTGACCAATTACGGTAAGGCTTGCCATACACGCGCAGGCGTGCAATCCCTCCGTCGGGGAAGATATTCAAACGCAAGTGTGTCCAGGGGCGGTCGTCGTTAATAGCATGAAGGTGTTGGCTATCACCTTTGAGCCCTACTGCCGGTAATATTTCTACCCATTCTGATGTTTCACTTGGATCACCTTCAAGGCTGAAATAGGCTTCAAGCGATGCTGAAGGGGGGTAGTTACCGGTAAAATATGAGGTATCGATATCTATGCCTTTGATAACCCCCGGTACGCCTAAACGTATAACCGCTGAATCATAACCTTCAAACCGTTTGCGGCGTGACTCCCAGCCATCCATCCACTTGCCGTTGTCATCAAACACACCTTCCTTCCAGACAGGGGCTTCTGGTTGCAGCATTCTATCGACCGCTGCAAACCAGTCGTCAGTCACTGATATCGCTTTAGTACCTAAGCGAGCATTCGCTAAGTTGATCTGTTTTTCAAATGGTTCGCTCATGATATGACCTGTCTGCGTAAGTTAGGGTTACAGGGGTGTAGCGTTTCAGGATTGCTGTTTACATAGCTTTTAGTTACTTAGCTTCCAGTCGAAAGAGGGCGATTTTGTTGATCTCCTCTAAGGCTTGTGTGAACTCCTGTTCTTCATTGTTGTGTATACGTTCTTCAAACGCTGCCAGAATCTTCTGGCGGTTGCTGCCTTTCACAGCCATGATGAAGGGGAATCTGAATTTAGCTTTATAGGCATCATTTAAAGCCGTAAAGCGGGCAAACTCTTCAGGATTGCATTCACTGATGCCGGCACTGGACTGCTCTGCGGTGGATGCTGCGGTGAGCTCGCCTGCAATGGCTGCTTTGCCCGCTAAATCAGGGTGGGCATTGATTAATGTCAGCTGGCTTGCTGTATCCGCTTTAAGTAAAGTGCGGGCCATAAGCTGATGCAGGTTCGCAATCTTATCGTGCTCGGTTGTTATACCGTTATCATATGCTCGCTCTGCTACCCAAGCCGAGTGCTCATAAATATCACCAAAGCTATCGATAAAGGCAGCACGGTTCATCTGGCTGGGCGTGCAGTGCTGAAATCGGATTACTGTATTTTCAGGGCTCATCTTAAGGTTCTTTTTTAGACTCATATTTAAAGCTGGGCTTTAAATGGGTGGGCTTTATGCCAGTGTTTGGCGATATCTATACGACGTGCAAACCAAACCTGTTCATGGCTACGTGCATATTTGATGAAACGTGCCAGCGCCTGAATACGTGCTGGTCGGCCGATAAGACGGCAGTGCAAACCAATAGAGAGCATCTTGGGAGCATCTTCGCCTTCTTCATACAGCGCATCAAAGCTGTCTTTCAGGTATTGATAAAACTGTTCGCCACTATTAAAGCCTTGTGCAGTAGCAAAGCGCATATCGTTAGTGTCCAGCGTATAAGGAATCACAAGGTGACCTTTGCCCTGGTTGTTTATCCAGTAGGGAAGATCATCATCATAGGCATCGGAGTCATATAAAAAACCTCCTTCTTCCATCACCAAATCGCGAGTGTTAATGCTATTGCGGCCGGTGTACCAGCCGAGCGGACGGTCGCCGGTCAGTTGCTTGAGAATGTCGATCGCTTTGTGCAGATCGTCACGTTCCGCTTCTTTACTGATATTTTGGTAGTCAATCCAGCGATATGCATGACTGCAAATCTCATGGCCTGCTTCAACCATGGCTTTTGCCACATCTGGATTACGCCCGAGCGCCATAGCAACGGCAAACACAGTGAGCGGGATATCATGTTTTTTAAAAAGTTTTAAAAGTCGCCAGACTCCGGCACGGCTACCGTATTCATAGCAGGACTCCATGCTCATGTTACGTGCGTTGGGGAGTGGTTGTGCGCCCGGCATTTCGGATAAAAAAGCTTCGGATTCGTTGTCGCCATGCAGAATGCAGCGTTCGCCTCCTTCTTCATAGTTGAGTACAAACGACAAGGCTATTCTGGCATTGTTCGGCCAGTGCGGGTGCGGTGGTGTTGCACCGTATCCAATAAGGTCACGTGGGTAATGACTGCTCACAATGGCTACCTTCTAGTCCTGTTATTGTTATCAATGAGTAGTGGCTTTGTTTGGCTAAGAAAATCAAATGAACAACGGTAATGATTTATTGTATACAATTATTTTTTATCTTTATCAAATATATTAAATCATAATGTATACAATTTGATGATGGGAATGTATTTTTGTTTCTATTGATCAATGGGAGGAGGGTGCATTGCATCTTAATTAAAGACCATGGGATATCTATCAACGCATGTTTTAGATTCAGCGCACGGACGCCCCGGTAAAGGGATTCGTGTGGAGCTGTTTGCGGTAGCTGAGCAGCGTAGCCTACTCAAAACTGTTTATACGAATGATGATGGGCGTTGTGATGAGCCACTGCTAGAAAAGGATGACTTTAAGAAAGGCGTGTATGAGCTGGTTTTTTACACGACTGACTACTTCAGATCACAGGGTGTAGCGTTACCTGATCCTGCATTTCTTGGAGAAGTAGTGATACGTTTTGGCGTGGCATCCGCAGATGAGCATTATCATGTCCCGTTGTTGATCGCCCCCTACAGCTACTCTACCTACAGAGGGAGCTAAGCAGGTGTTGTTTCAGGTAATGGGTAACGTTGATCAGTCATGTTTTTTGTTCTTCTTTAAAGGACTGTTATGAGCAGTGCTGGCTGCTAGGTGATTCCAAATGGTAGATAAGTTACAAAAAAAACGCGGCGTAGAGGGAACCAGTAAAGCGGGATCGCAGGATGATATCGTCTATGCGCATATTTTTGATGCGATTCTGGAGCAGCGCTTAGCGCCAGGTACCAAATTAAGCGAAGAGACTTTAGGCGAGATTTTTGGTGTTAGTCGTACGATTATTCGCCGTGCCTTATCCCGTTTAACCTATGAGCAGGTTGTGCAGTTGCGTCCCAATCGCGGAGCTGTTGTGGCAAGCCCTTCTGTTGATGAAGCAAGGCAAGTGTTTGCCGCACGTCGTATTATCGAACGCGCTGTTATCGAGCTTGCGACCGAGCATGCAACTGATGCTGAGATAGCGATAATTACCGGCATGGTTAAAGAGGAGCAGGCATGCTTTAAGCGTGGAGATAAGGGTGCGGGTATCCGTCTTTCTGGCGAGTTTCATATGCGTTTGGCGTTGATGGCAAAGAATGGACCTTTGCATGCGTTTCAGAAAAACCTCGTGTCACAAACGTCTTTGATCATCGCTCAGTATGAAAATAAAAGTAAGTCGTTGTTTTGCTCGTATGAGGAGCACTTCGCGCTAATTAATGCGATAGCCGCCGGTGATAAGACACTGTCGGTGGAGTTGATGATGACGCATCTTGATCATATCGAAAATAAACTGGATCTCGATGAGGCGGGAGCATCAGGAGATCTTCAGCACGTTTTTTCTCATTTCATTGGCTTGAAAGCAAAAGATTGATTGTTTGCGAAGGATTTATACTCAGTCGCTTAGAGCAGAACCTGACGCGTTTCTTTATGAAATTTAAGCACTTGACGCTCTACTTTCGGGTCGGTCATTATCGCAGGGCCGCAAGCATTAGGGCAGGGCAGGCTCGGGGTGGTACCAAACAGCCTGCAAATTAAAGGGCGCTCTTCGTAAACTTCGCAGCCATTTTCACCTAAATAAGGGCAGTTAAAGTCAGCCCATGCCTTATCGTGATCAGCGTCGCTTTTCATCGGCAATCTAGAGACCTCTTCTGAGGACGCCGTGACAGGTCCGCAGCAATCATGGCAGCCTGGTTTGCAGGCAAATGATGGAATGGCTTCACGAAAAATCTTAATTTTCTGATTGTTTTTGGTCATCGATAGATCCGGTGATGATTGAGAACGTACTTTTTAGTTCTTTAAATTTTACAGCTCTTTAAACTGTCGTGCTGCTAATTTGGCATAAAGCTCGGAATGTACCAATAAGTCTGCGTGTTTTCCTTGCGCGATGACCTGTCCATCGCTCATTACTGCAATGTTATCGGCATGAATAATAGTGGATAGCCGGTGGGCGATAATCACGGTAGTGCGGCCCTGCATTAAGTTGTTTAACGCGAGTTGAATGGCGCCTTCACTTTCAGAATCGAGTGCGCTGGTGGCTTCATCAAGCAATAGAATGCGTGGGTTATTCAAGATAGCGCGAGCAATGGTGATGCGCTGTTTTTGCCCGCCGGATAAACGCACGCCTTTTTCCCCTAAGTCGCTATAGTATTGATTTGGCAGTTGTTCGATAAAATCGTGAATGTGTGCGGCTTTAGCGGCAGCGATAACGTCTTCTTCTGAGGCATTTTGTTTGCCATAGCGGATGTTCTCCAGCACATTGCTGGTAAACAGCGCCGGTTGCTGTGCAACGACTGCCATCTGTTGGCGTAACTGATGTGGATCGAGCTGGCGAAGGTCGGTTGTATCAAAGTAAATGTGGCCAGAGTCAGGATCGTAAAAGCGCAGTAGCAGTTCAAATACTGTTGACTTTCCCGCGCCCGATGGCCCGACCAATGCGGTTACTTTCCCCTCAGGAATCGTCAGATTAAAATGAGATAATGCGGATTTGTCAGGGCGGGAAGGGTAGTTAAAAGTGATATTTTGTAGATCCAGGCTGGCGCTTAAGTGCTGTGCATCCTGTGGTTCTGTTGGCGCGATAATCTCATTTTTTGCATGCAGTAATTCCATTAAGCGTTCGGTAGCACCGACTGCTCTTTGGAGTTCACCATAAACTTCGGATAAGGTGCCTGTGCCCATCGCGACAATCAGTGCATAAAAGACGAAAGCGCCTAACTCGCCTCCGGTCATCACGCCAGAAATCACATCGTACCCGCCGACCCAGAGCATACCGGACAGAGCCCCGAAGACTAGTATAATGACGGTTGCCATTAGTAGTGCTCGCTGGCTGATGCGATGCCGGGCAATGCTGAAGGCTTTATCGACCTCTTTTGCAAAGCTCGCGCTTTCGTAGTTTTCTTGATTATAGCTTTGTACGGTTTTGATCTGTTGAATCGCTTCACCAGCATAAGTGCCCACGTCGGCAATCGAATCCTGGCTTTTTCTCGCCAATTGCCTCACTCGACGCCCAAATAACAGTATGGGTAATAAGATCAGAGGCACGCCCGCAACGATAATCAGGCTAAGTTTTACATTAGTAATAAAGAGCATCACTAAAGCGCCGCTGGTGGTGACTATGCTGCGTAATGCCATTGAAAATGAGCTACCGATGATGGACTGGAGCAGCGTTGTGTCGGTAGTGAGACGTGACATGATTTCGCCACTTCGGTTCTTTTCAAAGTAACTCGTGTGTAAATTGATGATGTTATCAAATACAGCCTGGCGGATATCGGCCGTAATGCGTTCGCCTAGCCAGGACACAAGGTAAAAGCGAATGAAAGTGCCGGCCGCCATTAATAAGGACATGCCGATCAATATGAAAATGGAATGATTCAGCTGCGTGATAGAGCCTGCAATAAACCCATTATCTATCACCAGCTTCACGCCCTGGCCAATCGCAAGCGTTACCCCGGCCGTACACAATAGCGCGATCATGGCACCTATCCAGTACTTGCGATAGGGTCGCATGAATTGAATCAGTTGCAGGAGGGTGGAGAACTTTTTAACAGGATTCAATGGAATGCCTCAGAGCAATTGGCTGTGTGTAGAGTCATTTTAAAGCATAAGTACGCTCAATAGACCCTGTTGAAGGCTAATCTAGCGCGCTGCGTTGTCCATGCTTACCATGGAATCCTGCTACTGTCGTAATCAAAGAAGCCGTTTTCCATATCCGCTCGACAGGCTGGGTTAATCTGGTCCACTATTTTTCGCATACCTATAACGCTGGTTGCTATATCGATATTACCTTCTGGGCCCCCCATGTCTGTTTTTACATGCCCGGGGTGTAACAGTAGGCAGCTGATTTCCTTAGCTTCTTGTTCTTGTGCAAAGCAGCGTACCGCCATATTAAGTGCGGTCTTTGATGAACGATAGGCGTAAGCTCCGACTCCATTTGCTGCGAGTGAAGCCATCTTGCTAGTGGTGAAGGCAATCACCTTTCGTTCGGATAGCCTTACGTTTTCCGCCAAGGCTTCTGCAATACGGATTGGGGCGATGCAGTTAATTTCGAACGAGCGTAGCCAATCGAGGTTGTCGACCTGTTCGAGTGTCTTATTTTTATCCAGATAGACCCCAGCGTTATTCCAGACAATATCGATTGGGATACCGTCTAGTTCTTCTTTTAGGTTATTGATGGATGCTGGATTGCTCAGATCCAGAGTCAGGGCTTCGGCGCCCTGTATTAAGGATTCGTCTGGTTTACGGCTGGCCGCAAAAACACGCCAGCCGTCGTGCCGATAGGATTGTGCCAAAGCAAGGCCGATACCCCGGTTAGCACCGGTAATTAATATCGTGGGCATTTTATCTGGATTCCTTATCAGTTAATCATGAGTAAAGAGGCAGTAGGGTGTCGGTGAGTAATGTAATATCGGGCATCGTTGCTTGTAGCTCTGATGAGAGGACCCATGGGTATGGCAGACTCCCAAAGTAAGCTAATATTTCAGTCTGTAATTCGGGTTGTAATTCGCAAGGTAAAACAATCATATTCTCAATAGTAATTAATAGATGATTGGCAAGGCAAGGGGCGGTCTTCTCAAAACTCCAGCGATAATCTCCATAGCCTACTCGTAACGACCCGGATGTTTTTTCTGTCATACAGACTACCCAGCGACAGTTTACATGGTCTTGGTTTTGATGCAGCGTATCCGTAAGGCAGAGGGTATAGATATTCTCGTAGGTGCTATTGAATTCACGCACCAGTGTTTGAGTGATTTTATCTACGCCAGTTACTTGTGCGGGAAATGAGATATTGTCCGTTTTGATGATCATTTCGAGTCTTGCTTGCGCAGAAAAAACGCACTTCATTAAATGAGGTTTATTGTTGTCTTTTGCTGTTATGTATTGGCTAATCAGATTCGTATGAGTGTGATTCATAGATATTGCCTGATAAGGAAGAAAATAGGACGAAGGCCGAACGCCTTTTAGCGCTTCGGCCTTCTTAAGGTTATTGATGTTGCTCTTTTTGTATTATCGTCCACTCATTGATGTTGGCAGGTAGGTCACGATCTGGGGGAACAGATAGATCAAGACGACGGCAAACATGATCAGCAAGAAGAACGGTAATGCTGCACGGGCTACGTAGAGAATATCTTTACCGGTCAATGCTTGAATCACAAAAAGATTGAAGCCTACGGGAGGTGTTATTTGGGACATCTCCACGACAAGAACAATGTAGATCCCAAACCATAAGAGATCAATTCCCGCTTGTTGCACCATGGGTAATACCACCGCAACGGTTAATACCACCACGGATATACCGTCGAGAAAACACCCCAGGGCAACAAACAAAATAGTCAGGTAGATCAGTAGCACACCAGGGGAGAGAGACATATGCCCAATCCACTCGGCTAGTGCTCGTGGAATACCCAGAAAGCCCATCGCTAAGGTCAGAAAATGTGCCCCCGCGAGAATCATACCGATCATGCATGAGCTTTTGACAGCACCTGTTAAACTCTCAGCAAAGCTGCTTTTATCTAATGAACCCGTCACACCTGCCAGGAACAGTGCGCCAACGACACCCAGTGCAGCGGCTTCGGTTGGCGTGGTAAAACCACCGTAGATAGAGCCCAGTACAAAGCCAATTAGACCCATAATCGGCAGCAATAAGCGCAGAGCTTTGATTTTTGCTGCAAAAGATACATGTGTCTTATCGTGTTGGGGTAGCTCGTTTTTATTGAGCAATGCCCATATCACGGTATAGCCCATGAACAATGTGACCAGTAACAAGCCGGGCAGAGCTCCCGCGATGAACAGACGACCAATCGATACTTCGGCGGCAACGCCGTAAACGATTAAGATAATTGATGGTGGGATCAGTAGGCCCAGGGTGCCTGATCCGGCCAATGTGCCGACAGCCATCTTATCGCTGTAACCTTGTGCTTTTAGCTCGGGCAATGTCATGCGGCCAATCGTAGCTGCCGTGGCAGCTGATGACCCTGAAACGGCAGCAAAAATTCCACAACTGAGTACATTTACATGCAGCAGCTTTCCTGGCAAGGCGCTCAACCAAGGAGACAGGCCTTTAAACAGATCTTCGGATAGGCGGGTTCGAAAGAGTATTTCACCCATCCAGATAAATAGCGGTAGTGCGGTCAATGACCAAGAGGTGCTTGCTCCCCACGTTGAAGTAGCAAATAGCAAGCCTATCTGGTCGTTCCCTGACAGATATAACCCTAAAACACCGACGCCAAACAGGGCTAAAGAAACCCAGACGCCCAGCGCCAGCATCAACAGCATGAAGACAGCTAGAGAGATCGCGATAACGGTCATGTCCATTACACTTCCTCCAGATGAAGTTCACCTTCGTGTGTCTTATAGGATGGTGTTTTGCGTTGGAGCATGGCAATAACATCATCCAAAATGGCTATATTTAATACAAGAATACCCAGTGCAACAGGGACTTGCGGCATCCAGATAGGCACCGAAATATATCCGGAAGAGACCTCTTCAAAGATGTAAGACTCCCAGACCATGTGGATAGAATAGAAAGACATAAAACTAACTAATAACAGCCCCAGTATGAGTACCAGTAACTCTTGAATGTAACGCGGGCCCTCTCTCCAGTGTTGAATGACTAAAGTGACTCTTATATGTCCACCTTCCCTGAAGGTATAGGCAAGCCCGAAGAAGGTAGCAGCGGCGAGTGCGTAACCTGAGAAGTCTTCTGCAGAGGGCACAATGAATCCAAATATTCTGCCGACGATTTGTGCAGTAATAATGAGGGTGATCAGAACAATACAGAAGCCGGACAAGTAGCCGGATGCGAGATAGAGCTTATTGAGTAGAGAGCGCATAATAACAACCCTATATAATGGCCCTGCTGGTTCGCAGGGCCGGTTGGTGTCGTTGATTATTGATTGAAAGTTGACAGAATAGCCTCAACTTCAGGGGCTTCTGCTTTCCACTCGTCGATCATAGTAGCGCCAATTTTATTCAGCTCTGCCATCAGTTCTGCTGATGGTTCAGACACGATGATCCCTTTATCCGCTAGCATCTGAGTGTCTTCTTGGGCTTTGGCTTTAACGCCTGCCCAGCCTTTGGCTTCAGCATTGGCAGCAGCATCATGAATGATCTGCTGGGTTTTTTTATCCAAACGCTTAAATGAACGGTTGTTGACAACAACCACATTTTTAGGAATCCAGGCACGGATATCTGTGTAGTGGCTTAGGTAATCCCATGCTTGACCATTAACCCCGGTGGACGGAGACGTGATCATTGCATCGATGATACCTGTGCTGAATGCTTGTGGAATTTCGGGCACTTGAACGGTAGTGGGTGATGTGCTCATTAAGTCAGCCAAACGAGAGGTTGACGGGCTGTAGGCACGCATTTTCAATCCTTGAATATCGGCAAGTGAGTTGACCGGTACTTTGGTGTAGAGACTCTGAGCAGGCCATGCCACAGTGTACAGTAGCGTCATGCCTTCTTTGTTTAGCTGCTTTTCGACTTCTGGTTTGGCTGCATTCCACAGTTTTTCAGCACTATCGTAGGTTGTCGCCAGGAAGGGAATGTTATCGTGTTTGAATACCGGGTGGGTGTTACCCATAATGCCGATAAATACCTCACCTAGCTGAACCTGACCGGTTTTGACCGCGCGTGGGATTTCCGGATGCTTGATCAGGGAGGCGCCGGAATGAACAACAATGTCTAACTCGCCAGCGGTGTTGCTTTTGATCTCTTCGGCAAATTGATGAGCGATTTGCGTAGGAAGATTCGCATCGCCATAAGGCGTTGGCATGTGCCATTGGGTTTCTGCGGACGCACTGCCTGCTGTTCCGAGTGTCAGTATGGATGCAATCAGGATTGCAGCTCGTTTGGTTACAAATTTCATTATTATTCTCCAAATCAAAGGTTTGTTAGCGATACCAACGGCATTTGCTACTTTATGTACAAAGCAAGTCCTGTACCAAACATTGAGATGAAAATAATTCTTTTTAAAACAAATAGTTATAAAATATTATGAAATATTGATCGCGGCTCTGGGTCAATTTTGACACATGGAAAGCGGTGGTGCTGAGTCAGTTTTAACTCATTCGGCTCACTCAATCCTGATACTCCTCTGTCGTAAAGTCAGTGCGATCCAGTTCATATTTTTTCATTCGCAGATAAAGTTTTTTACGGGGAATATCGAGTGCTTGTGCCGTTACCTCTATTTGACCTTTGTTAGCTTTCAAGGCTGCGAAAATAACCTCCTTCTCATAGTTGGCAAGAAGCTCATCTAAGCTCCCATTTTTTGGTGCCGGCATTGTGTTGGTAGCACGGCTATTTTCAGGCGCAGACGTTAATCCCAATGACCATCGTTCAGCCGCATTGCGTAATTCGCGTACATTGCCTGGCCAGGATTGCTGGGTTAACTGTTGTAAGAGTTGCTCAGGCGCAGGCCGACTTTCACGCCCGAAGCGCTGGTTAGCTTGAGCAGCAAAATGGCTAAACAGCACAGGGATATCGTCTTTACGCTGATCAAGACTAGGGATTTCAATACTGGCAACATTCAGACGGTAATACAGGTCCTCCCGAAACTCTCCCAGATCAGACGCCTCGCGCAGGTTAACTTTAGAGGCGCCAATAACCCGAATATCTACATCGATATCGGTGTTGCCGCCCAGTCGTTGCAGAGTCCGCTCCTGTAATACCCGTAGTAAACGAACCTGAAGAGAGGTCGGCATGCTTTCTATTTCATCCAGAAACAGGGTGCCTCCGTTGGCGTATTCTATCTTACCTATCCGCTTTTTATGTGCGCCGGTAAAAGCGCCAGCTTCATGGCCAAATAATTCGCTCTCTATAATTGATTCAGTCAAGGCGCCGCAGTTTAGTGCGACAAAACTTTTTTTGGATCGGGGGCTGAAATCATGTAAACACTGGGCTACTACCTCTTTGCCGGTGCCGGTTGCTCCATTGATGATTAGATCAACGTCGACTTGGGCAAGTTGTAACACTGTTTCTCTAAGGCGCAACATGGATGCGGTTTGTCCAACCAGACGGTTATCAATTTCGTGTTGCCCTTGAAGAACTTGCCGTAAAGATCTGTTCTCCAGTACCAATTGGCGTTTTTTCCAAGCTCTTTGTACTGTGTTGAGATGGTGTTGCGGATCGTCTGTTTTCTCCAAAAAGTCATACGCACCAATACGAATGGCTTGAATCGCAACGGCGATATCGGAATGGCCACTAAACATAATGACCGGTATCTCAGAATCTATGCTGAGTATTTTCTGTAAAACTTCAAGCCCCCCCATGCTATTCATGCGTACGTCACAGATAACCACTCCCTGCCAATCTCTGGAGCACTCGGCTACAGCTGCGATTGGGTTTTCAAATCCGATGGCATCATAGCCTTCTAACTGGAGGGTCTGAATCATTGACTCGCGTACGATCTCTTCATCATCGATGACGATGACCTGGCCATCCTGCAGGGTTGCGTTCATGGTTTACGTCTCCGGTATTCGGGTAGTTGGATACAGAATGAAGCGCCGCTGCCAGAGTCATCGTCTACTGTCAGTTTGCCACCAAAATTATTGATGATATTAAACGAAATAGACAAACCGAGTCCGAGACTTTGGCCTCGGCGTTTTGTGGTGAAAAATGGCTCAAAAATATTCTCGCGTAACTCTTTGCTAACCCCGGCTCCATTGTCGCGTACATAGATCTCCAGCCGGTCGTTATTGCGTTGGCATTCTATACGGATCAGCTTTTTAGGCTGAGTGGCGATAGCATCTAATGCATTGGTAACCAAGTTCAGAACAACCTGTTCAAGCTGTACAGGGTCTGCAAAAACCTGATTATTCTGCGTATGAAAAATCACATCTATGGTAGTTAACTTTCTGACTTCATCTCCTTCAAGCATGAGCAAAACGTTATCAACCACGTGCTGCAGATCAACGATCACCAGGTTATCTTGTTGGGTACGCGCTAACGACTTAAGGCGTTTGATGATGGTGGTAGCGCGTTTGGTTAGATTGGATATTTGGTTTAAATTCTTTTCAGTTTCTTGCAAACGTCCTGCATGAAGTAGACGTAGGCCGTTATGAGCATAGTGTCCGATGGCGGATAGCGGTTGATTAATTTCATGTGCAATGCCGGCTGATAACTGGCCGAGTGCCGCTAATTTGCCGGCCTGAACCCGCTCTTCCTGGAAGGTGGAAAGTTGATCGCGAAAGCTCACCAGCGAACGAGCCATCGCACCAATTTCATCATTTCCTTTTACCTGCACTTGTTCTTCCAGATTACCGTTTGCGATGGAGCGCATACTTGCATCCAGGCTTGTGATCCTTGCGACCATATTGCGGCCTACATACAGCCAGACGACTAAAATAGAAAATAATAAACTGGCGGTGACCATCAATAGCATCCAGGTGCGCCCTGTTGAGATGGTTTCACGGGCATTATTAACAGAGCTTTGGGCTGCTTTTTCGGTTTTATCTGTTTGTATCGCAATGAGTTGGTTTAGATGGTCAAGTTTTTCTCTGACCTGAGTAAGCAGTAGCTGTCCTGATTCCTGGATCGCGCGTTCCTTACTGCGTAGTGTGAACATGTTGTTATCGCCACGTGTAAGAAAAACGATATTCTCTACCGTTTGCTTTAATGGCTGAATGCCTTGTAAGTCTTTGACTGTTTTGAGGTCATGCTGGATACGCTGCGCGATCTCTTCGGCGTGGATTTGGGTAGCGATAAGAGAGTTCAAATCAGGTAAGTGCTGAGCACGATCTACAAGACTGATCAGAAGGTTGGTATCTGCCTTGATGCGATACAATATTTGTAACTCGGCATTTATTTCGCTAATGGACTTTTTGCTGAAATTGGCGATAACCATCCAGGAATCAGGTAAATCTTGATTAATACGGCTAAACAGATCGAGCTGTACATTTTCTGTTAGTGTGTTTATCTCGGTTAAAAAACGTGAGGCTACCCAGCGAAGGCGTTGGTTTGCAGAGACTTTTCTCTGTTGGATCTCCTGCGTCTGGGATACATTGCTATCAAGCTCTGCCAGTGTGACTTTGAGCACTTCAGTTTGCTTTAAGTGGATTTGTTGCGCCGCATTGTCTTGAGTTACTGAAGAGATTTTTGACAGTAAATCAGTCATATTAGTGATGTTGAGGTTTAGTTCCTCACTGATTTTATGACGGCCTTGTTCATCTGTTGCTGCTAATAGATTTGGTGCAACTAAGGTTATCTTTGTGCCTGCTTCTTTTAAGTCAGCTATCACGCCGAGCGTGCGGATATTACCCTCCACTACGCTATTTAATTCATTACCAAGGCGGTTATAGGATACCCAATTGACAATGCTGGCGAGCAGGATGAATGCACTCAATGCACCAAAAGCCAGGAAAAAGCGGCCGCGAATGCCTAGTCTGTAACTGCTTTGCATAAAAGTGCCCTGATGAAATTATCTAGCATGATTTGTTATTTTATAGATGTACAGCTGCATGCTGTTAGGTTTGTCGTTATAAGCTGCTTGCTCAACCGGTTATAGTCAAGCGCAGGAATAAAAGCTACCCTTGGTATTCAATTAACTCTCTATCTATCTAGAGGTCTTATAACTCAGTGTTTATTAAAACGTTAAAGGCCCACTTTTCCACATTTTTTCTGGTTCTGCTCATGTCAGGGATGAGCGGTGTTTTGGCCGCGAACGACACTATCATCATTAAAGCGGTAGGAACCTGGGGGTATTTTAGCAATTACCCAAAGCATGAAGGCCCCTTCTGGAATCAGCATATTGCAGAGGTAACCGGTGGAGAGATAGTTGGCGAGATCAAACCACAAGATGAACTGGGTCTGCGTGGTTTTGAAATTATGCGTCTGCTCAAAAATGGTGTGTTTGATTTTGCTTTTGGTCTGCCTGCGTATGCTATGCAGGAAAGTGAAATTTTCGAAGGAGCTGATTTGTCCTCTTTAGTGCAGAATATCACTGTTCAGAAGAGGGTTGCAGATACATATTTCCCCACGCTGGAGCGCGCCTTTGCAGAAAAATACAATGCTAAGCTGATGATGTTGTACCCATTCCCAAGTCAGATGATCTGGTGTAAAAGCCCAGTCAATAGCATTGCAGATCTGAAAGGAAAGCGTATCAGGGTGTTTTTAACAACCCTGGGTGATTTTGTTGAAGGTATTGGTGCAATCCCTGTGAGTGTTCCTTATCACGATGTGCCAAACGCGCTGGCAACAGATCGGGTCGACTGTGTCATTACGGGAACCATGTCTGCTTATACTGCGCAGTTGTATAAGGTAACGCCGTATGGATTTACGCTACGGGTTGGCTGGGGGCTGGCATTCGGTGCCATGAACATGAATAAATGGAATTTATTGAGTGAGGCTCAAAAAACGTTATTACAAAAAGAGATCTCACAATTAACCGAAAACATGTGGCAGGAGACGGCTACCGAAGACGCTATCGCACTGGCGTGTTTATCCGCAGGCCCGTGTTCAATTGGAGAAACGGGTAACATGACGTTAGTTAAACCTTCTGACGCTGATCTTGTCAGTCGTGACAAGGTTGCTGCCGGTGTGATTTTGCCACGTTGGGCAGAGCGTTGCGGGCCTGAATGCGCTGCGAACTGGAATCGTACAGTAGGCACGATTCTCCATCTGAGAGCTGAGGCAGCAGTAAAGTGATGAACGGTTTTTCATTAAACTCGTTGTTCATTTTCGTGAGTCGCTTTGTCTGAGATAAACTCCTTCTAGGCTATCGTTGCACTGCCTTTGCTTTGAGGCGGCAATAAAGCTGAGAGCCGGGTATTCTGGATGAAGCGCATTGACTAAAGAGAGTGGTGTGTCAGTTTTGCGGGAGTTTGCCCGTCAGGAGAAAGATCTGTGCTTGGTCTGCTGATAGAATTGATATAAAAACAGCACGTTAGGAGCCTTCGATCTGTTGAGTCAGCGATTTTTTTGCGAGAATGTACCCTTTTATCTAAAAAAAGGGCTTTTCTTCTACAGAAAACCTCCACAATTACGTTCGAAATCCTGTATTATAATGCGCATTTTCTGCCCCCTAATATTCGAGTGAAGAAATGTCTGACTTATCACACTACCGTAACATCGGTATTTTTGCCCACGTAGACGCGGGTAAAACGACCACAACCGAACGAATCCTGAAGCTGACAGGTAAAATCCATAAAACAGGTGAGGTTCATGATGGTGAATCTACTACCGATTTCATGGAACAGGAAGCTGAGCGGGGTATTACTATCCAGTCAGCGGCGATCACCACTTTCTGGAAAGATCACCGCATGAACATCATCGATACTCCGGGGCACGTTGATTTCACTGTAGAAGTTTATCGTTCTCTGAAAGTACTGGATGGCGGTATTGGTGTGTTCTGTGGCTCTGGTGGTGTTGAGCCTCAATCAGAAACTAACTGGCGTTATGCCGATGAGTCGGGCGTTTCCCGTATCATCTTTGTAAACAAGCTAGACCGTATGGGCGCTGACTTCCACCGCGTTGTAGAACAGGTTGAGAAAGTGTTGGCTGCTAAGCCACTCATCATGGTTCTTCCTATTGGTCGTGAAGAGGACTTTGTAGGTGTTGTCGACCTGCTAACTCGCCAGGCTTTCGTTTGGGATGACACAGGTCTTCCTGAGAACTACGAGATCAAAGACATCCCGGCTGACATGGTAGACGATGTTGAAATGTATCGTGAGCAGTTGATCGAAACAGCTGTAGAGCTGGATGACGATCTGATGATGGCTTACATGGACGGTGAAGAGCCTGCTATGGAAGATATCAAGCGTTGTATCCGTGAGGGTACGCGTGATCTTACATTCTTCCCAACATACTGTGGTTCTGCATTCAAAAACAAAGGTATCCAGCTTATTCTTGATGCGGTTGTAGATTACCTGCCAAGCCCAACAGATGTTATCCCACAAGATTTGACCGATGAGTTCGGCGAGCCAACAGGTCAGGTTGCAACCGTTTCCGTTGATGAGCCTTTCCGCGCATTGGCGTTTAAGATCATGGAAGACCGTTTCGGTGCACTGACCTTTATTCGTATTTACTCTGGTAAATTGAAGAAAGGCGACACTATCCTGAATTCGTTCACCGGTAAAACTGAGCGTATTGGTCGTATGTGTGAGATGGAAGCTGATCAGCGTAAAGAGCTGGATTCTGCTCAAGCCGGCGACATTCTTGCAATCGTAGGTATGAAAAACGTACAAACAGGTCACACACTTTGTGATCCTAAGCACGAATGTACGCTTGAAGCCATGGTATTCCCTGAGCCGGTAATCTCGATTGCAGTAACGCCTAAAGATAAAGGTGGAGCTGAGAAGATGGGTATTGCGATCGGTAAGATGGTTGCAGAAGATCCTACTTTCATTGTTGAAACGGACGAAGATTCTGGCGAAACCATCCTGAAAGGTATGGGCGAGCTTCACCTGGATATCAAAGTTGATATTCTGAAGCGTACCTACGGCGTTGAGTTGATCGTAGGTCAGCCGCAGGTTGCTTACCGTGAAACTATCACAACACCTCTGGAAGACTCTTACACTCATAAGAAGCAGTCTGGTGGTTCAGGTCAGTACGGTAAAATCGATTACCGCATCAAGCCGGGCGAGCAGAACACTGGCTTTACGTTCACCTCTTCAGTTGTGGGTGGTAACGTACCTAAGGAATTCTTCCCGGCTATCGAGAAGGGTTTCAAGGGCATGATGAATACAGGTCCTTTGGCTGGCTTCCCTGTATTGGACGTTGAAATTGAGCTGCTCGATGGTGGTTACCACGCGGTTGACTCCTCTGCGATTGCATTTGAAATCGCAGCGAAAGGCGCTTTCCGTCAGTCTATGCCAAAAGCGGGTCCACAATTGCTGGAGCCGGTCATGAAGGTTGATGTGTTCTCTCCTGAAGATCACGTTGGTGATGTTATCGGTGACCTTAACCGTCGTCGTGGCATGATCTCTGGTCAGGAATCTGCAGGTTCAGGCGTTCGTATTAAAGCTGACGTGCCTCTGTCTGAGATGTTCGGTTATATCGGATCTCTGCGTACTATGACCTCAGGTCGTGGTCAGTTCTCTATGGAGTTCTCGCACTACTCTGCATGTCCTAACTCGGTCGCTGAGAAGGTTATTGCTGAAGAGAAAGAGCGTAAAGCTAACAAGTAATTATTGCTTAAGTCTTGTTTTGAAACCCCGGTGATGCAAATCATCGGGGTTTTCTTTTGTCTGGATTCTCTGTTTTGGATGAATAGTGTTTTAAGCGCCGCTAAGCCCGTAAAGATATCTTTCCTGAGCGTAGGAGTTGCTAATTCCTTGGTAGGGGTTGGCTGAAACAGGCTAGTGGTCAAAGAAGGTGCACTGAAGGGCGTCACTATCATCGCAGCGCCCGGTTAAATCAAACAATTTTGTAGTTCGGGTGCAAAAATATGACAGCAGCGAGCTAGCGGGTGTCTGTATTGTGGCTTTATGATAGGGTAAAAATTTTTGTTTTAAATGGGTAGTAAAGCCATTGTATAAAATTAAACGCTTAATAGGACTTTGGACTCTGTTGTGTACAGGTGCTGTTAGTGCTGATGTGGCTCGTTCCAATCCGCTGGATAGCGCCTCGGACCTATCCTTTGGGCTTAGTTTGTATATTAATACGCAAGAGGGAGGGGATATTTCGGATCGTCGCCTTAGCGACCTGCGTAACTATTTTAATAAAAGCCGATGCAATATTCAGAAGGTTGCAGCGGGAGATAATTCGGTTGCAGGGTCTGCAGCAGATATTGTGTTTATGCCGCTGAATCAAGATGTCGCCATACCGTTTCAAAAAGTATTCAATCTAGGTGTTGTTGGTGATCAGCCGTTATCGGGAAGTCTGTTGGTGAGAAGTTCTACAGGTATTCGGGATATCACTGAATTAGCGGATGTACGCATCGCTTTTTTATCCCCCGGCTCAGTCACGGGGTTCCGCCTACAAGAAGCGTTACTGGATGATGCTGGTGTTACACTGCAAAAAGATCTGGTTACGTTCACTCATTCTCATCTTGGGGCTATGTCGTTGCTATTGCATAAAGATGTTTTTGCCGCGGGTGTAGCTACGCCTTTAGCAAAAAAATGGGCTATAGCGAATGATCTTACGATTGTCGCTGAAAGTCAGTCTGTGGCGGTTGGTGGTCTTTGGATGAAAAGCACTATTGCGGATGAGCAGCGAGAACACTGTAAGAGATCTTTAAAAAACTTATTTGAGAATAAGCACGATAGGAAGATAAAGAGCCTTACGAAAATCTTTCCTGCTTGGGTGGCAGGATTTATTCCAGCACAAGAGTAAGGTTCATGATATGCCGCTCACAAATTTTGTGAATTGAAGGGCTCTTATTTACATGTAAATGACAGTGGTCATGCACGTTAACGGCTAGCCATATCCGCTCGTAACCGGTAGCATAAGCGTTTGTTTTTCTGGTGATGGCGTCTTCTATTTATGAGTTATCAGGTTCTTGCACGTAAGTGGCGTCCTAAGCGCTTTACTGAGATGGTTGGGCAGGAGCATGTCCTCAAAGCGTTGGTGAATGCGCTTGATCAGGATCGCTTGCATCATGCTTATCTTTTCACCGGTACACGTGGCGTAGGTAAGACATCCATCGCGCGTTTATTTGCTAAATCCCTGAACTGTGAAACCGGAGTTTCTTCTCAGCCTTGTGGTCAATGCAGTGCTTGCCGGGAGATAGCAGAAGGACGTTTTATCGATCTGATCGAAGTGGATGCGGCGTCTCGAACCAAGGTTGAAGATACCCGTGAGCTACTTGAGAATGTGCAGTACGCACCGACGCATGGCCGCTTTAAGGTTTACTTGATTGATGAAGTCCATATGCTATCCAGCCACTCTTTCAACGCGTTGTTGAAAACACTGGAAGAGCCGCCTGCGCATGTTAAGTTTTTGCTGGCAACGACTGACCCGCAAAAATTACCCGTGACTATTCTGTCGCGCTGTTTGCAGTTCAATCTTAAAAATCTGATACCCGAGCGGATTGTTGAGCATCTTCAGTTTGTACTGACTGAGGAAAACGTCAGTTTTGAAGATCCCGCTTTATGGTTGTTGGCGCGTTCTGCTGATGGCTCGATGCGTGATGCCCTGAGTTTAACGGATCAGTCCATTGCTTTTGGTAGTGGTACGGTATTAGAAGCAGACGTTCGATCGATGTTGGGCGCAATTGATCAGCGTCTGGTATATCGGTTGCTGGATGAGCTAACGGCGCATAATCCTCGTAATTTACTGGCGGTAGTTGCCGAGCTGGCGCTGTTTTCGCCTGACTATATGAATGTACTGGGCGATCTTATCAGCTTGCTGCATCGTGTTGCTGTGGCGCAGGCGATTCCTGAAGCGATTGATAATAGTATGGGGGATCAGGAGCAGGTGACTGCACTGGCGCGCCAACTCACTGCAGAAGATGTGCAGCTCTTCTACCAGATCGCTTTAATGGGGCGTAAGGATCTGCCGTATGTGCCGGATGCCCGTGAAGGGCTGGAAATGGTGCTGTTACGTATGCTGGCATTTCGTCCGGCTGACACTGCGCCCAGGCCAGTTCAGCTCCAACAAGATATTGCTTCCTCTGCATTAGATGCTGGAGAAGTAAAACCGGCAGAGAAAATATCTTCTCCGGCTCCGGCTCCGGCTCCGGCTCCGGCTCCGGCTCCGGCTCCGGCTCCAGATCCAGAGCCGCGCGTGGCGCCTGCTTCAGATCTGGAGCCGCCTCCGTATGATGAGTATGATATCCCTACGGATGATATTGATGAAGAGGTAAGCCCGGCAAAAAAGCCACTAGCTCCACTGGTCGGGGGTTCTGAGAGTGCTTCCGCGGAGTTGGTCGTTGCAAAAGTGGATATCGAGCAAGCAGACGTTGTAACAGCGGAAGATCAGCCCGAATTACCACCTGAAGTGCTACAAAATGCTCAACCGGAAAAGCGGGTTTCTATTGCCGAAGCTTCAAAACCTGCAACGAGCTCTGACGTAAATACAGAGATGGATAGGGCGGCGCCTGCGTCATTGGCCAATTGTCGTGAAGAGGACTGGGTTATTTTGTTAGGTCAGATCGGCTTAACCGGGATGACAGCGAATATTGCCAGTAACTTATCGCTTGAGTCGGTGTCTGATCAAAAGATGCTGTTCCATTACCGTAGAGAGCAGGCTGCCGTATTAGACGAGGTGCAGAAGCAGCGTATAGAGGATGTGCTTTGTCATTATTTTAAAACCTCAATTGAGGTAGAATTCAGCAATGCTGTTCAAACGAGGGAAACGCCTGCTCAATGTTTTGCGCGCTTAAAAGCAGAACGTTTGGTGGTGGCTGTCTCGGCATTTGAAGGTGATAGTATTGTACAGATGTTAGTTTCACATTTTGATGGCACGATAGATCGTGATTCCATTGTTCCAATTGACCCGTTATAAGTGAGGTAAAGAATATGATGAAGGGTGGCATGGGCAACCTGATGAAGCAGGCGCAAAAGATGCAGGAAGAACTGCAAAAAGCGCAGGCAGAAGTGGCTAATTTGGAAGTGAATGGTGAATCTGGCGCGGGTTTGATAAAAATTGTCATGAATGGTCGTCATGACGTTAAGCGTGTTGAGATTGACCCAAGTTTGTTGGAAGAAGATAAAGAGATTCTTGAAGACCTGATTGCAGCAGCCGTTAATGATGCTGTACGTAAAGTAGAAACTCAGTCTCAGGAGAAAATGGCTAAAGTCACCGGCGGCATGGGTATGCCACCGGGTTTTAATATGCCATTTTAAACGATGTCATTCAGTCCTTTAATACAGCAATTGGTATCTGCGTTGCGTTGTTTGCCTGGCGTAGGGCCAAAAACAGCGCAGCGAATGGCTTTCCACCTGCTTGAAAGAGATCGTCATGCGGCGCTGGAGTTATCTTCTGCGCTTCGCTTAGCGGCAGAGCAGGTTTCTGAATGTCAGCAGTGCAGAACGCTCAGCGAATCAGAAATATGTGAGCTGTGTGCATCTCAAAGCCGTGACAGAAGTTCGTTGTGTGTGCTTGAGTCGCCTATGGATGTGCTGGCGATTGAGCATACGAACAGTTTTTCCGGCGTCTATTATGTACTGGGTGGCCACTTGTCTCCTATCGATGGTATAGGGCCTGATGATATTGGTATTCGCCAGTTAATCGAGAGGGTCAATCAGGGGGAGATAAAAGAAGTTATCATCGCAACAAACCCTACCGTGGAAGGGGATGCTACCGCCCACTATATTGCCGAGCAATTAAAAAATGCTTCACTAAAAGTGACGCGTATTGCTCATGGTGTGCCGGTAGGTGGTGAGTTGGAATATGTTGATGGTGGCACACTGGCGCATGCGCTGGCCGGACGGCGGCTTTTTTGAGGCGAATGAATGAAAGATGAGAGTTATAACTGGTCTGTTTTAGAGGCATCGGCCGAAAAACCAATCCATATTACAACCAATGCATCGCTTGCCGAACACTGCAATCGATGGCAAACATTGCCGATGATTGCTCTGGATACGGAGTTTCAGCGCATTGATACCTTTTACCCCATTCCGGGGCTGATTCAAATAGCAGATGATCAACACTGTTATTTGATTGATCCCTTGTCTGTTGATGACTTTTCACCTTTGTGTCAGGTTTTTGTAAATCCAGATGTGTTGAAAATTATTCATGCCGGTAGTGAGGATTTAGAGCTTTTTAATCACACCTTAGGTGTGTTACCTCGTCCTATATTTGATACTCAATTGGCCGCTGCTTTTATTGGTTGGGGTTTTACGATGGGATTACAGCGCTTGCTTGAGCATGCTCTGAATATCCAGATTGGAAAAGGCGAAACAACATCTGATTGGCTGAAGCGTCCCTTGAGTCCTGGGCAAGAGTTGTATGCGGCGCTGGATGTCGCGTATCTTCCGGCAATATGCTTGATGCAGAAAGCTGAGCTGGAGTCGGCGGATCGGTTTTCCTGGTTTGTAGAAGAGTCTGAGGTAGCATTGCAAACCGCATTGGATAATGATCCTGATGGGCAGGAGTATTACCGACGTTTTAGTCAGATGTGGGGTGTGACTGGTTTTAAGTTAGCCGCCTTACGTGATATTACTATGTGGCGCGAGCAGCAATGCCGATTGAGAAATACCCCGCGTAACTGGGTGCTGCGCAACCAGACGATACTTTCTATTATCCATAACTGGCCGCGTAATAGTGCTGAGCTGGCTCGGGCTGATGAAATTCGTCACCGTGTCGTGCGTGAAGAAGGAGACGCTATTCTCTCCATTCTGGAAAACGCTTATAGCCGCACCAATGCAGAAGAGGTGTTGCCGATTAACCGTCCATTGCCTGTTGTTTGGAATAAACGGCTGAAAAAGTTAAAGGCAATTGCCCGAGAAGCAGCAGGGCATTTGGGAATAGCGCAAGAGATATTGTTGCGCAAAAAAGATCTAGATGCCCTGGTGCGTTCGGGGCTTGAGACGGAAGAGTACCAGTTGCCGGACGAGCTTAATGGCTGGCGTCGTGAAATTATTGGCTTGCCTTTGTTGGCTCAGCTTAAACAGTTTGATAAGAATGGTTAATAACGCATGATAATTTGCTCAATCTATAAAAGCCCGCGTAAAGACGAAATGTATCTTTATGTGGATAAAAAAGACTTATTAAAACGTGTACCGGATACGTTGGTTGAAATGTTCGGAACACCTTCTCATTTAATGGATATGCCGATTAAGCCTGGGCGGAAGTTGGCACGTGTTGATGTAGAAAAAATGTTGCAAGGGATCAAAGAGAAAGGCTTTTATCTGCAAATGCCACCTCCCAAAGAAGATTATATGTTAGATCTTTATCCTAACCGACCAGAAACAGGTGTGCGTTAGTGGCCCAGGAAGTCTTTTGGCGAACCAAGTCTTTAACGCAGATGTCGGCTTCTGAATGGGAGTCATTATGCGATGGTTGTGCGCTGTGCTGTTTGCATAAAATTGAAGATGAAGATACCGAAGAGGTTTTTTATACCACGGTTGTTTGTAATCTATTAGATTTTGATAACTGCCGTTGTACTGAATATGAGAAGCGCAGTCAGTTAGTGCCAAGCTGTGTGAAGTTGCGCCCTGAGGATGTTGAAAGCTTTCATTGGCTGCCTCCAACGTGTGCATATCGACTGATTCATGAAGGAAAAGAGTTGCCGGAATGGCATCCTTTGATTTCCGGTAAAGAAAACTCGGTGATTGATGCCGGTGCTTCTGTCCTGCATATTTATGAAGTTAAAGATAATGAGATCAGTGAAGATCAGTTAATCGATTACGTACTAATAGATGAGTAGAGAGGGTTGCTGTTTTGTTGGTTGTTAATGTGTGTAATATTAGAAATTGATTTTAAACATCTATAAAAAAAGGAGCACTGAGTGCTCCTTTTTTGTGGCTTTAAAACAACGAATTAGTTGTTTTTGTTAGCCATCTGCGCTTTGATCAGATCACCGATAGTGGTAGGACCAGCAGTTTCAACTTCTTGTGTGCGAACAGCAGCAATAGCAGCTTTCTCGTCGGCCTGGTCTTTAGCTTTCACAGACAGAACGATTGCGCGGCTACGACGATCAATGTTGATGATCTTCGCTTCTACTTCGTCGCCAACTTTTAGTACAGTGGTTGCATCTTCAACACGGTCTGTGCTGATTTCAGAAACTTTCAATGTACCTTCGATGCCTTCAGCCAATTCAACAACAGCGCCTTTAGCGTCTACAGACTTAACAGTACCTTTAACGATAGTGTTTTTGTCGTTTGCTGCAGCGTATTCAGCGAAAGGATCGCTGTCTAGTTGTTTGATGCCCAAAGAGATACGCTCTTTTTCTGCATCAATAGACAAGATAACGGCTTCAACTTCGTCGCCTTTCTTGAACTGACGCAGCGCTGCTTCAGCATCGCCTTCCCAGCTAATGTCAGACATGTGAACCAGACCATCGAGGTCATTTTCCAGTCCAACAAAGATACCGAAGTCAGTGATCGTTTTGATCTGGCCAGATACTTTATCGTTGGTAGCATACTGTTCAGCGAAAGCAACCCATGGGTTAACTGTGCACTGTTTGATACCCAGAGAAATACGACGACGCTCTTCGTCAACATCAAGGATCATAACTTCAACAGCTTCACCGATACCAACTACTTTGGATGGGTGGATGTTTTTGTTAGTCCAAGACATTTCAGAAACGTGAACCAGACCTTCTACGCCATCTTCGATAGATGCGAAGCAGCCGTAATCAGTCAGGTTGGTGATGCGTGCGTTGCACTTAGTTCCAGCAGGGTAGCGGTTCTTGATAGCTTCCCACGGATCTTCAGACAGCTGTTTCAGGCCTAGAGAAATACGACCTGTTTCTTTGTCGAATTTGATGATCTTAACAGAGATCTCGTCACCTGGGTTCAGCATTTCGCTTGGGTGAGAAATGCGCTTCCAAGCCATATCTGTGATATGCAGAAGACCGTCAACACCGCCCAGATCAATGAACGCACCGTAGTTGGTCAGGTTCTTAACGAAACCTTTAGCAACCTGTCCTTCTTCCAGCGCTGCCAGAATTTCATCGCGCTGAGCGCTGTTGGCTTCTTGAAGAACGGCACGACGAGAAACAACAACGTTGTTGCGTTTCTGGTCCAGTTTGATCAGTTTGAATTCGAGTTCTTTGCCTTCAAGGTGATCAACATCGCGAACAGGGCGAACATCTACCAGAGAACCAGGCAGGAAGCCTTGGATGTTGTTGATGCTAACTGTGAATCCGCCTTTAACTTTACCGTTGATAACACCAGTAACAGTTTCTTCAGCTTCAAATTTAGCTTCAAGTACTTCCCATGCTTCAGCGCGCTTAGCTTTTTCGCGAGAAAGTTTTGTTTCACCAAAACCATCTTCTACTGCTTCCAGAGAAACTTTAACGCTATCGCCGATTTTGATTTCCAGCTCGTTAGCGTCGTTTAAGAACTGTACGCGAGGAATAACCGCTTCAGATTTAAGACCAGCGTTAACAGTAACCCAGTCGCTGTCGATATCGATAACTTCACCGATAACTAGCGTGCCTGGTTTCATGTCTACATTAAGAAGGGATTCTTCAAACAGTTCTGCAAAGCTTTCGCTCATGAAAGTGTCCTATTAATTGGCCGGGAATAGAAAAATCCGGCACGTAACCTGTAATGCCAGCTTACAGGGTCAGATTATTTAATGTGCAATTGTATCGCTGGCTAGCCGTTACACATTAGAGAAAATTGAGCGCACATTATACAGTATGAAAAGCAGTCTAGGTAGAGGGTATTTGGCTTTATACTTTGTCGCTATCCAGTTTCTCACGTATTGATAGTTGGCAGGGTGTTAAAACGGTTGATAAATCCTGGATCAGTGCTTCTGTCAGAGAACTCGTGTCTTCGGTACGAAAAAAATTAGCCAGTTTGCGTTCTTCACTACGTGAGTTGGCAGCGATTTCAACAGCATCGCCAACGCAAAAAGCGTAAGCGGGTAAGTAATTGCTGATGACACTCTGCTTTTTATCTTCGGACAACATGAGTCGGTTGCGTGTGATATAGGCTTTATACTCTGCAGCGCCGGCGGCTGACATTATTTCTATTTGAATTGTGCTGAAGCGCTCAGCGTCGGGGTTGCGGATCAGGAAAGCTTTTAGTTGATGTTCTACTGACCTGAGTTCGTCTTTCAGCTGTTGCGGCGCAAAATGCTCATTGAGTTGTTTGTATTCAGTTAGCTCAGTGATCTGTGCTTGTAATTGCTCCATCTGCCCTTGTAGCGTTTTATTTTCTGCAAGTAAGCCCTCTTTGTCACGCATGAGGCTGTGTATGATTTTTTGTGTCGGTGTTAGCTTTTCCTGATCGAAGGTGGGAGGAAGTTGGTTTACACCTGACTTGCTCATTGTTTCCATGTTGCGGGATGTGGCGACCATCTCGTAACCAAAGCGCTCAAGCTCTTTGCTGTTTTGCGCCTGTTGGGCATCAACTCGTTTATAGAGAAAATAACCACCGATGCCCAGTGCGGCGAGAATCAGTGGTATTACTGCGGCGAATAAGATGAGCTTTTTGTTACGAGCTATAGGGTGCATGTATCGCTAGCCGTTGTTTATTTTGGGTTATAGGTCGTTAATAGCTGTTTTGTCAGATCAACCATATCCAAAAGGATTTGACCACTTTCTTCCAGTATAGCTTCAGATTCGGGAGAAATGGGGCGGCCCTTTTCATCTTTTTTCAAAAGATCCTCAAGATCGCTGATTTTGGCAATCGGTGTCTGCCCTTTGGCGAGACGGCGCTTGTTTTCGGTGTCAACCTGCCATTTATCAGCAAGATCCCGTTTGGCTAAGAGTTTGGTGTGATTCAGCGGGAAGGTGCTGTCATCTCTTATTTCTGTTTGTCGACTAATTTGCGCACGCAAAAAGTCAAAGTCAGGTTGATTATTAGTGCGTAAGTCGTGACGTTTTATTAGCTCCGGTTTAAAAGAGTCGATCCCTTTGTAAATACCATGTCGCGCTTCTTTTACCTGATCCCAGGGAAGTGCTCCATCGAGTGCGCTCTCGCCGATTTCGTCGGTGTCATACACCTCAGGAAAAGTTATGTCAGGGATGACTCCTTTGTGTTGAGTGCTTTCACCTGAAATACGGTAAAATTTGGCGTGTGTGAGCTTGATTTGGCCATGATCCAATGATTGGAGCGTTTGCACCGTGCCTTTACCAAAGGTCTGGTTTCCTACAATAATACCGCGTTGGTAATCCTGTATGGCGCCCGCAAAAATCTCTGATGCCGAGGCGCTTAAACGGTTGACGACCACAGCCATCGGGCCGTTGTAGGAAATTTTAGGGTTGAAATCGCCAAGAATATCAACGCGCCCATTCGGATCTCTTATCTGTACGGTTGGGCCCCGGTCAATGAAAAGTCCGACCAGCTCATTCGCTTCACGTAACGAGCCACCTCCGTTATTTCTCAGGTCAATAATCAAGCCATCTATCTTTTCGGTTTGCAGATCGCTGATTAATTTTTCCACATCACGGGTTGTGCTTTTATAGTTTTTATCGCCGCGCTGTAGCGCTGCAAAGTCGATATAGAAGGCCGGAATGTCGATGACACCCAGTTTATAATCTTGATTGTTATGCTTAACATTCAGGATGCGTTTTTGTGCCGCTTGTTCTTCCAGTTCTACCGTGTTGCGTTTGATGGAAATTGTTTTGCGGCCTGCTTGATCTTCACTGTCTGATGGAATGATTTCAAGTCGTACGATTGAGTCCTTAGGGCCTCTGATAAGGTCAACAACATCATCTAGGCGCCATCCTACGACATCTTCTATTTCGCCTTTTTCGCCTTGGCCAACACCAACAATAAGATCAGCGGGTTTAAGCTGTCCTGTTTTATCGGCAGGACCTGCGGGTACTAAGCGGACAATTTTGGTGAACTCATTTTCACTTTGCAGTACTGCCCCAATCCCCTCAAGCGAAAGGCTCATATTAATTTTGAAATTTTCCGAGCTGCGAGGTGAAAAGTAAGAGGTATGCGGATCAAAATGTTTAGTGAAAACATTGGCAAAACGCTGAAAGACATCTTCGCTTTTGTTTTGCGAAAGACGCTTAAGCTGGCTGGTGTAGCGCTTTATCAGTGTTTTCCGGGCTTCCTGCTCAGATTTATCTGCCAATGTCAGGTTTAAAATTGCGCTTTTAATACGTTTGCGCCACAGATCATTCATTTCGCTTTCTGAGCCGATCCAATCATCTTTTTCCCGGTCAGTGTTGAGTGTTTCATCGAGAGAAAAGTTAAAAGCTTGAGGGTTGTTGAGGCGGGCTAACGTCCAGTTAAGTCGCTCAATAACGCGTTGTTGCTGGCGGTTAAAGATGGCATAGGCTGCGTCTAGATTACCGCCGAGAATGGCGTCATCTAGTTCATATTTGTAAGCACTGAATTCAGTGATATCTGATTTGTAAAAGTAACTTTTTGACGGATCGAGCTCGACAAGATATTTGTCGAGCAGATCACTGGAAAGCGAGTCATCAACATTAATCTTGTTATAATGGCCAGCATTAAGAGAGCTTATAATATCCTTAATAGTCTGCTGATGGACTGTTTCGGGATGCAATGGAGTAATATCGGCTGATGCGAATGCAATAGCCGGTGCCAATAGGCATACAGCAAGGGAATTGCGAAGGTAGCTGCTAAGCGGGGTGCGTAAACCTTTCAACATATTATCCATTCTATTTCTTAAATTCGATGATTGTTATGACAGGAAGGGAGACCACTTGTTCCCTCAAACATTTATTCTGAGTGTAGCTATCGCTCTCTCTAATGTAAAATCAATGCTTTAATTCGCATCCTATTTATACTCTCATATAAGAGTTTTCTTTCAATTTATTGATGTAAGGTTACAGATGAAATTAATATTTATCCCGCTGCTGCTTATTTCTGGTTTGTTGTTAAGTGGTTGTGGAGAGGACCCTGAGAAGGCGGCTTTTCATCAACAGCTGATTGAAAAAGCATTGAATGATGAAACGAGTGAGGCCGGTAAAACGTTTTTAGTAGAAAATGCAAAACGAGAAGGGGTGGTTGTATTGCCATCGGGTTTGCAATATCAGATTGTGAAAAGCGGTACTGGCTCTCACCCCGCTTATCAGGATGCTATTGTTGTTAATTACGAAGGAACACGTGTCGATGGTGGTGTTTTTGACAGTTCGTACCAGCGCAATAAACCTTCTGTGTTTCCGCTTAAGCGAGTGATAAAAGGGTGGCAGGAAGCTTTGTTGAAAATGAAGGTTGGCGATGTTTGGATGTTGTATATACCTGCCAAGCTGGCGTATGGCGCTACCAGCCCGTCTCATGCTATACCCGCGAATTCAACGTTAATTTTTAAAGTAGAGCTGCTTGCAATTCAGGCAGGTAAAGGTACAGGAAATGAAAAATAAAAGTAGCACGCTACAGGGTTTGATCGAATTTCTTAATGCTTCACCGACACCCTTTCATGCGGTAAAGCAGATGAAAGCCCGCTTGCTTGAAGAAGGCTTTGAGGTACTTAATGAAAAAGATAACTGGATTTTAAAAGAGGCGGGGCGATATGTCATTACCCGTAATGACTCTGCTCTTGTTGCGTGGCAAATGCCGGCAAAACGATTGTTGTCTGAATCAGGTTTGCGGATGATCGGTGCGCATACCGACTCCCCCTGCCTGCGAGTCAAACCAAATCCGGAATTACATAAACATGGCTACTTTCAGTTAGGTGTAGAAGTATATGGCGGTGCGTTGTTGGCCCCTTGGTTTGATCGGGATTTATCGATCGCAGGCCGTGTTAGCTTTGTTAATGATGTAGGTCAGTTAAGTAATGCACTGGTAAACTTTAAGACGCCTGTTGCTGTGATTCCTAGCTTGGCTATTCACCTTGATCGTGAGGCGAATAATGGACGTGCGATTAATGCGCAAACCTTTCTTCCGCCGGTTTTAGGGCAAATGGATCAAAAGCCGGACTTTCGAGATCTTTTGCGGCATCAACTAAAGGAGTCGGGCGAGAAGGTTGCCAGTGTTCTCGATTATGAACTTTCTTTGTATGATACCCAGTCGGCCGCTTTGATAGGCCTGCAGCAGGAGTTTCTGGCGTCGGCTCGTTTGGATAACCTGCTAAGTTGCTTTATGGGTATGGAAGCTTTGCTGAAATCTGACTCAGAGGAAGGAGTGTTGTTGGTTTGCACTGATCATGAGGAAGTTGGAAGCATGAGTGCTGCAGGCGCTCAGGGCCCAATGTTGGATCATCTGTTTGAGCGTATTCAGCCAGAACCAGAAAGCAGGAGCCGTATGTTAGCTAATTCCATGATGATCTCGGCAGATAATGCGCATGCTATTCATCCCAACTTTGCCGATAAGCATGATGCTAATCATGGTCCTTTACTTAATAAAGGTCCCGTTATAAAGCTCAATTCTAATCAACGTTACGCGACTACTGACATTACCAGCTCACAATTCAGAATGTTGGCAGCGTTGGATAATGTTCCGGTACAGGAGTTTGTCGTACGCTCCGATATGGCTTGTGGAAGTACTATCGGACCCATTACGTCAGCAGAGGTAGGTGTGCGCACTATTGATATAGGTGTACCGCAGTTGGCGATGCACTCTATCAGGGAGTTGGCGGGTACAGATGATTTAATAAATACCATTAAGGTATTTAAGCGCTTTTTTGAATGTAAGCAGTTATAGAGTTTACAGGCCAAGTTAAGATCGCATCGGCTAAAGTCGTTGCGATCTTATTCTTTTATGCGGGGTAAAAGGGCTTAACCCATCGCTAATTTTTGCAGTCCGGAATTTTCTACATCTGACACTTGATTATAGTACCCTTCAATCAATACTTCCCATTGACGATCATAGCAGTGTAAGTAGGCGTGGCATGTTGTGCACTTGTATAGTTGGCTGTTGGGGAGCGTGCTTATCAATGATAAGAGTTCATGCGATTTTTTATGTTTGCCTGTTATTAATGTTTGGCAATCAGGGCATATGTTATCCATAACAGGTGTAACTCCATATCTTCAATTTTAAGGTTAATACTATACTTATATCTTAGTCATAAAAAGATAGGAAAAATTCCTATTTGTTGAATAGCTATTCAACATTTTCTGGAGCATTAGAAACAGGCTGGATGTTTTTCTGCATGCGGGTTAGGATGACGCCTGATTTCTGTGAGGAGTTCTTTGGGTTCGTTGGTGATCTGACTACTTATTCAAAGCCTCCAGTAATATTCATTTTCTATTTTGGGAGTTTCTCATGCAGATTGCTGAAAATTCAGCTGTTACTATTCACTACACTTTGACTAATAGCCAAGGTGAAGTCTTGGATTCATCTGAGGGGCAAGAGCCTCTGGCATACTTGAGCGGTGCAAGTAATATTATTCCTGGTCTGGAAAATGCGCTGGTAGGTAAGCAGGTAGGTGATAAGCTGGAAGTGACGGTTGAACCTGAACAGGCTTACGGTCCTTTACGTGAAGAATTAGTACAGAAAGTTAACCATGAGAACTTTCAGGGTGTTGAAGATATCCACGTGGGTATGCAGTTTATGGCGCAGGCTCCATGGGGAGAGCAGCCAGTTACTGTTATGAATGTTGAAGAAGACGGTATTACACTGGATGGTAATCACCCGCTGGCAGGTCAGACGTTGACTTTCGCGGTTGAAGTGGTTGATGTACGTGCGGCTTCAGAGGAAGAGCTTTCTCACGGGCATGTTCATGGCGAGGGTGGTCATCACCATTAAGCGCTTTTTAGAAAAACGCAGCTTCGGCTGCTTTTTTTTGTCTCATTTTTCAGTTCTGTCACTACACTAATAGTGAAAAAGGGCTTTAGTGGGAGTAAGCCTCATGATTTTATGCTGAAAATGGAGTGCTTATGCGGAACAGGATCGATTATTTAGTTGATACGGTATCTTCAGTTGTTTTAGGAAAAGAGGGGGTTGTCAGACTAGCCGTTGCTTGTATGCTTGCACGTGGGCACTTGTTGATTGAAGATTTACCCGGTATGGGTAAAACAACATTGGCACAAACGCTGGCACATGTATTTGGTTTGGAATACCGCCGAGTTCAATTTACCAGTGATATGCTCCCTGCTGATATTCTCGGGGGGGCTGTTTTCAATCAGCAAACCAGTAGCTTTGTTTATCATCCCGGGCCAATTTTTACCCAGTTGCTATTAGCCGACGAAATTAACCGCTCAACGCCTAAAACGCAAAGTGCGCTGTTAGAAGCGATGGAGGAGGGGCAGGTTTCTTCTGAAGGCGTTACTCGTCAATTACCCTCGCCATTTTTTGTACTTGCGACGCAAAACCCTACAAGTCAGTTTGGTACTTTTCCGTTGCCGGAGTCACAACTTGATCGTTTCCTAATGAGAATCTCACTCGGTTATCCTGAGCCGGAAATAGAGAAAAAACTTTTAAAACATGGTGATACCCGGTGTGATATTGAACAGCTGCCTGTTTGTATTGATAGTCAAATGTTGCAAACTATTCAAACGGCTTGTCAGCAGGTGAGCGTATCCGACCCAGTCTTAGATTATATTCAGCGGTTGGCGCAGTTTAGCCGAAATAGCGAAGAGATTGTTTTAGGGTTATCCCCTCGGGGGGCGTTGGCGTTAATTCAGGCGTCTAAGGCATGGGCGTATATGGCGGGTCGTGACTTCCTTATTCCTGATGATGTACAGCAGGTGTTTTGTTCTGTAGTAGAGCACCGCTTACTGGTAAGAAGTGAGCATAGTCACCAGGTGCATCCAGTCCGGGAGATGGTGGCTAAGGTTGATGTTCTGGGTTGATGATGGCGAATAGGAGATCTCTTCGTGGCCGGATACAGAGTTGGCTGATTAATCGTTATCCGGCACAACATTCCATTAAATTAACGCAGAAACGTATCTACATACTGCCAACTTTGGCCGGCAGTGCGTACTTGCTGGTTGTTCTGTTGATTTTGCTATTGGCTGTAAATTATCAGAATAACCTTGCCTATGCGGTTTGTTTTACGCTGCTGTCTCTGTTTATCACCGCTATTTTGCATACCTATGCCAATTTGTCAGGGTTAGAAACTACCGCTTTGCTAGCAGAGCCTGTATTTGCCGGAGAGGAAGCGTTTTTTTGCTATCGGCTTTCTTCTCATCGCGACTTGCTTCAGTTAAGCCTTGGATTTGAAAAAGAGGCCCGAGCAATACTAGACATCGCCGCCGATAAGCCGGCTTATGTTAAAATTCCTTGCTTGTGTCCTCGGCGGGGGTGGCAGCGAGCGAATCTTTTACATGTGAGTAGCTTGTATCCTTTGGGCTTATTTCGTGTATGGAGTTGGCTGCGATTTGAGCAATCTGTGCTGGTTTATCCAAAGCCTGTTGCTGGGGGGGAGATAGACACATTAAGAGGTTATGAGCAGCATAATAATCTTGTCGGAGTGCATGGGGATGATGAGCTGCAGGGGTTAAAATCCTATTATCCAGGCGCGACAAAAAGCAGTATTGCTTGGAAGGTGTATGCCAAAGGGCATGGCTTACAGGTTAAAGAGCACCAAGGCCATGCAGGCGATGAAGTGTGGTTGGATTGGGATGCTTGGCCTGAACTCTCGGTGGAAGCACGATTATCCCGGATCTGTTATTGGACTTTGTTTTTCTCAGAGACTGGTTCGCGATTTGGTGTACGTTTGCCCAATAGGGAGATCGTCCCTGCAACAGGGGTTGAGCATAAAAAGAGGGTATTAAAGCAGCTGGCTCTTTTCGGTCAAGGCGCTACAGATGGCTGAAATGATTAAAAACACACCAAAAGAGTTAACGTTAGGCGCTAAGAAGTGGCTGCTTATCATGCTGATCGTGGTCAGCGCTTCTCAGCTCATGTATCTGCCGTTGTGGCTGGCGGTTGTTGGAGGCAGTGTAGTTTCCTGGGTCTGGTTGAGTTTAGCCCGGCATCGCTATGTGATCCCATCTTGGGGTAAAGCGATACTCGTCATCGCGGTAGTTTTGGGTGTGTTAGTTTTTGCATCTCAGAGTAAAGGCTTAGATGGATTGTCATCATTATTGATCGCAGGTGCGCTGCTGAAATCTCTGGAGCTAAAAAACCAGCGTGACGGCTGGGTGTTGGTTTTAGTTGCCTGTTTTATTGCTGCCGTTGGTTTTTTATTTAATCAGTCAATACCGTTTGCTGTTTATGGTGGCGTGTCACTGGCTACTATTGTTTGCGCTCTATTGATGATGCATCAGGAGAGTGGAGAGGCGTGGTTATTTTCGCCGCTTAAAAAAAGTCTGCTAATATTGCTTCAGTCTGTCCCATTGATGCTCATTCTTTTTTTGATATTTCCTCGTATTGGCCCTTTGTGGAGTGTCCAGTATACGCATTCTACGGCAAAAACAGGCCTGTCGGATCGGATGGAACCCGGTAATATCAGTCGCCTGACACGTTCAGATAGTGTTGCATTTCGGGTGAGTTTTACCAATAACCAGCCTCCTTCACCAGAGCATCGTTATTGGCGAGCCATGACATATACAGATTTTGATGGTCAGCGCTGGTCGATATCCGATGTGCAGCATGAGAGTGCTATCAAGGCTGAGAAAAGCAACAACCTGGTCGAGTATCACGTTATAGCGGAACCTTCGGCTTCAGTTTGGTTATTCGCTTTAGATTATCCACTTGATTCGGGTTCTTCGGGTCTGCAGCGTTTTAATGATGGCACATTTAAAGCAACCAACCCTCTTTTCGAAAGAACGGGTTATAGCGCTCGTTCGGATTTATCTCACCCATATGATGGCCGTCCTTTAAAGAACCAGGCTCGTTACTTAGCAGTACCGGCAACAGGGAACCCTGAAACAAGAGAGATGGTGAGACAGTGGCAGGAGACAGGCTTGTCTTCTGAAGAAAAAATCGCAGCACTATTTAAGAATTTTAACCAGCATTTTACTTATACATTATCTCCTCAAAAACTGCAGGCTGACCGCATCGATCAATTCTTATTTAACACCCGGGAGGGATTTTGTGAGCATTTTGCCAATGCAACGGCATATTCGCTTAGGTTAGCCGGTATTCCTACACGAGTGGTTGGTGGGTACTTGGGGGGGGAGTGGAATGCTGATGAAGAATATATGCTGATTCGACAGTATGAGGCACATGCATGGGTGGAGGCGTGGTTAGAAGGGAAGGGTTGGGTAAGGTTTGATCCGACAGCGGCAGTTGCCCCCGAACGAGTCATTCAGCCGTTTGATCAGTTATTTGCTACATCACAAGAATTTATGTCGGATAGCCCGCTTGGGGCATTTCGGCTGCAGAAAAATCTTGAGTGGTTGAAAGTTCTGAGTCTGCGATATGATGCGCTTAATTATAATTGGCATCGCTGGATACTGGGTTACCATGAGGAGCAGAATAACCTGTTACAGGAATGGTTTGGGCGCATTAGTATTCTGAAAATGGTATTGCTGCTTTTTATTCCGGTGGGTTGTGTGCTGATGGTTGTTATCTGGTGGTTGCTAAGAGTGCAACCTCGCTGGATAGATCCCATGGATAAAGCGGTCGTGGCTATCTCTGATCAAGTGAGCGAACTATCGGTTGAACTACAACGTAGCTCAGGTGAAACAGTGCAAATGTATAGTGCTCGTTTAGAAGGCGCGTTGCCTGATATTCGAGAAGAAATAAATGAGTGGAGTACTTTGTACCATCATTTGCGTTATGCCGGATTGCATCATAACGAAGAAAAAAGTTTGCTTTATAACCGTTTGAGTAAGCAACTTTTGTCGAAAATTAAACGAATGAATAAGCAAGATGTGATCGGAAAAGGCGTAAGAGAGTCTGGCCTTGGAGTTCGGGTTTGAACAATTGAAAAAAGCATTTAAAGATAAGTCGGATAAGTTTGCGATTAAATGCAACGGAACGTTGGTAGTTCCTCGGGTCATGCAAAGCCGCCGGCGAAAAACAGTCTCTTTTGAAATAAAACATGGCGAGTTAATAATACGCATGCCTGTAGGAACGCCAGAAAAGTGGATTCTGCAGTTAATGCAGCAGCGCCGTGTATGGATCGAAGAACATATGGCGGCGCAGTTAACACGTCAGAAGCTCTACCGGATTAATCCATATGAAACACGCTGTGTTCCTCTGCAGGGCCGCGATATCCCTCTGCTTATTCGACAAAGCACCAATAGGAGCGGTGTCGTTTTTTGTGAAGAGTCATTTGAGATTAATTTGAGTAGGCGCATTAGCCGGTCACCTGAAAGTGTCACTAACTCCTTGTTGCAGGCTTGGTTGGCCGAGAAGGCGAAAGAGTATTTGATACCGCGTACATTGGCATTATCAAGCATCGTAGGTTTGCGGCCTAATCAGGTAAGTATTGGTAATTATAAAACTATGTGGGGGCGCTGTTCTGCTAAAGGCGATATTGCTCTGAACTGGCGTTTAATGATGGCGGCTCCTGAAGCGATTGACTATGTCATCATTCATGAGCTTTGTCATTTGCAGGAGTTTAATCATTCCGCTGCTTTTTGGCGGGAGGTGGCGTTTTATTGCCCCGAAACACATAAATGGCGTGATTACTTTAAAGAGAGGAGTGTCTGGCTGCAGTGGCGGTGAGCGTTTAGCCGTTGTTATTAAGCAGTAATTCTCTTGGAATAAGGTATTAAAATCTATCTTTGAATTTAGTAGTTGTTAGAAGCACTGCTACAATGTTTATGTGTGTTAATTTTGTGTTTAGTCAAATACCCCAATAAAAATGAGAATGGCATGGCGTTATATAAAACAATTGAGCGTGTGTTTTTTAATTCATTAACGAAAAAAATTGTGGGAAATGTGGTTTTTCTACTGTTTCCCTTTCTGCTTCTTTTGTTGGTGGGCATGCATTTTTCTGGTGAGCTTGTCCAGTTAATTTCATCGCTTAATTTAGAATCAGGAGCCTCTGATCAACTATTAGCAATGGTCGATAATTTTTGGCAGAAGAGTGTCATCATCATTGTTATTGTCTTTGCAGTTGCGCTGTTTAGTATTTTCTTTATGCGTCTGTTGTTCTTGCGTCCGATCAATTCTATTACGCATGTGTTGAAGCAGATTAAAGAAAATGATGGTGATATTTCTGCCACCCTTCCTGAATATACGCATGATGAAATATCTGAAATGGCGCGAAGTTATAATCAGTTCGCCGATAGTTTAAAGAAAATGATCGCTGAATCGCGTTGCCGTAGTGTCAGTGTTGCATTGAGTGCAACGCGACTGCAAAAGGTATTGTCTCAGGCGTCGCTCTCAGTGATCCGTCAGGAAGAGCAAGCGCAATTAGTGTTTCAGTCGAGTCAGGAAGCGACGTTGGCGATTGATGAAGTGGCGGGTAGCACGCTGGTATTGAAGGAGCATAATAATTCAAATATGGAGGAAGTACGTACCTCCGGGCATGAATTAATGAAGGTATTGGAGCAGGTGCGCTCTATTCGTGAGCTGGTCAATAGTTTCCAGGGGACTGTCAAAAAACTCAGCGAGAACTCGCTTAACATTACACATATTTTGACAATGGTTCAGGAGTTTTCTGAGCAAACTAATTTATTGGCATTAAATGCTTCTATAGAAGCAGCCAGAGCAGGAGATGCGGGTCGAGGGTTTGCTGTTGTTGCCGATGAAGTACGTAGCTTGTCGCAAAAAGTTAATGTGGCCACTCAGGAGATTGATAAGAATATTGGTGAAATGGGAACGCTGGTTGAATATACCCGTAACAGTGCTCAGGATATACAGCAGTATGTTCTGAATACAGAGGGCTTTATAGAAAATACCAATACACAATTTATTCGTTTGGTAGATGATTTTGAGTTGGTAAATGAGCAGCTGTCAGGCATTAGCGCTTCAATTGATGAGTTATCCTATACGAATAAACAGTCTCATGAGCATGTCACAGAAATCACGAGCATCGCTCATGAAATCAAGCATGAAATGGATGAGTCTCAGACTTATTCGGGGCAATTAGAGGTGGCAACAGAGGAAACGCAGGAGCTGTTATCACGCTTTAATATTGGTTTTGGCGGTTTTGAAAATATGATTCAGGCTGGGCGGCAATGGGCGAACCAAACCACCGCTGCGATTAGCTCTTTATCTGAAAATGGGCAAAATATTTTTGACACTAATTACAAGCGTACCAATGAAGGGCAACAGCCTGAAAAATATGATGTCAGTTATGTCACGGCATACGAAACCTTACTCCGGCCATTATTTGATAGCTTTGTTAGTGACCGCCCAGAATTCATTTATGCGATTGCTGTTGATAAGAACGGGTATGCTCCAGCACACCACCGTAAGGTCTCTGCTGCGTTAACCGGTGACTTTGCAGTAGATAATGCTAAAAGCCGCCACCGTCGGATTTTTATGGGTAACCGGGCAGAAAAACGCAGGGCAACCCACACACAGCCTTTCTTGTTGCAAACTTTTATTCGGGACACGGGTGAGGTGCTTAATGACCTTTCGATTCCGCTTTATATTAATGGGCAGCACTGGGGGGCTTTGATCATGGGCTTCAACCCTGAACGATTACTATCAGAGTAGTTCGCTATTCTTTAGCGGTTGAATTGTATGCGATTTATACACAAGCGCCCGGAAAGCCGGGTGTTTGTGTATATTTAGATAAAGTGATCAAAGTGCGGATTTAGTTAATTATTGAATACAAGCTGCTCTATTACTTTTTTTAACACGTCATATGAGAGCGGTTTAGCGCAAAGGGCTGATACACCGGCATTTTGTATGGCGGCTAACTGATTTTTATTTTGTTCAGAGGTCACCATCATGACAGGGATGCTGGATTGATCTGCATGTGAGCGGATATATTCGAGCATCTCACGCCCATCAACATTAGGCATATTATAATCGGAAACAATGAGATCAAAAGTATCCTGCTGTAATACCTGAATAGCCTCAGCACCGTCTGAAGCCTCGGTGATCGTGCCTATGCCCAGATTCTCAAGCAGTTGATATAGGTATTTTCTGGATACCAGGCTGTCATCTACTAACAGTACCTTTAAGTTTTCAAATACTTCTGCTTTATCTTCTTCAGGACTGTTCAGATCATCCAGATAGTGGAGTGTGCTCTGTAGTGCGATGCCTAAGTCTTGGCGTGAAAACGGTTTGGGTAATATAGCAATAGCTCCTGCTTGACGGATGGGTTCCAGATAGCGGTAATGCGTTTCAGAGGAGACAAGAAAAAAAGTTACATCTTTTAAGTTAGCATCTTGGCGCATCTCATTGACTACATCTGTACCTGTCATGTCAGGCAAATGCATTGACGAGAGTACGATATCCGGTATTTGAAGATGAATTGCATCTAATGCAGATCGTCCATCGCTGTACTCGTCGATATTGTCTATTCCAAAGCTTTTCAGATGATTCATAATAATGGTTTTTTGTACTCGGGAAGGTTCAATAATGAGTACAAATAGCTCTGAAAAATTCATATGTAAGTCTCTGTATATGGTAGAAAACTAACTCAATTAGAGTTTCAGTTTAGCAGCCGTTCAGCGCTTTTGCTCAACGCGCGTATTTTATAATGTTAATTCTGTGTCGATAGGGTGTGACCTTATGGAGAGGAAGCCGATGAAGTATTAGCTTTCTAATCAGTGCTGGATATATGTTTGGTCGATTTGGGTATGATTTTAGCAACAGTGGGTTGCTGAATTCATGTCTATCAGTGATTGCTGATAAGTACTTCAGTTGCCATACTGCTCCACCGGCTTATTTACACAGATCAGGGAGAGCGCATGAACCGGAGTGTCGTCTTATTATCATTGTGTCAGGCATTACTCGGAACGGGTAATGTGCTTTTAATCTCGGTTAATGGCTTGATTGGTCAGTCGTTATCACCTTCTGCTGCGCTTATAACGCTGCCTATCGCAATGCAATTTGTCGGGTTAATGTTAGCCACGATTCCTGCCTCTCTGATTATGCAGCGGATTGGTCGCCGGAATGGTTTCTATCTGGGTAACTCGCTCGGCATTATTGGTGCAGTTATCTCTGCGGTTGCCCTGTTATATCAGAATTTTTTCATGTTTTGTGTGGGAACTACGTTATTAGGTGTCGGCATTGGTTTCGGTACCTTGTATCGTTTTGCTGCTGTAGAAGCGTGTGAGCCTGAGCAAAAAAATCGTGCAATATCGATGGTGATGCTGGGAGGTGTTCTGGCTGCATTTATGGGGCCTGCGTTGGCAGTGGAAAGTCGAGACTGGATCTCCTCGCAAGAATTTGTCGGGTCGTTTGTTGGTTTAATGGGTTTATATATATTGGCGTTAGTGCTGTTGAGCGGCGTCTCTATTCCGCAGCCTGTCAATGTTGAGGCAGAAAAGGGGAGGCAGCGCCCACTTTATGAAATTGTCCTGCAGCCCGTGTTTATTGTTGCCGTTGTTGCTGCAATGGCGAGCTACACGGTTATGAACCTGCTTATGACAGCTACACCATTGGCGATGGCGCGGTGTGGTTTTTCTTTCCCGCAGACGGCCTGGGTCATTGAGTGGCATGTGCTGGGGATGTTTTTACCCTCATTTTTTACGGGGCGTTTGATTCAGCGATTTGGTGCTGTTTTCATGATGATGCTTGGTGGTGTGATTATGTTATGTTGCATTCTTATCAATCTTAACGGTCAGACTGAGTGGCATTTCTGGAGTGCACTGTTCTTGTTGGGTTTGGGGTGGAATTTTATGTTTATTAGTGCAACTAGCATGGTGACCGGCTCATATACAAACAATGAGCGAGCCAAGACTCAGGCAACGAATGAATTTTTGGTGTTTGGTATGGTGACTTTATCAGCGCTGAGTTCTGGTTGGCTTGAAGCTAGCATGGGTTGGGAAACCATGAACCTACTTATGATACCGGTGGTTGTCTGGGCTATGCTGGTGATTGTTGTGTTTTCAAGAAAAATACAGTTGGTTTCTCAGTGATGGATGGGTTTTAAAGGTTTCTTTTTAAGATCACAATTTCATGTTTTAATTTTATAAGCTGGTGTCTGGATATTTCAGTGTGTAGCGGCTGAATTCTGATATGCCATTGCCAGAATCCGGTAATCATAGCTAACAAGCTCCAGCCGATGAGTACACCAAGTGAGATAGAGTAGAATTGTTTGTTTGATGCGTCTAAATCAGACTGGCGTTCCAGCACATGAAGCGTCACTTTTTGCTCTAATGTAGGTGTTAAGATGCCTTGAAGTGCCGACGTTTGCAGGTAGCGATCAAAAACTCTGCGGTTATATTCCTCATTGAGCTGAAAAAAAAGCACAATTAAAACGATCGTGGAGAGAAGCCCGGACAAGGCATAGAATTTATAAATATTATCAGTGGGGATAGATGCTTTTGGCTGCACGATACTACCAGGCTGCAGTTTTATTTAACCAACATCTTAATGAAAAAATCCCGTACCTTCTAGGAATAGATTGTTTTAAACTGAAAAAAATTTCTAATTTACTGGAAAATCTTAAAATTTAGGCTACTCGTTTGTTTTCGGGATGATATTTTTTCCCTATAGGCCAAGTTCTTTCATTTTTTTAGAGAGTGCCTTGCGAATGTCTGCTTCACTTTCAGCCGCATTTGCTTTTGTCAGCAGTTTTAAGAGATCTTCTCGTTTTAGTTGGCGGATGAGCCATTTTATCTTGGGGATTTTATGTGCGCTCAAGCTGAGGCGATCAAAGCCCATTGCGATTAACAAAAGTACTGAGGCAGGATCTGCTGCCATTTCTCCGCATAAGGAAACCGATAAATTTAACTCTGTACACTTGTTTTTAATCATTTGCAGTGCAACTAAAACAGCTGGGTTCAGGTTATCAAATAAACGTGACACTTTAGGGTTGTTGCGATCGACCGCCAGCAGGTATTGAGTCAGATCGTTTGATCCTATTGAGACAAAATCAATATAAGGTGCAATTTTATCGAGCAAAAGCATGGCAGAAGGGACTTCTATCATAATGCCTAATTTAGGTTTGCTGACCTGTTTGCCTTCCTTGCTGAGCTCTACCAGTGACTGTTGGATTAGTTCCTTAATGGCTTTGACTTCATCGATACGGCTGACCATTGGGATCAGAATCTGTAAATTATCGCGTCCATGTGCCGCGCGTAACATGGCGCGTATCTGCGTAACCTGTAATGCGGTGTTGTCCAGTGTGAAGCGGATGCCGCGCCAGCCCAGATAGGGGTTTTCTTCCTTAAATGCAAAATAGGGGAGTTGTTTGTCTCCGCCAATATCCAGTGTCCTCATGGAGACCGGGCGAGGGCTATAAGCATCAATAACCTCTTTATAAACGAGATATTGCTCCTCTTCCGTGGGAAAGCTGTCATGTACCATAAAAGGGATTTCAGAGCGATATAGCCCAATCCCCTCTGCACCATTGCGCAAACCGGGAGACACGTCGGCGAGCAGACCTGTATTGGTATGTAATGTTACGTGAAAGCCGTCCAGCGTAACGGCTGGCAGGTCTCTGTATTTGGCCAGTGTTTCGTTGAATTGTTGATCATTTTTTTCGAGTTGGCGGTACTCCTTAATCATCTCTTTTGGCGGAGAAATGACCACTTCGCCACGGTTACCGTCAATGACAATCAGTTGTCCGGTATAGCGTTTGATATCAAGATCGGCGACGCCCATCACGGCGGGCAATCCGAGGGCGTTGGCCACGATAGAGGTATGTGACAAAGCAGAACCAGACGTGCAGATGATCCCTTTAATCTGCGTTGAGCTGTACTCGGAGAGATCCGCAATGCTGATCAGATCGCCGGCTAAGATAATAGGCGTGGTGCTATCAGGAGAGGCGGAGCGTTCACGTTTGGCCATTTGCGTCATCAGTTTGATCGCTATATTCCGAACATCCTCCCCGCGTGCTTTCATATAGGGATCGTCAGCCATTTCGAAAACAGTCGCGAGTTCGAGCGCTGTTTTACGCACCGACCACATGGCGCTGTTACCTAGCTGAATTTGCTGCAGTGTTCCATCGCGTAGTTCCGGGCTCTGGAGCATCATTCGATACACGGAAAAGAGTGAAACAATATCCTCAGGCAGATCTTTTTTTATCCGGTTTGCGCCATGTTCCAGATCATCACTGACCTTTTGCAGGGCTATTTCAAAAAGACTCTGCTCATCCTCGGGAGATCCGCTTTGTTTTTCGGGCACCTGAAGCAGATCAATATGCGTGTTTATATGGGTTAGATCACCAATACCGATGCCTGATGAGCTAATGATGCCGTTAAAACGTTTGTACAGTTTTGCAGGACGGCGGGTGGGAATCCACTCACCTGATCTTTGTATATTATAAAGTGTGGCTGCCAGCTGTGATGCAATTGTCACGAGAAAGGCTTCTGCCTCTTGTGAAAAGAGAGCCTTTGTTTTGCCCTGTACCACAATAACCCCAATCAATTGGCGTAAATGGATAAGTGGAACACCCATAAATTGGCGGTAGGGGGCTTCATGCGCTTGCGGGAAAAATACAAATTTATCATGCGTTGGAGCATCGGCAAGGTTAAGAGGGTGTTTCGTGGATGCGATGACACCGACAAGGCCTTCATTAATATTTAATTTTATCTTACCTACAGACGACTCAGAAAGCCCCTGGGTCGCTGCCAGAATGAGTTTGGAGCGTGTCGGGGATTTGAGATATAAGCTACAGACCGGCACATCCATTAACTGACTAAGGCGTGCGACAATAGTCTGCATGGCACTCATGGCATTTTCAGCACCTGAAATCTCTTGAACAAGCGTTGTTACAGTAGCCAGTGAGTGTTGCATAGGGGTGTCCTGCGTCGATGATGACAGGTTGAAAAGATCATAATCTCACATAAAACAATTATTTATCAATGGCTGCCCTAATTCAGTTCCAGTAAGATAGATGAATAAATTCAGGTATGTTAAAGAACATACATAATACCTGCTAAGTAATAGTGGTGGCGTCGATAAGAAAGGTGCGGTCATGCAGAAGAACAGGGGATTGATGTGAAAAGTTTTCTGTTTTCTACGGAAGATGAAAGAGGCGGCGTGATGTTGTGTGACATTGATACGCTGGAAGATGCGGTAACCTATTTGGGTAAACGCTTTAGCGGGGTTATCAGAGTTGAGCAGGGGAAGGATGTTTGGAGTGCTGAGGAGGGGTTTGTGTTTGTAGATAAACTCAATTCGGCTGAAGCTAACATCTTACCGACAGACGAGGCAGGCTAGACACTCTACTGGTCGTTACATCGGGTATCAAAGGATCGGATCATGCTCAGGATTTATCACTCTAACGCGTTGGATACCTTGCGTGATGTATTGGTGGAGATGATCCGACAGGATCCTCAATCCGACCCATTTGTGGCCGAGCAGATTCTGGTTCAGAGCCCCGGTATGGCACAGTGGCTAAAATTAGAGCTTGCTGAGCGCTTGGGTATCGCCGCTAATATCGACTTTCCCTTACCAGCCAGCTTTCTATGGAAAGTCTTTGTTGCAGCGCTGCATGATGTGCCGGAGCGCTCAGCTTATAATAAAGCATCAATGACCTGGGTCTTGATGCGGATTTTGCCGGATCATTTGAATACTGATCAGTTTGGTGTGCTCAGGCAGTATCTTCAGGAAGATCAGGATCCACTGCGGCTCTACCATCTGTGTGAGCGGGTTGCAGACTTGTTTGATCAGTATCTTGTTTATCGACCCGACTGGATTGCTGCATGGGAGCAGGGAGATGATCAGCCCGCGATAGAAGTCGATCAGCGCTGGCAACCCGTATTATGGCGGGCGATCGTTAAAGATACACAGAGCAGAGAGCTTCCGCATTGGCATCGTGCCAATATGTACGAAACTTTTATCAAAGCGCTAGCCGATAGTAAAACCAGGTTGGTTGGTGTTCCCCGGCGCATCTTTGTGTTCGGTATTTCCGCATTACCTCAGAACTATATCGAAGCGTTGGCCGCTTTGGGACAAAAAGTAGACGTGCACCTGATGTTGGCTAATCCATGCCGGCATTACTGGGGTGATATTGTTGATCCCGGGTATCTGGCGCGATTGAATCGTATCTGGCTTTCTAAAGGACAGGGCGCTGATGAAACTTATCAAACCGGTCATCCGTTATTAGCGTCAATGGGTAAGTTGGGGCGCGATTATCTGCATCTGATTCAGCAAATGGAACTGCCGGAAGTCGCACTCTTTAATGATGCCCGTTACGACACACTACTGAGTGCGTTGCAGTCCGATATGCTGGAGTTGGTTAATCGTGGGAACGACCAAAACAGCAGTATCGGTTCGAGTGATCCGGTGATCACCTTTGCAGCCAATGATCATAGTATTCAATTACATTCAGCGCATAGCGCGTTACGTGAAGTCGAAGTCTTGCAGGATCAGTTACTGGCGATGTTCAACGACAATGCCTGCTTAAAACCACGCGATATCATTGTCATGATGCCGGATGTGGCACGTTATGCGCCTTATATAGACGCGGTATTTGGCAATGCCGCAGCAGCGCATTATCTCCCTTACTCAATCTCTGACCGATCAGCCGAACAGGAAATACCCCTCTTAAGTAGTTTTTTGCAGTTGATATCGTCAAGCAAAAGTCGTTTCAGTGTTTCTGAAGTGGTTGAGTTGCTGGAGCTGCCTGCGACTTTAAAACGTTTTGAGCTGGAGCAGGAGGCGTTTGAAAATATCCGCCAGTGGATCAATGAAACCGGAATCCATTGGGGGCTGGATGAGGCGTCACGTGTTGATAGTGGTAGTGTAGGGTTTGCACAAAATAGCTGGCGTTTTGGTGTGGATCGACTGTTTAGCGGTTATGCCATTGGCACTACTGATGCGGTGTGGAATGATATCTCCCCCTATGACGGTGTAGGGGGGCTCGCGGCAACAGCATTGGGGCAGTTATCTGCTTTCTTGCAGCAGTTACAGCAGTTGCGCGCTGAGTTTGCGGGTGTACGCCCATTGACCGGCTGGATTGCATTGATTCAACAGATGATAGAGGCGATGTATCTGCCGGACGAGCGCGATCACGAGGCGCTTGAGCTTATTTACCGGGCACTGGAATCATTGCGAGAAACTTTTCAGGAAGTCGTGTTTGAAGAGGAGATTGACGTTGCTATCGTCCAAGATTATTTGCAAGAGCAGTTATCCTGTCAGCGCTCTTCTCAGCGGTTCTTGTCGGGGCAGATCAACTTTTGCACGCTCATGCCGATGCGAGCTATACCCTTTAGTGTGGTTTGCCTGCTGGGCATGAATGATAGTGACTATCCTCGTTCTATTCCCTCGATGGGGTTTGATCTGATGGTAGATCATCCGCGAAAAGGAGACAGGTCTCGGCGTGATGATGATCGCTATCTGTTTCTGGAAGCGCTACTCTCGGCGCGTGATACCTTATATATCAGTTATGTAGGTCGTTCTATTGCTGATAATAGCAAGCGCGTTCCCTCAGTGCTGGTCAGCGAAATGTTAGAGTATTGTGATCAGGCGTATCGCATTGAAAACCAAACAGCTGAAAGCCCGTTTGAACGTGAAGGTAGTGATGAGTCTGCATCTAACGATCAGGCAGTGCAAGATCACCTTTTAGTAGAGCATCCGCTTACTGCGTATAGTCCTCGTTATTTTGATCAAACGTCGCCGCGTTTGTTTAGTTTTAATCATCGCTGGATGATCTCGCCGGATGTATCGTCCTTGCCAGCAGCCTCTTTTTTAAAGGGGAAACTAGCATCGATAAAAACCCCTGTGTTAGAGCTGAATGATTTGATGGCCTTTTATCGGCATCCGATCCAGTATTTTTTCCAGAAGCGTATGCAGGTCTTCTTTCGTGATGATGAATTGGTGTTATCTGATGAAGAACCTTTTAGTTTGGCACCTTTAATCGATTACCAGTTACGTAAGAAGCTATTGCAATCAGTATTACGGGGTGAGGGTTTACAGGAAACGGCTCATTTTATACGCCAGTCAGGTATCTTGCCTGTAGGAAAAGCAGGTGATCTGGAGTTGGCAAAGCGCACTCATGATATCGCCGATCTTTATGAGAAAATGCAGCCTCTAATGGTAGGCGAGGCATGCCGTTGGGAGATTAATCTACATTTTAATCTACAGGGTGGGGTGGTGTTACAAGGCTGGGTGAATGATATTTACGACATCGGGGTATTAAAATATGATGTTTCCAAAGTCTCAGGAAGACATCGTTTTATCACCTGGGTGCAACATCTGGCCAGCTGCGCTGCTGGCTACAATAAGCGCACCATCTACCGAGGTTTAAGCGAGCAGTTTAGCTTTGCACCCATCTCTGCTGAATTGGCGCATGCCCAGTTAAGCAATCTCATAGAAACCTACCTTGAAGGACAACGCTTTCCGCTTAACTGGATCCCGGAGCCGGCGTGGAAATGGTTAAGCTTGTGTGAAAAAGATGAAGAAAAAGCCCGCAAGGAAGCACGCAATCGCTTTGATAGTGAGCGCGGAGGGGATGTCAATAACCCTTATGTCCGCCGGGTGTACCCTGAATGGCGCATGATTGAACCGGGCGTTTATGCTTATTCGGGGGAACTGTTTAGTGAAATGATGAACTATCTGGAAGTGAATAACGATGACAATTAAGCTTCTTGATCCGTTAACACTTCCAATCTCTGGTCAATGCCTGATTGAGGCCAGTGCCGGTACGGGCAAAACTTACACATTGGCTGCCTTGTATCTGCGCTTATTGCTCGGTTTAGGTGACAGCCCTGAAAGTAGCTGTGCAGACAGCCCTGAAGATGATGATCATCCAGTCCCTCTGGGGGTTGAGCAGATCCTGGTGGTGACCTTTACCGAAGCGGCAACTCAAGAGTTACGGGATAGGATTCGACAACGTATTCGTGAAGCGCGTAAAGCATTTTTGGCTGGAAAAAGTGATGACCCCTTACTGGCGCGTTTGCTTGAACAGACGTCGGCGCACCAGGATAAAGCGCGTTTGCTTGAGCTGGCAGCGGCTGAAATGGATCAGGCGGCCATCTTTACGATTCATGGATTTTGCCAGCGTATGCTCAAGCAGCATGCGTTTGAAAGTGGCGCCCTATTTAATCAGGAGCTGACCACGGATGATGCCCCGCTGATTCGTCAGGCGTTATTGGATTATTGGCGCGATGCATTTTATCAGGCGCCGGATGAACTAGCTGGAGATATGTTACAGCAGTTCAAAACGCCCGATCTGCTGTTGCCGGCTATCCGCAGTTTTTTAAGCATTCACGATTTGACTCAAGTGCCCGATTATAGTCAATTTGATTTAAAGCAGGGTTGGCTGGCTGAGAAGGAGGCATTACTGCAGTTTAAGCCGATGTGGCTGGCATCTGTTGGAGACCTGGCAGCTCTTTTTGATGCTTCTGGCATTAACAAGCGCCGCTACAGTAAGCGGAATTTACCCGGGTGGTTAGATGCAGTAACTTTATATGCACAAGGTGAGGCGGCTCAGGTTCCATGGGATAAGTTAAATTACTTTCGTGAGTCAGTTATTGCAGAGGATTGCCCTAAAGGCTCGCCACCGTATCACCAGATTTTTTGCGACATTGATCACCTTTTTGAGCGGCGGGTTCCGATTAAAGAGGTGATTACCTCACATGCATTAGGTGAGGTGAAAAAGCGTTTACAAGCAGAAAAAGCACGTCATCAGTTATTGGCGTTTGATGACCTCTTGTCTCAATTGGCGTTTGCCTTGCAAAGAGAGGGAGGAGAGCGTTTAGCTGACGCGATCTGCAAACAGTATCCGGTAGCGATGATTGATGAGTTTCAAGATACTGATCCTTTGCAGTATGCGATTTTCAATCAGATCTATCCGGCTGCACCGTCTGCTTTGCTGATGATTGGTGACCCGAAGCAGTCTATCTATGCTTTTCGCGGGGCTGATATCTTTACCTATATGCAAGCACGTCAGCAGGTTTCAGCGCACTATACTTTGGATACTAACTGGCGCTCATCTAGCGCTATGGTTGCCGCTGCTAATGCACTTTTCGGTTATATTCCGGCTGCATTTATTTATGATCGGGATATTCCGTTTTATCCGGCGAAGGCATCGACTAAGGCCGATAAAGCGGCATTCAGTTGTCAGGGTAAAGCTCAACCTGCGCTTAATTTCTGGATGGCTGGTGAATCGCTCAGTGTTGCTGATTATCTGCAGTATTATGCTGCAGGATGTGCACAGCATATCAATACGCTGTTAAATTCCGGGCAGCATCAGATTGGTGAACGTCCCGTTTTGCCGGCTGATATTGCTGTGCTGGTGCGAGACCGGAAAGAAGCAAAAGAGATTCAACAGGCGTTGCGCAGTCATCGTATTGACTCAGTGTTTCTTTCCAGTCGTGAAAGTGTTTTCACTACGCTGGAAGCGCGGGAACTGCTTTATATTCTTCAGGCGATTGCTGAACCTACTGATGAGCGTCTGATGCGAACGGCACTGGCAACCCAGATATTTCATCTGAATATGACTGAGCTGGATACACTCTGCCAAAGTGAACTGGAATGGGAAGCGTTGGTGATCGAGTTTCAGCAATATCGTGAGCATTGGCAGCGTTTAGGTGTTTTGCCCATGCTGCATAACTTGTTGGCTACGCGTGGGCTGTCAGAACGAATTCTGATAAGCGAAGAGGGCGAACGTCGCTTAACTGACTTGTTACATTTGGGTGAATTATTACAGCAAGCCAGCCAGGAAGTGGAGGGCATGATGGGAGTCTTACGTTGGTTTGCTGAGCACCTCGCCAGTCCTAATCAAAATGCGGACGAACAACAGCTCCACTTAGAGAGTGATCGTTCTCGTGTGACTATTATTACTATCCATAAATCTAAAGGTTTGGAATATGAGATAGTCTATCTGCCTTTTATCTGTCGTTACCGAGATAGTTCCTCTTCATTTTTTCATGATGATGAAGGCCGGTCGGTACTCAGTTTATCCCCCGATGATGAGATTAAAGCGCGCGTCGAAAAAGAACGTTTAGCGGAAGACTTACGTCTTCTTTATGTAGCCGTCACCCGTGCGGTGCATGCCTGTTATTTAGGCGTGTGTGAGATTCGATACCGAAACAGTAAGCAGGGAAAAACGGCCAACAGCGCATTAGGTTATCTCTTAATGGGACAAGAACCTGATCTTGTTGAAGCGGTCAATCAATTTTCCACAAGCTATCCGGCCTTGCAGGTTCAGCCGGTTCCTCAAGCTGCGCAAGATCACAGCACCGCTGATCTCTTCTCTGATATTGGTTTTGAGCAGGAGAGCGGGGCAATAGTCTGTGAATCACATGCTAAAGAGTTCACCGGTGTTATTCAGCGTGATTGGCGTGTGACCAGTTACTCTGCTCTGAGTCGATTTCATACGCGAGAAGCGATCACTGAGGCTAATCTGGATCTGGAGGTGTTGGAGGAGCAGGAGCCTCCAGAAGATAAGCTGGAAGGTGTTTATAATATTTTTACTTTTCATCGAGGTGCGACGGCCGGTACATTTCTGCACACGCTTTATGAAGAGATCGATTTTGCTACCGTAACGTCCCAGCAGCTAGATGAAGTGTTGGATAAGCATCTGTTGTTGAGTGGCTTCGAGCCTGAGTGGCTGCCGGTGTTGTCTGATTTTATTCTGCAAACCCTGCAGGTTCCGTTGCCGCAAGCGGGTTTCTGTTTAAGGGATATCGGTGATCAGAACCGGTTAGTAGAGATGGAGTTTGTTTTGCCCTTTGCTTCGATAGACGCGTCACGCCTGAACCAGTTACTACGCCGCTATGATCCGTTGGCTCAGCGCGCCGGAGAGCTGCAGTTTGACCAATTACAGGGGATGCTAAAAGGTTATATCGATCTGACGATGCGTTTTGAGGGACGATATTATGTGGTGGATTATAAGTCGAACCATCTAGGCTACACCCCGGAGGATTATAGCCAGGAGGCGATGGCTCAGGCGATGATTGAGCACCGGTATGATCTGCAGTATGTCTTGTATACATTAGCCTTGCATCGTTTATTGAAGAATCGTGTGCCGGGCTACCAGTATGAAACGCATATAGGGGGTGTTTATTATCTGTTTATACGTGGGATGCATAAAGGTCAGGAGCAAAAAGGGATCTTTTATACTAAACCCGATGTTGAATTGATCGATGCGTTGGACAGGTTGTTCCAGGAGGGAATATGAAACTAGTGGAGGCGCTTTATTCTCAAGGTTATCTACGGCCCTTGGATGTCCATTTTGCTCACTGGTTAACAGGGCAGCAACCGAGTATGCCCGATTTTCTGGTACTGCTGGCGGCTTTAACCAGCCAACAATTAGGTGAAGGGCATGTTTGTATCGATCTGAAGCAGCTTGATCCGTTGTGGTCGTCGTGGCCTTTGCTGTTGCGTGAAGAAGCGGAACGGCATAGAAGTAAGCAGTCTATCGATCAGTTAGTGGATCAGTTCATTCTTGGAGATGGGAAAGTATTAACACCACTGGTATTAGATAAGGGACGTTTGTATCTTTATCGTTATTGGCAATTTGAGTGTCAGGTTGCGGCTGATTTGTTGTCGCGCGCTACTCTCGGAGATTTTTCCTCTCCATTTCTTAAAGAAAAGCTGGATGCGCTTTTTTCATTCAGTGAACCCTCTTCAGGTAGGCCTCATGATGGAGATGAGATCAGCGAGCCTGATGGTCAGCGAATTGCAGCGGCAACAGCTGTGATGCAGTCTTTAGCTATAATCAGTGGTGGCCCTGGTACGGGCAAAACAACCACCATCACACGTATGTTAGCGATCTACCTGCAGATGCAACATCATAAATATCCAGACAAGCATTCAGTGATACGATTAGCGGCACCGACAGGCAAAGCGGCGGCACGTTTATCTGAGTCGATCAGTGCGGCACGTGATTCGTTAGATGTCAGCGACGAAATAAAAAAGCAGATACCTGATGAGGGCACAACGCTGCATCGCCTGTTAGGAGCACGTCCAGGGCAGACGAAATTCAAGTATAATGCGGATAATCCGCTGCATTTGGATTTGCTGGTGGTTGATGAGGCATCGATGATTGATCTTCCCCTCATGGCCAGTTTGCTGGCGGCTCTGCCGCCTCAGGCAGGATTGATTCTAGTGGGTGATAAAGAACAGCTGGCTTCTGTTGAGGCAGGTAGTGTTATGGGGGATCTCTGTGCACTACCCAAGCATGCCGGGCGCAGTAAAAAGATGACTGCACTCCTCCAGGACACATGCGGATTGTCTGATTCTTCAGCGTTAAATGCTGTCCCCTTTGCTGATTCAGTCGCTTTTCTGACACGGAGTTACCGGTTTTCAATGGATAGCGGGATTGGTGCATTGGCACGCGCTGTAAATAACGGCAGCGCTGAGCAGGTAAAAGCGGTCTTGCAGGCTGGTTTTGGTGATTTGCAGCAGCTGACAGTCAATACTGCAGATAGCAGCCAGCTTATTCAGCACATGTTAGCTAAATATCAAGGCTACTTGGACGCAGTAGTTGCAAATGCTTCACCTGCTGATGTGTTAAAACGCTTTTCTGATTTTCGTATTTTATGTGGATTGCGCAAAGGGATCTTTGGCGTTGAAATGCTTAATGAGGCTTTTGAGAGAGAGGCAGAACGTCGTCATTTAATTAAAATGAATGGCCGGTGGTATGCAGGAAGGCCTGTTATGATAACGCGTAATGATCGCTCTTTACGCCTTTATAACGGTGATGTGGGAATCGCATTGCCGGATAAGAAAACACAGCAGATGAAGGTATGGTTTGATCAGGGAGGCGTTCTGGTTTCATATTCAACCAGCCGCTTGCCGCAGCATGAAACAGTATTCGCGATGACTGTCCATAAAAGCCAAGGGTCGGAGTTTAATGAGGTTACGTTAGTGTTGGCGGAGGGTGCTAAGGTGATTAGCCGTGAGTTAGTTTACACGGGAATAACCCGCGCTAAAAAACACTGCACGCTTTTCGGTTCATTAAAAACCATTACGGCTTCAATTGAGAAACCAACCGTCAGGATGAGTGGTTTGGCTGCGAGAATATGGGGATGTGAGTAGATCTCAGTAAGGCTTCTAAGCTCACACCCTTTCCGCTCATGAAAGAACCGCCAACCTAAGAGCACGACCTGAGAATCTACCTGAATGCTTTTTAGCGGCGGTTTCCGGGACGCTGCTTATCCGCTTTGATATAGATAGGACGCATCTCTTTTTTCGGGTTGTGAGAAAGTAGTTCTTTTCCGATATATAGAGCAAGTGCAGCTATTATAATAGTTATCAAAATCGTCATAGATTACCTCGTGTACATTTCTTATTACTTAATAGTCACTTTAGACCTTAAAGACCCAAATCAGCAACTTTATTTGAAAATTCAGTGTATCCGCCTATATATTCCTGACCGATAAAAATCTGAGGTACTGTGTGTACCGGTTTGCCAATCGTTTTTTCTAAGTCTGCCTGGCTGATATTTTCTTTGTGGATATCTAAATAAGAAAAATTGATATCTTTCTGTTCACAGAGTTGCTTTGCTCGTTTGCAAAAACCACAGCCCTCTTTTCCAAAAATGGTAACACGCTCCATCCGATCTCTCCTCTTAATTAGAAAGTATGACTCAATAAAACATCAAAAGTTGCAGTTTACTAATGGGTTCTTTCTATTCATTAGATAAAGAAAATTAATGACTATGTTTCTCCCATTAATGACTTCGCAGATATGCCGCGATAATGCATAGTTCAGCTCTATTACTGATGTGTTAAAACAGAGGTTTTGGTGGGGGTGAAAAATATAGAAAAGTAAATGAATATAAAGAGTTATCAGTGGTGATATGAGAGTAAAAAACTTAACGTATACTACGAATTGACCAGTACTTAGGGCCTGATTCTTCAAGACATTTGTAACAGATTCCGTATAATTCGCGCCAATATACCCCGTATAAACCTTGAATTGTCATGTTTATATGTTTGTAGTCAGTACGAAAATGCTGGGGTAGGGCATCCGATCGACGGCGAAACCATAAGATTCGTTGCAGTGTGATTTCAGAGTGATTTGCTCTTGATAATCTTCACTATTGGGTGTGATTTTCAGATCCCATATTTATATTTGAAATGGTGAAGATCAAAATGATAGCAAAATCGGCAGACGTGTTGTTAGTAGGTGCAGGTGCGATGAGTACCACCTTGGGGATGCTTTTGAAGCAACTTGACCCTAACATTAATATTGTAATGGTGGAACGGTTAGGTCATGTTGCTCACGAAAGTACAGATGGCTGGAACAATGCTGGAACAGGGCATGCCGCTTATTGTGAATTAAATTACACACCAAAATTAGCTGACGGTAGCATTGATACCACTAAAGCTTTTGCTATTAACTCTGCGTTTGAGATTAGCCTGCAGTTTTGGTCTTATCTGGTTAAGCAAGGCGCCTTGCCTAGGCCGGAAAACTTTATTCATGCAACACCTCACCAGAGCTTTGTTTGGGGTGAAGAAAATGTAAAGTTTTTGCGTAATCGTTATGACGCATTAAGTAAGTCACCACAATTTGCCGATATGGAATACAGCGAAGATCCGCGCGTCTTGCGTGAGTGGATGCCGCTGATTCTTGAAAACCGTGACCCTAAGGAGCCCATTGCCGGTACACGTGTTCGTTATGGCGCTGATGTTGATTTTGGGTCTCTGGCGCGCAATATGACGCACTTTCTTCAAGATCAGGACGAGTTCGAGCTACTACTCAGCCATTCAGTTACTGATCTTGAGCAGCAAAAAGATGGTCAATGGCAGGTTGAGCTTAAAAACAGTAAAACCGGTGCAGAAAGAACGATAACATCTAAGTTTGTCTTTTTAGGTGCAGGCGGTGGAGCGTTGCCTTTGCTGCAGTTGTCAGGTATTCCGGAAGGAGATGGGTACGGCGGCTTTCCGGTGAGTGGGCAATGGCTGGTCTGCAAAAAGCCAGAAATAGTAGAGAAGCATTTAGCGAAAGTTTATGGTTTAGCGCCTATTGGAGCACCTCCAATGTCTGTGCCGCATCTGGATACTCGTATCATCAGTGGTCAGAAAGCTTTGCTATTTGGTCCGTTTGCCGGGTTTACTACCAAGTTTTTAAAACAGGGCTCGATATTAGATCTGCCCAAAAGTTTACGAGCAAATAACCTTAAATCGATGTTGTCTGTGGGTAAAAACAACATGGATCTGACACGTTATCTGATTAGCGAAGCGATGCAATCACATGAAGAGCGTGTGAACTCCCTGCGTAATTTTTACCCTGATGCTAAAGATGAAGAGTGGGAGTTAGCGAATGCCGGGCAGCGAGTTCAGATTATTAAGAAAGATGAAGATAAAGGTGGCAAGTTAGAGTTTGGTACGGAAGTAATATCATCGGCTGATCATACGCTAGCGGCATTACTGGGAGCCTCGCCAGGGGCATCAACAGCTGTGAATACTATGATCAACATTGTTGAACGTTGTTTCCCGGAGCGTTTGGCGACTGAAGAGTGGCAGAAAAAAATGAAAGAGATGGTTCCTTCGTACGGTGAATCACTGTCTGAAAATGATGAGTTGCTGAAACGTGTTCGTCAGTACACATTATCTACGCTGGAGCTTGATCAATAATTGTTAGCTATGGGTGATCCGTCTGCTTAGGATGGATCATTGCTAATAAAAAAGCCGACGTTCAGTGTCGGCTTTTTTATGTAGCAACGAATCAGACTACATCCAGTCATCTCTGCGTTTTTTCTTTTTCGGCAGATAGGGTACAAGCAAACCTAAAAATACTCCTCCCAACGCCACTAAGCCACCATACGTAAACCAGCGCATTAGATTACTTTCATCCATGTTGTCGATTTGTCGGTTCAGGTCAGTGATTTCAGTATTTAATTTGGAGAGCTGGTCAGAATAGGTTCCGTTTTCAGCTTTGAAGGTGTCGAGTTCTGCCCGAAGGCTTTGAATTTCAGTAGATTGTTCTTTGACCAGTACCTCGCTTGTTTCCAGGGCGGATTCAAGCTTTGGAACCCGAATCTGAATACTGTTACCGCTCTCTACATTATTGGCATCGACCCAACCTGTTTTTCCCGAAGAGGTCCGGATCTGGATAAATTTACCATCACCACTTTTTCTCAGTATATCGATGGAGGATCCACTGCGTACACGTCCGGAAATTTTGTATTGATTGCTGGGACCGCCATGGATAAAAACAAAAACATCATCGGCTATGTGGCCTTTTTCCGCGAAAGCGGGAATTGAAGCTGAGATAAATACAGCTGCAAGTATATATTTCTTCATTGTTCAGAGAACCTTTGTCTCGGATGAATGTATTGGGTGGGTACTTCTGAGGAATCCCTATTATAAACAATTTACACTGCAATATGATCGAAAAGCGCGGGAAAAGTTCCTTTAGATATAGGATTTATCGCACGACAAAGGGATAATGCCGCGTAGTGACTATTCGACCAATCAGACAATGGAGTTATCGATGGAAAAATTTCTCGATCCGGACATGTTAATCAGTATTCAGAATGAGTATATCCTGCCTTGGGGTATCAATATTCTGACAGCGCTTGCGGTTTTTATTGTCGGGCGAATTGTGATTGGGTTGGTGATGGGGCTTGTTAAAAAGTTGCTGCAAAAATCTAAAATGGACAATATGTTAATTAATTTTATCTCGTCTATTTTAAGTTCCTTGTTGCTGCTTTTTGTGATTGTGGCGTCACTCGACCAGCTGGGTGTGAATACATCTTCTTTAATTGCCATTGTCGGGGCGGCAGGCTTGGCAATAGGTTTGTCTTTACAGGACTCTTTGAAGAATTTTGCTGCGGGTGTTCTTTTGGTGGTGTTTCGTCCATTCAAAGAAGGGCACTTTATTGAGGCTGCTGGTGTGTCTGGTGTTGTTGAGAGTATTTCGATTTTCAATACCGTTATGCGTACCGGGGACAACCGTGAAGTGATTGTTCCAAACGGTCCCATCTATGGTGGTGTCATTACTAACTTCTCTAAACGAGATACGCGTCGTATTGATATGGTATTTGGTATTGGATACGATGCTGATTTATTGAAAGCCAAAACATTGCTGGCTGAAATTTTGTCTGAAGATTCTCGTATTCTTCCAGAGCCGGCAAGTGTTATTGCGGTTTCTGAATTGGCGGATAGCAGCGTTAATTTTGTTGTTCGTCCGTGGGTTAATACTGCAGATTATTGGGCTGTGCTTTGGGATACCACCGAAAAGGTAAAACTACGTTTTGATGCCGCTGGAATCTCCATCCCGTTTCCACAGATGGATGTACATCTGCACAAACAAGATCAGTAACCGGCTTTAAGGCCGGAATGAAGATAATAGGCAAAAGTTCAGGCAACAGTGAGTCTGTCGCCTGAACTGCATTTGCTGCTTATTTTAATGAAGGATTGCGAGGAAGTTGGTTTAATTGGCCCCGTAATTCATCATTTTCCTGGTTAGCTTGTTGTGATTCCATTCTGTATTTAAAAATCTCTTCATAGCGAGCTTCCAGTTTAGCTTCAAGCATCTCTATCTCTTTTTGCTGTTGGCTGACCGTGGCTTCGAGTGTATCAATCTGACTTTGTAAGCTGGAAAGCATACCGAAACCATTAGGGAGCAAATCGTCTTCTTCATCCTCTTTGTCGTTAGCAATACTCTGGGTCCCTAACTCATTAACAATATGGCTATAGAGTGCTTTAAGGTCGCTTGATTCACGCTCTGAATAACGAATTGTTTGCTCTAATGCGCTATGTGCACTGGCTGCACCAATGGAGCCTGCCAGAAGATGTTCTAGCATGCGGTGAAATTCTATAAGCTCAATAATGGTGATATGGGGCTTGCCAAGCACCTGCAGGTCTTCAGCAATGGTGTAGACTGACTCTCGAGCTTTGTCTGCAGTGAGGTACTGAGAGAGTAGAATTTTAGCTTCTTCTATTTTTATGCTTAGGGTTATATAGGCATCTAAGCCAGTCGGGCGGGCTTTGCTATTGGTATTCTGTGGTTGCATTGCCGCCATGAACTCGGTGGTGAGCGTTCTTTCATCTTTGTGTGGGTGATATATCAGTGAGCCGATAATATAAAAACTGATATTAAATAAGAGAGTCCAGATGACGCTATGAGTGAGTGGATTAAACCCATCCAGACCCAAAAGTGCTTCAGGCCTTAATTGTTCTATTCCCCAAGGGCCATAAGTTAATATATCCTGATTTAACCATCCTTGATTAATAAACGTTGGCAGGCCTAATGTGTAGCACCACATGAAAAAACCAGCGAGCAGGCCTGAAAAAGCACCTCCGCTGTTTCCGTGGCTCCAAAACATTCCTCCAAAAGCAGCCGGGGCAAATTGTAGAATTGCTACAAAAGAGAGCAAACCGATCGCGACTAATATGTACGAGTCGCTGAACTCCCGTTCAAACCAATAGCTGCTGGCAAGAATTAAGCCTACGAGAATCCAGCGTATCTGCAAAAGATGTGTACGTAAGCGCTGGGTTGTGGTGTAGGACTCTATTATGGGTAAAACCAGATGATTGGAAACCATGGTGGCAAGCGTCATGGTGGTGATAATAATCATGCCGGTTGCGGCTGAAAAGCCTCCAATAAACGCAAACATGGTTAATATAGGGTAGCCTGCTTGCTGGGGTAGTAGCAGTACAAAGAAGTCGGCAGATTCTGCCGGCAGGTCGCTCATTAATCCAGCCGCAGCGAGAGGTACAACGAATAGATTGATCGCAATCATGTAGAGTGGGAATAGCCACATGGCTGTTTTGATGTGCTTTTGATCGGTGTTCTCAATAACCGCGACGTGAAACTGTCTCGGCAGGAGGAAGATGCCTGCAAAGCTGAGTATGATTAATGTCACCCACATGCTGGCACTGTTTTCAACAACATCAAACTGGGTGATGTATGACAGGTTGGCTTCCGCTATACGTGTATTTATATCACCCAGACCATCATAGAGCACAAAGCATACAAATAAGCCGACGCTGGCAAATGCTATCAGTTTAACGACGCTTTCAACGACAAGTGCAACGATCATCCCTTGATGTCGTTCGGTTGGATCCAGCTTGCGTACACCAAAAATGATAGTAAAAGCGGCCATTATCAAGGTGATTAGCAGGCCCGTGTACTCCCCTGTTGAGGTGCCTTGTTCCCGGGTAATAATTTCGAACGAATTAACAATCGCTTTTAACTGCAGTGCAATGTAGGGAAGGATGCCAACCAGCGCAATGATTGTGACAAGCCCCGCGATTCTTTGGGAGCGGCGATAACGTGTAGAGATGAAATCAGCAATACTGGTGATACGAAAAGTTTCTTTGATAGCAACCATCTTTCTGAGTGTTACCCACCAGAACATAATACCGATAATTGCTCCTACATAGATGCCTAAAAACAGCAACCCTGATGTGCTGGCAAAACCGACGCTACCATAAAAAGTCCATGATGTATGAAAGACGGCTAGAGAAAGAGCATAAATCCATGGGCTTTTAAGTGGTCGGCCTGTTTTAGTAATCCGTCGTTCAACCAGTTGGGCTACAGCAAACAGCAGAAGCATGTAAAAAATGACGGTAGAAATGACAACTAAGGGCGAAAACATCTACATTGGCCTTTCAAAGAGTGCTCTGGTTCCGAGTAAGATAAGTGTATAAAACATTCTCTGATTGTAGCGCGTTTTGCTACACAGGCTTAAACACTATTTGGCAGAGTCGCTATATGATTTTTCATGCGAGCTACATCCGCATGCCGGAGGAACCAAGTCTATTCCTCCATCGTTCCAAGGGTGGCATTTCAGAATTCTGCGCGTGCCTAAACCGATCCCCTTTAAGAGGCCATGGGTTTCGATTGCTTCAAGCATATAATGGGAGCAACTGGGGTAGAAGCGACAGTTATTTCCCAAAAACGGGCTGATTGCATATTGATACGCGCGAATTAAAAAGGTCAGCATAGCTGTCATTATTCTTTTCAACATTTTAAATCTCGATACAATTCCTTTCAGCGCGTAACAGAAAGTCATCAAACTGGGAGTCGATAGCCTTGTCAAATTCCGCGCTTCCGTAAAACATTTCGATGGGGATGCTGGTATCGGCGATAATAATGCTTCTTGCAGAGATCGCTTTGTTGATGCGGCTAGTGACCTTCTCGGTTTGTTCAAGCGTTGCGTCAAGTAGGCAGATTACAAAGCTATTATTATCGAGTCTGGCAGCGTAGTCCGATTCTCTTAATACATCCCGTAAGGCTCTGGAGACATTAATCAGCACATGGTCGCCCACAGCGTAACCATAGCTTTGATTGATTTGGCGCATGTTTGAGATAGTAGCAACCAGTATAGAAGTGGGGTGCTTATAGCGTTTAGCACGAGCGATATCTTGGGTGCCCATCAAAAAGAGTTGTGATCGATTAAACAGCCCGGTTAAAGGATCGTGTGTGGTTTGTGCTGTTAAAGCGGTTTCAGTTTCTATTAGCGAACTAATATCGTCTAAAAAAACGTGAATTTGGGATTGGTAAGGTCGAAAAGTCGCAGAATAGTGACGCAGGCCTGCACCACTCATAAGCGTGATACGGTGTTGTTGGGTAGATTTATCAGCGGATGCTTGTTGTATGTGGCTCATTAGTGCAATTAGTGCTTCTTCTGATTGGTTTAAATCAGATAAATTCAATGTGATTAAATCTGAAACTTGAGTATGAAAAACATGACCGGCTGCTTCGTTAGCATAGATGATGCGCATCTCATCAATCGCAAGCACCGCATTGGGGCTGTACTCTACCAGTGGATGTGATGCTGTATTTGTTATGTTTTTGTCATTACTCATATTAAATCACGCATTTCCTTTATTCGTCTGTATTACAGGCTAATAGACTGTCGATATATTCTTAATGACAGCCGCAGTGACTTATCGTCAGAACAACGGCTGTTGTATGATTATAGGTTCTCTTCAGCGTATTCAGCCAGTCGTGAGCGGAATATTCCTTCGAAATGAACATTTGCTGCACCGTCAAAGCCTTTGAAGCGTTCAACGATATAGGTCAACCCTGATGTTAGAGGTGTTAAGTAGTTAGAGTCGATCTGAGCCAGATTACCCAAACAGATCATTTTTGTACCTTTTCCTGAGCGGGTGAGAATGGTTTTCAGCTGAGAAGGAGTCAGGTTTTGCGCTTCATCAATGATTACCACAGCATCTTGAATACTTCGTCCGCGGATAAAGTTTAATGATTTAAATTGGATGTTAGCTTTTTCAATAGTGTACTTAACACTGCTTAAGGGGCGTTCATCATTCTCATGCATCGCTTCAAGGTTATCGTTGATTGCGCTCATCCAGGGTGTCATTTTTTCTTCTTCGGTGCCGGGAAGAAAGCCGATATCTTCAGCGACAGGAGGTGTTGAGCGGGTCACGATAATTTTGTTATAGCGTTTATCCTCTATAACCATCTCAAGTGCGCAAGCTAAAGCGATTAAGGTTTTTCCCGATCCTGCTGCACCATTTAAAATGGCGAGATCAATTGAAGGATCAAGGACCGCTTGCATAGCAAATGACTGGTAGATATTAATCGGAGAAATGCCCCAGCAGGTTTGTTGCATTAGGTGCTCATAACCTAAGTCGAGCAAGACAATTTCTGTTTCATTAATAGCAACAACACGTGCTGCGAAGTCTTTCGAGTCATCAAAAATATATTCGCTGATATAAGCATCAGGGATTAAGGATTTATCAACATAGTGATATGTCTTGCCCTCTTCCTGGATGCTTTTGACTTGATCGACTTTTTCCCAGAATGTGCCGTCTAGGTGGGTATGACCAGCAGGCAGCAAATCTATATCGGAAACTAACTGGTCTGTGCGATAGTCTTCTACTTGCTCCATGCCTGCTCCGAGAGCCTTCAGGCGCATGTTGATATCTTTTGTAACCAGTATTACTTCACGATGCGTTGTTGTGGTTTGCAGGTGCAGCGCGCAATTTATAATGAGGTTGTCTTTTTTGTTACTCGTGAGAAAACCGGGTCTGGCGGTAAGTTCGTGGTCGGGGAAAATACTGAGTTTACCGAGTTTGATCTCCCGGTCTTTACCCGGAAGGGGGATTTGCACGCCTTTTGTTATTTGTGAGGGTGAGGTAGCAGTAGATAAAATATCGTCAATGGCCCTGATAGCATAACGAGCCTCTTGTGCGACGTTCTTTTTGCGATCCTTTATATCATCCAGTTCTTCGAGAACTGTCATAGGAATGGTTACATCTTGCTCTTTGAATTCGTACAGGCATTTGGGATCATGCAGTAAAACGTTTGTATCGAGAATATAGAGTTTTGTTGCGCTCATGGCTCTATCCTTTTGTAGCCTAAAACAGAGGGTGGCAAACTTAATAGACCTTCAATATTCATGATAGTCTACTGTTCTGCGTTTGTGGTCAACTTTCTGGAGAAGTGAATGGGTTATCAATCAATCGTTGTGTTAACGGGGGCGGGTATCTCTGCTGAATCAGGTATTCGTACGTTTAGAGCCAGTGACGGCTTATGGGAAGATCATCCGATTGAGGATGTCGCGACTCCAGAGGGTTTTAAAAGAGACCCTGCGCTGGTGCACCGTTTTTATAATGCACGTCGGGAGCAGTTGCTTAATCCTGTTGTGCAGCCTAATAAAGCGCATCAAGCTTTGGTTCAGCTGGAAGAGCATTTTAAGGAGAGCTTTCTACTGGTAACACAAAATGTCGACGATTTGCATGAGCGCTCCGGTAGCCAGTCCCTTATTCATATGCACGGTGAGTTGCTTAATGTGCGTTGCTCTCAGACAGGATTTGTCTCTTTGGTCAGGGGGAATGTAACACCACAGGATCCTTGTGTCTGTTGTGGCCTGACAGGTACCTTGCGGCCAGATATCGTTTGGTTTGGGGAAGAGCCTATGCAGATGAACCAAATTTATCACGCGTTAAGTCAATGTGATCTGTTTTTATCAATAGGAACGTCAGGGCATGTTTATCCGGCAGCAGGGTTTGTGGAAGTCGCTAATGAGGCAGGTGCCTTTAGTGTTGAGATTAATCTGGAGCCATCACGTAAAGAATCACACTTTAAAGCGCATTATTATGGGTTGGCGAGCGAGCAAGTGCCGGATTTAGTTGAGAAGCTAATCGCTGAGAATTGAAAAGAGTTAAGTGATAAAACATAAGTTTTTGTTATTTATAGATATGCCCGTGCGAAAAAGTGAACTATGTTGAAGAATAGAAAATCAATGTGAAAAAGAGTTAGAGCAGTGACTGTGTATATCGATTTATATTTTTGAGGATAATAGCGTCTATGATCACTGAACATTTTATTAATGCAAGTGTAACGCCTTTAGAGAGTATGGATACTCTCTCTCCGCATGAGGTCGCCAAGTTACAGGATATGAGCAACGGAGGGTTATACCGCTTGTTTCGTCAGTGTAGTCTGGCTGTTTTAAATACAGGAAGTGAGCTGGATAGCACACGTACAGTATTGCATCGCTTTCGTGAATTCGATATACGAATTAAGCACAAGCATAGAGGGGTGCAGCTGGAATTAATTAATGCACCTGCCTCGGCATTTGTTGATGGAGAGATTATTCAAGGTATCCGGGAGCATCTTTTTACGGTGCTGCGGGATCTGTTGTATGTGGGAGATGAGCTGGATCAGTGTTGTGATGGGTTAAGCGAATCGCAACGCATCACCAATACGGTTTTTCATATTTTGCGTCATGCTTCTGCTATGCGTCCTCACGTGAAGCCCAATTTGGTGGTGTGTTGGGGGGGGCATTCTATTCAGCGGGCTGAATATGATTACACGAAAGAAGTAGGTTATGAGCTGGGTTTGAGGTCCTTTGATATCTGCACAGGGTGTGGCCCTGGTGCAATGAAAGGGCCGATGAAAGGGGCTACCATTGCGCATGCTAAGCAACGAAAGGTGAGTCCTCGGTATATAGGTCTCACAGAGCCCGGTATTATAGCAGCAGAGTCACCTAACCCTATTGTAAATGAGCTGGTGACGCTTCCTGATATTGAAAAGCGCTTAGAAGCGTTTGTACGTTTGGGGCATGGCATTATTGTATTTCCTGGCGGTGCGGGTACGGCAGAAGAGATTCTGTATATGCTGGGAATTCTGCTTCATCCTAAAAACAGGAATATTCCGTTTCCTCTTGTATTTACCGGGCCGGCGGGCAGCGAAGCTTATTTTGAAACAGTCGACCGCTTTATTAAATTAACGATTGGAGAGCGGGCTGCAGAGCTATATGAAATAGTCGTGGGTGATCCGCATGGCGTTGCTGTGAAAATGCGAGAAGGTCTGGAGCGTGTTCTGGAGTATCGCAAACAGACGGATGAGTCTTATCATTACAATTGGCAGCTGCATATTCCACATGAGTTTCAGCAGCCTTTTGAGCCCACTCATGAAGAGATGGCTGAGCTGAACTTGGAAAAAGGGCAGCCCGATTATATTTTAGCGGCGCAGCTTAGAAAGGCGTTGTCTGGGATTGTGGCAGGAAATGTGAAAGAACCGGGCGTGCTGGCTATTGAGCAGCATGGGCCTTTTGAATTGACGGGGGATACAGAAATTATGCAAGCTTTAGATCAGCTACTCTCATCATTTGTAGAGCAAAAGCGGATGAAAATTAATCATGAAGAGTATCAACCTTGTTATAAAATTGTGAGTTAGGTTGGTTAGTTTCATGAAGAGTCTGATGAGTATTTGATGAAAGGCTTAGAAAGATTTTTGTATTGAGAAATTTCACTACGCCAAAAAAAAGAGCCTCAATTGAGGCTCTTTTTGATTGATTCTTTAATACGAAACTAAAGAGTCGTCAGTGTTATCTGCTTTTGATCGCTTAAACACGCTCTAGTAGAGCAGCGATACCCTGGCCTCCACCGATACACATAGTAACAACCGCATAACGTCCTTCAACGCGTTGCAGTTCATAGAGTGCTTTAACAGTGATGATTGCGCCAGTTGCGCCAATCGGGTGACCCAAAGAGATACCAGAACCGTTCGGGTTAACCTTGTCTGCAGGCAGGTCAAGGTCACGCGCTACAGCCAGGGCTTGCGCTGCAAAGGCTTCGTTGACTTCCCAGACATCGATATCAGCGACCGTCAGGCCCGCTTCATCAAGTAGTTTGCGAACGGCAGGTACAGGACCAATACCCATGTACTTAGGCTCAACACCCACAAATGAGTATCCAGCTAAGCGTGCCATTGGTTTCAGGCCACGAGATTGTGCTTCATCAGCGCTCATCATTGTAACAACGGCAGCAGCATCGTTCAGACCTGATGCGTTACCAGCTGTGACGCTACCATCACGCTTAAATGCAGGGCGTAACTTCGTCATGTCTTCTAATGTGCAACCTTTGCGGGTGTGCTCATCAGTATCGAAGAAAGTACTGCCTTTACGGCTTTTTAGTTCGATTGGCAGAATCTGCTCTTTAAAACGACCTGATGTTGTAGCCGCTTCAGCCCGCTGGTGGCTCAGGGTGGCTAAGGCATCCTGATCTTCACGGCTGATATTCCACTTTTCTGCAACGTTTTCTGCAGTGATGCCCATGTGGGTATCATCAAACGGACAGGTTAAAGCGCCAACCATTGCATCAACAACCTCAGCATCACCCATGCGCTGGCCAAAACGAGCACTTGGGATCCAGTACTGCGAACGGCTCATTACTTCAGAACCACCGGCAACTGCGGCTTTACAATGGCCTAGTTCAATTTGCTGAGCAGCGGTAATAATAGCCTGTAAACCACTCCCGCAGAGACGGTTTACTGTTAGAGAAGGTGTTTCATGTGGTAAGCCACCGTTGACGGCAGCAACACGGCCTATGTACATATCACGACGTTCGGTATGGATTACATTACCGATAACACTGTGCCCGTAAGCAGCAGGCTCCACTCCAGAACGTTTTACAGCTTCTTCCACAACGGCTGCTGCTAACTCGCAAGGAGTTTTTGTTTTCAAACTACCACCGAAACCGCCTATGGCTGTACGTACGCCACTTAAAAAAACGACATCATGCTGACTCATACCCTACTTTCCTTTTTTTAAAATAATTACAAGTCTGACTTGGGGGGAAACCTCTTCAGATTCCATGAACATAAACCATATCTGAAAGAGGAGTTATAGTGTTCTATAGACAATTGGTTTAATTTTTAGACTATAAGGTAATACTCTTGAATGAATATAAAGGTGTTTTATGACAACACTGATATTTATGAGTATATTTGCAGCTGGACAGTATGAAGCAGTAGTAAGGGCCAGAGATTGAAGAATAAGTTAATAGTTACCTTAACGACCACGCGTGGTTCGCGACAGTATTCTCTGGGACAAGTGGCTCGTTATCTGGTTGCGTTGTTTGTTGTCTTTTCAGCGATGAGTTTTTTTATTTCAAACTGGCTATTGGTGAAAACCACGGATGATCTGGCTATTTTGGAAGAAGATCATGAGCAGCTGAATGATCAGTATGAGATGATGTTGGGTACGCAAAACCTTTATAAGAACGAATTAGATCAGCTAAGTGCGTCATTATCTAAGGTTGCCAGCCAGCGAGATAAGCTGCAAGCTGAGAATATCCGTATGGGAGATCAGCTCTATGAAGGAAATAACCTTCTGGGAGAGCTGAGTGCGACACTCGATGCGAGTTTGAATGGTTTAGAAACATTATTAAATGTTGAGCCCTCCGGTGATATGTCACCAGAAAGGTTAGAATCTCTCACTATGATGGCTAACCAGCGCTTGTTTATGTTGAATAGTATTCCTAACGGGCTACCCATTCAGGCGATTCGCATTAATGATAGCTTTGGTATGCGAAATCACCCTATTCGAAAGAAGCGAGTGATGCATCATGGGATAGATTATAAAGCTGATACTGGAACGCCGGTATATTCTACTGCTGATGGTGTGGTTGAATATGCGGGTAATAAGGGTGATGGTTATGGAAAGCAAGTGGTGATCTTGCACGGTTTTGGGTTTAAAACCAATTATAGCCATTTAAGCAATATAGAAGTAAGTAGTGGTGAGTTTGTTCATAAAGGGCAAAAAATTGCAGAGAGTGGTAATACCGGTAGGTCAACGGGGCCGCACCTTCATTATGAGGTCAGGCATCTCTACTCGGCTATTAATCCTGCGCCCTTTGTTGGATGGAATATTGCTAACTTCGATTCAATTTTTACAACAGTGAAGAGTGTGAAATGGGCTTCCTTAAAAAATCTGTATCCCCTAAATCAAACCGTTCAGCCATAACCATTATCGCTGAAGGTAATAAGTTCTCCGGCGAAATGAACATCGTTGGAAAAATGCATATTGACGGAATGTTTGAAGGAAATATTAATTCTCTTGATGATGTTTCAATTGGCGCATCAGGCCATGTGTCAGGCGTTATAAAAGCTAAACATATGACAGTGACGGGTTTGCTGGAAGGCGAAGTTATTTGTGATGAGCTGCATATTGAGAAAGGCGGAAAGGTGCGTGCAACAGTGCTAAGTAAGGTGATGAGCATTGATCCGGCGGGTTGTTTTCAGGGGGAGCGCAGGGAAAATGCAAGTCCTGCTTATCCTGCCGTTAAGGCGCCTGATTATGAATCAGGCATTGACGCAATTGATTCGCTGCCGGATAAGATAACATTGAAGTCACCAGAAAAACCGGTCTCTTAATCTATGTGTGAATTACTCGGCATGAGTGCCAATGTTCCGACTGATATTTGCTTTAGCTTTAGTGGTTTGATGCAAAGAGGGGGAGGCACCGGGCCTCACAGGGATGGTTGGGGAATCGCTTTTTATGAAGGTAAGGGTGTGCGCTCTTTTCATGACCCCGAGCCCAGTTGTGATTCAGTTATTGCAAACCTTATAAAAAACCACCCCATCAAAAGTCTGGTTGTGATCAGTCATATTCGACAAGCGAATGTTGGTTCGGTATGTCTGGAAAATACCCACCCTTTTATTCGGGAGTTGTGGGGTTACAGCTGGTCATTTGCCCATAATGGGCAGCTTGATAAACGCATATTTGATTTGCCATTAACATTTTACCGTCCTGTTGGCACGACAGATAGTGAATATGCTTTTTGCTGGTTATTAGGCCAGATTCGCCAGGAGTTTCCAGAGCGGCCAAATGATACTGATCAATTAACTACTTTTATTCATCAATGTTGCGAGCAGTTAAGAGCATTAGGTGTGTTTAATATGCTGTTGTCGGAATCGCAGTATTTATTGGCCTATTGCACTACCAAATTATCTTGGTTGACGAGAAGCGCTCCTTTTGGCGAGGCAAGCTTAAAAGATGATGATTTGACGGTTGATTTTTGTATGGAAACAACCGACAAAGATATTGTGACAATGGTAGCAACCGAGCCTTTAACGGACAATGAGGCATGGACCGCTATAAAAACAGGCGAACTGGTTGTGTTTCGCAAAGGGGTAGACCAGACGCACCGCATATCACTCGCGAAGTGATATGCGGTCTCTGTGAGTAGAGATTGTGAGTAGAGGGATAGCCGCGATAAGTCGTGTTTAGTTAAGCTGGTTAAATGAGTGGATTGAAATAAATTGAATCAGACGAGTGATTTGCCAGTTTCGACTATTAATGAGTTGTTAGCTTATTCTTGTAAACGTTACCCCAATCATTCGGCATTTACTCATGCGGGTGCAACACTGAGTTATCACGAATTAAACCGGCTGAGTGGGCAATTTGCTAGTTACCTTGTGCATCATTCCTGTTTGGTAAGAGGTGATCGCATCGCCTTGCTATTGCCGAATCTACTGCAGTTTCCGGTTGTTTTTTTCGGGGCGTTGAGAGCGGGTTTGGTTGTGGTCAATGTCAATCCCCAATTTACGGCCTATGAGTTGCAACATCAGTTAAATGATAGTGGTGCCAAAGCAGCGGTAGTGCTCTCTAATTTGACCGACAGCATGTCTGAAATCATTCAATTTACCGCTTTAAAAGAGGTGATTGTCACTAACGTTGTTGATCTTCATTCACCATTCGTGCGTTGCTTGAGTTGGTTGTCGAGTGGATGGAAGCAGCAACCAAGGGCATGGGGTGCTGACGTAAAAGCGGTCACTTTCAGGAAAACACTCAAGTTAGGTGAAGCGATATCGTGGCAGGATATTAAGGCGGCACCTGATGATTTAGCCTTGCTACAATATACGGGTGGCACTACCGGGGTCTCTAAAGGAGTGATGCTGCACCATCGTCAGTTAATTGCGAACATGCAGCAGATCAATGATGTTTTAAAAAAAGTAGTGATACCCGGCGCTGAAGTGGTCTGTGCCCCGCTGCCTATCTATCATATCTATTCTTTAACGTTTCACTGCCTTGTGATGTTGTCTCAAGGAAGCCATATGGTATTAATTCCTAACCCGCGGGATCTGGATTCATTCGTTGCAGAGTTTGCCAAGTACCCCTTTACCATTTTGGCCGGACTTAATGCCCTATTTGTCGGGCTATGCCAGCACCCTGCTTTTGTTCAATTAGATTTTGAGAATTTAAAAGTAACCTTTTCAGGTGGTGTCGCTTTGACGCAGTCGGCAGCGAATGAGTGGAAGGCAGTAACCGGGAATGAGATTCTTGAAGGCTACGGGTTAACTGAGGCATCGCCGGTAATCTCTGCAAACCGACCCTATTCTGTTGTATTAGAAACGGTTGGTAAACCATTGCGTGACACTCAGGTTAAAATTCTTGGCGAAGGAGGGGAGTTGCTTACCTACGGTGAAACGGGTGAATTGTGGGTAAAAGGACCTCAGGTGATGCAAGGGTATTGGAAAAGGCCCGAGGAGACGCATCAGGTTTTGTCAGATGGCTGGCTTCAGACCGGAGATATTGCCAGAATTGATCGTCACGGTAATATCCAGATTGTCGATAGAAAAAAAGATATGATTAATGTTTCTGGTTTTGCGGTTTATCCCAATGAGCTGGAAAAAGTGATCAGTTGTCACCCTGATGTGCTGGAGTGTGCTGCCATCGGAATTCCTGATGATATCGTGGGAGAGCATATCAAGCTTTATGTGGTGTCCTCTAATCAGCGCTTATCAATACGTGATGTCCGGGACTATTGCCGCGAGCGTTTAACGTCCTACAAAGTGCCACGTCTTGTCGAGTTCAGGCGCTCTTTGCCTCATAATGCAGTTGGCAAAGTGCTACGCCGTCAGCTACGAGAAGAAGAGATCAATGCTTTACAGCACCCTAAACATGGTCGCCATCTGTAATTGATCTTCCTTTTGTTACCCATACTTTTTTAAATAGCTAATGTGAATTCAGTGAAAGACGATACTCAACAATTTTCTGCGTTATCTAAACGACTCGATAGCTGTCTCACGAAAGACCGTGGCCGGTTGCAGCATGCCATCAATAAAATGCGTGAGCGTACAAAAAAAAAATTACCTGTCGATAAAATTCAGTGTGATATTGAAGCACAAATAGAGGTTAGTCAGCTCGCCGCACAGGGGAGGTATGCTTTGATTGGCGATATTAGTTATCCGCCGTTGCCTGTGTCAGAGCGTAAAGAAGAGATAAAAGAGGCCATCAGTCAGCATCAGGTTGTGGTGATTGCTGGAGAAACCGGTTCAGGGAAAACTACACAGCTGCCAAAAATATGTCTTGAGCTGGGTTATGGCGCACAAGGCTTGATAGGGCATACACAGCCGCGTCGTTTAGCAGCAAGAACGGTTGCGACACGTATTGCTGAAGAGTTGCATTCAGAAGTGGGCAGTAAGGTGGGTTATCAGGTTCGGTTTACGGATCTGGTCAGTGATGATTCGCTGATAAAGCTTATGACCGATGGTATTTTACTGGCAGAAACGCAGCATGACCCACTGTTGTCGAAATATCAGGTGATTATTATCGATGAGGCGCATGAGCGAAGCCTGAATATTGATTTTCTGCTGGGGTATATTAAGCGGATCTTGCCGAAAAGACCTGATCTTAAACTGGTTATTACCTCTGCCACAATCGACTTGGCGCGTTTTTCTGAACACTTCGGGAAGGCGCCTATTATCGAGGTGTCAGGTCGTACTTACCCTGTTGAAACCTTGTATCGCCCATTGCTCGGAGCTAGTGAAGGTGAGGCTGAAGAAGACTTGCAGGATAGAACCCAGCAGCAAGGGATTTATGATGCTGTTCAGGAAATTATTGATCTTGATAAAATCGACAGGCGTAGTGGTGCCCGAGATGTATTGATCTTCCTGAGTGGAGAAAGAGAGATCAGGGAGTCTGCTGAGATGCTACGCAAAGCTCAGTTGCGTGATACGGAAGTCATGCCTTTATATGCTCGTTTGAGTGTTTCAGAGCAGAATAAGGTTTTTCAGGGTGCACGTAGTGCTGGTCGGCGCATAGTGTTGGCTACTAATGTGGCGGAAACTTCTGTAACCGTGCCGAACATCCGTTATGTGATTGATACGGGCGTCGCTCGTATTTCACGTTACAGTTATCGATCTAAGGTGCAGCGTTTACCCATAGAGGCAATTTCCCAGGCAAGCGCCAACCAGCGTGCAGGTCGGTGCGGCCGTGTGGCTGCAGGTGTGTGTATTCGTCTTTATAGTGAAGATGATTTTAAACAGCGCCCTGCTTTTACAGATGCAGAGATTCAACGTACTAATCTGGCCGCTGTTATTTTGCAGATGTTAAATCTCAAGTTGGGGAGTATTGCCGAGTTTCCTTTTATTGATCCGCCGGATAGTCGCTTTATCAGTGATGGGTTCAAGCTATTAGAAGAGCTGGGTGCAGTCAATTCTCGTCGTCAGATGAGCGCATTGGGTAAAAAGCTGAGTCAGTTGCCGGTAGATCCGCGCATCGGGCGAATGATCATTGAAGCGGAAAAACAGGGTGCATTGCGAGAAGTGCTGGTTATTGCAAGTGCCTTGAGTACGCAGGATCCTCGTGAGCGACCTCTAGATAAACAGCAGGCAGCGGATGAAAAACATAAACAATATACCGATGATCAGTCTGATTTTGTCACTCTGCTGAACTTATGGCAGCAGTACGAAGCACAGCGGCAGGAGCTTTCGCAAAACCAGCTGCGTAAGTATTGCCAACAAAATTTCCTTTCCTTTATGCGGATGAGAGAGTGGCGCGATGTGCATCGTCAGCTTCACCTTGCTGCAAAGCAGCTGGGCTTAAAAGAGATCGGTGAAGCAGCTGGTTACCGGGAATTACATGTATCTTTATTGGCTGGGTTGTTAAGTCATATTGGCTTTAAGCAAGAGAATAAAGAGTTTCTGGGAGCGCGTAATCGTCGCTTTCATATCTTTCCCGCATCGGCTTTATTCAAAAAACCACCAAAGTGGGTAATGGCAGCAGAGTTAGTGGAAACGACGAAACTCTATGCACGTATGCTGGCGCGTATCGAACCTGAATGGGCTGAACCGTTGGCGAGCCATCTGGTGAAACGTACGTATCTTGAGCCTTCATGGCATAAAAAGAGGGCGCAGGTTGTTGCGACGGAGCAGGTCTCTTTGTATGGATTGCTGATTGTGCCGAAGCGATTAGTGCATTATGGGGTGATAGATCCCGAAGTATCTCATCAGATATTTATTCGCTCTGCGTTAGTAGAAGGCGACTTTGAAACCAAAGGTGCTTTTTTTAAGCATAACCAAGGTTTGTTAGCCCATATTGAAACGCTGGAAGCTAAATCACGCCGAAAAGATTTGCTGGTAGATGAGGATACTCTGTATGACTTTTATGCAGAAAAATTCGTAGAAAAAGCAGGAATGCATATTGTTAACGGCGCAGGTTTTGAAAAGTGGCGTAAAGAAGTTGAGTCAAAAGAGGCAAGCGTTCTTTATTTGACCGAAAAAGACCTGTTGCAGCGTTCTACCTCGCATGTGTCTAAGGGCGATTACCCGGATGAATTCCTATGGAAGGGAGTCAAACTGCGTTTAAGTTATCACTTTGAGCCGGGTGCTATAGATGATGGTGTCTCTATTGAAGTGCCGTTGGCCCTGCTGAAACAGCTTCCGGTAAAGAGGCTGGAGTGGCTGGTGCCGGGCATGATTAAAGAAAAGTTCGTAGCGTTATTAAAAGGTTTACCAAAACAGCGTCGCAAGAACTTCGTTCCTGTGCCTGATTATGCTGAGGCGTTAACAGAAGCGATTGTGTTTGGGGAGGGAGATCTCTGTGAGGCGATGGCGCATCAGCTCTTGCGCATGAGCGGGCTTCGCCTGGCGCCTTCTGAACTCAGTGAAGTGCAGCTGGACGATCATTTTTGTATCAATATAAAGTTAATAGATGATAAGGGTGTGTTGGTTGCACAGAATAGAGACTGGAACTATCTGTGTGAGCACTATGGATCTCATGCTGATGCAGCTCTGAAAGAGGGTCCGGAAGAGTGCTGGGGGCGAAAGGGGATAACTGAATGGGATTTTGGCGAGTGGGTTGAAAAAGTACAGTTGCGCCAAGCCGGAGGTATTATGATTGATGCCTGGCCGATGCTGGTGGATCGGCAAGACAGTGTTGAATTGATGCTGGCAATGAATAAAGCAGAAGCCGTGCAGCATTCTACTCAGGGCTTTACGCGGCTGGCCATGTTGTCGATGGGGCCGCAAATTCGTGCTTCTCGAGGAAAGATTTCTCATCTTAATGAAAATTTATTATTTGCCAGTAAGATTTTTACGAAAAAAGAGTTAGAAGAAAATATCATTCGCCAGTCAGTAAGATGCACGATGTGTTTGGATGCTGATTCAAGTGATGGGTTAGGTAAAGGTTTACCAACATCCAAGCCGGAGTTTGAGGCAAGAGTAAAAATCGCAAAAGTAGAATTAAATGAAAAAGTACAGGACTTGTCACAACTGATCTTTACTATTCATAAGCAGTATCACACCATTATGAAACAGTTAAATAGTAGGGTCTCATTAGAGGCCGTGACTATTCTTAATGATATGAAAAGCCAGCTTGAGCACTTGGTCTATAAAAACTATATATCCAATATGTCGTGGTCAGAGTTATCGCAATACCCAAGATATATGGAAGCGATAATAATACGCCTTGAGAAATTTGGCCGTGAAATTCCAAGGCAGCGGATGTTAAGTGACCAATTACAACAATTATGGAAAGCTTATGAAGTTTTGTATGAGCAGAAGAAAAAGCTAGGAGTCGGTGATCTATTATGGATTGTTCCATTGAACCGATATCGGTGGTTTTTGGAAGAGTACAGGGTTTCACTTTTTGCTCAACAGGTGGGTACATTAGAAAGTGTTTCTGAGAAAAGAGTGAAGCAGCGCTGGAAAGAAATTTTGTCTGATTTGGATCAATAAAAAAATAATTTAAACTTTTTCTGGTTATTGGAAACTTTTAAAAGGTTGCGATGTCTGCTCTGCTGTGTTTTAATGCGGTCAATTTAATTCAGTGCGTAAAATTGACGAAATCAGTCAGTAGGCATAGGGATAAGCAAAAACTGTAGCACTATTGTTAAATAGTAATGCGAACAGTTAAGACAGATTGATAGACATATGAAATAAAAGTGAAAAAAAACTCTTACATATGTTTGAAATATTTTAATTTTATAGTACTTTCTTAACTAGCACTGTTCTAAAAAAGGGCAGGCATTAAGAAAAACTTAACATTCACTACTAGTATGTTGAATCTTGAAGGGGAAATATTGATGAAAAAGTCACTGATCGCTCTAGCTGTAGCTGGTGCTCTGACTGCTCCAATGGTTGCACAGGCTGACGCTACGCTTTACGGTTCTTTGCGTTTGAAAGCAGTTGCTGCAGATAATAAAGACCTAGACGTTGCTGATAACTCATCGCGTATCGGTATCAAAGGTTCTGTAGACACTAACATTGATGGCGTTAAAGCTATCTATCACGGCGAGTGGAAAGTTGGTAATGATGATGCTGCTACTTTCGGTGCAGGTCGTCTGGCTTACGTTGGTTTGACTGGCGGTTTCGGTACGGCTGCAATCGGTCAGCAGTGGACTCCTGAGTACAGCTTCGCTACTGGTTCTGTTGATATTCTGGATGGTAACTCTACAGCTCTGACCGTTGATCTTTTCCGTGCGGGCAACGTAATTTCTTACGTTACACCTAACATGGGCGGTTTTCAGGGTGCTTTAGCTGTTGTAGCTGATGATAATGCAAATGGAGAAGATGCTGATTCTTATCATGTAGCTGCTAAGTACGCAATGGCTGGCTTCACTGGTGCTGTTTCTTACATCAGCGATGAAGCTACTGATGATATGAACAGAACTGCTGTTTCTGTTGCTTATGCTGCTGATGCTCTATATGTTGCTTTGTTAGCTCAGGATAAAGAAGCGAATGATGATAACTCTTATGAGTTAGCAGGTTCTTATGCATTCGGTAACACTAAGCTAATAGCTAACTTTGCTAAAGAAGGCGATGCTAAAGGCTACGGTGTTGAAGTTCAGCAGTCTCTGGGTAAGCAGGCTCGTGTATTTGCTAACTACCTAGAAGTGAATGACGATGCTGCTACAGCTGGTTTTGATGGTGCTGCTAAAGCTGACACTTTCTCTGCTGGTCTACGCGTAGATTTCTAATCTTAATTTAGATTAGTAACTCTCTTAAAAGGCTCCTTCGGGAGTCTTTTTGCGTTTTATCCATATTTAATATGTGTTTATTAATAAGTGTTTGATTTTATTTTGTAGTACAGTGGCCTACAATTAACCTTTACCCGTATCAGGAAAAGTGACAATGTTTAGGAAGCAAGCAGCGTATGTAGGGTGTAGTGTTGCCCTTGTGATTTCTTTTTATAGTTCCGGTGTGAGTGCGAATATTGAATCTGACCCTTGGGAGGGTATCAATAGAAGTGTTTACCAGTTTAATAAGAAGGTCGATAGTGCTGTCGTTAAACCGCTTGCCCAAGGTTATCATGCGGTTACGCCTGATCTTGTCGAAACAGGTATTCACAATTTTTTCTCTAATTTAGGTAATGTGACGTCATTAGTTAATAATATACTGCAGTTTAAGTTAGATGCTTCATTAACGGATTTTTCCCGTATTGTTTTTAATAGCACTTTTGGCTTGGCGGGTTTGGTCGATGTCGCTACCCCTATGGGGCTGAAAAGTACCGATGAAGATTTTGGTCAGACCTTAGGTCACTGGGGTGTTGCATCCGGTCCGTATGTGGTTTTGCCATTATTAGGCCCTAGTTCTGTGCGTGATGGCTTGGCGAAAATTCCTGACAGTCAGATTAATCTATGGGCGGATGAAGTTGGCCATATTCCTACGCGTAATACGGGTTATGGTGTTAACTTGCTGGATAAGCGAGTTAGTCTTTTCTCCGCAGAGAAACTTATTAGCGGTGACGAGTACGGCTTTGTTCGTGATGCTTATTTGCAGCAGCGTGAGTTTCTTGTTAAAGATGGTCAAATGGATGGACAATTTAATCAGGAAGATTTTTAACGATATTAATTTTTTAGCGATATAAAAGTCTGGTCAGATTAAACTATTATCTATGACAAATAATTTATCAGGCATACAGCTTTTGGGTTTTGGGCAGCATGACTTATCTTTGATTAAGTCAGTTCTTGGGGGGGCGGGTTTTGAAGGATCTCCTGGTGAAGCGCTGGATAGCAAAACGCCTAATGTAGGCTTGATGTTTAAAAATTTCGGTATTTATGTGCTGTATGTGGCTGATGCAGCAGATTTTAAACATCTTGAGTCGTTAGTAGGGGATGATGGACGTTTTTCTATTATCGTGATATTACATCAAAACAGTACTCCCTTAGTGATACAAGCATTAAGGGCGGGTGCTGATGATGTTTTTTATATTGAAAGCCTGCAGGATGAGTCTTGTGATTTTAAAAAATCTATACAATTAAGGCTTAATCGCTGTCGCTTGCTTTATGAGCGTTTGGTTTATCGTGAGGAGCTTGAGGCAACGCTAGAAGAGTTAAAAGATGATCAGTATGCTGCGTTTCAGGTGCAAAGTCGTTTGCTTCCTGCTGCTCAGCAGAGGATTAATGATATTGAGTATCAATTCAGTATTACTCCGTCACTGATCGTTAGCGGTGATTTTGTCGATGTGGCCTCTATTAATGATGATTTAACACTTTTTTATCTGGCAGATGTTTCAGGTCATGGTGCATCATCTGCGCTGGTAACCGTTTTGCTTAAAAATATCACCAGTCGTCTATTACGTAATTTTAAGCGTGGCTCCAGTTATGATATTTTATCTCCTCTTGAAACGCTGAATCGTTTTAATGCAGAAATATATGCATTGGGGCTCGATAAGCATCTGACAATCTTTTGTGGCTTGATTAATCAGCAACAAAATACTCTGACTTATGCGGTTGGAGGGCACCACCCTATGCCTGTTTACAAGACCCCGGAAAGAACCGTTGTGCTTGAGGGGAGGGGGATGCCTGTCGGCTTATTTATGGATGCACTCTTTGTTGAGAAGCAAATTGCCTTAGATGATGACTTTGCGCTTTACCTTTTTTCTGATGGTGTTCTGGAACTGTTACCTCAACGTTCGATTCTTGAAAAAGAGCAGGCATTATTAGATTGGCTGGCTGTTAATGGCGCCAGCTTTACGGCGCTTAAGTCTTATATATTTACCGGTAGTGAACATTTGGAACAATATCCTGATGATATTGCCATTATGTTAGTTTCGAGAGTTATGCCATGAGTCAGGGTTCTATTTTTTATGCAATGCTTGATAATCACTATGTTATTAAGTTTACGGGTGAAGTTCGTCTGACGTTGTGTTCTTCTCTGGATGCTCATTTAGAAAAGGTGATCTCCTCGAATGAGTGTGAGCACGTATTAATTGATGTAACAGAAGCTATTTGCCTCGACAGTACTACGCTTGGCTTGATCGCAAAATTAGCCATACGTGCTAAAAACCAAGGTTTGCCAGCGCCGATGTTGGTGTCTACTCATGATGATGTGACGCGAACATTATTAAGTATGGGCTTCGATCAGGTTTTTGTTTTGTTGGATGTATTGCCATTAACGCAATATGAGTTAATACAAGTGCCCTTGGTGCAGGAGTCGGTTGAAGAGATGCAGGAGCGTATTATTAAAGCGCATAAAATACTGATGTCGTTGAATGATTCAAACTATGAAGCCTTTAATAGCCTGATTGCTGTATTAGAGAAAAAATAGGACTTTTTCCTATTTATTCGATTCTTCAGATCTGTAGAATAACGGTTGTCAGGGATGCAGCAGGGATGTTGATTTACAACAGGAGTTGTTCATCTGGCCATTACTTTAGGATTGAAGTGGTGCTTTACAAGGATGTGATTAAGGGCTCATTGCAGGATGCATTCGAGCCCTTTACTTTTTAAAGGTCAGATAAAACTTTTTCTAACTTAACCTGATCAGCTGCGAAATTTCTAATCCCTTCTGCCAGTTTCTCTGTTGCCATTGCATCTTCGTTCATGAGCCAGCGAAAAGTCATTTCATCATTATCCGGGATAGCCATGTCTGTTGATGCTGTGTTTTCGTTTAACTGTTGTATGAGCGGTTCGTGATTACTATCTAACTCGCTCATCAACTGAGGGCTGATAGTTAACCTATCGCAACCTGCAAGGCACTGGATTTCAGTGATATTACGAAAGCTTGCACCCATAACAATAGTTTTGTAGCCGTTTGTTTTGTAGAAGTTATAGATACTCGATACTGAAACTACGCCCGGGTCGAGGTCGCCAGAGTAGTCTTGTTCAGGCTGTTTAGCTTTATACCAGTCGAGAATTCTGCCGACAAAAGGTGATATCAGATAAGCCCCTGCGTCAGCGCAGGCGGCTGCTTGTGCAAAACTGAATAGTAAAGTCAGGTTGCAGTTAATGCCGTCTTTTTCAAGTATGCGGGCGGCTTGAATGCCTTCCCAGGTTGAGGCTATTTTTATTAAAATCCGGTCATTACTGATACCTGCATCATTGTACAAGCGTACTAATTGGTATGCTTGTTCCACCGTTGCTTCGGTATTAAAAGACAGGCGTGCATCTACCTCTGTAGAGATCCTGCCCGGAATGACTTTCAGGATCTCAAGACCAATTAATACACTCAGTTTTTGTGTCATTAAGGAGAGCTGAGCTTGTGGGTTTTGGCTTTGCTCACATGCCCATGATTTGGCTTGATCAAGTAAAGGGGCGTAAATAGGTAAGCTAGCTGCTTTGAGCAGTAGTGACGGATTTGTTGTTGCGTCAACCGGTGTGAACTGGCCGATTGCTTCTATGTCACCGGTATCGGCAACCACAGTGGTCATTGATTTTAGTTGTTGTAGTTGGCTTTCCATGGGCTGGCTTTCCATAATTTATTCTCTGGTGAAGGAGCTGAATTCATTAATTTTAGACAGGGCTTGTTGAATGACCTCAATGCCTGCTCCGCGCTTATGAGCTTGCTCGCTAATTAAGCGGCGGAATTGCTTGCCTCCCGGCATACCATGAAATATACCTAAAATATGCCGTGATATGTGATTTAGATAGACATCTTGCCGAAGCTGTTCCTCAATATAAGGTAAATATGCTTCAACAGCTTCAACGCGGTTAATAATAGGTTGATCGAAACCATAGAGGAGGCTATCTACTTCGGCCAGTATATAGGGGTTTTGGTAGGCTTCCCGGCCCATCATGACGCCATCGATATGCTGGAGATGAACGTGGGATTCTTCTAAGGTTTTTATGCCACCATTGATGATGATTTCAAGTTCTGGGAATGCTTTTTTAAGCTTGTAGACTCTGTCGTACTGCAAGGGTGGTACATCTCGATTTTCTTTCGGACTCAGCCCCTGCAGAATGGCTTTTCGGGCATGCACGATAAAAGTAGTGCAGCCGGATGTTTTTACCGTGTCGACAAAATGATGCAGGTGCTCATCGCTGTCCAGATCATCAATACCTAAACGATGCTTAATAGTAACGGGAATCGTAACTGCGTCCAGCATGGCAGACATACAATCCCGCACCTTTTCAGGGTATTCCATTAAGCATGCGCCAATCATATTGTTCTGCACGCGGTCACTGGGGCAGCCGACATTGAGGTTGACCTCGTCATAGCCATACTCTTGTGCCAGTCGAGCACACGTTGCAAGATCTGCAGGGTCGCTGCCACCTAGTTGCAGAGCTACAGGGTGCTCGCCTTCGTTATAAGCCAAATGTCGTTGCTTATCGCCAAAAATTAACGCACCTGATGTCACCATCTCTGAATAAAGTACGCTGTTTTTAGATAAGGTGCGATGAAACATCCGACAGTGTTTATCTGTCCAGTCCATCATGGGGGCAACGCAGAAGCGACGATTGAGTGTTGCTGCTTGTGGTGGGCTAACGTGTAGCAAATGCAATTTCTCTTTAACTTAGGTTTTGGTCGATATGCGTGAGTATAATGTGGCTAGTATTTTTTGCTTATAAAACTAGCGTCGTAATAACGATTAACACTGCATATAGAGCTTGATTGAGCCGTATTATACATAGTGGGGGAGGAGGCTTCGAGTAATAAGGGTCGTATGTGGTTTTGGGTTAAACGGAAGGTATAAAACAAGCCCTGCAAAGAGCAGGGCTTAGTAGTTACATATCAGTAAGGCCGATAGATTTAGCGCTGATCGAAATCAACCACGACTTTATCTGAGATAGGATGTGCCTGACAGCTAAGAATGTAACCGGCTTCGATCTCGTGCTTTTCAAGACCATGGGTGATGTCCATATCGACTTCACCTTCAACGAGTTTACATTTGCAGGTCGAACATACGCCTGCTTTACAGGCATAAGGCAGTTCCATGCCATTATCCATACCCGCATCTAAAATGTTTGATCCGACAGTAGCCAGTTCAAACATGATGGAGCGGCCATCAGCAACAACCGTTACTTTACTCAGTTTTTCTTCGCCAAACTCTTCAATACGCTTCTGGGCTTTATCCAGAATTGCCTGAGAGTCGGCAGATGAGTTCGCAAACAGCTCATAATGGATCTGATCGTCGCTCAGGCCTTCCATGCGGAAGCCGCGCGATATTTCAGACATCATAGATTCAGGTCCACAGATAAAGGCATCATCTGTTTTCTTGATATCGATAAGGCCGCTTTTCTGCAGAGCATAGCCTTTCTTGTTATCGATACGACCGTTTAACAGGTCAGCTCCCTGATCTTCGAAGTCCATAATATTGATCCATTGGAAGCGATCCATATAGCGGTTTTTAACGAAGTTCAGCTCCTCTTTGAACATAACAGAGTTGCTGCGACGGTTGCCGTAGATTAAGGTCACGCGGCTATCTGGCTCAACATCTAGTGCTGATTTGATAATCGAGATCATTGGCGTTATGCCAGAGCCGACAGCGATACACATGTAGTTCTTGGCGTTATCTGCTTTGAGCTCTGTGTGGAAGCTACCCTGCGGAGGCATTACTTCAATTTCAGAGCCGATTTTGAAGTTATCATTGGCGTAGTTGGAAAACTTACCATTTTTAACGCGTTTGATACCGACACGCATGTGTCCGTCGTTAATGCCCGAGCATATCGAGTATGAGCGTCGGACATCTTCGCCGTCGATCATTGCTTTAATCGTCAGGAACTGACCTTGTATAAATGTGAACTTTTCTTTTAATGCTTCTGGAACATCGAATGTTACACAGATAGCCGTATCCGTCTCTGGTTGTACGTCAGCTATCTTTAATGTGTAGAAATTGGTGTCAGACATCGCTTCACCTATATCTTTTTAAAATAATCAAAGGGTTCATTGCAATCGTTGCACTGAAACAGCGCTTTGCACGCGGTAGAGCCAAATTCACTGATTCTGCGAGTATTTTTAGAACTGCAATGCGGGCATTGGGCATGCGCATCCGGGGTCAGGCCGTCTTCATCAAGATCAGCGTCTTCTGGTGGTGCAATGCCGTAATTGCGCAGTTTCTTGCGACCTTCCAATGACATCCACTCTGAACTCCAGGCAGGTGACAGTGACATATTGACCGTCACATCAGCATAACCGGCATTGTTCAGGGCTATCGCCACATCGGTGCGGATATTGTCCATCGCCGGGCATCCGGAGTAGGTGGGCGTGATGGTCACAATAATCTGTTCACCTTCACGCGTAATATCACGCAAAATTCCCAGGTCCCAAATACTCAGTACCGGTACTTCCGGGTCTTTAACTTCGTCGAGCAGATCCCATAACTCTTTAACATCAGCGGCGTTGCGCTGTTGCAGGCGTTGGTACTGCTCTTCGGGCATCAGTGAGATCTCTTTCATAGTGGCTTACCACTTACAACCTGGATGAGAGCGATGCACAAACTGCATCTCCGTCAGCATATGGCCCAGGTTCTCAGTGTGATAGCCTGTACGGCCACCACGAACGGCCCAGCTGTCTTCAGGTACAGTCAGCGTGGCTTCTGTCAGAATTTCAGTCACCATCTGACGCCATGCATCATGGAGTTTGGAAACATCTACACCAATACCGTTATCAGCCAGCAACTGCTCAGTTTCGTCCATGTCGAACATCTCATGGGTATAGCCCCATAGTTGATCAACCGCTTTCTGCGTACGTTTATGGCTTTCTTCAGTGCCATCACCCAAGCGTAAAACCCAGTCACGGCTGCGACGTAAGTGATACTTGGTTTCTTTGATGGATTTTGCAGCAATCGCAGACAATGTTGCATCTTTTGATTGGAGTAACTCGGGTAACAGCAATGTGTAATAAACATCGGCAAGTAACTGACGAACCTGAGAGTAAGCAAAGTCACCCTTAGGCATCTCCAGTAACAGCAGGTTACGGTATTCGCGATCATTTCGCATATATGCGAAGTCATCTTCAGTACGGCCATCATTCGCCAGCTCAGCAGCATAGGTATAAAACATACGTGCACGACCAATATAGTCCAGCGCTACGTTGCCGTATGCGATGTCTTCTTCAAGGAAAGGACCGTAGCTTACCCATTCTGAGATCCGGTGGCCCAGTACAACTGAGTCATCGCCTAAGCGGGTAGTGTATTCAAGTGTTGCGGCTTTGATATCGCTCATTCTTTTATACTCCCACCAATTACATGTTGTTTACTGGATCAGGAAGCACGTAGTAAGTTGCGTGACGGTAAGGCTTGTCATCGCTTGGGTCGTAGAAGCTTTCAGAGTCATCTTCTTGAGAAGAGCAGATGTCGCTTGATTTCATGACCCAGATGCTAACGCCTTCACTACGACGGGTATAACAGTCGCGAGCATATTCAAGGGCTTGGGCATGATCTTCTGCGTGTAAGCTACCCACGTGTTTATGGTCAAGACCACGCTTGGAGCGGATAAATACTTCAAAAAGTTCTAGTTTTTCAGTGATACTTGTCATTTCTTATACCCCTTACGCTGCATTCTGTGCTTTTTTAGCTCGTTTTTTGTCGTTATACGCTGTGATTGCATCACGTACCCATTCGCCTTCTTCATGAGCAGCAACATGGTGATCAATACGTTGGCGGTTACAATGACCATTGCCATTGATTACGCTCTTGAATTCATCCCAGTTTAAATCGCTGCTGTCATAATGACCGCGTTCTTCATTCCATTTGAGGCCTTTATCCGGGTGTTCAAGACCCAAAACTTCAATTTGTTTGACCGTTTGATCGACAAACTTCTGGCGAAGGTCATCGTTTGTTTCACGCTTGATTTTCCATTCCATTGATTTTTGAGAATGGGCAGAATCAGAGTCGTGCGGACCAAACATCATCAGAGCTGGCCAGTAAAAGCGGTTCAGGGCATCCTGTGCCATCTCTTTCTGTCCTTCGGAACCTTTTGCTAGTTCCAGCATGGCTTCATAGCCTTGGCGCTGATGAAAGCTCTCCTCTTTACAGATGCGGATCATGCCTCGGGAATAGGGGCCGTATGACGTACGTTGCAGAGAAACCTGGTTAACAATAGCGGCCCCATCAACTAACCAACCAATTGCGCCAACATCGGCCCATGTCAGTGTCGGGTAGTTAAAAATAGATGAGTATTTAGCCTGGCCGCTTTGCAGCTGTTCAATCATTTCTGAACGGGAAATGCCAAGTGTTTCGCAAGCGCTGTAAAGATACAGACCGTGACCTGCTTCATCCTGTACTTTGGAAAGCAGCACGACTTTACGACGCAGAGAAGGGGTGCGGGTAATCCAGTTTCCTTCTGGTTGCATACCAATTACTTCTGAGTGCGCATGCTGAGATATCTGGCGTATAAGATTTTTACGGTATGCATCCGGCATCCAATCTTTAGGTTCGATTTTCTCTTCAGCGTCGATCTTACGCATGAAATTTTGTTCTTCTGGCGTCATTATTCTGCTCTCCGATGTTCTGGTTCGTTTGTCAGACTACGAATTTTTTTATTGTCTGCATAGCAGCCGTATCTATCAGTCTTGCTAGTAATAATAAATGTACCTCGAAATATTTTTAAATGATACATAAAATTATCAAAAAATAGTGTTTATTGTATCGCTTTTCTGTTTTTTATTGTCTGGTGTCACTATCCATGCGACTTAAGGAGAGTGTTTAAACGATAGACAAAATGTGAATTCAGATACGATTTATAATCGCTTGGCCTATATTCAGACTAGTACTCAGAATTGGCAGGTGGTGATACACGGAATATTTCGTGAGGTTGGGCGACGCGCGGTTTAATAGCAATACGATGATGTCATCAGGTTTAGAAGAGGGCTTAGAAGAGGGCTTAGGAGAGAGCTTCGAAGAGGTTAGAGTGTACTGAGGAGGTGAGGGCTATCTGAAATAATACTGTCTACGCCCATTGCCAGTAGCTGCCTGGCTGATGCACGATCATTACAGGTGTAGATAACCAATTGGTAGCCTGCCGCTTTGATTGAGTGGGCTTGAGCCGGGGTTAGGTTCAGCCAATCACAGTGCAAGCTGATGGCGTTAAGTTCCTGCATCGTGTTGTGCCAGTGAGCATCAATCTGCTCGTATAGTGGGCCAATCGCTTGTTGCTTATCCTGCTGTCGGTAGATACGTAATATATCGTGGTCAAAGCTGCTGATGAGTAGAGGTTTATTGCTTTTCCAGAACTTTTGAACAATCGGAAATATTAAGTTGACCGTTTTGTCAGGAGAAACCCCGGCTTGCGCTTTCAACTCAAGGTTAAATCCCATATTGAATTGAGATAGCAGTGTTAATGCCTGGGCTAATGTGGGGATGGGCTCACCTGTAAATTCTTTAGAAAACCAGCTGCCTGCATCTAATTGAATCAGGTCACTCTGATTGATAGCGAGCAGAGAGCCTTGGCCATTGCTGCATCGGTTTAGCGTATCGTCATGACAAAGTACCACGGTGTCATCACCCAGAATGCTGGCATCAGCTTCTATCCACTGTATGTTATGTTGGTGTGCTAACTTAATGGAGGCCAGTGTGTTTTCCGGTGCGAGTGAGGCAAGGCCTCTGTGGCCGATAATCGTGCTGATCTGTATCATTCTAATCTCTCTTGTATGCTAAAAATTGACCGTATGCACTTGTTTAACGGTGATTGATTCGGCAGGGTCCAATTCGACAAAATCAAACTGAGTAAAATAGAAACGGGTTGCCTCCTGGTTAGAGGGAAAGCGGTCGACCATAATGTTGAGATCGCGCGCTGAGCCATTATAGAAGCGTCTTGCCATTTGGATCTGCTTGAGTTGCTCCTGCAGATCAAGAAAGTTGCTGTTCGCTTTTATAGATTGCCTGAGTTTACCGGTATCTTTTTCGTTAGTCTGCGTCGATTTGCCACATTTTTCAAAACATTAGTCATTGCTAAAATCCTGCTTTCTAATATTTTGAGGCGAAAGGTTTGAACAGTCAGCGGAAGATACTCTGTATGTGTTGTGCGTTAATACCGGTGGGGGTGCAGGCGGAAGAAAGTGGTCTGTTTGTTGAGGTAACTCGTGGAGGCTTATTGGATAAGTCTGCTAACTATTTCACCTCGGAGTCGATTGCTCATAAGCCGGGTTCTGATATGGCTGAGTTATTGGGCTCAGTTAATGGAGTATCGGGTACCCGAATGGGCGGTCGCGCCATTGATCCTATTATTCGAGGGCAACGAGAAACACAGTTAAATGTTCTGCTGGATGGCGCTTATCTGCATGGCGGCTGTCCAAACCGAATGGATCCGCCAACGACGTATGCCTCAGGTGATAGTTATGACTTAGTTACCTTGATTAAAGGAAGCCAAACCGTTTTATATGGCAGCGGCGGTAGTGGTGGGACGGTTATTTTATCCAGACAAAAGCCGGTCTTTAATGAGCAGGGTTATGCCGCAACAGTCACGGGTATGGCGCGTAGTAATGGCGAGGGAGGAACCTTGTCCGCTGATGTGGTTACCGGGAATGATCAGGGCTATTTTCGCTTTATCGGCGAAGTGGCCGATATGGATAGTTATGAGGATGGTAATGGTGATGCCGTGAGGTCGGCTTATTTATCTCGCTCCGGAGCACTTATTGTGGGCGCGCAACTGGGTGAAGATACCGATCTGACGCTGAGTTATGACCGTAACGAAGAAAGAGATGTCTTGTTCGCCGGTGCCAATATGGACTCGCCTGAATCCAATGCAGATATTTATCGTGTAAAACTCGAACATCGTTTTGATGGAGAGATGATTCAGAAGGTAAAGGCTGAGCTATTTCAAAGCAATGTTGATCATTTAATGGATAGCTACTCACTCAGAGATAAAGCGTCCGGTATGTATGCACCGAGCAGTTCTGATACCCACGGTGGACGGGTTATTTTTGATGGTTGGTTTGGTGCACATCAAGCATCATTTGGTGTTGATTATCAAAATAGCGCACGTAATGGCGTGGTATATAGTTACCCCGCAAATATGCCAATGGGGCAGTTGTGGCCTGACGCGACTATCGAGCAGATGGGGCTTTTTGGTGAGGTGAGCCGCTCACTGTCTGCTAAGGATCGTGTGAAGCTGGGTTTACGCTACGATTTTGTTACAGCTGATGTGAAAAATGAAAATGATGTTTTTATGATGAGCCAAACGGCGGCAACCCTGTATGGAGCGCCTCCTGAGCAACAAACGGAACATAATCTTGCTGGCTTTGCCAGTTGGCAGCATCAGCTTAATCAGAGTTATCAGCTGGAAATGACCGCTTCACGTAGTGTGCGCACGGCAGATGCAACCGAGCGCTATATGGCAAAAAGTAATTGGGTTGGTAATCCCTGGTTAGCACCGGAAAAGCATCATCAGCTTGAATGGGTGTTGAGTAACACAGATAAATCACCATGGTCACTGTCGGCCTATTACAACCGCATCGATGAGTATATTCTGCGTTATCGCGATAGCTCAGCAGAGCGCTATCGAAATGTAGAAGCGGAAATATATGGACTCGAGTTTGAACATCAATACTCGTTGAATGAGCAATGGTTATTGAAAAGCAATCTCAGCTATACCGTAGGCAATAACCTGGATACTGACCAGCCATTATCGCGGATTTCCCCGCTGAGTGCGCGCGTACAGGCGCTGTATCATTCTGGGAAGTGGGGGGCAGGCATTACTAGCAATCTTGTCGCTTCTCAAAATGAGGTTTGTCTGGCGTCAACGGACTGTGCAGGGTTAGATGTCACGAAAACAGCAGGGTATGGATTGCTAGATCTGTTTGCAGATTACCGACTAACATCGGCGGTAACGCTGGCTGCGGGTATCGATAATCTGTTTGATAAAACATACCGTGTGCATGAAAGTCGCGATGATGTTTTTGATCCGATGCCATTGCAGGTTAACGAGCCGGGTAGATCTGTCTGGATGAGGCTCTCAGGAAGGTTCTGAATATAACTGGTGTGTCCGGGCCTGTGATAATAGGACAGGCTCGGACATTATTGTATTGATGTGTTCTCTGCTGAATTTGAGCGTTAAAGACCTGTAATACTATTATGCTAATAAGAATAAGAGACAGTAAATGAGCCGTAGCTTTGAGCATCTTTCTGGGCTTCAAACTCTTTAGTGCGATAGACCTGTGCGTAAGATACTTTCCATTTGTTATAAACACCGGCAATGCCGAACGCAGCGTCGGCAACTATATATTTTTTATCAACCGAATGGCTGTCTTGGAACGTGTTTCCATCAAGAAATATATTTTGTGCAACCAAGCGGCCATCTATAGATATGAAAGTGTGTACTCCCCAGCCATGGCGTAAACGAGGATCCTGATTTCCTGGTGCACTGTTATCCCCGCCGGGACGTAATGCAGAGGTGCCAAAATCGTCCGGAAGACGGAAGCCAAAACGTATTTCTGCGCCCGTATTAGCATAAGTGGCGATGTTGCCCAAGCTTCCACCATAATGAGTGATTACATCGTATCCAAAGCGACCAAAGAGGGGTCGTTTAGCTATTCGGTGCTTGTGTTCCCATACTAGCTGAATACCCAGTTCGTTTTCTAATTGGTTATCCCAGCCCTGGAAAAGTGCTATACCGCGAGCGCGATGAACCATGTCCTGAGCTTCTTGACCCAGTGCGGCGGGCCCTACTACACCTAAGTTTACTTCTACTGAGTTGAGCTTATTGTTTGTTTTTGCATGATATCCAAAACCCGCATAGAGCCAGCCTGCGTAAGGGCGGTCGTTAGGATCGAGGGAGGTGCGTTCACGATCTTCGGGTGTGTACATCTGCTGGCCAATTGTAAAAACGAGATTGCGGCTAACTTCATCGTTTGCGCCTTCGGGATCAGGGTAGAGGGGAGCAAACAACGAATTGACTTCTCGTAACCATGCAGGCAACTGCGGATCATATAAATAGGTATCGATATCCGGAGAGACCCAGGCAAGCCGGATACCATTGGTATAGCTTTGATCGGTATCAGCAAACAGATCATTTTCAAAATAGAGATTGTGAGTCCAGGGCGCCGCCGATACGGGGGCTGCAGTCAGACACAAGGCTAATAGAGCAGGTAGATATGTTTGTTTCATTTCAGAAAAATAGTTTAGGCTCAGGACGCCGGGTTAAGAGTCGCCAAGTGATTAAGAAAAGGAATACAAAAACTCCCAGAGTTGCCTGAGACAATGTAAGTCCAAATAGGTGCCAGCTATTATCCAAGCAGTCTTGTTGTTCTACCAGTAATATTTGAATTTCCGATAAAAAAGGTAGTGAGCTCGTTAGCGCTTCTATGCCTGAGTTACAGACAGACGGGCTTTCTGATTGGAGTGATTCAAGCCAGATGTAACGTCCTGCGGCGGATAAACCTGCGATGGACAGTAGCCAATTAAATAGTGCGTAAAAGCGTTGGCCAAACGTCCATGGGTTGTGGATAAAAGCAACTAAAAACAGAACGCTCATAGATAGTAAGCACAGCCGTACAATACTACACAGTGAACAATTTACAGAGCTGAGTTGTTGTTCTAAGGCAATAGAAGCATAAGACAGTGCCGAGCCTGCTAAAAATAAACCAGCCAAGTTCAGGCGTCGATAAGAAAGCAACGCATTATCAGTTTTTTGTTTCACGGGCAGACCTGTACAAAATTATTATTGTTGTATTTTTTCTGTCAATCTACTTCAGCAGTTTTTACTGCTTCTGTGTCCAGTGGCCCTGTTGGTTTTGCAGGAAAGCACCTTTAGGGGCGCTGTCGTAAAGACGCTGTCCGATGCGTATCTCAATAATATTCAAGGTTACACCGGCTTTGGTTGCGATATCCTGATAGGCAGCTTTGCGTTTTGTATTGATCTCACTGATGAGACGGCGGGTATCGCTATTGGGAGCAGAGCTAACACTGGCAAGGTAGCCGTTGGGGGTTTCTCCGACAAGCCCGTTCGCTTGGGCTTCATTTAGAGAGAGAGCCCATGCGGGTGTTGCCAGAGTAACAAAACTCAGGGTAAGTAAGCTCAGGAGTTTGCGTGTAATTGATTTCATTAGGGTAACTCCTAGAATAGGTCGCTCTTATCGTTCAACAGGTCATCAATCTCACGATCAACTTTGATCAGAATCTTATGCTCAATTTTCACATTAAGATTGATGTTAATAGGTTCATTCGGCACAGCTACTTGTACTTTCGGCGAGCAACCTATAAGTAGGCCGCTGCTTAGTAGCAGTGCGCCTAAAAGCGTGATATATCGTTGCATGAGGGGCTTCCTTCAACATTCGTCTAAGGTGTACGGTAACGCTTCTCTATTGTGTTCGTCAATTCATCTGTAAATTGTAGGGTTTTCAGGAGATTAAGTAAGTTCTCTTCAATATTCATCGAAAAATTGATCGCTTGTCCGTTATTCCATGTAGGATTTTTGCCTGCCAAGTGGGTTTTTAGCAGTAGAGCTCCATCTGGCGTGTAATTAGCACCAATTGATAGCTCATGATAGTGGAAGTTTGATAAGGCATCTAACGCAATGCCTAGCCCCAGATAGGATTCCCGTAATGCTTGAATGCTCTCGTCTGGTCGGTAGCGGATAATGCCTGGCTCACGTGCCTGTATTTTACCGTTGCTGATATAAAAGCCACCATTTGTTAATCGAAGGGGCAGGTCTCCATCAAGAATACCTTCGCCGCTTAATCCCGGTTGTTGTTCTAGTTTCAGCAGCGCATCCAGTGATAGACCTCGCAGATATAGATCGGTGTTGATGGACAGTGGATTAAGCACACTATAAAAAGGTGCCAGTTGAAATGAACCGCCGAGTAATGTACCGGAAAAATGACTGATATCAGCGATGCTATTATCGGTGCCCAGCTTATTGAGTCGGAACTGTGACTGCATATTCGTGATCTCGATGCCGGCGTCGATCTTGTCGATATGTAAGCGCCCTTTTTCATCAATACGCTCGCCGCGCAAAAATGTTTTACTGTCGACTGAAGCGCCAGTGACGACTATGCGATCTTGCGTAAGGCTGACATTACTCACAGTGTGGTTAATAACGCCATCTAAACGACCGTTGAACCACTTGAAATGTCCGGTTTGTGTATATTCGCCACTAATGAACGTTAGTTTTTCCGGCCAGCTAGTGGCAAATAAGGGTCTTAGTACTGCTTGGTTTTTAGCGAAATCGATCTCTTTTATGCGCCATTGTGCATCAATCAGCTCTTTATCAATATCAGCCGCCATGCTTATGGCACTTTGCAGGGAAATAGAGTGGCTGTCTAGGCTAACGCCAGCTTTGATTTCGGGCAGCCGGACGTAAATATTCCCTCCTGCTTGCAGGGCAGGCAGTTGTATCGTCGTTAATGTCGTTTGTATCTGGGGGGTATTAAATACGATCAGAGCTTTTTTCAGAGCAAGATCTATTTCGCTTAAAGATAGGGTTGTTGACTGAGGAGCGATCTGTAGGCTGGGATTGCTAATAGGGCCTGTTGCTAAGGTCATTCTGACAGGCGCGATCGATGTTTTTTCGGTTCTCGATATTTGAAGGGGGGTGTTTAACGTGGCGCTGGCGTTGACGACTGACCAGTTATCCTGTTTTAGATTGAAAAGTGAAATTTTGCTTTCGGGAGAAACTGTTACAGACAGGAAAGGGCTAGACGTATTATCAGGGGAACTCGGTTGTCCAAAGCTGATATCTGAAGCGAACTCAAGATGAGCACTGCCAATGTCGGGGTAAGGCTGCTCAATGCGGGCATTTAACTGGTTTTGCTGGGTCGCTTTAATACTTGGCAGCCATTCATCGAGGTTGCCAGTATAGTTTTTGGGAAAGGATATCTCTGTGTTGCCGGTGTAAGACCCATCGATAGATGGCATCTCACCTATTTCAGGTAGCTCAAGCTGCCGTGCCATTTCGTAGGTTTTGCCTAGGTTGACAGCATGTAACGCTTGCACAGTGATGGAGGAGTCATTCTGCGTTAACAGCCCTGATAGCCTGACGATTGGGCCTGCATCGTTTATTTGTGGATCAATGACATTGATTTGAAAACGGTTATCACTGAATAAGGTGATATCCGAGTGGCTGAGCTGCCGGTCATTAATACTACTTAGTACACGTGTGAGCAGTTGTTGCCGGGTCAGGTAGATATTCCCGGTAAAGCGGTAAAAAGGCTGGTTGGGGCCATGCCATTGAACATCTAACTGTCCAATCACCAGCTCTTGTGCAGGCGCAAATCCCAGCCATTGATCGGGTATCAGCTGTGACAGGTCAAAGGAGGTTGTGTTCGATGTGTCGGTTGTTTCAGCTTCAACTTCTGTCGCTTTGCCTGTCATGGCAATATCAAGACGAGCTGAGGGGACCTCAATACGGGTAAGCTCTCCTTTAAAAAATAAACTCCATGGATCATATTTGATGGTGACTGGACTGGCAGACAGGGTCGAAATACGGTTATCAGTATGTTTTTCCACACTGAGTTGAGAGATCAGTAACTCGCGGTGGCTGGGATACTCCACACTAAAGACTGGTTTTTGAAAGCCTTGATCTGTCAGCCAGCTCTCGACAATATTTTTTGCAATAAAAGGGAGAGAGAAATAGCTAATTACAGGAAGCACTAGCAGTGCTATCAGGCATAGTGAAAACCAGCGTTTTAGTCTGCTGCTTCCTTTTTTCATGCTGATTGCTTCATACTGAATATTTCATGTTTACTACTTCATATTAACAATTATCCAACATTATAGCGTCGAGGCGCTCAACGGCAATTTTGATCTGGAATATTAAGTTTGAATAGTGGTCAGTATCCGCTTCACTATCTAAATCGCCAAGACGATCAGCCGTTTCATCTAAGGTTTCGCCTTGGCTGCGAATGCCGTTATCTCTGAGGAGCCAGGTAACCAATCCGGTCACCTCAGCAGCAGTCTCTACATGATCCAGATCATTCAGCAGTTCATCGCGCTGCTGGCGTAGCTGTTCCATCAGAGGGTTGTCGTCTTCAGTGGTTACATAAAGACGTAACAGCTCATCTGCTTTTGATGGGGTTTTGGGATGGCGAGACATTAACGAAGCTTCCTGACAACATTTAACCCGTCACGTACGGTCAGAAAGACATTTTCCATATCGGGATCTGCTGCAATTAAGCGGTTGGTTTCAACCAGTGTATCGTCGATCTCCGATTCAGGCTGTAGTACTTTTCCAGACCAGAGCACATTGTCAAGGATGATGAGTCCACCGGGGCGGGTGAGCTCTTTGACTTTCAGGTAATAGTTAAGATAGCTGCGTTTATCGGCATCGATAAAGGTGAAGTCCAGCGGACCATCCAGTCTGCTGCTCAGTGTATCAAGCGTATCGAGTGCTTTTCCAAAGACAACATCAATTTTATGGCCATGCTCACTACGCTCAAAAAAGGTTTTTGCAAACTCAATGGCGCGCGGGTTGGTTTCGCAGCAGATAAGTTTACCGTCTTCAGGCATTCCTTCAGCGATAGATAGCGCGGAATAACCAGTGAACATGCCGATCTCTAGCGCGCGTTTAGGCTGATGGATTGCACTCAACATTTTAAGTGTCCGGCCTACCAGCCGCCCTGAGAGCTTTTGAGGCCACCCCATAGTTTCATTGGTAGCGGTAATCAACTCTGTCAGCAAGGGTGGCTCTTCACTTGTATTAAGGAAAGCATAATCTTCAACGGCTTCGTTAACCAGGTACTCCATTAGCGCGTAATCTCTCTTAATAAGGCTTTGCTGGCCCATCCTTCGATAGACGAACCAGAAACAGGGGTGAATGTGAATTGGCAGAGAATAATATCACTTTCTACACAATGATTGATCGTTACGGCTGCGCCTGTCGGTGCAAATTGGCAGCCAGATGTAGGTTTAATGCCGACTCCATATAAAGAGTAGTGTAGTAACTGGCGATATTGGGCTTCTGTATCACAGACCAAATAGTCTCCGTCGGCGACATGCCATTCAGCCAGCAGTGAGAGTGGTGTCGTCAGCAGTAAGAGGGTCGCAAGTACAGATCGGCTCATGTTTCTGATAATAGTCCTTATGTATTTCGCATATCGCGCTTAGAAGAGTTCTCGTGCAGATATTAGCTCACTGAAAGGGTGTATGGGAAACCGCATTCTGGATTGGCATCAATGTGAATAAACGGATGGGATGGGTAGGGTTAAGCGATGAATTCCTCTACAATCACGCCTATTAACTTGTTGAAGTGGAGTAATGGCACGTGGATCCCCTATTTACCTTTTTGATTACCGGCTTTGTATCGATGTCAGCGGCGCTGAGTGCCGGTGCAGTGAATAAATTACCGGAGGAAGAAAAAGCCGGAAAACTAGCAGAACGTAATACCCAGGTGGCTATTATCATGGCGGGGAATCTGGCGGCGTTGACCCTGGTTGGGGCGATGGCATTCGGGATGTTGAATTTGGAGTGGTGGATACCGCTGGTTTGTTTGATCATTACGTTTCCTGTAGCGCATTTGGTTGTGATGCAGCGCTTATTAGGCGATGTTAAGAACCTTGCGTTAATGACGCCACTTGTTATTGGTTCAATCGCGACTCTCTATTATTACTGGTAAGCACTGATGACCTTCGCGCAGCTTATTGCCGGCTGGGATATGGCGACGTCGCTGATCACTTTTTTTGTCGTTGTGGCAATGGCTATATTGTTGTCGCAATGGGCCCGGTCTTCTTGGGTAAGGTTGCGTGCTGATCTGGAGGCGCAGTTACACCAGCAGCAGTTAAAAGAGGTGCAGTATCAGGAGCGTTTATCCTATCTGGAGGCGTTGGAAAGCAAGTTAGAAAATAAGCTGGATAACCTTGAGTTTGATCGCTCTGATTTGCGAGAGCAGTTAGCGATCCGTCAAGCGCAAGTAGCTGAGCTGGAAGCACGTTTACATGCGGACCGGGAGTCCGCCGAAGAAAAGCTGGCCCTGTTGACGGAAGCCCGAGATCAGCTGAAGCAGGAGTTTCAAAACCTCGCTAATCAGATTTTTGATGAAAAATCACAACGGTTTTCCGAATCCAGCCGAAAAGAGATGGGGATGCTGTTAACCCCGCTGAGAGATCAAATTGGAGACTTTAAGCGCCGCGTTGAAGATGTTTATGATCGAGAAGCGAAAGACCGGCGTGCGCTGCATACAGAGATAAGCCAACTAAAGCGCTTGAATGTGCAGATGAGCCAGGATGCGATTAATCTTACGCAGGCGCTCAAAGGTGAGAGTAAAACGCAGGGTAATTGGGGAGAGATCATCCTTGAGCGGGTGCTTGAAGAGTCTGGATTGAGAAAAGGGCACGAATACGAAGTTCAGGTTTCGTTGAAAGATCAGCAGCAGCGCTATCAGCCGGATGTGATCGTGCATCTGCCCGATGGCAAAGACGTCATCATTGATTCCAAGGTGTCGTTGACCGCCTACGAGCAGTATTGTTCAAGTGATGATGAGCTGTTTCGTCTGCAGCAACGTAAAGCGCATACCGTTTCGCTACAAAATCATATTCGCGGTTTAGGTGATAAGGCTTACCAAAAACTGGAAGGCGTGCGCTCTCTGGACTTTGTTTTGATGTTTGTGCCTATCGAAGGCGCTTTTTTGTTGGCGCTGGAGCATGATCCTGAGCTGTTTCGTTTTGCTTTTGAGCGCAACATTATGTTGGTAAGCCCGACAACATTATTAGTGACCTTACGTACTATTCAAAATATCTGGCGATATGAGCATCAAAGCCAAAACGCTCAAGAGATTGCTAAGCGCGGTGCAGATCTGTACGACAAATTTGTTGGCTTTATTGAGTCTCTTGAAGAGGTAGGCAAGCATCTGTCGCGAGCGCAGCAGGCCTATGATGTTTCATTTAGTCGCCTGTCTTCAGGGCGAGGTAACTTGGTTCAGCAAGCCGTTGCGTTAAACAATTTAGGAGTAAGCGGCAAAAAAGTTCTACCTAAACGTTTTACCGAAACGCCGGAAATACCCACAGGTAAGGAGGAAGTTTAAATAATGCCGAGGGGTGAGCTTATAGAGACATCTCGCTTAGAGAGTCTCTATTAAGGTGTTGTTGTCAGATGATAAGTAGTTAACTACGGCGCATCTCTCTATCGAAGTGGAATTTGCGTGATGTTACATGTTCCTCTATCGTGCGAATGCGTTTGTCTACCTTCTCCATCCGTTTTTTAATCTCTTCAATGCGGCTGGATGCAGAGGCACCATAATCAAACATCTTCTGCTTTAGATTGGGTTTTCGCGGATCATGCGTTTGTTTAGAAAATCGGTCGGTTTTACTGTTTTCCTGCGCTTTATTGCTTTCATAAGGTCTGCTGGATACTAAGAAAACAGCAGCGATATAAAGGAATACAGCAAACGCACCGGTAAACATAAATAATAATATGGTGCCTATTCTCACACCGGTAGCAGACCATTGCATATTTTCTGCAATACCGCCGCACACACCCGCAATCCAGCGTTTATCTGTACTGCGGTATAAGTCGATATCATAACCTCGGTATTTTGCTGTGAACATACAGTCTCCTTAATCTACTGAATGACGAGTTTGCCAATCAGGTTGCTCGGCATCGAGAATGGTTTCAAGCGTCTCAAGTCTGCTTTCAAGGCGTTCAACTTCTTTCATGGCAACGTCCAGTGTTTGCTTGTCCTCCTCTGAAAGTCCTTTTGACGAGCGCCATCGGCTGGCATAGTGAAGTATCAGCCAGAGAGGGACTATCATTCCCAGAAAGATGACAGTCGGTACGAAAAAGAACGCGAAGCTAGACATTATTAATCACCAGGCTTGTTTTTGTTCATCTGAGCTTTAAGCTTGGCCATCGCCTGGTCAACTTTTTCGTTGCGTTCAAGATCTTCGATCTCGTTGGCAAGATCCTTAGTGCCCAGATCATAGCTTTCCACTTCAGCTTCCATATCATCCATTTTACGCTCATAACGTTCAAACTTATCAAATGCTTCATTGAGTTTATCGCGGCTGAAGCGGCGGCGAATCTCTAAGCGTGAGCGTGTAGTCTGTTCGCGAGCCAGTAGCGATTTCTGTTTAGCTTTCGCATCATCAAGCTTGTGCTGTAATTGAGAGATCTCGCTGTTTAGATCGTTCAAGTGCTCTTCAATAGCATCGAGCTCCTGATGTGCCATTTCAAGCGTTTCTGCTGCGGCTGCCTGTTCGGTTAAAGCAGCGCGTGCCAGATCTTCGCGATTTTTGTTTAAGGCGAGCGCCGCTTTAGTTTCCCACTCGTCAGCATCTTTTTGTAGAGCAATCGCTCGACGTTCGAGCATTTTTTTATCGGCAATGACTTTGGCTGACGTTGTACGAACTTCGATTAATGTTTCTTCCATCTCCTGAATCATCATGCGGATCATTTTTTCCGGGTCTTCGGCGCGATCCAGTAATGAATTGATGTTGGCGTTAATGATGTCCTGAAAGCGTGAAAAAATACCCATTGTGGTTTCTCCTGATTGTGTAGTGGGCTTTTGCTGATCTGTTCAATTAGCTAAAAGCCTTTGCTATAGAGATAGCTATTTTCATGCCAGTTTTTTAATCAATTGATATTAAAGGATTTTATATTTTACAGGGTGTTTCAGTGAATATTTTTAGTAAAAGATTAGCTAAGTTATAGTTTTTTTGACTAAAATATAGTCTATGAGGCTAAATAATAAAAAGTCGATGTTAGGTGAATCTCCATTAATGCTGGATCTGGCTGATCAGGTATCCCGTATTGCTCCGTTAAATAAGCCTGTATTGATTCTTGGTGAACGAGGGACGGGTAAGGAGTTGGTAGCCGAGAAAATGCACTTTCTTTCAGCGCGCTGGGATCAGCGTTTTCTCAAAGTGAGCTGCGCCTCTATGAATGACAATTTGCTGGACTCGGAGCTTTTTGGGCATGAAGCAGGAGCCTTTACCGGTGCGGTTAAGCGCCATGTTGGTCGGTTTGAAAGGGCGGAGGGTGGCAGCCTTTTTTTGGACGAAGTAGCAACCTGCTCAACTCAGGTGCAGGAAAAGCTGTTGCGGATTGTTGAGTATGGAGAGTATGAACGCCTGGGTGGGCAGACGATGTTGCAGGCGGATGTGCGCTTGATAACAGCAACGAATGCTGATTTGCGCAGCATGTCTGAAAATGACGAGTTTCGTGCTGACCTGCTGGATCGTTTAGCGTTTGATGTTATACACATTCCGCCGCTTAGGTATCGTCAGAATGACGTCTTAATTCTGGCAGAGAATTTTGCGCTGAGTATGTGCTTTGAACTGGAGCGTCAATATTTTCCGGGTTTTACCGACAATGCGAAAAGTCAGATGTTGGAATATGCCTGGCCAGGTAATGTTCGGGAGTTGCGAAATGCGGTGGAGCGAAGTGTTTATCGGCAAGAGACGATTGATGAGCCTGTACATGAATTAATTATCGACCCTTTTGCAGCGAGTTGGCTGCGGGGCGGTACAGTACCGAGTAAAAATGCGCCGGTGGTGCATGATCAGCCGGAGGTTCAAAAATTATCAGACCAGGTGGGTGCACTTGAACAGCAGTTATTGCTGGAAGCGCTTAAGGGGGCTCGATTCAATCAGAGAATAGCAGCTGAAAAATTGGGTTTAACCTATCACCAGCTCAGAGCGCAATTGCGAAAACATAAAATGATTCCTTTAAAAAACTATATTGATGCTCAAAAATAAAATATGAAAGTTGTTTTTGGTGAGGTTTTTGTAGTTTAAAAAACAATAATTATTGATATTTTTGCATTCAAAAAAATCAATAATAGATATTGATATGTGTGCGATTAATCAATATTAAATATTGATGTTTTATTAATTTATCAATATTCGATATTGATTTATACGGTTTTTTCAAATTTAAGTTTTGATAAAAGTGGATATTAGGAGCAGAGGTTTATTTGCACCACATAATATGGCTTGCGAGAATTTTCAGGATGATAAAAATCACTATCTAATTGAAAAGTAAAGAAATACCTAAAGTTTATAAAATAGTTGCCGAATAAGTGTTGGTATAAATTGGTGATTTTTTGTACATTATTAATTATTATCTATTTATAGGTATGCTTGCTGGATTTAAAAGGTAATTGGCTTATAATTTGGTTTATCAATAAGCAATTTTTGAATGTTGTAAAAAAAGAGTTCTGAAAAAGTTTTTGAAGTTCATAAATAAACGGTTAATTGCATGAATACTGATCATAACATGATCGTCGCACTGGATATCGGCACCTCTAAAGTGGTGTGTCTGGTAGCCGAAGTTATGCCGGATGGCCATATCGAGGTTGTCGGTATCGGCTCGCATCCGTCACGTGGCCTGAAGCGCGGTGTCGTGATCAATATTGAGTCGACGGTCGGTTCCATTCAGCGCGCTGTTGAAGAAGCCGAATTAATGGCCGGCTGTAAGATTCATTCGGTTACTGTGGGCATTGCCGGTAGTCATATCAGTAGCCTTAACTCGCACGGCATTGTGGCGGTACGTGACCGGGAAGTGATGGATCATGATCTGGAGCGCGTTATCGATGCGGCCAGTGCGG